>CAWGYF010000014.1:0-251845 GCA_963826705.1 uncultured Actinomycetota bacterium
ACTCTAAATCAGGTGCCAACATCTTAAAGCCGCAGGCAAGTCGAGGAAAGGCTTGCCTCGCGCTTCAGGGCGCAGCATGTATTTATCGCCGGAAGCGGTCAGATGAGTTCGATGGAGGCACTTCGGAGACAGCTAACGGATCAAAGAATATCGCGAGAGATTGTTCCGATCGACGGCAACATATGGGACAACGCCGAATGGCTTGCTCCGACGTTGGGGGCGGCTTCGGTGAATGAAATTCAACCCTTGCTCGCCGGGCGAAATCTGCCGATGCTGGGCGCCGAACTTGACCAGCTTGAACAGCATCCTCTATATTCGCTTGCGCTCCGCTAACGTTCCGCGGGAATCCGGCTGAAACTCGTGCAGTGCAGAATTCGATGACTTCCGAGGTTGTTAAGCACGCCGTGCAAGTTGGTGCTGTCCACGGAGACGTGAATACGTACGGAGTTTACTTGCTGGCTGCAGCTACTCATTCACTGCCACGAGATGTTACTTGCTTTACCGGACGACAGGCTGAGGTTGACCGCCTAGGAGCGGCGTTAATGGCGGGGGTCGGAAACGCCGAGGTGACTGAGATCGTCGTAATCGACGGTATGGCTGGGGTAGGCAAGACGGCGCTCGCGGTCGACCTGGCGCACAAGATGACCCCGTGGTTTCCAGACGGGCAGGTATTCTTACGGCTGTACGGACACACGCCGGGCCGCAAGCCAGTTAGCGCCTTCGATGCTCTAGGTACTCTGCTGCTAACAATCGGCGTCACGCCCCCAGAAGTTCCTAGCGACCCAGAGGCGCGTGCCGCCCTTTGGCAGGGGAAGACGGCTGAGAAGAGAATCCTCCTTCTTCTTGACGATGCTTACTGGATAGCGAGCAAGTCACGCCGCTACTTCCGGGCGCCTCGGGCACGGCCGTAATCGTAACTAGTCGTCGTCGGCTCGTAGGTCTGTCGGATGCGCTCGCCTTTTCGTTGCAGACGCTTAGTGATGGCGAGGCGCAAGATCTACTGTTGCGTATATCGGGGCGTTCCTCGGAGGGCGCTGCCACATCCGACCTTGTTAGGCTATGCGGCTACCTTCCGTTGGCAATCAGTCTTACGGCTGCTCAGCTCAAGCATCATGAGTCGTGGACCGCCACCGACTTGGCTGGTGAGTTTTCCTCGTCAAGGGATCGCCTTGGTGCCATGTATGGCGAGGAGTATTCAGTGGCAGCGGCATTTGACCTTTCATATCGAGACCTAACCGCAGATCAGCAGAGGCTGTTTCGTCTATTGGGTCTACATCCAGGCGCCGACTTCGATGTATATGTAGCAGCTGCATTAGCGGGCACAAACCTGTCTGCGGCTCGGGGCCTTCTGGATGGTCTGTTCATCGCTCATTTAGTTGATGAGCCTGCAAGATCACGGTATAATTTCCATGACCTAATTAGTGAGCACTCGCGGAATTTGGTGAGCGCCGAGGGTGTTAATGACCGCGAATTGGCTATTAACCGCCTGTTGTCTTACTATTCTTTTGCCGCCCGTAGCGCGCACGTTCACCTTGCCAGGCGCGCCTACCCGGCGGCGCAAATAGGTTTGGAGCCTCCAGCGGAAGTTCCGGAGTTGCCGTCACGCGTTGAGTCCGCAGCGTGGATGAATGTAGAACGGTTCAATCTCCACGCGGTGGCTGACTACGCCAGCCTCTCGGGTCGGGAGGACCTCGCCATAGCCGTTGCCTCGTCCATGCATGAGTTCCTCCGCGGTCATGGCCACTGGGATCAAGCTGTAGCTATTCAGCGTTTGGCGTTAGGGGCCGCGCAGCGTTCGGGCGATCGACGTTCGGAGGCTGATGCTCTTCAGTGCATGGGCGACATCCAGCGGCTCCTCGGGAACTTCAGTGACGCCGCAGTGAGTCAGCAGGCTGCTCTCTCCATCTTCCGTAATGTAGGAGACCGATATGGCGAAGCGGCTGCGCTCAACCAGTTGGGATTCACGCTGCGACGGATGTCGAACTTTCCTGCGGCGATTTCCATACTAGAGTCCGCTAGGGACCTTTGCCGTGAACTGAAAGATGTTCGGGGGAAGCTGTTTTGTCAACGATCCCGGCGATGTCTATCGGCTTACGGGCGAATACTTTGCTGCCGCCGAATCTCAAGAACAAGCGCTACGCCTTTACAGGCAGATTGAAGATCGGCATGGTGAGGCAAATGCGCTATGTTCAATCGGTGAGGGTTGTCGACTTCTAGGTGATCTGACTTCGGCCACGCAGTCTCTCGCTGAGGCGCTGGGGCTTGCGCGTTCATTGGGTAGCCGGAACGCTGAAGCCAACGCGCTGAACTATATTGGCGATGCGCAGTTAGCTGCGGGAGATTACGCCGCAGCCAACTTTAGTGAGATGGAAGCCCTAAAGTTATATAGAGAAATCGGGAATAGGCATGGAGAAGCAAATGCCCTCAATTACCTTGGAAATATACAAGGTGCGCGCGGAGAATTCGCGGAGGGAATTGAGAGCCAAGAAACTGCGCTCGCGCTGTATCGTAAGCTGGGAAATCGACATGGCGAAGTACAAACCCTCAGTAGTCTCGGGCGTCTCCGTCTGCAGAGTGCGGAGCCGGAGGGTTCGCGACGAATTTTTGACGCGGCGCTTGTGTTGGCTAAGGAAATTGGTACCGCGCCGGAGGAAGCAGGGTCATTGGAAGGTATCGGCTTGTGCCTTATAGATCGCGATAGTCATGCTGAGGCGCGGTTGTATTTTCGGCAAGCATATGAGGTCTATCGGCGGATAAGATCTCCGCGCGCACGTCGCTTGGAAGTGGTCTTGTCGCTACCTGAGGCAAGCCTCGGCCGGGAGCAACTTCGGGATATCCTCGGGTTCGGATAGTTGGATTCTTTGTAAATCCGCGGCTGGCAGCAGGCTGCATTGAAGCTGTGGTCGTGCTCGGTCGCTCCAGCGACTTGTGCGCACCAGGTTCCGGAGTCCCCCGCTCGCAGATTATGAGCGCACCTGGAGTCAATCTCCCGTCGTGGTCTGAAACCACGTCCTACCGCGTTCTTGGTTGTGCATAATGAGCACGCTGACGTGCGCCGATGGACAGGCTGAGCATAGGCGGCCTGGGCGACGTGTCGCAGTTCGGTCATGACCGGACTGGGTCGCTCGGATGTGGTTGCACGGCTGTGATCGTGAGGTCCATCCACGGCCGCAGGGGCAGCGTGTCGAGCATGTGCTCCCGCAGATCGGCCTCGTTCTCGGCGCGCCAGAGGCCGATACTGCACAAGCTTGCCGACCGGCCGCGACAGCCGGAGCAGATTACCGCTGGACGTGGGCTCCTCCTCGACGCGCACCGCCTCAGCCGCGCGGGACACGCCTCCACCTCGACCGGAGCGGTACCTTCCGGGAGCCTGGTGGTGACCTACCGACGGGCTGACGGAGTTACGAGGGGGACGCTCGCGATCGACGTGCCGGTGAAGGAGTACCTCCGGCCGCGCTCGTCGGTGACGGCGTAGGTCGTGCTCGGGAACAGGGGCATTCCAAGATTTCGCGCCTATGCCGATCAGGTTGACTCAGCTTCGCGTAGTTGATCTCGCCCGTGGAGCTAGATGTGGAGCGAACCGGGGTCCACCGGTGCCCATGGAGCCACCAGCGACGATCTGTAGGCGTCTATAGTCGCTGGTAGAAGCTGTAGCTCTCCAGGTGCTGGTCACTCGTAATGCGTAGGTCTGGGGTTCGACTCCCCAAGGCGGCTCCCCAATTTGCGCAGGTCAAGCGCTGTTTTGCTGTGTAACGGATGACCCGACTTCGATCTCTCGTGTCTGTGGCCATCATGCCAAAACCGGCGTGTCGCGGCGACACGCCGGTTTTCTACGCGACCGGGTTCCTCGTTGGTGGTCAGGTCCGCGACCGTCGGCGGCTCTCGCTGCTCCCGCGGGGACACCTCCAGCCTGGCGCGTTGATCATCCGTTCGCTGTCGCTCGCGGCCCTGAGTTGGACAGCAGTTGATCTCGGCCCACGGGTTGCTCCACGAACTGCACCCAACGGGTGCGTGCGGTGCCACTCCGGCGCCTGCCGATCGGTAGTCCAAGATCACCGGGTCTTGCTCGCCCGCGCGATGATTCCACCCTGCATACACGCTGTGTCGTCGATGCATCAGGGCACGATCTCGGAGCGTGGAAGGCTACCGACATGCAGGTATTCATCTCCTACCGACGCAACGACACAGCGTTCGCCGCGCATGCTCTTCGCTACGCCCTGAAGCTCGGAGGGCACACTGTTTTCCTCGACACCGGCGCGATCCGTGACGGCGAGGCGTTTCGCGAGGTGATACGCAACTCGCTGCGTGAGTCGGATCTCGTCTTGTCTCTAATCGGACGGCAATTCGAGCCGAGCCGCCTGCACCGCCCCCTCGACGCCGTCGCTTTTGAGTGGCGGCAGGCCCGTTTCCTCGGCTGTGTAGTCCACGTCGTCCTGGTCGATGCCACCCCTATGCCACAAAGAGGAGGCGCTTCCCGATGACCTCCGCTGGATCTGCAAGCGCAGTGCTTCCGTTCTCGACGGACCTGCGCTGGGCAAGCAGATCGATGCCCTCATCGAGGAGGTGCCCCGTATCGGGGCCCGCCCGCACGGCTTTTCTCGAGTGTTATGGGTCGACGACAAACCTGCCAACAACGAACACGAGCGCGCAGAGCTGCGGGCGAACGGCATCGTCTTCGACAACGTCGTGTCGACGATGGAGGCCATCGCCCAACTGCAGACCAGCACCTACGACCTCGTTATCACCGACCTCGGTCGGATGTGGTCCTCGGACGGATCGTTGGAAGCGGGACACCGCCTCCTTGCTGAGCCCGTGATCGCTGACGGTGGGCCACCGGTCATCGTCTACGGGCATCCCCAGTACGCCCCACAGGAACGCGAAAAGCTGTACCAACTCGGCGTCTACGGTGTCACCTGGCTGCCGCACCAGCTCTTTGCCCTTGTCCTCCGGGCACTGGGTCGAGCGCCCGTGTCCTAGGTGATCTCGGTGAACGCAATTGTGGCTCGTGCGCGGGCGCCCACGAGAACCTTCGTCCAGTGAACGGCTTGTGGTGATCGGGGAGATGACGGCGGTGGGCTCGCACGGGCGGACCGCCGCCACGGCCGAACTCCCCCTCTCGGTAGTCGATATGGCCGGGGGCGCTCGGTTAAAAGACATGATTGGTGATGGATCTAGGCTGCACTAACGGATAAGGGCGACGACCAAGAGTGCGGATATCACCGCCAAGAAGAAGATCGCACCCAGCACCCTAGCCAAGCCGCGTAGAGCCGCCGCGGTTGAACTGGCCAAGATGCGGGCGCTCTCAACCACTATCCCCATGAGTAATAGCACGAGCACGACGAGCACGACGAGGGTGCTGTCGGGCGAGAGTTCACTTAGCATTGCGGCCTCCCCGAGGGCCGGCGGTCGTCACGCCTGAGGCAGGCTCACAACTCGCTCGGTGGATCACCAGTGACGTGCTTGTGGGTCGTGCGCCATGCCGCGACCCCTGTGAGAACAGCGGCGATTAGGAACGCAGCCAGGCCGGACCACCAGCCGAGACAGGCGTTGATCGCCAGGCCCACCACCAAGGGCACCCCGATGAGGAGGCAACTCCAGAGCAAGTTGAGCGGGGTCGAATCGTGAGAGCGGTCCTTCGCGCTTCGGCGCTGAGAATGCATCGTCGTCACCGCCAACGCGCGTCGAGTGGTGGACGGCGGTCTCGGTCGTTGCGTCGCCACGCTCGACTGCGCGCGACACAGGCAGGCTCGTACTCCGCGATCCGGACGTGGGCGAGTGCGCTGGCCCTTCGGACCGGTGCGGCGTTCGCGACACAACGAAGCGTAGGTTCTTGATCTTCGAAGTCGGTGACTGCGCCGAGATCGCGGTCGAGATCGGCCGAGATGGCGACGAGATCGAACTCGGCCTCGCACCGGGGACGGGCAAGGTAGGCCGTGTCGGCCACTTCGTCGATGTCGAGCCTCGGCCATCCGGCTCGGCGACCCTGCCAAGCAGCGACGATAGGGGACGGTAGCGAGGAGAAGTCGTGTCTATACGATCTTGCGAAGGCGGCGTACCGTTTCACTGACGAGTGCCTCGTTCGGTTCAAGGGGCGAGTGCACTTACGGCCGGGTGGCTGCCCGGTCTTCCTGGCCGACGGTGCGTCAGTCGTGCCATCGACCGCCGGATGCGTCGTGCGCGGTGGCACGCGTGCGACGCATTCGGCCGTGGTTGTGGTGATCCTTTGGGTCGGCACGACTCGTCACCCGACCGGGCCGCGTGGCGGTACCGCGGGGTTCCGCAGGATGCGTTGTAACATCACCTCACTCGCTGACGAGCGACTTACCAACGGTTGTAACGATCTGTTAGACCCGAGCGTTAGAGACTAACGAGACCATAGTAACGTGTGATCTGCATCGCCGGTAGCGCTAAGTAGGAAGAGGACAGCCGTGGGTGCCTTCGCTGAGCGACTGAAGGAGCTCCGCCAGGCCCGGCCTGGCCTCACCCAAGACAGAGCCGCGAAGGAACTGGGGCTCACGCGGGGCGCTTGGGCCCAGTGGGAGACCGGCCGCAACCTTCCCGACGAGGACAAAATCACCGAGTTGGACCGGCTGCTCGCAGCGGATGGCGAGCTGCTTCGGCTCTTCGCCGAAGAGCGTGGCATCGCCCCCCGGCGCACGCGGTCGCTGGCCGACGTCTTCGAAGGTGTGTCGCGCGCCCTACAGGACACATTCCTCATCAAGGAGCGCGGGCGCCCGGCGGGCTGGTGTCATCGGCTGGGTGAGGGTGTAAAGGCCACCCCGCTCAGCTCGGCCGTCGGGCTCAGAACCCTCGCGCTGCTCGACAGCGCGCGCATCGAGCTCGAGCCCGTCGTCGACCGGATCGTGCAACGCAAGGCGCACGGGGGATGGTCCAACCGACGGCTGGAGCATCCGCGCCCCGAGGTGACTGCGATCGTGCTCGACGCCCTCGCGGCGCTCGGCGCCGCAACGGGCATGGACGACGCGTGGCAGCTCCTAGAGTCGACCGTCGACGACGAGCTGGCGCATCGCCATCCTTACGTGTATTCCGCGGTGCTCGAGACGCTCGCCAAGCGGCGACCCGACAGCACCGCCCTCTCCCCGCTCGTCGACCGGCTGCTCGAGGCCCGCCTCCTCGCGGCGGAAGGCGAGCCCGGCCTCTGGCCGTCGGCGCATCGACTGGTACCGCAGTCCGGGGAAGCGACGACCGAGGCGGGAGACGGCCGAAGCGCTGGACGCGGACGTGGGCAGCCGTCGGTGGCGCATACCGCGCGCGCCGTCGTCGCGCTCCGGCTGGCTCGCCCCGCGTATACAGGCGAGCAGGACATAGAGGGCGCGATCGTTGGCGCCGTGGGCTGGCTCGCCGAGACGCGCCGTGACGACGGGATCGGCGAGACCCTGCGTGGCAGCCTGGACGACCGGAATCTCGACGTCCCCATCAACCACTTCACGTCTGCCTGGGTCCTGCGGGCCCTCGCGGGCGAGGGCGTGCCGCGCGCACGGCTCGACGCGGCCGCCAACACAGCGTGGGAGAGCTACTCTGAGGCCGACGGCGTCTGGGAATGGGACGCCGAGGGCACGTTGCCGATCTGGATGACGTGCGACGCCGTTCAGGCGTTCCGGCGGATGGCGCTCCACGAGTTCGACACTTCGCTCGCACCAGCTCCCGGAGGCCCTCGTTGAACCCTGTCTCTGCCACGACTCCCCACGTGGCATTTCCCGGCCGTCTTCTCCCCATACTCGGTGAATCGGCCGACGTTGCATCTCTCGAAAATACGGCGTGCCATCTCGCCGAGAATTCCGCGCTGATCCGAGAATGGCTCATATACTTGGCGGCCGATCCGGTCCGGATGACGGAGGTCGCGGCCCGTTCCTACTGGCACGCGAACGGTTTCGCCAAGCTGGTGCTGCACGTCTCCGACTCGCCCGATTTCCGCATACGCATGCACGTCTGGCCGGAAGGCGAGGGGCGCGGCGAACAGGATCCGCACAGCCATCGGTGGAACTTCTCCTCGGTCCTCCTGTGCGGCGATGGGCTCGACGTCTCGGAGTGGATGGAAGATTCCGACGGTGTCTCGTTCATTCGCCACGACTATTCCCGTGGGCAGGAGACGGGCGCCCCGTCGATGTTGGTGGCGGGCCCGAAGGTGGGCTTGAGGGTAGCCCCATATCGCCGTGTGAACCGTTCCTATACGACGGTCAACACGACCGTGCACACGGTGCGACCTGTCGGTAAGGCGATGCTAGCCACCCTTGTCGTGCAGGGTCCGCATCTCGCTGACACCACAGTCGTGTACAGGCCGACTGTCGCGCTTGACGTTGATCAACCCGAGATCGCGCCTTCGTGTGCCCGGGAGCTGATTAGGGGAGTCGTGAACGCCATGGACCCGAGATGAACCTCGCTGGCCGTACCCTCGCCGATCTCGGAGAGCGAAGGATCTTCCGAGAGATGATCTTGCCGCGCTATCGCGCGGTCCCGGGATTCGGCAACGACTGCGCGTCCCTCCCAGGACGCCAGGTGGTCACAACCGACTCCTGTGGAATGCCGCTCGTCGCGCAGCTCGGCTTTCCCGATCCCGGATTCCACGCGGGTTGGCTGCTTGCCACGATGAACCTCTCGGATCTGGCTACGGCAGGCGCCCGACCAGAGGGCCTCGTGGTGAACTACACCCTCCCGGCGTCGACGACCGCCGATTTCCTTGATCGAATCATGCAGGGTGTCGATGAGTGCGCAAGGCGACACGGCACCGGCGTCGTCGGGGGCGACGTGCGGGACGGCCACGAGATGGTGTTGTCTGCGACGGCCATTGGACGCAGGCCGCGAGGGACCGCGCTCAGTCGTCGCGGGGCGTCACCCGGCGACCGCTTGATGGTGATCGGGTCACCCGGTTACCTGTGGGGCGCTGCGCTCATGATCACTGAGGGAGTAACGGTCTCACCCGAATACGCCAAGCCGATCCGCTGGCGGGCGGGGCGGCCGATCGCACAGATCGAGGCGGGCCGACAGATCGCCAGGGCCGGGCTGGCCACCGCCGCACTTGATCTGTCGGATGGGCTGTACGCGGGAGTCCGACTCTTGGCCGAGGCAAACTCGTGCGGTGCCGCGCTCACAGGCGCCATGGAACTGGACGAACCGCTCCATGTTCTGTGCGATAAAGCCAAAATGGATCCGTTCCAACTTGGCCAGACTTGGGGCGACTGGTGCCTATTGATTGCGGCGGCCCCTGAGGCCCTCGACGAGGTGCATTCCGTCGTAGGCAAGGGACTTGCTCAGGAGATTGGCGTGCTGACCACCCGTACGGGCGTCATCACCATTTGTAATAAATGTGGCGAGGACGTGCCATGGCAAGGAATCGACCAAGAGCGATTCTCGGCTACATCATGGCGCGGCGGCAGCATCGATGACTACCTCAACCGGCTTCGCGTAGGAGTCCCTGATGTCGGCGCGTAGAGCAGAGAACGCCGTGCAGGAATGCTCGCGGTCGACTATCGGCTAACGAACGGGCGTCACCCAGATGGGCATCCCCCCGGGCCAGCCGCTCTACGATGAGCCGATTGGCCCCGTCGGCCGCCGCGACCTCAGCTGCACTGTCGGCATCACCACCGTGACGGCTGCAGCCTCAACCCGCGGCCGAAGCCCTCCGCCGCGACCTCGACCGGGCCGTGCCCGAGGTGCAGCGCCTCGTCGCCCGGCGGCTCTCCCGACCACCTGACGCACGCGGAAGGAGCTAGCTGTTCAAATGCGGGCCAGCTGCGGGCCCGTGTCCACCAGATGCACGACATCGCGGCAAACGTCACCAGCCAGGCTGCGAAGCCCGCCCACAGCTCGACGCCGCCGTTGGCCCCGACCAGGGGAAGGCGGTCAAGCCCCCCGCTTCCGGCAAGCTCGTGCGGTTCATCCCTCTCGGACGCCGATCCTCCGAATCGGGTGGATCCGCCGCCAGCCGAGTTGGGGGAATGGGCGGTATCTCTGGGCCCCAAGGACGGGAAGTCTGCGTCGCAGCGGGGCGGTCACGTCTCGTGTGATGGAGGAGTTCGACCACGCCGCGGAAGATGCGGAATACCGGCATGCGGCAAGCCATGAGGGGACCACATAACCTCCTGAGCGACGCACCTGGACGCGTCGCTCACCACCTCGTCACGATCTTCCGGCCTCGACGCTGGCATGACTTCTGGCATGACGGACGCCGTTGGCCCAGGTCGCGGAGTGCGTCGTGAGCCGTGAGATGTGCGATCAGTGCTGGTTAGAGCGCTGCGGAGATCGGCCCTACATCCTCGTAATGCGTAGGTCTGGGGTTCGACTCCCCAAGGCGGCTCCGCAGGTCAGAGGCACTTTCTAACTCTCCGGGAGCCTCTCCGAGCACCTCTGGTGGAACCACAGGTGGAGCTCAATGGAACTACCGTGGTTCCGTGCCGTCCTCGAAGCCCCGCGTGCGCCGGCCCGAGGCAACGTCTCCTGCTGCCAGCGGCTCGCTCGCGTCACCGTCAACGGCGAGCGGAATGCGGTACGGCGACACACTGCACGAGACGGCAGATCCTCGGGTGAGGGATGCATAGACTCTGGTCCGTGCCTTCCGACGAGCGCTTCAGCGTGCCGCTGTACTCAGCGACAGAAGCTGCCCGTTATCTCGATGTCCCCGTTTCAACCTTGCGCACCTGGGCTCATGGCTACAAGCGGCGACCTGAAGGCCGCAGACCAGTCGTCGGCCGAGCGATCGTCACCACGTTGCGCCCCGACGCGGGCGCCTCGGTTCCGTTCATCGGTCTCGCTGAGGCGCACGCGCTGGCTGGCATCCGTCGCGCCGGCGTCCCGCTTCAGCGGATCCGCCCGGCCCTCGATGTCTTGCAGCGCGAGCTGGGTATCGATCACGCGCTCGCGTCCAAGGCTCTCTACACCGACGGAGCAGAGGTGCTCTACGACTACGCGGAGACCCACGGCGACTCACCCGAGGCGCGCAGTGCCAGAGAACTCGTCGTCGTCCGCCATGGCCAGCGGGTGTTCAACGAAGTCGTCGAGTCCTACCTCCAGCGCGTCGAGTTTGCCCCTGACGATCAGTGGGCGCAGCGGATCCATCTCCCGCGCTACCAGCGCGCAGACGTCGTGGTCGACCCGCATCGCTCCTTCGGTGCACCGATCTTCGCCCAAGGCGGAGTGCGTCTCGAAACCGTCCTCGGGGCCTTCAAAGCAGGTGCTGATATCGACGCCCTGACCGCTGAGTACGGCGTGCCTACCAACGAGCTGCTCGACGTGCTGCGTGCCCACACCGACGCCGCATAGCGACGGTCCGGGCCGACCCACGTTCTTCATCGACAGGGATCTCGGTCGCATTGCGTTTCCAGCAGGTCTACGCGCGGCAGGCCTTCACGTCGTGACCCTTGCTGAGCACTATGGCATTCCTGCCGATCAGTACGTGCAAGATCATACCTGGATGGTCGAGGCGGCAAGCCGCGGCTGGCCGGTCCTCGGGTGCGACTCAAAGCACCGTAAGCGTCGACGGCCTGCCGAGCGCGCGGCGCTCATCGAGAGCCAGCTCAAGCTGTTCATTCTCAACGGGCAGGTCTCCGCGCTCGAAAATGTCGAACGCGTCCTCGCCAATATCGACGCGATCTACCAGGCGTGTGATCAACCCGGTCCGTTCGTCTATCGCGTGCATCCCAGCCGACCGATCGAGTTGCTACCGATTGATTCCTAGCTGAGGCGGCTACCGGCCAGATAGCCGATCGACTCTGGTCCCGGCAGTATTAGCCCCCCGGTCATCGGCGACGATCGAGTGCCGAGCACGCCGAGCCGCTCGACCTCGACCTCGACCCTGTCGTCAGGATGGAGTAGCGCCGACGAGCTCGATTAACCGGTTGCTGCCAGCACCAACTCCCAGGGCATGGCCTTCGTCGCGCGACCTGTCCACGAGTTTGTCCACGAACTGGCGCCTTCCGTGCCTACTCGGTGGCGACGGAGCAATTGTCAAGACCTGTGGATGAAGATCTTTTAGGCGGCTTCGGGTTGAGGGTGTTCATCGGGTCGTTCGGCGAGCATGCCGTCGACGAAGGCGGCCCTGCCTCGGACGAGCGCGACCAGGTGAGGGGCGTTGACCGCACGCCAACGAGCTTGGGCGGCCTCGATGAGCTTGTAGGCCATGGCCAGCCCGGCCGCCCGTGACCCGGGCCACGGGTGATCTTGGTCCGGTGCCTGACGGTGCGATTCCGCAAGGCCGAGCGCCGTGCCGACCTGATGCGGCCGCCAACGGCGGAGACGCTGGTGGGAGACCCGCGGGCTCAGGACGACTACCGCGAGGCCGCGCGCTCTTACGTCATCGCGTTCGACGTCGCCGAGGCAGAGCCGAACGCCGTCGCCACGGCGGGTTCCCACGACGAGCAAGAACACCTCGTGGGGTACCCAGAGTCTGCTCCGGCTGGCGATGGACGAGGGCGCCACGCCGCCGGAGGGCCAGAGCGCATACCGCAAGGCGGATAAGGAACTCGGGTCGGGTGCGGGCTCGACGCACGCATGGTGCGGCGCGGTGCGGGCTTGTCGAGAGCGGCGGCGGGCCCGGCATCGTTGCTGAGATGATCGCGTTCCAAGATTCGCGGCTACGCTAATCAGGTCGACTCAGCTCCGCATAGTTGATCTTGTCGTGGAGCTAGACGTGGAGCGAACCAGGGTCCACCGATGCCCATGGAGCCACCAGCTGCGATCTGTAGGCATCTATATTCGCTGGTAGCAGCTGTAAGGCTTCAGGTAATGGTCACTCGTAATGCGTAGGTCTGGGGTTCGACTCCCCAAGGCGGCTCGTTTACGCAGGTCAACGCCATATCGACGATCTTACGATCCGCGAGATTCGGCTCGTGGAACGAGCAGACCCGGTCTGCGCAGGTCAACGCCCATCTATCGTGGAACCAATCGGTCCAGCCAGCGGGCAGGCGCCTTCTCGAGGCATGCACGGACGCGCGCACCGATGCTGGCGAGCGGGCGCGACCTACGTTCTGAGCTGCGTCGGCTGACGACACCCGCAGGGATTGATCTCCGTCGTGGCCTGGCTCGTGGCCTGAAGTTCCCGAACCGCCGCTACCGGGGCGGCGCCGTGGGAGAGTCGTCGTGGCGATCGCGGGTTCGGAGCCAACGACCGGCGACGCCCGCGGGCATGTGGTACCAGGTCTCCGAGGTCTGCCCGGGTTGGGTGGACACACCTTCCCGCCAGATGATCGGCCAGTCGTACTCGATGCCCGGGCGCAGTTGTTTGCACAGGAAGGTCAGGCCGGAGAAGGTTCCGCGTAGCTCGCTGCGGGTCAGTCCGACCGCGTGAGCTACGGCGCTGAGCGGCACCTCGATGTCGGGCTGTTCCGCGAGTTCGTCCAGGACCGTGACGATACGTCGGGCGCTGAGACGGCGATCGTGCAGCAGCAAGGCGAGGTCCTCGGTCGTCCACTCGTCCAGCGATCGGCGCTGCGGGGAGGTGAAAGGCGTGGCGCGGCGTTCGTCGCCGGCGCCCCCGGCGCCCGGTCCGGGTGCGATCGCGACGTTGGCCAGGGCGCGTTCGATAGCCGCCAGCAGCGTGGTCATCGCCGCGTTGAAGCTGGCGTAATCGAGCCGGACGGCCTGCCGACGGGCCAGCGGGGCGAGAATCTCGGGAAGGTCACCGCGGCGGGGGTGGTGCCGCCCCGTCGATCAGGACCGGGATCACCCGGATGTTTCGAGTTAGCGCGGTGGCGATTTCAAGCACGATGAGGTCATCGGGGTCGTCGAGCCGTCGTCGGTCGTAGTCGTCAACGGCGCCGAGCCAATCGTTTCCGATCACCGCCAGCAGCACGTCACACGACCCGACGGCCTTATCGATGACCTCGCCGAAGTCCAGCCCTGGTTCGATGGAGTCGACGTCCATGAACACGTTCCCGGCGCCGAATCGAGTCTCCAGCCGGTCGAACAGCCGGCCCGCGATGTGCTGGGCGTCCGTACGGCGATAACTCAGGAAGATCCGTCGGCCGTCGCCTGCTCGGTCACTGTGCTACCTCGGCTCCATCCGCTCAGAACATCGCCGCTGGAGAGTACGAACGGGGCAGCCTCGACGGCTTCGGGGGTGTCGTTCGACTGCCCGGGGCGTACTCCAGCCGGGCCGGTGACCAGCCAGCGCCGCAACCGCGTCGCGCCGCATTGCCAGGCCCGACCGCCCGCCGCTGACGAGACCGATCACACGCGCGTGTTGGCCCTCTGCGGCACAGGTGGCCTCAGCGTCCGGCGCGACGAACCATCAGCGGCTGCGTGACGAGCACGGCCTGCAGGCGAGCGCGGCCAGCATGCGCCGCCGGGTGTGGGCGAATCTGCCCGAGCGGGCCCGCCGCATCCAGGTCACGGCGTGACCGTCGCACTTATCGCCGACGGGTTCGGCGAAGGACTCGCGCTGCCCGCACTGCGGGACGCAGTGATGCGACATGGGTTACCACCGTGGGGCGCCGCCGCGTGGGAAGAACACAACGCGGCTGCGGACAATAGGTGCGAGGGTCGGCGCCCATGACGCCCAGGCATGCGGGTTCGATGGACGGATCGTGCGGCGGGTCGGCTTCCCCCGCTGCCCGGGGGTGACGGGTTGTCCGGTCAGGCGACTTTCCAACTGCGATCGCCGAGGGTAGCGATGATGTCCAGGGTGCCGCCGAGGGCGCCGACGTAGCTGCGGACGATGTCGATGCCTGAGATGTCGCCGTGCTCGATCTTGGAGACTCGGGCTTGACTGACACCGAGCGTCTCGGCGAGCTGTGCTTGGGTCAGACCGGCAGCCTTGCGCATCTCGGCGAGCTGGTGCCCGCGTACGTAGGCCTCACGCCGTTCTGCGGCGGCAGCCTTGCCAGCCTCCCGCTCGGCGGCCGTGCGCGGGTCGACCGCGGCGGCCTTGGCCTTGACCTGATCCCAGGTGCTGAACGTCGCGCTCATCTCCCCTCCTCGTGTCCTGTGGTTCCTCGCCGTCTTGCCCTCAATGTCTGAAGATGCTCGTCGAAGCGCTTGTCGGCCAGTGGTACCGCGTCGCGGTACCACGTCTCCCAGCGGCCGGACTTATCGCCTGCGACGAGGAAGACGGCTTCGCGTTCGGGATCGAACGCGAACAGCAGCCGAACCTCGCTCGTGCCGGTCGATGGCGATCATAGCTCCTTCATGTTGTGGTGGCGGCTGCCGTGGATCCGGTCCACCAGCGGCCGCCCGAGCGCCGGTCCCACCGCTGCCAACTGCTCGATCGCGTCGGCGATCCCGTCGGCCGTGGCAGGGTCGTCCCGGCACAGGCTCAGGTACCAGTGCTCCACGTCTTCGTGCAGGCTGATCTCCCAGGCCATCACGCCAATATAACTTATCGGTCATTCTGGCCGGGTGTCGACCGGCGCCGACCTCGGCTCCGCTCGCCTCAGCTTGGCCCTTGGCGTCGGACGCGAACACGCGGCCAGCGCAGCGGGAGTGCGTCGTGTTGATGTCCGCGGCGAGCCACGACCCTCCGCAGACCGGGCTCTTACCGCTGGCGCACCCGAATGTCGGCCAAGATCGAACGTGGAACCATTCGTGGAACGAAACGGCGTCCTACCGCCGTCGTGGCCGAGCACCGTGACCATCGTGACGTGAACCGATGTGCGCGATGAGCACGGTGTGCCCGGCGATCGGATTCCTCGTAATGCGTAGGTCTGGGGTTCGACTCCCCAAGGCGGCTCGTTTACGCAGGTCAAAGCCGTGATCGAGGATCTTCTTCTTGCGGGATTCCTCACGTGGTACGAGCGAACGGTGTTCGTGCAGATCTGGGCCGGTATGGCGTGGGACGAATTGAGCTTGGTCCCGTAGGCCGGACACCGACAGTTGGGGGGACGCCGGACCGCAATGTGCCCTCATCGCGGATTGGGGGGTCGTGGCGGTAGGGCCGAGTGGCCCGGTTTGGACCGCCTGTCCCGCTGAGTTCCGTGCCGTTCGCACCTTGCCAGGCCAGGTCATACCTCGAACCCTGTCGGCATGGACCTGGCACGCACGATGGCCGCAGCAGGGATGGCCTGCGCGGCAGCAGTCACTTACGGCCGGGTGGTGCGTCCGCGGCTGTGGCGATGGGGTGCCAGCCTCGAGGAGGCCGCCGGACCGTATCCCGGCGCCGAGTTGCTCCCCGACGGGGAGCGGGGGGTGACGATGGCCGTCACGATCGACGCGCCGCCGGATCAGGTCTGGCCGTGGCTGGTGCAACTGGGCGGAGACCGGGGCGGCTGGTATTCCTGGGACCACCTGGACAACGCCGGGCGCTCCAGCGCGCACGACGTGCACCCCGAATGGCAAGACCGCGCCGTCGGTGGCCGTCTCAAGTATCGGGTGTCGAGCCGTCGCCTCGTGGACGGCTACGCGGTCGCGATTCTCGAACCGAATCGGTTCTTGGGACTTCACTGGTTGAGCGATCTTCGAGGCCGCATCCTGGACCCGGAGCAACCGCGCCCGACGGCTTACACCGAAGGGCTCTGGGGCTTCCTGCTGAAGGAGCTTCCCGGCGGGCGTACGCGTCTTGTCATTGGCGGATATCAAGCCACCCGCCCGCGGTGGCTCGAGCGCTTCTACAACTATTGGGTCTATGTCCCCGTTGTCTGGATCATGCAGGCCCGCATGTTGTCCGTCATCAAGAGGGATGTCGAGCGCGTGGCCCGCGCACAGAATCAGCCGCTCATACCCACAGCTACCACCTGACATCTCCGGGCTACCGGCGATCCCACTGCCCGGGGCACCACTACCACGGGCTGCCGATCGGCCTGCAGCTCGCCGGACACCCCTTCGACGAAGCCACCATTCTGCACGCTGCCGACGCCTACGAACAGGCCACCGACTTAGGCGCAGCCACCCCGGATGATGCTGAGGGCCGCCGGAGTCCGGGCGTGCACCGCGACATGCACGTGGATGCGGCTCGAAGCCAAACATCCGCGCTTTCGCCGCATCATGCCGCGTGGGACCATCCGGCTAGACTCCGGACCAACGATGTCCTCGGGAGGCCGCATGGCCCGCTACCTCGTCGTCGCGCACGAGACGGTCACCAACCCGCTGCTGCTGGACACGGTGCGCGGCGTCCACGAGCGGGACGCCGAAGCAGAGTTCGTCCTACTCGTGCCCGCCACTCCGGTCCGAAAGCTGCTGTTCGTTAAGGGCGACGAGCACGACGCCGAGGCCACCGCACGCAAGCGCGGCGAGCGGGCCCGGGCGCTGTTCACGAAGCGGGGCGTGCCGCTGAGCGACGTGCACGTCGGTGCGGCCGACCCGGCAGAGGCGATCGATCAGGAGGTCGCGGCGCACCCTGGTTATGCCGGGTTCATCATCTCCACCCTGCCTGCGGAGAAGTCCCGGTGGCTGGCGATGGACCTGCCCCGCACGGTCCGCAAGAAACACAGGCTGCCGGTCCACCACGTCGTCGCGGCCAAGGGGTTCGGGCTCTCGGACGTGCCGTGACCGGCTCATGCGCTGATGAGAGGGCTACCGGTCGGGTACCCGGCTGGCTCACATGTGCTTTGGATGGACAACCCGGATCGCTTAGCATAACTGATCCCTGGCGATCACTCACAGTACCCATCCCGCCGGATCTAATAAGCTTGAGGTTTAACCTCGCCGCGCTGGTCTGAGTCGTTCTTGGCTGGTGATCGGCGTGTCGGCGGGACATGGTACGGCCACCGCTTGATCCTCTTCGGGTTCCTTCCACAGAGCTCGAAGACGAAAGACGGTGGCCGCGGTGGGCAGTGTGCCGCAGGACTCGGGCGGGGACCACGGCGGGGCCGGGGTCCGGTCGGGTGATCTTGCCCGGTTTCGTGAGGAGGCTTGCTCGATCCCGGCGTGGCGCGGCTGCCGCGAATAACATTTCCACACTCTTTTGATGGTCGAGCCTGGGGTAGGTCTATAGTCCTACTTCGCCGCCCGCGATCAGGTACCGGCCGCAGTGCGTCGGGAGGCAGTCGCGAATGGTCCACAGCCGCCCCGCGCCGCCGCCGAGTCGCCCGTGGCCGGCAGGAGAACACCCGCGGCAGCGACCCGCTGCACCAGCAGGCCCGCACCCTGCTGCGCCGCTTCCGGCGACATCGGGACATGATCCTGCGGTTCACGGTGAACCTGGACGTGAGCTTCACGAACAACACCGCCGAGTTGCCGGCCAGATCGGTGAAGGTTCAGCAGCGGACCTCCGGAGGTTCCTGGCGCACCCTGCAAGGACTCATCGACTTCGCCGTCGTGCAGTCCTATCTGTCCACCGCGACCAAGTGGGGTCTGGACACCCTTGACGCGATGACGCGCCTGTTCACCACCGGTGCGTGGCTCCCGCCTGCCCTCACCCCCGACATCACCGCCGCCGCATAATCACGCCACCAAGGCTGAACAGCTACCGACCGTCAGGCGATCTCTGGCTGCATGGAACAACTGGCTCGAACCCGAGGACAACACACCGTCAGTGCGTCGTGTTGATGTTCGCGGCGGCCCCGGCGGGCGATCGTCGGTAAGCGCCAGTGTAGTGATCGCTGCACCTGCAGGCGGCGTCGGCAAGATCGAACGTGGAACCATTCGTGGAACGAAACGACGTCCTACACGCGGCCTCGGTGTGCACGGTGAACGGTTTAACGTGCAGGAATGTGCGGTGTGCGCAACGTGTATGCCGTGACGGGAGTTCTCGTAATGCGTAGGTCTGGGGCAGGGGAACGTCAAAGTCAGCAGCGGACTGCGGTGGCCATGATCGGGAAGATTCTGGTGCGATCGGCGGCGATGCGCTGCAGGGTGCGTTTGATCTTCGTGATGCCGGCCAGGCGGAGCAGTCCGAGCGCCAGGTTACGTAGCGCGGCCATGGTGTGCGCGCCGGTGCCTGCGTAGGCGTGTTGGTCGTCTTCGCCCCAGACGACATCGCGCACCCAGTGGATCTTGTTGTCAGGTAGCCCCAGCGCATTGCTGCGCTGGGGCCCCTTCAGAACCGTGCATGCCAGTCGTCCCGGCACACGGCTCAAGCAGCCCGCGGTGGGCGGTTCAGGCGTCGTGCAGGGGTTGGTCGGGATCGTGCGGGCCCGCGCCTGGGTGGCGTCGGGCGCAGTCGGTGTGGACGAGGCGGGCGATCGTCCGCCCGCTGCCGTTGTCGGTGATGGCCCGGTGGGCTATCGCCGTGCGGATTCCCCGGTACCAGGTCTCCCACTGGGTGCAGGAGTCCGGCGGGTCGGCCACATGCAGCAGGGGTTGCGCGCACAGCGGGCATCGTCCGTGTTGGGTGCGCAGGGAGCGTTCCCAGGACGGCGCCAGTTGTGGAGGTCGGCGTTTGCGGCGTCGGTCGGCCCAGTACTGGGCCAGGGCGGGGTCATCGGGTGAGTTCCTGCCCGGGACCGGCGCGTGCCGGACGATCGGTGTCCAGGCGTACTGGTGGAGGTAGGCGCCGCTGTCGCGGTCGCCGAACACCCATTGGTTGCGCCTGGTCGGGTGGAAGGGGCCGAAGTAGCGGGCGGTGACCCATCTTCGGGGTTTGCGGGGGTGTCTGCGGAGGGCCCACTTGTACAGGTGCCGCCACAGATGGTGGTCCAAGCCTTGGAAGGCCTTCTTGGACGCCCCCGGCCGGAAGTAGTTCGCTTGGCCTCGGATGATCGGGTTGAGGGTTCTGATCACGTCGGCCGGGTCGGCGCCGCGCAGGCTGCGCAGTTCCTGGGCGAGCCGTTGCCGGATCTTCTTCAGCGCGGTGCGGCTGGGTTTGCAGAGGACCTTGGTGCCGCCGCGGACGTGGTAGCGGCGAATCGTGAAGGACAGGAAATCGAACCCGGCATCCACGCGTCCGATTCTCGTCTTCTCCTGGTTGAGGGAAAGACCCCGTTCCTTCAGCCACGGCTGCAACCGGGCGGCGACCGTCTCGGCCTGTTCGCGGGTGTGGCATAGTGCCACGAAGTCATCCGCGTAGGTTACAACGGTCGGGCGCCCGGGTTTCACTCCGCCCCGGTAGTCGTATTCGACGCCGGCGGCGGCCTCCATTCCCTGCAGCGCTATGTTGAGCAGCAACGGTGAAATCACGCCACCTTGTACTACAGTCCCGGTTTCTCACAGCGTGACTAGGCTGTCGCTTAGAGTGATTGGCTGTCGCCGGGGCATGGCTACATTGAGTTACCTCCTTTCGGGTCGGCGGTGTCTATCCGGTTCCGGTGACGGTTTGGAGTCGGGTGCTGTAGTGGTACCAGCGGGCTCTGGCCTGGTGGAGTCGTCGGCGTAGTGACCAGCGCAGCGCGAAGGCGAGTCGGGCGCGGGTGATCAGCCCTTTGGCGTGGCGGGCGGCGAGCCCGGTCAGCCGGGTGGTTTCGGCGATGGACAGCTTGATCGGGCCGAGCTCGGGTGGGCAGGGTTGGCCGGCGCGGACCGGTACGGGAGCGTCGCCGAGGGGGATCTGCAGGTCGGCGTCGCTGACCGCCCGCCGTCGTCGCCGTCGTCGCCGTCGTCGCCGTCGTCGCCGTCGTCGCGGGTCGCGGTGCTGGTGTCCGACGTGCCGTCGCCGGTGTCAGCGTCGGTGTCGGTGTCGGTGTCGGCTGGCAGGGTGATGCCGGCGGTGATCGTGTTGCGGATGGCGGCGGCGCGGAGTTGGGCGAGGGCGGCCAGGGCGGTGTGCCGGCAGATCCCGTCCCAGGTACGGGCCTGGGTTTGGTCCCAGCCGAACACGTCCTTGCCCGTCTGGAAGGTTGTCTCGACCGGCCAGCGGCGCCCGGCGATGGTGATGAAGTAGGTCATGGTGGCCGGCCGGTCGGGTGGGGCCCAGCACAGGTAGAAGGTGTAGCTGTCGGGGCGGGAGAGCAGCCGCCGGATCAGCAGGTACTGCCCCGCCACGGCGGTGGCGGTCATGGCCCAGTCGCTGTAGCGGGGTCCTTTGGAGCCGTTCCCGACCGACCGGCGCTCGAACACCGCGTCCGCGGCGGCCTGCTCGGCCCGGATCGTCGCGCCCGAGGGCAGCCGGATCTGGTAGTCGCAGGGGATGATCCCCACATAGGCCAGGCCGTGCTCGGCGGCCTTGTTGCGCAGCGGTTCACTGCGGCCGTAGACCTCGTCGAACGCGACCCACCCGGCCGGTGACCCGGCCGCCATCTGCCGGTCGAGCTGGTTCATGGCCAGCTGCGGCTTGGTGGCGAAGGTCAGCTCGTCGGGGATCCCGGCGGCCCGACGGCGGGGGGCATCGGATGCCCAGCGCTGCGGCATGTACACGTCGAAGTCGACCCAGGCCTGGCCGTTCGCGGTGACGTAGGCGCAGAACACGGTGGTCACGCAGTTCGCCACGGTGCCGGTGCACCCGGCGTGCTGGGGTGCCACGCACGCGGTGGCCTCGCCCTTCTTCAGCTGCGCGGTCTCGTCGATCGCGATCCCCGGCCCGATCAGATCCTGTGGCGAGTCGGGGATCCACGCGGTGGCCAGCCCGGGTAGCTGATCGCGCAGCCGTGTCCAGTCCCACTGGTACGCCCCGAGCAGGCCCTGCATCCGGCCCTGCCCGTCATGGCCGGCCGCTTCGGCCAGCGACCAGCAGTTCGCCTTCACCTCCGACCCCAGCACCGTCACGTAGTCCACCGCCACCTCGGTGCTGCGTCGCTGCGCCATCACCCCCCGCAGGACCGTCTCGATCTGGGCGTCCACGCTCGCCGTGCACTCGGCGAGGTCTTCTATGCTGGCCACCGCGGCCGTGTCGTTGTTGCTGTGATCCACAACCACTAGACGCGGCACGGCCGCACCCGGATTACATCCGTGTAATTTCGGCGCGGGTCAACCCACGGTCGCCACTCTCCGTAGCTGCCGGGCGATCGAGGTCAACTACGCTCGGCCACGAGCGATAACCCTTGGTGAAACCGCGACTGTAGTACTTGTGGGGTTCCCTCCTCGGTGGGTGAGTACCGGCCCTGGTCGACCACTCCGGCTTTCAACCAGCCCCGGATCTGTTCCCTGGCAGGGAACGTCGCGATCCGGTCCAGGAGAAGGCTGTGGTCGATCCGGTCGAATGCGGATTTCAGGTCGGCGTCGAGAACCCATTCCCGCTTCGCGTTCTTCCCGGCGAGAGCGAGGTGGATCATCTCGATCGCGTCATGGCATCCGCGGCCCGGCCGGAACCCGTACTGCTTGGGGTCCAACCGGGCTTCCCACTCCGGTTCCAACGCGTTACGGACCCGTTGTTGCTGGGCTCTGTCGGCGATGACCGGGATACCGAGTGGGCGTTTCCCGCCTTTCTTGGGAATCCATACCCGCCGCACCGGCAGCGCGTGTCCGGGCCCGCCGTGACGGTGCAGCAGCACCGCCAGGCCGGCCCGATCCTGGGAGGTCAGGGCGACCCGCCCGTCAACGCCTGGGGTGTGGCGGCCCGTGTTGCGCTGGGTCACCCGGCGCACGCTGACCAGCGTGTTCGCCCGGCTGCGCAACATGAGTTTCTGCAGATTGCGGACCTGCTTGAAGTCCGCGGCCTGTGCCGCCTTGAAGATCCGTTGCCGTAGCCGCCGTACCTGCGCCTCCTCGTGACGCCAGGCGATGGCGTCCCAGTCGGGCAGGTCCTCCGGTCCGTTCACCACGTCCAGTGCACCCAGATCGACCATCACGGCGGTCGGGTCGCTCGTCGCGGCGCCTAACTTGCCCATACGGTTCCAGCGTCTCGTTGGCTCTGACTCGTCAAAGGGCCACCCGGCTCACGTCAGCTCCCTTACGGGCCCAGACACTCAGGTCTGGTATGCGGCCAGTTATACGAGCACGACCATAGTTGGAGGGTCCGGTCACCTGTCCTCGCTTTCCTGCTGCCTTTCGGCTGCCGCCATTCGCTTCTTGGCCGTCCTGTCCCGTCCCGGATCTACGCTCTCCTTGCGGTCGGCCTACCGGCGGCTGGTCAGCTCCGCCGGACCTGGACGGGGTTTCCATGTTCCGCACTGGTGAGATGCGACCGGTGTCGGGCGCCTCCTATACCCCGGGGCCGTGGTGCTCCCATGACCGACATCGAAACTTCGACCATCACTGCCGCCTTCCAGCGGCGGGCCCTGTTCTCCGGTGAATCTTCCATCCACCCGGAGTTCTGGCTAACGAGGCTTGCAGAGGTTCACCTTATTCGCCCTTCCGGCCTTCCCCTTGCCTGTGACCTCCGGATGGATCGTCGGTCCTTGGGCTTCCTCCCGGGCTTCACACCCCGCCGTTACCAGCGACGCATGCCAGGAGCGGGGACGAGCGTTGAGCACTCACTCGAAGCTATCCGTCAACCATGGTCGACCCTCCATTTCGGGTAGCTCACTCAACCAGTGCGACCTCACGTCGCACTTCTATGGCCCAGTGTCGGCGGACCAGCGCGGCGAGCTGGGCCGGGTCGGCGCGGGCGGGTTGCAGACTGCTCGCCCCGTGCACGATCTCTTTGGATAACCGGTTGCCTGCGTGGTCGAAGGTGTCGCGGCGGATCCGGAACACTTGCGCGGCGGCGGGGAAGTCGATCCCCTCGGCGGGGGCGACCCAGATCGCGCGGTGCACGATCCGGCCCTTGGAGTGGTCGATCTCGACGTGGTGCTCGGTGCCCGGCGCGGCGGGCGGCAGCGCCGTGTGGATCTGTTCGAGCAGGCCGGGCATGTTCGCCTTGACGGTCAGCAGGTAGTCGGTGCCGCGGTCGAGGGCCAGGTGCGCGGCGGTGGCGTGTTGGGCGTGGGCGGCGTCCCCGGTGACCACCATGCCGGTCAGGTCGGTGTCGGCGAGCAGCGCCGGCACCTGGGTGATCTCGTTGGTGCCGTCGGGGATCTGCAACTGGGCGATCACGATCGCCGCGTCGTGCAACAGCGCGGAGAACAGTTTGATCTCGCTACCGGGCCCGCCGCCGGGGGCGATGGTGTTACGGACGACCTTGCCGTCCATCGCCACCCCGATCAGCTCCGCGCCCTGGTCGGCGCCCTGGTCGGCCGTGCCTGTGCTCGCACCTTCGGCGGCACCTTCTGTTGCGCCGCCCGTTGCGCCGCCCGTTGTCGGGTTCGTCGCGGCCGCTGCGGCGGCCCTGGCCTGGGCGTACAGCCAGGCCCCGAGCTCGGTGTCCGCGGCGTCGGCGTCGATGTCGTGGGCCATCCGCCGCATCGTCGGCTCGCTGGGCACCACGTACCGCCCGGTCAGCGGGTCGGTCGGGCACCCGGCCAGCTCCAGCAGCGCCCCCGGCAGGTCCACGGCCCGGTCCCCGACCTCGCGGAAGTTGCGGGCACCGGCGAACACCGCGAACACCATCACCGACAGCACCGTGCCGACCCGGAACCGGACCCCCCGGGCCTTGCGCGGGTCGGGCAACGTGTCGAGCAACTCGACCAGCTTGCGCGCCTGCTCGACCCCCGGATCGGCTCGATCGGGTGCTGGGCCGGACACGCCGGTGGCGAGCTGCTCGGATCCGATGGGGGCATGCGAGACTGACAACGGTGGCCTCTGTCGTTGTGATCTTGGTTGGCAAACCGCATGATCACAAGTCAGAGGCCACTACTCGTGTAGGCGCGCCGCGCGATGTCCGAGCTCGGTCACTTCACACAGAACTCACAGACTTTGACGTTCCCCTGAGGTCTGGGGTTCGACTCCCCAAGGCGGCTCCAGTTGCAGGTCATCAGAGGCCCTTCGCGAGTTGACCGTTGGGTCGGCTCGGAGTCCGCGGCCTCCTTTCACCGGTTTCCGCTGGTCATCAGGGGCCTGTGGCGTGGCCTCCGTGTGGCGTCTGTTCCGTGCAGGGCGCGACGTGCGCAACGATGCCACGGGAGTTGCTGGTGAGTGACGCACGGCAAGGGTCCGATCTGACGGCGTCAAGGTCCAGTTCGTGGGGTGACCGAGCCGGCGCGGTGAGCGACGCTGCGTGGCGCCCACCTGGCCGGCTGGTCAATCCCTCTCCGCGCGATGGGTGGGCGCAGGTAATGCGCCTGGTACTGGTGCGCTCGACGTAGTACGATGTACTACGTTGACCAGCCGTGCGGGAGATCCGATGGACCGAGCAGAGCGAGGACCACATCGCCCGGCACGGCGTTACGCCGGGCGATGTCGAGGAGGTCGTGTTCTCGCGGCCCCGCCTTGTGGCAGGAGGTCGGGAGAACACGACTTTGATCTTCGGGACGACCGGCGCCGGCCGGTATCTGGTGGTGGTCCTGGCCGACTCGGAGGATGGGCGGATGTATGTGGTCACTGCGCGGGACATGACGGACCCTGAACGGCGCGCTTTCGCGCGACGCGCTGGATGACCAAACAGTTGCCGATTTATGGAGGAGGTGGAACACGTGGATGATCGAGAGTCTGACGTTCTGCGCGACCATTTCGACACCACCGATCTCGTGGACGCCATCGACTCGGCAACGTGGGAGACCGAGGTTGATTCCGACCCGATGATCGTGACCTCAGTTCGACTGCCGAAATCCCTGTTGGACTGGGTGCGCGAGCAGGCCGCAGTCGAACAGCTCAAGCCGACCGCTCTTATTCGGCAATGGATCGAAGATCGACGGCGTGCTTCGACCGGCCCGCGGAACGGAGCTGATGAAGCGAGCGTGGCACGGTTGGCGGACCGGGTCTCGCGGTTGGAGGCCATCGCGCTACGGGTCGTCTCGACCGAGCCCGAGACTGACGGCGGCAGCATGGCTGATCTCCTTGCCACGCTGCAGGCGAGTGTCGACGCAGCACGGACGAAGGACGATCTTCAACGCCAGGACAAGGACCGGGAACGGCGCGGCGCCTGAACGGAGCGATGTCGCACCCGAAGGCCAACTGGACACTTGCGTTCCGCAGACGCCAGGTCGCTGGTGTGACGGCAGGCGGCGAGGACCTTCTGGTCGCGCCGCCCGCCGGTCGAGCTCGGGCTCGGACTTGGAGGTCCGCCAGTCGACCACGGATGTAGTTGATCTCTCGCGTGGCCTCCTTCGTGGCCTCCATTACGGGCCCGCGGTGTCCGGATCTGAGCACGGTGAACACGTCGACGTGCACAGATGGACTACTAGAGGAGCCGGACAAGGGAGGCCGAGCGCATCCGGAAGCAGTTCGCCGCCGTTGATGAGAGCGATGGGCAGGCCGTCGCCGGGCAGTACAGGCCACAAAGAAGGAACGGGCTGCGCCAACATTCAAGTACACGACTGGTCGGCCGGTGGCGCCCTACCGGCTCACCGCGGTGGAGCTGCCGCCCCGGGTGCTCAACCGGCTCGCCGCGCTCGACGCCACGATCAGACAGTTGATCGTCTTGCCTCGAGTACTGGCGTGGCGACGCTGGGCGGCCTGTCCACGAAGCTGTCCACGAACCGAGGTCGTCCCGTGCCCACGCTGCATCCGAACGCGTGAATCTAGCCTCCAGATTCGGTGTTTGCAGCCGATGCGCTGAGCAGCAGGTCTACTCGTAATGCGTAGGTCTGGGGTTCGACTCCCCAAGGCGGCTCCAGGTCAGAGCCTCACCCGAGGATCATCACCGCAGCTCATGGAGCTGTACGTGGAGCCAAACGCGTCCTACCGTGGCACCATGGCCACCCGCGCGAGGCAATCCCGGGGCGAGATCGAGACCCTGCCCAGCGGCTCGCTGCGCGTCCGCGTGTACGCCGGGATCGACCCTGTCACCCGCAAGCGCCACCACCTCACCGAGATCATCCCCGCGGGCCCGCGCGCGGTGAAGGAGGCGGAGAAGGCCCGGACGCGGCTGCTGTCGAAGGTCGACGAGCAGCGCAACCCCGCACCCGCGCGACGGTCAACCAGATGCTCGACCGGCACCTGGAGATGCTCGCCGTGGAGGCGACGACGCTCGACAGCTACGAGTCGTTCGTCCGCAACCACATCCGCCCGCTGATCGGCGACGTCGCGCTGGGCCGGATCAACGGCGAGATCCTGGACTCGTTCTACCGGGAACTCGCCCGCTGCCGCGCGCACTGCAAGGGCAGGCCCTTCGTTCAGCACCGCACCGATGATGCGCACGACTGCGACGAGCGCTGCAAGCCACATGTCTGCCGCCCGTTGGCCGCAGCTTCGCTGCTCAAGATTCAGGCGATCCTCAACTCGGCGGGCAAGCGCGCTGTCCGGTGGGAGTGGATCGGCCGCAACCCCTTCGAGCTGGCCGAGCCGATCCCGGTCCCGCACTCCGAGCCGCACCCGCCGACAGCTGAGCAGGCGGCGATCATCTCTGCCGAGGCGTGGCGTGATCTCGACTGGGGCATGATGGTGTGGATCTTCATGACGACCGGTGCACGCCGAGGCGAGGTCTGCGCGCTGCGTTGGGACCGGTTCGACGCCGACGCCGCGGTCCTCGTCATCACGTCGAGCATCGCCCAGCGCGGCAAGCGGACCTGGGAGAAGGACACGAAGACCCACCAACAGCGCCGGATTGCGCGCGATGCGCAGACGGTCGCGCTGCTGACGGCCTACTGCTGACGGCCTACCGACGCCAGTGCGCCGAGCGGGCCGGGCTCGACGACGTGCCCGGCACCGCCCGCATCTTCTCGCCGCTGCTAGTGCGGTGTCCAGAAACGTTCACCGGGTCCTCGCGGGCCCAGACGACGCCTCGCGGCGTTGCCGCCCTCGCGAAGACGCCCGGTATGAGCTTCGGGCGGCGCCTTGCGAGGCGCCGCCTGGATCCCGCGATCACCCCGGCAACGTTCCTGGACACCGCACTAGGCGGCTTGGCGTGGGTCAAGCCGCCGAGACCGTCAGCCAGCGCTACGAGCGGATGTGCGCTCGGATCGGCTGGGAGATGCACATTCACCAGCTCCGGCACTACTCCGCGACGGAGCTGAAAATGAGCGGAATTGCATTTGATGCATCATTCTGCAGTTTGCGTGAATGCCGTCTGCCTGGGTTTCGTGGTCATGGGCCTGCCGGCGGGCAGGTCGGAGAACTCGCCCGACACGCCTCGTGACCTGCGGGTGAACGTCGTTCGCTGCAACTGGTGCGACGATGCGTCATCCAATTCGGTTGCGCTGGTCGATCGTCGACGTTGCCGGACGGCGACCGCGGGCGGCTCGACACCACCTCGCCGAGGCGGACGTTGCGCACACGACACTCCCATGGTCGAGCTCGGCGGCACCATGAGCTGTGCCCTGTCGGGCGCACGTCGGGCAGAGGTCGACGCGGCACGGCGCCTCGTCTCCTCGGGCGATCGGCGACCGCGCTTGGCCCTGGCATTTGCTCACAACGTGGCTCAACAAGTGGTTGTCAGACCCGGTGCACCTCGTCGAGTGCCGTCCACGGGGGCCGTCATCATCGAGCACGCAGTACGGAGGCCAGGACAGTCCACGACAGCTACGGTCTGTCGTTCCGCACTTCGGACGGGCTCTCGGTACTCTGAGGTTCGTGAGCGCCGAGCGGGATGAGCTGAAGCGGCTGGTCGAGCAGCTGCCTGAGGAGCGCGTCCTCGCAGTCCTCGCCGAGGCGCGCCGCCAAGCTCAGCCCCAACAGGTTCCCGGATGGCCTCCGGCATGGTTCAGATCATTCGATAGCGGCCGCTCAGATCTCGGTCGCAACCACGACGATCTGCTGGCCGAGGGCTTCGGACGCTGAGTGATCATCTGCGACACTGGACCGCTCGTCACAGCCGCCGACCGCGGCGACGCGGACAACCGGGCCTGCACCGACTTGTTCACCGGACTGCATCTTGCGCGGCGCCCGATCCTCGTCCCAGCACCGGTCGTAGCCGAGGTCGGCTACCTGCTCGCCCGCACCGGCGGCCCGAGGATCGAGAGCGCATTCCTCCGCTCGATCGCCCAGCAGACCATCATCGTCGACCTCGAACTCGCTGACTATGAGCGCCTGGCCGACCTGGTCGACACCTACGCCGACTTCCCCTCGGCACCACCGACGCCTCCGTCGTCGCGGTTGCCGAAAGGCTGCGGATCGGCGAAGCCGCGACCCGCGACCACCGCCACTTCGGCGTCGTCCGCCCGCGGCACGTTAAGGCGTTCACTCTGCTCCCGTAGTTCAGGGGCGTTCCGCATCCGGCTCGTCCACGGCTCCCGCTAACCAACTCCACCCGGCATCGCCAAGACATCTCCATCGGAGCGTGCGAGGCCACAATCAACCCGCCCGGATGATCTCCACAGCCACGGTTGGCTCCACGCACACCGCATGGCGAAGTGGAGAAGTGGAGATGATCAGCGATCTATCCTCTGACCAGCAAAAACGGAGCCGCCTTGGAGAGTCGAACCCCAGACCTACGCATTACGAGAGATGTGATCACCGCATACACCATGCTCGGTGGGTCCAGCAGTGCTCGTCAGCCTGATCACCGTGCGCTGCTGCGTTGTCGGTAGGACGCCGTTTCAGGCCACGAACCAGGCCGCGACGGAGATCGATACGCGCTCGACTACGGGTGTCCGCGTACCTGTCGTCAGCCAGGTGGCGACGCAGCGACGTCACGATGGTCCTTGCGATGTCTTTATCGACAAGGGGCGCAACGTGGGCATAACCTACCCAAGCGGACACTTGGCGCAAACCCGGGGAGGGCCGGTGACGACGGATCGCGGCGGCGCGTCAGTGGCGACGTTGAAGGCGATCACAGCCGCGTTCAATGCGCACGACCTTGACGCGATCATGGACTTCTTCGCCGAGGACTGTTCGCTGGACATGCCGAGAGGGCCCCAGCCGTGGGGTCAGCGCTACGCAGGCAAGGCGGCCGTGCGGGAGGGCCTGGCCACCCGCTTCAAGGGGCTTCCCAACGTCCACTACGGCGATGACCGGCACTGGGTCAGCGGCGACCTCGGCGTCTCCGAGTGGCTGCTCACCGGCACGACGCTCGATGGCGAGCAGGTGCATGTCCGCGGATGCGATCACTGGGAGTTCCGGGATGGCCAGGTGATCCGCAAGGACTCGTACTGGAAGATCGTCGATGCGGTCGGCTGATTCCGCGTGTGGTCCAGACTTGGGGACCGCGACACGGTCATCACCGAGGTCGGTGGCGGACTCGCAGCTTGCAGGTGTTGACCGGCGCACTGGATGAGGACGACGGCGTCGTTGATTGTGAGGATGTTGTGTGGGCATGAGAACGCCCCGCCGGGAAGGTCGGCGGGGCGGTGGTGTGCGTGTTGTCGCGTCGGTGTTCAGCTGGTCGGGGTCATTCCGCGGTGACTTCGGTGACGGCGGCTCGGGCGCTGGATTCGTCGACGATGGCCTTGCCGGTGGCGTAGGCGGCGACGAGGGCTTGAACGGCGAGGTTGTTGATCGCGCGGGGCAGTCCGCGGGAGACCTGGTGGATCAGCGCGAGCGCGTCGTCGCTGAACAGGGTGTCGGAGCGTCCGGCCAGTTTCAGGTGGTGGGCGACGTAGTCGGCGGTCTCGGTGTCGGTCATGCCGTTCATCGCGTAGCGCAGGGTGATGCGCTGGTCGAGGGCGGCGAAGGTGCCCAGCTTGATCCGCCGCCGCAGGGTGGGTTGCCCGAGGAGCAGGCAGGCAAAGGGCGAGTGGCTGTCCATCTCGCTGTTGGTGAGTTACGCCGAGCATAAGGTCAGCAGCCGTAGTTCCTCGAGTTGTTCGGCGTCGAGGAGGTGGGCCTCGTCGAGGACGAGGATGGTGGTGCGGCCGCGTTCGTGTTCTTCCGCGGCGAGCAGCTCGGTGGTCTGCGGGATCAGCGCCGCCTTGTGGAAGCGCGGGGTGGCGCCCAGGGCGGTGACGATGCAGCCGTAGAGGCCGCGCCCACCCACGGCGGGGTTGCCCAGGTAGATGATGGTGTGGCGGGAGGTGTCGAGCGCGGCGAGGGCGGCGCGGATGGCGACGGTCTTGCCGGCGCCGACTTCGCCGGTGATCACGCCGAGGCCGCGGCGCGACGTCGAGCACCAACCGCACCGCGCGCTCACGCAGCTCGTCGGGATACTTCCTCGGTGCTGGCATGACTCCACACTCCTGTGAGTTCAGAGCCTCCGCAAAACCCGGGGCGATTCAGCGCAACGGCCCTCCCCGCTCCTTGGCCGGAGGGGAGGGCCGTTCCTTGGTGCTGGAGGCACCCGTGGTCATGGTAGGGACGGACTCGGGCGAGGTCGATCGGCGGTTGCGGGCGGGTGAGTTGGCGTGCCCGTGCGGTGGCGATCTTGCTCCGTGGGGGCACGCCCGCGAGCGTGTAGTGCGCGGGGTCGGGGTGCTGCGCCCGCGCCGCGGGCGGTGCGGGCGCTGCCGGGCGACCCACGTGTTGCTGGCGGTGTCGTGCCTGGTGCGGCGGGCGGACGGGGTCGGGGTGGTCGGCGCGGCGTTGCAGCGCAAGGCCGCCGGTGCGGGGCATCGACCGATCGCGGTGCTGCTGGGTCGGCCGGTCTCGACGGTGCGTGGCTGGCTGCGCGCGTTCGCGCGCAACTGCGAGGGCTTGCCGGCGGGTATGCCGTGGCCTCCGTCTGTATGCGTCGCTCCTTGTGTGCTTTCTGTCGGACGTAGGCCGGGTCGCGCTGGTATTGGGCGTTGGCGGGGTCTGCGGCGGCCAACCGCTCGCGGATGGTGAGGGCGGCGCGGTAGTGCTGGTCGGCGGTGGTGGTGTCCCCGGCCGCGACCGCCAGGTCCTCGAGGACGAGCTGACCTGCACCCGCGAGGTCGTCGCCTCGCTGCGGCAACTGCTGGCGCCCGACGTCGACGAGATCCGGGTCGAGCTGCTTTCCGTGCCGGCCTGGATCCGTCGCCGCGATCCGGGCCCGGGTCGAGCGGGAGCGGATCCACACCTGGGCGTACTCGCTTCGGCCAAGATCGCCCGTTGGGGTCATAAACGACCCGTTGTGGCACAGGCATCCCGGTCCACCGACGCGTGCACGGCCTGCGGCGCCTCCGCCCGCCGTGGGTGTCGTGACCTGCCCGGGCGGTGTCGAGCCTGGCGCACCACCCGGGAGGCCGCAGCTGTGCTCAGTCGGAGCAGCCCGAGCTGGTCGAGCATGTCCATCGCGTTCCAGTAGAAGCGGGAGCTGGCGATCTTCCCGTCCGCGACCGTATGCACCGCCGCGTAGGGCAGCGTGAACGGCATACCCGTCGCCGGGATCTCGGTGCCATCGGGCCGGTGCAACACACCGGTGTTGGTCCCGCTGACCTTGCCCTCCACCACGACAACGTTCCCGTCGACGACCACCCGGACCGCGGTCGTCACGCCCTCAGGGGCCGCGGTCGTGCTCGCGTCGAAGTGCGCGGCAACAGCCTCATGCCCCTTCCCCGCCACCAGCGGCGTCACGAAGTCACAATCCTGGGCGTAGCAGTCCAGATACCCGGCACGGTCGTGCGCGTTCCACGCGTCCCGCGACCTGTCGAGGATTTCCTTGGCGTCGACTGGCGCGCCTCCCACAGTTCGCGACGGTGCGCCGCGATGCGCCGCCATGCTGAAGCCTGCGCAGCGTCGAGGATCCCGACGACGACCGCGATCACGACCAGCAACCCGGCACGGACGACGATCAGGGTGATCACGGCGACGGCCCGTGACGGGTGCGGGCCTGGGCAGTGCCGTCGAGCAGCGGCGCCATCAACGACAGGAACCCGACTGGTGCCGCTCGATCACGAACTTCCCGTCCTGCCATCCCATAGCGATCAGATCCCACACCTGGATCCTCTTGTAGGACGGCGACTCGACCCCGGCCGCGGTGAGCAGCAGCCCGGTCTGCGTGGCCCGCCAGATCACCCCGGCCACCGTCAATTCGCCCGCCACCTGCACCTGCGCGATCTCGGCAGCCGCATCCGAGAACGCGGCCTTGAGCCGCCCCCCAAGCTCACCAACACGACCTCCCAGGCCGATGCCGGTGATCGCCACGAGTGGCGTGCCCGGCGGCCCGGTCGAGGACCTGCTGCATCGCCCGCTCCCCAATCGGCTTGTCGGAGGTAGATCCGCTGCCGCCGCCCGGTACCGCGATCTCTCGTGTCGCTGTGGCTCGGCGACATCGCAGCCGAGGCTGGGCGGGGCGGTAAACAGCCCGAGATGCTCGCCGACGGACCGCGCCGCGCCGCCGCCCGGCTCGGAGCCCAGATCCGCCACCACCACGATGGCGCCGCTGCCGCCGACCTGATCGCCGAGCTACCGAAATGCAGCGGCGACCGCGCCGGAGGCGCCACACGGTGAGGGCGAGGGCGGGAGGCACCCGCCCCGATACGACTGCCACACCGATGACCGACCCGCCAGCCGGTTCAGGGCCACGTGGTCCACGGCCGTCGTCGGGCCCACTCAGGTCGACCACGGCGTCCGCGTCACGCGCGGCCCGCGACAGCGGAGCCTGATCGGCCTTCCCCGGTTGTCGGGCCCGGTCCCGCCGGAGCCATTGGGCCTTCAGGTTTCCCGCAGACCCCGCACGATGGTTCTGGCGCCTACTGTCGATGGTGTGACCAGGCAACGACCGGGTCCGCTTCGCTGGCTCTGGTACGCCTTCGGAGGGGGCTTGCCCCTGCGCTACCGAGAGTGGGTGCTGTTCGACGCGACCTGCCCCAGCTGGGCGTGGCGGCACTTCGCGCGGGCGTTCGTCCAGATGAGCCCGGTGGCGGTGCCGGTCATGCTGGTCGTGCCAGGCCCACTCTGGATCCGCCTGGTCGGGATCCTGCTGGGCTGGCTGGTGGCGCTGCAGTACGCGCTTTACAACATGCACGCGTCGGTCGAACACCGCGTGCACAAGGCCGGCTACCCGCGGGGATCAGCCCAGGCGCGGCGAGACGACGCCCACGCCGACGAGCGCGCCGACGCCGCGGCCCGGTACGCCGCGCGCTACAGACCGGGCGCCCCGCCACCGCTGCGATGATCCTTCGCAGGACCGACCGGGCGGGGTGCGGCGCCGTGTCGGAGCTGCGGAGGCCCGGTCGATCGTCGGGTCGGCTCGCGCGGGGGTCGGCCCGGCTGCACTGCCATGGTTGCCACCTACGCCACGCTCAAGCGTCGCCTGCAGGCTGGGCCATCGCGGAGTTCCGTGAGGAACGCGCCGCAGTCTGCACGGCACGCAGCACTGGGCCCGGCGTCGCTGGTGCTCTACGACGTCGCGGTCTGCTCGGGATCGTCGCTCACGCGGTGCGCAGGCGTGCGAGCAGCGCCGTGGTGTGCACCGTCTCACCGGTCGGACGACCGACACACGCCGCAGGGTCCCCCTCGAGTCGTCCGACGCGTTCGCCGTCGAGCACGAGCGCCTCGTGCGCCTTCGGGCGAACCCACCCCCGGTCCCCGCCGCTGAGGGTCAGGATGGCGCCCATGGCTGATTCGACCGACGTTTCGTGGAGTCTGGACGGCATCACGATGGAGGGCACCGTGGTGTGTCCGGACGGGGACGGGCCCTTTCCGGCCGTCGTGCTCGTCGCCGGGAGCGGCCCGACGGACCGCGACTGGTGCTCGCCGTTACTTCCCGGTGTGAACGGCAGTGGCCGCCTGTTCGCCGCAGAGTTCGCGCGGGCGGGGATCGCCTCCCTGCGGTACGACAAGCGGGCGTCCGGACCGCACGTCATGGAGAACCTGCCGAAGCTGATCGGCACCATGAGCATGCGCTCGCACCTCGACGAGTTGGTTGCCGCTGTGCGCGTGCTCGCCGACCAGGACCGCGTGGACGCGGCTAGGCTCGCGGGGCTTGGCAACAGCGAGGGCACGCTGCACGTGCTGCACTACGCGACGGCTGATCAAGAGATTCCGTTCGCGGGAATCGTGCTCGCCGCTCCGCCCGGGCGCCCCATCCAGGACCTGCTGCTGTCGCAGCTGGCGCTTCAGGCATCCCAGATCCCCGGCGGGGCTGACCTGATGCCGAAGGTCAGGGAGGCTGCGGCACGTTACGCTGCAGGAAAGCCCATGAATCCCGATCCCGCGCTGCCTGAGCGCGTGCGCATGGTGCTGGCGAGCTTCGAGACGCCTGCGAACCTGCCCTTCGCCCGCGAACTGTGGGTCGAGTCGGCGGTCGACTCCCTCGCACGCGTGCGCATCCCGACCCTGGTCATGATCGGCGCCAAGGACGTACAGGTCGATCGGTACGCCGACGGCGACCCGCTCCAGCGGGCGGCGGCGGGCATGCCGAACGTGACGTTCGCGTTCCCGCCGCTGGCCAATCATGTGTTCAAGCAGGACACGCGCACGCCTGAGGAGGTCGCGGCGTCACCGGGCAACGGCTACAACGCTCCCGACACTCACCTCGACCCGGAGAGCGTGCGCACGATCCTCGACTGGTTCGAGTTGGTGTTCGGCCAGCAGCTCAGAGCCGCCAACCCGGTCACATGACCATGGCGTCGCCGCAGGTCATGGCTGCACAGCACGCGGACGATGTTTCCCGCACCGTTGTCTGGCTCACCTTCGCAGGCCAGGCTGACGCCATGGAGCCCGCAGCGCCTGGTCCCGCCCGACTGATTCCCTACGCCGGAGATGTCCTGCGCGTGCTCGGCGAGAGCGAGGCGCTTGCGCTCTGCGAGCTCACCGTGCCGCCACGGTTCGCCGGACCCCCAGCCCACATCCATCACGACTTCGACGAGGCGATCTACGTACTGACCGGTGCGCTCACCATGACCCGAGGCCAGACCGACCCCGAACCCGCGCCCGCAGGCACCCTGATCCTGGCCCCCCGAGGCATCCGACACACCTTCGCCAACCCGACCGACGAGCCCGTTCAGGTCCTCGGAGTCTGGAGCCCGGCAAGCGCACTCAGCTTCATGGAAGAGATCGGCGCCGCCCTTCCCGCGTCCGGTCCACCCGATCCGACTCGGCTGGCAGAGATCTACCGGCGCCACAACAGCGAGCTGACCCCGTGACCGCCGAAAGCGGTAGATCGTCGGTTCGAGCCAGCAGATCGAAGTTGTCGGGGACGCCTGATTCTCAATCTGTTTGTCAAGCTGCCAGGTTGGCGCCGAGCAGGATCAGGGGCAGGACGATCTGGTCGTCACGGGCCTTGAACAGTGTCTAAAGCTACGCGACGAGCGGGTGGTGCTGGACCACATGCCGGTCAGAGCGTCCTTGCGACGAACGTCAGTTACTGTATGCGGTGACGATTTCGGGAACCGACGGGGCGTCGCGCCACACGTGGTCCGCGCCGGGCACCTCGAGGTAGTCGACAAAGGCGCCCGCCGCTCTGAGGCGCGCGACGAGTTCGCGGCTGTGGCCGACCGGGACGACCTGGTCGTGTGTTCCGTGGGCGACGAATACCGGTGGGAGTCCGGGCCAGGCGTACTGTCCGGGGCGGCAGTGCGCGTGAGTCCACCGCCGGGATGGAGGTGCCAGTCCTCCACCCGGGTATCGGGGACGGGGTAGCGGTCGAAGGCGCGCCAGCGGTTGTCGCCCATCACGAACAGCCGCACGGGCGGGGTGTCGGCGAGTGCGGTCTCGTCGCCTTTGAGCGTGGCGGCGAACCAGCGCAGGTGCTCGCCGTTCAACCCGCCCCGACCGTCGAGGACCGCGCCGGACGCGGCCGGGCCGAAGTCGAGCTGACCGGTGTTGCCGAGGAAAGAGCTGTGCGTCCACGGCCCGATCAACAGGTGGGGGGCGCGGCGGCCGGTGCGCTCGGCGACCTCGCGCATCGCCGAGTACTGGTCGAGCGTGCACCGGGTGAAGATGTCGTACCAGCCGCCGATGTGGAAGGTGTCGGCCCGCACCCGCTCGTAGATGTCATTCGGCCATGGGCGGCGGTAAAGAGGTGCATCGGGCCGGTTGGCCATTGCCGCGACGACGGGACCCATCATGCTGCCCGGCAGTTCGGCCAGCTGACGAGGTGGCAGCACCTCGAGCAGCTCACCCGAGGCGAGCCGGGTGTTCGTCTCGCTCAGGACGGCCAGTGCCCGGCGCAGACCCTCGGGGTCGCCGCGGTGCTGCCGCGCCAGCAGGTCGGGGCCGATCTGGAACTGCGTTCAGCACAGGCGCGCGCCCTCGTGCGATCGCTGCTGCGCCGATCCCGGCCAGTACCTGCCCGGTGAGCAGGATGGCGACCCGGGTGCCGTGGGCGGTTTCGGGGCCGGGGGTGAAGTAAGCGAGCAGGGCGCCCGCCGCGGTCAGTGCGGCTCCGATGGCGAGCAGGCGTCTGCGGCCGAACAGGTCGCCGACCACGCCGAAGCTGAGCTCGAACAGGGTGACGGCACGAGGAAGGCGTCGGAGATCCAGGTCAGCTGTGTCGAAGTGGTCCCGAGGTCCTGTTGGAACATGCCGTTGAGGACTGCGGGCATCGACAGCCCGATCTGGGCGATGGCGACCGCGACGGCGGACGCGACGAGAGTGCCGGTCGTCAGCCGGGAGCTGTGCACAGCACCGGACCGGCCCGCGGCAGCGTCGGTCATGGGCCCGTGGCCTCTCCGCGGACGCCAGTGAACGTGGTGCAGGGGTCGGCCATCGTGACTCCTCGTCGAGTGGTGTCGGCGCGCTATCAACCTTGCTTGTGAGCATTCTTGTTACCTGTCAAGGCCCGCGAAGATCAGCTGGTTTCCTGCGAGGACCCGGTGCTGGGGGTGTGGGGAGGTCCGCCGCAGCTGAACGATCTGGAGGATCGGATGCTCGCCGCGCTCACGCCCGAGCAGACGGCGGTTTTCCGGCTCGCGCTGGAACGCGCGTTGGCTGCCGTCGACGGCTGACCGGTTGTGGTTTCCGCAGCGCGGAAGGCTCATTGTCTCCGACCGGTGGTGGCTCCCATAGTGGCGGCATGGCACAGCCGCTCGAGCCTCCGAAGCCCGGTCTGGAGCTGCTGGCGCGGTTCACCGTCGAGCTGAACGCCCCGGTGTGGGACCTCGGGGCGACCACCGATCTCGGTACGCGCCGGATCGTCCCGATCACCGGCGGCCGGATCGAGGGGCCGCGGTTGGCGGGGGAGATCCTGGACACGGCGCGGACTGGCAGATCGTCACCGCGGGCGGCGCAACGATCGTCGACACCCGCTACCTGCTGTGTCTCGATGACGGCGCACTGGCCTACCTGCAGACGAGGGGTTTCCGGCATGGTCGGCCAGAGGTGTTGGCCAGGATCGCCGCAGGCGATCTGGTCGATCCGGATCTCTACTGCTTTCGTGTCCAGATGAGCTTCGAGACCGCTTCGCCGCGCTATGGCTGGCTCAACTCATCGATTGCGATCGGCTCCGCGTTGCGGCTGGCTGACGCGGTCGTCTACGACGCCTACCTGGTCACTTGAGGAGCATCTGATGACGGAGAACGATCTCGTCGAGCGGGACGCAGGCATCTCGTTGCCGCCCTCGCTGAAGCTGGAACGGCACGGCGCGGTGGCGGTGTTGCGGTTGAGGCGGGCGGCGAAGCGCAACGCGTTGGACGACGCGACCGTCCTCGGCATGGAGGCGTTCTTCAGCTCACCCCCCGCGGGCGTGGCCGCGGTCGTCCTGGACGCCGACGGCGATCACTTCTCGGCAGGCCTCGACCTCGCGGAGCTGACGGAACGGGACGCGTTCGGCGGCCTGGAGCACTCGATGATGTGGCACCGGGCGTTCGACCGCATCGAGCACGGCCGCCTCCCGGTGATCTCGGTCCTCAAGGGCGCCGTGGTCGGCGGCGGCCTGGAGTTAGCCACCGCGACGCACCTGCGCGTGGCCGAGGCCTCGACGTTCTACGCGCTGCCCGAGGGCCAACACGGGTTGTTCGTGGGAGGTGGCGGGTCGGTGCGGGTGCCGCGGCTGATCGGTGCGCACCGCATGATCGACATGATGTTGACCGGCCGGGTGCTGGACGCGGGCGAGGGCCAGGCCGTCGGACTGTCGCACTACCTGGTCGGCGAGGGCGAAGGGCTGGCCAAGGCGTTGGAGCTGGCGGCGAAGGTCGCGACGAACTCGCCGGTCACCAACTTCGCGGTGCTGCAGGCCTTGCCGCGGATCGCCGAGGCGAACCCAGCCCAGGGCTACCTGCTCGAGTCGTTGATGGCGGCGGTCGCCGGGAGCACCGATGAGGCGAAGGCCCGGATGACCGCGTTCCTGCAGGGCCGAGCAGGCAAGGTGCAGCGATGACCGTCGACGTGCTCTTCCCCCCGGAGGCGCATCCGTGACCGCCGATGTCCGGGCCGGAACGCTGCTGCGCCCACCAGCTCCCGATGTGCGGGAGTCGACCGCGATCGGCGGCTTCTTGACCTGGCTCGAACGCAACCGGGGGCTGCGATTCGCCGGCTATGACGACCTGCACCGGTGGTCGGTGACCGACATCGACGGCTTCTGGTCGGCGATCTGGGAGCACTTCGCCGTGCGCTCGGACGCCCCCTACGAGCGGGTGCTCGGGCGGCGGGAGATGCCCGGCGCCGAGTGGTTCCCCGGGGCGAAGCTGAACTACGCCGAACACGCACTCGGCCTGCCCGAGGACACTGCCGAGGTCGCTATCATGGCGCACTCCCAGACCCGGGACCCGATCGAGCTGACGTGGGCTGAGCTGCGCGACCAGGTGGCCAGGGCCCGCGCCGGGCTGGTGCGGCTGGGGATCGGCCGCGGTGACCGCGTGGTGGCCTACCTGCCGAACATCCCCGAGGCGCTGGTGGCGTTCTTGGCCACCGCCAGCCTCGGGGCGGTGTGGGCGAGCTGCGCTCCGGAGTTCGGGGCACGCAGTGTGGTCGACCGCTTCGGGCAGGTCGAGCCGAAGCTGCTGCTGGCCGTGGCGGGTTACGGCTACGGCAGCAAGGACGTCGACCGCCGCGAGCAGGTCGCCGAGCTCCGCGCGGGGCTGCCCACCGTCGAGACCGTGGTGCAGGTGCCCTACGGGCCGAACACGTTGCCCGACGCGCTCGGGTGGGACGAGCTGCTGGCCGGGCCGGGTGATCCCGGCGTCGAGGCGGTCCCGTTCGACCACCCGCTGTGCGTCCTGTTCTCCTCCGGCACCACCGGCAAGCCGAAGGCGATCGTGCACAGCCACGGCGGGATCCTGCTCGAACACCTGAAGAACCACGCGCTCAGCTGGGATCTCCACGCGGGGGATCGGATCCTGTGGTTCTCCACCACGGCCTGGATGATGTGGAACGCGCTGGTCTCCGGGCTGCTCGTGCGCGCTTCGGTCGTGCTGATCGACGGCAACCCGCTCTACCCCGACCTGCGGTGGCAGTGGCGCCTCGCCGCGCAGACCGGCGCCACCCTGATGGGCGCCAGCCCCGGGTTTCTGATGGCGTGCCGCGCCGAGGGAGTGGCACCTGCGGCGGAGTTCGACCTGTCGCGCCTGCGGCAGATCGGGGCGGCCGGGAGCCCGCTGCCGCCGGAGGGCTACCAGTGGGTGCACGACCAGTTCGGGCCCGATGTGCTGCTCAACGTCGGCAGCGGCGGCACCGACGTCTGCAGCGGGATCGTGCAGGGCAGCCCGCTGCAGCCGGTCTGGTCGGGAGAGATCTCCGGGCCCTGCCTGGGTGTGGCGGCCACGGCGTTCGACGAGGCCGGGCACGAGGTCGTCGACGAGCTCGGCGAGCTGGTGATCACCGCGCCGATGCCGTCGATGCCGGTCGGGTTCTGGGGTGACGTCGACGGCTCCCGCTACCGCGCCGCCTACTTCGACACCTATCCGGGGGTGTGGCGCCACGGCGACTGGATCCGCTTCTCCCCCAACGGGAGCTGCGTCATCGCGGGCCGCTCCGACGCCACCCTCAACCGGGGCGGCGTGCGGTTGGGCACCGCGGAGTTCTACCGGGTGGTCGAGGAGCTGCCGCAGGTGCTCGACAGCCTGGTCGTGCACCTTGAGGACCCGGCGGGCGGCAACGGGGAGCTGCTGCTCTACGTCCAGCTGCGCGAAGGCGCCGAGTTGGACGAGCCGCTGCGCCGCACGATCAGTACGGCCTTGCGGACGGCGCTGTCGCCCCGGCACATCCCGGACGCGATCGCCGCGGTGCCCGTCGTGCCGCGCAACCGCACCGGCAAGAAGCTGGAGCTGCCCGCGAAGCGGATCCTGCTCGGGGCCCGGCTCGACGACGTGGCCAGCCGCGACGTGCTGGCCGACCCGACCTCGCTCGACGCTTTCGTCGAACTGGCCCAGGGGAGGGGTACCCGATGAAGGTGCAACGGGTGGCGGTCGTCGCGACCGGGGTGATCGGGGCCAGCTGGACGGCGCAGTTCCTGGCCAAAGGCCTGGATGTCGTGGCCACCGACCCCGCACCCGGCGCCGAGGAGCGGCTGCGGGCCGACGTGGCTGCGCACTGGCCGATCCTCGAACAGCTCGGCATGGCCCCGGACGCGTCGGTGAAGCGGCTCAGCTTCACCGCCGACCCCGCCGAAGCCGCGGCAGGCGCCGACTTCGTGCAGGAGAACGGCCCGGAGCGCGAGGACGTCAAACACGCGCTGTTCGCGGTGCTGGACGCCGCGGCCCGGCCCGAGGTGGTGCTGGCCAGCAGCTCGTCGGGCCTGCTGCCCACGGCGATCGCCCGCGGATGCGCGCGGCACCCGGAGCGGGTGGTGATCGGGCACCCGTTCAACCCGCCGCACCTGATCCCGCTGGTGGAGGTGGTGCCGGGGGAGCGGACGTCGGATGCGGCCGTGCAGGCGGCGCTGGACTTCTACACCGCCGTCGGGAAGAAGCCGATCCGGCTGCGCCGGGAACTGCCCGGCCACGTCGCCAACCGGCTGCAGGCCGCGCTGTGGCAGGAGGCGTACTCGTTGGTCGAACGCGGTGTGGCGTCCGTGGCCGACATCGACACCGCCATCTCCCACGGTCCCGGCCTGCGGTGGGCGGTGCTCGGGCCGTTCCTCAACAAGCACCTGTCCGGGGGCGCAGGGGGCATCGCGCACGACCTGGTGCACCTCGGCCCGCCCACCGAGGCCTGGTGGCGCGACCTGGGCCAGGTCACCCACACCCCTGAGCTCGTCGCGAAGATCGTGGCCGGGGTGGACGACGAGCTGGCGGGCATCGACACCGCCGAGCTCGTCGCCGAGCGCGACACCGTCCTGAAAGCCCTGCTCGACGCCAAGTCCCGCACCCGACTCCCCTGAGGACGCACCCCATGGACCTCGACCAGCTGGATGCCGTCGACGTGCACGTGCACGTCGAACAGGACAGCCACGGCTGCTTCGCCCTCGACCAGGAACTGCTGGACGCCTCGGCGAAGTACTTCCGCGCCGACCAGGACCGCACCCCGACGGTGGAGGCGATCGCGGAGCACTACCGGTCCCGACGGATGGCCGCGGTGGTCTTCACCGTCGAAGCCCCCGCGGGAACCGGGCACCCGGCGCTGTCCAGCGAGGAGATCGCCGACCAGGCCGCCGCGCACGCCGACGTGCTCATCCCGTTCGGCTCAGTGGACCCGCACGCGGGCAAGGCCGCGGTGGTCCGCGCCCGGCGGCTCGTCGAGGACCACGGCGTGCGCGGGTTCAAGTTCCACCCCAGCATGCAGGCCTTCGAGCCGAACGACCCGCGCTACTACCCGCTCTACGAGGTATTGCAGGAGCTGGGCGTACCCGCGCTGTTCCACACCGGACAGACCGGCATCGGCGCAGGCCTGCCGGGCGGGCGCGGGATCAAGCTGCGCTACTCCGCGCCGATGCTGCTCGACGACGTCGCCGCCGACTTCCCCACGCTCACGATCGTGCTGGCCCACCCCTCGGTGCCGTGGCAGGACGAGGCCATCTCGATCGCCACCCACAAGGCCAACGTGTACATCGACCTGTCGGGCTGGTCACCGAAGTACTTCCCGCCCCAGCTCGTGCAGGCCGCGAACACGTTACTCAAGCGCAAGGTGCTGTTCGGCTCGGACTTCCCGGTGATCACCCCCGACCGCTGGCTGACCGACTTCGCCGGGCTGGAGATCAAAGAGGACGTGCGCCCGCTCATCCTGAAGGAGAACGCCGTCCGGATGCTCGGGCTGACCCGATCATGACCGGCGCGCACAACGACGGCGTCGGGACCTGGATCCACCGGCGCAGGGTGAAGTCGGCGGGCAAGCCCGCCTTGGTCTGCAACGGGACCGTCGTCACCTACGACCTGCTGGCCGAGCGCATCGACCGCCTGGCCACAGCACTCGCCGCCCGCGGCGTGACCAAGGGGGACCGGATCGCTTACCTGGGGGAGAACGAGCCGTCGTTCCTGGAGACCTTCTTCGCGGTCACCGCATTGGGTGCGATCTTCGTGCCGCTCAACACCCGGCTGGCCGCGCCGGAGATCGCCTACGCCCTGCACGACTCCGGAGCGGTGCTCCTCGTCCACGCGGGCGCGATGAACGAGGTCATCGAGCAGGCCTGCGCGGGGATGGCGGGCCTGCGCCGCATCGCGGTCGGCCACGCATCGGCCCCGGCCGAGACCTTCGATCACGTTATCGACACCGCCGCGGCCGACCGCCCGCAGGGCGCGGTCGAGCTGTCCGACACCGCCCTGATCCTCTACACGTCGGGCACCACCGGCAGGCCGAAAGGCGCGGTGATCTCCCATCAGAACATCACATGGAACTGCTACAACGTCCTCGTCGACTACGACCTCACCAGCGCGGACATCGCGCTGATGATCTCCCCGATGTTCCATGTGGCGTCATTGACGATGGGGGTCCTCCCGGCGCTGCTCAAAGGGGCGACCGTCGTTCTCGAACCGGCATTCGTGCCCGGCCGCGTGTTGGAGCTCATCGAGCGTCATCACGCGACGAGCATCAGCGGCGTTCCGACGACCTACCAGATGCTGTGCGAGCACCCGGCGTGGGCGAGCACGGACATCAGCTCGTTGCGGATGTTGACCTGCGGAGGCTCGGCTGTGCCAACCAGGGTGCTCGACGCCTACGAGGCGCGCGGCCTCTCCTTTACCGGCGGGTATGGCATGACCGAGACCTCACCCGGGGCCACCAGCTTGGCGCCGCGGTACTCGCGGTCCAAGGCGGGATCGGCCGGGCTCCCGCACTTCTTCACCGACGTTCGGATCGTCGACGCCGAGGGCCAGGTGCTTTCGGCTGGTGCAGTCGGTGAGATCCAGGTCCGGGGCCCGAACGTGATCGCGGGGTACTGGCAGCGGTCCGACGCGACCGACGAGGCCTTCGCGGACGGGGAATGGTTCCGGTCGGGCGACCTGGGCTACCTCGACGAAGACGGATTCCTCTTCATCTCCGACCGCCTCAAGGACATGATCATCTCCGGTGGGGAGAACATCTACCCGGCCGAGATCGAACGCGTCATCCTCGAGCTGGACGCCGTCCAGGCCGTGGCGGTGATCGGTGCTCCTGACAACCGCTGGGGCGAGGTGCCGCACGCCTACCTCGAGGTGCGCTCCGGCCACACGCTCGAAGACGGCGACTTACAGCGCCACCTCGCAGGCCGACTCGCCAAGTACAAGATCCCCAAACGCTACTTCGTCGTCGACGAGCTGCCGAGGACCGCATCCGGAAAGATCCGAAAAGGGCAGATCCGCCCCATCTCGGGTCGCCCGCCCACCCCGTAAACATTCACGCTAGTTGATCTTCGTGGTGGGTTGGGCCTGGTCATCGGTTCTGGCGTGTCGCTGATCGGGTGATTGGCCCGGCTGCGGTTTGATCTTCGGGTGCCCGCCCTGGAGGAGATGCCACGCGAGGAGTTGCTCGTCGTGGTGGCAGGCCAGGCGCAGCGGCTGGCAGAGCAGGGTCGGCAGATCGCCGCGCAGGCGCATCAGTTGGCCGAGTTGCAGGAAGCGAATGAGGCGCTTGCCGCGAAGCTTGCCCGGGTGGAGCATCTGCTGTCGCGGAACTCGGGTAACTCCTCCAGTCCGCCCTCGCGTGACGACGATCCGGGTAAGCCGCCGGCGCCGCAGAAGTCGCGCCGTGGCGGGTCGGTGCGGTCGCCCGGCGCGCCCGGCTCCCGGCTGGCCTTCACCGACGCCCCGGACAAGCGGCGGCAGCTGTTCCCGACCGGTCGTTGCGGGTGCGGCGCGGGCCTGCCGGGGGCGGCCGATCTGGGTGTGGTCGACCGCTACCAGGAACACGAGATCCCGCCGGTGGTGGTCACGGTCACCCAGTAGGACTTGCATCAGGTGCGCTGCCGGTGTGGGCGGGTGCCTACCGCGAACCGGCCCGTCGGGGCGGCGCGGTCCGGCCCGGCCGGGTACGGGCCGAGTCTGGCCGCGTTCGCCACCTACCTGATGGTGATCCACTTCGTGCCCGCGCACCGGGTCGTCGCGCTGCTGGAGTCGTTGACCGGGGCGGCGCCGTCGGTCGGGTACGTGCACGGCCTACTGGCTCGCACCGCCGGTCTGCTCGCCGGCGTCCACCAGCGCATCCGCGCCCTGATCAGCAGACAGCGTGCGGTCAGCTGCGACGAAACCCCGCTCAAGGTCGGCCCGAAGACGCCGAAGCCGGGCAAGAAGAAGGCCGAGCAGTACCTGCTGGTGGCCTGCACCGACCGCTACACCCACTACCTGCTTGGCGACCGCTCCTTGGACACGTTCACCGCGTCGGTGCCGGCCGACCTGCCGGCCGGGGCGGTGATCGTGCACGACCGCTACGTGAACTACGACTGCGCCCCGTTCGACAAGCTGACCCACCAGCTCTGCAGCCAGCACCTACTTCGTGATCTTGACGACGCCGCTCAGGTCTACCCCGACGCCATCTGGCCCGAGCAGACCGCCCGGGCCCTGCGCGGGCTGATCCACCAGGCCAACCTCGCCCGCCGCCAGGGCGCCACCCGGATCGACCCCGAGGCGCTGGATCCGCTGATCAAGTCGTTCAGCCACGGCGTGAACGCCGGACTTGCCGACACCCGCCACCACGGCACCCGACCCGGGGAACGCAAAGCCCGACTGCTGCTGGAAGCACTCAAGGACCGGCGCGACGACGTGCTGCGCTTCACCACCGACCTGACCGTGCCCCCGACCTCCAACCAGGCCGAACGCGACCTACGACCGGCCAAATGCCAACAGAACGTCTCCGGCCGGCTCACCAGCGCCGACCGCACCCAGGACCGCTACACCATCCGCGGCTACGTCTCCACCGCCGTCAAACACGGTTACAACGCGCTCACCGCGCTCCGCGACGCCATCACCGGCCGCCCCTGGATGCCCCCCGACCCCGCCCCCGCCTGAACCACCACACCACCGGCCCACCCAACGGCTGGCGGCTACACACGCCCGTACAAGATCATCCGGCGTGAATGTTTACCTCGCCGAGTCCACAATCGGCCTCTACAAGACCGAGTTGATAAAGCCGCAAGGACCGTGGCATAATCTTAGCGCGGATTTCCGCGCAGGAGGTTCGGCGCAATGGGGCATGCGGGATTGAGTAGGGAGTGATCGCCAGCTGGGTGCAGAAGCGGCAGGATCTGGCCAGTTTCTGCACCCAACTGGCGATCATGGGTACGTATGCGGTCAACCGGTCTTGGCAGCAGGCCGGGTTGCGGTGATCCGCCCTGCCGCTGGGCCTTCTGTCGGTCCTGACTGCGCGGCCGTGACGAGCGCCCGGCTGCTGGGGCCAACCGACCTTTCGCTGGTCAGCAGCATCTGACTGTGGATCAGTAGGCCGCATTGGGGGGCAGATAACGAATTGCACCAGCATGATTCAGCGGGAGGGTCACAGCAACACTTGCGGGAGCACGAGAGTTAGTGGTCGAGGTCGTCGCAGGGTCATCCCGATTCGACCGGCTCCTCCCCGGCAGCCCGGCAGAGAGGTTGCGCCGATCCGCCTGCGCGGAAATCCGCGTTAGCGAAGTCGACGTGGCCACCGCGGCATGGGTGGATTGGTACAACAATCGGCGACTTCACGGAGCCTGTGGATACAGGCCACCGACCGAGTTCGAGGCCCTGTACGAGCTGGGCGACCTGACCAGTCTGGTCGCCTGAGACTCAACCAACGAGCCTCCACCGAACCCGGGGCGGTTCACCCTCATCCTGGCCCCCCGAGGCATCCGACACACCTTCGCCAACCCGACCGACGAGCCCGTTCAGGTCCTCGGAGTCTGGAGCCCGGCAAGCGCACTCAGCTTCATGGAAGAGATCGGCGCCGCCCTTCCCGCGTCCGGTCCACCCGATCCGACTCGGCTGGCAGAGATCTACCGGCGCCACAACAGTAAGCTGACCCCGTGACCTCCCCGTGACCGCCTCCGCCGAGACCGTCAGGAACTCCGTTGGTCGATCTGGCGGCGTCGGCATGCAAGGTCGAGTTGATCTTCCAGTCGCGGTCTGCAGGATTACGATGACTCCGCCGCAGGTAGACGCCCTAATTGTATCTGCGGAGACGCCTTGAAAGCGGTAGATCGTCGGTTCGAGCCGGCAGATCGAGGTTGTCGAGGACGCCTGATTCTCAAGTTTGTTTGTCAAGCTGCCAGGTTAGCGCCGGGCAGGATCAGGGGCAGGGTGCGATTTGACGGCATCAAGGTCCAGTTCGTGGGGTGACCGGGCCAGCGCGGTGAGCGACGCTGGGTGGCGCCCACCTGCCGGTTGGTCGGCCCCTCTCCGGGCGATGGGTGGGCAGGTAATGCGCCTGGCCTGGTGCGCTGAGCGTAGTACGATGTACTACGTCGCCCAGCTGTTCGACTCTTCGGGACGACCGGCGGTGGCCGGTATCTGGTGGTGGTCCTGGCCGACTCGGAGGATGGGCGGATGTATGTGGTCACTGCGCGGGACATGACGGACCCTGAACGGCGCGCTTTCGCGCGACGCGCTCGATGACCAAACAGTTGCCGATTTATGGAGGAGGTGGAACACGTGGATGATCGAGAGTCGGACGTCCTGCGCGACCATTTCGACACCACCGATCTCGTGGACGCCATCGACTCGGCAACGTGGGAGACCGAGGTTGATTCCGACCCGATGATCGTGACCTCAGTTCGACTGCCGAAATCCCTGCTGGACTGGGTGCGCGAGCAGGCCGCAGTCGAACAGCTCAAGCCGACCGGCCTTATTCGGCGATGGATCGAAGATCGACGGCGTGCTTCGACCGGCCCGCGGAACGGAGTTGATGAAGCGAGCGTGGCACGGTTGGCGGACCGGGTCTCGCGGTTGGAGGCCATCGCGCTGCGGGTCGTCTCGACCGAGCCCGAGACTGACGGCGGCAGCATGGCTGATCTCCTTGCCGCGCTGCAGGCGAGTGTCGACGCAGTACGGACGAGGGGCGATCTTCGACGCCAGGACAAGGACCGGGAACGGCGCGGCGCCTGAACAGCGATGTCGCACCCGAAGACCAACAGGACGCTGTACCGGGCGGTCCGCCTGCGGGTCCGCTGCGGATGTTGTTCCGGCATCGACCGACGGCATTCGTGCCCAGTAGCCAGAACGCAATCATGCGTTGCATATGTCCGCGTTCGCCGTACCGCCACAAAAGTCGCCGCCTCGGCCGTCGAGTGAGCTTCGCTTACAAGTCGCGGAGCATTTTGTCGCTTTCGGCGAGCCACCCGGCGATCGCCTGCGCTTCTGCGGCCAGGCCTGCGGAACGCTCGGCCTGCAATGCGGAGACACTGCTATCCGGGCCTCGGCGGCGGTGATCTCCGGTCAGTCGGCCCAGTAGTTCTCGTTCTTCGGCGCGCCGCCGTTGCGCGATCTCCCGGTCCGTGGCCGCCTGTGCCCGCTCCGAGTCGATGCCGCGGGCGGTATCAAGCACCTTCTGCAGGTTGCTCTCGACCGTGCTCAGCGATCGTCGCTCCTGCTCGATGCGCGCTAGTGTGCTCTGCGCCAGCGTCTTCAAGTTCGCATGGCCGAGCGCCCGGACCGCGTCCGCGTGCTGGCTCTCAGCGGCCAAGCTCCGCTCGACCGCCGACCACACGATCGACGCAACCCTGCGCTCGGGATCCACCGTCTGGTCGCGCCACGACCCGACCCGGCCGATGCGCCACGCCAGATCGCAGAGTCGCCACGCCTGCGACGACGTGTCGTTGATTCCCTTGATCGATCGCGGCCGCCCGTGCCGTAGATCCACCAAGAACTGAATTGCCCAAGATACGCCGACCAGCGGAATCGACACAGCAACGCCGGTGATGAGGCCGCAGACGGCGCCAACGACGAAAAGGGGAATGGCCCATCCCCACGGAGAGGCGCTCAACGCCATCAACACACCGCCAGTCAATGCGCCTCCGATTCCAAGAAGGCTCATGACGAGCGGATGGCGGCCGACGGAAAACTTTCCGGTATCGACATCGACGGTATAGGCGCTCGCCGGGTCGCATACCACATACACGCCGTTGACGCGTCCAATGGTGGGCATGGCGGACGACGCGTACTGACCCGATGACGCACCGTCGGATGTTGACGGCATTTGCGCTCCTCAATGTGCTAGCCGGGTCGTGACCTCGCCGAAGTCAGGATCAGGTTGTTCCGTCGGCCCCGTAGTCGGCGTCGTCCGTTGATTTCGTGGGCGCGAGGCTTCTGCGGAGCTCGAATGCCCGCAGGGCAAGGTTCACCGAATATCTGAGCTGTTGGAACAGGCCGAGCTGGCAAATCTCGGCGCGGAACTCTTCCTCGTAGCGCAGCCGGGCCGACCGGGGTATCCACCGCAGCGCCAAGGCGACGAGCGGCCACGACGGCACGACGTGCTCGCCCTTCAGCACCTCGTTGATGGTGACGCCGACCTCGGTGGCTACGAAGAGGCCGAAGATGACGGCGACAACGACAGTAAGCCACGGAGCATACGCGCCGACCGTGCTCGCCAGCAGCGACCAGGCCTTGAGCAGGACGGTGAAGGCAGCGAAGGACGCCACCCCGGACGTCATGCCCGCAAAGATGACAATGAACGGGCCGTTGTCGTGCAGTGTGCGCGCGCGCCCGAACGCCAGGGCGATCTCCGGAGCACCGCGCTCAAGCAGGAACCGTTCGATGAACCTGGCGCGTATCACCGCGTCAGGGGTGGTCGTTTCGAGGCTCCAGCTCTCCGGATATGCGGCGAGGTGCACGGCCGCATGGCGGAGGTCGCCCGTGAGTGATCTTGCCTTCCCGCCGACGTGATACTCGGAAGGGAAGAACTCGACGACTTTCCAGGCCAGCGCGATCGCGCTGGCGAGGCGGTGTGGGGTCTTATGCTTCTCGTCGGCCCGCTGGATCTTCTCGAGAAGCTCGATGAGCTGCCGCGCGTCCCGGCGTGCACCGACGAGGTTCGCCGCGAACCTCCGCAGCCCGAATGGATCGTAGCCAGCCGCCGTGGTCGACTCGAGGTACGTGACGAGGTTCATCGCCACGCCTCGCCGACTCGTCGGATTCGGAGCCCGTCCATCAGCGGCTTCGGAGTCTGTACCCGAGCAAGTGCGTTCAGCGCGTGCTGCAGGCCGTCTTGGCTCAGGCGGTAGTAACGGCGGCGCGGCCGACCGTACTCACGGGAATCGATGTCCTCCCACCTGCTGACGAGCCAACCGGCGCGCTCGAGTCGCGCCAGTATGGGGTGGACGGTCCCTGTTGGCAGCCCGGCGAATCGGCAGACCTCAAGGCCGTACAACTCTCGCTCCGGTTCTTCAACGAGTGTGCGCAGCACGAGCTGCGTGGTCGTCGTCATGCGGGGCGGTGCTCCTGACATGTCTCGAAGTCTACCTAGCCCCTAGATAGAGGACAAGACTGGTCCAGGTCGAGGACCAGTCGGGGTGTGCAAGCCCGGTAGACGCAGATCGCAGCCGTCGGAGTGTCAGGTGGTTCGCCTCCGCCTACGACACAGACGACTGGATGTTCCGGCTGGTCACGATGGTGCAGATGGTCGGGGTGCTCGTGCTCGCACTCGGCCTGCCGGTGCTGTTCGATTCGATCGACCGCGGCGCGCGAGCGCGATCCTGGTGGCCCAGGTCGGCTGGATCGGGCTGCTCATCGCCCGGACTGCCCTCGTGTTCGCGCTGGTGTCCTCGGCGCTGCTCATGCTGGTCGAGCTGACCGACCCGGTGATCATCGCGCTGGGGGGGAGGGGCTCCTCGGCACGGTGGCGGCGATCGGCGCGGTGGTCGAGAGCGAGGGATGGTCGGGAACGGTCGTCGCCCTGGGGCTTATCGGCACGTCGATGACCTATCGGTCACCGAAGTGGTTCTCAGGTGGTGGCGAGAATCGCCGCATCATCCATCTCAACCTCGCCCGGTGGCACCAACACGTAGCAGCGTGGCAGCTGCGCCATGATCGCGGCAAGTGGTGTCAGGTGTGCGGCGGCGCGCCTGCGGCACCACTTCTGGCGATCACTGCCGCCCGGCGCGCTTGGGCAGAGGGCGTTGACCTGGATGCTCGCGGTGGCGTACTCAAGGCCGGGCTCCCGGGTCAGGTTGACCACCGCGCCCTTGGCGGCGCTGAACGTGGCACACGTTGCTGACCAGCGGTGATCGCCGGTCGCCTGGCGGCGCGGCCGGTGGACAGCATGAGCCGGAACGGCTCCTGTGTTCACTGATCGTCGCTTGTCCGCGCAGCTCACCGACACCCCGACCGCGGTGGCTATCCACTGACTGTCGGTAGAGTCCGCTCGCCGAGTTCTCGGCGAGTGACATTCGGGCGGGTCGGTGGTACGGCGTGAGTGCGCGCTTCGAGGAACTCGACTGGTCCGAAACCCGCATGGGAGTCATCAGCCTGCGCAGGCGGATCGAGCCGACGCTCGAGGTCGACGTGTACGAGGTGAAGCTCGGTAACGAGTTCCTGATGTCGAGCCTGTTCACGGTGGCCGAGGTGGAGCTCGCGCGCCTCGGCCTGGCCCAAACGGTCGGGGCGGACCTCGACCTCGTCGTCGGGGGATTGGGGCTCGGCTACACCGCGCATACGGCGCTCGCCGATTCCCGCGTGCATTCGCTGGTCGTGGTGGAGGCGCTGGGCGAGGTCATCGACTGGCATCAGCGTGCGCTGCTTCCCGACACCGCCGGACTGGCGTCGGATCCGCGGGTTCGCCTGCAGCGGGGCGACTTCTTCGCCATGACCGACAGCGATGTCGGCTTCGATCCGGAGACGCCCGGTCGTCGCTTCGACGCCATCCTCCTCGACGTCGACCACACGCCGCGACACGTCCTGCACCCGAGCCACTCCGCGTTCTACACGCCTGCGGGACTGCGGGACTGGGAAAGCTCGTCGGGCACCTGCATCCGGGTGGGGTCTTCGCGCTGTGGTCCGACGATCCGCCCGACCCCGACTTCGAGGCGACCCTCGCCGAGGTTTTCGACTGGTCGGAGGCATCCGTGGTCCGGTTCCCCAACCCGCTGACCGGTGGGTACTCGACCAATACTGTCTACGTCGCGACATAGTTCGCGCTTGAGGTTCATCCACAGCGCAGCGCGGCGGTGATGAATGAGCGCAGCAGGTCGTTCTTCTCGGCCGCGTCGGGCACCCCGCCGAGCGAGGCGATGCGGCGCCCACAGGAAAGTCCTCGGGTCCCTTGACAGCTGACAGTGAGTTCGCCCGGTCCTGTACCGGTAGGGAGGCTGCGGGGGTGTCGCCGAGTCGGCTGACGGGGCGTAGACCACACAGATGTTCGGATGAGCCTCGGTGGTGGCTGGCAGCGCCGTGTGAGCGATCTGATCCACGACCTCGACAGCGTCGTGGCTGACACCGTCTACCAAAGCGGCCGAGAGGTGATCCGGGTGGTGTCAACGACCGTCGTCGGCGCAAATTTCGATGCCGCCCCTACGGGCATCTGTCCCGTGCGCAGAAGGAGGTCAACGCCGCTCACGCGCGCCACGCGGTCTCGGCGAACGTGCCAATGCGCAGCTCAAGACCGAGAAGATCCGCGTTGGGTCCGCTGCTTCCCCGGCCGCGCGACGGCGCTGGCAAAAGGGCGTGATGGTGCTGGTCCAGACCAGTTGCGATCGAGTTGGAAACGGTTCAGTGACCGGCGCGGTCACGGTCATCGAGGTGGACGCCGCAGCTACCTTGTGATCCACTCTCGGGCAAGTTTTGCGACGATTCACCGACCAATCTTGATCTCGGCGAGGCTGTTCCGCAGTGATCAAGTATGCGTTGCGAATTTCCGCATCCCGAGTGGGTGACATCTCATGCGCGGCAACGTAGTCTGTGGTGGCTACAGCTCGTTCGAGCGGAGGGGGGCGCGTGAGCAAATCGGATCCCGGAGCACAAAGCGATTGCCCAGATGGTATGAACTTCTCCGAAGAGGACCCCTTCGAGGCTATCCGCGCAGATTGGTCGATAGGACGTTGGGACCCCGCCGAGGCGGGCAGTTCGACCTTTAATTCCGTGATCGACTAGCGTGCTGTTCGGGTCGATTCATGACGCCTGTGATCGCGGAGTACGTGCTAAAGGTAGCTCGTGACTGCAATTTGGCGTGTGATCACTGTTATGTCTACGGTGATCCAAAGCGCGGCTGGTTGCGTCGACCGTCGGCTTTTAGTCCCGAGTTGGCTAGAGCTGCGGCAACCAGGATCGCCGAACATGCGGAAGCGCACCGGCTTCCGCGAGTCACGGTAATCCTACACGGCGGAGAACCGCTTCTCATCGGAGCGGAGCGCCTCGCTACGCTACTCGCCACGCTGACGTCAATTGTCGACCCTGTCACCGAACTGAACATCCGGTTCCAGTCCAACGGAACCCTGCTGACGCCAGTGCTGTGCGACCTGCTGGCGCGGTACTACGTCAAGATCGGGGTCTCGCTCGACGGCGATGAGACCGCGAATGATCGACATCGGCGATACGAGCACGGCGGCGGATCGTATGCCCAGGTTCTGCGCGGCCTGGAGGTGTTGCGGCGGCCACCACATCGTTCTCTCTATGGTGGCCTGCTGTGCACGATCGACGTCGCGAACGATCCGCTGGCTGTCTACGGAACGCTTGTCCGTCAACGGCCACCGCGTGTCGATTTCCTGCTCCCGCACGCGACGTGGGACAACCCACCACCCGGCCGTGGATATGCGGACTGGCTGTTGGCCATCTATGACCAATGGACCAGCGATGGGCGCCCCGTGCCCATTCGGATGTTCGATTCCCTTCATTCGCTGGAGCGGGGCGGGATGAGCGGCACCGAGTCGCTTGGTGCCGACACCGCGGGGATCGCGGTGATCGAGACCGACGGAGCCTGGGAGCTGCCCGACTCGCTCAAGATCGTATCTGATGCCGCGCCGCGCACAGGTCTCGACGTATTTTCTCATTCGGTGGACGACTTCGCCGCCCTTCTTGAAATTCCGGAACACGGCCGTCAGCTTCCGGCGGAGTGCGGATCGTGCCCGGTGCGCAAAACCTGCGGCGGCGGCCTGTATGCTCACAGATACGGACGCGGGAACGGCTTCGACAATCCGTCCGTCTACTGCGCAGACCTGCTTCGGCTGATCACTGGAATACGGGAGCGATCCCGGCCAACCCCAGTCAGTACCGGGGCCGGGCAGCCCCTCGACCACGCGGACGTCGAGCTGCCCGCCGACCACCTGCGCGAGTTGGGTGCGGGTCAGCCTCGACCGGAGACGCTCAGTCGACTGCTGCTGAGCGAGTACGCGCTCGACCGGCGGATGATGATTGGGCTGGCGCGGCTTGCCGGGCGCACTCTCGGTCAACGGGCGTGGAACCTGTTGGCCGATCTCGACGAGAGGACGCCATCCGCAGTGCGATGGGCGCTCAGTAGGCCGTACGCCCGGCTGCGCGTGCACCTTGCCCACTCGTCCGGAAGACCAGCCGCGTGCGCGGCCACCCTGGCTGCGCTGGCCATGAGCGCTGCCGTCGCCGCCGAACGTCCTGCCGTGCTGGATATCCCGTTCGAGGAGGAACTGCTCTGCCTTCCTGGGCTGGGTGTGCTGAGGCTCCACGGAGCCGCCGTGGCAACGGTGACGTACGGCGAGAGACCTGGCGAGATTTCGGTCCGACCGGACGTCGGCGCCCTGTCGGCGCTGTGCACCGACGAGGACCGCGGTGGCTGGCAGCGGATCAGGAGTGGCGTCATCCGCGATCGTCGGATCCAGCTCGACGACACTGACCCCTTTCGAGACTGCTTCACCTACCCGGTTGCCGATCGGTCGTCGGAAGCGGCCGCTGACACTTGGCTGACGAGCCTGTCGGAGGCGTGGGAGTCGATACATTGTTGCGCCCCGTCGCTCGCCGTGACGGTGAGCGAGCTGATCTCGACGGCGACCCCACTGGTCCGCCCCGCCATAGCGACACGCGGGAGATCCGCGTCGACCGGACACGCATTCGGTGCCGTGGCTCTCTCGCCCGCCGATCCCGAGATGCTGGCCGAAGTGCTGGTGCAGCACGCAGCACGCATGATCGTGGCGTCAACCGCCCGTGCGTTCGACTTCGTGGACGCCAACTGGCGGCAGGCCGGACCGGGTGGACCAGAGGTTGCGGCACTGGCAGACCTCTGCGCACAGGTCGCCGCTCTCCGGCTGGCCGTCGACCGGATCTATGCGGGCGAGCTTTTGGGCATTGAGGAGATGCTGGCCGGGCAGGACCGGCTACACGCCCGCCTCGACGGGCTCAAGCCCGCCGCTCGGTGGTCTGAAGCCGGTCGGCTGTTCCTGGACGGCGTGCGCGCTGGTGTCAGTGGCCTGGTGCCCCGTTGAGCGACGGGGCATGTGTGCACGCGCGCCAATGGGGCGTCCGAGGGTGACGGACGGCCAGCCTGGGCCCATCTTCTTCATGAGCCACTCCCGATTTCGCGATCCGGATGGCCCAGCGGTCGAGCACAGTCGGGCTGCCCCGCACCTGCGCCTTTTCCGCGACTTGTGGTATCACGTCGGAGAGCTCATCGGGCCACCGATCGGAGTCGATCCGGGTTTCGTCGACGAGACGATGCGCGGAGGATCGCCATGGGATGAGTCCCTGGTGGCGGCCGTGGGAAATTGTCGAGTATTCGTGCCGCTGCTTTCGCAGTCATACACAGGAAGTCGGTGGTGCGCTAAGGAGTGGCACGCGTTCGCCGCGCGAGATCCTCGTGGCGACGCGATCCTCCCTGTACTCTGGTTACCAATGGACGAAGCTGAGTTGCCGCCGATTATCCGGCGCATCCAGTTGTTCAATCTGTCGGAAATGGTCGACCCGAGCATCGCCAGGCGATACTGTTCCGAAGGTCTCTACGGGCTTCTCAGCATGGGGAGCGAGGACTACGACATCGTCGCCTGGCGGCTGGCGCAACGTATCGCGGAACTCAGCCGAGCCCGCCGGATTCCAACCAAGACGATCCCTGACCACGAGCGGCTACCACAATCATTCGAGAGCGAGGAATCATGAGCATACAGTGGCCGCAGTCGTCCGGTCTACCTCAAGCCCGGCAGAGCTGTTACTTCTTCCTGAGTTACGCCTACGTGCCGCGACCGCTAAACGAGTCGTCCGACGACCTCGTCCAGCTTCCTCCGGACGTGGAGCCGACGGTAAACGTCTTTTATGACGAGCTCTGTGACGCCGTCGCCGACCGGGCTGATCCTCGTTCCGGACTGGAGATCGGATTCTTCAATCAGTCGATGCCGTCCGGGTTTGACATCAAGGACAGCCTAGCCGCGGTCTTGGGCTCGGCCGAGGTCTTCATACCGCTCTGCTCGCCTGATTACCTGTCGAGCTCGTGGCCACAGCGGGAGCGGATGGCGTTCCGAGAAAGGCTCCGTGCCGTCACCGAGGACGTCGAGCGGCATATCCTTCCGGTGCTGTGGACACCGGTCGAGGATTGGCCGTTCGATCCGGACGTCGAGCGAGCCATTCGAGCCGACGGGGGCGGTCCCGAGTACGTTGAGAACGGGCTGCGGGTGCTTCGGAAGCTGCGACGGTACCGTCCCATGTACGACAGGATGCTGGCCTGGCTCGCCCAGACGATCGTCGACGTGGCGGAGCGGCATCCAGTGGGCCCGTCGAGCGTCCCGCGCCTGGAGCAGGTGAGCGTCGTGGACGCCAGCCGGACGTCGGAGCCCAAGGCAGCAGGATTCCTGGTCGCAATGTTCGCGCCAGACCTTGGGCCCGCTCTCGACGAGCCGTGGTGGCGGTCCTATGCTGAGCCGATCGCTGCACATGCGGCGACCGTCGCCGAGAGGCTCGGCTTGCCGTCGCAGGTCGTCGACATCGACGAGGCCGAGTCATTATTCGGAGGGGCCCCGGGTATTGTGCTGGTTGATCCGCGGGTCGCGGTAGGGGCCGGTCGGGAATCGGTTCTGGCGAGAATGCATTCTCTGCCACGTTGGGTCATGCTCGTCGTTCTGGAGAATCCTGACGACCGATCTAGTCCGGATAGCGTGGCCATCGTGGACGCGGCGCTCGCGATTCAGAACACCGTGCGTGGGCGGATGCAACGCGTCGACAGCGAAGCCCAGTTCGACCAGGTTCTCCCATCCGTCGTCGCCAGGGCCAGGCGCGCCCATCTCCGGGAGGTCCATGTTTCCGACGGAAGCGGCAAGCGGCCACGGTTGCGCGACTCCATAGACGCCAGCGTGGAGGAGGAGTCGTGACCGATCCGACGACGGGAACGATCGTCACCTTCTACTCGTACAAGGGAGGTACCGGGCGGACCATGGCCTTGGCCAATGTGGCGTGGATCCTCGCCGCGGCAGGCAAGAAGGTCCTTGTGGTGGACTGGGACCTGGAGGCGCCCGGGCTGCACCGGTTCCTCGCGCCGTTTCTGAAGGTGTCGCCGATCGAGCACATGCCCGGCGTTATCGACATGGTCCGCGAGTACGAGGATCGGGTCGCCCACGACCCGCATCGCAACAAAGAATTCATCTCGCGGTTTGCGAAGGTCGATCGCTATGCCTTGTCGATCGACTTCGCCTTTCCCGGTCGTGGCGGGCTCGATCTCCTGCCCGCCGGGCGACAGAATGCCAGCTACGCTGCGACCCTCGGTGCGTTGGACTGGGACGTCTTCTACGACAATCTCGGCGGCGCCGCGTTTTTCGATGCGCTGCGTCAGGACATGCGTTCCGGCTACGACTACACCCTGATCGACAGCCGCACCGGTTTCAGCGACGTCGCGGACATCTGTACTCAACATCTTCCGGACGTCCTGGTCGACTGCTATGTCCTGAGCAATCAGGCCATCGACGGCGCAGCCCGGGTCGCGCGGGCGGTCACCATGTTCGTCAAACGGCGTGGGCCGGATCGCGCCATTCGCATTCTGCCCGTGGCGATGCGGGTAGACGGCGGCGAGATGGCCAAAGCAGAGGCCGGGCGGAAGCTGGCCCGACGGTTCTTCGACGGCTTGCCGATCGGCATGAGCGAACCGGAGCGGTCCCGGTACTTCGCCTCGGTCGAGGTGCCCTACCAGACCTATTATGCCTACGAGGAGACGCTCGCGACGTTCGGCAATCCGCCGGGCAACCCGACGTCCCTGCTAGCCGCGTACGAGCGACTGACCGCAGTCATCACCAACCGCGAGGTCACCTCGTTCCCGGCGATGGACGAGGCCGACCGCGAGTATTGGTTGCAGCGGTTCGAGCGATCGACGAGGCCGGAGCGGGAGCCGATTCGGATCCGTTACATGGGCGCGGATCACCTCTGGGCAGACTGGGTCCGCCGCCTGCTTCGTCAGGGAGGTGTCCCAGTCGTGGACGTCGGACCGATGGAGATCGAGGATGCCGACGCCCCGTCCGGAAAGGTGCTGACGATCATGTCGCCGAGCTACCTCACGGCCCGAACCGGTCCGGGACGCGACCCCTGGCTGCGTGCACCGCATCTGGCGATACAGATCGAGAACGTGCGTCCGTCTGATCGGGTAGGGACAACGCTGGGCCGGGTCGCCGAGGTCGGCCCCGAGCTCAACGAGAACGAGGCGGCGCGGGCGGTTCTGCAGTTGGTCGGGCTCGATGCCGAAATGCTGGCAACGGATGCGTCCCGCACCCGCTACCCCGGGGCCGAGCCGCACCACTTCAAGGCGCCCGCTCGCAACGCGAACTTCACCGGGCGCACCGAAGACCTGTTGAACCTGCGGCGTCACCTGGTCGAAGGCCGCCCCGCCGTCATGCTTCCTATAACGCTGCACGGCATGGGCGGTATCGGCAAGACTCAGCTGGCCCTGGAGTACGCCCACCGGTTCCGTGCGGACTACGACCTCGTCTGGTGGATCGCGGCCGAGCCGGTTCAGTTCGTCGACGCCGCGCTCATGGATCTCGGCGGACGGCTCGGCGTTGTTACCGAAGGCGTGAAGGTTGAGGGCGCGAAGATGACGCTCGATGCACTCCGTTCGGGAGCGGTGGGTGGCCGGTGGCTGCTCATCTACGACAACGCCGAGGAGCCCGAAGCTCTAGAGCGGCTGCTGCCACATGGCGGCCCAGGGCACGTCCTGATCACCTCCCGAAACCGGGAGTGGCCGGAGCAAGTGCACATGTTGACCGTGGATGTCTTCCATCGGACCGAGAGCGTCGCGCACCTGCAAGGGCGCGTCGAGGGGCTCTCGACGGAGCACGCCGCACAGGTGGCGGAAGCGCTCGGCGACCTGCCGATCGCCGTGTCCGCCGCGGGTGCCTGGCTTGCCGAGACCGGACTCCCGGTCGCCGAGTATCTGCGGGCGGTCCAGGAGGGCGACGCGGGCAGGCGCGCGGTGCAGGCGACGTGGGACCTGTCGCTGCAGCGGCTGCGGGAGAGGTCGCTCGGTGCCCATCGGCTCCTGCAGGTCTGCTCGGTACTCGCGCCCGACATTGCCCTCGACCTGCTCTACAGCGACAAGCTGATGTCTGCGATCGCGGCGCACGATCCGACGGCCGCGGAGCGGGACATGCGCGGCACGCTCGTGCAGAGCATCAACCGGCTTGCGCTGCTGAAGCTGGACGTCCCGGCCCGGCAGGTCCAAGTTCACCGGCTGCTGCAGGAGGTGGTTCGGGAAAGGATGACCAGTTCTGAACGGAAACGCCTTCGGCACGAGGTGCACCTGGCCTTGGCCGCTTTTCGGCCGGACGGTGAGCCCGACGACCCGGTGACCTGGGACCGGTTCAGGATGATCTGGCGTCACCTGCGAGTCTCCGGAGCGGAGACTTGCGTCGAGGAATCGGTGCGCTCGCTCATCGTCGACCGTGTGCGGTACTTGTGGCGCCGGGGCGACCTGGCCGAGGCACGGCTCCTCGGTGAGCGAGTGGCACAGAACTGGACCGACCTGCTCGCCCAGGTGCAGTCACCCGAGAGTCCAGCCATCACGGACGTGGAACCTTTGGCGCTGCACCGACAGCTGCTCCGGCTCCGGTTCACCTTAGCGAACGTCTTGCGCGATCTGGCCGACTTCGTCGAGGCGTTGCGGGTAGACGAGGAGGTCCTTGCTGGGCAGCAGGAGCTGCTCGGCGAGGGGCACGCGCATACGCTGATGACTAAGGGCAGCTATGCGGCCGACCTCGTTGCACTCGGCCGATACGCCGACGCGTTGCCGCTGGCCGAGGCCACATACGAAGCCTGGTTGGAACGGTTCGGGGACAGCCATCCGCTCACGTTGCGGTCGGCGAACAACCTTGCCGCCGCCTTGCGGGCGGTCGGCGGCTTCACTCGTGCGACCGTCATCGACGAGGAGGTGGTCGAGCGGCGACGGGACGTGCTCGGATCCCTGCACCCGCATACGCTGCATTCCCAGGCCGCGCTGGGAATCGACCTACGGGAATCAGGCCGATACCGAGAGTCCGTGCGCGTGTTTCGCGCGGTGCTGAAGCAGGCCAAGGAGCACCTCGGCGAGAATGACGCCGACACCCTTCGCGCACAGGTCGGACTCGCCGCGTCTTTGCGCAGTCTCGGCAAGCCGGTCGAGGCGGCGCCACTTCTCGACGACGCGCTCCAAAGGCTGATCAATCGCTTCGGCGAGCAGAGCCCGGCCGCTCTTGCCTGTCGGCTGACGCGCGCAGGCAACCTACTTTCCTTTGGTCAGCTCGATGCGTCTCTAGCGGAGATGGTGGCGGTCACCGCCATTTACCACGAAACCTTGGGTGCCGAGCATCCGTTCAGCCTGGTCTGCACCAGCAATCAGTCGGCCGTGTGGTCGGCCCAAGGCGATGTCGGCCGCGCGACCAAGCTAGCGACGGCGGCGGCGGAAGGCTGTTCGCGCACGCTCGGCAAGGAGCATCCGCATTACTTGGCCGCGTCGATGAACGAAGCCGCCAGCCGCTACGGCTCGGGCGATGCGGATGTCGCCGCTACTGGAATGCGCGCGGCTGTCGACCTGATGGAGTCCGCCTTGGGCAGCAAGCATCCCGACTACCTGATCTGTCGAGGGAATCTCACCTTGATTGAGACGTCCTCGCCGGGCGATGCCCACGCCGCCGCCTTCGGTGAGCTGGCCGAGCTCCTGGGTGATGACCATCCTTCGGTCATCTCGTTGCGGGCAGGGCGTCTCGTCTTCCGGGTGACCGACCCACAGGACCCGTTCTGACACGGTCGTCGATGATCTCCTTGTCGAGGATTCCGTCCGCGATCCAGGACAAGATGTCCGGGAGGATTTCCACGGCCCCGAAATGACCGATATTCGGTTGAATCTTCAGCTCCGATCCGGGCACTTGTTCGTGGAGCCAAGTACTGTGCTCCACCGGAGAGAAACGGTCATCGGCCCCGTGCCAGAAGCGGGTGCTCGCGGTAATTTCGGAGAGATCGAACTTCCAGGGCTGCCGGAACGCCAGTACGTCGTCGAGCCAGCCGATCGGTCCCTGTTGCAGGCCCTCGCGGTAAGTGTCGAGCAGCAGCCGGCGCATGGCCACATCACCGACGACCCTGTGGTCGAACTCGGAGAGCTCGGAGCGCAGCTCCTCGATCATTAGATGAGGTTTCTCGTGGACGTCCGCAGCCAGTCGCTCGAGGTTTTCTAGTAGACTCTCGGTATCAGTATCCGCGGTGCTGTACTCCTGCACGTTGTGTTCGTTCATCCCGCCGTACCAGTTGAGGCCGTCGGCGTCATAGGGAGCAAGGGATACTAAAGCGGCGACATGGCTGACCATTTCCGGCAGGAGCGCGGCGGTAGCGAGAGCGTGTGGCCCACCGCCGCTGCGGCCGACGACCGCGAAGCTTGGGATGCTCAGCTCTCGGACGATCTCCGCGACATCGTCGGCGGCGTCTGCTATCAGACGCCCCTCGTGCCGATCGGAGCCACCGTACCCGGGGCGGTCGTAGCTGATCAGCTTCAGCCCGAGCCGATGCAGCAGGATCCCGCGTGGCTTGGGGCCGAGCCTGCTGCCGGGTGTGCCGTGCATCAGAAACACGGGGTATCCATCGGCCGCGCCGACAATATTGACCGCTAGACCCCGACCGTTCCGGCGTTTGACCTTGAAGTCACCGGGAATCAAGGTCATCGCTATCGGCTCCGATGGGTGGTTGACCGAAAATTGTTCCAATTGCTCGGCTCTTGGACTGACGGGCTTAGCATACAGGCTTGGTGGGATTCGACAGCAAAATCCCTGTGAGGATGCTCAGGCGACCGACCGCTCCGCTCATCGGGCGCCTGACGAAGATCCGGATGGATGCCAGCCTGCCCTGTTCGGACCAATAGTGACGCAAATGTCAAAGGTTGATCTCCGCCGCGCGGACCGAGCCGGACATAGGGCGCCACGATGTTCATCGAATCCATCGATATGAGACTTCTCCGGTCGGCGTTGATGGGTCGCGGCGGCGACCTACGTGGGCGGCTACCGACCGGATCGTCCCGATGGTCGGGGGTACCGGAGGGCCGTATCTAGACCCAGAGTAGCTGGCCGCACGCTCAGTGTGAGCATTGGATGCCGGGTGGACGCTGCATGAGTTGGCAGTCATGGCCACCCTCTACGACTCGGTGGATGACACCGCGCCAAGGACACGTTCGCGGTGGAGGCCAGCATCTCGGCACGGTAAGGCATTGCGGCTGTGCTAGAGAAGACCACATCGGGACTCTGTGGCCTGATAGTGGCCTCGAAGACGATGACGTCGCTCGCCCTGCTGTCCTGCGGGTTGTACCCGTTGTCCTGGCCGGGTTGGCAACGGCGGTGGGCAAGGCGGTCGAAGCGGGCCCAGCGTGAGTTCGTGGATCGGATCGGGCGGGCGGCGCAGGTCTACGGGCCGGTCCGTGCAGAGGTCGCGCGACGGTACGAGGAGGTGCACGCCGAACGGGAGGCCGAGAAGCGGGGACTGGCCGGGCGGAGGAGCTCCGTAGGCAGGAGCGTGTGCGCCGGGATGCCCCCTTCCGCCAGGTAGCCGACGGTTGCTCCTGGACCTACCGTGGGCATTTTCAGGGTGTCCCGCGTGGACGTTCCTCCGTCGGATGAGGCCGAAACGTACGGATGCGCTCCGTCGGAACCGCTGAGCACGTCGTCGTTGGAGTTCGTCGTGCGCAAGCAGTACTTCCCCAACGGGCAGAGTGGATGGATCCGGTGGGATCCTGCGGCGTGCGCCGCGGTGGAGCGGAAGTGCGCCGCCCTGGGCCAGCCCGTCACGTTTGCCCAGTGGTGGGACACGGTGACTGTGTACGACTGGACGACCGACGAGTTCGGTGGGGGTCTGCGGTCTCGCGTCGGTTATCACCGACGCGATTCGGGCGACCACCGTGCCTTCGGCGGGTACGGAGGTGACTACGGCACTGTTGGGCACGACGCTGGCGGCCACAGCGGCGGCGGCTTCGGCACCAGCTTCTGACGAGCGGACCGGCGCCGCGGTCGTGGTCGGCGCAGGCGACGAACATCGGCCTGGCGTCACCAGTGCACAACCCGCGCCGCGGCGTCCGCGAGCAGCGCGGCCCGTGGGCCGCAGGTGCGCCCGGCCCTGAAAACCACGGCAGTCTTTGCGCGTCCTCCCTGGCCGCCAGAACGATTGTGGTTGCGGGGAGCGGAGTCACGAATGCTGTGACTCCGGTCGGGGGGTGCGGATCACCAGGCTGGCCAGGACGTCGGCGTTGCCGATCGCGTTGTAGCCATGTCGGAGGTCGGCTGCCCAGTCGGCGTGTTGCCCCGCTGCGGCGCGGACGGGGGCGTCGACGGGGCCCGCCTCGAGTAAACCGGCGAAGACCATCGCGTGCTCCGTGACGCCGGTGTGGTGGGGCGGTGACTGCTGGGACGAGCCTGCCGGAATCCGCATCCGACAGAACTCATAGGTCACGCGCTCGTCGGCGAAGGTCCGGACCACCTCGATCTCGACGGCAGAGCCGCGGAGCCGGGCCGGGCCGACGGCGGCAACCAGTGCGGTGATCGGCAGTTCGAGGGCTGCGGCGATGGCGTGCAGCGTGTCGAGGGTCGGGTTGCGGGTTCCTGACTCCAGTCCCGACAGGGTCGCTTTGCCGAGTGCGGCACGGCGGGCGAGTTCGGACAAGGACATGCCGCGCGCCTGACGCAGCGCCCGTACCCGCGGACCCACGCCCGCGGGGTCCTCCAGTGCACCGATGCCGCTTGGTCGCGCGTCCACCACACCGCTATCGTCGCATCGTTCCGTTTACGGAACGGAGGGAGTTGTGGTGCACCGCGTCGTTCAACCGGTACTGGCCGGGATCGTCACTGCCGTCGTCGGGTTCGCTGGTGCCTTCACCGTTGTACTGACGGGGTTGCGCGCCGTGGGTGCTGACGAGCACCAGGCCGCATCCGGGCTGCTCGTGGTGAGCCTGGCCAGTGGGGCTGTCGCGTTGGTGCTCGGGCTGCAGTACCGGATGCCCGTGAGCATCGCCTGGTCGACACCGGGGGCGGCGCTGCTCGTCGCGGCGGGTGCGGCGCCGGGCGGCTTCCCGGCAGCGGTCGGCGCGTTCCTGCTCTGCGGGGCGCTCGTCGTCGCCGCCGGACTGGTCGGACCGGTGGCCAGGCTGGTCACCTCGATCCCGGGCCACCTCGCAGCTGCCATGTTGGCCGGGGTGCTGCTGCCACTGTGTCTCGCGCCGGTGCACGCGCTGGCACAGGTTCCGCTCCTGGCGGCCCCCATGATCGTCGTGTGGGTGGTCGTCGGGCGCTTTGCGAGGGCATGGGCCGTTCCGGCGGCGCTTGTCGTCGCAGTCGCCGGGATCCTGCTGACGGGCGGGATGCCTGCCGGGGCGGCGGCCGCGCCCGCGCTGGTGTGGGTCGCGCCGCTGTTCGACCCGAAAACGCTGCTCGGGTTGGGTGTGCCGCTGTTCGTCGTCACGATGGTCTCGCAGAACGTGACAGGCATGGCGGTGCTGGCTCAGTACGGATTCCGGCCGCCGTGGCGCCCGATCCTGCTCGTGACGGGTGTGGCAACGCTGGTGGGTGCTCCGTTCGGCGGGCACGCGGTCAACCTCGCTGCGATCAGCGCGGCCCTCGCGGCCGGACCTGACGCAGGACCCGCGGAGCGCCGGTGGATCGCCTCGGTGACCGCAGGCCTCGGGCTGGCCCTGCTGGGTCTGACCGCGGGCGTCGCAACCGCGGTGCTGGCCGCTTCACCGCCCGTGCTGCTGGAAGCCGTCGCAGGCCTGGCATTGCTGGGCGCGCTCGGCGCGTCGCTGGCCTCTGCCGTGGCCGCACCCGACGGCCGTGATGCCGCTGCCGTCACGTTCGTTGTCACCGCGGCAGGCGCGGGCTTCCTCGGGCTCGGTTCGGCATTCTGGGGGCTCGTCGCGGGGCTGGCGATGACGCTGCTGGGCAGGAGCAGGGCCTGGACCGAGCCCGTGATCTCCCCTGGTCGAACCGTCGCCGGTGACGAGGCGCCTGCCGGCAAAGGCGACTGACGAGAGCCGCGCCGTCTCCGAGACCATGCACCACGTCGGCATCCAGGTGGCCGACCTGGACCGCTCGTTGGTCAACCCGGGACGGCCCACACCTGCTACGTCGTTCACGACGTCGACTCCCTGCACGCAGCGCTGCTCGCGGCAGGCGTGCGGCCGGTCTCGCCACAGGTCGTCGCGCCCACCGTGGGCATCGCAGCACTCGGCCTGAAGAGCGCCCGGCACACGAGCCGCGTGGCGTGACAGGGTCCTCGCAGGGTCCGCTGTCGCTTCGCAGGGTCTGTGGACTCTGCGACGTGCGTGCGCGGTCTGCGAAGTGGCCTGGTGGGGCGGCGATCAGCCCGGGCAGGCGGGCGGCGGCAGGTCCCGTGTGGTGATGTCGCACTCCGCGGAGGCCGACTGCGCAAGCCGCGGAGGACCTCGCACCCCGAGCGTGCGGGGTGCTGTCGCGGGGCGCGAAGTGGGCTGATGGCGGCCCGGTGATCGCCGGCAGTGGTGTCAGAGGCGCACCAGGGTCCCTGTGGCACCACTTTCGCCGATCGAGCGCGGCCACAGAACAGGCCCAGCCGATCACCAATCACCGCACTGACTGCATGGAAGCTCGCCCCAGCGTCAACGACGAATTTCCCATTGCGGGGGCGGCGCGCGCTGGTGTCAAGGCCGCCGTCGGATCTCCGGCAAGGTTCGGCCGTCCAGACGAGCAGCCTCCAGCGAACGATCGCGCCATGGTCACCGTCACCGTCGCCGCCGCGGCCCGGCCGTCACCCGGAGTGGCCCGTGACCGTCCACTTGCACAGCTCGCCTGCGACCGACAGTGGAACGCGCACCCGATGCCGCTCAGTCCTCTGTCCGCGGGGCCGGTCAGCTCCGGTGATCCGGACAGTCAACTCCTGAGACCTGACCCGAATCCGCAGGCGCGCTATCCTTGACCGGTTGCACCATCGACGGCGCCGCACCGGGCGCCAGCCGACATGGGCATGGATGATGCCGCGTCTGAGACGTCCCACTACTGCTCGACAGACCACCCCGACGGCCGGACGGCAGCTTCCGCCAAGCCGTCTTGACGCAGAGACCTATCCACAAGAGAACGGAGCTACACCATGACAACCATGCCGGAACTGCCTGTTGATCTCGAGGCCGCCGCCAAACGCATTCAAGAGCTGAATACCCAGGTCGTCGAGAAGGCCAAGGAGAACGGGATCGCCTGGCTGGAGGGCTACGAGCGTTTGCTCAAGAACTTCCTGGATCTGGAGGAGCAGGCTGCGAAGAACACCGGCGCCGACTGGGCCACGTCACTGGCCAGTACCCACGCGAACTTCGTGCGTGAGACCTCCGAGGTTGTCTTCGGGGCGTTGCGCCAGCAGCTCAAGAGCTGACTCGCCCCCGGGCGGTACGCGGCGTAAACCTCGGACACCGCGTCATCAAGAAGCCGTAACCACCGCGGCGCGCTACACGCCGCAGTGGGGCTGACCGTGATCGCCACGAGAGCGTCGTTTCCGGTGATCAAGACCCCGAAACAGCGCTATCGTCGCGATCACGGCCCGGGGTAGAGGCGTTGTGCCGTGCCCGCGAAGATCTCCCGGCGTTCGGCTTCGGACACCTCCACCAGTACCGCTTCAGCGAGGGCCACGAGTTCGGGGAGCGACTGTTCGGCGGCGGGTCCGCTCGGCGCGGCGGACTTCAGCTGAAGTGCCTGCCGGGCCGACGACAGCTGCCGATCCTCATCCAGAACACCCTCACCGCCCAGAACGCGAACATCGACATGGTCAGTGGGGCCACCGTCACCTCCACCGGCTACCTCCAGTCACTGCAGAGCGCGCTCGACCAAGCGGGCCTAGCGTGACCGCCCCGGCAACGCGCGCGCCCGCCATGGTCCGCCACGTCGAACACGTGATGGGCATGCCGATCAGCGTGGCCCTCCGGGGCAGACACGCAGGCGACGATCTCGGGCGCGCGGCCTGGGCCGCTACGCTGGCGGTGTTGCGGGAGGCCGACCGGGTCTTCAGCACCTACCGCGGCGACTCGGTCATGGGCAGGATCGGACGCGGTGAGCTGGACCTCGCCGACTGCACACCAGCGGTTGCCGCCGACATCGCCGAGGTCCTCACCATCGGCGAGGCCGCCCACCGGGACTCAGGTGGAGCGTTCGCTGTTCAACGCGGCGGCCAGCTCGACCCTCGGGGGTGGTCAAGGGCTGGGCCGCGGAACGCGCCGCCGTCTGCCTGGCCGAACTGCCCGACACCGACTTCTGCCTGTCCGCAGGCGGTGACATCATCTGCCGCACCCTCGACCCGACAGCCATGCCCTGGCGGATCGGCATCGAGGACCCACACGACCCGAGCCGCCACGTCGGCGTCGTTCCCCTGCAGACCGGCGCGGTCGCCACCTCCGGTTCCTCCCACCGAGGCGCACACATCGTCGACGCCCGCACCGGATGACCCGCAGTCGGCCTTTCCTCGGTCACCGTCGTCGGACACTCCCTGACCGCCGTCGACGTCGACGCCACAGCCGCCTTCGCCCTCGGCCCCGACGGGGAACGATGGCTCGCCACCCGCGGTCACCAGGCCGTACTCGTCGTGCGGGCCGACGGGACCGCCATCGCCAGCTGAATCCCGAAAGCCCGCCGCCCGTCAGCGACGCCCGGTCCAGGATGCAGACCGGGACGCAAGGCGGTCATCAGAGAAGAACGGGCGGCGTCACGTCCGAGAGGTCGGCAGGCAACTGCTCCGGCGCGTGTCGGGCCAGTGCCGCGCCGATCAGCCACCAGCCGCGGTAGATCAGCGCCCTACACAGCGTCACGTCGAGCTTGTCGAAGACCGTCGGCACCTCGGCAAGATCGCGGCCCGCATGAATGCGGCGGTCCGGGTGGATGTCCGTCCATTCCGCCAAGCGTCCGGTCTTCTGCTGTGTGAAGGTCGTCGCCAGCGCGACGAGAACCCCACGCCGCGCTCCCGCAGGCATCGGGCTACCTGCCCGGACTGTCCGGCCCAGATCGAACCGCTCGACTATGCCTTGGGTGCGGATGGCGGTGCTCTGACGGTAGAGCATCGAGTGCGCACGGGCGAGATCGCGCACCAGCGGTACCTTTCCGTACGCACCGGGCCGCAACAGCCCGCCTGCGTTGATGCAGACCAGGAACACATCGCGCAGGCTCTCCCGATCCAGCGCCTGGAGACCGGTGTTGTCATAGGCTCCGCCATCCATCAAGACCGGAGGATGGATGGAGCAGGGGAAGTCAACCCCTCTGATCTTCATCGGGGCGAAGGCGCCCGGTACCGCCGCTGAGGCGGCGACAGCGGTGCTGAGCGAGATCCGGTTCGGCGCAGTTGGCGCAAGACCAATGGTGTAGTCGCCGAGGACGTCGCGTTCAAAGCGGAATCGGACCCCGCTGCTGAGATTCGCGGCGTTGATGATCCAGCGCACCTGCGGATCGAGCTCGTGAAGGAGTGTGCCATCGAAGAACCACTCGTCGAACTTGTCCACGAGCAGGTCGGTGCGGGTACGGCGACCGACGGTCCGCCACAGGTTCATCACCAACGCGAACGTGAGGGATCGCGACGAAACTCGCCGCACCGCCGGATCGAGCACTAGTTCGTCGACCGCGTCGGCGGTGAAGCCGCGGTCACGGAGCTGCGGCCAGGCCACCGCGAGTAGCCCGTTGGCGACGGAACCGCCGGAGACCGACGATGTGTATCGGAGATCCGCCAAATGGCCCGTGCCTGCGAGTAACCGGATTGCGCCCAGCGCAGCGAACGTCGCACGGAAGCCACCGCCGGACATCGCCAGCGCCCACGGCTCGGCCGCGTGGGCCGGGTTGGCCGCCCGCAGGGGCCGAGCCTCCTGGCAGGGTCGGGCCGCGAGATCCGTGGCGAGAGCAGGTGAGTTCAAGGTGGCGTTCATGAAGGACTGGTCAGCGCGGGCGATGTTCATGGAATGGCTCCTCGCCGCCCGTCTGGGCAGGACTAAGGAGGATCGCCATTTCGTGATCGTCCTACCTCCTACTACCGTCCGTAGCTCAGCGCCCTGCTGGGGAGAAGTCTGGGCCGCGCTGATACGCCTTCCGGGAACCGGAGTAACTTAGCGCGAGATCGAGATCGTCGCGCTGAGAACCGCGAGGGATCAAGGTGCCAGATCGGATCCGCCGGGGCTCATGTGTCGAGCAGGTCGTGGGTGATGATCTCTTCGACCGTCCACCGGCGCGCCGAGAGACCCTGTTCGTGGTGGTAGCGCAGGAAGGTGTCCAGGGCCGTCCAGTTCGCCGAGACAGCGCCTCCGTCGTGTCGTAGCACCCGGCGGGCGGCAGATCGCCTGCGGTGATCGCGGCGGTAGCGCTGTTTCAGGGGTTTGATCTGGAAACGACGCTCTCGTGGCGATCATGGTCAGCCCCGCACCCAGCGTTGCGGTCCGGGAGCCGCGAGGACGTCCATGACGCTCCAAACGCTGATTGTCGCGGTCGGTGGTTGGGCACTATCCAGAACTCGGTGACCAGCTCAATCGGCAACGTGGCCGCGGCGGCGTCGTAGGAGTCGAGCGAGCTGTCTTCGAACTAGTACTAGTGCCGGTCACCGGGGATCGGGTGCGCTCGCGCCATCCCGCCGAGGACGCACGAGCCGACCGACCGGACTGACTCGTCGCGGCCCGACCGTAACGCCCACAGCCGCCATTGCGATCTTTGGATAGGATGCCTGCACCAGCAAGGATGTCGGTAAGCGACCGCGTCGCTACATGCTGCTGTCATACCGCGGCCGTGTCAGGTCGACGTCATTGAGGAACGAGATGCCGATCAGACCGATGACGACAGTCGGGGGCGGACTCGCGCTCGCCGCGATCCTGAGCTGCAGCAGCCTGGGCCCACCGCCCACAGCGACGATGACGGCGGCGACGATGACGGCGACGATGACAGCGGCGACGATCCCGGCCGCGTCGGCGCCACCGGCAGCAGCACAGGCGGCGTCGAGCCCGGTGCTCGCATATACCGAACGGCGGCTGCTGGCCACCGACGACAAGCTCAACCCACCGTCGTTCCCGGTCCGGACCAAGCCTGACGGCTCCTGGCTCACCGTCGGCGTGGACGACTGGACCGCCGGCTTCTACGCCGCCACGCTGTGGCGGACCTACGAGCGCACCCACGACCAGGCCTGGCTCAAGCGGGCCCAGACCTGGCAGGCCAAGCTGGCGTCCGAGACGACGCACGACAACACCGACCTCGGCTTCAAGCTCTTCGACACCTACGGTGTCGGCTATCAGCTGACGGGCAACTCGGCGTACAAGAAGGTCGTCCTGGACGGCGCCGCCACCGTCGCCAAACGCTACGACCCCGACGTCCGGATGTTCCGGGTGTGGGACAGCCGGAACGACAAGACCCAGTACCGGGTCAACATCGACGCGACGATGAACCTCGAGCTGATGTTCTGGGCAGGCCAGAACGGCGGGAAGCCCGAGTACGCCGCCATGGCCACCCAGCACGCGCTGCGGGCCATCAACGACCTGGTCCGCCCCGACGGCGGGACGTGGATGGTCGCCGAGTACGACCAGAAGACCGGCGCGTTGCTGCGCCACTCCACCAAGCAGGGCTACGCGACCGAGTCCACCTGGTCGCGCGGACAAGCCTGGGCCATGTACGGCTTCACCATGGCCTACCGCTACACCAAGGACCTCCGGTTCCTCGACACCGCCCGCCGCACAGCCGACTACTTCGTCCGCCACCTCCCGTCCGACAAGGTGCCGTACTGGGACTTCGACGTGCCCAACAAGGCGACCGCACCGCGTGACACGTCCGCCGCGGCAATCGCCGCCAGCGCCCTGCTCGAACTCAGCACCGACGAGACCGACCCCGCGGCCAAGAAGCACGACGTCGACGCGGCCCGCGACATCCTCACCTCGCTGTCGTCACCGACCTACGCACCGCGCACAAACTCCAAGTTCGCAGCGATACTGCAGCACGGCACCCAGCACGAGCCCAAGGGCTGGGCCGACACCGGCATCATGTTCGGCGACTACTACTTCGTCGAGGCGCTGGGACGCTACGAGAAGACGGTGGGCTCGACCGCGGGCTTCATGTCCCCATGACCTGAGGCCTGGTCGTGGGATCTTCAACTGGGCGTGGCCCGGCACGTGGCCTGGTTGAGCATGTTGTGCGTTGTCGTCGACCTCGCCGTCGTTTCCGCGCCGGAGGGGGTGCTCCCGGCCGTCGCGGCAGCCGCTGGGCTGGGGCATGGCCCCATGCCGCTCGCCGTCTGGAATCGCTCTGATGTTGTCCAGGGCTGATCGGTGACGCGTATCCGTAGAACACGGATCCGCCGCCGTACGTCAAGCCCGTGCTTGACGTACGACGGCGGCACTTGGCCGTGCGGCCGCGAACCGTGATCACGACCGGCTGCGGACCGGGGCACGGTCTCGTGAAGTGCGGATCAGACGCGCTCGAAGATCGCGGCGATCCCCTGCCCGCCACCGATGCACAGCGTGATCAGCGCGTACCTGCCGCCGGTGCGCTTGAGCTCGTACAGCGCCTTGACGGCCAGGATGGTCCCGGTCGCGCCCACTGGGTGGCCGAGGGCGATGCCGCTGCCGTTCGGGTTAGTGCGATCCGGCGGCAGTCCCAGCTCCCTGGCCACCGCCAGCGCCTGCGAGGCGAAGGCCTCGTTCACCTCGAACACGTCGATCTCGTCGATCTTGATGCCCGTGCGCTCGAGCACCATGCGCGTCGCAGGCACCGGACCCATGCCCATGATCCGCGGCTCGACCGCGGCGTGGGCGTATCCCACCAGCCTGCCCAGCGGGCTGAGGCCGTTGTCGGTCACGAACGATCCAGAGGCGAGTACCACGGCCGCCGCGGCGTCGTTGATGCCTGACGCGTTGCCCGCGGTGACCGTGCCCTCCTTGGCGAACGCGGGCCGCAGCTTGGCCATGTCCTCGAGGCTGACCCCGGGCCGCACGTGCTCGTCGGTGTCGACGACGGTGGTTTTGCCCCTCTTGCCCTGAATCTCCACCGGGAGGATCTGTTCCTTGAAGTACCCGGCCGCTTGCGCGGCCGCGGCCCGGCGGTGGCTCTCGGCGGCCAGCGCGTCTTGGTCGGCCCGGGACACGTGGAAGTCGGTGGCGACGTTCTCCGCGGTGACGCCCATGTGGATACTCTCGAACGGGTCAGTGAGCGTCCCGACCATGGCGTCGAGGGCGACCCCGTCGCTCATCCGCTGGCCCCAGCGCATGCTGGGCAGCCAGTACGGGACGCGGCTCATCGACTCGGCGCCGCCTGCCACCGCGACCGCGCAGTCGCCGAGCATGATCGCCTGCGAAGCGGAGACAATAGACTGAACCCCGCTGCCGCAGAGCCTGTTGAGGGTCAGCGCTGGTGTCTGGACCGGCAGGCCGCCGTTGACGGCCGCCACCCGGGCGAGGTACATGTCCCTCGTCTCCGTGTGGAGGATGTTGCCGAACACGACATGGCCGACCTGCGCCGGCTCCACGCCTGCCCTGGTGACCGCCTCGCGTACCATCGTGGCGGCAAGATCGCAGGGTGGTACGGAGGCGAGTCCGCCACCGTACTTGCCGATCGGGGTCCTCACAGCGGATAGTACAAATACGTCTTCCATTGTTTTTCCTTCCTCACATATCGAGGCCGCCGTTGACGGCCCAAACTTGGCCGGTGATGTACGAAGACGCGTCGTGCGTGAGGAACGCGACCACGCGCGCGACCTCCTCCGGCCTCCCGACACGGCCGCACGGTATTTGGGCGAGCAGCCGCTCCATCGCCTTTTCCGGGACTCGGGCCAGCATGCCGGTGTCCATGGCTCCCGGGGTCACGCAGTTGATGGTCAGCCCGACACCCTCACTGATCGGGCGCCCGGCCCGGGCAAGCATGAAGGCGACCTCCCTGGCCAGCGACTTGGTCAGCCCGAACATGCCGGACTTGGACGCCGTGTAGTTCGCCTGCCCGACGCTGCCCATCTCCCCGTAGGCGGAGGAGATGTTGATGATCCTGCCGGAGCCGCGCTCCATCATGTGCTCCAGTGCCGCCTGGGACACGAAGAAAGCCCCGGACAGGTTGACGGAGATCACCTGCAGCCAGTCGTCGTCGGTCATCTTGTGCACGGTCTTGTCGTGGGTGATCCCGGCGTTGTTGACCACAATGTCCAGGCGGCCGTGCTGCTCGATGACCTCGCGCACCACGCGGCGGCAGTCGTCTGCCACGCCGATGTTTCCGTCCTCGACGGTGACTGTGCCCGGGTACAGGGCGCTCATCTCGGCCATAAAGTTCTCGACCTGCGTGTCTGGGTCGCTGCCCCGCAAGTACCCCGCGGCGACGTGCGCCCCCTCCGCGGCGAGGCGGTGACTGATGGAGGCTCCGATGCCGCGGGTCCCTCCGGTGACCAGAGCCACCTTGTCCTGTAGCGGCAACTTGTTGCTGAGCGGCTGCTGTGTGGGCGCTGTCGTCATCACTTCGCTCCTTTTTCGTTCATGGTCTTGATGATGTCCTGCGCGGCTTGCCGCAGGGTCGATGCCGACGGCGACGCCACGGGATGATCTAGTCGGCGGTTGTGATGTCCGAAATTTGACGCTACCGATGCCGTTTTCCAGCAGACACAAGGCGTAGGTCCCGAGTTGGGGGCCGAAGGTCACATCGAGTATGTCTACCCTGCCACCTCCACAAACGCCACCGACCTGGATCAATACCCTCTTCCGCGCAGCCGATCCCGGCAGCCACGACCACCCACCCGCGACCGGACTCTTGAGGCCCTCTTCACGACAACCGGGCGGACGCCGCGCGGCGTCGATGCCGCACCCCACCTGCATCGGGCCTCGGCACGGGGGTCTTCGCAGTGCCGTGGCCTGGGCCGGAATGCGTCGCTCGCCTGCGACCGATCTGGCGCCCTGCGATCGGGGCGAGGGCAGCCACGGGGCGCGGTGGCTGCCAAGCGTTGATCGCAGGTTGTGTGACATGAGCGCCATATATGGCCGTTATGTCCCAATTTTGGCGATCAGCGTCCACCGGGCGGCCCGCAGTAGGGCCACCTCACAGACCCCGCGGCGACCTCACAGAGGTTGGGCCCAATGTCGAGCCCAAGTGCGGACCGACCTGCGGGATCCACCCCTCGTCTGACGGGGCCCGGTGCAGGCGGCGCGACGACGAGGGCGGCAGACGCGGAGAAGGTCGACCGGTCGCTGCTGGCCCACCTCACCCGACGTCGAGCAGCTCCGCCGGGTCGGTGAAGGGCAGGTCGTGGGCCTCGGCGACCGGCTGGCTGACGAGCTTCCCGTCGAGCGTGCTCAGGCCCAGCCGCAGTGCGCTGTCGGTCCTCGCGACACCGGTCACGCCGTCGCGTGCGACCCGGATCAGGTAGGGCAACGTGGCCGAGGTCAGCGCCAGCGTCGAGGTGCGGGCGACGGCTCCGGGGATGTTGGCCACGCAGTAGTGGACGACGCCTTCCTCGACGTAGGTCGGGGCGGAGTGCGTGGTCGGTCGGCTGGTCTCGAAGCAACCGCCCTGGTCGATGGCGATGTCGACGACGACGCTTCCGGGGCGCATTGTGGCGATCATCTCCCGGCTGACCAGCTTCGGAGCCTTCGCGCCTGGCACGAGCACCGCGCCGATCACAACGTCGGCCTCGGCGACGTAGGCGGCGGTCCGGGCCCGGTTGGGGGTGATGAGGTCGAGTCGGCCGCCGAAGATGTCTGACAGGTAGGCGAGCCTGCTCGGGTTGGTGTCGAGGACGCGGACGATGGCCCGCATGCCGAGGGCGATCTTCGCCGCCTCGGTGCCGGACACCCCGCCGCCGATGATGAGCACCTTCGCCGCAGGCGTGCCGGGCACGCCGCCGAGCAGGATGCCCGCGCCGCCAGCGGGGCTTTCGAGGTGGTGCGCGGCCGCCTGTACGGCCATGCGGCCCGCGACCTCGCTCATGGGGGTCAGCAGTGGGAGCTTGTGGTCGGGCGTTTGCACGGTCTCGTAGGCGATCGAGTCGATCCGCTGTTCGAGCAGGAACTCCGTCAGGCCGCGGTCGGCGGCGAGGTGAAGGTAGGTGAACAGCTGCTGGCCGGGGCGGAAGCGGTGGTACTCGGCGGACACGGGCTCCTTGACCTTGACGATCAAGTCTGCCGCCGCGAACAACTCGTCGGCCGACGGCAGGACCTTGGCGCCTGCCGCGGCGTACTCAGCGTCAGCAAAACGTGAGCCGACGCCTGCGCCGGACTGCACGAGGACCTGGTGGCCGTTGTGCACCAGCTCCACGACACCGTCCGGGGTGAGCGCTACCCGCTTCTCGTTGTCCTTGATCTCGCTCGGTACTCCGACGACGAGCGTGCTCATGGCGTGTCTCCTTCTTGCGCGCCCGGCCCGGTTGCAAGGGCAGGCGGTCGGGGCGGTGTCGGATCAGATGAGGTTCTGGCAACGTCACGGCGGCGTCCTCCAGAGGAAGAGCCAGCTAAATCATGCACGGGACTGCTTGCGGCAGCCCAGGGCCAGCCCAGGGCCGGTTGCGCGCGACGGCGCGGCCTGAGCGGCCGGACACAGGTCGTTCGGCTTGTGTCCGATCTCGTCATCCGCCGGTACATCATGCTGATCTGCGAGTCGTCCACATCGCGGCTGGAGCAACCAGGTCGCGGCCGTCAAGATCTGAGCATTTGGCTGCTCGTGTCGAATGCTCGACGTCTCAGCGGGTCCGAACGCCCGTCGTTGCGAGCGGTAGGCCACGGTCGATACCGACGCCGATCTGTTCCAGCAGTGAGCAGGGTGCCCGCAGCCGGGCCATGATCGTCACGAGTGGTGTCGGCGGCGCAGCAGCGCACTCCGGGCACCACGTGCGGCGATCACCGCGGCGACCGGGTCGAGCATGCGGGCCTTGCGGGGCCCGCTCACCTTCACCCGATGATCATGACGGGGCACGGCGCGTAGTGCAGGACCGCGTGGCACACCGGGCCGAGGTTGGTCTCGGCGCCGCCTTCTCGTCCGTGCCGCCCGACGACCAGCAGCGCCGCCTTGCTCGCGCGCTCGAACAGCGCACTCACGGGACGGTCGAGGGCCACGACCTGGTCGACCACCACCTCCGGATGTGATGTCATTGCCGGGTCGAGCCGGTCGGCGAGCAACTCCACGGCGTCCTGGTGGCGCCGTTCTCCGTCGGCGTTGGTAAATCCGAGTGCCTCGAGCGGCAGGTCGGACCAGGCGTGGATGGCCACCACGGGGAGGCGGCGCCGTGCGGCGACCTCGAAGCCTGCGCGGATCGCGCGGTCGGCGGCCGGGGAGCCGTCGACGCCGATGACGACGACGTGGTCGCGGTCGTTCTCGGCGGTATCGCGGATGACGGCCACCGGCACGGTGACCCGTCGGATGAGCTCGGCGGCGCTGGACCCCAGAAGCACCTGCGAGTTCGCGCTCTGGCCGGATGCGCCGAGCACGAGCAGGGACGCGTCTGCGGCGAGCTTCGCGACGACGTCGACCGCGTCGCCGGTCAGGGTGTCTCCGCGGACGTCGAGTCCGGGTGCGATCTGCAGGCAGTATCTGACGGCACCGGCGACCATCGCGGCTGCCGCGCGCCGGGCCATCTCGGCGTTGTGCACGGACGGCGGGACGGCCAGATGGTCGAGTTCGGGCAGCGGCCACCGCATGACGTGAACCAGCCGCAGGGAACGGCCGCTGCCGAGGGCCTCGGTGATCGCCCACGACAGCGCGGTGCGGGCGGGCGCGGATCCGTCGTACGCGACGAGAATCGGCGGACGGGATGCTAGGTCAGGGACGTCCTTCGCCATGAGTGCATGATGACGTGCCGCGCGACGGCGCGCGGGAGGCGTACGGCCCGTCCACGTGCGCCGGAAGACCCGATTCTGGGACTTTCGGCCCTGGCCGACGCAGGCGGTGGCCGGAGCTTTCATCAGGCGTCACCACAGCCAGGAGCGGTCGTGGGGGTCGACGGCGAGGGCCGCAGGCACGGTGTCCCATGGAGAGCGACCGCGGGACGACTGTGACCGGGGCGAGGCCGTGGCGCAGCACAAGACGGTGGTGCGGGGTTCAGCGAACGTGTGCTGCCGCCTCGTACGACGACTTCCGACCTCGGTCCGGCGTGTGGCCGTCCTCGCCGAGCAGTTCGAGAGCGGTGGACCGCACGGCCATCCGCGCGTGATGCGCGCAGAGGGCGGTGCCCTGAACCAGCGCTTGCGCCGTCGGAACACTCCAGACGGCCCTGTCGTCCCGCTCGGCCAGGCAGAGTGCACAGAGCGGCCGCCACGGCCGGATCGCGTCGATCTCGACTGCGTCGAGGCTGACAGGTTGGGACATGGTCGTCAGCGTCGGCCGATCGTCCACCGATCGCCAGGACAGAGAGTCCCGACTCGGCCGGGTCGTAGGGCCTGCGCCCACGCGGGTCCGACACGCCGTCCTGACCGCCCGGGCCCACCGACTGCCCAAGACGGGACTTCGGCCCGTCGCGCGCAGCGGGCCGCAGGCGGATCGTTGGCTGGGGTGAGCCGCCTCGGTGTCGACCTGAGAGGAGTGCGGACGTGCAGACGAACGGCATGGTCGTGGTAGGGGTGGACGGCACGCCCGAATCCCGTGCGGCCATCGAGTATGCCCTGCGGGACGCAGATCGGCGGAAGGCGCTGCTGCGCGTGGTGGCCGTCGCGCGGCCGCCGGAGTACTGGGCGGTCGCGTACGGCGCGCCTGCGCTGCCGTCGCCGGAGGAGATCAAGGCGGACATGCAGGTGCTCGTCAAGGCGATGGTCGACGAGGCCGTCGCGGCCAACCCGCAGACGGCGGGGGTGCCGGTCGCCATCGATGCGATCATCGGCGCGCCGAGTCCTGCGCTTGTCGAGGCGGCTGAGGGCGCGGACCTGCTGGTGCTGGGCCATCGCGGGCGCGGCGCCGTACGCAGCGTTCTCCTCGGCTCTGTTGGGCTGCACTGTGTCCTGCACGCGCCGTGCCCGGTCACGGTCGTCCGTTCCGCCGCGGTCCGGGAGCCGAACGGGGTGGGCGCGTCCCCAGCGTCATGATCGCCGAAACCGGCGGTTTCCGTGCACCTACGCACGGAAACCGCCGGTTTCGGCGATCATGAGCTACACCGTCACGGCCCGCACTGTGCCGGGGGCATGTTCGGGCACTCGGGTGGGTCGGACGATGGTGACCGGGCAGTGCGCGTGCAGGACACAGCTCAGTCCGGCCGAGCCCAGGAAGGTGCTGGCCAGCGCGCCCCGACCGCGGTGCCCGATGACGAGCAGGTCGGCGTCGCGGCTGTGCTCGACAAGTTCGGTGGCCGGGTGGCCGGACACACCGACGATCTCCATCTCGACCTGTCCGGCCAGTGCGGGGTGCTCGGCGGCGAACGTGTCGACCGCCGCCTGTGCCACGTGCTGCGCGGCGTTCACGACGTCGGTCCGCGCGATCGGGACCGACCGCGGGGCCATCGCGAGCGGCACCGCCCAGTATTCGGGCATCTGGCTGACCGACACGACTCGGACGCGTGCGTTGCGGCGGATCGCGTCGGTCACCGCGTAGGCCAACGCTACCGCTCCTTCGGCGGAGCCGTCGACTCCGACCACGATCAACTCACTCATCAGTGCCATCCCTCTCGTCTCTTCAGCGGTGGGCCTTGCGTTGGTCACCACGATCGGTCTGACCGGTCGGGCCCGGCAGGCGGCATTCGACCCCGCTGCCCGGGACGATTTCCGCCACGGAGGGGACCTTGGGCTCTCCCGTGCAGGCGCTACGCCGCGACACTGCCCAGCCCACCCCACCAGCGCGGCGCGGCGCGGGCCGCGACCACCCACCGAAACCCGAAAACGTCAGCTCCACCCCACCCGAGCCACTTCGCAGACCTTCATGGCCGTGGCGGGCCCGCCCGTGGAGGGATGAAACTCCGCACGATCGGGCGAGAGTCCCGTGGGGAACGCTGGCGCTGGCTGAGTACGTGGAGGCGGCTCAGAGCTATCACGAGCCGATCACGAGCCGATCCGCGCCGTCGACGTCGTGGAGTGGACGGTGCCGTGGAGCGGACGGGGGGTGCACCGCCGCCTGCTGCCTGCGACGGGTCGCTCGTCGCGCCTCTTGACAGGCCCGGATATTCGATGGACTCTCACTTTATTGGATAAAGCTTGACTGCATCGGAGGATTGGCATGGTAGCCGAGGTCGAGGAGTTCTTGTCCGCGATGCTCCCGCGGCATCTCGCCGCCGAACAGGCGCTGTGTCGCGGCGACGCCGGACCCCGCTCCGGCACGTGGTCGCAGCGCGACCCGGTAACCCTTTTCGGTGCCGCAGTGCCGCTGCGGCGTGGCTGGGACGAGGTGAGCAACACCTCCCGGTGGCTCGCCTGCCGCTTCTCCGACCTGCACGATTACCGGTTCGAGCTCGTGGCCGCCGGGGCGAGCGGAGACCTCGCCTACACCGTGGGCTTCGAGCACAAGAAGGTCACCATCGACGCCGAGCCCACGACCTACACGCTGCGGGTCACCCACGTCTACCGACGCGAAGACGGCCTGTGGAAGGTCGTCCACCGGCACGGTGACCACGTCAGCCAAAGCTCCGACGGACAGGATCAGCCGGCACCTCGAACGGCCGGATCCGTTCCTGGAAGAAGGGTGGCGTCATGACCGGGCCACACGACCGACGAGCAGGACGTGGTCGAGTCCGGCCAGGGCGATGAGTTCGGCGACCTGTCCCTGGCCATTCGCCCCGTGACGCTGGCGGACCGGCGCAGTCAGCAGTGCGGTGTCGCACCGCCGTCGGAGGCGTGTTCGTCCGCGCGGTAGGTGAGGTGGTTGACGAGCGCCACGGCGCCTTCGACGCGCTCGGTGACTCGGGCCAACCGGTCGGCCTCGTCGCGGGTTGCGACCTCGCCGGTGAGCGTGACAACGCCGTCACGGACGTCGACCCGCACGCTCTCGGCATCAGGTCGGGGTGCGGGGGCCAGAACCTCGTCGACGATCTCCTCGCAGATCGATGCGTCGTCGCGAAGGAAGACCGCAAGCACATCCGAACGGGAGATGACGCCGAGCACCCGGCCTGCCTCGTCGCACACCGGCAGCCAGCGGAGGTGGCGCTCCACCATCAGACGGGCCGCGGTGGCGACCGTGGTCGTGGGCGCCACCGCCTCGACGAACTGCGTCATGAGCTCGGCTGCGGTGGTAGCGCCCGCCTTCGCCTCCGGCTGGTCGCGGCGGATGTGGCGGGCCTGCCAGCGACCTGGCGCGGTGTCCGGACGGGCGGCGGAGGCCATCAGGTCGCCTTCGGAGACGACGCCCAGCAGCACCCCCGCCGGATCAACGATCGGCACCGCTCGTACACCGGCGGTGCGCAGCAGCCTCGCCAGGTGCGCGAATGACGTCTCCGGCGGCGCTGTGACGACCTGGGTGGCCATCACCTCGGCGACGGCTGTGTGGCGCATCGCGACCCCCTACGCCTGCGTCGCGCGAGCGACGGGTCGGTGGGTTCGGTCCGCTGCCTGTTCGGGTGCGGTCATTCTGGGTCCTCGTCGGATTGGTAGATCTCGGTATTGGTCCTGCAGCGTCGCGCGCTGGTCGGGGCGCCGTCAGAGCCGGAGGCCTCCACCAGATGGGGCGGAGGGCCCTGAACGAGGCCCGGAGTCGACCCACCGCACGGCGGCCACCGCTCCCGGTGAGGTGCCGGTCTACCGTGGCGGGGGCACCGCGCTGGACGTGGCCTGCAGCGCCCGGCGCCTCGGCGTCACCGACCCGCTAGTGCGGTGTCCAGGAACGTTGCCGGAGTGATCGCGGTCCAGGCGGCGTCTCGCAAGGCGCCGCCCGAACTCATACCGGGCGTCTTCGCGAGGCGGCAACGCCGCGAGGTGTCGTCTGGGCCCTCGAGGACCCGGTGAACGTTTCTGGACACCGCACTAGTGGTCTACCGGTGCACTCGGGACCGGATGCCCGCCCACGACGCCGAGTCTGTCGGTCCTTCGGCGGAGCGGTGTTCGGCGCGGGAGGGGGCAGCCCGACCACGCGCCGCCGCTCTTAGCTGGACGTTAACCCTTGATCTGTCTTGGACGGTGCATGGGCGGGCGCGGGTGACGGTTTGTCCGGCGTCGTGGCGGGGTGCCCGCTGCTGGTTGGGGATGCCGGGTGGGCGTCCGGGGCCGGGCAGGCTGGTCTTCGGCGCACGGGCCTCTACCATCTCGAACTGGTGCTCGGGCGCGGATGATGGAAGATCTGAGGCACGTGGCGTGACAGGGACCCTGCGAAGACCCTGTCCCGCCACGCCACGTGCCTCATTCGCCGGGCTCTCTTTAGTACATCGGCATCGCGCGGGCGTCGGTGAGGCGCTCGTCGGTGCGGAATCGCAGGTGGTCGATGACGGCGACGACGCCCTCGACCTGTCGGGCGAGGCGGGTCGCGATCTGCGCGTCCAGGCGGGTGTCAAGCTCGCCGGTGAGCGTGACGACTCCGCCGTCGACGTCGACCCGTACGGCTGCGGGGTCGACTCCCAAGATCCGGCGCAGGACGTCGTCGACGATCTCGGCACGGATCGTAGTGTCGTCACGGAAGAAGATGGCCAGCACGTCCGAGCGGCTCAGGACGCCGACGACGTGGCGGCTGTCGTCGCACACCGGCATCCAGGCCAGCTGACGTTCCATCATCGTGCGGGCGGCCATGGTGACCAAGGTCGACGGCGTGACGGTGTTGACGTCGGTGGTCATGAGCTCGGCGGCCGTAGTGGCGCCCGCCTTGGCCTGCGTGCCATGCCGGTGGATGTGCCGCGGACGCCACCACCGCTGTGTGGTGTGCGAACTGGGATGGGCGGCCGCGGCCATGAGGTCGGCCTCGGAGACGACGCCCAGCAGCGTGCCCCCTGCGTCGATGACCGGCACGGCGCGGATTGCCGCGGTGTACAGCAGAGAGACGAGCTGCAAGAACGAGTCCTGCGGGCTCGCCGAGATCACATTCGTCGACATCACGTCGGCGACGGCGGTGTGGCGCACGGCGATGCCTCAGACCCGCGCCGCGACCGGAGTCGGCTCGACCACGGCGGCAGGCCGGATGACGGTGACCGGACAGGCCGCATGCCAGACGCAGTACAGGCCGACCGATCCGAGCAGTGCGCTGCGTACCGCTCCGCGGCCACGGTGGCCCAGCACGAGCAGATCAGCGCCCTTGGACGCGTCAACGAGCACGGGACCGGGCCTGCCTGCGACGGCCTCGACGGTGAACTCGATAGCAGCCAGCTCGGGATGGGCGTTGACGACGTCGTCGACGGTCTGTCGGGCCGCCCGCTTGGTGTCGGCGACGACCTCGTCGGGCAACGGCAGCACCACCGCGCCGTAGGCGACCGTCCAGTACTCGGGCAGCGGCGCGGCCACGACGACCCGGACGCACGCATGACGCCGCGCCGCCTCCCGCATTGCGTACTCGATCGCCGTCCCGGACTCGGGCGATCCGTCCACTCCGACAACAACAATGCTGGTCGGGTTCATGTCCACTCCCTCTGCGCTGGCGGGACCACATCGGCCAGGCCTGCCCCCACGGTGGCGCAACCGCTGTCGGGCCGGAGCGGGCGGAAGTCCCTTGCCCGGGGCGCCACTGGTCCTTAATCGAGGCGGGCGGCCGGTGCGACCTTGGCCCCGCTCGGGCGCAGGCCGGTGTGGGCGGGGATGTCGGCGGGGCTGATGCGGCGGCGGAACACCCAGAGGGTCCAGGTTTGGTAGGCGAGCACGATGGGGGTGAACACGGCCGCGACCCAGGTCATGATCGTCAGCGTGTAGGGGGTGGAGGCGGCGTTGGTGGTGGTCAGGCTGAACGCGGGGTCGGTGCTGGAGGGCAGGACGTTGGGGTAGAGGGTGCCGAACAGCGTGACGGTGACCGCGACGATCGCCAGCGTGGTGAGGGTGAAGGCCCATCCCTCGCGGCCGCGGATCCCGGCCAGCACGGCGGTGATGAGCGCGCCCGCGGCGACCAGCACCGGCACGACGGTCCACAGTTTGCCGTGGGTGAGCAGTGTCCAGAGCAGGAATGTTCCGCCGAGCAGGATGACCGCGATCCCGGCTATCCGGGCGAGCTGGGCTGCCCGCTCGCGCACCGGTCCGGTCGTTTTCAGGGTGAGGAAGACCGCGCCGTGGAACGCGAACAGGGTCAGTGTTGTCAGGCCGCCGAGCAGGGCGTAGGGGTTGAGCAGGGTGAACAGGGTGCCGGTGTATTCGTGGTTGGCGTCGAGCGGCACCCCGGCGACGATGTTGGCGAATGCGACCCCCCAGAGCAGCGCGGGGACCGTGGAGCCGACGACGATGGCGAGGTCCCAGTTGCGCCGCCAGTGGGTGCTGTCGATTTTGCCGCGGAACTCGAAGGCGACACCGCGCAGGATCAGGGCGACGAGGATGAGCAGCAGGGCCAGGTAGAAGCCGGAGAACAGGGAGGCGTACCACTCGGGGAAGGCGGCGAAGGTGGCCCCGCCTGCGACCAGCAGCCAGACTTCGTTGCCGTCCCAGATGGGGCCGATGGTGTTGATGGCGACTCTGCGGTCGGTGTCGGTGTGTGCGACCAGTGGCAGGAGCATGCCGACGCCGAAGTCGAAGCCTTCCAGCACGAAGTAGCCGGTCCACAGGACCGCGATCAGGACGAACCAGATGTCGGTGAGGGCCATGGTGGCGGGTCCCTTTAGTACGCCACGGCCAGTGGCCGGGGCTGGTCGGTGTCGGTCGGGGGAGTGGCCGACCGGGGTGGTGGCGGGCCCGCTTTCGCGTAGCGGAGCATCAGCACGCCGTCGACGACCGCGAGAGCGCCGTAGAGCAGGGTGAACACGACCAGCGAGATCACCACCGAGGTGGTGCCCACGCTGGGGGACACGCCGTCGGCGGTGCGGAGCACCCCGAACACCAGCCAGGGTTGGCGGCCCATCTCGGTGAAGATCCAGCCGACGCTGTTGGCGGCGAAAGGCAGCACCAGTCCGGTGAGGGCGGCGATCCAGAACCAGCGTGGAATCTCCCGGGCGGCCCGACGGCGGGTGAACCACAGGCCCAGTATCGAGATCAGCGCGGCCAGCAGCCCGAATCCGATCATGAGGCGGAATGTCCAGTAGGTCATCGGGATGACCGGCAGGTAGTCACCGGGTCCGTAGGTGGTGTTCTCCTGTTGTTGCAGGTCGTTGATGCCCTCGACCTTCCCGTCGAACGAGCCGGTGGCCATGAACGACAGCACACCGGGCACGCGGACGCTCCAGACTTCTTTCGACCCGTCCAGTGACCCGATGGTGAACAGCGAGAAGGAGGCGGGGGCGGTGGTGTCGTAGAGCGCTTCGGCTGCGGCCATCTTCATCGGTTGCTGCGCGGTCATCAGGCGGGCTTGCAGGTCGCCGGTGAACACCACGCCGATGCTGGCGATCAGCACGGTGACCAGGGCCAGGCGCAGCGAGGGGCGGAACACCTCGGTGTTGGAGCGACGGGCCAGGTGCCAGGCGCTGATGCCCACCATGAACATTCCGGCGGTGACGAAACAGGCCATGACGGTGTGCGCGAACGCGCCGACCGCGGTGGAGTTGGTGAGCACGGCGGCGAAGTCGTGCAGCTCGGCCCGGCCGCGGGCGGTGTTCACGACCGACCCGACGGGGTGTTGCATCCAGGAGTTCGCGGCCAGGATGAAGTAGGCCGACAGCAGGGTGCCGATCGAGGCCAGCCAGATGCAGGCCAGGTGCAGCTTCTGCGGTAACCGGTCCCATCCGAAGATCCACAGGCCGAGGAAGGTGGATTCCAGGAAGAACGCGAGCAGTCCTTCGATGGCCAGCGGGGCGCCGAAGATGTCGCCGACGAAACGGCTGTAGTCGCTCCAGTTCATGCCGAACTGGAATTCCTGCACGATGCCGGTGACCACCCCCATCGCGAAGTTGATCAGGAGGAGTTTGCCCCAGAACTTGGTCATGCGCAGGTAGCGCTCGTCGCCGGTGCGCACCCACGCGGTCTGGATGCCCGCGACCAGCAACGACAGCCCGATCGTCAACGGGACGAACAGGAAGTGGTAGACGGTGGTGATCGCGAACTGCCATCGCGCGAGGTCGAGGGTCATGGCTCCTCCGGGTCCGGGGTGGGGCCGGTGCCCGGCCGAGATCAACTATCACCGAGACGCCGCACAGGGCGGCAGGGTCTTCCGGCCCTTCCGCCCAGGCCCCGGGACCCCCCGAGAATCTGTGACCGCACTAGAGACGTCGAGGTGGGTGTCTCAGTACGAGCCGATGCCAGCCCGCTCGGCGGGTGCGCCGACCAAGGGAGAGCTGGGCCACGTCGCTGCGGTCACCACAGCTGCGACCGGTCATGGGGATCCTGCGCTTGGTCTGACGGCGTTCGGGCGACGTGATGAGTGGACAGCCTGCGCGGGACGACCGTCACCGGGACGCGGCTGTGCCGCAGCACGAAGCGGCTCACCGAGCCCAGCACGGCGCGCGCCGCGACGCCGCGCCTTCGCGTGCCGATCACGATGTGTCGGGCGACGTTCGATTCGTGCAACAGAGCGATGCCCGGGTTGCCATGATCGATGCGGATGTCGAGGCCCACCTCGGGATGCTGCGACCGCCACGGGGCCAGTTCGTCGCGCAGCGCCGCGGCTGTCACGGCGGGACGATCGGATAGGTGGGGTACGTGCACGACCACAACGCCCGCGTGCCGCCGTGCGGCGTCGGCGAAGGCCAGGGTGATGGCCGCCGCGTCCGCTTCGACGGACTCGATCCCCACTAGGACCGGCGCGGGCCGCCCGGAGCCGTCGCTGCCGTGGCCGTGGCCGTGGCCGTGGACCACCGTCACCGGACACTGCGCATCTGTCACGACGTTGAGGGCCGCGGGGCCCAAGACGATCTCGGCATCCGCGTCGTCGAGCATGCCCAGGACGAGCAGGTCGGCATCCCTCGAGGCGTCCACGAGCGCGGAGATCGGGGGTTCGGGCAGCGTGCGGATGACGACGTCCAGGTCCGGCTGGGCGTGCTGCGCGGTCGCGCGGGCCCGCGCCAGTAAGGCGTCGACCCTGCGGCGGGTAACCGGATCCTCGACATCGTCGGCAGGCAGATAAGGGGCGGCGTGCACGATGTGCAGTGGGCGGCAGCGGACGTGGGCCTCGTCGGCCGCCCAGGTGACGGCGCGCAGGGCTGTGGCGGTGCCATCGACACCGACGACGATCGGACGCTCGTGCATGGGGGGATCCTTCCCTGATCCGTGCTTGCGACAGCCAGCGTCGCGCGTCCGCCGGGCTGACGGCAGTGGCGCTCGGCCCCAATGGGCGGGGACCGATGTCCTTCCCCGGCGGGCGAGCCCCTCGACCCGGGATCTCGGGCCGATCGGTCCTGCCGACGCTGGCGGTGTCGGTCGGATGCTCTGCCGATCGAGCAAGAAAGTGATGTGAGCGGGGCAGATCTGCAGCGCTCACACCACTGTCAGCGATCACCTAGGCCGCGATCACCAAGGCCGCGATCACCTAGGCAGCGATCACCGGCCGGGAAGGGTGCGGGCGACGAGCTCGGCAAGGTCGATCGTGCGCTGGGCGTAGCCCCACTCGTTGTCGTACCAGCCGAAGACCTTCACGAGATCTTCGCTGACGAGGGTGAGGCCGCTGTCGAGCACACAGGACGCCGGGTCGCCCAGCACGTCGCTGGAGACGATCGGGTCGGTCGTGTACCGCAGGATGCCCTTGAGCCTGCCTTCGGCGGCGGTGGCGAAGGCCTTGTCGATCTGACCCACGGTCGCGGGCTTCGCGAGGAGCACCGTCAGGTCGACGAGCGACACGTCGGCCACCGGCACCCGTACGGCGACGCCGTCGAGCTTTCCCGCGAGCTCGGGGATGATCGTCGCGATCGCACGCGCCGCCCCGGTGCTGGTGGGGATCATGTTGGTGGCCGCGGAGCGAGCCCGGCGCAGGTCCTTGTGGGGGCCGTCAATAAGGTTCTGGTCGCCGGTGTAGCTGTGCACGGTGGTCAGCAGTCCGCGCCGGATGCCGAAGGCGGTGTTCAGCACGTCCGCCATCGGTGCCGCGCAGTTGGTCGTGCAGGAGGCGTTGGAGATCAGGTGGTGGTTCGCAGGGTCGTACACGTCGTCGTTGACGCCCAGGACAATGGTGGCGTCCAGGTTGGTGCCCGGCGCTGTCAGCACCACCTTCCGCGCGCCCCCGTTGATATGCGCGCCTGCCTGCTCCCGGGTGCGGAAGCGGCCGGTCGCCTCGATCACGATGTCGACGCCGAGGCTGGCCCAGTCCAGGTCTTCGGGTTGGGCCTTGTCGAAGACCCGGACGACTTGTCCGTTGATGTTCAGCTGGTCCTCGCCGGTCTCGATCGTCGCGGACCATGGCCCGTAGGTGGAGTCGTAGCGCAGCAGGTGCGACACTGTCGCCAGCGGAGTGATGTCGTTGATGCCGACCACCTCTACGGGTGTGTCGGGCCGTTCGATGATCCCGCGCAGTACGGCGCGTCCGATCCGTCCCATGCCGTTGATGCCTACTCGGACGCTCATGTTTCCTCCTTGGGGTTCTAGAGCTGCTGGGTACCCATGCTTCGGCGTTCCCGTGCCGTGCTACCAGGGCACGACGGCAGTCCTCGACGGGGCCGGTCGGCGCCAACACCGGGACCTCCGCCCCTTCTTGTCCGGCCGCCGGTGGCGACAGGGTTCAGACGCGATCGACGGTGCGGCGTTGCGCCCGATCCCTTTCCGCTGCGGTGGTGGTTTGACAGCCGAACTGAGGGAGACGCAATGACCGTCGAAGAGGTCCGGCCTCCTGCAGGCGCGGCGGCCGGCCGAGCTCGGCCGGTGCGCGCGCTGCTCGCCGACGGCGCGATCGTGCAGATGCGAGAGTTGGACAGCTCTGACATCGCGCTGGTGGCCGGACTATATGAGGCTTTGCCGCTGGAGGACCGGTTCCTCCGCTTCTTCAGCGTGGGTGTCGCGCCGGACGTAGCGGCGCTGTTGGCCCGGCGGCACCCTGGCGATGTGTCCATCGGCGCCTTCCGAGGTGAGCGCCTCGTCGGTGTCGCGCACTCCATCGTGATCGACGCCGATCCTACGGCCGCCGACATCGCGCTGGCCGTCGCGCACCCCACGCAGGCGCTGGGCGTCGGCACCCTGTTGTTGGAGCACCTGGCCTCCCGTGCTCGTGGACAGGGGGTGCGCCGTTTCGTCGCCGAGGTGCTGGCCGAGAACGCCCGGATGTGGCAAGTGATCACAGACTCGGGATTGCCGGTCCGGCGGCACACCGCCGACGGGGTGGCGGAAGTGGACCTGGACCTGGCGCCCGCGGAGGGTTACCTCGACGCGCTGGCCGAGCGGGAGGAGCACGCGGACGTCGCGAGCCTTTCCGCGGTGCTGAGCCCGCGCTCGATCGTTGTCATCGGGGCGGGCCGCAGCCCGGACTCGGTCGGGCACGCTGTGCTGGAGAGCCTGGTCCGGGCCGGGTTCACCGGGCAGTTGGCCGCGGTGAACCCGCACGCCGCGGAAGTCTGCGGGGTGGTCTGTCACCGGTCGGTCGAGGAACTCCCGGCGCCAGTGGACCTCGCGGTGGTGTGTGTGCCCGCCGCCGCGGTGCCCGAGGTGGCCCAGCAGTGTGGGCGGGCCGGGGTGCGGGGGCTGCTGGTGATCAGTTCCGGTCTCTCGGCCGACCCCGCTTTCGCCGAGGGTCTGCTGGACGCGGTACGCCGCTACGACATGCGCATGGTGGGCCCGAACTGCATCGGCATCGCCAACACCGACCCGGCTGTCGGGATGGACGCGACCTTCGCAGGCCCGGCTCCCGTGGGGCACGTCGGGCTGGTCACCCAGTCGGGCGGGGTGGCCATCGCGGTACTGGAGGAGCTGCGCCGGATGGGCTTTGGCGTCTCGACGGCGGTGTCGACGGGTGACAAGTACGACGTCAGCGGCAACGACCTGATGTTGTGGTGGCACCACGACCCCCGGACCACGCAGGCCGTGCTGTATCTGGAGTCCTTCGGCAATCCGCGCAAGTTCTCGCGCTTCGCCCGGCGGCTGGCCGCGCGGATTCCCGTGCTCACCGTGCGTTCGGGCAGCTCGGCTGCCGGGCAGCGGGCTGCCGCCTCGCACACCGCCTCGACGGCCACGCCGCGGGTCACCCGGGACGCCTTGTTCCGGCAGGCGGGCGTGCTCGCTGTGGACCGGCTCGACGAGCTCTCCGAGCTGATCGCCGTGCTGTCCTGGCAGCCACTGCCTGCCGGGCGGCGGGTCGCCGTGATCAGCAACGCAGGCGGGGCGGGGGTACTGGCCGCCGACGCCTGTGTGGCCAACGGGCTCGTCGTGCCGGAGCTGAGCACGCAGACGCAGGCGGAGCTGCGGAAGCTGCTGCCCCCGGGTGCGGCGACCGCCAACCCGGTGGACACCGGCGCGGTCGTCTCGGCTGCGGCCTTCGGGGCCGCGGTGTCGCTGCTGCGACACGATCCGCAGGTGGACGCCGTTCTCGCGGTGACGGTGTCGACGGCCCTGTCGAACCCGTTCCCCGGCATCGCCGCGGCGGGGGAGGCGTCGGGCACCCCGCTGCTGGCGGTCCGGCTCGGCCAGCCCGAGCACGTCCGTGCGCTCGCGGTGCCCGGTTCGGACGTGGTGGTGCCCGCGTTCGCCGATCCAGCGGCGGCCGCGACGGCACTCGCGCACGCCGCCACCCGATCGGCCTGGCTGGCTCGACCACGAGGCGCGTGGAGCCTCCCGAGTGGTGTGGGCGTGCCGCACGCGGCAGGCCAGGTCGCCCGGTTCCTCGCGGCGGCGCCGCAGGGCGGCTGGCTCGAACCGGGTGATGTCCAGGAGATCCTCGAGGCGTTCGGCCTGCCTGTGCTCCGCGCGGTCGTCGCCGAGAATGCCGACCACGCCGTGGCCGCCTTCCGCGCGGCAGGCCGTCCGGTGGCCATGAAGGCCGTGGCCGAGGGCGTCCTGCACAAGGCGGCCGCAGGCGGCGTGCGGCTGGGGCTGGCCGACCCGGCGGCCGTGCTGGCGGCGGCAGACGAGCTCACCGCCCGCTTCGGGTCCGCGCTGAAGGGACTGCTGGTGCAGCCGATGGCCGACACCGGGCCCGAGCTGCTGGTCGGGGTGACGAGCGATCCGGTGTTCGGCCCACTCGTCACCATCGGCCTGGGCGGCACGTCCACCGACCTGGTTGCCGACCGCGCGCATCGGCTCGTGCCGCTGACCGATGTGGACGCCGCGGAGATGCTCGGCGAGTTCCGCGCCGGTGCCCGCCTGTTCGACCCGAGCCGCGGCCCGACACCCGACCGCAGCGCGGTCCTGGACGTGGTCGTCCGGGTCGGGCGGCTGGCCGAGACGCTGCCGGAGGTGGTCGAGCTCGATCTCAATCCCGTGGTACTCGGGCCGACCGGCTGCGTGATCGTCGACGCGAGGATCCGCGTGGTTCCCGGCCCCAGTGGCGATCCCGCGCTGCGCGCGCTCGCCAGATGACCGCGCTCGACGTGGCCTCGAAAAGACCGGTCGATGGGTGAGCCGCGTCGGGACTTCCGGCCCTGACGAGCCCGCGGCTGCGCCGCGAGACTTCGGACATGACGGCAGAACTGCTGGGAGTGACCCCGACCAGGCGGCACACACCACCGGATGCCGACTTGAGCGAGCAGTTCGCGGCCGCCGCCATCGCTCACCCGGGAGGCCGTCCCTGGCAGGTGTGGCCGGTCGACGCGGGTGTCGAGATCCGCGTGGCGGGCAAGCAGCGCACGCAGATGGCGGGGATCGGCGGACAGACCGTCCGGATCACCGCGGGGTGCGCCGTACTCAACATCCGCCTCGCGATTGCCGCGATGGGCTACCGCCCGGTCGTGACACTGCTGCCCGCACCGTCGGGATCGCTTGTGCTCGCGGTGCTGCGGCGCGGCCGCGAGGCGAAGGCGACCCCGCTGGAGCGTGCGCTCATCAGCGCCGTACTTCCCATGGGTAGCTTCCTGCCGCCGCCCCGTGACGGAACGGTGTCCGCGTCAATCGCGCACCATCTGCGGGCCGCGGCGGAGGGCGAGGGGATGTGGCTCCGCAGTGTCGACGGGCCCGAGCGTGCGGCGTTGGCCGAACACATCCCGACTGTCAGCTCGCTGCCGCCCGACACGCAGGTCATGGCCGTCGGGAGCAACCACGACGTCCCCGTCGCGCACCTGAGGGCGGGCCTGGCCGTGCAACGGATCGTGCTCACGACCAGGCTGCTGAGCGCCACTGCCGCCATCGTCGCCTGGCCTGCCGACCTGCTGGCCGCGTCGCCGCTGCCTCCCGCGCTCGGCGCCCGCGGCATCTGTCCGCAGCTGTTGATCGCCGTGGGCCGCCCCTGACCAGCCCGCGATCTTCGACATCGCCGCGTGGCGATGGACTGCTGAGCGGTCGGTCTCAGCCTGTCGACGCCCACTTGATCGCGGCGTCGAGATCGGCGAAGGCGAAGCGGCGGACCTCGGCGCTCACGGTGTGCTCGGCCAGGGTGGCGCCCACTTCGGCGAGCTTCCCGTCGACGGCCAGCGCGACCCTTTCGATCTGTCGGTGGTGGTGGAACACGAACCGCAGGTGCCGGACGAGCCCAAGGGCGTTCTCCCAGCCCGGGAACGTGGTGGCGTGCACGACCAGGCCGTGCAGGCTCGTGTGGGTGGAGAGCCAGCCGTCGATCACGTCAGCCAACGCCTCGACGTCCTGGGCGCGCAGGGGCTCTTTCACCTCGACGACCACCACGCCTGCGTCGGTCAGCACCCGAGGAGTGATCTGTGGGCCTGCAGGCAGCGCGGCGAGCCATTCGATTGCCTGCGCGCGTTGGGCCGAGGGGAACACCCGCACCGGGTAGGGCATCAGGAAAGCCGAGAACCGGGTGATCTCCCCGACCCAGCCCAGGTCGGTCACGATGGCACAGCCCTCGAACGCTTTCAGTACCCGTAGCCCCAGCGAGATGTCCTCGAACGCCGCGCTCGGGGTGATGCCCCCGTAGTCCGGGATCTCGACCAGGCAGCGCAGCTTGCGGTGGTCGCGCAGCGCCTCGTCGACGAGGGGGACGATGACCGCGTCGTAGTCCTGGCGGGTGAGCTTTCCGCTTGACCGGACACCGTCGATGCCGGGGGGGAGGTCGGAGATCTTCTCGATCATGTCGGTTCTCCTGTCAGTGGATGCGAGTCGATCGCTCGCGCTCTGCGATGCTGGATCTCCTACGCAGGCGTCGGTACGGCCGAAGGACCTTCGGCGATGCTGTCAGGCGTCTTTGCGACGCAGTTCCGCGGCGTAGACGGCGGCTTCGGTTCGCCGGGACATGCCCAGCTTGTGCAGCAGCGACGAGACATAGTTCTTGACGGTCTTCTCGGCGAGGAACATCTCGACGCCGATCTGGCGGTTGGTCAGACCGTCGGCGATGAGCTCAAGGATGCGCCGTTCCTGCGGACTCAAGGACGCGAACCGGGGGTCCTTGGGCTCCGCGCCCCGGCGGAGGCGCTCGAGGACGAGGGCAGTGGCCTTCGGGTCGAGCAGTGAGCCGCCCGCGGCGATCGTGCGGACCGCGCCGACCAGGTCGACACCGGCTATCTGCTTGAGCAGGTATCCGGAGGCGCCCGCCATGATCGCACCGAAGAGTGCTTCGTCGTCGGAGAAGGAGGTGAGCATGAGACAGGCCGGTGGCGGGCTGAGCATGGAACGAATGTCGCGACACACCGTCACGCCGTCGCCATCGGGCAGCCGGATGTCGAGGATCGCGACGTCTGGGCGGAGTGCCGGGATGCGCGCCATCGCCTGTGCCGCGCTGTTCGCCTCTCCGACGATCTGGATGTCGTCCTCGGTCTCGAGAAGCTGCGCGATGCCGCGGCGGACGATCTCGTGATCGTCGAGCAGGAACACAGAGATGGTCACGGCCTCACCTTTCGTGGGCGATCCGGTCCGGGCTGTCGCGTCGACGGTAGCCCCTCGGTGCATCAGCCGATCTGTTCGGACGCCCTGCCTGCCAGGGCCGGACGACCCATCCGGAATGGATCGATCGGCCCTAGCATACGGGCGACGAGGCATTCGCAGAGGTTCGCGGCGACGGCAGGCCAACCGGCCTGCCGGGCAGCAAGTTCGCCTTGGCTGGAACGGCGGGAGGGACGACGGCGACGGGACACGGCACGCGCCGGGCCAGCGTGATGGCGGGTGAAGGGACGACCCCGTCGAGGGATGCGCCACGGGTGGGCCTGCCGAGGACCAGCAGCCGAGCGTGCGGAGCCACCGCGACGAGCAGCTCGGCGCACCGGTCGTTGACGACCAGTTGCTCGACGTCGACGTCGGGGTAGGCGACACGCACGGCCGATAGCTGCTGCCCGAGCTCGTCCCGTATCCGGTTGTCTGCGGCGTCCCAGCGTTCGATGCGGCCTGGCAGCACGGCGCCCAGATCGACGAGAGGGTCGTTCCAGGTTCCGACGGCGAGCAGCCCGGCATGGCGCCGTTGCGCTTCGGCGAACGCGAAGTCGAGCACCTCGGGCTCGGTCGCCGGACCGACACCCACCACCACGGGAACTGTTTCGCGGGCGTGCCAGGCGAGGCTCGCGCCCGACCGTGGTGACGGCGCCTGCGCCGACGGCACGACGACGACCGGACACCATGCCGACATCACCAGTTCGTCGACGTGGTCCGCTGGGCCCGCGACCACCAGCAGGTCCGCGCGTGCCGACGTGACAAGCGCGGCGTGGACGGCCGGTCCGCCAAGACAGTTGGCGGTGACGACCACGTCCGGCGCGGCATGCCTGGCCACGGAAAGAGCTCGGGCGAACGCGGCCCGGCACGCCCGGTCACGCAGGTGGTCGTCGGGCAGGAGGACGTGGAGGTGGGCCCCCCGTCGGGCGGCCTCCCGCGCCGCCCAGCGCACGGCCGGGCCCGAGGGGACTCCCGGGTCGATCACCACCGCAATGATCGGGGTGCCGAGCGCCTCGGTCAGGGCTGTGGTCATAGCGCACTCCGTCGGTCGGGTTTGTCCAGGGTCACGCTCATCGCCGTCGGCGGGGGTCGCAAGAGGCCAAGGTCCTGCCCGGTGAGTGGCCATCGGCAGGAGGTCGACCCGTGCCGAGGACGCAGGGGACGTTCGGCCCCCGACAGCCAGCCGTGGGCCTCTGGCCCGTCCGCGACCGAGAGCAGACTCTGGATGCGAACATTGTGTTCGATCGTCTCGGAGGCTCACATGCAGACCAATTCGGATCTGCGACCCGTCGTCGTAGCGGTGGACAACTCGGACTCCGCGCGGGACGCGGCCGCGTGGGCCGCAGACCTTGCGGCCGACTGGGGAGCGCCGCTGCATATGCTCCACGTGGTGGCGGGCGATCCGCAGGATCCGCCGCCACCTGCTCCCGCCTGGCTCGTGGCGTTGGGGGACGCGGCAGATCGGGTTGGCGCGCACCCGATCACGGTTGAAGTACTGGTTGGCTATGTCCTCGACACTGTGACGGCGCGCGCCGTCGGCGCCCGCATCCTCGTGCTCGGCAGCTACGGCACGGACGCCTTGACGGGCATGCTCGCGGGCTCGGTCGCGCTGGGCGCCGTCGGGCCGGTCGCATGTCCGGTCGCGGTCGTGCGCGGTTCGGCACCTCGGCTCGCCCCACCGCGAGGTGGACCGGTGGTAGTCGGGGTGGACGGATCCGCGGCAGGCGAAGCCGCACTGTCGTTCGCCGCTGAACTGGCCGCCTCCTTGGGCGCACGCCTGGTCGCGGTGCACGTGTGGTCGGATGTCGAGGTGCGCCCGGACGGCAGCCCGCTGCGGCGCCACGAGTTGTCCACATCGCTCATGACCGAGGCGGCCGATCTCCTCGAGACCCGGCTCGCGTCGGTCCGTGACAGCCATCCCCGGTTGGCGATCGAGCGGCAGGTCGTCGAGGGCACTCCGCTGCGGACTCTGATCAATCGCGTGCCGGGGGCGCGGATGCTCGTCGTCGGAACGCGGGGCGACGCAGGCCAGACCGGCATCATGATGGGCTCCACCAGCATCGCCCTGCTGGAGTTCGCGCCGTGCCCGGTTGTCGTCGTGCACGGCCGCAGGCCAGTTCCCGCGACCGAGGCCCGGGGTTCCGACGCGGGGGTGCGGTCGTGAGCCCGTTCGGATCCGTCGTGCCTGCGGTGGTCGGCCTCGTGATGGCGCTGGTCATGGTCGTCTGGGCCGTCGTGGCGGTGATCTTGATCGGTGCCGTGACGCTGGCGGTGGCCGGTGCGGGCCTGCTCCGGCGCGCCTGAGGCCGAACAGCGCGCGAGGGTCGCACCAGCGGGGTTCGATCATGAGTGGACCCCGCTCACGTCCCGCTCGGCCGACATCCCGAGGCGTCGCTCACCAGCACGTGCCAGCTAGGACGGCGAGGGGTGCGGCGCCGAATGCTCGCGTGGCCCGACGAGGTCGGCGGCAGAGCGCCGGGGGGTCGCGATGGGCGCCACCCCACGTCCGATCTGGAGCGCGGCCTGGGGCGGCCGGATTCCACCTACCGCTTCGGGCACACCGTCGCCGCGATCGGACCCCGTCGTGGTCCAGCGGTCGAGCTCGGCGCGGAAGTCCGCGTCGGCCGACTGCTCGTGTCGCGCCCGCAACGCCTTCTCCCACAACGCCTGCCGCTGGGTCTCGTCGGCGATGACGTGCAGCCACGCGCCCTCCGCCTGCGCTGCCCGATGCAGCGCATTCACCTCGGCAGGCCCTGGTGTGACGCCTGCGAACGGACTCCGGTTTGTACGCCGTCGCGGCACGGCGGCGTGCAACCTGCGCAGCTCCGTAGTCATGGCCTTCCGGCCACCGTGGCTGTGACGGGTTGGGAGGCTCGCCCACGGTGTTCACCTGGGCCGCGAGGCCCCCGGCCTACCGGTCATAGGCCCGGCATGACCTGTCTGCTCGCCAGGCGGCGGCCCAGACACGATCTCTACGGGCACCGGAGAGCGGCGTATGAGGTCGCGGCAGGTCGAGCCGAGCCGGACCCGAATGGGTGCAGACCGGCCGCGGCGGCCGATCACGACCATCCGGGCCCGTCGGGCCACGCGAAGCAAGGCCGTTGTCGGGTGGGTCTGTGTTTGTTCCAGGCGCACCTGTACGAGCGGGTGGTGGTCGGCGATCTCGGCGACGAAGGTCGCCGGGTCGATGCTGGCGCCCGAGTGCACGACGACCAACGCGCAGCAATGGCGCTCGGCCTCCGCGATGGCGACGGCGATGACCAGCGCGTCGACGTCTGGGGTGTCGACACCGACGAGGACCGGACGGTCGTCCGTGGCGAGCCGTCCGTGCCCGCGCACCACCACGACCGGGCAGGCGGCGTCGTTGACCACGCGCAGCCCCACCGACTCGGTCGGCTCGGCCAGCGGGCGATCGGCGCCGCCGAGAACGAGCATCTGAGCGTGCTCGGCGGCGTGGCTCAGTGCCGGGACCGGCGGTTCGAGCGATGCGCGGACCGAGATCCACGCGCCCTGCTCTCGGCGTCGGACGGCGGCGCGGGCGCTGGCGAGAACCTCCTGCGCACGTTGACGGCCCGGCGTTGCGTCACCACCGGCGGCGTAGGGGGCCGCATGCAGGATCCGCAGTGGCAGGCCCCGCAGTCGGGCCTCGGCCGCGGCCCAGACCACGGCGCGCAGCGCCGCCTCTGAGCCGTCGACACCGACGACGATGCCGGACGGCTCGCCATGAGGGTCGTCGGCGAGTCCCCAGTGCTCGTTCACGTGCCTGGCCCCGCCAGGCCGAAGCGGCGGCCCGAACACAAGCGGTCGTCGCGGGGGTGGACCCATTCGGTAGTCATCCAGACCTCCTTCCGACGGGTCGGGTCGACGGTGCTCGCTCGCACCTCCGCCGGACAGCGGCGCTGGTCCCGTCTGTGGGGTGCTGAACGTCCTGCTCCGAAGGCGAACCGTTGGTGCGGCTTTGACCTTGAGCCATGTGGCCCCGAATCCCGGGGCCATCGGCACTGTCGCGGTCCGGGTGCGTTCGGCTTCGCTCAACGGCGGTGATCGTCATGCTGGCTTTCTGGCCGCCTGAGTGAAGGAACTTCTCATGCGAGTGCGCGACGTCATGTCCTCTCCGGCTGTTGTGGTCGCGCCGGAGACACCGGTGAAGCAGGCCGCGGCGGTGCTCGACGAGGGTGGCTTCACCTGTCTCCCGGTTGTCGACTCCGCAGGCAAGCTGGCAGGCGTGGTCAGCGAGGCCGATCTGCTGGTGAACCGGTTTCCGCCTGACCCGCGCATCCCGCTCGTCGAGCGGCCCGAGCGGGAGGCCGGTGCCGTGGTGGGCGACGTGATGACCGGTGATGTCCTCACCGCCAACCCCCAGGATCAGGTGGAGGACCTGCTGGTCGTCCTGCACACCTCCGGACACCGGTCGGTGCCGGTCGTCAGCGCGGGTGCCGTGGTCGGGGTCGTGACCTATCGCGACCTCGTGCACGCACTGGCCCGGGACGACGCCTTGATCGCCGCGGATGTCCAGCGCCGGTTGGACCTCTACGGCGCGCCCGGCCGGTGGACGGTGAGCGTTCTCGGCGGCGAGGTGACGCTCGCCGGTGAGCCCGCGGACGCGGTGGTCCACAACGTTGCCATGCGGGCCGCGGAGGCCGTGCTCGGTGTCACGCGCTGCCGGTTCGTCGGCTGACGCGCCTGTCGACGCACGTTCACGGCCCTTGTGCTGTGCCTCCTTACGGTCAGCCCCGGTGGATCCGGACGGCTATTTGCGAATCACCTCGACCATGTCGTCCAGAGGCCTGCGCGGCGTCGGCAGAAGCGGCGCCTGGGGCCCCCATCCGATGCGGATCAGCACCTGTGGCGCGAGCCTTCCGCCGAGCAGGTCGTCGCGCACGGCACGGTAGGTCGACTCGACCTCGAGGGGCTGGCTGAGCGGGCAGGTGGCGAGGCCGACGTCGGTGGCGTGCAGCAGGACCGCCGAGAGCGCCTCGCCCGCCCTCAGTTGCGAGAGTCGGTCGTCGGACGCGGTGCCGACGACGAGCAGCAGAGCTCCGTCCGGGCCCGGTTCCTGAGCGAGCGAGCCCGGGGAAAACGACCGCGCAAGCCCGTCGCCGGTAGCGGTCGCGTCGACGAGCAGGTTGGTCTCCGGGATGCCGTCCTCGCCGGTCAGGCGCCCCGTCCAGACCGCGGTCTCGGTCGCGTACCTGGCCCTACAGCGTTGGATCTCGCCTGCCTCGCGCATCGCGTCGGCGACGAAGGCGCGCCCGCCTGCCTGGTCGATCTCCCGCATGACCGCACCCTCGTTCGCTGCGCATTCCTGCAGCTCTTCAAGGAAGACCTCCGGGACGGGCCAGTCGCCGTAGCGGCGGCGGTCGGTGCGCCGCCGGGTGATCATCGTCGCCGTGCGGAGGTCGGCCTTCGAAGGCTGGCGCGAGGACAGGTACAGGGACGCGAGGTGGTCGGGCGCGTTGCCGTCGGGCAACCTGCGGATGCTCGCGGCGATCCCCGAGGCGGCCAGCGCCACCCGCAGGTGATGCAACGCCGCTCCGCAGGAGACGACCAGGTCGCGGCCGGTGGTGTCGGTACCCGGCAGTCTCCGACCGAGGTCGGCGTACAAACGCACGGCACGGTCGTCGTACCGCCACACCCAGGGCTGGCTGTTGTGCACGGACGGCGCACGCGCGGCCAACTCGAGCGCGCTGCGTACGGTGCGTTTGTCAATGTGTTCGGTGATCATCGTCGACCTCCTCGGCAGCGGGGGGCGTGCTGCCCTGTCATCATCCGGCGCCGTCGCCCCGCCGCTCAGTGCTGCTGGTCCCCTCTCGAGGGGGTCGAAGTTCCCCCACTGCATCGGTCCCGGCTCGACGAGACCAAGGACCTCATCCGTGCGGGCCGTGCGCCGCTGCCGGACCACGCCAGAGGGGAGCAGTGTGGCCAGAAACAAAGGAGAGCACGATGTTGGCCAAGGACGTGATGAGCAAGACCGTCGTGACCGTTCGACCGCATATGCGTGCGCGCGCTGCGGCGGCGATGCTTGTGGCGAACGGGTTCACGGGCGCACCGGTGGTCACCGCGGAGGGCTACGTGCGCGGGATGGTCAGTGAGGCAGACCTGCTCCGTGGCCACGCGTTCTCCGACCTGGATCAGCCAGACCCAACGAAGGACGTGACCGCGGCTGATGTCATGACGCCGGAGCCGGTGACGATGCGGTCCACCGACGACCTGGCCGAGGTCGTCGCCGCGATGCTCCACTACGGCATACGGTCCGTGCCGATCGTCGACGAGGGGCGGCTGGTCGGCATCGTCAGCCGCCGCGACGTCTTGCGGTGTGTCGCGCAGCGCGAGCTCGTGGCGCTCGGCCCCGACACCAGGCTCGTCGCGGTGACCTGAGACGCCACCCGTGTGGCACAACTCAGCACTGCGCGCGGCGGCACATTCACCGCTACCCCCGACGATCGGGACGTGGGCTCATGCTGCTGTGTGCCCGTCGTCGCCGCCACACCCTGAAGACCTCGTCGATCCCCCACACCAACACGGGCATCGGAACCAGCAGGCCCAGCGCCCACGCAGGCAGCGGCGCAGTCCCCAAGAGTGTGTTGGCGAGCGGCAGGTAGATCACCGCCGCGGCGAAGAGCAACTCGACGGCGATGCCGCCGAGCAGCAGCGGGTTGCTGGTCACCCCGATCCGCCACAGAGAGCTGTAGCGGGTGCGGGCGGCGAAGGCGGTACCGACCTGGCAGGCCACGATCGCGGCGAAGCTCGCCGTGGTCGCCTGCTGGTAGGCAAGATGAAGCGGCGTGCCCGGTCCGGTGGGCGCACCGGGCGTCCACCCGGCGCGGTGCAGCACGAGACAGCGTGGGTGAAGATGTAGACAACGAACTTGCGGACGTTGTCGTAGACCCGTCTGCCCTCTTCCACGCCCGCGACGACCGTGGCGAAGTTGTCGTCGGTGAGCACCAACGTCGCGGCTTCACGGGCCACCTCGGTGCCGCTGCGGCCCATGGCCACACCGATGTCGGCGTGGCGCAGCGCCGGGGCGTCGTTGACCCCGTCACCGGTCACCGCCACAACGTGGCCGAGCGCGTGCAGTGCGTCGGTGATCCGCAGTTTGGCCTCGGGTGCTGCGCGGGCGAACACGATCTCCTCGTCCCGTTCGAGGACGTGTTTCAGCTCCGCGTCGGTCATGGCGTCCAGCGCCGAGCCGTCGATGGCGCGGTCGGCCCGGATGCCGACGCGCCGGGCGATCTCGGTGGCGGTGCGGCCGTTGTCACCGGTGACGACGTGCACGCGGATGCCCGCCGTGTGACAGGCCTGCACGGCGGCGAGGGCCTCGGGCCGGGGCGGGTCGAGCAGCCCGACGAGGCCGAGCAGGACCAAGCCGGGGCCCTCGGCCTGGTCGCGGTCCGGCGTGGCCTGCTCGTACCAGGTGCGGGCGGCGACCGCGAGGACGCGCAGGCCACGGCCCGTCATTGCATCGACGGCCGCGTCGAGGGCACGCAGGGTGTCCGGATCCAGGTCGCACCGGGATAGCAGTACCTCGGGCGCACCCTTCACATGCACCCTGCGGCCGTTCCCGACGCGGTCGAAAGTCGACATCAGCCTCCGGCGCGGGTCGAAGCGGAACAGCGCGATCCGCTGCTCGTCGCGGACCGAGGGGTCCGTCTCGACGCCCGCGGCCGCGGCCATGTCCAGCAGCGCGAGCTCCGTCGGGTCGCCCGCAGACGCCTTCGGATCGGCGGTGGTGCAGCGGGTGACGGCCTCGGCCAGAGCGCGATCCGCCACCGGGCACGGGTCGCCGTGGGCGTCGCGGATCTCGACGACGTGCATCGTCCCTGCCGTGAGGGTGCCGGTCTTGTCGGTGCAGATCACCGTGGTCGAACCGAGCGTCTCGACGGCCGAGAGGCGTTTCACCAGCGCCCCCCGCCGCGCCATGGCGCGGACCCCGACCGCCAACGCCAAGGTGATGGTGGGCAGGAGCCCCTCAGGCACGTTCGCGACGAGCAGCCCGACCGCGAAGACGATCGCCGCCGCCCATCCCAGGCCCGCCGCGAGGCCGAGCGGCAGGAAGGCGAGCCCGAAGAGCACCGCGACGGCGGCGATCAGGTAGGCCACCCGCCGGACCTGCCGTTCCAGTGGGCTGTCGCTGATCGGGTGGCGACCGGCGAGCGCTGCGATCCGGCCGAGCTCGGTGTGCGCGCCGGTCGCGTGGACGACGGCCTCGGCCGACCCTGCGAGGCACCCGGTGCCGCTGAATACCAGAACGGGTGAGTCCAGCCGTCGCGTGGCGTCGTCGACGACGTCGGCCGAGCGCTCCGCGGGTGCGGACTCCCCGCTCAACGCCGACGCGTCGATCTCCAAGGCGCCGGAGATCAGGCGGGCGTCAGCGGGCACGCGGTCGCCTTCGGCGAGCAGGAGCACATCACCGGGAACGATCTCGGCCGCGGGCACGTCGCGCGGGGATCGGTCCCGCCGCACGCGGGCGTGCGGTGGCAGGTAGTGGCCCAGCGCCTCGACCGCCCGGTCCGCCTGGTGTTCCTGGAAGAACGCGAATAGCGCGTTCAGCACCACCACGGCGAGGATGGCCCAGCTCAGCTGCGGAGTTCCCGACACCGCGGCGAGTACCGCGGCGAACAGCAGCAACACGGCAAGCGGGTGAGTGAACTGCCTGCCAAGCGCCCGCGGCCACCGACGTCCTGCCCGCTCGCGCAGCTCGTTCGGACCGTAACGCTCCAGTCGACGGACGGCCTCCCGCTCGGACAGGCCGCCGCGCCCGGTGCCCAGGTCCCGCAGCAGCCGCACGACTGGTTCGCGCGGGTCGGGATCAGGCGGTCCGGCGGCGGCATCCCCCAGCGTGCTGATCCCTGCCTCACCCACCTCCCGCGCCACCCCGACCCCGCGGTGGCAGTCGGATCGCCGCGCCGCGGAGTGGCTCCCCGAGCAGGTAGCCCTGTGCGAAGTCGCTCCCCACCGCGCGGACCTGCGCCAGCTGCTCCCCGGTTTCGACGCCCACTGCGATTGTTTGCATGCCCAGGCCGTGTGCCAGCCTGACGATCGCGCCGACCACCCCACGGTCCTGGCCCGGCTGAGACAGCGCCGCCACCAATGACGGATCGATTTTCAGCGCCGTCGCGGGCAGGTCGCGGAGGTAGGTCACGGACGTCAAGCCGGTGCCGAAGCCGTCGATGGCGATGTGTACGCCGGTGGAGTGAACCTCGAGGATGCCTGCCAAGGACACACCAGGCTGCTCCATCAGCTGCGACTCCCGAGCCTCCAACGTCAGCCGCGCGGGCTCGATCCCGAGCTCGACGAGCCAGCTCAGCACCTCCGCTGCGAAACCGGCCCGTACGAGCTGGCGTACCGAGACGTTGACGGCCATGGTCAGGTGGGGGTCGTGCCAGTGCCGCAGCTGACGGAGGGCTTCATGCAGCACCGCGTCGCCGAGGGCGTCGATCAGCCCGGCATCTTCCGCGACCCTGATGAATGCATCCGGTCGCAGCCGACCCCGGGTGGGGTGCGGCCAGCGCGCCAGCGCCTCGAAGCCGTGCAGTACGGGATCGGCACCCGGTACGAGCCGCATGACCGGCTGGTAGTCGACGGTCAGGTTGTGAGAACGGATGGCGAGCTGCAGCTCTTCCATGGCCAGCTCGTGGTATGTCGCGCCTGCGCCCGAAGTCGCGTTGTAGACGGCGATCTGGTCCCCTCCGGAGCGCTTCGCGTGGTACATGGCCGAGTCGGCTTGCCGTAGCGCCTCGTCCGACTCGCTGCCGGGTGCGACCACCGTGATGCCCACGCTCGCGGTGACGGAGCGGATCACCTGGTCGCCCACCACGAAGGAGCGGCGGAACTCCTCGACGATCCGCTCACCGATGGCCACCACCTCATCTCGCTGCGCGCTGGGCACGACGACCACGAACTCGTCCCCGCCGATACGGGCGACGGTGTCCTGCGGGCGGACGGCCCCGACCAGGCGCCGGGCCGCCATGATCAGCAGCTCGTCGCCGACCAGGTGGCCCCCGGTGTCATTGACGCCTTTGAACCCGTCGAGGTCGATGAACAGAAGCCCGATGCCGAGGTCGCCGTCCGAGCTGTCGCTGTCGCGGCGCAGTGGATGCTCGGCGAGCAGCTCGACCAGCCGGTCGTTCATCAGCGTGCGGTTGGGCAGCCCGGTCAGCGGGTCGTGGAGCGCCAGCCGCACCAGTTGGGACTGGGTGCGGTGCAAGACCACCTCGGGCATGACTCGGGCGAGCTCTTCCGCGGCAGCCACCTCCGCAGGCCGCCACGGGGCGCTGCGGCCCCGCACCTCCTCCAGCCACTCTGCGAACGAGGCACGCGGGCCGAGCCGCGCATCCGGCGCGTCCGCCTTGAGAGTCTGCTGCCCGGCCCAGCGGACGGTCTCCGCGTGCTCTCCCCGCAACCACAGGATGAACCCGTCCGGTCGGCCAGCCAACCGCAGGAACATCGCACCCGTCGCAGGTGCCGACGGCCGCGCGTCGCCGGTCGCCTGCGTCCCCGAGCCGTTTGGCAGCACTTCGTCGTCGAGGGCGTCGGTCACCAGTGGTCCTGCCGCGGCGCCCACGCGTGCGGAGAGACGGAGCACCAGCGCGTCCAGCTCCTTCGCCCCGGGGACCAGGCCAACGGAGACCCTGTCGCCCTCGATCTCTACGACAGCACCGTCGGCAGCAACCATGTTGAGGAGCGCATCCGGCGCGTCAGCGGCGCCCGCAGCCAGGTTCTCGTTGTTGGCGATCGATGCGATGAGCTGGGCCCGCAGGCGGCTGAGCTCGGCGCTGTACTGATCGTTCTCCGTCGTCTGGGCGGCGCGGAGGCGCACCGAGACGAGCTGGCCCAGCGCCTCGCAGGCCAGCCGCTGCATGTGACCTGCCTGCTTGGGTGTGCCGTGGTGGCATGCGATGAGGCCCCACAACTGGTTGTCGACGATCAGCGACACGGTGAGGCTCGCGCCGACTCCCATGTTGCGGAGGTACTGCAGGTGCACCGGCGAGACGCTCCGTAGAACGCACATGCTGAGGTCCAGCTCGTGGACGGGGGTGCCGCCTGCCAGCGCGACGATGGGTACGGGCTCGGCATCGACGTCGGCGATGACCCGTATCCAGTTCTGCAGGAACAACATCCGGGCCTGGCGCGGGATATCGGTCGCCGGGTAGTGCAACCCCAGGTAGGGCGACAGGTTCGGCTCGCACGCCTCGGCGATCACGTGGCCGTGCCCGTCGGGCTCGAAGCGGTAGATCATCACCCGGTCGTAGTCGGTGAGCTCGCGCACCAGTTGCACCGTGCGCGCGCAGATCGCCTGTACGCCGTCGACCTCGTGGAGCGCGTTCACTGCGTCACGTTGCCGATGGTAGAACCGTGCCGGGCTTGCGTTGTCCTGCGAGCCTGCCACCTCGAGCTCCAGCACCAGCGCCCGTCCGCGACGGTGCGCCATCATGTGGTGTGTCGCCCCTCCGCGCTCGTCGGTGGTCGGCAGCTGGACCGGCACGGGAAGACCGTCATGCGGGTTGCCGGTTGTGCGGGCAGCACGGATGGTGTCGGCGAGGTCGGGGCCGATCACGTCAGCCAGCCCGGCACCCAGTGGGGAGTGGGCGTGGTTGGTGAGCAGGCGAAAGTTCACGCTCGCAGCGGTGACGACGTACGAGGTGGGGTCGACGACGAGCAGGAAGCCGTGCGGCTGGATCGCGCCTGACTGGTGGATGGGCTCGTGGTCACAGAGATTGCCCGGGCCCAGCGCCGCCAGCCCCTCTGCCGTGAGCTCTGCGGGACGGGCAGGCTGCACGCCACTGCGCGTCATGTCGATAGCGGCGCGGCGGCGGACGTGATCACCGCGCCCACCCAGCGGAACGTCCACCGGGCGGCATCGACGGCGGCGGCCAGCTCTCCCGCGAGCAGGTCGGCGGCGTCGAGACGCCGCCGGAAGGACACCCACTCGCGACCGGGAGCGGTGCCGTTCGATGCGAGGAAGCAGGTGCCGGATGCGCTCGTGAGGCCCAACTTGGCGCGCACGAGTGGGGCAAGCACGCTGCCGCCGAGTCGCGAGCCGCGGAGGACGTAGGCAACGCCCCAGGTCGTCGGCGCCTCCGCAAGGAAGCGGCGGAGCGGTCTCCCGCCCGCCGCACCCGTTCGCGCCGACACCTGGTTGGCCTGCACCCCGGCCGGGCCGCCGATGTCGGCGAGGTCGCGCTCGAGCCAGCGGAGCGACTCGGTGGCGGGAGGAAGTAGTTCGGCACTCGCCTCCGCAGCGGCACCGGGCGCGGCGGCGGCGAGGTGCACCTGGTGCCACACGCCGGACCATCCATGCAGGAGCGCAGCCAGCTCCGCGGGATGGCGGAGGCGATGAAGGTCCAGACCGGCCTCGACGGCAGTGTGCTCGGCTCGGGTGCCAACCCGCAGGTGTGCCGACGATGAGGTCGGGCGCACCACCGAGCCTCCTCTCATCCAGCCAGTCTGGCAGAAAGTGCACGATCAATGGCAACTGGTGACCGAAAGGATGGCCTGCCCTGTTCGGTTCAGCCCAGACGGCGGTCAGAGCGCTACCAGGCACGCAAGCGCCGCTTGCCAGACTCGCTGGTACCAGATCTGGCCGACCGTCGTTGGCCAGTTTTCGTGGACGCCGACGGCGCACCCAATCGCCGCGAGGGCACCGTGACCTCGGGTGCCTCTAGCAGTACGGATCGGCCAGCCCTGACCGCGGCTACAACGCGAGAAGCGCTCCTGTTCACGGGACGTGCCGGAGCCCCCACCGATGGGGTCGATCTCCACCGTGAGCGGCCGGTAGGCCGGTGCTACTCGTCAACTTCGACGTCGTGCTCATGCGCGACTCCGCCGGGGAACAGCCGAGCGCGACGTGGGCGGGGTCCGTCCAAGATCGAACCCCGCTGGTGTGCATCTCGCGCGCTGATCGCCCCGCACCCCTGGGACCATCACTCCTGCGCCCCTGAACGCGCCGAGATGGAGGGCGGTCGCTGGTTTCGCTGAGCCCCTGGCAGGGCTCGCGTTTCGACCGCGCAGCGTGAAGGCTGGGTGGATGGCGGCACCGACGCAGAACGCACCCCAGCACTGGATCGGCGGCGAGTACGTCGCGGGCGGCACCGAGCGGCTCGAGGTGGTCAACCCGGCCACCGGCGAGACCATCGCCGCGGTACCTGCAGGCACGTCTGCCGATGTGGACCGCGCGGTCGCCGCGGCGGGTGCCGCGTTGGCAGGCTGGTCCACCACTCCGGTTGCCGAGCGCGCCGCGGTCGTCAAGCGGATCTCGGACGGCCTCAAGGCCCGCGGCGCCGACGTCGCGGCCTCGGTGAGTGCCGAGATGGGCTCGCCGATCAGTTTCGCCCGCACCGTCCAGGCCGGGCTGCCGGTGGCGACCTCGGCGGGAGTCGCGGCGCTGGCCGCGACCTTCGGATGGACCGAGGAGATCGGCAACTCACTCGTCGTCCGCGAGCCGGTCGGGGTCGTCGGCGCGATCACGCCGTGGAACTACCCGCTGCACCAGATCGTCGCGAAGGTCGCACCCGCGTTGCTGGCAGGCTGCACGGTGGTGCTCAAGCCGAGCGAGATCGCACCGCTGACGGCGGTCATCCTCGCCGAGGTGGCTGCCGAAGCAGGCCTGCCGCCGGGCGCGTTCAACATCGTCCACGGGGAGGGCCCGGTCGTCGGTGAGGCCATCGCCGCGCATCCCGGTGTCGACATGGTGTCGTTCACCGGGTCCACGCGGGCAGGCAAGCGCGTATCGGTGGTGGCGGCCGACACGGTCAAGCGGGTCGCACTCGAGTTGGGTGGCAAGTCGGCGAACGTGATCCTCGACGACGCCGACCTCGGCAAGGCCGTCAAGATCGGGCTGGCCAACGCGTGGATCAACGGTGGTCAGACGTGCACGGCGTGGACGCGCATGCTGGTGCCTGCCGCGCGGCACGACGAGATCGTCGAGATGGCGGTGGCTGCGGCCGGGAGGTACGCGGTGGGCGACCCCGCCGACGAGACCACCCGGATCGGACCGATGTCCTCGGCCGCGCAGCAGGAGCGGGTGAACGGCTACCTGGAGCGCGGCGTCGCCGACGGTGCCACGGTGGCGTTCGGCGGCACCGGCCCCGTCAACGGGCTGGAACACGGCGCCTACGTCCGGCCGACGATCTTCGCGGCAGTCGAGCCGGGGGCCGTCATCGCGCAGGAGGAGATCTTCGGGCCGGTGCTGTCGGTGATCCCTTATGCCGACGAGGAGCAGGCCGTCGCGATCGCGAACTCGACGGTCTACGGCCTCGCCGGTGCCGTGTTCGGCGAGCCCGAGCACGCGCTGGCTGTCGCGAAGCGCCTGCGCACCGGGCAGGTCGACGTCAACGGCGGCGCCTTCAACCCGATGGCTCCCTTCGGTGGATACAAGCAGAGCGGCAACGGGCGCGAGCTCGGCCGATTCGGCTTGGAGGAGTTCCTGGAGGTGAAGTCGATCCAGCGCTGAACTGTCGCGCTTCTACCCACCGCCGCGGGTCGATCCCAGTGCCGGTTACTTAGCGCCCGGCAATTGACGGTTGGCCGCGCATGATCGGCGAAAGTGGTGCCGCAAGGGCAGTGGTGCACCTCGGGCACCACTGCAGGCGATCACCGGCTCAACAGACGTGACGAGCCTCCCGCGATCACGCCACGACCATCCCCCGGCCACGTCCGCCACGTCGGGTCGCCATCAGCCCACTGCGCCCCCCGCAACGACACCCCGCACGTCGCGCACGGGGTCACCCCGCGGGGTGCGCACGGGGTCACCCCGCGGGGTGCGCACGGGGTCACCCCGCGGGGTGCGCACGGGGTCACCCCGCGGGGTGCGCACGGGGTCACCCCGCGGGGTGCGCACGGGGTGCGCGACACCCCGCGGGGTGCGCAGTCGGTGTCCACGGGGTGCGACCGCACCTGGGGACCTGACCCTCACCCCGCCTGCCCGGGCTGATCGCCGCCAACCCGGGCCACTTCGCAGACCGCGCATGCACCTCGCAGGGTCCACAGACCCTGCGAAGCGACAGCGGACCCTGCGAAGACCCTGTCCCGCCACGCCACGTGCCTCATGTGCCGGGCGCTCTTAAGGACGCGCCGGTTATCAACATGCAGGTTTGATGCTTGGAGCGGGGGGTCCAGCGCTGGGAACAACGCCGCCAACCCGGCCGGGGCCCACAGGCCGGGAAACCCGCCGTGACACCACCCCGCTGCGGGCACGGCTGGGCAAGATCGGCGGAAGTGGTGCCACACGTGCAAAGGTGCACCGCCGACACCACTACCAGCGATCACCCCTGCGCACACTGGGCAAGATCGGGGTCGATCCGGAGCGTCCCCCGGCGAAGACCCCCGCCCCAACCCACCGCCGCCTGATGTCTGACCGCGGATCATGGGACGGGGGGTCGCGGGGGGCTGCCGGTGGCCAGGTTCGTCATCTTCGTGATGTTCGGCGCCGCGCGGACTGGCCGCGCGGCCGCCTGCAGCTGCGGACTGCTCGAGCGGAACCCCCTGTCAGCGGACCTCGACGACGAGCAGCACGTTGGCCTCGTGGTCGCGCAGCCAGAACATCGGCGGCACGGGGCCGCCCATGCGGCTGATCTCGGTATCGACGTCGACACCCGCTGCTTTGAGCTGGGCGTGGTAGGTGTCGATGTCGTCGGTCTGCAGGCTGATGCCGGTCTGCGCGCCCCCTGCCGTGCCTTCCGGTCCGGGCGGGGCCAGCGCGATAACGGTGTCGGCGCCCTCCGGCGCGACCTCGACCCAGCGGTACTTGCCGCCGAACGGGATGTCGGTGCGCTTGGTCAGGCCGAGCTTGCCGGCGTAGAAGTCAATCGCGGCATCGACATCGGTGACGGGGATGACGACGTTGGCGATCTTCTGGACCTGGGCCGTAGGGGTGGACATGGGGTTTCCTCCTCGGTGGGGATGCTGTCGGTAAGCAGACCACCCGGGGCGCGCGAACTCATCGGAGGTCGGGGATCGGCCCGCTTCCCCACGGTGAGCAGCCGGGCCGCTCAGACCTTCGTCGCCAACAGGTCGCCGAGGTGTTGGTCGACCTGAGGAATGTAGGTGGGGGCGACGCCGAAGAGGCCGAGGTGGCCCAGCAGGTCCTCGATCACCCGCAGCTCGCTGCCTTTGATGTGCTCCTGCTCGGCTTTGCAGTCGCGCACCGGGAAGAACATGTCCTCGTCGATCGGGATGACGAAGGTCTTCGCGGTGATCGCGCCCAGCGCAGCGTCGAGGTCGCCGCCGGTGTGGCGGGCGATTTCGCCGCGCTGCCATTTCCAGGCCATGCACAGCAGGTCGTTGGGGTTCCAACACGATGAAGTAGGGCTCCAGGAAGCCTTCGATGAACTCCTCTTTCGAGGTGAACTCCAGCGCTCGCCAGAGTTCCTGCTTCCAGAACTCGGTGGAGAAGCCCATCACCGCCCAGATCCCGGCGTGTCGCTTGAGGCCTGCCACGACCTCGGTGTTGGACGTGTACTGGCCGCCGTTCCAGCCCGGATCGGAGGTGATCGCCCGATCAGGGCTTTGGTGTAGAGGAAGTCATGGGGGGTGTTCTGCGCCGTGCCCGCGATCGGTGCCGCCCGCAGCACCTTCTCCGGGAACCGCACCGCCCACTCGTAGGTCTGTTGCGCGCCCATCGACCCGCCGACGACGAGTTGCAGCGTCTGAATGCCGAGGTGTTCCCGCAGCAGCCGCTCCTGGGCAACGACGTCGTCGCCGATGCGCACGTGCGGGAACTGGGACATGCTGATCGGTTCGGGGGCGTTGTGCGGTGAGGTCGACAGCCCGGAGCCGATCTGGTCGATGCAGATGATGAAGTACCGCTCGGGGTCCAGGGCATGCCCGGGGCCGACGTAGACGTCGCGCCAGATCTGGTGGGTGCCCGAGTACCAGGTCGTGATCAGGATCGCGTTGTCTCCCCGGTCGTTCAACGTGCCCCACGTGGTGTAGGCCAGGCGGCAGTCCTCGATGACCCCGCCTTCCTCCAGCTCGAGACGGCCGATCGAGACGACCTCGTAGTCGCCGTGGAACTCAGGGCTGTAGAACGGGTTGTCGATCATGGCGTCTCCTGGCGTCGCGGATGAGGCCCACTGTGGGGCGCGTCCCACACCGGGAGATGTCCGAAAGTGGGACACCTCGGGCCCTTGACCGACCGCGGACGATGGGAGACACACGAGGAGGTGTGGCCGCCATGGGGGAGCTCGCTGACCGCAGGGTTCTGGTGGCGGCCCGCGCCGACTTCCTCGACGGGATCGACCCGCACCTGCACGGCGTCCCCGAGCACGTGGCAGCGTCCTGGCGGCGGAGCATGTCCTCTGGCGTGCAGCCGAATGAGGTGTCGAGCGAGTACTTCCCCGACCTCGACCTCGGGTCACGGCTCGTCCGCTGCGCCCAGCCGGTGATCGAGCAACTGGCCGAGCAGATCGCCGACATCCCGATGTGCGTCGCGCTGACCGACCACCAGGCCAGGCTGCTGGCCCGCCGCGACAGCGACTCCTGGTTCGGTCGGGTCGCCGACCGGGTGTACTTCGCGCAAGGCTTCGGCTACGCCGAGGGCGCCGTCGGCACCAACGGCGTCGGCACGGTGCTGGAGTTCGGTGAGTCCGTGCACATCGTCGGCGCCGAGCACTTCGTCGATGCGCTGCAGCCGTTCGCGTGTGCGGGCGCCCCGGTCCGCGACCCGTTCTCCGGGCGGATCCTGGGCGTGCTCGACATCAGCTGCCTCAGCGAGCACTCGTCGCCGATCCTGCACTCGCTCGTGCGGTCGGCCGCGTCGCGGATCGAGCGCAACCTGCTCATGGACCGCAACCAGCACCAGCAGGCGCTGTTCGACGTCTACTCCCGGGTCGACGCCCGTGGTCGCCAGGCGGTGCTGGCCGTCGGGCCGCGGGTGGTGATGGCCAACTCGACGATGCAGACCATGCTCGACGCGAGTGACCGGGAGGCGCTTCAGGAGCACGTGCGGTTCGTGATGCACCGCCTGCCGACCGTCGACGAGCCTGTCAACCTGCCTTCCGGAGCGCGGGTGCGGCTGCGCGGCTCGACGGTCACCCTCGGCTATGACGTCGCGGGCATGGTCGCCGTGGTCGTGCTGCTCAGCGAGGTGGACGGCGACGGCCGCGCGCCCGCGTCGCCGCCCGAAGCACCCGGGCGGAGCGCGGGGGGCAGCTGCCCGGCGTGGCGCCTCGCCGCGTCGACGGTCGAGGCCGCACTCCGCACGGGCGACCCGGTGCTTGTCCTCGGGGAGCGGGGCACCGGCCGGGCCACCCTTCTGGCTGAGCTGTTCGGGCGCATCCACCGCGACGGACACACGGTGAGCATCGCCCCCGACGCCGTCGAGAAGGCGCCGCGGGACATCGCGGACCGGCTGCTCAGGGCGTCCGGGCGAGCGGTGCTGCACGTGCTGCGCGACATCGACACCCTGTCCCGGACGGCCGCCGATGCGCTGGGCGCCGCGCTGGGCGGAGTGCCTGCGCACTCGCGGCCACCGCGACCGACGCCGGGCGGCCGGACGGCATACTGGCGCTGTTCCGGGCGTCGGCCACCGTGCCGCCGCTGCGCCACCGCTCGCCCGACCTGCCCGCCGTCGTCGCGGCGGTGCTGGCCGACATCGCCCCTCACCGGGACGTGCGGCTGTCCCGCGAGGCGCTGCGCCTGGTGGCGCAGTACCGCTGGCCGGGCAACGTGCGCCAGCTCTCGGAGGCGCTGACGTGCGCGCTGCGGCGGCGTCCCGTGGGCCGCGTCGAGGCCGAGGACCTGCCCGCGTACTGCCACAGCGCCCCCCGGCGTGCGCTGCGGCCCGTCGACGAGATCGAGCGCGACGCGATCGTCGTCGCGCTGCGGGAGGCGGGTGGCAACCGGGTGGCCGCGGCCGCCGCGCTCGGCCTGGCCCGCTCCACCCTCTACCGGAAGATCCGCCAGTACGGGATCACCGCCTGAAACCGTCCGGTTTTGGGACACCCCTGCCCCGTGGGACAGCGCACACCATGGCTTGTCTCCACCAGGCCCATGAAAGAGGTATCGACGATGACGTCCGTGACCGAGACCAAGGATGGCGTGCTCGAGCTCGACGCGGTGGTGCTCGGCGCAGGCGTGGCCGGGCTGTACCAGCTCCACCAGCTGCGGGAGCAGGGCTTGGCGGTGCGGGCCTACGACGCGGGCTCCGACGTCGGGGGCACCTGGTACTGGAACCGCTACCCGGGATCCCGCTTCGACAGCGAGGGCTACATCTACCAGTACCTGTTCTCCGAGGAGCTCTACACGGAGTGGGGCTGGAGCGAGAAGTTCCCTGGCCAGCCCGAGATCGAACGCTGGATGCAGTACGTCACCGACAAGCTCGACCTGCGCCGCGACATCCAGTTCTCCACCCGGGTCGAGAGTGCCCAGTTCGACGAGGAACGCGGCCGCTGGACCATCCGCACCGACCGGGGCGACGTCATCGACACCCAGTTCTTCGTCACCTGCGGCGGGATGCTGTCGGCGCCGCAGGCGAATGTTCGAGGGCCAGGACAGCTTCCGCGGCCCGATCTTCCACACCTCCCGTTGGCCGAAGGAGCCCGTCGAGCTCGCCGGGAAGCGGGTCGGCGTGATCGGGATCGGGGCCACCGGCATCCAGGTGATCCAGACGATCGCCGAGGAGGTCGGGCACCTCACCGTGTTCGCCCGCACGCCGCAGTACACGCTGCCGATGAAGAACCCCAAGTACGGGCCCGAGGAGCAGGCCGCCTACAAGAAGCGGTTCACGGAGCTGAAGGAGACCATCCCGCACACGTTCACCGGGTTCGAGTACGACTGGGAGCACGCGTGGGCCGACTGCACGCCCGAGCAGCGGCTGGAGATCATGGAGGAGGTCTACGCCGACGGCTCGTTGAAGTTCTGGCTGGCGAGCTTCGGGGAGGTGTTCTTCTCCGAGGAGGTGAGCCACGAGGTGTCGGAGTTCGTGCGCGACAAGATGCGCGCCCGCCTCAAGGACCAGCGCCTGATCGACATCCTGGTGCCGACCGACGCCGACTACGGGTTCGGCACCCACCGTGTGCCGCTCGAGCGGAACTACCTGGAGGCCTACCACCGCGACAACGTCGAGCTCGTCGGCGTGCGCCACAACCCGATCGCCCGCATCACCCCCGAGGGCATCGAGCTCGCCGACGGCACCGTCCACGAACTCGACGTCATCATCATGGCCACCGGGTTCGACGCGGGCACCGGCGCGCTGGCGCGCATCGACATCCGCGGCCGCGACGGGCGCAGCCTCGCCGAGGACTGGGGGCGCGACATCCGCACCACGATGGGGCTGATGGTCGAGGGCTACCCGAACCTGCTGACCACCGCGGTGCCGCTCGCCCCCTCTGCGGCGCTGTGCAACATGACCACGTGCCTGCAGCAGCAGACCGAGTGGATCAACGACACCATCCGTGCGCTGCGCGAGGAGGGCAAGTCGGTGATCGAGCCGACGAAGGAGGGGCAGGACGCCTGGGTCGAACACCACGACGCGCTCGCCAACGCCACCCTCGTGCCCAAGACCGACTCCTGGTACATGGGCTCGAACATCCCCGGGAAGCCGCGGCGCCTGCTCTCCTACATCGGCGGGGTGGGCACCTACCGGCAGAAGTGCCAGGAGGAGGCGGCCGCGGGCTACCCGACCTTCCGCCGCAGCTGAGCGCTGCCCGGTGTGCGCAGGGGTGATCGCTGGCAGTGGCGTCGGCGGTGCACCTGTGCACGTGTGGCACCACTTCCGTCGATCTTGCCCGGTGTGGTCAGGGAGTGATCGCTGGTTGTGGTGTCAGCGGTGCGGATCCGCATGGGTGGCACCACTTCCGCCGATCTTGTCCAGCCGGGCCCGCCGCGGGGTGGTGTCACGGCGGGTTTCTCGGCCCGCGGGCCAAGCCAGGTTGACGGCGTTGTTACCGGCGCTGGGCCGGCCAGTCACCCCCCGAGATTGCCACCAACGGGGTTCCGCCCAACCAAAACCCCGCTCACCGTCATCTCGACGCAGCCTCCACATCCCGCAGCGCCCAAGGCAGGCCTTGACCTATGTTGCCGCAGGCAGGATGTTCTGGTTGAGGTGGAAGACGTTGTCCGGGTCGTAGCGCCGCTTGATCTCGGCGAGGCGGGTGTAGTTGCCGCGATAGGCCGCTTTGACCCGCTCCTGGCCTTCGTCCATCAGGAAGTTGACGTAGGCGCCGCCCGACGAGGTGGGGTGCAGCTGGGCCCAGTAGTCCTTGGTCCACTGCGTGATCCGCTCGGCGTTCGCCGGGTCGGGGTCGACGCCGACGATGATGCCCGCCCAGCCGCCGTCGCGGTAGGCGAAGGCGGTCTCGTCGGAGGCGATCCGTGCTGCGGCGCCGTCGATGGGGTAGAGGTGCATCGTGGAGTGTCCGGTGGGCAGCGAGGCGCCGAACCGCTCGTGCACCTCGATCGCGGCGTCGGTGATCTCCTGGAAGTTGTCCGCGCGCCAGTACCATTGCAGGCCCGCGGGGTAGAGCGGGTCGAACGCGCCCTGCAGGGCGGTGAAGGGCATCGCCGAAAGCCCGACGAGCAGCGGGGCGCCGAATGTCCTGATCGGTGCGAGCACCTCGTCGGCGCGGTCGTTCTCGCCGGTGTAGCACCACACGATCGCGCAGGACTTGCGGCCCCACAGCTCCTCGGGGAAGGGCGCGACCGGCGGGATGGTCAGCAGCCCGATCCAGCCGCTGAGCTCCTCGGGCAGTGCAGGCAGCAGCGTGCGGTACCAGCGCATGACCTCGGCGGTGTCGGCGATGTCGTAGAACACCGGGCCGCCGATGATCGTGCCGTGGTCGCCGATCTCGTGGCAGCGGAACGTGAAGGAGGTGACGACGCCGAAGTTCCCGCCGCCGCCGCGCAGCGCCCAGAACAGGTCGGGGTGCGACGTCGCGCTCGCGGTGACGAACCGGCCGTCGGCGAGTACAACGTCGGCGGACAGCAGGTTGTCAACGGTCAAGCCGAACCGGCGCGACAGGTAGCCGATCCCGCCGCCCAGCGCCAGTCCGGCCACGCCGGTGGAGGCGATGAAGCCGGACGGGACGGCCAAGCCGAAGGCGACGGTCGCGTGGTCGACGTCGCCCCAGGTGCAGCCGGGATCGACGCGCACGGTGCGCTGCTGCGGGTCGACGGTGGTGCTGCGCATCGCCGAGAGATCGACCACGAGCGCGTCGTCACCGACGCTGAGGCCCGCGGCCTGGTGGCCGCCTCCGCGGACGGCGATCTCGATCCCGTTGGCGCGGGCGAAGGTGACTGCGGTGATCACGTCGGCGGTGTCGCGGCAGCGGGCGATGGCCGCCGGGTATTTGTCGATCATGCCGTTGTAGACCGCCCGTGCGTCGTCGTAGGCGGCGTCACCGGGTCGGATGAGCTCGCCGTGCAACGTGGCGGCGAGACCGTCGTAGGACACCGCTGTGTCGCGGACCGGGCTGATGGTCATGGATGGCCCCGTTCGAGTTCGGCGCTCGCGGGTCGAGCGCGCCACCTCCAACGCTAAGAACGCCCCGTTCACGCAGCGTTCGCCCCGCGGGGCAGCGGCTCAGGACGTCGGGGGAACGCCGAACGCCTGTGCCGGGACGCCGAGTGCGGCGAGGTCGTCGCGGCAACGCCGCAGCAGGGCGACGCTGCCGTGTCGGGTGGCCATCCGCGCGGCTGCGGTGAGCCGCTGCACCGACTGCTCCCGGCCCTCGTAGGCGGCGCGCATGCGCATCACCTCGGGCAGCCACCACAGGTCGTCGCGGGCCTGCCCGGCCGCCAGTGCCGCGTCCAGCGTCGCGGCGGCCTCGTCAGGGCGGCCTGCGCGGGCAGCCAGGTCGGCGACGAGCGACAGCCAGTACGGCATCCGCGTGAACGCGCCTGCGGCCGTCAGTGTCTCGATGCCCTGACGGGCGAGGTCGAGGCCCTCCACGCCGCCGCGGACCCAGCCGTCGAGGATCAGCCCCCACTCGCCGTAGTAGGCGAAGTCGTAGCGCAGGCACAGCTCCTGCAGCTCCGCGACGCTTGTGGCCAACACGGGCAGGTCGCCCCGCAGATGGTGGGTGACCGCGCGGTAGCCCAACGCGATAGCCAGGTTGAAGGGGCTGCCGGTGGCGCGGGCCAGCGCGACGGCTCCGGCGGCGCTGGCTTGGGCGTCCTCGTCGTGGCCGAGCAGCCAGTGGGCGTGCGCGGCGAAGGCCATGCCGTGCACGTCGGGATCCGTGCCGACCCACAGCGACGCGGTGCGGCCGCCACTCGCGGCGATGGCCAGGTGCCGCAAGCCCTCGGCGGGCCGTCCGAGGGTGATTGCCGCGACGCCCGCCTCGAAGTGGACGGGCCCGCTCAGCTCGGAGGCCGGTTCCACCAGTGCCAGCGCCCTGTCCACGGTGCGTTTCGCGGCCGCGGCCTCGCCACGCACGTACTGGGAGTACCAGAGTCCGATGAGGCCGTTGATCAGCGCGCCGCGCCGACGGAGGCGCTCGGCGACGGCGATGGCCTGCTCCAATGTCTCCCGCAACTGCGGTGAGGAGTAGCCGTGCCGGGCGCTGAGCGGGGCGGCCATGGCCTGCAGCACCTTCAGTTCCTTTGCTGCCTTGTCCGCCCCGTCCGGCATGCGACGGATGATCGACAAGGCGGCCTCGCAGAGGCGGATCGCCTCGGCATGGGCGAACATGGAGTCGGCGATCTCCGCGGCGCGGCTGTAGTAGGTCACCGCACGTTCCCCGCGGCCGCCTCGGGCGTACTGCTCCGCGAGCTGGGCCGAGACCGCGTCCGGGTCATCGGCGTGCAGCAGCTCCAGCCCTTGGGCGATGCGCCGGTGCAGCAGCCAACGCTGGGGCGGACTGACCTCTCCGTAGGCCGCCTCGCGGAGCAGGTCGTGGGAGAAGTCGTAGCCGTCGCCGACCTCACGCAGGATCCGCCGCCGCCAGAGCTCGTCGACCACCCGGACCACCTCGTCTGCGTGCAGGTCGCTCGCCTCGGTCAACAGGTCGAGGGTGAAGTCCCGGCCGACGGCAGCGGCCAGCCCGAGCACCGCGCGGCCGGTCGGGCTCAGCTGTTCCCAGCGCTGATGGAGCACGGACGTGAGGTTCCCGGCCGGGAGGGCGCCTGCGGGATCGTCGTCCACGCTGCGGGCGGCCTCGATGATCGACAGCGGATAGCCGCCGGTCGTCACGTGCACCAGCTCGACGTCGGCCGCGGCGAGCGGCGCCCCGATGATCGCTTCGGTCAGCGCTCCGGTGTCCTCGGCCTCCAGCGGCCCGAGCGGGATCTCGGTGAGCAAGCCTGCGGCGCGCATCCGGGCGATCCATTCCCCGAGCCCCGGCTCCCGGTCCTGGTCGTTGTCGCGCATGGTCGCCGCCACCATGATCGGTGCGTCCGTGGCGAGGCCCATGCAGAACGTGATGAACGCCAGCGTCTCCTGGTCGCACCAGTGCAGGTTGTCCAGCACCAACAACAGCGGTCGACCGACCTCGACCAGGGCTCGGGTGAGCCCCTCGTAGAAGCGGTGGCGCTGCCAGGAGTCGACCATCGCCCGCTGGCCGGTGGCATGGTCGCGCCGAGTGCGGCCCGACGGCACCAGTCGGTCGACCTCCAGGCGCCACAGCGGGTCGAGCGCCGACCGCGCTGCTTGGACCTCGGGGATCCGTAGCCAGTCGCCGACCGGCGCCAGCGCGAGGCGCCCTGACGTCCCGAAGCACTGCGCCTGCGCCACGATCGCACCTTCGCCCCTGCAGACGGCGGCGACCTCGGCCACGAGCCTGCTCTTGCCCACGCCCGGGTCGCCGCGGACCACCACCACCGCAGGCCTGCCTGCCGCCGCCGCGCGCCACGCGGCGAGCAGCGCACGGGCTTCACGTGCGCGCCCGACGAGCGGCGCTGCCGCAGGTCCTGACCGCGCGCCTGTCGGCTCGGGGGCAGGCATCGCGGTGAGCGCCGGACCCGCGCGGGCCAGGAGCTTGTTCAGCACCGCCCGCGTGGCCGGATCCGGTTCGACGCCCAGCTCGCGCTCCAGCACCGACGCGCAGTGGTGGTAGGTGCTCACGGCACCGGCCCGGTCGCCGAGGTCGCCCTGCAGCGCCATCATCGCCCGGTAGCCGATCTCCTCGAGGTGCCGCAGCTGGATCCGGCGGCGAGCCGCGTCGACCGCGCCGGTCAGGTCGCCGGTCCGCGCCCGGGTGTCGCGGAGCAGGTCGAGCAGTTCGACGCATTGGCGTTCGAGTTCGGAACGGAACTCCAACGCCCAGTCCTCGTAGCTGCCCGGCAGGAACTCGCCCTGGTACCGGTCGACGGCGACGGTGGCGTGCGCGAGCACCGCGTCGACGTCGTCGGCGCGTGCCGCGGCGAGGGCGGCCGCCCGTTCGCTGGCGAACTCGCGGACGTCGACGGTGATCGTCGCCGTGTCCTGCCAGCACAGGTCGCGGGAGGTCACGACCAGTGCCGGGTCTCCACCCAGCGCACCCCGCAGGTGGTGCAGCTCGCGGCGGAGGTTGGTCAGGGCCTGCTCGTCGGTCGAGTCCGGCCAGAACAGCGCGGCGATGTGCTGGCGGGTCTGCGGCTTGTCGGTGTGCGCGACCAGGAAGGCGACCAGGGCGATCGTGCGGGAGGACCGCAGCCGGACCGTGCCCGCGGCGTCGGCGAGCACCTGCTCGCCCAGCAGGGTGACGTGCAGCAACGCCGGCACCTCCCGGGGTCGGTCAGCAGTATGCGCCTGGTCAGGCGGCGTTGGGTTCTTCCCGATGTCCGGTGGAAAGGTCGGCCTGGTAGGTGATCTCCGCGTGGTCCACTGTGGCCGTCGCGTGGGGGAAGACCCTTTCGATCAACCGCCGCACCGCCCGGTTCTCGGCCATGATCTCGGCCTCCACCACGGTGTGGCCCACCGCGCGCGCCCGCTCCACGACGGCGAGGACCAGCCGGGTCCCGATTCCGCGGCCCTGCCAGCCGTCGACGACCTCGGCCGCGATGTCGGCCGGGCGGTCGTGGGCGGCGATCAAGCGGGCGATCCCGATCGGCTCGTCGTCGACGTAGGCCGCGACGGCGATGTGGCATCGTCCGTCGACGGCGGCCAGCGCGTCGCGCACCACTGGCAGCATGCGGGGAATCCCCGCGTGGAAGCGGTTGAACCGGCTCCCGGGCGACAGGCCCGCGAACACGGCGTCGAGCACGTCGAACTCGCCGGGGCCGAGCTCGCGGATCCACATCTTCATGACGTTCTCCCTTTCAAGGGTTGATCAGAGGGCGCCGAGCCCCCATGACGCGAGCCACCAGACGGCGAGGCCGCCGAACAGAGCTGGTGGCAGGCTCGGAACGCGCCGCCAGACCAGGAAGGCGACGGCGGCGGCAAGCAGTGCGGGGGCGGTCTCGACGAGGGAGACCGACCCGCGGGGGGCGACGAGTGCGGGCAGCGTGATCGCGGCCAGCACCGCGGGTCCGACGTGCGGCAGCAGCCTGGTCACCGGCTCGGGCGGCCGATGCCGGGCCGTCAGCAGAAACACTGCCCGCATCGCGTAGGTGCCCATGCCGACGAGGACGAGCGTCAGCAGCTCATCCATTGCGGGCTCCGACAAGCTCGACGAGCCCGCCGACCGCGATGCCCGCGCCCGCCCCGACGAGCAGACCCAGGCCCAAAGGCAGCCCCGACGTGGCGACGGCGACGAACCCGCCGGTCGCGGCCGCGCCGTAGGCCGCTTTCGTCGTCAGCAACGGCAGCAGCAGGAGCAGGAAGGTCAGCGGCGCCGCCAGCTCCAGGTGCAGCGAATCGGGCAAGACGCCCGCGAGCAGGACCCCGGCGCCGGTCAGGGCCATCCATGCCGTCCAGATCACGAGGGCGCAGCTGCGGTAGTACCGGAACTTCTCGCGCGCGCTGCCGCCCCCGTCGGCCCGCTCGAAGCGAGCGATGGCCAGGGCGTAGACGGGATCGGCCAACAGGTAGGCGGCCGCCCATCGCTTTCGCGGGGACCAGTCTGCGGTGTGCGGAGCGAGCGCCGCGCTGTAGAGCAGCATGCGGGCGTTCACGACCAGCGCGGCGAGAACGACGACGACCGCGCTCGCGCCCCCGTCGAGCAGCTTCACCGCGAGCAGCTGGGCGGCGCCGCCGAACAGCAGCGGAGAGGACGACCAGGCGAGCAGCGGTTCCACGTGGGTGGCGGCCAGCGTGGCGCCCAACGCCAGGCCGAACGGCAGGTAAGCCAGTGCGACGGGCGCCGCGTCCCGGACCCCCTGCCGGACGGTCGCGGCGTCGTGCGCGGACGCGGTGGTCATGCCACCACCCGCCAGGTGCCCCACTCGTATGTGCGGGAGCGCGTGGTGTCCGCCGCGACGAACGTCTCGGTCGACCACCACTGCCGCACCCGGTCCTCGCCGAGGGCCGCGAACAGCCCGTTGGTCTGGCTGGCCTGCGCGCGCAGCGCGACGATCTTGCGGTCGACCAGCGCCTGGTCCAGTCGCAGCGACACCGCCAGCTCGGCGGCCGGGGTGCGCAGGGGCAGCCCGTCGGCCAGGAACACGTCGAAGTCCTCGCGCGCGGGCTCCCAGGCCCTGACGAACTCCTCGGTGGTGGTCGCGTAGAGCAGCCGCGCGTCCGACAGCGCGGCCGCGTGGGCGGCCGTCGCCCACGCCGAGACGATCTGGTGGTCCTCGTGACCGGTCATCCCGTCCGGGCCGAACGTGACGATCGTGTCCGGTGCGACGGCGTCGACGATCTCGGCCAGTCGCCCGACGACCGCGGCCTGCGGGGCCGCGGCGCAGGTGCCGTCGGTGATGCCGAGCAGATGGTGCTCGGTCACACCGAGCGCGGCCAGTGAAGCCCGGCACTCGTGCTCGCGGACGATGCTCAACCGTTCGGGCGGCCACCGCTGTGGATCATCGGTGCCGTGTTCGCCCAGCGTCGCGGTGACGCAGACGACCCGGTTGCCCGCGTCGCGTGCGGCGGCCATCAGGCCTGCGGACAGGAAGGCTTCATCGTCGGGGTGGGCCCAGATGCCCAGCACGGTGCCGAGCGCGGCGGCGTCGGTGACGATCGTGTTTGGGCCGGTCACTGCCTGGAGGTGGCGTGCGGAGATGTCCACGGATGGCTCCTCGGTCAAGGTGGGCGCCGCAGCGATGCGGCGGAGCCGAGGCAGGTTGCGTCGCGGCCCAACAGCGACGCTAGGAACGCGACGTTCGCACTGCGTTCGGGTCGGCGTTCCCAGAGGGCGAACGCCGAGCGCCGCCGTCGAGCGAGCGGCGGCCCGGGTCGCAGCAGGGTGACACCCCTGCGACTGGGTCGGAGCAGTGCCACCCTGCTGCCATTCGGACGTGGCCCGGCGGCGGGCCGGGCGACCCCCGCACTCCGCGCAGGCCGACTGCGCCCGCCGCGGGCGACCTCGCACTCCGCGCAGGCCGACTGCGTACGCCGCGGGCGACCTCGCACTCCGTACACGGCAATGCCGGCTACTTGCGTAGGACGTCCGGCAGCTGATGGTTGCCCGGACAGACAGCACTCGAGCTGTGACGATCGCCGACTGAAGGATGCACCGACGAAGTGCGCAGAGTGACCGGGCCCCGCAAGGACCGCACGCTCGACCCGGTTGCCGGGGTGATCGCCCTGAGTGGTGCCAGGAGTGCAGTGGTGCGCCGCCGGCACCACTCTTGACGATCATGGCCCGGCTGCGGGCCTCCCGGGGGACCGTGATCGCCAAGATTGGGACATAACGGCCATATATGGCCCTCATGTCCCACAACCGGCGATCAACGCTCAGCGGCCTTCCCATGGGCGGGCGGCGGCCAGACCTGGATCTTTGCCGATCACGAGTTGCCGGGCGCACCCCTCCTCGGCAAAACGATCACCGAGATTCAGGAACGCCGCAGCGATCTCCGCCCGCAGGTCGTCAGCGCAAGAAACGCTGCCACGACCGACAACCCCGCTACGACCGGCCCTCCGAGATCAAGACCACACCAGACGCGCCGCTCCTGCGCTTTAGTAGCCAGCATTTGCCGTATACGGCGTGCGACGTGGCGTTGCGGCGGCGCGAAGTGGGCTGGCGTCGTCGGTGGCGACGCCGGAAGCGATGCCAGAAGGTGCGCGCGGTCGGTCCGACCCGCGCCGCGTCGCCCGACCCGCGTCGTGTCGCCCGACCGCGTCGTGTCGCCCGACCCGTGCGTCGCGTCGCCCGACCCGTGCCGTGTCGCCCGACCCGCGTCGCGTCGTGTTGCCCGACCCGTGCCGTGTTGCCCGACCGTGCCGTGTTGCCCGACCCGTGCCGTGTCGCCGGACCCGCGTCGTGTCGCCCGACCGCGTCGCATCGCGTCGCCCGACCCGCGTCGCGTCGTGTCGCCCGACCCGCGTCCGTCGTCGCCCGACCCGTGCCGTGTCGCCCGACCCGCACCCGTCGGCCCACCCCCGCACGTGGTGAAACGGCAGACTCGCCGTGTGATGGCAGTCGACTCCCCGTGGTGAAGTGGCGGAGTCGTCGTGGGCAGGCGGTCGACTCACCCTGTTTGGACGTGGCCCAGCACGGCAGCGGCGGCGCCTACCCGGTGCCCTCCTGGCCTACCCGGGGCCGTCCCGGCGGTTTCCCTTCTCGGCCGCGGCTTGGGCGGCGGCCCGGCTGGCCTGGTAGCGCGACAGGGCGGCCGCGGTCTCGGCGGTGGTCCGTGCCGGGCCGGGGCTGTCGGCGGCGGGCTCGGATTCGGGTTCGGGTTCGGGTTCGCGTAGCTGCGCGATCAGGTGCGATTGCGGGACACGGCGTTTCAGCGTCCTCGCGGGCTGGCTGGCGGGGGGACGCGGCGCAGGAACCGGGGTGGCTGTCGCTAGTGCCGATCCGTCGATGGCGTCCGGGGTCGGGTCGAATGCGGGCATGGCGGAGGCGATTGCGGAGTCCCACCAGCCGGTCCAGCCCGTCCACTCAGCGTTTTCGGGCGGTTGGCGCGGCGCAGGCGCCTCCGCGTGATCGAGCGGGACCGTCCGGGGCGACTTCGGGCGGTCGTCGACGTGGCGGCGGACCGGGCCCCCGTCCACGCCAGCTGACGAGTGCAGCGGAGCGAACATCGAGGGCGGCAGGACGATGAGTGCGGTGGTGCCCGACTCCGGCTTGACGCTCAGCGACACCTTGATCCCGTGCCGGGCCGCGAGCCGCGCGACGACGTGGAAGCCCAGGCGCTGCGAGATCGACAAGTCGACGTCAAGCGGCGCCGCGAGAAGCGCGTTGGCCTCCCCGATCTGCTCGGCGAGCATCCCGAGGCCCCAGTCCTCGATGGTGATCAGGTGTCCCCCGTGCCGAGCCTGGTCGGAGCGGGCCTGGATCGTCACGGTGGTGTCCGGCGCGGAGAAGCGCACGGCGTTCTCGGTGAGCTCGGCCAGCAGGTGGGTCAGGTCGGTGACGGTGTGTCCCACCACGGCGCTCTGCTCGTCGACGACGAACACGACGCGCTCGAGGTTCTCGGTCTCGGCGATGGCGGCGCGCAGCACGTCGCGCAGCGGCACCGGTTCGCTCCAGGTCCGCGGCGGCTGTTCACCGGAGAGCACGAGCAGGTTCTCGGCGTTGCGCCGCACCCTCGTCGCGATGTGGTCGAGCGCGAAGAGCTCGGCGAGCGCGTCGGGATCCTGCTCCGACTCCTCGAGCTGGTTGATGATGTCCAGCTGGCGTTGCAGCAGGCTCTGGTTGCGGCGCGCGAGGTTGCTGAGCAGGTCGGAGGTGAACTGCCGCCGGTTGATCTCGTTGTCGGCGAGCCGTCTGGTGAGCACGTCTTTGTCCCATTGGGAATCCTCGGTCACCCGCCAGAGGAGCATGATTGCCGCGCACGCAGACAGCACCGCGATGCCGTGGATCAACGGCCACAGCCACGGGTTCGCCTGGCCTGCCGCGGTGTCGAAGATCAGGCTCTGCTGCCACGCCGAGCCGATTCCGTGGCTGAGCACCGTGAAGACGATGTTGAAGAGGAGCGGCGCCCAGTCCTGGTACAGCGCAATGAACCCGATGATGACGAAGAAGTGGAAGTGGGCCTCGATGGCGCCGTGGGTCAGCCCCGCCAGCGCTGCCGAGCAATACGAGAGCCCACCGGTCACGGCCACCGACGACGTGCGGCGGCAGCGACGAAGCCGATAGCCCCACGTCGCGGCGGCGACCGGAGTGATCAGCACCAGCGCCATCGTGAGCGGGGCGTAGCCGAGTGCGAGCCCGAACCCGGCGAGCGCCGGGACGTGCAGGCCCAGCAGCCAGAGGTTGATCCGATGCCGCCGCTGCCAGTCCTCCTCGGTCAGGTTGTAACCGCGGGGCAGGGTGTCGAGGAGCTTTCTCCACATCGTGTCGTGCACCATTTCTTTGCGCAACACCTCGCCCATGGAGCGGGGTCCGGGGAAGGAACGGGGGGCGGCAGGTTACCGCTCTATGACCACGCGTGAACATCTGGCTACCCACGATGTACGACGTTGAACTGATTGGACGTAATCGGAATACTCCACTAGCTCCAAATGGTCACGTAGACGGGAGGCCGGAATCGTGACGGCGGAACGCCCGCGCCCGGTGCTCGGAGCAACTTCATCGCCTCGGGTGTGCCCAGGAAATGCCGCAGTGATCCCGCGGCGGGCGATCGGCGATCGGCGGCCAGCGTCGTCACGTGCCAACACAGCTCCATCGGTGTGCCCGCTACCTCGAGGACCTGCAACTCGCGTCTGCGCAGCTGATGGACGGCGAGATGCGCGATGCCGGGTGCCACGCCCGTGCCACGCGCCGCCGCCTCCCACGCCGCGGTCTGGTTGGGGAAGACCGACAGCCGCGACTCCGGCACACTCAGCGCGCGCAGCATCCGGCTCACGTCGCTGCCCGGATCGGTCGCCGACGGGTCGACGAGCCACGGCCACTGGGCGGGCGCCCCCGGCAGACGCACCTCGGGCGCGGCCAGCACCACGAGGCGGGCTCGGAAGACCGGCTCGCTGACCAGACCAGGGCCGCCGGACAGGTCAGGCCCCAGAGCGACATCGGCGAGCCGTTGGCCGACGAGCGCGCTCATCTCCGCCGTTGCCGACACCCCGGCCGACACCTCGAAGGATCCCGCGGACCGTGCGGTGAACGCGTCGGCGAGCGGGGCCGTCACGAACTCGACGAGCGCGCTGGGCGCCACGAGCCGCAGCTGCTCCGCGGCGCCCCGTGCCGAGCGGACCGCCGACTCGGCCTCGGCGCCGAGCGAGACCATCTGCGCGGCGATCGTGAGCAGGCGTGACCCGCCCGCCGTCAGCTCCATTCCGTTCCCGGTACGCGTCAGCAGCGGATCGTCGAGGTAGCGCCGCAGCGCCGCGATGGCCTGCGAGACCGCGGGCTCGCTCACCCCGAGCGCCGTCGCGGCGGCCTTGACCGTGCCGAGCCGGGCCACGAGCACGAAGGCACTCAACTGGGTGAGGGTCACCTAGCGCCCCGTCAAGAAAGGTTCGGCACGGAGCTCGGCGCCCCAGGCACTCGCAGGCCGCGTTGCCGCCCGGCCCGAGTACGCCCGGTACGAGGACCGGGCGGCGCCTCGCCTGCGGCACCTGGATCCACCGATTTCCGCACCAACCTTCCTTGACGGGGCACCAGGGCATTGTCACGCGCAGTCGGGCTAAGGGAACGGTTATTCGGCGATTGCCCGAGAGCGCGGCGCGGAGAACGATGGGTCCATGGATGAGGAGCCGGGTGTGACCGTGCTGCGCGCCATCTGGACCGCGCGGGGTGAGGACGGTCCGGACATGCTGGCCGAGATCGGAGCGGGCTCCGGAAAGGTGTGTCGCAGGCTCAAAGACGTCGGTGCCTGCCCGGTCGACGACGAGCAGCGGCTTGCGTGGCGAGAGTTGCTGGCGCGCGAGGGCAAGCTCGGTGCCACAACCATCGGTGAGCTTCTCGCAGGACAGGACCCGAGATCGAAGGCGTGAGCCCCGGCGTCGCGGAGCTGACACGACTGCTGCGCGAGGGCGCCTACCTCGCCGACCGCGGCCTGGCCACTGCCGTCCACGTGGCCCTCGCGCTGCACCGGCCCCTGTTGCTGGAGGGCGAGCCCGGCGTCGGGAAGACCGAGATCGCGAAGGTGCTCGCCGCCGTGCTCGGCAGAGGGCTGGTGCGGCTGCAGTGCTACGAGGGCATCGACACCCACCAGGCGCTTTACGAGTGGGACCACGCGCGCCAACTGCTGGCAATCCGCGCGCTCGACGCGGGCGCCGGGTCGGTCACCGCCCTGTACGGGCCGGAGTTCCTGTTGGAGCGGCCCCTGCTGCACGCCCTGCGCGCCGGATCAGGCGCCGTGCTGCTGATCGACGAGATCGACCGCGCCGACGACGAGTTCGAGGCCTTCCTGCTGGAGATGCTCTCAGACTTCGCGATCACCATCCCGGAGATCGGCACGATCACCGCGCCGTCGCCGCCGCTGGTCGTGCTGACCTCCAACCGCACCCGCGAGCTGCACGACGCCCTCAAGCGCCGCTGCCTCTACCACTGGATCGACTACCCCACTGCGGAGCGCGAAGTCGAGATCGTCACGCTCCGTGATCCGGGAGTGGGACCCGAGCTGGCCCGGCGCGTCGTCGCCGCCGTGCACCGGCTGCGTGAGCTGGAGCTGGCCAAGCCACCCGGGGTGGCCGAGACGATCGACTGGGCGCGCACCCTCGAACTGCTGGGCGAGACCGACCTGTCTGTCGACGCGGCCGACATCACGCTCGGCTCCGTGCTCAAGGAGCGGGAGGACCTGGAGCTCGCCCGCGAGCGCCTCGACGAGATCACCGCGTCGTGACGTGGTCGAGGTGAGGGGGATGGTGCCCGTCCTCGTCGGGTTCGGGCGGGCGCTGCGGGCGCGGGGCCTCACCGTCGGGCCGGGCGACGCCGCGGCGTACTGCGCCGCCGCCGCCACCGTCGACCCCACCGACCTCACCGATCTCTACTGGACCGGACGCGCCACGCTCGTCAGCCGGCGTGAAGATCTTGCCGCCTACGACGAGGTGTTCCACGCCTACTTCCTCGGCAGGCGGCGGCCGGTCGACGAGATGCTGCGGCTCACCGCGCGGGTGTCTCCCGAGGCCGAGTCGGCGCTGGAGGTACCCCTCCTCGACTCCCCCGCCGCGGACGAGGAGGAGGACGAGCTGGCCACCATGGGGTTGGTCGCCTCAGCAGCCGACGTGCTGCGCCACCGCGCGTTCGCCGACTGCACCCCCGACGAGCTGCGCGCCGTCGCACGGATCGCGGCGAGGCTCCGGCTGGACCCGCCGCGCCGTCGCAGCCGCCGTTCCCGGCCGTCGAGCCGGGGCAGGCGCCCTGACCTGCCCCGCACGGTCCGGGACACGCTGCGCCTCGCAGGCGAACCGGTGCCGCTGCGCTGGCGGGAGCCCCGGGTCAAGCCCCGGCCGCTGGTGCTCATTCTGGACGTGTCCGGCTCGATGGCCGACCACTCGCGGGCGTTGCTTCAGTTCGCGTGGTCGGCACGGCGCGCGGTCGTGCGGGTGGAAGTGTTCTGCTTCGGCACCCGGCTCACGCGCATCACGCCCGCACTGCGCCGCCGCAGCCCCGATCGCGCGCTCGCCGAGGCCGCGGAGATGGTGCTGGACTGGGACGGCGGCACCCGCATCGGCGCATCGCTCGACCGGTTCGTCCGTGGCGCGGGGCGTCGGGGCGCGGCGCGCGGGGGAGTGGTCGTGATCTGCTCCGACGGTATGGACCGCGGCGACCCCGACGTGCTGGACGCGGCGATGGGGCGACTGGCGCGCCAGTGCCGTCGGATCGTCTGGTGCACCCCGCACGGGCAGGCGTCGAGCGTCGGGATGCTGGTCGCCGCGCCGCACGTCGACGTCGTGGTGCGCGGGCGGGATCTGGCCAGCCTCGCCGAGCTCGCGGACCTCCTGCCCGCCCTGCCGTAGAGTTGGGCCGGTGATCCGCCTCGGGACTCTCGGGGGCTACTCCTTCTCCGGTCCTCGCCTGCTGGGCGGCTGGACCCCGCCCGCGCGCCCCGGCGTCTACGCGATCATGTACCGCCCCGATCCCGACGGGCAGCGCTACGCGGTCGCCTACGTCGGACACGCCGACGACCTCTCGGCCGAGGGCTTCCCGTTCCGCCACCGCCGCGCGGCCTGCTGGACGGCGCGCGCAGGGTCGAAGTGGAAGGTGCACGTGGCCTTCCTGGAGGTGCCCGGCGGCACCCGTGGCCACCGCGAGGCCATCGCCACAGAGCTGGTGAGCATGTACAAGCCGTCCTGCAACGAGCAGCAGTACGGCACGGCGTGGCGGGAGGAGTGGATCGGGGCCTACTCCGACGCGCCCAACACCGCCCCGCTGCCCGATCCCGAGCGCTAGGGCCGGTCAGCTCCGCCAGGGATCGAGCACTACGACGCCGGTGCCGTGGAAGTCCTTGACGTTCCTGGTGGCGAGTTGCGCGCCGCGGGCGCGACAGATCGCCGCGATCTGGGCGTCGAACCCTTCGATCGGGTGTCCGGCGACATCGCGCTGGACCACCACCCGGTCGTACTCCAGCGCGGCCGGTGCGTCGAACGGGAGCACTTGGTCACGGAAGGCGGAGAAGATCCCCTCAGCGGCATCGGCGAGCAGGTCGTGTCGGTGGCCCGCAGGCAGTCGAGCGATCCCGTAGCGGACCTCGGCGAGCGTGACGGCGGTGGTCGCGAGGTCGGCCGTGTTCTGCACCCACATGCGGACGGCGGGGTCGGGAACAGCGCGCATCAGCTCCGAAACGACGTTCGTGTCGAGAACGATCACGGCTGGAGGTCGGCGGCCCGCGGTGCGGTCGCCCGGGCGGGCAGATCCAGCTCCACGCCGCCGAGCTCGCCGAAGCGCTCGAGCAGGGTGCGGAACAGGTCCGGTCGGATTGACGGTCCGCGGACGGCGTCCTCCAGGATCGCCCGCACCTCGGACTCCATGGAGCGGCCGTTCTGCGCCGCGCGGATGCGGAGCAGTTCCTTGGTGCGCTCGTCCAGGTTGCGCACACTGATGGCAGTCATGCCATCAATGCTAGCACCCGTCGGCACGCCGGGCCTCCCGTGCGCGGAAATGACGGTCAGGACCGCACTATCCGCGCACGGGGCGGTAGCCGACCATCTCGTGGATCCGGGAGCGCCGCCGCGTCGCCGTGGGCGTGCGGGCCGGGCCCGGGACCACCTTCGCCAGTATCTGCTCGGCGAACCCGTACAGCAGCGGGAGCGCGCTCGCCACCACGCCGCCGGTGCGGTTGACGTGCTCCAGCCCCGGCTTGATCACCCGCGCGTCGTCGACGATGTCGGCGACCAGCCCGTCGCCCGCCTCCAGGGTGGTGGCGATCTTGGCCAGCAGCGACCCGACCCACCACAGGAACAACGCCAGGCCCGCGATCAGCACGACGATCTCGACCACCGTCAGCACCAGCAGCATGACTCACACCTTCCCGACGACGCGACCGAGGAACAGGTGATGCTGAAGGCCCTCGGCGAGCACCAGGTCGAGACCGTCGCCGGTGGCCGGGATGAGCCGGGCGTCTGCGGTGTTCTCCTTGATCGCCGTGAGCGTCCCCGCGATCGTGTTCACGCCTGCGTTGATCCGCTTGACGAACGCCACCAGCAGCGACAGCAGCACCACGACCGCGACGATGACGACCGCGCCGAGCACCAGGATCACCGTCCAGTAGGTGATCTCGCCATCGGACAGCATCTCCGCTGGCGGCATCTCAGCCCCCCAACCGCGCGCGGCCGCGCCGCAGGCCGCCGATGATCTCGGTGGCGTGGTCGATCGTGGTGTTCAGCCCGGCGAGGCCCGCGGTGTTGTCCCGCGCCCGACCGAGCGCCTCGTCGAGCTGCTTGGCCTGCGTGCCGATCTGATAAGCCAACACGAGGATCGGGGTGACGAGCGCGACCACCGCGACGACCACCACCAGACCGATCACGAGCCCGAGCGTCCAGCCGTAGGGAACCATGTCTACACAGTCTCCGTCCACGCGCGCACCGGCGCCAGGTTGGCGTTCACCGAGCCGACGACGGTGGGCACGGTGCTGGTCTTGTCCGCGACCGCCAGCACCCCGCCCAGCAGGGCGCCGAGCGTCAGGTGCACGTGGCGCAGATGCAGGATCACCCGGAACAGGCCGACCGCGGTGATCGCGACGATGAGCCCGGCGATGATCACGGTCACCCAGGCGACAGCAGGCATGGTCACTCCTCTTTCTGGGGCAACAGCGTCGCGACGCTTCCCGCATAACGGGTGGCGCCGACGGCGATCTGCGTCACGACCGCGTCCGTCGTGGCCAGCAGCTCGGGCACGTCGTCCACCTCGCCGAGCAGCTCGACGGCGTGGGCGAGGATGTCGTCACAGGCCGCGCGGATGCGCTCCGTCGCGGCGAGCACCCGGTTGAGCAGGGCAATCACCACCGGCAGCACGACGAACAGCAGCACGGCGTTGCCGATCCACCAGAGCACCATCCTCATTCACCCCCACCAAACCGGTGGTGGACACGGGAGCGGGCGTCCTTTGCCGAGATCGTCATTGGGTTCACCGGTTCCTGTCGTAGGGAAGGAAGAACCGGGCGAAGACGCGCTTCAACGCCATCAGCGTGGCGCGCACGCCGATCGCGAGCCCGCCTGCCGGGGCGGCGGCGCGCACGGCCGTCGCGGTCCCGCCCCGGGACCCGGAGATGATGTTCTGCTGGACGCACTCGGCGAAGCTGCCCATCAGCACGCTGGTGACGTCGGCGATCATGCCCCGGCCGAAGTTCGCCGCCGCTCCCGAGATGGACAGGTCCTGGGCCACGGCGACCCGGGTGCCATCGCCGGTCGGGCGCATCGTCGCGGTGATCGTCATCTCCGCCTCGCCGCGGCCGCGGTCCTCCGAGCCAGAGGCCCGCAGCACCATCCGGTGGGCCGCCTCGTCAGCCTCCACGATCCGGGCCGTGCCGCTGAAGTTGAGCTTCACCGGGCCCAGCGCGGCCACCACCTTGCCCTCGTAGGTGCCGCTCCCGTCATCCCCGACGAGGGTTGCCCCCGGCAGGCAGGGCGCGAGGCCCGGCACGTCGAGGAAGTACGCCCACACCTTGTCGACGGGCGCGGCGACGGTGAACTCGTTGTTGAGGATCATGAGTCGCTCCGCACGGGTGGCGCGCCTGAGACGTCCTTGCCGTCCTGCAGGGCCTGCCAGACCCGGTCCGGAAGGAGCGGCATGTCGATGTTGCGGACGCCGGTCGCCGCGAGCGCGTCGTGCACCGCGTTGACGAACGCCGCTGGCCCGCCGACGGCGGCGCACTCGCCGACGCCCTTGGCCCCGATCGGGTGGTGCGGACAGGGGGTGACGACCTCGTGGAGCTCGAAGCCCGGCGTCTCCCACGCCGTCGGCAGCAGGTAGTCCATGTAGTTGGAGCCGACCTGGTTGCCGTCGTCGTCGTAGGTCTGGAACTGCATGTTCGCCATGGCGTAGGCCTCGGTCAGCCCACCCATGATCTGCCCCTCGACGATCATGGGGTTGATCCGGACGCCGCAGTCGTCCACCGCGACCACGCGCAGCACGTCCCACACCCCGGTCGCCGGGTCGACCTCGACCGTCGCGATGTAGACGGCGAACGGCCAGGTCAGGTTGGGTGGGTCGTAGTAGGCGTTGTTCTCAAGCCCCGGCTCCAAGCCGTCGGGCATGTTCGAGTACGCCGCCGCGGCGCACTCCTGGATCGTCGCCCCGCGCTCCGGCGCGCCGCGCACGTAGAAGCGCCCGAGCTCCCACTCCACGTCCTCCTCCGACACCTCGAGCAGGTGCGCGGCGAGCTTGCGGGCCTTCGCCCTGACCTTGCGCGCCACCATCGCCACGGCGGCGCCCGCCACCGGCGTCGACCGCGACGCGTAGGTGCCCATGCCGAACGGGGCGGTGTCGGTGTCGCCCTCCTCGACGATCACGTCGGCGGCCGGGATGCCCAGCTCGTGGCTGACGATCTGGGCCCAGGTCGTCTCGTGGCCCTGGCCCTGGGTCTTCGCCCCGGTGCGCAGGATCGCCTTGCCGGTCATGTGCACCCGCAGCTCGGCGGAGTCGAACATCTTGATGCCGAGGATGTCGTACTCGCGGCTGTTGCCCGCCCCGAGCGGCTCGGTCATCGTCGAGATCCCGATGCCGAGCAGCCGACCGTGGCGGCGGGCCTGCGCCTGCTCGAGCTTGAACTCCTCGTAGCCGATCGCGTCCAGGCCCAGCTGCAGGCACTTCTCGTACTGCCCTGAGTCGACGAGGAAGCCGAACGCGGTGCGGTGCGGGAACTGGTCGTCGCGCAGCAGGTTCATGCGGCGGAACTCGGCCGCGTCCATGCCGAGGTCGGTCACCGCCGCGGCGACCATGCGCTCCTGGAAGAACATCGCCTCGGTGACGCGGAACGAGCACCGGTAGGCCACGCCGCCGGGCGCCTTGTTCGTGTAGTGGCCCTGCGCGGTGATGACCCCGGCGGGCACGTTGTAGCAGGCGAACGCCGAGTGCAGCAGCCCGATCTTGAACTTGCTCGGCTGGGCGTCGGCGAAGAACGCGCCCTGGTCGGTGTCGGCGTGCATCCGCACCGCGAGGATCTTGCCGTCGGACCGCAGCGCCATCTGGGCGTCGAGGTACATGTCGCGGCCGAAACCGGTCGAGGACAGGTTGCCCGACTTGTCCTCGATCCACTTCACCGGCTTGCCCAGCAGGATCGACGCGAGGATCGACGCGACGTAGCCGGGGTAGACCGGCACCTTGTTGCCGAACCCGCCGCCGATGTCGGGTGAGACGATCCGGATCAGGTGCTCGGGCAGCTCGGCGATGAGCGCGACGGCCGCGCGGATGATGTGCGGCGCCTGGGTCGTCATGTAGACGGTGAGCTTGCCGGTTCCCGCGTCGTAGTCGGCGATGGAGCCGCAGCACTCGATCGGCGACGGGTGGCTGCGCGGGTAGTGCAACTTGATCGAGGACACGACGTCGGCCTGCGCGAACGCCCGCTCGGTGGCCGCGGCGTCGCCGACCTCCCAGCGGTAGCAGGTGTTGTCGACCTGGCCTTCCTTGTCGTCGCGGATGATCGGCGCGCCGGGCGCCGCCGCTTGCGTCGGGTTGACGATCGCGGGCAGCGCCTCGTACTCGACGTCGATCGCCTCGCACCCGTCCTTGGCGATGTACGGGTCGTCCGCGACGACGACGCACACCTCCTGGCCCTGGAACCGCACCTTGTCGGTGGCCAGCACGGCCTGGGTGTCGTAGGAGAGCGTCGGCATCCAGGCGAGGTTGCGCTGGGCCATCATCTCGCCGGTGAGCACCAGCCGGACGCCGGGGATGTCCCATGCCTTGGCGGTGTCGATCGAGACGATTCTGGCGTGCGCGAGCGGGCTGCGCAGGATCTCCATATGCAGCATGCCGGGGAGGTGGATGTCGTCGACGTAGTTCCCGCGGCCGCGGATGAAGCGGGCGTCCTCGACGCGCTGCCTGTTCGCGCCGAGCCCACCGATCTTGATCTCGTCCAGAGCGGTCATTCCGCTGCCTCCGCACCTGGTGGTGTCTCCCTGAGGGTGTGGCGCCCCGGGTTCTTCTTGCGGGCCGCCCACAGGACTGCTTTCACGATGTTCTGGTAGCCGGTGCAGCGGCAGAGGTTGCCAGAGAGCGCCCATCGGACGTCCTCATCCGACGGTTCCGGGTTCCGGTCGAGCAGGGCGCGGGCGGACATCATCATGCCGGGGGTGCAGAACCCGCACTGCAGGCCGTGCTCGACCGAGAAGCCCTCCTGAACGGGGTCCAGCTCGCTCGCCGTGCCGAGGCCCTCGACGGTGGTGATCTCGTGCCCGTCGGCCTGGACGGCCAGCATGGTGCACGACTTCACGGGGGCGCCGTCCACGAGCACGGTGCAGGCGCCGCAGTTGGTGGTGTCGCAGCCGAGGTGGGTGCCGGTGAGGCCGAGGCCCTCCCGCAGCAGATGGGCCAGCAGCAGCCGGGGCTCCACCTCGACGACACGCCGCTTGCCGTTGACGGTCACGGTGATCCGACACTCGTCGGCGCCGCTCTCGGTGATCTCGCGGGCTGCGAAAGAAGTCATGACGAGTGCTCCTCGGCCGAGGTCGCGGCTGGGATTGGGGCCGTGGTGTCGGTTGGCGTGGTCATACGGCGTGCTCCTCGGCCGAGGTCGCGGCTGGGATTGGGGCCGTGGTGTCGGTTGGCGTGGTCATACGGCGTGCTCCTCGGCCGAGGTCGCGGCTGGGATTGGGGCCGTGGTGTCGGTTGGCGCGGTCATACCGCCACCACCTCCAGTTCTCTGCCCAGGCCGCGGCGGACGAACGTCGCCACGACATGGCGCTTGTAGGCCGCGCTGCCGCGGTGGTCGCTGCGCGGTTGTGCGGCCTCGGCGGCCAGCGTCGCAGCCAACTCGATCGAGTCCTCGGTCAGCGGCCGTCCGATCAGCGCTTCCTCCGCCGCCGCTGCGTGGATCGTCGCCGGGCCGACGCCGGTGAGGGCGATGCCCGCGCGGGTCACCGACCCGCCCGACATCTCGAGCGCAACCGCGACGCCCGCCGTCGCGAAGTCCCCGACGCGGCGCTCCAGCTTGAGATAGGTGCCCGACGACCGGTCCTTGGCCGGTGGGACGAGCGCCTCGACCGCGATCTCACCGGGCCGAAGGGCGTTCTGGAACGGGCCGAGGACGAACTGCGCCACCGGGATCGTGCGTTGCCCCGAAGGGCCCCTGGCGACGATCGAGCCGCCGAGGGCGATCATCACCGACGCCCAGTCGCCCTGCGGGTCGGCGTGGCAGACCGAGCCGACCAGCGTGCCGCGGTTGCGCACGATCGGGTCGGCGACCAGCGGGGCCGCCGACGCCATCAGCGGATGCTTGGCCTTCAGCAGCGCCGAGCGCTCCAGCTGGACGTGGCGGCAGAGCGCGCCGATGCGCAATGTGCCGTCGGCGTCCTCGCGGTGGTGGCCGAGGCCTGGCAGGTTGTTGATGTCCACCAGCAGCGCGGGGGCGGCGAACCGCAGCTTGAGCAGCGGCACGAGGCTCTGTCCGCCCGCGAGGACCTTCGCGTCGTCGCCGTTCTCGACGAGCAGCGCGATCGCGTCGTCGAGCGTGCGGGGCGCGGCGTAGCGGAAGCGCGGGGGATACACGTCAGCTCCTCCCCGGCCGATCGTGTGCCGTGCGGGCCCGGAGGGCAGTCATGACCGGCCCCCCGGATGCGAGTCGGGCTCCGTGTGGGGGTCGGGCACTGCCACCGGGAGGTCCTCGTCGGTGGGGTCAGGGCGGGGCTCCTGGTGGGGCGGCCACGGGCCCGCGACCGGCTGCGCGGCGGTCTTCAGATACTCGGTCAGCTGCGGCCACGCCCAGATGGTGGGGCTGCTGCCGGTGCGCGGCGCGTTCTCGATCAGCTCGTACATGCGCCTATTGGTCATGACAAGTGCTCCTCCACCGGTGCCGCGGCGTGACCGGGTGCCGTGGTGCTGGTCGGCAGCTCATCGCGACGCCTCCTCGTGTGTGGTCGAAGCCACTGTGCACGGGTTCGTCACCACCCGCCCAGCCCCGATAAGCAATGCATTAAGTGGTCTTGTCCTTCTGCTGTCGGGCGCCCGACGATGGGACACCCGGCCGTGGGGAGAGTCATGCAGGTGCCTGCACCGTTCGAGTACCGGCGCGCGACGAGCGTCGAGCACGCCATCGCCCTGCTGGCGCGGCACGGCCCGGAGACCCGGCTGGTCGCGGGCGGCCACAGCCTCATCCCGATGATGAAGCTGCGGCTGGCCGCCCCCGAGCTGCTGGTCGACATCAACGACCTCGCCGAGCTCGCCGGGATCGCGGTCGTGGACGGCGAGCTGCGGATCGGCGCGATGACCCGCCACGCGGAGCTGCTGGCGTCCCCCGTGGTCGGGCAGGTCGCGCCGGTGCTGCACGACGCCGAGCGGGTGATCGCCGACGCGATCGTGCGCAACCGGGGCACCGTCGGCGGCTCGGTGTGCCAGGCCGATCCCTCAGAGGACCTTTCGGGGGTGTTCTGTGCGCTGCGGGCGTCGGCGGTGATCCGCGGCGAGCACGGCACGCGGACCGTCGCGATGCGGGAGTTCTTCCGCGGGCCCTACCAGACGGCCGTGGCTCCCGCGGAGATCCTCGTCGAGCTGCGGGTGCCGCTGTGGGCGGCCGGGAGCGCCTACGTCAAGGTCAACCGGCGGGCCGGGGACTGGGCGGTCGCCGCGGCGGCCGCTGCCGTGCAGACCACGTCCGCAGGCGTGATCACCGCGGCCGGGATCGGACTGACCGCCGTCGGGTCCCTCGTCGCGGCCGAGGCGGAAGAGTGCCTGGTGGGACGCCCGGCGACCGAGGAGACCTTCGCCGAGGCCGGGCGCCTCGCCGCCGTCCACGCTCGCCCGGCCGCCGACCAACGTGGACCCGTGGACTACAAGCGCCACCTCACAGGCGAGCTGACCGTACGGGCGTTGCGCGGCGCTGCCGAGCGGGCGGCGGCCTGACATGGAGATCACCGTCGTCGTCAACGGACGCGCCGAGCGCTGCGACGCCGAGCCCCGGCTGCTGCTGGTGCACATGCTGCGCGAGGAGCTCGGGTTGACCGGCACCCACTGGGGCTGCGACACGTCCAACTGCGGGGCGTGCGTGGTGCTGCTCGACGGCGTGCCGGTGAAGTCCTGCACCGTGCTCGCCGTCATGGCCGACGGACGGGCAGTGGGCACGATCGAGGGGCTCGCCGGTTCCAGGGGTCTCGACCCGGTGCAGCAGGCGTTCATCGACTGCCACGGCCTGCAGTGCGGGTTCTGCACGCCCGCGATGCTGCTCACGGCGAGGTGGCTGCTGGACACCACGCCCGATCCTTCGGACCGGGAGATCCGCACGGCCATCGCGGGCATCACGTGCCGCTGCACCGGCTACGCCAACATCGTCGGGGCGATCCGACAGGCGGCGCAGTCGTGAGCCCCGCACTGTGCGCGGACCTCGCATGAGCTACGGCCGGATGACCCGCAAGGAGGACGCGCGGTTCGTGCGCGGCCGGGGTCACTTTGTCGACGACATCGCGCTGCCGGGCATGCTGCACGCCGCCGTCCTGCGCAGCCCCTACGCCCACGCGCGGATCGTGGCGATCGACACCTTGGCCGCCGAGTCCCATCCCTTGGTCGCGGCGGTGCTCACCGGCGAGATGCTGGCCGAGCGGGGCCTGGCCTGGATGCCGACCCTCTCCCACGACGTGCAGGCCGTGCTGGCCACCGACAAGGTCCGCTACCAGGGCCAGGAGGTCGCGTTCGTCGTCGCCGAGACCCACTACGCCGCGCGCGACGCGCTGGCGCTGATCGACGTCGAGTACGAGCCGCTGCCGCCGGTCATCGACGCACACCGGGCGCTGGACGCCGACGCCCCGCTTGTCCGCGAGAAGCCGAGCAACCACGTGTTCGACTGGGAGGCGGGCGACGCTGCGGCCGCCGACGCCGCGTTCGCCGCCGCCGAGCACGTCAGCGCCTGCGACATGCTCTACCCGCGGGTGCATCCGGCGCCGCCGGAGACGTGCGGGGTGGTGGCCGAGCACGACCCGGTGAGCGGCAAGCTCACGGTGTACGCAACGGCGCAGGCCCCGCACGCGCACCGCGTGCTCTACTCGCGGGTCCTTGGCATCCCGGAGCACCGGATTCGGATCGTCGCCCCGGACGTCGGGGGCGGGTTCGGGAACAAGGTCGGGCTCTATCCCGGCTACATCTGCGCGGCCGTCGCGTCGGAGCTGGTGGGGGCGCCGGTCAAGTGGGTAGAAGACCGCAGCGAGAACCTGATGGCCACGTCCTTCGCCAGGGACTACCACATGCGTGGCGAGATCGCGGCCACCCGCGACGGGCGGATCACCGGCCTGCGGGTGCGGGTGCTGGCTGACCACGGCGCGTTCAACGCCACCGCGCAGCCGTCCCAGTTCCCTGCGGGCTTCTTCCACACGTTCACCGGCTCCTACGACGTGCCCGCCGCGCACTGCCGCGTCACGGGTGTGCACACGAACAAGGCGCCCGGCGGGGTGGCCTACGCGTGCTCGTTCCGGGTGACAGAGGCGTCCTACCTGGTGGAGCGGCTCGTCGACGTGCTGTCTTACGACCTCGGGCTGGACCCGGCCGACGTGCGGATGCGCAACCTGCTGCGGCCCGAGCAGTTCCCCTACCGCTGCGCCACCGGGTGGGAGTACGACTCGGGCGACTATCCGCGGACGCTGTCGCTCGCCTTGGCGATGGCCGGGTACGAGGACCTGCGCAAGGAGCAGGCGGCCCGCCGGGCCGAGCGCGACGCGACCGGGCGGGGGACGCTGCTCGGCGTCGGGATCAGCTTCTTCACCGAGGCGGTCGGAGCAGGCCCACGGGCGCTGATGGACATCGCCGGGCTGGGCATGGCCGACGGGGCGCAGCTGCGGGTGAACCCCACCGGCTCAGCGGTCCTCGCGGTGTCCTGCATGTCGCAGGGGCAGGGCCACGAGACGACGTTCGCCCAGCTCGTCGCCCACGAGCTGGGCATCGGGGTGGACGAGGTCGAGGTCGTGCAGGGCGACACCGACCGCACACCGTTCGGCCTCGGCACCTACGGGTCGCGCTCGACGCCGGTGTCAGGGGCGGCCACGGTCGTCGCGGCGCGCAAGGTGCGGGAGCGGGCGCGGCTGGTGGCTGCGGCGATGCTGGAGGTGGCGCCGTCGGACCTGGAGTGGGTCGCGGGGCGTTTCGAGGTGCGGGGTGTGCCGGGGGTCGGCGCCTCGTGGCGCGAGATCGCGATGGCCGCGCACTCCAACCTGGAGTTGCCCGACGGCGTCGAGGGGCATCTGGACGCCATGGCCGTCTACAACCCACCCAACTTGACGTTTCCCTTCGGGGCCTACGTCTGCGTCGTCGACGTCGACCCCGGCACAGGACAGGTTGCGGTGCGCCGCTTCATCGCGGTCGACGACTGCGGTGTGCGGATCAACCCCACGATCGTCGAGGGCCAGATCCACGGGGGGCTCGCCGACGGGATCGGCATGGCGCTGATGGAGCTGATCGCCTTCGACCAGAACGGCAACCACCTCGGCGCGTCGTTCATGGACTACCTGCTGCCGACCGCGATGGAGTGCCCGGCGTGGGAGCTGGGTGAGACGGTCACGCCCTCGCCGCACCATCCGGTCGGCGCGAAGGGCGTGGGGGAGTCGGCGACGGTGGGTTCGCCCGCCGCTGTCGTCAACGCGGTGCTGGACGCGATCGGGGTGCGGCACGCCGACATGCCGCTCACTCCGGCGCAGGTGTGGCGGGCGGGTCAGGGACGCCCGCTGCGCCAGGATCTCGCGATCGGAGACGAGCTATGAGGAGCGACCTGCTCGCGCGCGTAGACGGGCTGCGGCTGCGGCGCACCCCGTTCGTGCTGGCGACGGTGGTGCGGGCGGAGCGGCCTACCAGCGCCAAGCCGGGTGACTGCGCCGTGGTGACCGCCGACGGCACGCTCGACGGGTTCGTCGGGGGGACGTGCGCGGAGTCGACCGTGCGCGTCGAGAGCCTGCGGTTGTTGGCGGCGGGGGCATCGGAGCTGCTGAGGATCACCCCCGATGCCGCAGCGGCGCCCGAGCAGCACGGCGTGCGCACGATCGGCAACCCGTGTCTGTCCGGCGGCACGCTGGAGATCTTTCTGGAGGCGATGATCCCGCCGGTGATGGTGGGCGTGTTCGGGGAGTCGCCGGTGGCGCGGGCGCTGGAGCGCGTGGGTGCGGCCATGGAATGGGATGTTCGGCCGGGGCTGGACCCTCTCACGGCCGACACCTCGGCAGTCGTCGTCGCGTCCCACGGGCGTAACGAGCTTCCGGTGCTGCGCGCGGCGTTGGACAAAGACGTGGCCTACATCGCGCTGGTCGCGAGCCGCAGACGCGCGGCCGGGGTGCTCGACGAGCTGGGTGCGACGGAGGTCGAGCGGGCCCGCATCCATGCTCCGGCCGGGCTGGACATCGGCGCCCGCTCGGCGGCGGAGATCGCGCTGTCGATCTGCGCGGGGATCGTGGACTCCCGGCCTCGGCTCGCCCACCTTGCGCCTGAGCAGGGGCGCGCCGCCGAGGCGGTGCGTACGGCGGTGGCGATCGACCCGGTCTGCGGCATGGAGGTGGCCGTCCGCCCGGCGTCGCTGCGCATCGGCGACGTGGCTATCGACCCGGTCTGCGGCATGGCGTGCGTAGGGTGTCGTCAGTTGTGGTTTCAGGGTGCGCATCCGCGCGTGTGGCACCACTTCTACCGATCTTGTCCGGCCCGAAGGCACGCGGCGTCGTGATCATCGGCTCGACCTCCCTCGGCGCGCCCGTGTGCGCCGGTGATCGCGGGCTGTGGTGTGAGGGGTGCACATCTGCGCGTGTGGCACCACTTCTGCCGATCTTCTTCGGTGTGCGCAGGTGTGATCGTCAGTTGTGGTTTCAAGGGCGCACATCCGCACGTGTGGCACCACTTCTGCCGATCTTGTCCGGCCCGAAGGCACGCGGCGTCGTGATCATCGGCTCGACCTCCCTCGGCGCGCCCGTGTGCGCCGGGCACGCGGGCTGTGGTGTGAGGGGTGCACATCTGCGCGTGTGGCACCACTTCTGCCGATCTTCTTCGGTGTGCGCAGGTGTGATCGTCAGTTGTGGTTTCAACGGTGCACATCCGCGCGTGTGGCACCACTTCTGCCGATCTTGTCCGGCCCGGCTGGGCCGGTGAGGGCGGAGGGGCGGCCGGGTAGCCGGGTGGCCGGGTGGCCGGGTGGCCGGGTGGCGGGCGGCCGGGCTCCACCTCGCCGACTTCGCAGAGGTTGGGCCCCAATGCCGGTTACTTTGGAGTGGTGGCGCGCCCGATGATCTTCACGTAGAGGGGGCTGGCACGCGGTGCGCACCTCCGGGCGTAGCACGCACCCCGCAGCGGGACGTCACATGGCGCTGGCGGGGTGTGCGGTGACGCCGCGGGGTGTGAGGTGGTCTGGTCGGGGGCTGTCGCGCGCATCTGTTGGTGTCGGTGGAGCGCGCTGTCGGTCGAGCGCGACATGTGCGGGGTCGAGCCAAGATCGGAGCCCGCTGCTGTGCCTCTCGGGCGTGGATCGAGGCGGGCGCGCTCCGACGGGGTGTGCCTGAGGTGGGCCGCTGGGCCCGGGGCAGCATCGTAGATCTTGTTGCGCCGCGCCGCGCCGGGCCGCGCCGCGCCGGGCCGCGCCGCGCCGGGCCGCGCCGGGCCGGGCCGCGCCGGGCCGGGCCGGGCCGGGCCGGGCCGCGCCGGGCCGGGATGGGCCGGGAGCGGGGTGGGCCGGGAGCGGGGTGGGCCGGGAGCGGGATGGGCCGGGAGCGGGGTGGGCCGGGAGCGGGATGGCGGCAGGGCGGTGCCTTGGCCCGTGGGCCGTGATTACACTGCAAGCATGGACGAAAGCGACCGCGGGACACCCTCGCTGTACGAGTGGGCAGGTGGCACGCCTGCCTTCCAAGCCCTGATCAACGCTTTCTACGACCGCGTGGAGCGGGACGACCTGCTCAGCCCCTTGTTCCCCGGTGGTGTCAGCGACGAGCACCGCGCCCACGTCACCCTCTGGTGGGTCGAGGTCTTTGGTGGCCCGAACGGCTACACAACCGAGCTCGGCGGCTACGAGCACATGCTCGCCCACCATCGGGATCTCGGGATCACCGGCGAGCAGCGGCTGCGCTTCGTCGAGTTGATGAGTCGCGCGGCGGACGACGCCGCATTGCCCGATGACCCCGAGTTCCGTGCGGCGCTCGTCGGCTATCTCGAATGGGGCACGCGCCTGGCGTTGCACAATTCGCAACCGGATGCCGAGGTCGTGCCGCACGCCCCGGTGCCCCGGTGGGGGTGGGGCGTCGCGCCGCCCTACCAGCCGTGACCCGCCGTTAACGGCTCCGGACCAGCCAGCGGCTGCCGGAATGATGAGGAAAGGGCACGATCGGGCCATGACATTGAGCTTCGCTCACCAGGTCGAGGTCGGCTTGCGCGTCAACGGCCGCGAGATGCGGGCGGTCGTGTCTCCACGGACGACGTTGCTCGACTGGTTGCGTGAGGAGGTCGGCCTGACCGGCGCCAAGAAGGGTTGCAACGAGGGAGCGTGTGGCACCTGCACCGTCCTCGTCGACGGCAGGCGCATGAACGGCTGCCTCACGCTGGTTGTCCAGTGCAACGGGCTGGAGATCACCACCGTGGAGGGGCTGGCGAAGGAGGACGGCACGCTGCACCCCGTTCAGCAGGCGTTCCGCGACCACGACGGATTCCAGTGCGGCTACTGCACGCCAGGCCAGGTGCTGTCGGCGGTGGCGTGCATCGCGGAGGGCCACGCAGGCGACGAGGCCACCGTGCGCGAGTGGATGAGCGGCAACATCTGCCGCTGCTCGGCCTATCCGCAGATCACCGAAGCGGTCCTGGCGGCTGGGAGGGAGACCCGGTGAAGGACTTCGCCTACGCCCGGGCCGGGAGCAGGGCATCGGCTGTGGCGGCGCTCGCCGACGAGGCTTCGGTGCTCGCCGGTGGCACCGAGCTGCTGAACTGGATGCGGCTGGGCATCACGGCGCCGGACCGGGTCGTCGACATCGGCGGTCTGGACGAACTGCACGGCGTCGAGCAGCACGGTTCCGAGCTGCGCATCGGCGCGCTCACCACGCTCAACGAGATCGGCGAGCATCCACTCGTCGTCGGCCACGCCGACGCACTCGCGTCGGCATGCCTGCAGGCGGCGTCGGCGCAGGTGCGCAACCGGGCCACCATCGGGGGCAACGTGCTGCAACGCACGCGGTGCGCATACTTCCGGGCCGAGGAGCCGGTGCCATGGCCTTGCAACAAGCGGGCGCCGGGCAGCGGGTGCGCGGCTCTTGCCGGTCGGCACGAGCGCCACGCGATCTTCGGGTGGACGCAGGACTGCGTCGCGGTGCAGCCGTCGGACCCCGCGGTCGCGCTTGCGGCTCTGGACGCCCTGGTCGAGGTGGCCGGACCGGAAGGCCCGCGCACGATCGGGATGTCGGAGTTCCACCTGACCCCGCGCGAGTCCGGTGACCCGGCCCGGGAGACGCAGCTCGGCCCGGACGAGCTGATCGTCGGGTACCGCATCCCGATCGAGGGGTCGGACGGGCAGGCGTACGTGAAGGTGCGCGAACGCGCCTCCTACGAGTACGCGATCGTGTCCGCGGCGGCGACGGTCACGCTGGCGGGCAACGAGATCGCGGCCGCGCGGGTGGCGCTGGGATCGGTCGCCATGCGGCCATGGCGGCTGCCAGGCGCGGAGGCCCGGCTGGTCGGGGCGCGGTTCGACCGCGACGCGATCCAGCCGATCATCGACGAGGCGATGTCCGAAGCGCTCCCTCTGCCGCACAACGGGTTCAAGGTGCCCATGGCTCGCAACGCGGCTGTCCGCGCACTGCTCATCGCGGGAGGTGCTCGATGACCCAGACTCGTGTCGACCCGGCCGCGCCCCGCGTCGAGGGGGCGCTGAAGCTGACAGGTGCGGCGCTGTACGCGGCCGACCACCGGCCCGAGGGGGCGCTGCAGGCGGTGCTCGTCGGCGCTCCGGTGGCGGCGGGCACGCTGCGCGGAGTCGATGCCGCCCCCGCACGTGCACTACCCGGCGTGGTGGCCGTCCTCAGCGCCGAGGACCTGCCCGAGTTTCCCGAGCTGTCACCCCCCTCGGCGGTGCGGTTCATGCCGTTCACCGACGACCGGATCCGGTTCGAGGGTCAGCCGGTGGCCATCGTGCTCGCCGAGTCGATCGAGGCAGCGGAGGCTGGACGGGCCGCCGTTCTCGTCGACTGCGAACCCGGCGAACCGGTCCTGATCGGATCCGGGCGGCGCGAGCCCGCATCCGGCGAGGACCCGGTGGTGTTCGACAAGGGCGACGTCGACGCGGCGCGGGCCGAGGCCGCCGTGCGGATCGAGCAGACCTACGTGCAGGCGCCGCGTCATCACCACACGATGGAGACGTCCGGCACGGTCGCCCAATGGGAAGGCGGCCGCCTCACCTTGTGGGACTCGGTCCAAGCGAGCTCGACGGTCATCCCGGTCGTCAGCTCGGCGTTGGGGATCGACGCAGAGGACCTGCACGTGGTGGCGCGGCACACCGGCGGCGGCTTCGGGGCGAAGGGCTACATCTGGCCGCACGAGATCCTCGCCGCCGCGGCGGCGCGCGTCGTCGGCCGCCCGGTGAAGCTGCACCTGCGCCGCGCGGACCAGTTCAGCAACGTCGGCTACCAGCCGTGGATGGAGCAGACCGTCCAGCTCGCCGCGGACGCCAGCGGCGTGTTGCTCGGTGTCGAGCACGAGGCGGTCAACAACGCAGGCCTCGTCGATACCCATGTCGAACCGGCCACGGAGGCGAGCAAGTCGCTCTACGCGTCGCCGTCGATCAGGCTGCGCCAGCTCATCGAACGGGTCAGCCTCAACGTGCCGACGCCGATGCGGGCCCCGGTCGAAGGCCCCGGGCTGTGGGCGCTCGAGAGCGCGATGAACGAGCTTGCCGAGGCGGTGGACGTCGATCCGCTCGACATCCGACTGGTCAACTTCGCCGAGAGCTCGCCAGCCGACGGCAGGCCGTGGTCGTGCAACGGGCTCCGCGCCGCCTACGAGGAAGGCGCGCGGCGGTATGGCTGGCGCGAACGGCACAACAGGCCGCGGGAAGACGGGCCGTGGCGGATCGGGCACGGCATGGCCACCTGCTCGATGGGCAGCTTCCGGTTCCCGGGCGCGGCCCGCGTGCGGTTGTCGGCAGGCGGCTCCGTTGTCGTCGAGAGCAACGTGCACGACATCGGGAGTGGCGCGCAGACCGTGCTGAGCCAGATCGCCGCCGAAGAGCTCGGCGTGCCGCTCGACCGGGTCGAGATGCGCTGGGGCGACACCGACCTGCCCCGCACCGGACCGACCTACGGCTCGTCGACGACGATGGGCACCGGCAGCGCCGTGGCCGCAGCGGCGCGTGACGTGCAGAAGCAGCTGGCCGATCTCGGACTCGACGCCGACCCGCTCGACGCGATGGAACGCGGGGGGATCGACGAGCTCGTCGGCGAAGGGACGTTCGCGCTACCCGAGGGTGCGCAGATGAACGGCGACGGCGAGGGCACTCCCTACGCGATGCGCACCTGGGGGGCGATCTTCGTCGAGGTCGGCGTCGACCCCGACTTCGGCGTGCTGCGGCTGCGGCGTGCGGTCGGCGTCTACTCCGCGGGCCGCATCGTGAACCCGATCACCGCCCGCGCCCAGATGACCGGCGGGATCATCTGGGGCTGGGGCAAGGCGACCATGGAGGAGAGCGACCAGGAGCCCGTGTACGGGCGGTGGCTCGCGAAGAACCTGTCCAACGTCGCCGTGCCGGTCAACGCCGACATCCCGACGGATCTCGACGTGTCCTTCGTCGACGAGTTCGACGAGGCCGCGAGCTTGATCGGCGCCCGGGGCATCGGCGAGCTCGGGGCGACCGGAGTGGACGCCGCGGTGGCTGCCGCCGTTCACGACGCGGTCGGCGTGCGGGTGCGCGACCTGCCGATCCTGCCCTGGAAGGTGCTTGGCGGCTGACCGCTTCGCCGGAATATGCATTTCTTCACGCCCGGACCCCTCTTCAATGCGACGACGCCGCAGGCCTCGCGGCGCACGCTTACCGAAGAGGAGGACAAGACCATGGACAACACATTGCCAACCGGCGTCGATCTGGTCGGTTGCTCCGCATGCGCGGCGCCCGCCGAGGTCGTCGACCGTTTCGTGCTGCAGAGCACCGACGGGCCGATCGAGCACGCGACCGTCACCTGCGCGGACCGGCACCGCTTCACGGTGCTCGTCGAGCGGCTCGCCACCCCCCGACCGAACAGGTCGGAGCCGGGCCGATGGGCACCCACACGGCCATCGCACTGACCGGCACGACCGTGCTGGTCAGTCCGCGAGCGCGGTGTGCGTCTCGGCGTCGTAGAGCCGCATCGTGGCGGGTGGGAACGTGAGGTGCACGACGTCGCCGGGTCGGGCGCGGAAGGACGCGGCGGCGATGACCTTGAGCGTCTCGTCGCCAACGTCCACGGTGAGCAGCATGGCCGAGCCGGTGGGCTCCAGCACCTCCACCCGCGCGTCCAGGTCGCCCACCTCGCTGCTCACCTCGACGTTCTCCGGCCGGACGCCGAGCAGGACGTCACGGCCCGCGTGGGCGCCCGCCTGTCGCGGCGCGGGGACGGTGTCGTCGCCGATATGCAGCGCGGTGCCGTCCGGGTCGACCTTGGCCGCCAGGAAGTTCATCGGCGGCGAACCGAGGAACCCGCCGACGAACCGCTGCGCCGGGGAGTCGTAGACGCCGATCGGGTCACCGAGCTGCACGATCCGCCCCGCCCGCATGACGGCCACGCGGTCGCCGAGCGAGAGCGCCTCACCCTGGTCGTGGGTGACGTAGACGGTGGTGGTCCCGAGGTCCTGCACGATCTTCTTGAGCTCGGTGCGGAACTCGAGGCGCAGCAGGGCGTCGAGGTTGGACAGCGGCTCGTCCATGAGGAGCACGTCGGAGCGCGCCTACGACCCGCCGATCCGACAGCGGCCCGGGTTTGCAGCGGGGTGACACTGCTGCGACTCAGCAGGTGTGCCCCTGGTGGGGCGGGCGTTCGGCGCCGAAAATTCGGTGTGGTTGCCCGCCGACGCCGGTTGACTGTGATCGTGGGAGGTCGTGACTCAGCAGGGTGCTGAGGACCGCGCAATGGGAGCTTCAGTGTTGCCTCGAGCACGCGGATCAGATTCCGCTTCACCCCTTGCGGTCCTTGCGGGCAACCACTGGTAGCCGGTTGCGATGGCGAGGAGGCAGGAGTGCTGGAAGTCGATCAACAGAACGAGGAGATCATCGAGCGGGTCGCAGCATTGGACATCGGCAAGGCCGAGCTGGTGTGCTGCGCCCGCGTTCCCTACGAGGGCCGGCCGGGGCGGCGCTGCCAGGACGTCGAGACCTACTCCACGATGACCCGATCGCTGCTTGCGATGTCGGATCACCTGCGCTGCCTGGGCGTGACACGGGTGGTGATGGAGGCCACCTCGGATTACTGGAAACCTGTCTACTACCTGCTGGAAGCCCAGGGTTTCCAAACCTGGCTGGTCAACGCCCGCGACGTCAAACACCTCCCCGGACGGCCCAAGACCGACAAACTCGACGCGGTGTGGCTGGCCAAGGTCGCCGAGCGGCAGATGCTGCGCCCCAGCTTCGTCCCGCCACCCCAGATCCGGCGGTTGCGCGATGTGACCCGCTATCGGGTGGACCTGATCGAGGCCCGCACCGCGGAGAAACAGCGCGTGGAGAAGCTCCTCGAAGACGCCCAGATCAAGCTGTCGGTGGTGGCCAGCGACATCTTCGGGGTCTCCGGGCGGGAGATGATGGCCGCGCTGATCCAGGGACAAACCAACCCCAAGGCGCTCGCGCAACTGGCCCGGGCCAACTTGCGGCGCAAGATCCCGATGCTGGAAGAGGCGTTTACCGGGTTCTTCACCGCCCATCACGGGTTCCTGCTGGCCAAGATGCTGGCCCGGATCGACGCGCTCAGCGCTGACATCGCCGAGCTCGACACCGCGATCGAGGAGATGGTCGCCCCTTTCGCCCAGGGGGTGCAACGCCTCGATGAGATCCCCGGTATCGGGGCCACCGCGGCCGCCATCGCAATCGCCGAGATCGGGCTGGACATGACCCGCTTCCCCACCCCCGCGCACCTGGCGTCCTGGGCCGGGTTCGCCCCGGGAGTCAAGGAGTCCGCGGGCAAGCACAAGGGACGCGGCAGCACCGGACACGGCAACCGCTACCTGGCCCGGGTCATCGGCGAAGCCGCGGTCAGCGCCGGACGCACCGACACCTTCCTCGGCGAACGCTACCGACGCATCGCCCGACGGCGCGGGAAGAAGAAAGCCATCGTCGCCGTCGGCCGCTCCATACTGGTGATCATCTGGCACCTGCTGGCCGATCCCGACGCCCGCTACACCGACCTCGGCTCGGACTTCTACAACAAACGTATCGATCCCGAACGCCGCAAACGCGCCCACATCCACCAACTCGAAGCCCTCGGCTACACCGTCACCATCCAACCCGCCGCCTGACGCACCTTCCCCCGTCCCCGACTCGACAACACCACACCGCCGAGCCGGTGGTCCCGTTCGCCCGTCCCCGGCTTAATTTTCGGATCAGTCGGAGCAGTGTCACCCTGCTGCGATGCGAAAAAAAGGCATGCCCCGGTCATCTCGTCCGCCGCATAGCCGGGGGAAGGTCAGGCCAGCCGCTGGAGGTTCAGCGGCGGGGCGTGGCCGACGACGGGTTGGGGTGCTCGGGTGAGGGGTTTGTTGCGCGGGGGCGGCGGGTTCCGAGCCAGCCATGCTCGCCTACGCCGAGTTGGTAGGGGACGTCGACCACGACCACGCCGGGGGTGAATAGCAGCCGGGCTTTGAACCGCAGGGCGCTCTGGTTGTGCAGTAGCTGTTGCCACCACCGGGTGACCACGTACTCGGGGATGAACACCATGATCACTGTTTGGGGGTGGGTGTCGCGTAGCTGTGTGACGTAGCTGATCAGGGGCCGGACGAGGTCGCGGTAGGGGGCCTCGAGGACGGTGAGCGGGACCGGGATGGTGCGGCGTTCCCACTCTTGGCGTAGTCGGCGGGTGTCGGCGTCCTTGAGGGCCAGGGTGATGGCGGTGAGCGCGTCGGGTCGGGTCGCGCGAGCCAGCGCAAGAGCTTTCAGTGCGGGTTTGTGCAGCCGGGAGATCAACACGATGGCGTGGACCTCGCTGGGTAGCGTGGTCGGCTCGGCGTCCTCGTCGGCGCTCACCTCGGCGGAAACCCGGCCGTAGTAGCGGTTGACCCCGCGCATCGCGATGAACAGCACGATCATCGCGAGGACCGCGATCCAGGCCCCGTGGGTGACCTTGGTGGCGAACACCACCACCAGCACAACCGCGGTGAACACCGCGCCGAGGCCGTTGATCGCCTGCGCTCGGCGCATCGAACGGCGCTCGGCCCCCCCGACTCCGGCGCTGACCACGAGGCCGGGGCTGCGTGCCGTGCTGGTGGCGGGGTCGGGTCGGCGCAGAGCGCGTTGCCAGTGTCGGACCATGCCCAGCTGGGAGAGGGTGAAGCTGGTGAACACCCCGATGATGTAGAGCTGGATGAGCCGGTCGATGTTGGCGTCGAACCCGATGATCAGCGCGGCGGCGGCAGCAGCGAGCAGCACCACCCCGTTGGAGAACACCAGTCGGTCGCCGCGGTGGTGCAGCTGGCGGGGCACGTAGCTGTCTCGGGCCAGGATCGAGGCGAGCCCGGGGAACCCGTTGAACGCGGTGTTCGCGGCCAAGATCAGGATGGCCGCGGTCGCGACCTGGAACAGGTAGAACACCGGTGAGGTGGCGCCGAACACCGCACCGGCGATCTGGGAGATCACCGACGGGTCCCCTTCCGGGAGCGCCCGGGCGTCCAGGGCGACCGCGAGCACGGTGATCCCGCCGAACAGCACGACCGCGATCGCGCCCATCAAGGTGAGGGTGATCACGGCGTTGCGGGCCTTGGGTTTCTCGAACGAGGGCACCCCGTTGCTGATCGCCTCCACCCCGGTCAGCGCGGTGCAGCCGGACGCGAACGCGCGTACCAGCAGGAACACCAGCGCCAGTCCGGCCAGCCCGGTCGACTGCGGCACCGGCTCGGTGGCGGTTGACGCCGCAGGCAGCCCCGTGGTGAGGGCCTTGATGCCGGCCCAGACGAACATCAGCAGGGTCAATCCGACGAACGCGTAGGTGGGCACGGCGAACACCCGCCCCGACTCCCGGGTGCCGCGCAGGTTCGCCAACGTCAGCACCGCGATGAGGCCCACCGAGAGCACCACCGCGTACGGGGACAGCGCAGGGATCGCGGAGGTCACCGCGACCACGCCGGACGCGACCGATACCGCGACGGTCATCACGTAGTCGACCAGCAACGCCGAGGCCGCGGCAAGCGATGCGGACTCGCCAAGGTTCTCCCGGCTCACCACATACGCCCCACCGCCGCTGGGGTAGGCATAGCAGGTCTGCCGGTACGAGGCGACCACCGTCACCAGCAGCAGCGCCACCACCAGCCCGATCCACGGGGTGGCCCGTAACGCGACCAGGCCGCCCGCAGCGAGCACCAGCACGATCTGCTCGGTGGCGTAGGCGACCGAGGAGATCGGGTCCGAGCAGAACACCGCCAACGCGACCCGTTTGGACAGCAGCGTCTCGCCCAGCCCGGCGCTGCGCAGGGGCCTGCCTACGATCAATCTCTTCACCGCATCGAACACCCGGCAAGTCTTGCCGCCGCCGCCCCTCGACCGACCGACCACGCGTAAGGAACCCGTTAAGAGCGCCCGGCACATGAGGCACGTGGCGTGGCGGGACAGGGTCTTCGCAGGGTCTGCTGTCGCTTCGCAGGGTCTGTGGACCCTGCGAGGTGCATGCGCGGTCTGCGAAGTGGCCCTGGTTGGCGGCGATCAGCCCGGGCGGGCGGGGGTGAGGGTCAGGTCCCGCGGGGTGTCGCGCACCCCGTGGACACCGACTGCGCACCCCGGCGCGGTGACCTCGCGCCCCGTGGACACCGACTGCGCACCCCGCGCGGTGACCTGGCACCCCGTGCGCACCCCGCCGGCGACCTCGCACCCGTGCGCACCCCGGCGCGGTGACCTCGCGTCCCGTGCGCGGTGTGCGGGGTGCCGTTGCGGGGTGCGCAGTGGGCTGACAGCGACCCGACGTGGCGGACGTGGCCCGGGCGGACGGTCGTGGCGTGATCGCGGGGGCTCGTCACGTCTGTTGAGCCGGTGATCGCCTGCAGTGGTGCCAGAGGTGCACCAGTGCCCTTGCGGCACCACTTTCGCCGATCATGCGCGGCCAACCGTCAATTGCCGAACCCGTTAAGACGCAGGCGCGGCGTCAGCGGCGCCCTGGCGGACCGCCCTGGCGGACCGCCCTGGCGGACCGCCGCGGCGGGCATCCGTGTCGTCGGATGCGGTCCGCCGGGCAGCGGCTTCCGTGGGGCGGGTGAGCGCTGCCGCCGATGTCGACCCGGTCGAGCCGGGTGGGATGTCGCGTCCTGCAGGTTCCGCCCGACGAGACTTGGGCATCGTCAGCTTGTCACTGTTCCCTGGCCGGAGGCGATGTCGCCCAACGCCTACTCGATCCTACGGATTTGCATATGCAAACATTTTCGTTGGATCATGGAAAGGGAACACATGTTCGAATAAGGTAGGGCTATGTCCGAGATCGGAGTTGCCGACGCCTACCGCCTGCTGGTGGTCGGGCTCGACGCTCTGGATCAGGCGTGCGGCCCTACCGCTCCCGACCAGGAGCTCTTCGCGACTCTGTCCGGGAGTGAAGGTGTCTTCCGCCGGTTGGATCGGGTGGTTGTCGGGGTGGTGGCCGAGCTGGAGCGGCGCGGCAGCTTCGCCGCGCAGGGCTACCGCAACACCACCACCGCGCTGGCCGATCTGGTCGGGTGGGACCGGGCTGAGGCCCGCCGCCGGGTGATCGCCGCCGAGCAGGTCCATCCGCGGATCGGTCTGGACGGCAACCCGCTGCCCGCGCATCTGCCGGGCACCGCCGAAATCTTCGCAGCCGGGCGGGCGAGCTTGCGCCATGTCGACGTCATCGCCCGGTTGTTGGCCACCCCGGCCGCCCGCCGCTTGTCTCCCGAGGTGTGGGCGGGTGCGGCGGTGCCTGCCTTGCACGAAGGCGCTCGTCCAGGAGCCGTGGACGTGCCAGATCAGGATGTTCACGCCGCCCACCGCCGCGGCGGTGGGCGGGGTGAGGGCTGCGACGGCGCTCACGACGGTCTCCGGCGCGACGGTTGCGAGGCAGGGATGGCCAGGGACCGGACATTCGCGGGCCCGCGAGTCGCGGCACGCCGCGCGCTGGTCGCCGAGCAGGACGTGCGGCACCCGGTAGGGGCGCCAGCGCACCGCCGGGACCACCGGCGCGAACAGCGAGACGACCGGAGTGCCGACCGCGGCGGCCAGGTGCGCCGCGCCGGTGTTGCCGACGGCCACCGCCGACGCCCCGGCCAGCACGCCCGACAGCTGCGCGAGGTCCGTGCGGCCGCCCAGGTCGACGCCTGCCGCGCCCGCCACGGCGGCGGTCAGGAGCTGCTCGTCGGGCCCGCCGGTCACGACCACCGGCCACCCGACGCCCGCCAGCAACGCGACGGCGTGCGCGGCATGCCGGGCGGGCCAGCGCCGCGCGGAGACGGCGGCTCCCGGTTGCACAACGACGTAGGGCCGGTCGGGCACGAGGTCGGTGACATCGGGGGGTGGGAGCACCGCGAGACCGTCGTCGTCAACGGCGGGACAGCCCGCGGCCGCCGCGATGGCGAGCATGCGCTCCGGCTCGGGGATGTCCTCGCAGATGTCCTCGCCGGGGCGCAGACGGACGTCGAGCAGCGCACCCGCGTAGTCGACGGAGGCGCCGGTGATCCGCGGGATCCCCGCCAGCCGCAGCAGCAACGCGGTCGGCAACGGCGACTGGTGGAACGACGTCAGCACCACGGCCTCGTCGAACCGGCGCTCGGCGATGTGGGCCACGACCTGGTCGAGATCGGCGCGGCTCACCGGCGGCGGATCGGCGAGCACCCACGGACAGGCCCAGGTCAGGACGTCCACAACCCCCGGCAGCAGCCGCGCCGCGGCCACTCCTGCCCGCCCGCAGAGCATCGTCGCCTCGGCCCGGGCGGCGACGGCCCGCACGGCGGGACCGGCCAACAGCACATCGCCCGCCCCGTCCAGTCGGACGACGAGGACGCGGCTCACGCGGCCTCCTCGCCGCTGCCCGCGAGCAGGTACGCGACGGCGTCGCGGAGGGTCCGCCGGACCACCGGAGCGGCGCGGACCTCCGCGGTCCGGGTGACCGGCGTGGGGACGAGCACGGCGATGGCCCCCGCCGCCAGCGCGGCCTCGACGTCGGCGCCGATGTCGCCGACGAAGGCGAGGTCTCCCGGCTGCACGCCCAGCTCCGCCGCGGCGTCGAGCAGCATGCCGGGCGGGGCTTGCGGCACGGGCATCGGTCAACGGGAGCGTGCGGACAGGTCCGCCAGACGTCGAACGGCCCGAGCAGGCGGTCGACCTCGGCGTTGACGGCCTCGGCGGCCGAACGGGTGATGATGCCCCGTCCGATCCCCGACTGGTTGGTGACGACCCCGGTGGGTATCCGCGCCCCACGCAGCATGCTCAGGGCCAGCCGGGCGGTGGGCATGGGTCGCACCAGGCGGGGGTCGCCGCAGTAGGGCACGTCGACGACGAGGGTGCCGTCTCGGTCGAACAGAACGGCCGCGGGCCGAGCGGGTGCGGTCATGGCCGAAGAGATCGACGAAACCGGGTCGGTTGAAACCTCTACTCACCAACTGCTACTCAGCGCTGAAGTCCACTACTCCGCGTCACCGCTGGCGTGAGCGGGGGTGGGGCCGGGTAGCGCGGGGTAGCACTGTCGCGTGACCGTCCTCGAAGATCGTGAGATCACCGTCCACGACCCGCGCACCGGCGATCTCGTGGGCCCGCCCGATCCCGAGCTGGTGGACGGCGAGACGGTCGTCGTCGCCCGGCGCGTGCGCGACAGCGCTGCGGTGGCCGACGCGCTCGGGCGGCTGCTGGACGACCCCGCCCTGCGGGCCCGGATCGCGGCGGGCGGGGCCGAGCTGGTCGCCGAGCGGACGTGGCCGCGGATCGCCGCGCGGCACCGGGACCTCTACGCGGCCGTCCAGAGAACGGCGCCCGGGCATGTCCTCCGCTGACCCCGACCCGGCCGACGTGCCCGGCGGCCCCGACCGGCCCGGAGCGACCCCGGCGGTGGCCCCGGCCCCCACCGCGGCCCGCACAGCGGCCCCGCACAGCGGCTCGTCGCGACCGCGGCCCCGACGGCGGCCCCGACCGCGGCCCCGACGGCGGCCCCGACCTCGGCCCCGACCGCGGCCCCGACCGCGGCCCCGACCGCGGCCCCGACCTCGGCCCCGACCGCGGCCCCGACCTCGGCCTCGGACGAGGTGGGTGACGTCCTCGTGGTCGACCTGCTCGGCGGGATCGGCGATCTGGTGATGTTGCTGCCGTCGATCCACGCGCTGGCCCGCCACCACCCGCGGGCGAATCTCCGGGTGCTCACCCACGCTCCCGGGTCGGACCTGCTCGGCGCCGACCCGGCGGTCGACGAGGTCCGCACGGCGCGCAAGGGCCACGAGCGCGCGGCGGTCGTCGCCGAGCTGGAACGCCGCCGCTGCGACCTGGTGGTCAGCACGACCCGCTATGACGACATCCCCGCTGAGATCGAGCGCCGGGTCCCCCGCAGCGTCACCGACCTGTGGCGCCGTCCGCCGCCCGACGAGCTCGTCAGCCGCCGTTATCTGCGGATCCTCGCGGCCGAAGGGCTGGTCGACGGCCCGTACGAGCCACCGCGGATCCACCTGACCGACGCGGAACAGGCCGCGGGCCAGCGGGAGGTGGCCGAGCTCGTGCCGGGGAGCACCGCGCCCGTGGTGGTGGTGCCGGACGCGGGCATGGCGGTCAAGGTGTGGCCGCACCGCCCGCGGTTCGCCGCGGACATGGCGCACCGCGGCGTACCCGTGCTCGTCCTCGGCGAGGACGTGCCGCCGGTCGACCTTCGCGGGCTGGCGGCGTTCTTCGCGGCGGTCGGGCAGCGTGGCGGCGTGGTCGTCGGGCCGGACACGGGCCCGGTCCGGGTCGCCGCGGCGGCTGGTGCCCGGACCGTCGGGCTGTTCGGCCCGACCGTCGCGATGCGCTACGGCCTCGACCCGCCCTCGGTCGATCTGCAGGGTCTCCCCGACTGCCCCCACCGGCGACCCACGGCCATCACCGAGCAGGTGTGCTGGTGGGACGCCGCCTGTCCCCTCGCGGAGAACGGCCCGGCGTGCATGGCCGAACTCTCGCCCGCGCGCGTCGTCGACGCCGTCCTCGCCGCTCTCGGAGAAAGATCGCGTCGAGTGCGCGGTTTCCGGTGATCCAAGCCCGATAACGACGCACTCGACGTGATCACCCGTGACGGGCCAGAAGGGCGGTCGCCACCGCGGTCACCTCATCCACCGTGACGCCGAGCAACGCGGGGTCCGGGTCGTCGGCGAACGGGTCGCCGCGGCGTCGGTCGGCGTCGGTGAGCACGACATGCGGCCCGTCCGGCGGGGGACCCCAGCGGTCGGGGGGCTCCGGTCCGAACAGGACAACCGAGGGCGTCCCGAGCGCGGTCGCGAGATGCGCTATGCCGGTGTCACCGCAGATGACGAGCGCCGCGCGGTCGACGAGGTCGGTGAGCTGGGCCAGGTCGGTACGTCCGGCCAGTACCCGGCCGCTGGGCAGCCCGGCGTGCGCCGCCACCTGTCGGGCCCGTGGGCACTCCGCAGCCGAGCCCGTGATGACCACCTGGTGCCCGTCACGGTCCAGCGCGCCTGCGACGGCGCCGAACCTGTCGGCGGGCCAGCACTTGGCAGCGTAGGCGGCGCCCGGGTGGACCACGACGAGGCCATCGCCCGCGGTGTGGCTGCTGGGAAGGGCCAGGTCCGTCGGATCGGCGGGCACTCCGAATGCCTCGACGACGGCGCACCAGCGTTCGCGCTCGTGCCGGTGCGCGCGGGCGACGTCGGCCCAGTCGGGTCCGACCCAGCCCGGTGCCCGCAGGCCGATGCGCTGGCGCGGGCGCGTGGCGTCGAGAGCCCGGTGGCTCTGCGGACCGACTCCGTGCAGGTTCACCGCGACGTCAGGGGGGTCGGCACCGGGCCACGCGAGGGCGTCCGGGCCGCCGGTGGGCAGGACCTCGTCGACGACCCCGGTCCGGTGGGCAATCGGGGCGAGCGCCGCGGGCGTGGCGAGTACGAGGTGGTGGCCCGGGAAGTGCCTGCGCAGCCCACGCAACGCGGGCACCGTCACGAGCAGATCGCCGAGGCCTGCCGCCCGCAGCACCAACAGCGTCCGCATGGCGTGGGCTACCCGATCGGTGGCGGGATACACGCACGGCCGGACGGCGCGTGACGGCGCGGCGGGACGGCGGGGCGAGACGGCGGGGACGGCGGGGCGGGACGGCGGGGCGGGACTGCAGGGCGAGACGGCGGGGACGGCGGCGCGGGACGGCGGGGCGGGACGGCGGGGCGAGACGGCGGGGCGAGACTGCGGGGCGAGACGGCGGGGACGGCAGCGCGGGACGGCGGGGATGGGGCGCGGGGCGAGACGGCGGGGACGGCGGCGCGGGACGGCGGGGCGGGACTGCGGGGATGGGGCGCGGGACGGCGGGGCGGGACTGCAGGGATGGGGCGCGGGACGGCGCGGAACGGCGCGGAACGGCGCGGCACGGCGCGGCACGGCGCGGGACGGCGCGGGACGGCGCGGGACGGCGCGGGACGGCGCGGGACGGCGGGATTGCAGCAGGGTGACACTGCTCCAACCCAGTCGCAGCAGTGCCACCCTGCTGCAGTCGAGGTTGCCCGTGGGCTGGGCCCACCCCCCGGCTTACCGCATCTTCGTCGCGCCGGATCCCGCATCTGGGTCGCTCCCCGGCCACCAGACAGCCGGGACGGACCGCACGCAGAGCGGGCTGTCCAGGTCCATGCGCACCGCGACAGCCAGGCTGTTGGTCCAACGTGTTGTCGCGTACCGCGCCTGCGTGAACCCCTCGACCTCGTCGACGTACATGTTGAGGCTGTCGGCGAGCTGCTCCACGAGGGTCATCGGCATACCCCCATCCTCGCCGATCCCGGGCCCCCGCGGGGACCGCACGCTCGGCCCGGCCGCCACGGTGATCGCCGCACGTGGTGCCAAGAGTGCGCCGCCGCGCCGCCGACACCACTCTCGACGATCACGGCCCGACTGCGGCCCGGCTGCGGACCTCCCGGTGGACCGTGATCACCAAGATTGGGACACAACGGCCATATTTGGCGCTCATGTCCCACAATCGGCGATCAACGCTCGGCAGCCGCCGGATCGGCGGCCGAAGGGGCGACTTCGCAGAGCTTCAGGCGTCCTCTGCAGACGGCCGAGCTTCCGCGCCGACACCACCAGGTCTGCGAGGTCCGCCGACCGGCGGCTGCGGCCCGACCTCGCAGAACTTCAAGCGTCCTCGCAGACGGCCGAACCCGGGCCCGCCAGCTGCGCGGGTTGCCACAGCCTCGGCGAGGCTCAAGCGTCCTCGCAGACGGCCGAACCCGGGCCTGCCAGCTGCGCGGGTTGCCACAGCCTCGGCGAGGCTCAAGCGTCCTCGCAGACGGCCGAACCCGGGCCCGCCAGCTGCGCGGGTTGCCACAGCCTCGGCGAGGCTCAAGCGTCCTCGCAGACGGCCGAACCTGGGCGTGCCAGCTGCGCGGGTTGCCACAGCCTCGGCGAGGCTCAAGCGCCCTCGCAGACGGCCGAACCCGGGCCTGCCAGCTGCGCGGGCTGCCACAGCCTCGGCGAGGCTCAAGCGCCCTCGCACACGGCCGAACCTGGGCCTGCCAGCTGCGCGGCCGCCACAGCCTCGGCGAGGTGGGCCACGCTCAGAGCACCGCGAGGATGCCGCCGTCGATGTAGAGAACCTGCCCGTGGACGAACGCCGAAGCGGGTGCGACGAGGTAGAGCAGGCCGCCGACCAGGTCCTCGACCCGGCCCCACCGACCGGCCGGGGTGCGTCCCCTGACCCAGGCGCTGAACTCCTCGTCGGCGACAAGCGCCGCGGTCAGCTCGGTGGCGAAGTAGCCCGGCCCGATGGCGTTGACGTTGATCCCGTGCGGGGCGAGGTCGGCGCTCATGCCCTTGGTGAGCATCTTCAGCGCGCCCTTCGTGGCCGCGTACGCCGCGATGCCCGGCCGGGCCACCTCGCTCTGCAGCGAGCAGATGTTGACGATCTTGCCTGAGCGCCGCTCCACCATCCGCCGTGCGACCTCGCGGCCGACGAGGAAGGCGCTCGTCAGGTTGGTCTCCAACAGGAGGCGCCAGTCGTCGTCGGTGACCTCGACGAACGATGCGCGGCGCTGCACCCCGGTGTTGTTGACCAGGATGTCCAGCGGTCCGGCGAGGTCCTCGACACTGGCCACCCCGCTCCGGACGGCTTCCGGGTCGGTGACGTCGAACGGCGCCGCGTACACGCGGGCGTCGTCCTTCTCGGCCACCGGGGTCAGCTCGGCGACGGCGCCGTCGAGCCGCTCGGGATCGCGGGCGTTGAGAACGACGGACACGCCCGCGCTGAGCAGGCCGCGGGCCAGCGCGAAGCCGATCCCGCGGCTCGACCCGGTGACCAGGGCGGTGGCTCCGGACACGTCGAACATGGAGTGTGCGGTCATCGCGGTCCCTGCCCCTGTGTCGTGATGATCAGTGAACCTTCTCCCGAGCGGGCTGGCAACACGCGCTGGCCGGGCCCGACGGCGACCCGCTACAAAGCAGGCCATGAAGATTCTCGTACCCGACTCCATCCCCCTCGACCCCGCCGAGCTGCACGACGACGATCTTTCGCTGGACGTGGCGGTCTACCCCGTCGCGGAGCCCGTCCCCGACGAGCACACCGACGCGGAGGCGCTGGTCGTGTGGGGCAACAGCCCGGGCCAGCTGGCTGACGCGGCGGGCAGGCTGTCGCGCCTGCGCTGGATTCAGGACCTGGCCGCCGGTCCGGCCGCGGTGCTGCAGGCGGGCTTCCCGGAGCGCGTCGTGATCACCAGCGGGCGGTCCCTGCACGACGCCACCGTCTCCGAGCACGCGCTCGCGCTCATCCTGGCCGCCGCCCGGCATCTGCACCGGACCGTCCGCGCGCAGATCGGCCGACGGTGGGCGAGGGAGCTCGGCGGCCTCCAGCCCCTTGACAACGCGCAGGGCTTCACCACTTTGCGCGACGCCACCGTGGTCATCTGGGGGTTCGGTGGCATCGGCCGCGCCCTCGCGCCGCTGCTCTCCGCGTTGGGCGCGACCGTGGTCGGGGTGGCGCGCAGCGCGCGCACCGAGGGCGAGTACCGGGTCGTCGACGACATCGACGCGGCCCTGCCGACGGCCGACGTGCTGGTGATGATCCTTCCGAGCGATCCGTCGACCGATCGGGCGCTCGATGCGCGCAGACTCGCGCTCCTGCCCCGGCACGCGTGGCTGGTCAACGTGGGGCGCGGCAGCACGGTCGACGAGGACGCGCTCGTCGACTCGTTGCGGACGGGTGGGATCGCAGGCGCGGCGCTGGACGTCACCCGCACCGAGCCGCTCCCCGTCGAGTCCCCGCTCTGGGACCTTCCCGATGTGATCATCACGCCGCACGCCGCGGGCGGGCGCCCGCTCGGGGCCGCCGCCTTGATCAGGAAGAACGCCCACGCGCTCGCGTCGGACACACCGCTCACGAACCTCGTCGAGCGACCCTGACGGCCGGGAGAACCAGGGTGTTCGACGGGCGCGACCCGCGCTCAACCAGCACACCCTGTCCGCATGCGCTCTGACATCGCCCCGGGTGGGGTCTTCCCGGACTACGCGTTGCCCGACCACACCGCAACGGTGCGCACGCTCAGCGAACTGCAGGGCCGCGACCCGCTCATCCTGACGTTGGCCCGCGGCCACTACTGCCCGAAGGAGCACCAGCAGCACCTGGAGCTGGCGGCGTTCCAGCCGAAGATCGCGGTGGCCTACACCCAGATCGCCACGATCTCCACCGACGAGCACCACGAGCTGCAGGAGTTCCGCGCGTCGGTCGGCGCGTGGTGGCCGTTCCTCGCCGACCCCGGCCGCATCGTCCAGCAGGATCTTGGCATCCAGGAGTACACCGACCCCGACCACAACCCGATGATCCCGCACACGCTCGTGCTCAAACCCGGACTGGTCATCCACAGCGTCTACAACGGCTACTGGTTCTGGGGACGCCCGTCCATCGACGACCTCTGGCACGACCTCCGCGCGGCGACCCGCGAGATCCGCCCGGACTGGGATCTCGGCAAGCCGGGACTGCGCGCGGCATGGGACGCCGGTGAGCTCTCGCCCTTCCACGGCTGGGACCGGCGATAGCGTCAGGTCAGCGTCACCTCGCGCAGCGAGAGCCGCAACTGTCGGCGACTGCTGATGCCGAGCTTCGTGAAGATCTTCCGCAGGTGCCACTCGACCGTGCGCGGGCTGATGAACAGCGCCGCGCCGATCTCGGGGTTCGTGAGCCCGTCCGCGACGAGCCGGGCGATCTGCGCTTCCTGGGACGTCAACTCCCGTGACGTCTCGACCGTCCGTTTGCGCACCGTTTCCCCGGTGGCCAGAAGCTCCCGCCGAGCCCGGTCGGCGAATGCCGCGACGCCCATCGCCGTCAGCGCATCGCGGGCCCTCCGCAGCTGCACCCTGGCATCGGCACGTCGGCCTTCCCGCCGCAGCCATTCGCCGTAGAGAAGCTGCGCGCGGGCGAGTTCGACGCGCACCTGGGTGCGCTCCAGTCGTTCGATCGCCTCACGGTGCAACGCGTCCGCGACGGAACCGTTGCGGAGCAGCGCACGCCTGCTCGCCTCGGTCCCCAGCGCCCAGTCCGTGCCGCTGGCGTGCGTCATCGCGGAGAGCTGCTCGAGGGCGGCCGCCGCCGTGCGGTCTTGTCCGCTGCGCACCCCGGCCTCGACGAGCTCGGCGAGCGCCCATTGGGGGGGCCCGGGCTCGGTCGGGTCCGCGGCTGCCTGCCGACCCGCCGCCGCGGCTTCCCCGTACCGGCCGAGGCCGTTGCACAGGACGGCGCGGGCCCACTGCGCCATGTTCACCCCGCCGCCTTCCCCTCTGGCGATGGCGTCGCCGAGGCAGCTTTCGATCATCGGTTCGGCCTGCTCCGCATGACCCCGCACCGCGGCCAGGCCGATCTCGCCGTAGGGCGCCACCGTGCTCCCCGTGACCTCGGCGACCGATCGCGCCTCCTCGACCAGTGCCGCCGCGGATGCCAGGTCGCCACAGAACAGCTGCACGACCGAGCGGGTGTGCAGCGCCAGGGGGAGTGCGCCGAGCGCACCGGTCCTCCTGACGACCTCCAGATGCCTGTTCGTGAGGACGTCCCAGCACGAGTCGTCCCAGAGAGATGCTGCCGCGGCCGCGGCGGGCCAGCGGAAACGCAAAGCCTCGTCCAGGGTCAGCTCCCCGACGGCGAACGCCTGGACCGCACGGCGCAACAGGGGTGCCGCCTGCGCGTACCCGTCGGTGAACAGCACGGCGAGCCCGTCCAGCAGAGCATCGCCCTTGTGCGGTGTCTTCGGCGACGGCGCCCTCCGCGCGGCCTCGGCGACCTGCCGCGCGCCGGGGCCGGAGGCGAGGCGCCCGGCGAACAGCGCCGCGGAGAGCGCGTCCAGGTAGGTGTCGCGCGCGAGCCGCGCGTCGATCGGTTCGAGCCTGCGCGCGGCGGCCAGGAGCAGCGGAAGTGCTGCGTGGCCGCCGTTCGTGGCGAAGGAGACTTCCGCCCGGAGCTGATCGACGCGGGCCCGCGCGGCGACGTCGAGCGGTCCCGCCTGCGCGGCCGCCAGGAGGGTCAACGCCTCTCCGAATGCCCCGGCGTGCACCTTGACCTGCGCGCCGTCGAGCGCACGCCGCACCCGTCGCCCCGGATCGGGGGTCAGCGCGGCGGACTGCTCGAGGAAGGCGGCCGCCGCCACCACGCCGCCTTGGGCGAGAGCGCGATCTGCCGACCGCTCGAGCTCCGCGGCCACCGTCTCGTCCGGACTCAAGGCCGCGTAGGCGCGATGCCAGGCGCGGCGGTCGGGGTCGACGTCGGGGTCGGTGACGTCGGCGAGCGCCCGGTGGACCTCCCGTCGCTCGGCGGCCGTGGCCGACCGGTAGACGGCCGACCGGACGAGGGGGTGCCGGAACCGGGCACGGTCGCGGAGCTCGATCAGACCCGCCGTCTCGGCTGCGCTCGCCGCTTCGGGTCGGATGCCGAGCCGCTGCACGGCGCGCCACAAGAGTGGAGCGTCACCCACCGGTTCGGCCGCCGCGACCAGCAGCAGCCGCCGCGACTGCACCGGGAGCGGTGCCAGCCTGCGGAGGAATCCCTGTTCGAGACGGTGGACCAGCGGGGTGGCACCGTTGGCGCTGACGCCCCCGAACGCCAACTCGGCGGCCGACAGGCCGCGCGGCAGTTCGAGGAGGGCGAGGGGATTGCCGCGGCTCTCGGCCAGGATGCGGTCGCGGACGCCCTCGTCGAGCACTCCGGGGACCGACCCGTCCAGGAGCTCCTCGGCGTCGTGGCGGGTCAGTCCCCGCACCACGAGCTCCGGGAGCCCGGCCATGGTGGGCTCCTCATCGGACTCACGGGCCGCGAGCACCATGGCCACGTGCTCGGCCCGCAGTCGGCGGGCGACGAACTCCAGCGTCTGTGTCGAGGCCTGGTCCAGCCACTGGGCGTCGTCCACGACACAGATCAGGGGCAGCTCTTCGGCGACCGAGCCGAGCAGGGTCAAGACGGCCAAGCCCACCAGGAACCGGTCGGGTGCGTTCCCGGATCGCAGTCCGAATGCTGTCGCGAGGGCGTCCCGCTGCGGGGCGGGAAGCTGGTCCATCCGCTCCAGGAAGGGGCCACAGAGCTGGTGCAAGCCCGCGTACGCGAACTCCCTCTCCGACTCGACGCCCGCGGCCTGGCCGATTCGACATCCCGCGACGCGGTCGAGGAGGAACTCCAACAACGCGGTCTTGCCGATCCCGGCCTCGCCGCGGAGTACCAGGGTTTGGCTGCGGCCCGCCTTCGCGGCCGCAACGAGACTGCTCAACCTTTCGCATTCGCGCCCTCGACCCAACAAGCCCAACGGTCGTCACCACCCGCCACCCGGCTGCGCCTTGCCCGTCTCCGGCGGCTAAAGTAGCATCGCTTCTACCACTTTTGTACCCCCGAAAGGCGACCGTGAAGCACACCAGGCATGCGGACTTCGCGCTTCGCGTCCTCATGTACCTGCGGGTGGCGCCCGACAGGCGTGGGTCCATCGCCGATATCGCCGCCGCGCATCGCGTCTCGCACACCCATCTGGACAAGGTCGTCCGACGGATGAGCGAGGCGGGCCTGGTGGCGACCGTGCGTGGTCGTGGGGGCGGGGTCCAGCTCACCCGTGATCCCTCGACCATCACCGTCGGGGAGGTCATGCGGGCGATGGAGGACGACTTCGCCGTCGTCGAGTGCCTCGGGCCCGCGCGGTACTGCCAGGTCGCGGGCGTCTGCGGCGCCCGTAGCGTCTTCGCAAAGGCCCTGAGCGCGTACTTCACCGTTCTCGACGGTGCGACTCTCGACGAGATTTCCATGAACGACCTAGGCTTGCGGGGAGCGCTCGGCCTCACCGGGAAGTGCGGCCAGTAGCCGCCCGCCGATCACCCACGGCCCGGCCGTCAGCTGCTTGACGGGAGAGGGCACGATGGCGATCGACTTCGCGATGACGAGCCGCCAGCGAAAGCTGAAGTACGACGCCCGCGAGTTCGCCCGGGAAGTCCTGCGGCCGGTGGCGGAGCGGGCCGACGCGATCGCCGACCCGCAGGCGGCGTTCGTCGCGATGAAGCCGGTGTTCGAAGCCGCCCACGGGCTGGGCTTCGCCACCTCGTTCCTGCCGGAGGCCTACGGCGGCGGCGGCGCGAGCATCGTCGACACCCTGATCGTGACCGAAGAGCTCGCCGCCGTCGACGGTGGGTTTCCGACCATCATCCTCGTCAACGGTCTCGCCCTGATGCCACTGGCCTGGTTCGGCACGGAGAAGCAGCGCGAGAAGTGGATCGGTCGCGCCGTCGACGGCGCCAACCCGGATTTCCTCGGCGGGTGGGTGGTCAGCGAACGGGGCGGAACCGCGAACTTCGACCATCCGAACCCGATGGCAGGCATCCAGCTCTACGCCAGGCCGGACAAGGCCGATGGCACGCTCGTGCTGAACGGCGAGAAGCACTGGCCGTGCAACGCGGGGGGCTGGGACCTGTGCGGGGCCGATGTCAACCTCGCCGTCGTGCGGACCGACCTCACCAAGGGCGGTCGGGAGTCGCTGAGCGCCGTGCTCGTCGAGCGGGGCACGCCGGGCATCGACTACCAGGTCATCGACAAGGTCGGACACCGGACCTGCCAGAACGTCACGATGACGTTCCGGGACGTCCGGGTGCCTATGGAGAACCTGCTGGCCCATGGCGACGGCGATCTCGTCGTCAACCGCAACTTCACGTGGTCGGGGCCGATAGCCGGAATCGCCGCCGTCGGTGTGGCCCGCGCGGCCTACGAGTTCGCGCTGAAATGGGCGAAAACATTCACCGGCGGCGGCGTAGCGCCCATCATCAACCACCAGGCCGTCGGCTATCTGCTCGCCGAGATCGCGGCGAAGATCGAGGCATCCCGGTACATGTGCTGGAAGGCCGCGCATTACATGGATACCCACGACAACGGCGGCCACGCGCTCAGCGGGATGAACAAGTCGTTCAGCACCGACCTCATGCAGCGCGTTGTCGTCGACTGCATGCGCGTCGTCGGCGTCAACGCGCTGGACCGACGGTTCGGAATCGAGAAATCGTATCGCGAGTCGATCGTCTTCCCGCTCTACGACGCCGGAAACCTTGCCATGCAGCAACGCAGGGCCTGGGGCGTGATGGCCGACTCGGGGTTCACTCCTGACCTGTTCGTCGACTCCGAACCCTTCGGCTTCACGAAGTCGATGGAGGGGTTCGGGGTCGGCGCCGAGATGGGCTGACGCCCGGCCATCGGGCCGGGGGTGGGGTGCTGCGCGGTGTGGCGGCTGCGTCGAGATGACGGTGAGCGGGATTTTGGTCGCGGCGAATCCCTTTGGTGGCAATCTCGGGGGTGACTGGCCCGGTGCGGGTCGGCCTCCCCTGGACCGCGGCGGTCGTCGACCTCGACAATTCCACATGTGACAGGCGCGGAGCGAATGCGGACCGAAGAGTTCGGGCGGCTGGACATGGGTTTGCGCCAGGCCAGCAACTGGTACCTCTGGGGGCCCTACCTCAGCGAACGCCAGTGGGGCACCGTCCGGGAGGACTACAGCGCCGACGGCGAGGCCTGGACGCACCTGCCGCATGACCACGCCCGCTCCCGCGCCTACCGCTGGGGGGAGGACGGCCTGGCGGGCTTCAGCGACATCGAACAGCGGCTGTGCCTCGGCCTGGCGCTGTGGAACGGCCGCGACCCGATCCTCAAGGAGCGGATCTACGGGCTCACCGGCGCCGAGGCCAACCACGGCGAGGACGCCAAGGAGTACTGGTGGTTCCTCGACGCGCTTCCGAGCCACGCCTGGAACCGGTGGCGCTACCACTACCCGCACGCCGCGTTCCCCTACGAGGACCTGCGTGCCGAGAACAGCCGCCGCGGCAAGCTCGACCCGGAGTACGAGCTCCTCGACACCGGCGTCTTCGACGAGGACCGCTACTGGGTCGTCGAGGTCGACTACGCCAAGGCCGACCCGACCGACATCCTGGTCACCATCGCGATCACCAACGCCGGGCCCGACGCCGAGACCCTGCACGTCCTGCCGGGGATGTGGTTCCGCAACACCTGGTCGTGGAAAGGCACGAAGCAGCCTGAGCTGGTCGGGCGGGACGGCCGGGTCGCCGTCGCCCACCCGTTCCTCGGCGAGCTCGAGCTCGCGGTGGGGCCCGCGCCGGACGGCACCGTGCCCGAGCTGCTGTTCTGCGACAACGAAACCAACACCGAGCGGCTGTACGGGGCCCCGTCGCCCTCGCCGTTCCCCAAGGACGGGATCAACGACCACGTCGTGGCGGGCGCCGCGACCGTCAACCCCGCGCTGCGGGGGAGCCGATGTGCCGCCTGGTACCGCGTGACCGTCGGGGGCGGCGAGACCGTCGAGCTGCGTCTGCGGCTGGCGCCCTCCCACGGTGCCGACCCGTTCGGCGCCTCCTTTGCCGAGGTCGTGGCGCTCCGCAAGGCCGAGGCCGACGAGTTCTACGCGGAGCTCACCCCGCCCGCGGCGTCGGCGGACGAGGCGAGCGTGATGCGCCAGGCCTTCGCGGGCCTGCTGTGGAGCAAGCAGCTCTACTACTACGACGTCTGCCGCTGGCTCGACGGCGACCCGGCGCAGCCGCCACCGCCATCACAGCGGCTTCGGGGCCGCAACGCGCGTTGGCGCGGGTTCGAGGCGTTCGACGTGATGTCGATGCCCGACACCTGGGAGTACCCGTGGTTCGCGGCCTGGGACCTGGCGTTCCACTGTGTGGCGCTCGCACACGTCGATCCGGCGTTCGCCAAGTACCAGCTGACGCTGCTGTGCCGGGAGTGGTTCCAGAACCCGAACGGGGCACTGCCCGCCTACGAGTGGGACTTCGGCGACGTCAACCCGCCGGTGCAGGCCTGGGCGGTGCTGGAGGTGTTCGCGATCGACGGCGGCACAGACCTCGACTTCCTCTCCCGGGTCTTCGACAAGCTGCTGGTGAACTTCACCTGGTGGGTCAACCGCGAGGATGCCGACGGCTCGAACCTCTTCGAGGGCGGGTTCCTTGGGCTGGACAACATCGGCCCGCTCGACCGCTCCCACCTGCCCGTCGGCGGATTGCTCGAACAGTCCGACGCGACGGGATGGATGGCGCAGTACGCGGTCTCCATGGCGACGATCGCGGCGATCCTGCACCGCTCCGGCCACCGCCCGGCCCTCGATCTCGTCCAGAAGTTCCTCGAGCACTTCGCCGCGATCCGCGACGCCCTCGACAACTCGGGGCTCTGGGACTCCCACGACGGTCTGTTCTACGACCGGCTCGTGACCCCGGACGGGGCCGCCGTGTCGGTCCGGGTGCGGTCGATGGTCGCCATGATCCCGATGCTCGCGGTCGGCGTGGTGGGCGAGGAGGAGCTGGACCTTTCCCTCGTGGTCGGCAAGCGCTTCGCCAGGTTCCTCCAGCGGCACGGCATCAGTGGGCCGGAGCGAATCGCGGATGCCGGGCTGCTCCGCGGCGAGCCGGGCCGCCGCCTCCTGCTGGTCGGCGTCGTCGCGCTCGACCGGGCCAAGAGGCTCTTCGCGACGCTGTTCGATCCGGCGGAGTTCCTGTCCCCGCACGGTCTGCGGTCACTGTCGGCCCGCCATCGCGAACATCCCTACGTGCTCGAGGTCGAGGGGTTCCGCGCGAGCATCGACTACGAGCCAGCGGAGTCGACCACAGCGATGTTCGGTGGCAACTCCAACTGGCGCGGCCCCGTATGGTTCCCGCTGAACTACCTGGTCGCGAGCGCGCTCGACCGCTATCACCGGTTCTTCGGCGACGACCTCCAGCTCGAGTACCCCACCGGCTCCGGCACCGCCACCACGCTCGACCGCGTCGCCGACGACCTGCGTGAGCGTCTCGTCTCGATCTTCCTGGTCGGTCCCGACGGTCGCCGCCCCTGCTTCGGCGGGGTCGAGCGGCTGCAGACCGACCCGCGCTGGAAAGACAACCTGATGTTCCACGAGTACTTCAACGGCGACGACGCTGCCGGTCTCGGCGCGTCACACCAGACCGGCTGGACGGGCCTGGTCGCCGACCTGATCCGGCGCAGGCACCACGCGCTTCCGACGGCGTCCGAGGTCATCCATCGGCTGGCGGAAGAGGGCAGGCGATGACGCGGATCCTTCCCCGGCGATCGCGCACCGCTCGGGGCCACCCCCGGGGCGTGGCGGCACGAACTTCGCGGTGGTCTCACCCGGTGACGAGGTGGCCCTCTGCCTGTTCGACGCCGATGGCGGCGAGACGAGGCTGGTTCTCCCCGAGCGCGACGGCGACGTCCGGCACGGCTTCGTCCCCGGCGTCGGAGCGGGGCAGGCCGACGGCCACCGCGTGTCCGGGCCCTACGACCCCGCGCACGGTCAGCGGTTCAACCCGGCCAAGCTGCTGCTGGACCCCTACGCCCGCGCGATCGACGGCGATGTCCGGTTCGGGTCCGAGGTGTCCGGGCTCGCGCCGGACGAGACGCCCAGCCCACTGGACTCGGCCGCATACGTGCCACGCAGTCTCGTGGTGCCGCCCAGCCCGTCCGCGCCCGCGCCGGGGCCGCGCCACCCGCTGACGGACACGATCATCTACGAGCTCCACGTCAAGGGCTTCACACAGGCGCACCCGAAGGTCCCGGCCGAGCTCCGCGGCACCTATGCGGGCCTGGCGCACGAGGCCGCGCTCGCGCACCTCGTCGATCTCGGGGTGACCACCGTCGAGCTGCTGCCCGTGCACCACTCCACAGCTACGACGTCGGCCGGTTCCCCCCGCTGTGGAGCGAGTGGAACGGCCGCTACCGCGACACGGTGCGCGACTTCTGGCGCAGCCACGACGGCCTGCTCGGGGAGTTCGCCTCGCGCGTCGCCCGTTCCGCCGATCTCTACGGCGGCTCGTCCTTCGGGGGTGGTGAAGGCCGCAGGCCGACCGCTTCGGTCAACCTCGTCACCGTGCACGACGGCTTCACCCTCGCCGACCTGGTGTCCTACGACGGCAAGCACAACGAGGCCAACACCGAGGACAACCGCGACGGCACGGACGACAACCGCTCGTGGAACTGCGGCGTCGAGGGGCCGACCACCGACCCGGACGTCCTTGCGCTGCGGGCGCGGCAGACCCGCGTCATGCTCGCGACGCTGCTCCTGTCCGCGGGTGTGCCGCAGCTGCTCGGAGGCGACGAGCTCGCCCGCACCCAGCGCGGCAACAACAACGCCTACTGCCAGGACAACGCTAATCGCTGTAGGTGGCGAACACGACCCTCCAGCGCCGCTCGGTTGCATGACCGACCCGGACATCGCGCTCGGCCGACCACGCGATGAATGATCAGGCGTGCAGCACCGTCACCGACCGAGGCCCGACGGCGAGCGGCCCGACCTGCCCGAGACGTGATCACGTCTGAAGGCCGCCGCAAATGAACGTCCGCCGACGTGATCCCTGCCGGTCAGGCCGCACGGGGGCTGCGTGAGTCGGGATCGAGAGAATGCAGAGGTCGAATCAGACAACCAGGACCGAGTCTGATCCCTCGAGTTCAGCTACCTCGGGATCGTTGAACCAGTGGCCGTTCTCGCCGAGGTAGCGGAACCGGATACTGGTGCCACGAGGCACGGTCACCGAGGCCGATCGGGTGCCGTTGGCGCGACGGCGCATCTGGTGCGTGTCGGGTTGCCATTCGTTGAAGTCGCCGACCACGCTGCAGCGGCCAGCGGTCTGGTCGAGGGGTAGCGCGAAGGTCACCTTGACGGTCTTAGCGGTGGGCGATAGACGGATCACAGCGGTCTCCTTGGGTCGCTCGGAGGCGTGCCGTTGCATGGTGCCGCGATCGGTATGCAGGATCTCGCCGACGCGCCGCAGCGGGCCGGTAACCGTTGTGTGACTCTTCGACCCGCGCGGCGCGATCCATGGCACCGGTCTCTGGGCGACGGTGAGTACCCCGCCCTCACACACCTCCTGCGCCGACCGGGCGTGACGCAAGCCGAGTTGGCGCTTCTGCCCCCGTCGTCCTCGCGCGCGGGCGGCTTCGAGTGACACTTGCCCTGGTAGTGGCGCTCGGCGTCGTCACTGCAGCCGTGGCTCTTCTGTGGATCTGGCAACGTCCCAACGGGGGCTTTCTCAGCACGCTGCGGGGGGCCGACGGCCGGTTGTCGACCTCGTACACCCAGGGCGGGCTGTGGACGGTGCTGGTTGCCTTCGCTCTCTTTGCCGCCCGGCTGGCCTTCGGCACGTTGAAGACGTCCGACTTCACCGCGGCTGCGCAGAGCTTCGTGCCGACCTACCTCCTGCTGCTCGGCTGCCCGTTCGCCGCCGCCGCGCTGGCTGGCCTCAACTACGGGATCCGCAAAGACGACGGGTCGATCCAGAAGACCGAGGCATACGGTGCGCAGCTGCGCGACATCGTCGCCGACGATTCCGGCCGGACGAGCCTGAACGACAGCCAGTTCCTGGTGTTCAACGTCGTCGCCGCTGCGACGTTCGTCGTGCTCCTCGCCGGTGAGCCCTCGAAGTTGCCGGTGCTGCCGTCGACGCTGGTGGGCTTACGAGCGTGTCCGCCCTGGCGTACGTGACGACCAAAGCGGTAAGCAACCAGCGACCGGGAACGCGAGGTGCTGACGCTGGCGGCGCGCGGCGCGTCGAACAGCGAGGTCGCCGACGCGCGTCGGTGGTGACCGAGGCCACCGTGAAGACCCACGTGTCGGCGATCCTGCGCAAGCTCGGCGTGCGCGACCGGGTGCAGGCGGTGGTCGCCGCCTCCGACGGCGGACTCGTCGCGTCCGAGCCGGACTCCGCCTGAGATCTCGGCTAGTGCGGTGTCCAGGAACGTTGCCGGGGTGATCGCGGGATCCAGGCGGCGTCTCGCAAGGCGCCGCCCGAAGCTCATACCGGGCGTCTTCGCGAGGGCGGCAACGCCGCGAGGCGTCGTCTGGGCCCGCGAGGACCCGGTGAACGTTTCTGGACACCGCACTAGACCTCCAGCACGAGGGCGCGGTGGTCGGAGACCTCCGGCTCGACGAGGACGTCGAACCGGGCGACGGCCCGCGGATCGGACACGAGGACGTAGCTCGCGTGGCGCACCGGCTTCGGGTAGCGCGACGTGCGCGTGTCGGCCGCTCCGACGAGGTTCACGAGCCCGATCGCGCCCAGTATCTCGAAGGTCTCGCTGTCGGGCAGCAGGTTGAGGTCCCCGCAGACGACGACCAGGTCGTCGGGCTCGCGGACGTCGTGGACCAGACCGGCGACGCACTCTGCCTGCGCCCGCCGCCCCGGTGTGTCGGCCTTCCCGCGCTTGTCGCGCAGGCCGTGCAGGTGCACGAGGCTCACGGCGCGGGTCGCACCCGGCTCGACGAGCCGCAGGGCGCAGCCGATCCGCGGGCGGTCGTCGGCGGGCCACGTGCTGTGGTCGGTGAACCTGCGGTGCACGGCCGACGCCCGCGCCCCGACGATCATCAGGTGGTCGACGACGAACGTGGCGAGCCCGAAGGCCTGCCGATGGGCACGGCCGTCCTCGGCGGTGACCGGCCCGGCGTCGCTGGTGACGAACAGCGGCTGGTGGCGGGGGAGCAGGGCGCGCACGTCGGCGAACAGGTTCGCCCGCTGCGGCAGCGTTCGCTCGCCGTCGTCGAAGGTCGTCCAGCCTGACAGCCCGGGTGTTGCGGTGACCTCCTGGAGGCAGAGCACGTCGAACGACGAGGTCGACAGCCAGTCGGCGAGCTCCGGGTACATCGCGCCGCCCCACGCGTTGAGTGAGGCGATCCGCACGAGGGGAAACTACCAACCAGCGACGCGCAGAGCTTCCGTCCGCGCCTGCGGGCCGCCGAGGGACGATGATCGCTTGGCAGCCAGCTCGTACCGGCCGTTACGACGGCGTGCGCACGCTCTCCCCGTGCTCGACGGCCACAACGAGGTCCGCGCGGGACACCGCCCCGGCGAGCCTTCCGTCGCGGAGCACAACGGCGTGGGGCCGCCCGTCGGCGTCGAGCCGGGCCAGCGCTTCCTCCACCGTCTCCCCGGTCCCGAGGGCGAGGGGGGGCGGCCCGGCGATGTCGCCTACGGGGGTGTCCGGGCCGTGGCGCGCGAGCTCGGCCTGCAGGGAGGCGGGGTCGAGCGTGCCGAGGATCTCCGACACGGCGGTCGCCAGCGGCGGGTCCCGGCGCGGGAGTACGACGGGCAGCAGGGGCTGGTGGCGGGCGGGCCCGGCGGCGATCGTGGCTGCTTCGCCCAGCGGGGTGCGGGTGGTGACGGTGTGCACCGCGCCGACGACCCCGGCGTCGGTGAGCAGGCCTGCCCGGTCGCCGTCGAGGAAACCGAACCGCCGCAGCCAGGTCGGCGAGTGGTACTTCGACAGGTAGGCCCGCCCGGAGTCGGGCAGGATCGCGACGACGGTGTGCTCGGGGCCGAGGTCGCGCGCCACCCGCAGCGCCACCGCGGTGGCGAGGCCGGAGGAACCGCCGACAAGGATGCCCTCCTCGCGGGCGAGCCTGCGCACGACGGTCAGCGACTCGCGGTCGGTCACGGTCTCGATGCGGTCCAGGATCTCGGGGTGGTAGCACTCCGGCCAGATGTCCTGCGGGGTTTGCGGGTGCAGGTAGTGCCCGGACGCCTCGACGAAGAACGGGCTGCCGTCCCCGCCGCTGTAGACCGAGGTGACGGGATCGGCGCCCACCACGGTGACCCGTCCGTTGCTGATCTCCTTGAGGTAGCCGCCCGCACCCGAGATGGTGCCGCCGGTGCCGATGCCCGCCACGAAGTGGGTCACGGCACCGCCCGTGTCGGCCCAGATCTCGGGGCCGGTGCCTGCCCGGTGCGCGGCCGGGTTGGCGACGTTGTCGTACTGGTTGGCCAGCCACCCGCCGGGGGTCTCGGCGGCGATCCGCTCGGCGAGCCTCGCCACGTGTTGCGGATGGTCGCGGGGGAGGCCGGGCGAGGTGAGCACTACCTCGGCGCCGTACGCACGGAGGATGTCGAGCTTCTCGACGGCGACGGAGTTCGGGACGACAACGATCAGCCGGTAGCCGCGCACGACCGCCGCCTGGGCGAGGCCGATACCGGTGTTGCCCGAGGTGGCCTCCACGATCGTGCCGTCGGGGCACAGCTCGCCTGTCTGTTCCGCCGCGACGACCATCGCCGTCGCGGCGCGGTCCTTCACCGAGCCGCCGGGGTTGAAGTACTCGAGCTTGACCAGAACCCGGGCGGCGATGCCGTGGGCCAGGCGGTGGAGCCGGACCAGCGGCGTACCTCCGACGAGGTCAAGAAGGGAGTCGTGTACGGGCATGGTGTCTCCTCGACCTCATCCGACGCGCGCGTCGACCGGGACGCGGACGCCGAGGAACCGGGTCCTGCGGCGCAGCTGGAAGCCCAGTGACTCGTAGAGCCCGATGGCGTTGACGTTGGACGCGGCGGCGTGCAGGAGCGGGGTGTCGCCGCGCTCCCGGATGCCCGCGGCGACGGCGAGCACGAGCCGCGTGGCCAGGCCGCGGCGGCGGTAGGCCGGGTCGGTGCAGACGGCGCTGACCTCGGTGAACCCCGGCGGCTGCAGACGCTCCCCGGCCATCGCGATGAGCCGCCCCCCGTGGCGGAATCCGAGGTAGGTCCCCATCTCGATGGTGCGGGCCCGGAAGGGTCCCGGTCTCGTGCGCCCGACGAGCGCGAGCATCTCCGGGACGTCGGCGTCGCCGAGCCGGACCGCCTCGGCGTCGGGTGTGGCCGCGACGCCGTTGTCGACCATCTGCACGCCTTCGCCGTCGGACACGATCTCCCAGCCCTCGGGCGCTGGCGTGCGGAGACCGGAGATCAACGCGACCGTGCCTGCGCCGAGCAGTTCGGCGACGTCGCGCCAGGCGGCGTCGTCGGGCTGGTCAGGCACGCTCACGAACACCGACACGTCCGGTCGGTAGCGCACGGCCTGGCCGTGGCGCACAGCGAGCCGGGCGTGCGGGCCGAGCAGCGACGCCCGGGCCGGGTTGTCGAGGACATGCCACTCGCTCACGACCGACGATCCTTTTCGTGGACGGGTCCGCGCAGGGCTCACCCTCGCGACGGACAGGAGGACGGCGGCGTTCCCGCCACCATGGACCACCAGGTCAGGATCGACAGAACCCGGGAGGGGAGCCGCGCCCGTCCAGCCAGCGGCGTGCGACGAGCTCGCGTACCGGAACGGGCATCGCTGGGCCTTCCACTGGGTTCGACACGGACCCACTTTCAGAGTAGCCACACCGCCCGCGCGGCGGGAGCGTCAGCCTGCACACGGGCGTGGGGAACTTCCGCGACGGGTAGCCGAGCGGGACCAGTTACCCGCTGCGACGGGGTTGACGTGGGCGCCTGCCCGGTTGAGTGGCCCAGCGAGTCAGGGTGACGCCGGGCCGATGTCATGGGTCGCGGCGAGCGTGCGTTCGACCCTGCGGTCGGGCACGAGCCACATCAGCGCGACGACGACATAGACGGCGAGACCCGCCCACTGGTTGACGAAGCTGAGGCCGATGCCCAGGCAGTACAGCAGCGGCGAGAGCTTGCCCTTGAGGTCGGTGCCGATCGCCGTGCGCAGCAGCGACTGGTCGCCGTCGACGCGGAGCAGGACGGTCTGCAGCACGTAGTAGGCGATGGCGGCGGCGAGCAGGACGAGACCGTAGACCGCCGTGGGTATGGGCGGGAAGCGGTTCTCGCTCATCCACGCCGTGACGAGCGGCACGAGGGAGAGCCAGAACAGCAGGTGCAGGTTGGCCCACAGCGCACCGCCGCTCACCCGCCGCACCGCCGCCATCATGTGGTGATGGTTGTTCCAGTAGATGCCGAGGTAGACGAAGCTGAGCGCGTAGGCCAACAGCACCGGCACGTCCTCGCTCAACGCGTCCCAGGACGTGCCCTCCGGTGTGTGTAGCTCCAGCACCATGATGGTGATGAGGATGGCGATCACGCCGTCGCTGAACGCCTCGAACCGACCCTTGGACACGGGGCAAGACTAAAGAACGCCTGGCAATGGGCTGTTGGCCCCGCATGATCGGCGGAAGTGGTGCCACCGGGCCCCCACCGCGCCCAACCAGTGCCACTTCGCAGACCGCGCACGCACTTCGCAGAGTCCACGGACCCTGCGAAGCGACAGCGGACTCTGCGAAGACACGGGACGGTGTGAGAGGGCCCTGCCACGCCACCTGCCTCATGTGCCAGCCGCTCCCAGTGGTGTTCGTCGCGCTCTTGACAGGACCGGCCGCCCGGCACGTAACGTCAACACGTCCATCACGAGCGGCCGAGAGACCTGGCTCTACGACGCCGCAGCAACCCGCGGGCCAGCCGAAGGCGCGCAGGGTGCTCACGCCAGGAACGATGGGAGCACGAGGTGCAGGGGTACCGCGGCATGGCGCTCACCCGCCGCCGTCACGTCGACCTCTGTCGACTCGTCACCGGGCCCGGTTACTGAGCGCGCGTCACACGCCCTGCTCGCCGCTTCCCCGACCGGAAGGCCCCCGTGTCACTCGCATCGCCGCTGCCGCGTGGCCCGCTCGTCGACGTCGTCGTGACCCCTGCCACCAGCCCGCAGCGGCGCGCGGGTTGACCCCCGTGTCCGACACCCCCCGACTTCCCTGCGGGGTCACCGTCTGGCTGACCGGGCTGCCCAGCGCGGGCAAGTCCACGATCGCGCACGGGGTCGAGCCCGTGCTGCGGGCCCTCGGGCAGCGGGTCGAGGTGCTCGACGGCGACGCCGTGCGCCCCCACCTCGCCGCGGCCCGCGGCTACTCCCGTGAGGACCGGGCGATCAACATCCGCCGCATCGGCTGGGTCGCGGAGCTGTTGGCGCGCAACGGGGTCGTGGTGCTCGTCTCGGCGATCGCCCCGTTCCGCGACGTGCGTGACCAGGTCCGGGCCGCACGGTGGCGCACCAACCAGCCCGTGGAGACGTCGTCAGCCTGCGCGTCGATCACCTGCAGGCGGGGGCCGATCGGCGCAACCCCGCCGCGATCGCAGCGAGTGGTGTCAGGCGTGCACCTGTGCACCTGTGGCACCACTCCTGGCGATCACCGGCCCAATCGGCGGGGACGGAATTCCGCGCGGGCCCGCGCGCCGACCTCGACGCCGTGCTGCACGTCAACCGCTGGTGACGCCCCCATCACAGAGGGCCGGACAGCTCCGCGACAGTGACGCCAGGTCGTCCCGCTGGCTGGGACGCCGTCCCCCGATTTGATCCGTTGTTTGGCAGGGGCGTGGCAGGCTGGTACGAACTCATCGTATGGCCGCCGGCTCGCTTCTCGTCCGGCGTCGGCACGTCGGCCACGGTCTGGTCCAGACGTGCGCCTGTCCGGGTTCCTGCTGACCCTTCCCCCTGAGACGAGCTTTTTCGGGCCTTTCGGGCCGGAGCGCTACCGTGGGCCGCAGGAGGTCGTCGACCGGCACGGCCGGTGCTCGACCTGATCAGCAACCCGACCAGGATCGTCACCACCCTCGCAAGCAGCAACCAAGGAGCATGAGATGACAACCACCGAGACCCCCGCGGTCGACAACGGCGTGAACGTCGGCGCCCTGCTCGACGCCCGCACGGCGCTGTCCGAGACGCCCGCGGGCGCCCAGTTCCAGTGGCGCGCCGAGACCGAGTGGCTCAAGGGCGTGCACTCCCGCGGCACCGTGAAGACCTTCTTCGGGCTCGGCGAGGAGCAGGAGCACACCCGCTCGTTCACCTTCGATGCTGACCACCCGCTCCAGTTCGCCGCCGATGACAACGGCGCCACCCCGGTTGAGATCCTGCTGGTGGCCCTGGGCGCCTGCCTGACCGGCGGGATCGCCTCGGTCGCGCAGCTGCGCGAGATCCAGCTCCGCTCCGTGAAGGCCACGATCGCAGGCGAGCACGACATCCTCGGCATCCTCGGCGCCGACCCCGAGGTGCCCAACGCCTTCAAGGGCATCAAGGTCCACTTCGACATCGACGCCGACGCCACACCGGACGAGATCGCGGCCGTGGTCGCGCAGTCGCAGAAGCGCTCTGCCGTCTACGAAAGCCTCACCAACCCGGTCGCGGTCACGGTCGACGTCAACTGAGCGCGCATTCCGGAGGAGGCGTTCCCGTGCTGAGCGTGACCACCGTCGTCATCGGCGGCGGCCACAGCGGGCTGGCCGTGAGCCGCCACCTCGCCGAGCGAGGCATCGACCATGTTGTCCTCGAACGCGGCGAGGTGGCGAGCTCGTGGCGCACGCAGCGCTGGGACTCGCTGCGCCTGCTCACCCCCAACTGGTTCAGCAGGCTGCCCGGCTACGCCTACCAGGGCGACGACGCGGACGGCTACATGTCCGCGCCGCAGGTGACGGCGTTCATCGAGGATTACGCCAAAGAGATCGCCGCGCCGGTCCGGGCGAACACGACGGTCACCGCGGTGCGCCGCACGGAGGACGGGTACCTCGTCGAGACCGACCAGGAGACGTGGCGCGCGCGGGCCGTCGTCGTCGCCGCGGGCGGGGCGAGTGTCGCCTCCGTGCCCGAGGTCCGCCACGGCGTGCCTGCCGGGATCGAGCACCGCGCGGCCGCGGCATCGACGCGGGATCTGCCCGGGTACCGCAACCCGAGCGACCTGCCCGAGGGCGGGGTGTTGGTGGTCGGGCCGTCCGCGAGCGGGATCCAGATCGCCCAGGAGGTGCACGCCTCCGGGCGGCCGGTGACGCTCGCGGTCGGCGAGCACGTGCGGATGCCCCGCACCTACCGGAGCCGCGACGTGCTGTGGTGGATGGAGGCGACCGGTCTCTTCGACGACCGCTACGACCAGATCCCCGACCTCGCCCGCGCCCGCGTGCTGCCCTCGATGCAGCTCGTCGGCACCCCGGAGCGCGCCACGCTGGACCTCAACGCGCTCAGCCGGGCCGGGATCCAGCTCGTAGGACGGCTGGCAGGCGTGCGGGACGGGGTGGCGCAGCTGTCGGGCTCGCTGCCCAATGTCTGCATGCTCGCCGACCTCAAGCTGAAGCGGCTGCTCAAAGCGTTCGACGAGTGGGCGGCGGCGGCCGGGTCCGGGCAGACTGCGGGGCTGCCCGCAGGCGAGCCGGTGGAGCCGACGGTCGTCCCCGCGCCCTCTCGCCAGGAGCTCGACCTGCGCAGCGGCGAGATCGCCACCGTCATCTGGGCCACCGGCCTCCAGCCTGACTTCAGCTTCCTGGCAGGGCTCGCCGACCTGCCGGTGTTCGACCGCAAGGGCCGCGTCCGCCACGACGGCGGCATCGTCACCGCGAGCCCCGGCCTCTACGTGATCGGTCTGCCGTTCCTGCGCCGCCGCAAGTCCACCCTGATCGACGGTGCCGCCGCCGACGCCGCCGACATTACCTCGCACCTCACGGGCTACCTCGCCACCGCTCCCTGACTGAACCTGAACGCCTGCCGCGCCGGGCGTGGTTCATCGCCGTCGTGGCGGGGCTTTGCGGATGGGGCGGTGACCGAGCACCGCAGCGGCGAGTCCGCCTTCGATGATCAGTCGGCCGACTTCGCTGAGCTTGAGGTTGTGGTCGCGGGAGTAGCCGCGCAGGCGGCCGAAGGCGGTGTTCATGTCGACGGCGCCGCATTCGGCGAGCACGCCCTTGGCTTGTTCGATGATGACGCGGCTGTTGAGGGCGGTCTGGAGTTGCTCGTTGAGCACCTCGCCGCGGCTGATGGCGCGCTCGGACAGGATGCCGATCGTGGCGACGTCGGCCAGTGCTTGTCCGAGGGCCAGGTCGGCCATGGGCAACGGGCCGGGTTGGTGGTGGAACAGGCTGAGGGCACCGATCGGTTCGCCGCGCAGGCGCAGGGGCAGCGCGTGCACGGAGCGGTAGAGCTCGCGGTCGGGGACGGCGGCGGTGAGCGCGCCGGTGAACCGGGGCCAACGGCGGGCGGCCGCGCAGATGTCGACGACGCTGACCGCCTTGGCGGTGCGGAAGCATTCGACGCAGGGGCCTTCGTCGGCCTGCAGCTGCAGGAGCTCCATCCAGGCGGTCTGTTCGTTGGTGGAGGCGACAACGCGGAGTTTGCCCTGGGCGTCGGCGAGCAGGATGCCTGCGGCGTCGGTGGTGAGCAGTTTGACGCAGTAGCGCGCCAAGCGATCGAGGAGGGCGATGACGTCGTAGTCGTCGACGAGGGTGTCGGCGAGCTCGACGAACGCCTTGATTAGCACGGTTTCCCGGCTCTGGGCCGCCTGGTTCATTCTCGTCCTCCCTCTTGAGGGGCCACCATGGCGGTCAGGTGTCCTCGGTGAAACGCAGACGTCTGGCCACCACGTCGCGGGCGACATCGCCCAGGAGCTGGTGTTCAGTGAAAGCGTAGGCCCGGAGCCGCGCAAAGGCATCGGCGGCGTTGAGGTTCAGTTGGGCGATGACCATGCCGGTCGCCTGGTGGATCTCGATGCGGGTGCCCCATGATCGTTCCCAGACCCGACCCTCGCCGGGATCGGTGCGCAGCCCGAGCAGCATCAACGCGGCGATGTCCGCGGCGCCCGTCGCGTCGCGCAGCTGAGCGGGCGCCAGCGAACCCGCGGCCTTGCGGTACAGGTCGAGCACCCCGAGGTTGATCGTGGCCCACTGCAGCGGCAGGGCGAATATCGCCCCGATCCCCGCCCGTTCGACCACCGCCTCCGCGTAGACAGGCCAGCGACGCGACTGCACGACGTCGCTCATGTCGGGTACCAGCACGGGGCGCCCCGTGCGCGCGGCGTCCATGCACGCGCCCTCGCCGAGGGTGAACTGCAGCTCCTCGAGCAGGTCGGCGGTGACGTCGCTCGCGTAGAGCGTCTCGCGCAGGTTGCCCGCGGTGTGCATGGAGATCGCGGCTCCGTCGACGTCGAGCGCGCCGATGAACGCTTGACAGATCCGCTCGGCCAACAACCGGTCATCCAGGCCGCCATGGCCCATGGCTAGCAACGCCCGGGTCGCCCTGCCGTCAGTCACCGGGGACCGTTCGGAAGCTTCGCTTTGCGGGGAGATCCGCAGGCGTCCCGTTGACGGGGCGAATTTGCGGTCCGTCGAGCATCATCGGTTCCAGTGCCCCTCTCGGGCGGCAGGGCGGGAGTATGTCGCCGGAGGTCTGGAGCAACCATTTCACAGCTTACAGGCCCCGCGCCGCCACGGCGACGGCCTGGGCGGTGATGGTCGCAGGGTCACCCGAAATCTCAACAGGGTGACCTTCCTCCGACTGAGTCGCAGCAAGTGCCACCCTGCTGCAATACGCGGGGCCCGGGTTCACATGAACCCGGGCCCGGTTGCGTTTGGCGGTTGCTCTTAGTACCAATGGGCCCTTCCGCCCACCATCCGGCCCGTGCCGCCGAGGATCGCGAGGATCGCGCCGATAACCAGAAGGATGATCCCGAGCGTCCACAGGATCGATATGTGGAGCAAGAACCCGACGACGAGCAGGACCAGACCGAGAACGATCATTTCTTCTTCCTTGTAGGACCGTCGACTGTGTACCCGGTGTGTCCGCGGTCTATACCTCCGGAATATCATGGTGTCATGACGAATTCCGGGTAACCGTCCCGCGCGACCCGCTCGCAGGTGCGTGGGTAGCCTACGACGCCGCCGACGTGCGGCATGAAGACCCGGCCCTTGCCAGGCACGTTGTCGCCGAGGTACCAGGAGTTGGCTTTTCGGGTGGCGGGTCGCGGCCGCGGCGGCGTTCACGTGGTCGACCCAGCGCCGCTCCGCTGAGCCCGCCCCGTCCGCATCGCAGCAGGGTGACGCCGCTCCGACTCAGTCGCAGCAGTGTCACCCTGCTGCAACTCAGGCCCCCGCTGGACGACCGCGCGTGGGCCCCAGCGGGCGCGGGGCCGCGCCCGCGACGATCCGGCTCTCGATCGCCCCGAGCCGCTCGACCTCCAGGCGCACCACGTCACCCGGCGCCAGCCAGGGGTAGGCGTCGCCGCCGTGCACCCGGGAGAGCTCGAGGATGCATCCGGTGCCCACGGTGCCGCTGCCGATGACGTCGCCGGGCACGAGCCGGGTGCCGCGGGAGGCGTAGGACACCAGCTGGCCAAAGTCCCAGTAGAGGTCGGCCAGCCTGCCAGCGCTGTAGGGCTTCCCGTTGACCGCCGCGCTCATCGCGAGGTCGGGCGCGGCACCGGGAGGCAGCTCGTCCGGGGTGACCAGCCACGGACCAAGGCTCGTGGCCGAGTCCTTGCCTTTCGCAGGCCCGAGGCCCAGGCGCATCTCCCGCATCTGCAGGTCGCGGGCGCTCCAGTCGCACAGGATCGTGTAGCCCGCGATGTGGGCGAGCGCCTCGGCCGGGTCGAGGTCGGCCCCGGCGTCGCCGATCACGGCACCGACCTCCAGCTCGTAGTCGAACCTTGACGAGCCCGGGGAGATTGCGGCGTCGTCGCGCGGGCCGAGGACCGCCGCCGGGTTGGTGAAGTAGAAGACGGGGATCTCGTACCAGGTGGGGTCCAGCTCCCGCCCGATCGCCTGCATCGACGTCACGACGTGTTCCTCGAACGCCATGAAGTCCCGGATCGAGGGCGGTACGGGGATCGGCGCGCGGAGCAGGGCCGCGGACTCGGCCAGCACGTCGAGCGGGTCCGCGACCGCGCGCTCGGCGGCGTCGGCGAGCCGCGCGTTGCGGTCGCCGAGCAGGTCGAGCACCTGCTGCGGGCCCCGGAGCCCGTGCAGCGCGCCGTCGTGCAGCACGCCCGCGTGGTCGGCTCCGTCGGTGGGGGAGAGGTAGGTGGCCCAGCGCATGTCATGCTCTCCAGCTCAGGCGTAGCAGCTCAGGGGCTTGCCGCCGTTGTAGGCGACCATGTCCCGGACGGCGGCTGGGATGTCGATCGGCGCGCCGGGAGCGGCCCCGTCCAGCTCTGCGTAGGCGCGGTGCAGGTTGCCGACGATCCGTTCCGGGTCGAGCCAGCCCGCGTAGCGCCCGAGGTCGGTCTCGCGGCCCAGCTCCAGCGGCGTGAGCCCCGCCTCCCGGCCCCGCTTCGCGGTGTCGGTGACGAACCGCAGGTAGCCGACCACGTCGTCGATCAGGCCGGGGCCCGCGACGTCGCCGTGTCCCGGCACGATCGTCTCGGCGCCGAGCGGGGCGAGCACCTCCTCGCAGACTCCGATCGCACCCGACACCGAGCCCATCACCAGGAACGGCGTGCCGCCGTTGAACAGCAGGTCGCCCGAGAAGAGCAGGGACCGCTCGGGGAGCCAGAGGATCGAGTCGTTCGTGGTGTGCGCGGCGACCCCGACGTGCCGCACGTCGCACCGCAGGTCGTCGACCCAGAGCGTGACCTGGTCGGTGTAGGTCAGGAACGGGGGCGCCAGCTCGATGTGGCCCCAGTCGACCGGGTCCCAGATTCCCGGCCAGTTCGGGTGGCCCGCCGCGAGGACCTGTTCGCGGGTCCCCACGTGGCCGACGATGGTGGCGCCGTCGAAGAGCCAGTTGCCGTGGGTGTGGTCGCCGTGGTGGTGGGTGTTGACCAGCGTGTGGACGCCCCGGCGGGTCACCCTCGCGATGGCGTCGAGATAGGCGCGCGTGCGGCGCTCTGTGGAGCAGGAGTCGACGCTGACCGCCCCGCGGCTGCCGACGAGCATGCCGGTGTTGTTGATCCACCAGCTGCCGTCGGGCTGGATGTAGGCGAAGACGCCGTCGCTCACCTCCTCGAGACGGGGCGGTCCCACCGCGTGGTCGTGCTGGGTCGAACTCACGGGCCTCCTCCGGGCAACGTCGGTGTTGACGAGTGGGATGATGCCGCAGGGGACCGACGAGGGCACGTTCGCCACGAACACCCAGCCGTGGGTCGTCGGGTACGGGATCATCGGGATGGTCGCCTGGTCCAACCGGTGGTTCGACCCCAACGCGTCCGCGGTGACGGCCGAGGAGATCGGGTCCGCCTACGCCGACACCCTGCTCGCCGGTCTGCAAGTGCGCTGATCGCCCCCGAACGGTGATCGCCGCAAGCGGTGCCAAGCGTCCAGCGGTGCGCCGCCGACACCACTCTCGACGGTCATGGCCTGGCTGCGGGCCTCCCGGTAGGCGGTGATCGCCAAAATTGTGACATAACGGCCATATATGGCATTCATGTCACACAACCGGCGATCACCGCTCATCTCGGGACGCTGCGCATCGCTTGTTGGCTCCCAGTGTGTAGCCGGTCACTCTTTGGGGTAGCTTCTCTCGCCCGGGGCTATGTCGCGGGGACTGCTTCAACCCTTGGTAAGAGATTCGGCTGGTCCACCGACGGTGTCCGAGGGCCACATATGAGGGGGTGCCAATGCCTGGCCGTCATCGATCGACTTCCCCCCGTTCGTCTGCGCCTGGTTTCTCTGCGCCGAAGTCCTCTGCGCCGTCCTTTGCGCCCGAACTCCAGACGGAGTGGCCTGGTTTGCGGTGGAGGGGGCGGCTGGCCTTCGCGGGCGCGGGCGCCTGTGCCTGCCTGGTCGGCCAGGCCATCGGCCTCGGTCTGCTGAATTGGCCGCCCGGAGGCCTGCCCGGATTTCCGTGGTGGGAGCCACCGGCGGCCTACGCGGACCCGGCGTCGAGGCCCCTGTCGATAGCGGCGGACGAGCTGCCGTTCGGCGAAGCCGCATGGACGGCGCCGGGCCAGCTACCCGCCGAGCAACTTGGACTCCCGCCTGCCGGGTCGATGCGGGCGCTCCCGGGCGCGTTCGTCGGACCGGTCGGTGCCGCCTTCGTCGGACCGGTCAGTGCGGCCGCCGGACTTGCCCCGGTCGGGCCAGCGCCTACGCCGAGCCTGACGCCCGCGTTTGTCCCCGTATCCGGAGTTCCGCTCGCGCAGGCGCCGGATGGAGGCGGCGCTTCGGTCTCGGCTTCGCCCGACCTGCCCGCGGCACCCGCGCAGTCGGGCGGCGGCGACGTGGGTGCAGTAGGCGACGTGGGCGCCCCGGTGGCCGGGAGTGTGGTGGGGACGGCGGGCGGTGTTGTGGGTGGCGCGACCGGGGTGGTCGGTGGTGTCGCGCAGGTGCCGGGTGATGTTGTCGGGACGGCAGGCGGTGTTGTGGGTGCCGCGACCGGGGTGGTCGGTGGTGTCGCGCAGGTGCCGGGTGATGTTGTCGGGACCGCGGGCGGTGTTGTGGGTGCCGCGACCGGGGTGGTCGGTGGTGTCGCGCAGGTGCCGGGTGATGTTGTCGGGACCGCGGGCGATGTTGTCGGTGGCGCGACCGGCCTGGTCACTGGTGTCGCGCAGGTGCCCGGTGATGTTGTCGGGACCGCGGGCGATGTTGTCGGTGGCGCGACCGGCCTGGTCACTCGTGTCGTGCGGGTGCCCGGTTACGTCGCGGGGACAGCGGGCGACACGGTAGGCATGGCGACCAGCGCTGTCACACAGGCGTCCGGCGACGTCGCGGCGACGGCAAGCGACGTTGTGGGCACCGCGACGGGCGCAGTCGACGGCGTCGTGCGGGTTCCCCCCTACGTGGCGCCTGTGGTGGGGGATGTCGCGGCGGGGGCGGTTGGCGGCGCTACGCGGGTCTCGGGTGATGTTGCGGGGACCGCAGGCGATGTCGTCGGCGCGGCGACCGGGGTGGCCGGCGGTGTCGCGCCGGTCCCCGCCCATGTGGTGGCGACGGCGGCCGCAGTCGTACCCACCACAACGCCCGTCGTTGACGATGTGGGGCGCGTTCCCGCCGCCGTCGCCGATGCTGTGGATGCCGCCACCACGACGATCCCGGTCGTCGGCGCCTCGGTGACCGACCCGGTCGCGAAGGTGCCTGTTCTCCCGAAGGCGCCCGTAGACGTGCCCGCACCGGCGTCAGCCCCCACGCCCAAGCCGGCAGTGCAGCCCAAGTCGGCAGTCGGGAAGGCGCCCGTCCCGAAGGCGCAGGAGGAGGTCTCCACACCGACGGCGTCCGCCAAGCCCAAGCCGTCAGTCTCCGTCAGCCCTGGTCAGGTCGTCGAGAAGGTCGACGACACCGTCCACGCGACCGTGAACAAGGACGGCTCTGACGCCGCGAAGGACGTGCCCTCCACCCCGGTGAAGAAGATCGTCAGCGCGGTGGCCGAGCACCCGGACACCACCGATGACCGATCGGCTGCCAAGCAGACGTCATCCAGCAAACCCGAGCACACCGACTCCACGGGCGACGGATCGGCGTCCAAGGAAAAGCCGTCCCACAAGACTCACAAGACTGAGGAAACGGCGTCCAGCAGCAAGTCCAAGGAGACCGACAGCCAGAGCGACAGCCACTCGTCCAGTGCGGTCGACAAGGTCGTCGACACGGTCACTTCTTCACGAGACGCACACAAGTGAGACGTGTCGCCCGTGCGCGGGCAAGCGACGCCGATGTCGACGCCGCCCTGGCCCGCCGCATCGTCGATCGAGATCAAGAAGCATTCGACGCCCTGTACGACCGGCACGCCGCAGCCATCTACGGCGTCGCGCTGCGGGTGCTGCGCGACCCGGCTTTGGCCGAGGACGTGGTCCAGGAGGTGTTCCTGGAGCTCTGGGCGAGACCGGAGTGCTTCGACCCGAGCCGCGGCTCGCTGCGGACCTGGCTGCTGGTGATCGGGCACCGCCGTTCCGTGGATGCCGTGCGGCGCGACGTCGCCCGTCGGACCGCGTATCAGCACCTGGTCGACGAGCCCGGGCCGCGGGTGGAGGACACGCAGGACACGGCGCTGCGGCGCGCCGACGCCGAAAGCGTCCAGCACGCTCTTGCGGCACTGCCTGACGTCCAGCGGCGCGTGCTGCTGCTGGCCTATTGGGGTGGACAGACCCAGGCCGAGATCGCGGACCTCACGGGTGTCCCGATCGGGACGGTGAAGAGCCGGGTCTACACCGCCTTCAGACGGCTGCGGGCCGAGCTGGGTACGGCCGGTGCGAGCACATCGAGGGGTGTGGAATGACGCAGACCGAACAGCAAGAGTGCTACTGGGCCGAATGGACGGTGCTCCTGGCTCTGCACGCGCTCGAGCCGGAGCAGGAGGCGACGGTCGACGCCCACGTGCGCACCTGCGCGATGTGCCAAGCCACCCTCCGGGAGGCCGAGGAAACCTTCGCCGCGGTCGGGGAGACCGCCGCCGTAGCTCCGCCGCCAGAGCTGCGCAGCCGCATCCTGGGTGCTGTGCGGGAGGGGGACGCACCCGCCATCCCTGTCCGGCGCGGATCCCGCCCGATCGCCCGGGAGACCCGACCGGCCGGGCGCGTCGCGGCGCGGCGGAGCAAGCGCCGCTTGGCCGTGGCCGCGGCGGCAGCGGTTGTTGTGGCCGGGATGGTTGGGGGCGGGATCGTCGTCACCCAGCTCGACCGTCAACGCGAGGCCGCCACCGTGCACGCAGGCACCGTCGACGACCTGTTGGCCGCGATCGCCGCGTCGCCGCACGCCGTGCTCGTCGACCGCGACCGACACCCGGTCGCCGCTGTCGCGCTTGGCGACGCGCCCCGGTTCTACAACCTCGACCTGCCAAGACCGCCGACCGGGAAGGAGTGGGTGCTCTGGGGAGCCCGGGGTTCGGCCATGTCCGCCCTGGCGGCGGTGCCCGCTGACGCCGTTGGCGTGACGAGGCCGGTGTCCGTCGGCCGGTCGGGCGACTACGACGCCTACCTGCTCAGCCAGGAAGCCACTGGGCCGCTGCCCACCCGCCCGAGCGAGGTGAGCGCGTCGGGTCCGGTCATCGCGGGGACGGGGTCCTGAAGCGGCGGCGACGCAGCACAAGCACAAGCAGCAACAGCGCCGCGACCGCACCTGCCGCGACCACGCCCGGCGAGCGGGTCGCGGCGTCGCGAACGACGGGCGCGCGCTCGACCACCAGCGTCTTGGCTCGTTGGCCGCTGTCCACGACCGCAGCCTTCGCCTGCTCGCCCGCCTCCTTGGCGCGCGCGAGAGTCTCGTCGCGCCGGGCCCGCACGCGCGCCGGGACGTCGGCGCGCTGCGTCAACTCCTCTACCGTGGCGCCGAGCTCTCCGCGCAGCTCCTCAAGCTCGACGCGCTGCTGGTCCTCGGAACGTTCGGTCGTCATCGCCGGACCGCCTCCCGCACCGTCGTGACGTCGTCGCGCACGCTCCGCACCGTGTGCTCGGGCGCGGGCGGTGTGGCCCGGCGCAGCTGGGACCGTCCCGCAAGCGCCAGAACGCCCGCCACGACGAGCACCACCACACCGACGACCAACGCCGCCAGCCATAGCGGCCACACCAGGGCGAGCGCGGCGATGGCCGCGGCGATCAGCGCGCCGAGCCCGTACAACGCGATGACGCCGCCCGCGCCTGCGAGTCCGACCCCCGCGCCTGCCCGCTTGCCCTTCGCGGTGAGCTCGGTGCGGGCCAGCTCCAGCTCACCCCGGACGAGCTCGGAGACTTGGCTCGCCAGCCGGTTCACCAGCTCGCCGGTCGGCACCTCCTCCAGGCCGGTGGGGGACTTACTGGTCTCAGAATTCATGGGGGCTCCCTACCCTGTCCGTCGCGTTGCCATGCCCCGGCCGTTGACGAACCGCTCGACCAGGCGCATCCCCGTCCGGTCGACCGCCGCTTTGACCAAGCCGAACAGCGCGCCCTGCAGCACAGCAGCCAGCAGGACCTCGCGGGTGGTGTAGTCGGTGTCGGTGGCGTTCGGCGGCGTCGGCGCGTCGGAGACCCGCTTCCACACCTGCCCGAACGCGGCGTTGGCCAGCACTCCGCCGAGCACGCTGAAGACCAGCCCGACCGGCTTGTAGGCGATGCGCGTGACCACGTCGGTGCTCATCGGGGCTGCTCCGACCGGTCATTGTCCGCGAGCAGCTCGGCGTCGTCGGCGTCGTCGTCAACGAGCTCCGGCTCGCGCCAGTCCTCGCGGTGGCCACCCCCCTGACCGAGCATGCCGCTGAGCTCCTTGTCGAGCTGCTCGTCGCGCATCGCGCCGTGCTTGTCGCTGCCTCGTTCCATGCCCCGGGGCTACCCAGGTTGAGGTGTCGCGACACGTGGGGAACGGGTGAGGGGGCCTGCGGTGGGTCAGCGCAGCTCCTGGACGCGGATCAGGTTGCCAGCAGGGTCGCGGAAGGCGCAGTCGCGGACGCCGTAGGGCTGCTCTGTCGGCTCTTGGACCACCTCGGCGTCGCTCGCCTGCAGCCGCTCGAAGGTGCCGTCGAGGTCCTTGGCGGCCAGGAGGAGCGTGGCGAAGGTGCCCTTGGCCATCATCTCGGCGATGGTGCGACGCTCGTCGTCGGTGATGCCGGGGTTGGCGGCGGGTGGGTACAGCACGATGGACGTGCCGGGCTGGTCAGCCGGGCCCACCGTGATCCAGTGCATGCCGTTGTAGCCGACGTCGTTGCGGACCTCGAAGCCGAGGGTGTCGCGGTAGAAGGCCAGGGTGGCCACCGGGTCGTCGTGCGGGAGGAAGCTCGCGTGAATGCTGATGTCCATGGCGCTCACGCTAGGGGCGGCACGGCGGCGGGTGCTTCTCGATTCCTGATCGGTCTGGTCACCTGTTTCGCCACGCACGGCGGCATCCCCGCCGTCGCGCGCGCGGCCTGGCGCTGGTAGGTGCTGGGCGGCACACCGACCAGCTCGGTGAAGCGGGTGCTGAACGTGCCCAGCGACGAGCAGCCGACCGCGAAGCAGACCTCGGTGACGCTGAGGTCGCCTCGACGCAGCAGCGCCATCGCGCGCTCGATGCGTCGGGTCATCAGGTAGCCGTAAGGCGACTCGCCGTAGGCCCGTCGGAACTCGCGGCTGAGGTGTCCGGCCGACATGTGTGCGCCGCGGGCGAGCGCCTCGACGTTGAGTGGTTGCGCGTACTCCCGGTCGATCCGATCGCGGACCCGACGCAGCCGCGCGAGGTCGCGCAGGTGCTGCGCCGCGGCAGTTGTGCTGGCCACCTGCCAGATCGTCTCACGGCGCTGGTGTTCCTCTCGCGCGGGCGCCGGGCCCGCTCGCATCGCAGCAGGGTGACACTGCTCCGACTCCGTTGCAGCAGTGTCACCCTGCTGCAACGAGCCAGGCCCGCCCGATCGTGTCGTCCGCTGTACAAATCTTGATTGATTCCAAAAAGTGGGCCAGACTGCGCAACGTGCCGACCGCCTCGGACTGCGAGCGCATGCTGCGCGCGGCTGCTCTACGGGTGACGCGTCCCCGGGTTGCGGTGCTGTCGGCGGTGCACGAGCACCCGCACGCCGACACGGACTCGATCATCGGTGTCGTGCGTGATGAGGTCGGTGAGGTGTCTCACCAGGCCGTCTACGACGTGTTGCGCGCGCTGACGGCCGCGGGTCTGGTGCGGCGCATCCAGCCGCCCCGGTCACTGGCGCGCTACGAGGCGCGAGTGGGGGACAACCATCACCACGTCGTGTGTCGGTCGTGCGGGGTCATCGCCGACGTCGACTGCGCTGTCGGCGACACGCCCTGCCTGACCGCCTCCGACGACCACGGCTTTGTGATCGACGAAGCCGAGGTCACCTACTGGGGCCTGTGCCCTGACTGCTCCATCGCCCTGACTGCTCCATCGCCCTGAGTACCTGAGCACCCGTCCGACCCGGAAGGATTCCCGTGTCCGAACATCCTGACGCCGTAGTTAGAGAGATGAACGAGCCGGAGGCATCTGAGCGCTGCCCGGTCGCAACCGGGCGCCGCCCCCACCCGACCGAGGGCGGGAGCAACCGCGACTGGTGGCCCAACCAGCTCAACCTGAAGATCCTCCGCAAGCACACCTCCGTGGCCAACCCCATGGATGAGGACTTCGACTACACCGCGGCCTTCAACTCGGTCGACCTCGACGCGCTGGCTGCCGACGTCGACGCGATGCTGACGTCGTCGCAGGACTGGTGGCCCGCCGACTTCGGCCACTACGGGCCGTTCATGATCCGGATGGCGTGGCACAGCGCCGGTACGTACCGGATCAACGACGGCCGCGGTGGAGCAGGCACGGGCATGCAGCGTTTCGCGCCGCTGAACAGCTGGCCCGACAACGCCAGCCTGGACAAGGCGCGCAGGCTGCTCTGGCCGGTCAAGAAGAAGTACGGCCGCACGGTCTCGTGGGCCGATCTCATGATCTTCGCGGGCAACCGGGCACTGGAGACGATGGGCTTGACGACCTTCGGCTTCGCAGGCGGCAGGCCGGACGTCTGGGAGCCCGACGAGGACGTCTACTGGGGCCCAGAGGAGACCTGGCTCGGCGACGAGCGCTACACCGGCGACCGCGACCTCGAAAGCCCCCTGGCTGCCGTCCAGATGGGTCTCATCTACGTGAACCCTGAGGGTCCCAACGCCGTCCCGGACCCGCTCGCCTCGGCAAGGGACATCCGCGAGACGTTCGCGCGCATGGCGATGAACGACGAGGAGACCGTCGCGCTCATCGCGGGCGGCCACACGTTCGGCAAGACCCACGGTGCCGCCGATCCCGACCGGTACATCGGACCCGAGCCCGAGGCCGCTCCGCTCGAGGAGCAGGGCCTGGGCTGGAAAAACTCCTTCGGCACCGGCAAAGGCCGGGACACGATCACCAGCGGCATCGAGGTCACCTGGACGGCCACGCCCACGCAGTGGAGCAACAGCTACTTCGAAAACCTGTTCGGCTTCGAGTGGGAACTGACCAAGAGCCCCGCTGGAGCCAACCAGTGGCAGCCGAAGGACGGCGCGGGCGCCAACACCGTGCCCGACCCCGAGGACGGCTCGCTCGTCCGCCCGCCGACCATGCTGACCACCGACCTGGCGCTGCGGGTCGACCCGATCTACGAGCCCATCTCGCGCCGGTTCCTCGAGAACCCCGACCAGTTCGCCGACGCGTTCGCCCGTGCCTGGTTCAAGCTGACCCACCGCGACATGGGCCCGATCCAGCGCTACCTCGGACCGCTGGTCCCGCAGGAGGAGCTGATCTGGCAGGACCGCGTTCCTGCTGTCGAGGGCCCGCTCGTCAGCGCTGAGGACGTCGCCGCGCTCAAGGAGCAGATCCTCGCCTCAGGGCTGTCGGTCTCCCAGCTGGTCTCCACCGCGTGGGCGTCGGCGTCGACGTTCCGCATCAGCGACAAGCGCGGCGGCGCCAACGGTGCCCGCATCCGTCTCGAGCCGCAGCGCGGCTGGGAGGTCAACGACCCCGACACGCTGGCGCAGGTGCTGCACACGCTGGAGGGGATCCAGGCGTCCTTCACCGGGTCGGGCGGTGCGAAGATCTCGCTCGCCGACCTGATCGTGCTCGGTGGCGTCGCCGCCGTCGAGCAGGCCGCGAAGAACGCGGGCTTCGACCTGACGGTCCCGTTCACCCCGGGCCGTACGGACGCGACGCAGGAGCAGACCGACGTGGAGTCCGTCGCCGCGCTCGAGCCGACCGTGGACGGGTTCCGCAACTACCGCGGCAAGGGCCAACAGCTGCCTGCCGAGTACCTGCTGATCGACCGCGCGAACCTGTTGAACCTGAGCGCGCCGCAGATGACCGTCCTCGTCGGCGGCCTGCGCGTACTGGGCGCGAACGCCGGGCAGTCCTCCGCTGGCGTCTTCACCGACTCGGTCGGGTCGTTGACCAACGACTTCTTCGTGAACCTGCTCGACATGGGCACCACCTGGAAGCCGACGGCCGATGACGCGGAGGTCTTCGAGGGCCGCGACGCCTCGGGCAAGGTCACGTGGACCGGCACCCGTGTCGACCTGGTCTTCGGCTCGAACTCCGAGCTGCGGGCGATCGCGGAGGTCTACGCGAGCGACGACGCGAAGGAGAAGTTCGCCAAGGACTTCGTCGCCGCGTGGGACAAGGTCATGAACCTCGACCGGTACGACATCGCCTGATCACTGGGGCCTGATCACTGGGGCCTGATCACTGGGGCCTGATCACTGGGGCCTGATCACTGGGGCCTGATCACTGGGGCCTGATCACTGGGGCCTGATCATTGGGTTGAACAGCCGCTCCGCGCCATGGTGTCATCGGAGCACCATGGCCGCGGAGCGGCGCGGGGTCGGTCTGCCCGCGCGCACCGGGTCACTGCCCGTCCGGGTCGTGCGCCGGGTTGTGCCGTGACGCTCTCCGCTTCTGTGGCTTCTCGGGCCGGGCGAGCGTCGAGAGGGCCGTGTCGATCGTTTGGTGGACGTAGCTCGGCGGGGTGGAGGGGTCGGGCGTCCACCGGGGGAGCTCCTCTGGAGCTTGGCCCGGGGCGACACTGTCCGGTCCGTACTCGAAGAGCCACCAGAGGTTGTGCCACGGATCCCGGAACCGGGCGAGGCGCTGGTTGCCGTGGAACGCCGTCGGCTCGGTGAACACCTCGGCGTCGCCCGCCTTCGCCCTGGCGGTGACGGCGTCGAGGTCACGCACGTACACCTGCAGCAACGCCGGGGTGAAGGACCACTGCGGCTTGGCGTCGCACAGCATGATCGTCGAGTCGCCGACGCGCACCTCGGCGTGGATCAACAGATCGTCGGCGTCGACGGTGTGCGCGGCGAGGGTCTCGCGGCCCCCGAACACGTCGCACACGAACCGGATGAAGGCGCTCGCTCCGCCGGGTCCGGTGACGGCCACGAACGGGTTGACGGTGCCGTAGCCGGGTGGCAGTTCCGATGCGGTCAGGAGGTCGTTCATCGGCTGCTCCTCGTGGGTCCGGGGGTGACGTCCTTATCGACGACGCTACGAGACAACAGGCCAGTTTCTGTCCGCAAGGGCGCGAGGGTGCAAGGGCGCGAGGGCGCGAGGGCCGAATCGGGCCGCGGCGGCGGGCCGCTGCTGCCGCGACGGTAGGGTCGGTGCGTGAGCGAGAACCCAGGTGAGCTGCTTGCCTCACAGCGAGCCGCCTTTCTCGCCGTGTCACAGGCCAGCATCGACGCCACCCTCGATGCCGCCACCATTCAGCGCGAGCCTCCGTCGCGGGCACGCAACGAGCGCTTCCTGGCCGTCCTGCATCGTATGGTTGCGCTGCAGACCCAGACGCTGGCCGCGCACGACGCGGTTGTGCGGCGGGCCGAGGAGCTCGGCGTGGACGCGCAGGTCGTTGCCGAGTTCCGCAAGGGCCGGGCCGCTCTGGATCTCCAGTTGCAGCACGCCGCCACGCACGCCCGACAGTTGGAGGCGGGCGGGCTGCACTGACGCCGTCCTCGCGCACTTTCGGGCGCACTGCCTTCGCGCTGGGGGGTCGGGGCCGCGCCGCCAAGATCGCCACGAGCCGCACTGGAGTGCGCTGAACAGGGTGCTGGTGTGCGGATGGCGCCGATCAGTCCGGGCGGGTGAGGTCGCACACCCCGTGGAGGCCGACTGCGCACGTCGCCGGGTGATGTCGCTCCCCGCGGAGGCTGACTGCACATGCCGCGGGGTGATGTCGCACCCTGCGCGCGGCGTGCGAGGTGGCGGCGCGGGGTGCGACCTGCGCGGTCGGCGGGTCGGGGTCGCGCCGCGATCGCGACGAGACGAGGGTGCGCGGAGCAGGGTCGGTGTGAGGTGGCGCCGATATTGGCGAGGAGGGCGCGCCCGAGTGAGGGGAGGGAGCAGTAGCCGGGTGATGTCGTACGGAGGTGTGTCGCTGCGGCGTAGTGTCGCAGGTGGTCGGGCATGCTGCGAGGTGGCGGCGCGGGGTGCGACCTGGGGTGGCGTCATCGGTGAGTGAGGAAGCCGGAAGGTGGCGCAGTCGGTCCGGCGCTCGTGGCGGGGGCTGCGGGGCGGCGGCGCTCGAGTGGTCACGGTATCTTGCAGCAGGGTGGCACTGCTGAGGGCCGAGTGGGGTGTCGATGAGCAGGGTCACCCTGCTGCAGATGCAAGAGCGCAACCGCGCCAGAGTGCTGGTGGCCGCGCGGGCGGAGTTCACCGCACGTGGCTTTCGGGCAGGCCAAGATCGACGCGATGGCGGAACCCGCCGAGCAACCAGGGGCGTCGTCGACACCAACTTCCCCGGCAAGCGGGCCCTCTACCTGACGGTTCTCGCCGAGGACGCCGAACGCGTCGTCGGCGAGGGGCATCCGGAGCCGGGCCGGACAGCGCGGGCGGCGCTGGGTGCGTTCGCGAGGACCTGGGTCGCGCCGCTCCCCGCTCGGCTGGACGATCGGCAGAAGTGGTGCCACACGTGCAGAGGTGCACCCGAGGGCCGGACACGACAACCGATGCGATCACCGCTCGCGCAGCCGCGAAGATCGAGGCGCTGGTGCGCGGAATGCGCCGGTGCGCCTTCACCGACTCGTCCTGCAGGTAGGTGCGGGTGGCCGAAATCGTCCTCACGGCGCTGCATGGCGCGAGCGTGCTGTCTGCGGCCGCTCCCGGATGCCTCGACCGGTTCGACGTCGTCGCGGCTTGCGAGCAGCTGGCAGACCTCATCGCGGACGATCATTGGGCGCCCCCGCACCTGCCCTATGTCGGCAAGGCCCGTCCAGTCGACGCGGCGTGGACGCCGCCGCCCGCCGTGGACGCGCTGCGCGCCGCACCTACCCGGCATAGCCCGGACGAGGTCGTCGCCGTCCTTGGCATGCACCGCCTGGGCGCCGTCGAGGAGGCACTGCGCGCCGCCACTGCCGCACCCTGGTCCGGTCCAGACTGGTGAGCGGCGCCGAGGCGGAGCTGATTCCACTCGCTCGACTCGTCGTCGCCGACCTGCGCCGCTGCCTGTGCGCGGCCGTCTCACCTGCGGCGTGGCCGCCCCTGCAGATCCTGCTCGACAGCACCGGGGCGCTCGCCGCCGCGGCAGGTGTGGCGGCCGTCGCCGACCGCAGCGAGACGGCCTTCCACGTCAAGCGGGTCGCAAAGGCCCGGGCGGACAGCCACATCGGATAGTCACGTCGCCGCATTCTCCTGAGGTCAATCGGGAACGAGGGCCGCCAGAACCGTGGCCGCCGCGTCACGGGTGCGGGCGGGCGCGTCGGTGAGGAAGGCGTCGAGCGCGACACCCCGCATCCCGGAGATCAGCACGGTGGCACGCGCCGCAGCCTCGGCGGGGCTGTAGCCCAGCCGAGCGAAGGCTGCGGCTGCGGCGCGGTGGCCTGGCAGCTGTCACCGCACGTCACGCCTGCCTGAGGCTCAGCCATCGGCGAGCGCCGCGGCGAGGAGGGCCGTCGCCATCCAGACGCTCACGCGCTCGATCTCCTCCGGGCCGAGCCCGCGGATGTCCCGCAGGACGATGTAGGACTCCCACCCGACCACGGTGGCCAACGCCGACACCAGCCGTTCGAAGCCCTCGGGGGTGAGGCGGTCGCGCACCGGTTCGAGCGCGCGCTCGATCCACTCGACGCGCCGGTAGCCCCGGCGCCGACTGCCTGCGTCGGGTGGGGCGGCGAGGGTCAGCCGGATGATCGTCCTACCGAGCTCCTCGGTCTCCGCCGCGCTGCGGGTCATGCCGCGGACGAAGGCTTCGAGCCGTGTCGTCGGGTCCGTGGAGGTGGCGAACGCAGGCTCCACGGTGTGGCGGCTGAGCTCGAGGGCCGCATCCGCCAGCAGGTGGTCGATGGTCGCGAAGTAGGTGTAGACCGTGCGTTTCGCCACGTCGGCGGCCTCGGCCACCTCCGCCATCGACGGCGACTCGCCCTTCGCCAGCAGTTCCGCCGCGGCCGCGACGATCGCCCGTCGCGTGCGGCGGCGTTGCCGTTCCCGGCCGTTGCCGCCCTCTTCTGCTGTGGTCATGACACAAGTGTGGCACCAATGCACTGTGGTGATTTCAACCCGGCTGCTTGAGAGCGAGAAAAATACCCCCGATAGGTATAAAGTGTGGACGATGTGGGAAGCGATCGGGCGCGCGTTGGCGCTGGCGGGCTCCATGACCTGGGAGATCCTCTGGGCGTTGATCCTGGGGTTCGGCCTGTCCGCCGTAGTGCAGGCGGTGGTGCGTCGAGCCACGGTCGTCCGGCTGCTGGGCGACGACCGGCCGCGCACCGTCGCGTTGGCCGCCGGTCTGGGCGCGGCGTCGTCGTCTTGCTCCTACGCCGCGGTCGCGCTGGCTCGATCGCTCTTCCGCAAGGGCGCGCACTTCACCGCCGCGATGGCGTTCCAGATCGCCTCGACCAACCTCGTGGTCGAGATGGGGGTGATCCTCGCGCTGCTGCTGGGCTGGCAGTTCACCGCGGCGGAGTTCGTCGGCGGCCCGGTCATGATCGTTGCGTTGGCGCTGCTGCTGCGCGTGGTGCTGCGCCGGTCGCGCGGCCGTCGGCTGGTCGAGGCCGCCCGTGTGCAGGCCGACAAGGGGCTCGCCGGGTCGATGGAGGGCCACGCCGCCATGGACATGTCGGTGCAGCGCGACGGACCGCTGTGGCGGCGGCTGCTGTCGCGCGAGGGCTACACGTCGGTGTCGCACGTGTTCGTGATGGAGTGGGCCGCGATCTGGCGTGACCTGGCGATCGGCCTGCTGGCGGCGGGCGCGATCGGGGCGTGGGTGCCCGACGCCTTCTGGAGCGACGTGTTCCTCACCGCGCATCCCGGCGCCGCGGCCATCTGGGGGCCGGTGGTGGGTCCGCTGGTGGCGGTGGTCAGCTTCGTCTGCTCGATCGGCAACGTGCCGCTGGCGGTCGTGCTCTGGAAGGGCGGGATCAGCTTCGGCGGCGTCGTCGCGTTCCTGTTCTCGGACCTGATCATCCTGCCGATCCTCAACATCTACCGCCGCTACTACGGGTGGCGGATGGCCGCGTTGCTGGCGGGCGCGCTCTACGTCACGGCCGTGATCGCCGGGTACGTCGTCGAGCTGGTCTTCGGTGGCCTCGGCGCGATCCCCGACCCGTCGAGCGCGCGCCTGCCCGACGAGGGCATCTCCTGGAACTACACGACCTGGCTGAACATCGCGTTCCTGGTGTTGGCCACCGCGCTGGTCGTACGGTTCGTGCGCACCGGCGGCGTGGCGATGCTGGGCATGATGGGCGGCGACCCCGACGCCGACCACGATCATCATGACCACGCCCACCGCTCCTAGGCCTTGCGGGCGCGGTAGGCCGCCACCGCGAGCCGGTTTCCGCAGGCGGTGCTGCAGAAGCGGCGGGAGCGGTTGCGGGAGAGGTCCAGCACGACGCCGTCGCAGGTGTCATCCGCGCAGATCGACAGGCGCTGCAGCTCGTCCGCGCGAATCAGGTCGACCATCGCCATGGCCGTCTCGACGGCGATGCGCACCGCTAACGGGGTGTCGGGGCCGACGGCGTGCAGGTGATAGTCCTCGCCGCCGTGCCGTACGAGCTGCGGCACCGCGGTGTGCTCGGTCAGCATCCGGTTGACGATCTCCACGGCGGTGTCGCGGTCGGCCGTCAGCAGCTCTCTGAGCGGAGCCCGGAGCGCGCGGACCGCCTGAAGCTCCGCCGGGTCGCCGTCGCGTGCCCCGGTGTAGCGGTACCGGGCGAAGAACGCCTCGAGCTGGGCGGTGGTGGTCAGCGTGTCCGGCGGCTCCGCCGAGTTGGCGAGCTCGACGGCGGCCCGCAATGCCGCCACGGTGTCATGGGCAAAAGCCATGTTGACAGATTACCGCAACATACCTAGCGTCATGGGTCATGGTTGGGATGACGCATGACACCGGCACGAGGACGTCGGGCCTGGGGTTCGCTCTGCTCTCCGCGGCGGCGTTCGGCCTCGCAGGCCCGCTCGGGCGCGGCTTGATGGACGCTGGCTGGTCCTCGGCCGCCGCGGTGTCGGCCCGCATCCTGCTTGCCGCCGCCGTGCTGACGCCCTTCGCGGTCGTTGCGCTGCGGGGGCGGTGGGGGGTGCTGCGCCGCAACCTTCCGCTGGTCACCGTCTACGGGCTCGTGTCGGTGGCAGGCTGTCAGCTGGCGTACTTCAACGCGGTGGAGCGGATGCCGGTCGGGGTCGCGCTGCTGATCGAGTACACGGCGCCGGTCGCCGTCGTCGGTTGGCTGTGGCTGCGCCGCGGCCAACGCCCCGGCCGCCGGACGGTCATGGGTGCGCTGATCGGGATCGTCGGCCTCGTGCTCGTGCTCGACCTGCTGTCGGGCACCCACGTCGACGGAATCGGCGTGCTCTGGGCGTTCGGCGCGATGGCCGCTGTCTCGACCTACTTCGTGCTGTCGGCCCGCGAGGACGACGGTGTGCCCCCCGTTGTGCTCGCCGCGGCCGGGCTCGTGTTGGGCGGCGTCGCGCTGCTGCTCGCGGGGGCCGTGGGGATCGTCGGGCTGTCGGCGACGACTCTCCCGGTGCGGTTCGTCGGCGGGACGGTCGCCTGGTGGGTGCCCGTGCTGGGCCTCGGCGTCGTCACCGCGGCGCTCGCCTACGTCGCGGGCATCGCCGCCACCCGCAGGCTGGGCTCCCGGCTGGCGTCGTTCGTGGCGTTGACCGAGGTTCTCGCGGCCCTGGTCTTCGCGTGGGCGCTGCTCGGTGAGGCGCCGCGGGCGATCCAGCTGCTCGGCGGCGCGTTGGTGGTCGCGGGCGTCGTCGTCGTCAAGCTGGGGGAGCCGAGGCCGGTCGCGGAAGGGTCCCACGTCGAGGCCGTGCCCGTCTCGCAGATGGAGTAGAACGGCGGGCATGACTGTTCTCGACGTCACCGTGCCCACACCCGACGGGGAATGCCCAGCTTCGCTGCATCTCCCCGACGGCGACGGGCCGTGGCCGGCCGTGATCATGTACCCGGACGCGGGCGGCCTGCGGCCCACGTTCCGGGAGATGGGCCGCCGCATGGCGGGCCTGGATTACGCGACGCTGGTGCCCGACGTCTACTACCGGGAGGGCGCGTGGGCGCCGTTCGAGATGGCCACGGCGTTCAGCGACCCCGACGAGCGGGCCCGGCTGATGTCGCTGTCCCGGGGCCTCACCGCGGCGCAGACCATCTCGGACGCGGGCGCGTTCCTGGAGTTCCTCGCCGGTCGGCCGGAGGTGGCGGGCGAGCGCGTCGGCACCACCGGGTACTGCATGGGCGGGCGGATCTCGCTGCTCGTCGCCGGGCACCACCCCGACCGGATCGGCGCGGCCGCGTCGTTCCACGGCGGCCGGCTGGCCGACGAGGCCGACCCGGACAGCCCCGCGCTGGTCGCCGACCGCGTCCAGGCCACCGTGTACGTCGCTGCCGCGGAAAACGACGCCACCTGCCCGCCCGAGCAGCTCGACCGGCTGGAGAAGGCCTACACGGAGGCGGGTGTGGCGCACACGATCGAGACCTACCCGGCGGCGCACGGCTTCGCGGTGCCCGACAACCCGCCCTACAACGAGTCGGTCGCCGAGCGGCACTGGGCGGCGCTGACCTCCCTGTACGGGTCCGCCTTGGGAGCGTGACCGGCGATCTCCCTTCACCATCACCGACCGTTCGCCGTTCGCACCAGCGGGTGAGTGCGCTCACTCAGGCCAGATCAAGAGGAACGGTTCGCCTGATCGGCACGCTAGACAGGGAGAACCCTGTCCCGTCGACCTCGCGGAGCCATGTCCCAACCCCCTGCCCCCGTCCATGACCTGTCGGTCAACAAGGTGCTCGCAGGCGCGGGCGCCGCCGTCACGAGCGCGGTGATCGGCTCGTTCTTCGGCGTCGCCGGAACCGTCGTCGGGGCCGCGGTCGGCTCGGTGGCGAGCACGGTCGCGACCGAGCTGTACCAGCGCTCGCTCGACCGCACCCGCGAGCGCATCCTCGCCCGGCTGCGGGCCGGGTCGCGCAGGTCGGGCGGTTCGTCCGACGATGGTGGGGACGAGGACGGGCACTCCGGGGACGGGCCTGCCGAGGACGAGCCGACTCCGCACGGGCCGTCGCGCAGACGCCGCGGGATGCTCGGCTTGGTGACCGCCACGGCTGTGGTGTTCCTCCTCGGCATGCTGGTGGTCACGGGTGTGGAGCTCCTGAAGGGGTCGACCGTGGCCGGTCAGCCTGGCACGTCCGTCGGCAGCGTCCTCGGCCCCGCGCCGACGCCGACCGCCGAGCCCTCTGATCCCGTCACGTCGACGAAGAAGGCCAAGCGCGTCGACGCCAGCGACGCCCCCTCGAAGAGCGCTCGGCCGTCGGCCACGACGTCGTCCGCGCCCTCGAAGACCACAACCCCCACCCCCACCCCCACCCCGACCCCGACCCCGACGTCCGCCGCCGCCGCCTCGGGAGGCTGAGGCGGCGGAGGCTGGGGGCGGCGGAGGCTGGGGCGGCGGAGGCTGGGGCGGCGGCGGCTGGGGCGGCGGCGGCTGGGGCGGCGGCGGCTGGGGCGGCGGCGGCTGGGGCGGCGGCTGGGGCGGCGGAGGCTGAGGGCGGCTTGTTGGGTGACCGCAGCTCGCCGCCGCCCCGCCACCCCGCCCGGCACGCCGTTCCCCAGCCAAGATCGGCGGTTGTGGTGTGAGCCGTGTAGATGTGCACCGCTTGCACCATTCCTGGCGATCTCCGCGCCCAATGATCGGCAGGAGTGGTGTCAGGCGTGCGGATGTGTACCTTGTGCACCGCAGTCGGCGATCATGCCGCGCGGCCGACGTGCTGGCGTGCACGTCGCCCCGGATCGCCCCGGACGGCGCGCTCGCCCCCTCCTCGCCCCAGGTCCAGATCGGCGGGAGTGGTGCCAGGCGTGCGGATGTGCCCCCACGGCACCACTTCTGACGATCACGGCGACCATGATCGGCGGCCTCCTGGCGGGGCGCGCCCCCGCAGCGCTGGTGGGCCCAGGCCAGCGGCCCCGACCCCGGGCCCCGGCCCCCCGGCCCCGACCCCGGGCCCCGGCCCCCCGGCCCCGACCCCGGGCCCGGCCCCGGCGCGGCCCGGCCCCGACCCCGGCGCGGCCCCGACCCCGGCCCCGGCGCGGCCCGACCCCGGCCCCGGCCCCGGCCCCGGCCCCGGCGCGGCCCCGGCCCCGGCCCCGGCGCCCGGCCCCGGCCCCGGCCCCGGCGCGGCCCAGGCCCAGGCCCCGACCCAGGCCCCGACCCCGGCCCCGGCCCCGGCGCGGCCCAGGCCCCGGCCCTTCAGGCGCCTCACTGCTCGGGGACCGGGGCAACGCCGTTCTTGTGGCGTTGGGCCAGGTCGCGGTAGATCTGCGGGTTGCCATCGACCCACCACCGCGCCGAGTCCGTCAAGGGGCCCTTCACGCGGGCGACGCTGCCGAGCACCAGGGCGTCCTCGGGGACAACGGTGTTCGGCGGGACCGTCGCGCCCGCCCCCACGAGGCAGCGCGCGCCGATGCGCGCGCCGTCCTGGACCGTGGAACCGTTGCCGATCAGCGCTTCCTCGCCGATCACGCACCCGTGGATGACGCAGAGGTGCCCGATGGTGGCGCCCGGCCCGATCTCGGTGACGGGGTCGTCTCCGCCGTGCAGCACGCAGCTGTCCTGCACGTTCGCGCCCGCCCGCACGACGATCGGCCCGAAGTCGGCCCGGAGCACGGCGTTGTACCAGATCGAGGCCCGTGCCTCGACGCGCACGTCGCCCACGAGCGTGGCGGTCGGCGCGATGAACGCCGTCGGGTGCACGGTCGGGGTCAGTCCCTCGAAGGAGAACAGCGGCATGGGGCGCAGCGTCTCACCCCACCATCGGGTGCTCCTCGCCCCGCCGCCCGCAGGAGGTGCTATGCATCTCCCCGGGGGAGGTCACCGTGAAGCGTCTGGTGCTGCCGGTCGTGCTCGCCGGGGTGCTCGCGGGGTGTGCCGACACCCCCGGCACCACCAGCACCACCAGCACGCCGACGCCGACGCCGACCACCCTCGCGGGCGCCCCCACCGTCGGCGCGCCGGTCGCGACTCCGGCGGACTCGCCTGTCGCGAGTCCGGCGGACCAGGGGCTGGCCCTGCCCATCTACTACGTCGCCCAGACGGCGGCGGGCCCCCGCCTGCAGCGGGAGTACCACCGCCTCGCGGCAGTCGACCCGGCCAGCGAGGCGGTGCGCGCGATGCTCGCCCAGCCGACCGGCACCGATCCCGACTACCACAACCCGTGGCAGGCCGGGACGACCCTGCGCACGCCGGTGACGAGCACGCAGGCGGCGATCACCGTCGACCTCTCCTCCGCCCCGCCCGCCGAACCCCTCGCCACCCAGCAGCTCGTCTTCACGGTGCAGGGAGCGCTGGGGGTGACGACGCCGGTGCGCCTTCTCCACAACGGAGTGCCTGTGGGGCCGCCGATCCCCCGCGGCGACGCCTATGCGCTGCGCTCACTCGTCCAGATCGACGGGCCTGCCGACGGCACGAGCACCACCTCGCCGTTGACGGTCGACGGGGAGGCCGCGGTGTTCGAGGCGACCGTGCACTGGACGGTCGAAAGTGCCGGGAAGGTGGTGCGCACGGGCGTCACCTCGACCGCGGAAGGCCAGGTGTTCGCGCCCTTCCGCTTCTCGCTGGAGCTTCCGCCGGGCCGGTACACGGTGCGGATCAGCGAGGACGACCCTTCCGACGGGGCTGGGCGTCCGGTACTCACCGACGACCGAAGTGTCGTGATTACGCCGTCCTGATCAGCGGAAACGCCATTCGGGGAGGGTTGCCGAACAGTGAGGTTTCCCTGTCGGTGGCGCACGTGGGGCCTCGCCGTCAGGAGATGGTATCGCCGCACGGCTTGCCGCCATCCTCATATCATGCCGCCGGAGAAGCAGACCCCGACCTCCCGCATCAGCACCCGCTTCTCCGCGGACGGATCGCTGGCCGCGTGCCTCGCGTCCGACGAGGGGGGCGCCCACGCCGAGGTCTGGGACTTCACCGCCGCCGCACCCCGGCCACAGCTGCTGCCGACCCCACACGGGGAGACCGTCTTCACCCAGCTCGTGCCCGTCGCGCGCCGCGCCGCGCTGCTGGTGCGCCACCGCGACGACGGCCACGACCTCGTGCGGCTGGCCACCGGGCCCGCCGGCACGGTCGAGCGGCGCCTGCGCACGGTCGACGCGGTGGGCTTCCGGCTGGTGGCCACCCCCGGCGCGGCGGCGCTCGCGCTGAGCTGGGACGGCCCCGATGCCACCACGGTGTGGCGGGTGATCGACCGCGAGCCGTGGCTCGTGCGGGTGGCCGAGCAGCCGGGGCTCCTGCTGGGCGGGGTGCCACTTGACCGTCGCCACATGGCGTTCACCCGACACGACGACGAGGCGAGCGCCGTGCGGCTCGACCTGTCCGACGGCTCCGTGGCCGCCCTGCTGCCCGGCCGCCGCGGCGCCACCCACGCCTTGCTCGCCGATCCGCACTCCGGGCTCGTCATGGTGGCGGCCCAGGAGGGCGACGGCCTCCGGCTGGGCTACCACCACCGACGCGCCGGCCGGACCACGTTCCCGACAGCGCTCGCGGCCATCGACGGCGCGGTCCTCCCGCTGGCCGTGGCGCCCGGGGGGCGGTGTGTCGCGCTGCAGGTCCGCCGCGGCGCGCGCACCCACCTGCTGCGCCATCGCGTCGCGGACGACCGGCTCAGCGAGGTCGACATCCCCGCAGGCATCATCGGCGGCGTAGGCGCGTGGTCGGAGACCGGCCTGCGCTTCCCCTACAGCTCACCGGTCTGTCCCAGCGCGATCGCCACCGTCGGCCGGTCGTGGCATCTCGCCGGGCTCGACGCCGGGCCCGAGCGCGTGCCCGCGCACCTGGAGTGGTTCCCCGCGCGGGCGGGCGACATCGAGGCGGTCGTGTACGGCGACTGGCGCACCGCCGAGCGGGTCGTCATCGCGCTGCACGGCGGCCCGGAAGCCGCGTGGGACATGGGCTACCAGCCGATGCTGCAGCGGCTCGCCGCATCGGGCTGCGCCGTGGTTGCCCCCAACCAGCGCGGCAGCACCGGCTACGGCGCCGAGCACGCCGCCGCCATCCAGGACGACTGGGGCGGCGCCGACCGCATGGACGTCTGCCGGGTCGGGCGGCTGCTGATCCGCGGACGGCAGGCAGGCGCTGCGCTGCCGCTGGTGTTCGGCGAGAGCTACGGCGCCTACCTCGCGCTCCTGGCCGCGGGCCACCGCCCTGACCTGTGGTCGGGCTGCGCTGTTGTCGCGCCGTTCCTGTCCGGCGCGCGGCTGCACGCGGAAGCGACGCCGACGGTGCGTGCCCTCGTCGACCGGCTCGGCGGGCACGACAGCCCCGACGTGCTCGCCGTCGCGCGGCGCATCAGGGGCCCGCTGCTCGTCGTCCACGGCGACCGCGACCCCACCGTGCCGGTGACCCAGTCCCGCGCACTGCGCGAGCACCTGCGCCGACCGGGCCGCACGCAGCTGGAGTACGTGGAGGTGCCCGGCGCGGGCCACGACCCGCTGGCCGGTTCCGCCACCGCTCAGGCCGCGCTCGCGCAGTTCCTCGACCCGCCGGTCCACGCCCGCATCGCAGCAGGGTGACCCTGCTCCAACCCGGGTGAGGATGCATTGGCACACCCATCATGAGCTGCAACCTGCGGAATCGCGCTGCCAGTTCCTGTCGAACTCACGACTGGGTCCGCCGTCGAGCGATCGTCGCGGACCGTTCACCCCCTTGAGCGGCCTGCCCGGCGGTCCACAGGACCAGCCAGCCGATCCACAGGTCCGACCTGCATGTCGGCGGCGCGCCCCGGCACGTCGTGCACAGCCTGACATCCGCAGATGGGCGGGTTGTCCCCGGACAGCGCCGGGTTGCCCACAGCGCGATCCACAAGGAGGTCGGCGCCCGGCACATGAGGCACGTGGCGTGGCGGGACAGGGTCTTCGCAGGGTCCGCTGTCGCTTCGCAGGGTCTGTGGACCCTGCGAGGTGCATGCGCGGTCTGCGAAGTGGCCCTGGTTGGCGGCGATCAGCCCGGGCAGGCGGGGTGAGGGTCAGGTCCCGCCGGGTGCGGTCGCACCCCGTGGACACCGACTGCGCACCCATGGGATGTCGCGCCCCCCGTGGACACCGACTGCGCACCCCTGGGTGTCTCGCGCCCCGTGCGCGGCGTGCGCGGCGTGCGGGGTGTCGTTGCGGGGTGCGCAGTGGGCTGACAGCGACCCGACGTGGCGGACGTGGCGGACGTGGCGGACGTGGCGGACGTGGCGGACGTGGCGGACGTGGCCGGGGGACGGCTGTGGCGTGATCGCGGGAGGCTCGTCACGTCTGTTGAGCCGGTGATCGCCTGCAGTGGTGCCAGAGGTGCACCAGGGCCCTTGCGGCACCACTTTCGCCGATCATGCGCGGCCGACCGTCAACTGCGGCCACCGGTGGCCGAGTCGCCGGGCAGCGGATCCGACTGGCTCGACGTGACCTTCGGCCGTGGCGAGCCGAAGACTTCGTGGCCGAGCTTGATGATCACATACACGACACCTTGATTGGCCGCTGAACGGCGTCACGCACAACGCGCCCGTAGGCTGCCACATCACCAGCGGACGGCTGGCGTAAAGCTCCCGCTCGGCCATCCACGCCCACATCGCAGCAGGGTGACACTGCTCCAACCCAGTCGCAGCAGTGCCACCCTGCTGCAAAACCCCGGGCCGTCACGGCGCCCGCAAGCCCAGTGCACGCAGCTCCACCAGCGCGAGGTCGTGCACGACGGCGCGGTCGTCGAGCCGCCACGACGACGCCGGTTCGGCCGCCACCGCGAGCAGCCGCCGGGTGGGCTGGTGGGCCAGCGCCCGCAGCGCGAGCAGGTCGACGTCGCAGGCCCTGGCCGCGGCCGCCGATCCCGCGGCCCTGGCGTAGCGCACCCGCAGCGTCAGCCACACCAACACGACCGGCACCGCGGCGAAGGCGATGATCGCGATCCCGACGCCGAGCGACAGGGTGGCGATGCCCTCCACAGTCTGCTGCCCGGCCGCCGTCAAGGACGCGCCCGCCCCGGTGCCGACGCCCAGCGACCTGGCCAGGTCGGGCCCGACGAGCGGGATCCTGGCCGCCGTCTGCGCCGCCCCGTCGAACGTGCTGCGCACCGACTCCCCTGCGGCGGCCAGGTTCCGGCCGGGCTGCTCCAGCCGTTCGACGAAGTCCCTCGCCGTCCGCGCGGCGAAAAGCACGAGCCCCACCCAGGCGAGCACCAGCAGGTCGGCGAGCAGCTGGCGGGCCGCCCGCCCCGGGCGTTCGGCATAGAAGCGCATGGGTGCGGTGTCTACAGCAGGCCGAGCTTCGTCGCCGTGTACACCGCCTCCGCGCGTCGCGATACCATCAGCTTGCGCATGAGGTTGCCGACGTGAAACTTCACCGTGGTCTCGGAGATGAACAGCTCCGCCCCGATCGCGCGGTTGGACAGCCCGCGCGCGAGCAGCCGCAGCACGTCCAGCTCGCGCTCGGTGAGCCGTTCCCGCTCCGGCATCCCACCCGACAGCGACCGGACCATCGCCGACGCGCTGCGGGCGTCGAACGCGCTCTCCCCGCGCGAGACGGCGCGGATCGCCCGCACCAGCTCGGTGGTGTCGACGTCCTTGACCACGTAGCCGCGCGCCCCGGCCTGCACGGACTCGACGACGAGCCGGTCCTCGGCGAACGTCGTCAATACCAACACCCCCAGCCCGGGGTGCGCGGCGCACAGGCGGCGACAGACGTCCAGGCCGTCGGTCTGCGGGCCCGCGGTGAGCTTGAGGTCGAGCAGGACCACGTGCGGGCGCGACGCGGCGACCGCGGCCACCGCGTCGGCCGGGGTGCCCGCCTCGCCGACGATCCGCAGGTCGTCCTCGCGCTCCAGTACGGCCTTGAGGCCCTGCCGCATGATCGAGTGATCGTCGACGAGCACGATGCGGGTGGGGTTCGGGCGCTGGCGCGCCGCGGAGGTCATGCGCCGACCGGGATCTCGACCTGCACCTGCAGGCCGCCGAGGCGCGCGCGCCGGAAAGCGACGGTTCCGCCCAGCTCGCGGGCCCTGGCCTGCATGTTCACCAGCCCGCGGTGCTCGCCGGAGGGGGCCGCGCTCGCCGCGCGCAGGCTGCGGCGCACCTCCTCTGGCCGCCCGACCCCGTCGTCGGAGATCGTCAACCGGACCGATCCGCACGCGTACGCCAGCCGGACGACCGCGCGGCTCGCCTCTCCGTGCACCGCGGTGTTGAACAGGGCCTCGCCCGCGATGCGGAACAGCGACTGCTCACACTCCGCGGACAGCGCGACCGGCTTTCCCCCGATGCGGACCTCCACGCTCAGCTCGTCTGGCATGTGCACACCCGACAGTCTGCGCAGCATCGAGGGCAGATCCTCGCCGTCGGCGTGCTCGTCGTTGAGGGCGTAGATCGCGGAGCGGAGCTGCTCGACCGCGCGTCGGGTGAGGTCCTTCGCCGTGCCGAGCTGGGCGCGCAGCCGGTCGTCGCGGATCTCCGAGCGCACGAGCTCGATGTGCATCCCGGCCGAGAGCGCGTACTGGGTGACGCTGTCGTGCAGCTCGCGGGCGATCCGGTGGCGCTCGTCGTCGAGAACCTCACGCTGACGGGCCGCGCCGAGCTCAGCCTGGGTGGCGGTCAGCTCGTCGTTGCGGGCCCGCAGGTCCGCGGCCTGGTGGGCGGTGCGCGCGTGCAGCCGGGCGGAGTGGTCGAGCAGCGCGCAGTTCTGCAACGCGGCGGCCGTCTGGCCCGCCAGGATGCGCAGCACGGAGTGGTCGGTGTCGTCGATCACGCGGTCCGCGGGGGTCCAGGCGGCGAACCCGCCGACGACGCGCCCGTCGAGCCGGATCGGCACGTGCAGGTGGTGGTGGCGCTGGTGGTCGGCGTGGGGGCCGTCCGGGCCACCGGAGCGGACCTGCTCGACGTGCTCCTCGACGTGCCGCGGGGTCGCCTGCGGGGCGCCGGGCCCACGGACGAGGTGGCGCGGACGGGCGTCCGGCAGCTCGCCCTCGACCAGCGCGAACACCACCCACTCGGCGCTCAGGTGATCCGCCGCGGCTTCGACGACGGCGCGGACCAGCGCTTCGGATCCCTCCATCGTGCGCACGAGCGCCGCGGAGATCCCTTCCAGAGCCAGGATGACGCGGTGCAGCCGCTCGGCCGACGTGCGGTACTCGGGGTAGTAGTGCGGCTTGCCCGACCGCAGGCCGGTGAGCGCCTCGAGATCGGGCCTGCGACCCGGCGCGCGCGCCGGGCCGCCCCGCCTGGGCCACTGCGCTGCGGTCACGACACCCCCGGTGCGCGGAGAAGGTCGCCAGGGCGACCATTTCCGCGCACGACCCCTCTCATAAGGCCGCCCGGAAGAGCGCTTCGACGTCGGTGATCGACGTCTGCCGCGGGTTCGTCGTGAGGCACGCGTCGGACAGGGTCAGCTCCGACAGCCGCGGGATGTCCTCCGCGCGCACCCCCAGCGCGCCGAGCCCGCGCGGCACGCCGACCTCGTCGCCGAGCGACCGCACGGCCTGCGCGACCTGCTCGACGGCCTCCTCCGCCGGTGCGCCCGCCACGTCGAGGCCCATCGCCTGCGCGATCGGGACGAACCGCTCCGGCAGCTCGGCCCCGTTGAACCGGATGACGTGCGGCAGCAGCACTCCGTTGACGACGCCGTGGGGCAGGTCGAGCATGCCGCCGACCTGGTGGCTCATCGCGTGCGTCGCCCCGAGGATCGCATTGGTGAACGCCAGTCCCGCCTCCAGGGCGGCCTGGGCCATCGACGAACGGGCGCCGACGTCGTCAGGACAGTGGATCGTGCGGGCGAGGTTGCCGTTGACCATCGCGATCGCCTGCAGCGCGTGGTGGTCGGTGAGCGGGCCGCGGGCGAGGGAGACGAACGCCTCGATGCCGTGGGTCAGCGCGTCCAGCCCGGTGGCGGCGCCCAGCGCGTCGGGCATCGTCATCAGCAGCCGCGGATCGATCACCGAGACGTCCGGGACGAGCGCCCGCCCCATGATCGTAATCTTGGTGTGCCGAACGGTGTCGGTGACGATGCAGAACTGCGAGACGTCCGCGCCGGTGCCCGACGTCGACGGCATCATGATCAGCGGGGGGATCGGGTGCTCGATCCGGTCGATGCCCTCAAAGTCCAGGATGCGCCCGCCGTTGGCCGCGAGCAGCGCCACACCCTTCGCGGCGTCGATCACCGAACCCCCGCCGATGCCGAGCACGACGTCGCAGCCCGCCTCGCGGTAGCGCTCGTGCCCAGCCTCTATCTCGTGGTCCTTGGGGTTGGGCGTGACGTCGGTCCAGACCACGGGCCGCAGCCCGGCCTCGCGCAGCTGGGCGAGCAGCTCGGCAGGCCAGCCCGCGGCCATCAGCCCGGGGTCGGAGACCACGAACGGCCTGCGCGCGCCAAGCCGGACCGCGGCGTGCGCGGCCTCGGACAGCGAGCCGTACCCAAAGACGATCTCAGGCGCGTGAAACTTCGACAGCCGCAACGGGAGTGGTGGTTCGACGGAGGGCCCGCCTTCACGGTGGCGCGAGAGCAGCACGGTGTCGCCTGCTTTGCGGGCGTCTTCGACGAGGACCACATTGCCCTCCCGACGTCGATTGGCGAGCCTCACGGTACCCCGGCCATGCCCCCCGCGGGCAGCGTGGCGACGCACCCGGCGGGTGAAAACTAGGCCAGATGCGGAATCCGACCTGGCTGGACGGTCAGTACGCCGCGGTGGGGGAGTCAGTGCGTCGCGTGGATGGGGCCTTCGCGTTCGGCGAGCCGGGTGCCCGCGCCGCCCCAGTGGCTGGCGATCATCTCGGCGGCGATGGAGACGGCGGTCTCCTCCGGAGTGCGGGCGCCCAGGTCCAAGCCGATCGGGGACGACATCCGGGCCAGCTCCGCGTCGGTGATGCCGCGTTCGCGCAGCCGCTCGGTGCGGTCGTCGTGGGTGCGCCGCGACCCCATCGCCCCGATATAGGCCACCTCCGGCAGCCGCAACGCCACCTCCAACAACGGCACATCGAACTTCGGGTCATGGGTCAGAACGCACAACACGGTGCGCCGGTCGACCCGCCCGGCCGCCGCCTCGGCCGCGAGATAGCGATGCGGCCACTCCACCACCACCTCATTCGCCCCCGGGAACCGCGACGCCGTGGCGAACACCGGCCGCGCATCACACACCGTGACCCGATACCCCAGGAACGCACCGATCTTCGCGCACGCCGCGGCGAAGTCGATCGCCCCGAACACGATCATCCGAGGCGGCGGGGCGAAGGACTCCACGAACACCGACAACCCCTCCCCGCGACGCTGCCCGTCCACCCCATAGGTCAGCATCGCGTTGCGACCCGCATCGAGCAGGCCGCGGGCATCGTCGCGGAGCGCGTCATCCAGCCGCGACGAGCCCGTGGCACCCTCGACCCGGTCGGGCCAGATCACCAGCCGCGCCCCCAACCGGGCCGCGGGCCCCGCGACCACAGTGGCCACCGCAACCGCAGACCCCGTGCGCACCGCCTCCGCGACCGCCGACAGCTGCGCATACGTCTGCGGGTTGACCTTCTCCACGAACACGTCCAAGATCCCGCCGCAGGTCAAACCGACCGCGAACGCGTCATCATCGGACACCCCGTAGCGCTGCAGCACCGGACGCCCATCGCGCAGCACCTGCTCGCCCAGCTCATACACCGCGCCCTCGACACAGCCCCCCGACACGCTGCCCACCGCCTCACCGTGCGGGCCCACCAGCATCGACGCCCCCGGCTGGCGCGGCGCGGACCGGAACGTGCCCACCACCGTGGCCAACGCCGCCGTCTCGCCGTTCTTCCACCAGCCCTCAAGCTGGTCGATCACATCACGCATCGTGCACCTCCGCGGCCGGGTCAGGCATCGCGCATCACGCCCAGTAGCTCCTCGAGGGTAGTGAGGCTGTGGCCGGCCAACAGCTTGTCCAAGGACGGGAGCGCAGCGACGATTCCACCCTGTATCGGCGCGTAGCCGTCCTTGCCCGCGTGCGGGTTGACCCAGATGATCGTGTGCGCCAACCGTCGCAACCTGGCCATCTGCTCCCCGAGCAGCGTGGGTTCACCGCGCTCCCACCCGTCGGAGAACACCACGACGACCGCGCTGCGCGCCGCGCCCCGCTGTCCCCAACGATCGATGAAGGCGCGCAGTGCTTCGCCCAGTCGGGTGCCACCCGACCAGTCGGGGATCGCCTTGCCCGCGGCGTGCAGCGCGTGCTCGGCGTCTCGCATCCGCAGCTCACGGGTGACGCGGGTGAGTCGGGTGCCAAGGGTGAAGGTCTCGACCGCGGCAGGGGAGCGGCGGGTCACGACGTGCGCGAACCGCAGGAGCGCGTCGGCGTAGGGCTCCATCGAGCCGGAGACGTCCACGAGCAGGACGATCTTGCGGGTGCGGCGGGACCGGTCGCGGCGCAGCAGCGAGCGCACCTCGCCCCCGCTCTGCAACGCCGCGCGCAGCGTGCGCCGAGGATCGGGTGCGCCGTGCCGCGACGGGCGCAGACGACGCGACGGCCGCGTCGGCGGGTGCGGCCGCAGCAGGGCCAGCAGCTTGCGCAGGTGCTCGCGCTCGGCCGGGCTGAGCTCGGCCAGGTCGCGGTGGCGCAGCACCTCGGCGCCCGACGCGCGGGCCCGGATCGTGGTGGCGTCGCCGTCCTCGGTCTCCTCCGCGGCGTCGGGGGAGGATGGGGTGAGCGAGGCGAGCTTCGGCGGCGGCTTGCGCTCGTCGACCACCTGGGTGCGGCCACCGCGGCGCGGGGTGAACCACCGTTCGAAGGCCTGGTCGTAGCGCGGGAGGTCGTCGGGATCGGCGCACAGGGTGAGCCGCCCCGCCCAGTAGGTCTGCCATTGGCTGGTGACGTCCAGCTCGTCCAGCGCAGTGAGGAAGGCGGCCACCCGGTCGGTGGTGATCTGCAGGCCCGCGCTGCGCAGCACGGCCGTGAACCCGACGAGCCCCTCGATCGGGTCGCCTTCGGTTTCCAGATCGACCGCCCGCGTCAAGACGAGTGCTCCTCGGCCGGTGTCGCGGCTGGGACCGGTGCCGTGGTGTTGGTCGGCGCGGTCATGACGAGTGCTCCTCGGCCGGTGTCGCGGCTGGGACCGGTGCCGTGGTGTTGGTCGGCGTGATCATGACGCCAGCAGCGTGTTGAGCTGGTCGCGGACGCGGTCGGCGTCCTCGCGGTACTTGAGGACGGCGCCCAGGGTGGCGGCGGCGCTGTCGACGTTCAGGTTGCCCGCGCCCACCAGCTGCAGGGCCCGCGCCCAGTCGAGCGTCTCGGCCACGCCGGGCGGCTTGATCAGGTCGGCCTGCCGCAGCTTGCGCACCGCCCCCGCGACCTGCACCGCCAGCCGATCGGGCAGCCCGGGCAGCCGAGCGTGCAGGATCTCGATCTCCCTGGCCACATCGGGGTGGTCAAGCCACAGATACAGACAGCGGCGCTTGAGCGCGTCGTGCACCTCCCGGGTGCGGTTGGAGGTCAACACCACTAACGGCGGCACTTCGGCCCGCACTTCCCCCAGCTCCGGGATGGTCACCGCATGCTCGGTGAGCACCTCGAGCAGAAACGCCTCGAACTCGTCGTCCGCACGGTCGATCTCGTCGACGAGCAGCACCGACGGCGAAGTCTGCAGCGCCCGCAGGATCGGGCGGGCCAGCAGGAACTTGGGGTCATACAGCGAGTGCTCGACGGCGTCGACGTCCAGCCGGTCGCCCGCGGCCGCCGCCTCCAGCGCACGCAGATGCAGGAGCTGGCGGGGGAAGTCCCAATCGTAAAGAGCCTGCGCGGCGTCGATGCCGTCGTGGCACTGCAGACGGATCAGCTCGACCCCCAGGACCTGGGCCAACGCCTGGGCGAGCGCGGTCTTGCCGGTGCCCGGCTCACCCTCGCAGAACAAGGGCCTGCCCATCCGCAGGGCGAGGAAGGCCGCAGTGGCCACGCCCTCGTCGGCGAGGTAGCCGGTGGAGCGCAGCGCAGCAGTCAACGCGGCGGGCGATTCGGAGACGTTCACGCCATCAAGCATGACGCAGTGCGGCGCAGGCAGCCACCGTGACCTGCGGCGCCCGTCACAGGGGGAGTGTGATGCATTCGTTAACACTTCCACTTTGGAGATATTCCATTTCCGCAGATCACGGTCCGATCTCGTCGCGCTGACCAGCGGGTCTATCGCCGTTGTCACGTAATGCTTCTATTACGTGACGATCCTCACCCAGTCGAAATTGGACCGATTACCCAGGGCAACTCGTAGCGTTTTGCCTCGGCCGTCCACCTGAGACGGCCGCTCGCCATCCGGAACCGTCGCGCCCCGCTTGTCCCCGCGGTTCCGGTCCGTCTACCTGGAAAAGCGGGACAGGGTCGAGGCAAACCATCACGGATGTAATTCGTTCGTGATGGCTCGATGGTGCGCGTGGAGAACAGTGTTCATGACTTGTCGACCTGCACTTCTTACGGGCCGCGGCCTCGTGCGTCTCGCCGTCGCGGGTGCCGTCGCCATCGGTGCTCCGGTCGCGCTGGCCGCCAACGCCGAGGCGGCCCCCGCCGGGGTTTGGGACAAGATCGCACAGTGTGAAAGCGGCGGCAACTGGAGCATCAACACCGGCAACGGCTATTACGGCGGTCTCCAGTTCTCCCCATCGACGTGGCGGGCCTACGGCGGCTCCGGCAGTGCGTCCGGCGCCAGCCGGGAGGAGCAGATCGCCGTCGCCGAGCGGGTGCTCGCCGCCCAGGGCTGGGGCGCGTGGCCCGTGTGCTCGCGCAAGGCGGGCGCGACCGGCTACGCGGCCTCGCCGTCGGCTCCGCGCCACGCCGCCACCCCCGCCCCGAAGGCCGCCCCCAAGCCGGCCCCCAAGCCCGCCTCCGCGGCCGCTCCTGCCGCGCCTGTCGCAGGCGGCTACCGGGTCGCCGCGGGCGACACCCTCAGCAGCATCGCCGCCGCGCACAACGTCGCGGGCGGCTGGAAGGCGCTGTTCGCACTCAACGCGAGCACCCTCGGCAGCGCGAACATCATCCACCCCGGCCAGGTGCTGCGGATGGGGTGACCTCACCACTCCTGCTGATCATCGTCGGCGTGATCGGCAGAAGTGGTGTGAGCGGTGCGCATCTGCACCCTTTGCACCACTCGCGCCGATCATGGACGCCGTGATCACTAGGAGTGGTGCGGCCGGTGCACATTTGCGGCGCTCACACCACAACCGCCGACCTTCGGCTCCCCGCGGCACCTGGCCCGGGAGGCTCAGCGGAGCGAGCGGGTCCAGGCCGAAGGCATGATCGCCAGCTGCGGTGTCCAACGTGCACATCTGCACGCCACTCACCACTTCTGCCGACCAGGGTCGGTGTGATCGGCAGAAGTGGTGTGAGCGGTGCGCATCTGCACGCTTTGCACCACTCACGCCGATCACGTGCGCTGCCAACCGTGCGCAGGTGGCCGCCCTGCTGCGCTGTCGCGCCGCGGTCAGGCCGAGTTGACCCACTCGTCCGTGCCGTCGGCGAACGCCTGGTGCTTCCAGACGGGCAGCCGCCGCTTGACCTCGTCGACGAGCTCGGCGCAGGTGGCGAACGCCTCCTGGCGGTGGTCGGCCGCCACCGCGCACGCCAGCGCGACGTCGCCGATGCGCAGCTCCCCGATCCGGTGGCTCACCGCGATCGCCCGCACGCCGGTGGCGCGCGCGGCGACGTCGGCAGCCACTTCCGCCACGACCGCGGTGGCCGTGGGGTGCGCGCTGTAGGTCAGCCCGGCCACCGCGCGCCCGTCGTCGTGGTCGCGCACCACGCCTGCGAACGTCACCACCGCGCCCGCTCCGGCGTGCTCGACCAGCGCGGCGTGCTCGGCCACGTCCAGCGGCTCCTCGCCGACGACCGCGCGCACGACCTCAGCCGTGCCGGGGTTTGAGGGTGAGCTCACGTGTGGTCTCCTCCGCCGATCTGGTCGACGGCGTGGTCGAGCACCTTGTCGAGGACGGCGAGCCCGTCGCGCACCCCGCCCGTCGAACCCGGCAAGTTGATCACGAGCGTCCGGCCTGCCACCCCGGCCAGCCCTCGGGACAGGACGGCCGTCGGCACGGTGGGGGCGCCCGCCGCGCGGATGGCGTCGGCCAGGCCGGGGATCTCGAAGTCCAACATCTCGCGGGTGACCTCCGGGGTGGCGTCGGTCGGCGAGATGCCGGTGCCGCCGGTGGTGATGACGACGTCCACACCGTCGGCCACCGCCGCACGCAGCGCGTCGCGGACCGGTGCACCATCGGGGGCGACCGTCGGCTCCGGCACCGCGTAGCCCCGCTCACGCAGCCAGGCGACGACCAGCGGTCCGCCGCGGTCGGGGTAGACGCCCGCCGCCGCCCGGTTGGACGCCGTGATGACATGCGCGCGTCGCGGATTCACGCGGCCACCTCCGTGGCCGCCGACGATGGAGCCGTAATGACATGCGCGCGTCGTGGATTCACGCGGCCACCTCCGTGGCCGCCGACGATGGAGCCGTAATGACATGCGCAGGTCGTGGGCTCATCGCCGCCCTCACCCCCGGTCCGCGGGCCGGACCCAGGTGCCGGTCTTCCCGCCCTCTTTGCGTTCGACGCGTACGCCGTCCATCACGGCGGCCGGGTCGACCGCTTTCACCATGTCGTGCAGCGTCAGTCCGGCCACCGCTACGGCGGTGAGCGCCTCCATCTCGACCCCCGTGCGGTCGGTGGTGCGCACCGTGGCCCGCACACGCACCTCGGCCCCGTCGGCCTCCAGCTCGACGACGATGCCGGAGAGCGCGATCGGATGGCACAGCGGCACGAGATCAGGGGTCCGCTTGGCCCCCAGTATCCCAGCGATGCGGGCGGTGGCCAGCGCGTCGCCCTTGGGCAGTCCGTCGCGCCGCAGCAGCTCGACCACCTCGGCGGTGGTGCGCAGCACTCCGCTGGCCACCGCGGTGCGCGCGGAGGGCTCCTTGGCGGTGACGTCGACCATCCGCGCGGAACCGGCGGCGTCGACGTGGGTCAGGTCCACGACACGACCCTACGACACCTGGTGTTACTGTGATCTGCGCCACAATAAAGCAACGTCGGACGGACAGGGCTCTGGCCCCGTCATTTGGCAGTGACCAGCAAAGACGCCCGAGATTGGGCCGATTGGCCCAAGGAGGTGGCGTGTCTTTGACGGCGCGCCGGGTTTGCTCTCAGGGAGTTCACACGTAGCGTGCTTCTTGGCCGCCCCGGACGCCCCAGGTCGGGAGGTCACCGGCTCTGCAACGCTCCCCCTGTCCAGCAGGTCGGTTCCCCCATTGCCTCACGAAACTCCGCGCGGGACAGGACAGACGCGGGCTGCCCCACCGCCCGCGCCCTGACGAGCAGCGCCCGGAGACGCCTTATGGCTCGCTACCGCGGTCGCCATCGTACGCCCAGCACCACCAGCCTGACCCTCGCCCGCACCGCACTCGCAGGGGCCGTCGTGGGCGCCCCTCTGCTGGCCGCCCCGGCCGCCAACGCCGCCCCGGACTCCGTGTGGGACCAGGTCGCGCAGTGCGAGAGCGGCGGCAACTGGAGCATCAACAGCGGCAACGGGTTCTTCGGCGGTCTCCAGTTCACCACCTCCACGTGGCGCGGCTTCGGCGGCGGCCAGTTCGCCGACACGCCCAACCACGCCAGCCGCGAGCAGCAGATCGCCGTCGCCGAGCGGGTGCTGGCCGGTCAGGGCTGGGGCGCGTGGCCGGTCTGCTCCCGCAAGGCGGGCGCCACCGGCCAGCGCGCCACCCGGAGCAGCACGCCGAGGTCCCAACTGGCCGCTCAGCCCGCGCCCGCCGTTGCCGCAGGAGGGTACGTCGTGCTGCGCGGCGACACCCTGTCCGGGATCGCGGCGCGCAGGCACATCGCGGGCGGATGGCAGGCCATCGCGGCCAAGAACCCCACGCTGAAGGACCCCAACCACCTGAGCCCGGGCCAGCACCTCGCGCTCTGAGCGTCAGCGGACCCAGCGGGCCAGTGCCTCCGGGGTGTCGACGTCTTCGGGGGTGGCGACGTCGGCGCACTCCACCAGCTCCAGCGTCGGGTGGCCCTTGAGGTAGTCGCGGGCGCCCGCGTCGCCGGTCGCCGCCGCGGCGACGCCCGCCCAGTGCTCCCGGCCCAACACCACGGGGTGCGCCCGGCGGCCGTCGTATGTGGCGCGGCGCAGGCTCGCGGGGCCCGCGTCCGCGGCCAGCCGGGCCACGGCGGCGGCGGTCACCCCCGGCAGGTCGACGAGGTGCACGAGCACGGCGTCGGCGCCACCCAGCGCAGCGAGCCCCGCGCGCAGCGACGCGCCCATGCCCTCGGCCCAGTCGGCCGCCTCCACCGTCGTGACGCCGGGCGGGAGCACCGCCCGCACCGCGGCCGCCGCCGCCCCGACGACGACGACGAGCGGTGCGCAGCCCCCATCGGCCAGCACCCGCAGCGCGCGGCGCACCAGCGGCTCCCCGTCCAGCTCGACGAGGGCCTTGGGGCCGCCCATGCGCCGTCCGGCGCCCGCGGCGAGCAGCAGGCCTGCGGCTATCGGTTGATCTCCGTGACGGGGTGCTCGTAGGGCACCTCTTCCAGGGGGAACTCCAGATCGCCGAAGGGGGAGAGCGAGCCCTGCACCGGCGCGGCCAGCTCGCTGATCGGGTGTTCGCCGTCGGGCAGGTCGGGCCATGTGGGGTCGACACGACCGGGGCGAGCGGGCTTGGCCACGGGATCCTCCTCGTCAGGGCCGTCTGTGCGGCAGAGACTACCGTGGATCGTGATGCCCACCTCCTTGGTCGACTGGTTGCGGGCCCAGGACGATGCGACGCTGGCCGCGCTCGTCCGGCTGCGGCCCGACCTCACCGTGCCGCCGCCAGCCGACCTGACCGTGCTCGCCACCCGCGCGGGCGTCCGCGCGTCGGTCCACCGCACCTGCGACGAGCTCGGCGCGCCCACGCTGGCCGTGCTCGAGGCCCTCGTCGTCGCGGACGCCGACACCGCCCCCGTCCCGCGGGCCGAGATCGCCCGGCTGCTCGGCCCGGACATGCCCCCCAACGCCCTTGACGCGGCCCTGCAGGCGTTGCGGGCCCGCGCCTTGATCTGGGACGCGGGGCACCTCCGTCCCGTGGCCCGCGTCCCAGACAGCGGCCAGGCCGAGCTGTTCGACCTGACCACGCCCGACCCTGCGCCCCACAGCGACGATGGCGCTGGAGATGCCGACCCGTCTCCGCAGGCCGAAGCACTCGGCCCGTCGTTCTCGCTGGTTCCGGCCGCCCGCGACGTGGTGCCGCGGTTCCCCGGCGGGCTGGGGCGGATGGTGGTGGGTCTCGCCGGATCCTCCGTCCTGCCGCGCATGCTCGCCGGCATCGACGCCGACGAGCGCAGGGTGCTCGACGCGCTCGCCGCCGGTCCGCCCATTGGCCGCAGCCGCGCCGGGGCCGACCCCGGCGGGCCGGTCGGTCGGCTGCTCGCGAAGGGCCTGCTGCTGCGCGTCGACCAGGAGACCGTGGAGCTGCCCCGCCAGGTCGGGCTCGCTTTGCGCGGCGACCGCCCGCTCGGGGCACTGCGCCTCACCCCGCCGCCGCTCGACGTCCTCGACCGGGGCGCCACCACGGTCGACCGCACCGCGGGGGGCGCCGCACTGGAGCTGCTGCGCCGCGTCGCGGCGCTCATCGGGTTCTGGGGCCACGTCTCCCCACCGCTGTTGCGCTCGGGCGGCGTCGGCGTCCGCGACCTCCGTCGGGCGGCCCGCGAGATCGACGCCGACGAGGCCACGGCCGCGCTCATCGTCGAGCTGGCCTTGGGCGCCGACCTGGTCGCGCCTTCCGACGGCGCGACGCCGGAGTGGACGCCCACCACGCAGGCCGACGTGTGGCTCGCGGGCGGCCCCGAGACGCGATGGTCGCTGCTGGCGCGCACCTGGCTGGACCTGCCCCGGCTGCCGGGGCTGGTCGGGCGCAAGGACGACGCAGGCAAGCCGATCAACGCGTTGTCGGACGGCGTGCGCCGCCCGCTCGCCCCGCGCGACCGCCGTCGCGTGTTGGACGGCCTCGCCGAGCTGGCCCCCGGCCAGGCGGCCGCAGTGCCTGCGCAGCTGGCCGATGTGCTGGCCTGGCGCGCTCCGCGCCGCGGTGGGCGGCTGCGCGACGAAGTGGTGAGCTGGACGGTCGCGGAGGCCACGACATTGGGCGTCGTCGCGCTGGACGCTCTCAGCGACCCAGGCCGGGCGCTGCTCAGCGAGCCCGACCGGATCGTCGCCGCGCTGCGGGCCACCCTTCCGGACCCGGTCGACCACGTGCTGCTGCAGGCCGACCTCACCGCCGTCGCCCCCGGCCCGTTGGAAGCCGGGCTGGCGCGCGCGCTGGATCTGACCGCGGACGTCGAGTCCGCGGGCGGGGCCACCGTCTACCGCTTCTCCGAGGCCTCGATCCGCCGTGCGCTCGACGCGGGCCGCAGCGCCGCCGACCTGCACGAGCTGTTCGCGACCCGGTCCGCCACCCCCGTGCCCCAGGGGCTGACCTATCTCGTCGACGACGTCGCGCGCCGCCACGGCCGTCTGCGGGGCGGCGCTGCCGCGTCGTTCCTGCGCTCTGACGACGAGGTTCTCATCTCCGAAGTGCTCGCGCACCCCGACGCCCTCGGGTGGGAGATGCGCCGCGTCGCACCGACGGTGCTGGTCAGCGCGCTCCCCCTGGTGGAGTTGGTGGCGGCGCTGCGGGGCGCCGGGTTCAGCCCCGCGGCGGAGGACACCGGCGGGGCGGTGCTCGACCTGTCCGACCGGGGCCGCCGCACCGGGCCCCGTCGGCAGAACACCAGGATCGGCGGGCCGCCGGAGTTGGACGACGCTCAGGTCGCCGCGCTGGTGTCGCGGATGCGCTCCGGCGAGGCGCTGCGGGGGGTGCGGCGCGGCGCCGCGGCGTACGCGAACGGCTCAGCCGTCGATCTGCTGCGCTCCGCGGTGGAGGAGGGGCGCACCGTCTGGATTGGGTTCGTCGACGGCAAGGGTGTGCAGGAGGAACGCGTGATCGCCCCCGTCAGCGTCGGCGGCGGTGTGGTGGAGGGCCGGGGCAACGACGGCGCCGTGCACCGCCTGCCCCTGCACCGCATTACGAGCATCGCCCTCGTCGACGGGTAGGTCAGGACCCTCCTAATGCGCGCCCGCTGTCATGCGGTGGTGCATCGCATGCTCGACCAGCGCGATCAACGTCTGCTTGGTGGAGGCGCGGTCGCGCGCGTCACAGCTGACGATCGGGATGCTGTCGTCGATCGACATCGCTTCCCGGACGTCCTCGATGCGGTGGGCCAACAACCCGTCGAAGCAGTTGATGCCGACGACATAGGGCAGCGCGCGGTCCTCGAAGAAGTCGATCGCGGCGAACGAATCGGCCAACCTGCGGGTGTCGACGAGCACAACGGCGCCGATCGCGCCGCGCACCAGGTCGTCCCACATGAACCAGAAGCGGTGCTGGCCCGGTGTGCCGAACAGGTAGAGGATCAGCTCGGCGTCCAGCGAGACGCGCCCGAAGTCCATCGCCACCGTTGTGGTGGTCTTGTTCGGGGTGTTCGCCAAGTCGTCGACGCCCGCGCTGGCCTCGGTCATCACCGCCTCGGTGGTGAGCGGGACGATCTCGGATACCGATCCCACGAACGTGGTTTTGCCCACACCGAACCCACCCGCAACGACGATCTTCGCGGAGATGGTGGCGGCAGTGGCGATCGTGCGGGAGCCGCCACCTGGGCTGGGGGCGCCGGGGCGGGGCGACGATGTCCCGTCCGCGGAGTAGCTAGAGGCGACGGAGTCCACTCAACACCCTTTCCATCAGGGCGAGGTCCGGCACGTTGCCGGCGCTGCTCGCGGTCTGGTGCACGGTCACGATGCCCAGGCCCGCCATGTCCCCCAGAAGTACTCGGGCGACCCCGAGCGGTAGGGACAGGAGAGCGGCGACCTCGGCCACCGAGCGCGCCTGCTCGCAGAGTTCGGCGACGGCGCGGTGCTCGACCTGCAATATGCCAATCTGATCCCGGCCCTTCCTGCTGGTCGAGACGAGGGTCTCGATCGCAAGTTCGAAGCCGGACTTGGTACGTCCACGGGTCCAGGTGTAGGGCCGGACAGCCGACGCACTCGTGTTGTCGTTCGCTGGATCAGCGTCCGCGCCGATCAGCCGGTTCTGTGATCGCGATCCCCCGTAGGAGAACGCTGATGGGTCAGGGGGTGCGGCTGGCGGGACCGGAGCGAAGGGCTCTGGTTCCAGATGGTCGTACTCGTTGTCTCGCTTGCGGCCCCACCGACGACGGCGTGGCGAGCGGCCTGCGTCGAAGCTGAACCCGTTCATCACGTCGGCGAACGTCGGCTCAGAGGGCGGCCTGTTGTCAGGACCCGAGGACATCGGAGGTCTCACCTTCTCTCTACCGTCGTGGTGTCCGCCTGGGCCATGGCGGGGATCAGAGGCCGCCGAACGAGCCCTGCAGTTCCGCGCGCAGCTCCGGGGTCAACAGCTGGCCCACGCGGTCGACCAGCAGCGTCATCTCGTACCCGATGAGGCCGATGTCGCAGCTCGGCGACGCCAGCACCGCCAGGCAGGAGCCGTCGCTGATGCTCATCAGCAGCACGATCCCGCGATCCATCTCCACGACCGTCTGCACCACGCCGCCCGCGTCGAAGCAGCGCGCCGCACCCTGGGTGAGGCTGACGAGACCGGACGCCACGGCGGCGAGCTGGTCGGCCCGGTCGCGTGGCAGCCGGTCGGAGCTGGTCAGCAGCAGGCCGTCGGCCGACACCACGATCGCGTGCGCGACGCCGGGGACGCGCTCCGCGAAGTTGGTGACGAGCCAGCCGAATCTGCTCGGCTGGGCCTGGGGTGTGGTCATGAGGACTCCTCGTCGTGATCGGCATCCGCGGCAGCGGGTGTCGCGGGGGTTTCGCCGAAGCTGCGCAGACGGGTCTCCCGACCCTGCCGGACGCCTTGCTGATAGCTCGCCAGCCGCCCCCTGATGGTCTCGGCGCTGCGCGGCGAGCTGGCAGCCGGGGCCATTACCGCGGACCCGGCGCTGCCGGGGATCAGCCGTGCACGGGGCCTGCGCTTGGGCAGCCCGGCGGCCGTGAGCTCGTCGGGCCGGTCGGTCGCCGCGCCGCTCGCGGCGAGCCAGCCCTCGTCGGCGGCCGTTGAGAAGTCACCCTCGGATTCTGGCGACTGCTGTGAGACCAGCGGCTCGTCGAAGGGGTCCTCGAGCGTCGGCCGGGCGGACGGCACCCGCGGGCTGGGCATGAACGACGGGGGCGCATCGGCGCCCGCGTCGCCCGGGATGTCCGCCGGACCTGGGGCCGGACGACCCTCGGGCGGCCAGCTGTCGGCAGGCGTACCGACCGCGGGGCGCCCTTCCGCCGGGCCGTTGACCGGCCGGTCTTGCTCGGTGAGGCCGTCGACCGGCTGGCGTTGCTCGGTGAGGCCCTCGACCGGCTGGCGTTGCTCGGTGAGGCCCTCGACCGGCTCGCGCTCCTCGGTAAGACCCCCGTCCTGCTCGATCTGCTTGGTGATACCGGTGGGGTCGGTGTCCTCCCGGGGTTCCGCGGGTGGCGAGGTCGTGGCGGGCTCGGCGCGCGTCGTCGGGTGTGGACCGGTGTCGGACTCCCACGAGACGGGCACGGGCCGGTTCGACCGGAACCAGGCCGACGCGATCTCCTCGAAGATCGGTGTGGTTTCGCCGAGGTCGAACGGGCTGGCGTCGGAATCGCGGCCGGGCAGCTGCCCTTCCGGGTCGAGGGACGGAACCCGCGGCGCGAACAGCTCGTCAGCCGCGTGGTCGGCAGGCGGCGGGGCCATCGCGGGCCGCGGGGCGAGGCCCGGCCGCAGGCCCCGCTCGTCGGCCGAGGACGGCCTTGCGGGCGCTGGCGGCATCGCGACCGGCCCGCTGCGCGGCGGGGTGGCCGGGAACCCGCCCGTGCCGCTGACCGAACCGTTCGGCCGGGGCGAGCCCTGCTGCGGTGCAAAGTCGTAAGGCCCGTAGAGGCTCGCGCCCGACGATGGTGTGCCGTACGGCTGCGCACCGGATGGCTGGCTGCCAGGAGGTTGAGTGCCAGGAGGTTGTGTGCTGTACGACGAGGAGCCGTACGGCCGCAGACCCGACGGCGGAGTGTCCACCTGCTCCGCATCGTAGGACTGCCCCGCCGACGTCTGGGCACCCGATGTCTGGGCACCCGATGTCTGGGCACCCGACGTCTGGATCTCGTACGGCTGGTCGTCATCGGGCCGCGAGCCGGTGCCCAGATCGCTTGTGGGCCTGCCTGCCAGGGACTGCGGCCCCGACGGCTGCGGCCCCGACGGCTGCGGCGCGCGCCGCTGCTGGTCCGTGCGGAACTGGCCGGGCTGGGAAGAGCCTGTCCGCTGCGGCTCGGGGCCGCGCTGCATCCCGGCGGACGGTTCGCCACCTTCCTGGCCCGCCGGATCGCTGGGAGGTCCCGCGGGCTGGAGGCGCTCGGTGCCTAGCGTGAACGGCAGCCCGCCTGCGCCGATGGCGACGTCCTCGCCCGTACTGGGGAACGCCGTGGGCCCGGACGCGTCGCTCGACGGGCCGTTCGCGCCCGCTGCGGTCGGCTGGGCGTCTGCCTCCGTCGGTGTGCGCGACGGCGGGAAGGGCCGACGCGGCTCGCCGGGCTGCTGTGCCCGCCGGGGGAGGGGCCCGCCAACCTGCTGGCCAGGGGTCGGGCTGGGCCGCGGTCCACCAGGGCCGGACGGCCTGCCGCCAGCCGGTGTGCCGGAGGGCGTGCCCGGGGAGGGGAGGCCCTCGCCGCCCGCGGGGCCGCCTGGGCCCGTACCTGCGCTGAAGGCCTGCGGACCGATCGGCCGGGTGCCTTCGACGTGGTCACCGGGGTCGGTCGTCGGCCGGGTGGCGCCGAACGGGCGCTCCGTCGTTGGTGGGGAGCCTTGGTCAGTGAGGTCCTTCGTGAGCCGGGGGCGGTTACTGTCCGTTGTCGGCCGCTCGTCGCCCACAATCGACCGCTCGTCGTCGGGACCGGGCTTCGTCTGGGGCCCGGCACGGGGCGGGAGGGGGGCGAGGCCTGGTGTGCCTGCCAGCCGGTCGCGCCGCGCGGCGGCCTCCTGGTCGAGGCGAGCCTGCTCAGCAGGGTCCGAGGAACCCTCGGCGCCCGCAGCGTCGTCGAAGAACCCGCCGGGAGGGGCGTCGGTAGGCGGCGGGCCCTCCGGCCGCAGCGAGGAGCCAGGCTTGCGGGTGGGCAACCCGTGCGTTGCGGCGCCGTTGACCGGTGGCCTGCCCGTGAACGTGGTGCCCTGGCCGCCGCCGATCGTAGTGTCGTCGCCAGAGCCGGACGGCGCGCCTGCCGTGGGCCCGTCCGTGCCTGCGACCAGCGCGGACAGTGAGCTGGGCGGGCGGCCGTTCACGTCGGCACGCTGCGAGCGGGCGTCGCCCCCCGGCCTGCCCTGCGCGGGAGCCCCGGCCGCCATCGGGACGCCGATGGGCCGCACGGTCTCGGTGGGCACCCCGGTGGGGATGAGGGAGACGGGCACGGTTACCGAGGCGGTGAGGCCTGTGCCCGGACCGGCCGCCGCGCTGGTGAGGCGCACGCCGATGCCGTGCCGCGCGGCCAGCCTGCCGACCACGAACAGACCCATGCGGCGCGAGGCGGACACGTCGACGGTCGACGGTCCGCCCAGGCGCTGGTTGGCGTCGGAGAGCTCGTGATCGGCCATGCCGACACCGCGGTCGGAGATCTCGACCACCATCGTGCCGTCCGCCGTCCGGGTGGCACTCATGATCACTTGGGACTCGGGCGGCGAGAAGTTCGTGGCGTTGTCGAGCAGCTCGGCCAGCAGGTGCACCAGGTCGGAACCGGCCCGTCCGGCGATCGACGCCGCGGGGGGCGCCTGCACGACGACGCGCTGGTACTGCTCGACCTCCGACACCGCGGCGCGCAGGACGTCGACCATCGGCACGGGCGCCATGTTGCGTTTCGCCAGGTCGGTGCCCGCGAGGACCAGCAGGTTCTCGCTGTTGCGGCGCATGCGGGTGGCGAGGTGGTCGAGCTGGAAGAGGTTGGACAGCTGGTCGGCGTCCTGCTCGTTGCTTTCCAGCGCCTCGATCAGCTGCAGCTGACGCTCGACGAGGGCCTGGCTGCGGCGCGAGAGGTTGACGAACATCGCGCTGACGTTCGTCTGCAGCGCGGCCTGGTCGGCCGCGAGCCGGATGGCCTGCCCGTGCACCGCGTCGAATGCGCGGGCCACCTGTCCGACTTCGTCACGGGTGCGGATGGGCACCGGGTCGACGACAACGTCGGGGGTCTCGCCCGCCCGCATGCTCTCCACCGCCTGCGGCAGCCTGCGCTCCGCGACGTCGAGCGCGGCGCTGCGCAGCACCCGCAAGGACCGGACGAGCGAGCGCGCCACCAGCACCGCGATCGTGATGCCGATCAGCAGGCCGAGCATCAGCACGACCGAGTTGATGCCCGCGAGGTTGCTGGCCCGCTGCGCGGCCGCGGTGCTCGCCGCGGCGAGATCCTGGCGGATCAGGCCAGCCGAGCGGTCCGCAACCGCCTTGGCGTTGTTGTACGCGCTGTCCCAGTCTGCCGCGGTGACGCCGCCGAGATTCGGCTTCCCCGCCGAGGTGAGGATCGCGATGGCCAGCCGCTGCCGGTCGGCGTTGGACGGGTCGTCGAGGAAGCTGCCATAGCGCTGCAGCTGGTCGGGGGTGAGCGCGACCTGGTAGGCACGGTACTGCGCGAAGATCTGCACGTCGGCGTTGCCCGCGGCGTTGGCATCGCCGTCCTGGAGCCTGCCTGCGCGGATCGCGTTGCCCAGCACGGTGTGCTGCACGGCCAGCTGGGCCTCGACGTTCTGCAGCGCGGTGAGCGCGTCGATCTGGCCTGCGGTGTTCGGCACGCGCACATCGCGCAGCACCGCCCGGTCCAGCACGTCGACGCCCTCGATGGCGTGGCTGTAGCGGTCGCGGATCGTCGGGAGCGCCACAGGCCCGTTGTCGGTGACGTCGCGGCGCAGGCCGGTCAGCTGCCCGAGTACGCCGTTGGCCTGCGCGACCGCGACGGAGGTCGCCTGGTCGAGGGTGCCTGCCGACTGCAGGCCGCCGCGCATCGCCGCGAGCAGTTCATCACTGTGGGAGTTGGCCGCGGTGAGCTGGCCGCGGTCGCCCGTGCGGCCACCCGCCACATAGAGGGTGGCCTGGTCACGTTCCTGGCGCAGCGCGTCGCCTGCCGCGGCGATCTGTGAGTGCAGGTCGAGCAGCCGCCCGCCGCGGCCGAGGTCGGCGGCTGATCCGGCCTGGTCGGCGATTTGCAGAGCACCCAGCGTCAAAGCAAGCAGGGCGGGCACGAGCCCGACGATCACCAGCTTCCACACCAACGTCCAGTGGCGTGGGTTGAGCCGCTCCACCCAGGAAGGGCCGTGCTCGATGCTGGTCACGTCAACGTCCCCCTGAGGATTGCCGGCGACGATCTGTCGAACTGTGGCACGTTCCACCGACAATCTGCGACACCGGAACAGTTGAGCTGCGGTCCACGGGCGGTGGATGGCCGGGTAGACCGCATTCGGGTACGGAGCGTGAACATTGTGGGAAGCCGGTGTGCCTTCTGTCGGGAGCGGTCCGTCGAGCGTGACACGCGCCCGCTGGGGTACGGGCAATGGCCGCCGGGAACCGGTAAGATCTCGTCAGCACGCGTGCGCTCTTCGGACTGTGCCGTCGGAGTATAGCCGGCGTCGGCTGCGCCGCCTTGCCGTGCTCTCCGCGTCCGCCTCGAGGAAGTGAGACCGTCATGGCCGACGGGCCGTTGATCGTCCAGTCGGACAAGACGCTGTTGCTGGAGGTCGACCACCCCGACGCCCCGGCGGCGCGGGTCTCGATCGCCCCCTTCGCCGAGCTGGAGCGGGCCCCCGAGCACGTCCACACCTACCGGGTCACACCGCTGGCGCTCTGGAACGCGCGCGCCGCGGGCCACGACGCCGAGCAGGTGGTCGACGCGTTGGTGCGCTACTCCCGCTACGCCGTGCCCCAGGCGCTGCTCGTCGACGTCGTCGACACCATGGGCCGCTACGGACGGCTGCAGCTGACCAACTCCCCCGTCCACGGCCTCGTTATGGTGGCGCTGGACCGGGCCGTGCTGGAGGAGGTGCTGCGCCAGAAGAAGATCGTTCCGCTGCTCGGGGCGCGTGTCGGCGACGACACGGTGATCGTGCACCCCTCGGAGCGCGGCCATCTCAAGCAGGCCCTGCTCAAGATCGGCTGGCCCGCGGAGGATCTCGCGGGCTACGTCGACGGCGAGGCACACGCGATCGCGCTGCGCGAGGAGGGCTGGACGTTGCGCGGCTACCAACGCGAGGCCGCCGAGGGCTTCTGGGCGGGCGGCTCTGGAGTGATCGTGCTGCCGTGCGGGGCCGGAAAGACGCTGGTCGGGGCGGCGGCGATGGCGCAGGCGCAGGCCACCACGCTGATCCTCGTCACCAACACCGTCGCGGGTCGGCAGTGGAAACGCGAGCTGATTGCCAGGACGTCGTTGACCGACGACGAGATCGGCGAGTACTCCGGCGAGCGCAAGGAGATCCGCCCCGTCACGATCGCGACCTACCAGGTGATCACCCGCAAGACCAAGGGCGAGTACCGGCACCTGGAGCTGTTCGACTCGCGCGACTGGGGCCTGGTCATCTACGACGAGGTGCACCTGCTGCCTGCCCCCGTGTTCCGCATGACGGCCGATCTGCAGTCGCGGCGACGCCTCGGGCTCACCGCCACGCTGGTGCGCGAGGACGGCCGCGAAGGCGACGTCTTCTCGCTGATCGGGCCCAAACGCTACGACGCTCCGTGGCGCGACATCGAGCAGCAGGGCTGGATCGCGCCCGCGGAGTGCGTCGAGGTGCGGGTCACGCTCACCGACGCGGAACGCATGGGCTACGCGGTCGCCGAGCCGGAGGAGCGCTACCGCATGGCGTCCACCGCGCACACGAAGACCGCTGTCGTCCGTTCGGTGCTCGAACGCCACCCCGGGGAGCCCGCGCTGGTCATCGGCGCCTACCTCGACCAGCTCGACGAGCTCGGCGCGGCTCTCGACGCCCCCGTCATCCAAGGGTCGACGCCCAACCGCGAGCGCGAGTCGCTTTACGACCAGTTCCGCGCGGGCGAGCTGCCCGTGCTGGTCGTCTCCAAGGTCGCGAACTTCTCCATCGACCTTCCGGAGGCGAGCGTCGCCATCCAGGTCTCCGGCACCTTCGGGTCGCGCCAGGAGGAAGCCCAGCGGCTGGGCCGGTTACTGCGCCCGAAGGGCGATGGCAGGCAGGCGCATTTCTACTCAGTGGTGTCACGCGACACGCTTGACACCGACTATGCGGCGCACCGACAGCGGTTTCTCGCCGAGCAGGGCTACGCATATCGGATCGTTGACGCCGATGACTTGCTCGGTCCCGCGCTGCCGGATGTCAGTGATCCTCCGCGTTAGGCGTTGAACGCGTAGCATGGGCTGCTGACCTGCACAGATCATCTATCGACGGCTCATAGGAAGCCAGGGAATTGCGATCGGTGTGGGCAGGGTGGACACTCGTTGGATTCGTCGACCGGAAAGGACAGCGGCCATCTCGGTGTTGACGTGGATCATCATCGTGGCAGTGGGCTGGATGTGCCTCGCCACGATGGTAGGTCTCGTCCTCGGTCGCATCATCCGCAACCGCGAGCGTCACGTTCCAATAGACGCAAGGCCTTCGTCCGTACCGCCGACGTCGCATGAGCCCAATGAGCCGGAGCAGCCAGGGCCCGAGCGACGTCCGACCCCCCGCGGGCACTGAGATCGTCTCGGGGTCGGAGTCCGGGGCGAATCCGGGGACGACCCGGACGTGCGCCGCGCCGCGGGGCGGCAGTGTTGTCGGCATGGAGCACACCGACACAACCACCGCCCCCACCACCAACTTCGTCCCCGACGCGCAGGCCCGCCCTCCGTTTCGGCTGCACCGCAGCCGCACCGAACGGATGATCGGCGGCGTGTGCGGAGGGCTCGCCGAGAGCCTCGACATCGACGTCACCCTGCTGCGCCTCGCGTTCGTCGCGCTGACCCTGCTCGGCGGCGGCATCGGCATCCCGCTCTACATCGCGGCCTGGATCGTCGTGCCTGAGGCCGTCTGATCGTCTGTAGGAGTGATCGCTGGTTGTGGTGTCAGTGGTGCGTATCTGCACATCTGGCACCACTTCTGCCGATCTGTCCAGCCGGGCCCGGAGCACGGGTGTCACCGGCGGCGGTGCCCCGACCAGTTGGCCAGGCGCTCCGTCGGGCCCGCGTCGGGGGCGGGCTCGACCACGTCGGCGAACGGGATCGGCCCGCCCCGACGATCGGCCGGGATCTTGATGCGCGCCCCGGCCAGCGCCGCCTCGGCGAGGTCGGGATCGGCCTCGGCGTCCTGACCGGTGGCGACGGCGAGATCCCAGCCGTGCACGAGCGCCTCGTTGACGTAGCCCCACACCGCGGCCCGGCCCGGCACGGTGCCCCAAGGCACGGTGACCGGACGGTCGAGCAGCGCGGCGTCGCCCCACACGGCCGCCATCTTGTCCGTGGCGTCGGCGAGGGCGTCGGCCCAGCCGTCGTCGGGAACGCCGGTGACGACCGTGGGCATCGTCCGCGGGTCGCCGCCCTCGCCGATCGTGCGGGCCCGATCGACCGTCGCGACGAGGTGCCCGAGCAGGGCTCGCACGTCGTACTCGGAGCAGGGTGTCGGCTCGTCGAGCGTCGCGGGGTCGACGCGAAGGACGACGCTGTTCACCCATTTCAGGGCCCTGTCGTAGAAGGGGCGGGGATCAGTCTCTGTGGTCATGGAAGAAGTCTGGCGCGCAATCACGACATCCTCTGTCAGGTATTGCCTGCATTCTTGTCCTGTGCGCGCCGACCGTCTGCTGTCCCTGCTCCTGTTGCTGCAACACCGCGGACGGCTGTCGGCAGCGGAGCTGGCGCAGCAGCTGGAGGTGTCCACCCGCACGGTGCTGCGCGACATCGAAGCGCTGTCGGCCGCAGGTGTCCCGGTCTACGCCGAACGTGGACGCAACGGCGGTTTCGCGCTGGTGGCGGGCTACTCCACCGACCTCACCGGCCTCACCCACGACGAGGCGCTCGCGTTGCTCGTAGCGGGGTCGCGCGGGGACGCCACGGGTATGGCGCCCGCGTTGGCGTCGGCGATGCGCAAGGTCGTGGCTGGGCTGCCCGCCGCGCAGCGGGAGTCGGCCGGTCGGGATGCGGGACGGATCCTCGTGCGCGGCGAGGGCTGGCTCCCGCGTGCCCGGCAGGGCCCGGACGAGTCCGACGAGGCGCTACTGGGCGCCGTCCGCCGCGCGGTGTTCGCGGGCAGACGCCTGGACATCCGCTACGCCGCGCGGGAGGAGGAGCCGCGCTGGCGCACCATCGACCCGGTCGGCCTGGTCAGCGCGGGCGGGCGCTGGTATCTCCTCGCGCTGCGCGACGGCGAGGAGCGCACCTACCGCCTGTCGCGGGTGCGGGAGGTCCGGGAGCGCGAGGAGCAGGCCGCGCGACCGCCCGACGTTGACCTCGACCAGGCGTGGCGCAGGCATCGGGGGGCCTTCCCCGCGTCCCGGCCGGGTCTGACGGCGACGGTCAGGGTGCTGGCCACGCGGCAGGCCGACCTGGTACGCACCGCGAGGACCGCCACCGTCGAAAAGCAGGAGACCGACGGCTGGGTGCGCATGGCCGTCGAGTTCGGCGACGTCGCGCACGCCGAGGGGGTGCTCTGGTCGCTGGCCGCCGACGTGGAGGTCCTCGCCCCCGCCGATCTCCGCGCGGCCATGGCGTCCCGCGCCGCCTCGACGGCTGCTCACTACGGCTCCGTGGTAGCACCCGGTGCCACCGTCCGCTGACCCGCGCGGCCTCCTGGACACCAGTGTGGTCATCCTGCGGGGCCGCGGCCCACGAGTTGCCGCTCTACGCCGCGAACCCGGTCGACTTCACCGGTCTCGACGCCCTCTCCGCGTCGTGCCGGTGCGGCCTGACCACGCCTGAACCCGCGGCCGAGCGCAACACCACGAGGCTTCCGCCCGACTCGGAATCCCCGTGGTGTTCACCTCGGCTGCTGCGGCCGCAGACGCCGCAGGGGCGGCACCCGGATCGGGTGCCGCCCCTGCGTGACTGCGGGACTGCTCAGAAGTCCATGCCGCCCATGCCGCCGGTCGGGTCGCCCGCCGGAGCCGGGTTCTTCTCCGGCTTGTCGGCGATGACCGCCTCGGTGGTGAGGAACAGGGCCGCGATCGAGGCTGCGTTCTGCAGCGCCGAGCGGGTGACCTTGGCCGGGTCGATGATCCCCGCCTTGATCAGGTCCTTGTACTCACCGGTGGCCGCGTCGAGGCCCTCGCCGAACGCGAGGCCGCGCACCTTCTCCGCGACGACACCGCCCTCGAGGCCCGCGTTGATCGCGATCTGCTTGAGCGGAGCCTCCAGCGCGACCTTGACGATGTTGGCGCCGGTCGCCTCGTCACCGTCGAGACCAAGACCCTCGAACAGGCCCGCCCCCGCCTGGATGAGCGCCACGCCGCCACCGGCGACGATGCCCTCCTCGACGGCCGCCTTCGCGTTGCGAACAGCGTCCTCGATGCGGTGCTTGCGCTCCTTGAGCTCCACCTCGGTGGCCGCCCCTGCCTTGATCACCGCAACCCCGCCTGCCAGCTTGGCCAGACGCTCCTGCAGCTTCTCGCGGTCGTAGTCGGAGTCGGTCTTCTCGATCTCGTTGCGGATCTGGCTGACCCGGCCCGCGATCTGATCGGCGTCACCCGCACCGTCGACAATGGTGGTCTCGTCCTTGGTGACCACGACCTTGCGGGCGCGACCCAGCAGCGTCAGGTCGGCGTTCTCCAGCTTGAGGCCCACCTTCTCCGAGATGACCTCACCACCGGTCAGGATCGCCATATCGGCGAGCATGGCCTCGCGGCGGTCACCAAAGCCCGGAGCCTTCACCGCGACGGACTTGAAGGTGCCCCGGATCTTGTTGACCACCAGGGTGGCCAGCGCCTCGCCCTCGACGTCCTCGGCGATGATCGCGAGCGGCTTGCCGCCCTGCATGACCTTCTCCAGCAGCGGGAGCAGGTCCTTCACCGTCGAGATCTTGGAGCTGACCAGCAGGACGTAGGGGTCCTCCAGCTCGGCCTCCATGCGCTCGGCGTCGGTCACGAAGTAGGGCGAGATGTAGCCCTTGTCAAACCGCATACCCTCGGTGAGCTCCAGCTCCAGCCCGAAAGTCTGCGACTCCTCGACCGTGATGACGCCTTCCTTGCCGACCTTGTCCATCGCCTCGGCGATGAGCTCGCCGATGGTGGTGTCGGCCGCGGAGATCGAGGCGGTGGCCGCGATCTGCTCCTTGGTCTCGACCTCCTTGGCGGTCTTCAGCAGCTGCTGCGAGACGGCCTCGACGGCCTTCTCGATGCCGCGCTTGAGCGCCATCGGGTTCGCACCCGCAGCGACGTTGCGCAGGCCCTCACGGACCAGCGCCTGAGCCAGGACCGTCGCGGTGGTGGTGCCGTCCCCCGCGATGTCATCGGTCTTCTTGGCGACTTCCTTGACCAGCTCGGCCCCGATCTTCTCCCACGGGTCCTCGAGCTCGATCTCCTTGGCGATCGACACACCATCGTTGGTGATGGTGGGCGCGCCCCACTTCTTCTCCAGGACGACGTTGCGGCCGCGCGGGCCGAGCGTCACCTTGACGGCGTCGGCGAGGGTGTTCATGCCGCGCTCGAGCCCGCGGCGCGCCTCCTCGTCGAACGCGATCATCTTCGCCATGGGTGTGTGGTCCTCCGATGGGAGAGTCTCTGCGTCGGACCCAGCGCCCGCGACGGACGACCGACAACCCTGCGCCGATCTCACCGGCCCGACAATTGGCACTCTAGCTTGTCGAGTGCCAAGCCCGGTTTTAGCACTCGCCTTCGGTGAGTGCAAGGCGACGAGGTCGGGCACGATGGGCCGCGTGAGCCCCCCGAGATCGGTTGAAGAGCACCGCGCGCTCGTGGCGTCCCTCCTGACGGCAATGCCGCCGGAGGACGTGCCGCTGGCGCAGTCGCGCGGGCGGGTGCTGGCGTCTGACGTGGTGGCGACGGTCGCGCTGCCCTCTTTCGACAACTCCGCGATGGACGGGTACGCCGTCCGCGCCGCGGACGTGGCTGGCGCTCCGGTCACGCTGCCCGTCGCGCTCGACATCCCAGCAGGCCGCACCGACATCCTGTCGCTGCCGCCCGGCGCCGTCGCGCGGATCATGACCGGGGCGCCGGTCCCTGCGGGGGCCGACGCGATCGTCGCGGTCGAGCAGACCGACGGCGGCACGGAGACCGTTCGCATCGCGACGGCGCCCGATGTCGGCGCGCACGTGCGGCGGGCCGCGGAGGACGTCAAGGCGGGCCAAGTGGCGCTGCCCGCGGGCACGGTGCTCGGGCCCGCGCAGATCGGTGTCGCCGCCGCCGTCGGACACGCCACGCTGTCGGTGCGCCGCCGCCCGGTGGTGCTGGTCCTGTCCACCGGCTCGGAGCTCGTCGTGCCCGGTGAGCCGCTGCTTCCCGGGCAGATCTACGAGTCCAACGGGCCGATGCTGGCCGCCGCGGTCGAGGAGGCGGGTGGGCGCGCCGAGCTGCTGCGCTTTGTTCCCGACGACGTCGGGCGGTTCTTGGCGGTGCTCGGCGAGCGGGCGGCAGGCGTCGATCTCGTGCTCACCTCCGGCGGGGTGAGCGCCGGGGCCTACGAGGTGGTGAAGGACGCGCTGGCCGACCGCGGCGTCGCCTTCGGCAAGGTCGCGATGCAGCCGGGGGGGCCGCAGGGTGCCGGGCGCCTGGACGGCGGGGTGCCGGTGGTCACCCTGCCCGGCAACCCCGTGAGCGCACTGGTGTCGTTCGAGGTGTTCGTCCGGCCGATCCTGCGAGCGGCGATGGACCATCCCCACCCGGAGCGCCCCGTCGTCGTCGCCCATCTGGCGCGGCGGCTGGTCTCCCCGGCCGGACGCAGGCAGTACCGCCGCGCCGTGTTGGACGCGACGAACGGAACGGTCGCCGAAGTCGGCACCCCCGCCTCGCACATGCTCGGTTCACTCGCGCGGGCGAATTGCCTGTTCGTCGTGCCGGAGGCGACAACTGAGCTCCTAGCAGGAGCTGCGGTGTCCGTCTGGCTGCTGGACGGGTGACGGCCGTCGGGCTAATGTGGGCTAGGTCACACTGAGGTGATGCAACAAAGAGGGCTCGGGGAGCGTCTTACTGGTGAGCGTTCCGCCGATCGGTGCAGATCATGGTGATCCCCGCGCATTGACCTGGACGATCTCGGGATCGCTCAGCGATACTTTCCGCGCGGACCGGGTAACTGGCCGCAGCAGAGACTCGTCGTAAGCTCAGAACTATCGTAAGTACGGAACTATCGTAAGCGCAGACTTACCGGAAGCACTGGCTTCCGTAAGCAAAGACCTACCGCCCGTCGCTGGGGAGCGGACGAGCGGTTCCACGGCCGGGGTCGTCGTCTCGGGGGATGACGGCCCCGGCCCTTTGCTTCCCGCGTCCGGCCGCTTGCTTGTTGTTCTGGCGCCGCGTCCGGCTCAGGACGTCAGCGGACGCTCGCGTACGGTATCCCCGCCCGGCGGCCCGACCGGGCCGCCACGCCGAGGAGCCGATCCACCCCGATGCCCGAGACGAGCCCGTCCGGATTCTCCGTGCCGCACGTCGTCGGACTGGTCCGGGCCGCGATCCCGCCGATGCACCCGGGCGGCCGCCCGATCGTTGCAGGGGTCGCGGTCGCCGCCTGCCTGCTTCGCGCCGTCACCGGCCGGGGCACCGTGCCCGGTGTGCTCGCCACCGCGGCCGCGGCCGCGTTCTTCCGCGCGCCCCGCCGTGTACCGCCGCCGCTGACCGGGGTGGTGCTCGCCGCCGCCGACGGCACGGTCGCCACCGTCGCCGACGTGCCGCCGCCCGCCGAGCTCGACCTGCCGCACACGCCGGTGCCACGGGTGAGCGTCTTCCTCTCCGTGCTCGACGTGCACGTGCAACGTATCCCCGTCGAGGGACGGGTGCTGGCCGTCGCGTACTCGCCAGGGGCTTTCCTCTCCGCCGACCTCGACAAGGCCAGCGAGGACAACGAACGCAACGCTGTGCTCATCGGCACCGAGGACGGCCTGCACGTGGGGGTCGTGCAGATCGCGGGGCTCCTGGCGCGCCGGATCGTCTGCGACGTCGCGGTCGGGGACGAGGTTGCGGCGGGCGAGACCTACGGGTTGATCCGGTTCGGCTCGCGTGTGGACGTCTACCTGCCTGCGGGGTCGCGCGTCGTCGTCGCGCCAGGGCAGCGCGCGATCGGCGGCGAGACCGTCCTGGCCAAGCTTCCGGTCGGTGCCTGATGCCTGCCGGGGTGCGGCTGCTGCCCAACGCCGTCACGGTCGTCGCGCTCTGCTCGGGGCTCTCCGCGGTGTACTACGCGCTGGCGGGACACTTCGAGCTGTCGGTCGCCGCCGGTGCGGTGGCGGCGCTGTGTGACGCGCTCGACGGCCGCCTCGCCCGCTTGCTCGACGCCAGCAGCCGGATCGGCGCGGAGCTGGACTCGCTGTCGGACCTCGTTTCGTTCGGCGTCGCACCCGCGCTCGTGCTCTACATCTGGGCGTTGCAGGGCACCCGGCTCGGCTGGGTCGTCGCGCTCGTCTTCGCCGTGTGCATGGCGCTGCGGCTGGCCCGGTTCAACACGCTGCTGGACGCCGATGACCTGCCGCCGTACGCGAAGGAGTTCTTCGTCGGGGTGCCCGCTCCCGCCGCGGCGCTGGTGTCGGGCCTGCCGCTGTTCGCGACCCTGGCCTTCGGGCTGGGGTGGTGGTCGGAGCCGGGGCCCGTCGGGGTGTGGGCGGTGATCGTCGCGGGGCTGATGGTGAGCCGCCTGCCGACGCTGTCGTTCAAGACCGTGCGGGTGCCGCCGCGGTTGATCGCGCCGCTGCTCGTGCTCGTCGGGCTCGCCGCGGCGGTGCTGATGATCGCCCCGTTCCTCGGGCTGGGCATCATCGCGCTGGGCTACCTCGGAATGCTCCCCTACGCCCTGTACCGGCACCGGTGGTTGGGCCGCCATCCAGAGGCGTGGAACGTGCCGGTCCGCGAGCGGCGTGCGGTGGCGCGGGCGGCGCGCTCGGCCCGCAGGCTCGGGCTGCGCCCGCCGCTGCGCCGTCGGGTGGCCGGGCGCGCCAGCGCGGTCGCCAGGGCCGTACGGCGGTTCGGTGACGAGGCAGGGGCGGGCCGGGCGGGGGCGGGCCGGGCGACGAACGGCGCTGCGGGCCCGGGCCCCGCCGCCCAGCCGTCCCGCAACCGGCTGCGCCTGGGTCTCCGCCGCGCGCGCCGGCGCTGACCCTGGAGCAAGGGCGCGGCGTGGGTCGGGCCGCGCGTGGGGGTGAGTCGGGCACCTCACCCCGCCGACCCCGCCGGTCCACCACGCCGAGTTGGCCGGTTCGCCACGCCGAGCCCGTGCGGGTCCGCCCGGGTTCGCCATGCCGAGCCCGTGCGGGTCCGCCCGGGTTCGCCATGCCGAGCCCATGCGGGTCCGCCCGGTGAGTCCGCCCTTCGTGCATACGTACGCCGACTTCGCAGGCCGGGTGGCGTCTCCGCACAGCGCCCGACCCAATGCCGGCTGCTCAAGGTGGGACGCCCGGCACCTGATGGTTGCCCCGACCAGACAGCACCCGAGCTGTGATGATCGCTGACTGAAGGGTGCGCCTGCGAAGTGCGCACAGTGCGCGGGCCCCGCAAGAAGCGCCTGCTCGACCCGGTCGCCACGGTGATCGCCGCGGGTGGTGCCAAGAGTGCGCCGCTGCGCCGCCGACACCACTCTCGACGATCATGGCCCGACTACGCCCGACTGCGCCCGACTGCGCCCGACTGCGCCCGACTGCGCCCGACTACGCCCGACTGCGGGGCGCCCGGTGGACGGTGATCGCCAAAATTGTGACATAACGGCCATATATGGCGCTCATGTCACACAACCGGCGATCAACGCTCGGCAGCAGGCCACGGGCGGCGGCGACCAGACCTGGATTCTTGCTGATCATGAGTTGCGGTCGCACCGCCTCAGCAAGACGATCACTGAGAGTCAGGACCACCGCAGCGGGCTCCGCCTGCAGGTCGTCCATCACGGAGTCGGCAGCCATGCAGCCACAGCAAGAAACGCAGCCACCACCGACAACCCCGCTACGACCGGCCCCCGAGATCAAGACCATCAGACGCGCCGCTCCTGCGCTTATGTAACCGCATTTGGCGCCCGACTCCTGCGAGGACGCCGCAACCACTGCGAAGTCTGGCCGGAGGTGCAAGCAACCGCAGGTGGCGGCCTGCCGCGAGACTCACCTTCCGGTCACCGTCCATCATCCGCGTCGGATCGGCCGACTCGCCGTGGTGGATCGGCCGACTCCCCGTGACGGGATGGCGGGCTCGCCGTGGGCAAACGCTGGACTCACCTGGCCCGGCCAGCGTCGAGCGGTGATCGCGACCACTAGGTTGGGCGGGGTGGCTCCCGAGATCACGCTCGTCGCCCGGCTCGCCGCGTCCGCTGCCGACGCGCGGCGTGGGGTGGTCCGGCTGCATCCCGAGGTCATCGACGCGCTCGGCCTGCGGTCGTGGGACGCCGTCGCGCTCACCGGAGCGCGGGTGACGACCGCGCTGGTCGCCCCTTCCGACGGGCCGCCAGGCCAGGCGACGTTGGACGACGTCACATTGTCCAACGCGGGCCTCACCGACGGGGCCACCGTGGTCGTCGCGCCGGGCGGGGTCGAGGCTGCACGGGTCGTGCGGCTCACCGGGTCAACGCTCGCGCGGGCCGCGCTCAGCCCGGAGACGGTGCGGGTCGCGCTGATCGGCAAGGTCGTCACGCGTGGGGACGCCGTCTCGCTCCTGCCCCGTGACATCGAGCTCGTGCCCGGCGCCGATCCGATCGCCGCCCGGCAGCGGGTCGCGGGTGCGCTGGGGGCGAGCTGGACCAGCGAGCTGCTCACGGTGGCCGCCGTCGAGCCGGTGGGCGCCGTCGCTGTGCGGCCGAGCACGGTCGTCGGATGGGAAGGGGGCGCCGCGACCGGAGACGCCGACCCGCGGGCGCCCTTCGCGCGAAGCGATGGCAGCCCCTTCGGAACGGCCGGGCAGGCGAGGTCGGGCCCGGCCCCGACACCACGTGCAGGCGCAGCGGGCCCCAGCGACGCGACGACCCGTGCGAGTGCGCCGAGTCGCCCGGGTGCTGCGGGGCCGAGCCCGACCGCGACCGAGGCGGGGCCCGTCGTCGTCGCCATCGAAGACCTCATCGGCAACGCCGTCGCCGCGCACCGGCTCGTCGAATGGCTCGAGCTCACCTTCGACCGCCCTGAGCTGCTCGAACGGCTCGGCGGCTCGGCCCGGCTCGGGGTGCTGGTCGTCGGGCCGGAAGGGGTCGGCAAGCTCACCCTCGCCCGCAGCGCGGCATCCAAAGCAGGCGCGGGATGTGTCGAACTGGCCGCGCCGGGCGCCGCCGCGCTGGAGGCGGGCGCGGCGTCCCAGCGCGTCCACGACGCGATCATGGGTGCCCGCCAGCAGGCTCGGTCCGGCGCGCGCACGGTGCTCGTCGTGACCGACGTCGAGGCGCTGCTCCCGGCCATGTCCCCGCCCCCGCTGGCGACCCTCGTCCTCGACGCCCTGCGTGACGCGGTCGCCACCCCCGGCCTCGCGGTCGTCGCGACCACGGCCGTACCCGAGTCCGTCGACTCCCGCCTGCGCGCCCCTGACCTCGTCGACCGCGAGCTGCGTCTCGGCCTTCCCGATCTGCGCACCCGCGCCGAGCTGCTGCACCGGCTGCTCGCCGGGGTGCCGCTGGCCGACGACGTCGACGTGCACGCGGTCGCCGAACGCGCGCCGGGCTTCGTCGCGGCGGATCTCGTCGCCGTGCGCCGCGAGGCCGCGGTCTCTGCCGCGCTGCGGCAAGACGGCGACGCTCGCGTGACCCAGCAGGACCTCGTGCACGCCGTCGGCTCGGTCCGGCCGATCTCGATGTCGTCGTCGGAGACGCTGCAGACCGGCGGGATCACCCTCGACCAGGTCGGCGACATGGCCGAGGTCAAGCAGGCCCTCACCGAGGCCGTCCTCTGGCCGCTGCAGTACCCCGATTCGTTCGCGCGCCTCGGTGTCGCCGCCCCGCGCGGTGTGCTCGTCTACGGCCCGCCCGGCTGCGGCAAGACGTTCCTCCTGCGCGCGCTCGCGGGCACCGGCCAGCTCAACGTCTTGGGGGTCAAGGGTGCCGAGCTGCTGGACAAGTACGTCGGGGAGTCGGAGCGCGCCGTCCGTGAGCTGTTCCGTCGCGCGTCCGACGCCGCCCCCGCGCTGGTCTTCCTCGACGAGATCGACGCGCTTGCACCTCGGCGCGGACAGTCGACCGACTCGGGGGTGGCCGACCGCGTCGTGGCCGCGCTGCTGACGGAGCTGGATGGGGCGGAGCCGCTGCGCGACGTCATCGTCGTCGGGGCGACGAACCGGCCCGACCTGATCGACCCGGCCCTGCTGCGCCCGGGGCGGTTGGAACGGCTGGTGTACGTGCCGCCGCCGGACAGCGAGGCGCGCGCCGAGATCCTGCGTGCGGCGGGGCGCAACACCCCGCTCGCCGCCGACGTCGACCTCGCCGTGCTCGGCGAGCAGCTGGAGGGCTACTCGGCGGCCGACTGCGCCGCCGTGCTGCGCGAGGCGGCACTGGCGGCAATGCGGGAATCGCTCGACGCCACCGAGGTGACCGCGACCCACATCGCCGCGGCCCGCGCGGCCGTGCCCGCCTCACTGGACCTCGCGCAGCTGGCCGCTCTGGAGGCGTACGCGAAAGCCCGACGCTGAAGCGACGGTGCGCTCAGCGCTTCTGGTAGTTATTCGTGACGATCACGATGAGGCCGGGCGTGGCGTCGTCGATACCGGCGAAGCGCGGCTCCACCCGCAGGCCGAACTGGCTGCCGAGCGACGACGCCGCCGGCTGCTCGTTCGTGCCGGGCCGGTAGTAGACGGTGCTGGCCGCGATGATGCCCGACGCGTAGTTGGACACCTGCTGCACCTGCCAGCCGTCGGACCGGAAGTCGTCGGCCGCGTGGGCGGCCAGGCCGGTGATCGTGCTGTTGTTGTAGACGCGGACGGGCGGGTGCACAGCCTTGCCGTCGTCCGAGCCTGTGCCTCCACCGGATGCCGCCCCGGGTTGGGCTGCCGCTCCGCCTGCCGCTGCCGGGGCGGGCGGAGCCCCGTTCGGAGCAGGCACCGCGTTCGTCGGCGTCACGGGCACGGGGGCCGGGGCCGCCACTGCCGAGGTCGGGGCCACGGTCGGGACCGCGGTGGGGGCCACGGTGGGGACCGCGGTCGCCGACTCCGTGACGCCCGGCGGCGTCGTGGTCGTCGCGGTGCCGCCGCTGCTGCCGCCGGTGCCGGGGAGGAGGGACGCCAGCCCGATGAGGGCCGCAATGGCGCCCGCACCGACCAACGCCAGCCCACCGATGCGCAACGGCGAGGGCCCCCGGGACGGGGCGGGTTCGGTCACGGCAGCCTCCGGATCGTCGTGGCGGAGTGTCATCGTGTACTCACCAGGGCTCGATGCCCAGGCGACGCGCCGCACGGGTGCGTTGCCGACTCGTTCTCAGCCTGCGGAGGCGCTTGATCAGCAGCGGATCGGCCGCCAACGCCTCCGGCTTGTCCAGCAGCGCGTTGAGCACTTGGTAGTAGCGGGTGGCCGACATGTCAAACAGCTCGCGGATGGCCTGTTCCTTGGCCCCCGCGTACTTCCACCATTGCCCCTCGAACGCGAGGATCTCGCGTTCCCGTCGATCCAGCTCCCGGTAGGGACTTCCGACAGGCACGCCGGTCTGGGTGGCGGACTCCATCACGCTCCTCGCGGCCTCGCTGACAACGAATCACACGTCTGTCATTCGCAGCGGCATTGAACCACGGGCGGGCGACGATTCCGGGCGTGACACGGCGCACGCGCCGTAAGCTCACTCCGTGTCCGTACGACCCATCCGCATTGTCGGTGATCCCGTTCTGCACACCCCGACCCGGCCCGTCGAGACGGTCGACGACGATCTGCGCACCCTGGTCGCGGACATGTTCGACACGATGGCCGCGGCCAACGGCGTCGGGCTGGCGGCCAACCAGGTCGGCGTGCCGCTGCGGGTGTTCGTCTACGACTGTCCCGACGAGCAGACCCGCGCGCGGGCCCGTGGCGTCGTCGTCAACCCCGCTCTGGAGACCTCGCCGCGTCCGGAGACGATGCCCGATCCGGAGGACGACGAGGAGGGCTGCCTCTCGGTGCCCGACGAGCAGTTCCCCACCGGGCGAGCCGTGTGGGCGCGCGTGACGGGCACCGATCTGGACGGGGCGCCCGTCACCGTCGAGGGCACCGGGTTCCTGGCCCGCTGCCTGCAGCACGAGACCGACCACCTCGACGGCGTGATCTACCTCGACCGGCTCGTCGGACGCAACCAGCGCGCCGCACGCAAAGCCGTCAAGCGCAACGGCTGGGGCGTGCCGGGGCTGGCGTGGGATCCGGCGACGCAGGAAGCCGAGGCCGTCCGCGGGTGAACCGGCGTACCGTGGCTGCAACGGTGTAATTGCTGGAGGTGGCCGTGGACGAGCTGGACTCTTACTCGCAGACGGTCAGCAGGGTCGCCGCGGAGCTCACCCGCAAGGTCGCGGCCGTGCGGACGGCCCGCGGCAGCGGATCGGCCGTGGTCACCGGCGAGGGGATCCTCATCACGAACGCGCACGTCGTCGGCGAGGCGCGGCGGGGAAGGGCCGACTTCGTCGACGGCGTGCAGGTCGACGTCGCGGTGGTCGGGACCGACCCGCTGTCAGACCTGGCGGTGCTGCGCGCCGCCCGCCCGGGTGATCTCCCGAGCCCCGTGACCCTCGGCGACGCCGACGGGCTCGTCGTCGGTCAGCTCGTCGTCGCGGTGGGCAACCCGCTCGGCCTGGCTGGATCGGTGACGGCCGGAGTGGTCAGCGCGCTCGGGCGGGCGCTGCCGACGCGCAGCGGCGCCGCCGGGCGGGTGGTCGAGGACGTGATCCAGACCGACGCCGCGCTCAACCCCGGCAACTCCGGCGGCGCGCTGGCCGACTCCCGCGCGCGCGTCGTCGGGATCAACACCGCCGTCGCGGGTGTCGGGCTCGGCCTCGCGGTGCCGGTGAACGCGACGACCCGCCGGATCGTCGCCGCGCTGCTGGCCGACGGGCGGGTGCGCCGGGCCTACCTGGGGTTGGTCGGCAGCCCGGCGCCGGTGCCCGCGGCGGTCGCGGACAAGTACGGGCGCCGCAACGGCCTGCGCCTGGTCGAGGTGATCTCCGGCAGCCCCGCGGCCCGGGCGGGCCTTCGCGCAGGCGATCTCGTGCTCGACGTGGGCCGCCACCCCGTGGAGGACGCCCAGGGCATCCAGCGGCAGCTCTTCGGCGAGGCGATCGGGGTGCCGTTGCCGGTGACCGTGCTGCGCAACGGGGCGATGGTCGACGTCGTTGCCGTGCCCTCCGAGCTGCCCTAGGAGCACCCTCCTAGCGCAAAGCGTCGAGATCGAGCCGAACGGGGAAGGGCTCGGTCGTCACGAAGACGCCGGTGGCCGAGCCGCCGTCGACGTAGCCCAGCTCGCCTGCGAGATGGCAGGCGATCAGCGACACCGGCTCGTCGAGGTCGATGATCCAGTAGTGCGGGATGCCCGCGTCGGCATAGTCCACGCGCTTCATCACATTGTCGGTACGGCGGGAGCCCGGGGACACGAACTCGGCCACCACGACGACTTCGGCCGCTCGGATGATCCCGCCCTCCTGGCGCACCCGGTCCCGTGCTGAACGCCGTACCACGATGAGGTCGGGGCGGCGTGTGAAGCCGGGTGCATCGGGCGGGGCGAGCTCGAGGTTGACGTCCAGATCCAGCAGGACTTCGAGCTCCGACGGCACATGGCCGCGGAGCTGGATCAGGACTTCGACGGCCGCGTGGTTGTGATCGGGAGCCGGACCCGGCGACATGACCACCCGCCCTTCGACGAGCTCGTCGTAGCCCCGCTCGGTCTCCCCGAGAGCGAGGTACTCGGCGACGGTGAGCAGGCTCGGCTCACGCGCGGGCGCCGACGCGGGCTGGGACGACATGGCCTACCTCCCTTGGTCGGGCCGAGTGTGTCACGGGCCCCCGACAGAATCAGTCGGCGCGCGGCTCCAGCACGAAGACCGGGATCTGGCGGTCGGTCTTCGTCTGGTACTCGGCGTAGTTCGGGAACGCGGCCACGGCGCGCTTCCACCACAGGTCCTTCTCTTCGCCGGTGACCTCGCGCGCCGTGTAGTCCCTGGTCACCGTGCCATCCTGCAGTTCGACGTGCGGCTCGGCCTTGACGTTGGCGTACCAGGTCGGGTTCTTGGGCGCCCCGCCCATCGACGCGACGATCGCGTAGACCCCATCGTGCTCGACGCGCATGAGCGGGACCTTGCGCAGCTTGCCCGACTTCACACCGCGCGTGGTCAGGAGGATCACGCTCAGTCCCTGGATGCCGACGCTCTCGGTCGTGCCCGTCTCGAAGATCTTCAGGGTCTGGTCGCGGACCCAACCTTGCGGGCTCAGCTCGTACTCTCCGGTCAGCGGCATGTCCCTAGCCAACACCAACGATCCCTGAAGTATTGCCTGCGCCCACCTCATCCTGATCCTGCTGCAGGAGGAACGCATGGACCCGACCCCGCCCAGGGTCATGACGATCGCGGGCACCGACTCGGGAGGCTGCGCGGGCGTCGCTGCCGACCTGCGGGCGCTGACGGCCTGCGGTGTGCACGGGTGCATCGCGGTCACGGCGGTCACGGTGCAGAACTCCCTGGGGGTCACAGGCGTACACACCCTGCCGCCGGAGACGGTCGCGGCCCAGATCGAGGCGGTCGCCACCGACATCGGACTGGACGCCGCCAAGACCGGCATGCTCGCGACGTCGGCGATCATCCGCGCGATCGCGCAGGCCTGTGACCGGGTCGGCATCGGCGCGGACGGGCCCACCCCGTTCGTCGTCGACCCCGTCGCGGCGTCGATGCACGGCGAGCAGCTGCTGGTCGACGAGGCGCTCGACGCCTTCCGCTCGCTGATGTTCCCGCGGGCGACGGTGATCACCCCGAACCTCGACGAGGTGCGGCTGCTCGTGGGCATCGACGTGCACGACCGCAGCGCCCAGTACGAGGCCGCCAAGCTGCTGCATGGGCTGGGCCCGCGCTTCGTGCTGGTCAAGGGCGGGCATCTGCGGGAGGACGCCGCCTCCTGCGTCGACGTCCTCTACGACGGTCACGCCTTCACCGAGCTGCCTGGCCCCCGGTTCGACACCACCAGCACCCACGGCAGCGGCGACAGCATGGCCTCGGCCATCGCCGCCGGGCTCGCGCGGGGCATGGCCGTGCCCGACGCGGTGGCGTTCGGCAAGCGCTACGTCGTCGAGGCCGTCCGCCACTCCTATCCGCTGGGCGCGGGCCATGGCCCGGTGTCGCCGCTGTGGGCGATCGACCGGTGGTGGGAGCGGTAGGAGCTGCGAGGTGAGCAATTGTCGGGGTCCGGAGTTAGGCTCCGAATCGATGAGCATCATGGGCACCCGCGTCGTGCGCACCGAGGACCCGGCCTTTCTCTCGCGCGGCGCCAGATACACCGATGACCTCGACCTGGTCGGCGCGCTGCACCTCACGCTCGTCCGGTCAGCCGTCGCGCACGCGCGGATCACCGCGGTCGACGTCGAGGAGGCCCGTTCGTCTCCCGGTGTCGTCGCGGTGCTGACCGGCGCCGATGTCGACCTGGCGCCCGCGCTGCTGTTCGCGGGGGTCAACAAGGCCATGGTGCGGCCGTTCCTGGCGACCGACGTCGTGCGGTTCGTCGGCGAGCCCGTCGTCGCCGTCCTCACCGAGGAGGCCTACCAGGGCCAGGACGCCGCCGACCTGGTCGAGATCGACTACGACCCGCTGCCGGTCGTCATCGACCTGAAGGCCGCGGCCACCGACGAGGTGCTGCTGTTCCCCGACGCGGGCACCAACACCTCCAACGGGTTCGACCACGAGAAGGACTTCGAACCCGACCTGTTCGACGGCTGTGACGTCGTCGTCACCCGCGAGATCGTCAACCAACGTCTCGCCGCGGCCCCGCTGGAGACCCGGGCCGCCTCGGCCGAATGGGGCGAGGACGGCCGCGTCACGCTCTGGTGTTCCACACAGGCCGCGCAGGCCTCACGCGACGAGGTCGCGCGCTGGCTCGGGATCGACGCCAAGCAGGTCCACGTGATCACGCCCGACGTCGGCGGCGGGTTCGGGGCCAAGATCGGGGCCGACCCGGAGTTCGCGCTCGTCGCGTGGCTGTCCCGACACGTCGCACGCCCCGTGCGCTGGAACGAGACCCGCTCGGAGAACATGACCGGGATGGTGCAGGGGCGCGCCCAGCTCCAGACGATCACGATCGGCGGCAACCGCGACGGCAAGGTGCTGGCCTACCGCCTCGACGTCCTCCAGGACGCGGGCGCCTACCCCCGGCTGGGCGCGATATTGCCGCTGTTCACGCGGATGATGGCGCCTGGCGTCTACGACATCGAGAAGGTCGAGTCGCGGGCGCGGGTGCTCGTCACGAACACGACGTCGACGGCGGCCTACCGCGGCGCCGGACGCCCAGAGGCCACCGCCGCCATCGAGCGCGCGATGGACCTGTTCGCCGCCGAGATCGGGATGGACGCGGCCGAGGTGCGCCGCCGCAACCTGCTTTCGCCCGACGCGTTCCCGCTGGTCACCAAGGGCGGTGCGCCCTACGACTCGGGTGAGTACGAGAAGGCGCTCGACGCCGTGTTGGAGGCGGCGGGCTACGCCGAGCTGCGCGCCGAGCAGGCTGCTCGCCGCGAGCGTGGCGATGTCGCGGCGCTGGGCATCGGCGTCTCGGTGTTTGTCGAGATCACCGGGGGCGCCGCGTTCAGCGAGGACGCTGCGGTGGAGGTCCACCCCGACGGCACGGTCACGGTGCTCACCGGCACGTCGCCGCACGGGCAGGGGCACGCCACCGCGTGGGCGATGCTCGCCAGCGAGCACCTCGACATCCCGATCGAGAAGATCACCGTGAGGCACGGCGACACCGACCTCGTCCCCCGTGGGTCCGGCACGATGGGCTCGCGCAGCCTGCAGACCGGCGGCATTGCCGTCTACAAGGCGGCGGGCGAGCTGGCGGAGCTGGCCAAGCAGCGCGCGGCCGACGTGTTGGAGGCGAGTGTCGAGGACCTCGTGATCGCGCACGGCACGGTCGTCGTCAAGGGCACCGACAGCGCGGTGTCGCTGGGCGACCTGGCCGCCCGCGAGCCGCTGCGCGTCGACAGCAACTTCGACTCCGGGGCGCCGAGCTTCCCGTTCGGCGCGCACGTCGCCGTCGTGGAGGTGGACCTCGAGTCGGGCAAGGCCGTGCTGGACCGCATCATCACCGTCGACGACGCCGGGCCGGTGCTCAACCCCCTGCTCGCCGAGGGCCAGCGCCACGGCGGCATCGCGCAGGGCATCGCGCAGGCGCTGTTGGAGGAGGTCGTCTACGACGAGGACGGCAACCCGCTCACGGCCACGTTCGTCGACTACGGGTTCCCGTCCGCCGCCGAGCTGCCCAGCTTCACCCTGCTCGACATGGCCACCCCCACCCACCTGAACCCGTTGGGGGTCAAGGGGATCGGCGAGGCGGGCACCATCGGCGCCACCCCCGCGGTGCAGAGCGCGGTGATCGACGCGCTCAGCCACCTCGGTGTGCGCCACATCGACATGCCGCTCACCCCCCTGCGGGTGTGGGAAGCGATAGAGGCCGCGCGGCGCATCGGGGGAGCGCGGAGCGAAAGCGGAGCGCGCATCGGGGGAGCGAAGTGAAGGTCGAGATCACCGTCAACGGGGCGTCGACCAGCGCCGACGTCGAGCCGCGGCTGCTGCTCGCGCACTACGTGCGCGACGTGGTCGGGCTCAAGGCCACCAACATCGGCTGTGACACCACGTCCTGCGGCGCCTGCACCGTGCTGCTCGACGGGGAGTCGGTGAAGTCGTGCACGCTGTTGGCCGCGCAGGTCGATGGCCAGTCCGTCACGACGTTGGAAGGGCTGTCGTCCGACCCGGCCAACCTGCACCCGGTGGCCGCGGCGTTCCGCGCGGAACACGGCCTGCAGTGCGGTTTCTGCACGCCCGGCATGGTCATGGCGACGGTCAGCCTGCTCGCCGAGAACGCGACGCCCACCGAGCGGGAGATCCGCGAGGGGCTGGAGGGCAACCTCTGCCGCTGCACGGGCTATCACAACATCGTGCGGGCCGTGATCGCCGCGTCCGGGCAGGACCCGGACACCGTGCAGGGCAAGGCGATCCACCACGGCCACGCCGAGGCGGCGCCCGCAGGCGGCGTGGAGGTCGCGCCGGGCTTCTCCGTCGGATCGCCCACCCCCGCCGCGCCCACCCCAACCGCGGCTGCCGTCGGCGAGCGGCCGTCTGGTCCAGCTTCAGCTTCGGCTGGGAGTGTCGCATGATCCCCGTCGCGTTCGCCTACGAGCGGCCGGACACGCTCGACGGCGCGCTGGCGTTGCTGGCCGAGCACGGCGAGGACGCCAAGGTGCTGGCCGGTGGACACTCGCTGCTGCCGGTGATGAAGCTCCGCCTGGCCGCGCCCGAGCTGGTGATCGACATCGGGCGGCTGGCCGAGCTGCGCTACATCCGCGTGCAGGGCGAAGAGCTGGCCATCGGCGCGGGCTCGCGGCACCACGATGTCGCCACCTCGGAGGTCGTGGCGGCGGAGGTGCCGCTGCTGGGCGCCGTCGCGCGCACGGTCGGCGATCCGCAGGTGCGCCACCGCGGCACGCTGGGCGGCTCGCTCGCGCACGCCGACCCGGCCTCGGATCTGCCCGCGGCGGTGCTGGCGCTGGGCGGCACGGTCGTGTTGCGCGGTCCGCGTGGCGAGCGACAGGTGCCGATCACGGAGTTCTTCACCGGTGTCTTCTCAACGGCCGCCGAGCCGGACGAGCTGATCGTCGAGGTCAGGGTGCCGCGTACCAGCCGTGATCGCGCCTCCGCGGGAGGGAGTACGTCGGCGGTGGCGGCGGGCTGGGCCTACGAGAAGTTCACCCGCCGGGCCAACGACTGGGCGATCGTGGGTGTCGCGGTCGTCGACGATCGGGTCGGGCTGGTGAACATGGGGTCGACGCCCCTGCGCGCCTCCGCCGCCGAGGCCGCGCTGGCCGACGGCGCGTCGATCGCGGAGGCGGCCGCGCTGGCCGACCAGGGCACCGAGCCCCCCGGCGACCTGGCCGCCACCCCGGCCTACCGCCGTCACCTGGCACGGGTGCTCACCCGACGCGCCCTCACCACCGCCGCTGGCGGCTGACGGGGCTCTGCGAGGTCGGGGCGCGGCCTTCCGACGCCGGGCTGCGGGGCATCCGGTTCTTTGCCATGGCCGTCCGGGCCCGACGTCGCAGACCTTGTGGTGTCTTCGCAGGAGTTCGGCCGTCTGCGGGGACGCCTCAAGCTCTGACCGGAACATGGTGCCGGTGTGGCCGGTGGTACCCGCTCGGGGTGGGCCCAGCGCGAGCGGATCGTCGAGGGCCTGGGCTGCACCGGGGCCCGCGCCTGACCGGAAAATAGGCGATCCGGCGGGCACACCAAACTTGCCGGTCCGCACAGACCCGCCCGGCGCCTATTTTCACGCCCGCGCGGCGTCCTCACAAGGACATGCGGACTGATCCGAAAATAAGGTGCCCGTGAGGCTGGTGGTGCTGATGTCCGATTTTCTGCCCTGAAAGCCCGCCCGTCTCGGGCACAACCGCTGAGATGAACAGGAGGGGGCTACAGCCCGAGCGGAACCCCCACCAGGTTCATCTCAGGCGCAGCCATCACCAGCCAACCCGGCGGTCACCCCGTGCCAGGCCCCCGACGTGTACCGTCTCGCCAACTCACCGGGGTGGGGTGCCCAACTCACCGCGGCGGGAAGCCGGACTCACCGTGGTGGGGTGCCGGACTCACCGGGGTGGGGTGCCGGACTCACCGGAGTGGGGTGCCGGACTCACCGTGGCGAGATGCCGGACTCACCGTGGTGGGGTGCCGGACTCACCGGGGTGCGGCTCAGACGTCCACCACGAGCCAGCCGCCGTGATGCTCGTCCACGGTGTACGGATGGCCGGTCGCGGCGCCCAGCGCGTCGAGGTCGGCGAGGTCGAAAGTGCGGAGGTGGCCCCACGTCGGGTTGGGCGCGTCCTCGAACGGCACGGCGACGACGAGCCGCCGCCGCGCCACCCGCAGCATCTCGCCGACCACGCCGGTCGCGACCGCGGGCGGCAGGTGCTCCAGGAGGTGCACGGCGAACACGGTGTCGGCGCTGCGGTTGGCCAACGGCACGGCGGCCGCGTCCCCGGCGATCGCGTGCAGCCGCGCCCCGAGCGCCGGGGCGACCGACGCCAGCAGGGCGACCGTGCCCGAGGAGAGGTCGACCGCGGTCACCGGGTGGCCGTCGCGGGCCAGGCGCAGCGCCAGGAACCCGAAGCAGCACCCCAGCTCGACCACCGAGCCCACCGCGAGGGCCGCGGCCCGGTCGTGGACGGGGGCCATGCCCGCGTTCGTGCCCCCCATCGCTCCGCCCTGGGCGAGCTCGCGCAGCGTGTTGCGGTAGAACGGCAGCCACGCTGCGCCGACAACCTCGACGAAAGTGCGCTCGAACGCGGCAGGGGGGATGAGGCCGGGCGCGACGAGGTCGTCGGCGATCCAGCCCGCGAGGTCGTTGCTCACCTGATCGGCCGGGATCCGATGGTGTAAGCGTCCATCGGTGCCCATCGTCAGACGGACGGTGCGCGTCATCTCAGCAGGGTAGGCAGGCGGTGGTCGGATGCGCGCCTGCCCGGATGGACGGTCCAAGCGGGTGACGTGATGCCGTTCGCCCACGAGCGTCGGCCCGGCCGGGGAGGCTGGCCGGGTGCTCACGAAGGCGGCGGGGTTCTCCGTGCAGATCGAGGATCTGCATGCCGCGGCGGAGGCGTTCGCCCGGCTGAGCGACAACGCCGCACATCTGCTGCGTGCCGCCGACCTCGCAGGTACCGGTGGGATGGGAGGCCGCGATCCGGTGCTCGCCGCGTGGCGCGGGCGCTACGACACGATGGCGACGGCGTCCTGGGCGGCGTCCATCACCGCGTCGGCGACGTTTGGCGCGATCGCGACGAAGCTGACCAACACCGCCGACACCTACCTCGCAGCCGAGCACGCCGCCACCCCGCAACCGATGGGCCCACCTCCCCCAAAGGGAGGTGCGCCTGTAGCGGCGGATGTAGGCCGGGCCGACCTGCCATGGCTCTCGCCGCCGCCGAGCACCGGCCTCGGCGGACCACAGGTCCCTGACCTGATTGCCGAGTACTACCCCGGCGGCGACCCGGCGATGCTCCGTGCGGCGGCGGCCGCGTGGTCGGCGCTGGCCGAGGGGTTGGACCAGCTGGCCTACGCGGGCGATGCGGCATTCCAGCGGCTCATCGCGACCGGGGAAGGGGCCGCCTTCAGCGCCATGCGGACGTTCTGGGAGCAGCGGTTCACCCCGTGCGCGGCGGATCCGTTGTTCAACGCGGTGGTGAACGGGCCAGGCATGCTGAGCTCGTCCTGCGCGGCGCTGGCCGAGCTGATCGAACACACCCGTTCCGAGGTTGTGGCCGCGGTAGCCGAGGCGGCGCGGGACATGTCGCCGCTCGAGCTCCCTGCTGCGCTGCTCAGCGAGATCGCGTGGGACATCCCGGAGCTGGAGCTGTTGGTCGGCACCGGCGCACTGGCCGTCAGCTACCTCAACGACTACCGCAACGGCTATCTCTTTGCGCTGGACCAGCTCGTCGAACGCCTCCGCCCGGAGGACGAGGAGCGGTTGCGGCGGGTGGCAGTGCCCCCGCCCCCTGATGCACCGGTCGGGATGGGCCTCACCGACGTCGGCGAGATCACGGGCCTCGATCTCACCGGCAGCGGCTGGGACGGTGTGCCCGGTCCCCACCCGACGCCGGACATGATCCACGTCGTCCCCGATCGTGCCTCCCATATCCTCACCGGCGACAAGATCGGCGGCGGCCACGCCCCTGGCGCCGGTATCCCGGGGCAGAGCGAGTTCCCGCCCGGCTGGAGCAGCGAAAAGATTCTGGCTGCCACACTGGGCGTCGCCCGCGACCCAGACCTGGTCGTCCCGGCCAGAGGCGGGCGCCTGCGCGTCGAAGGCACGAGGGACGGGGTGATGATCAGGGTGATCATGGGACTGGACGGATACGTGGTTACCTCGGTGCCGCTGTCGGGACCGGGCGTCGTCCGTAACCCCGGGGAGCGGTGAGCGTGGACGTCGGACGGTTCACCGCAACGGCAACGGACCTGCTCGACCGCCTAGGCGAACGCCTATCGGCCACCGACCAGGACTGGCTGCGCGGCTACCTATGGAGCGGCGAGTGGGGGCTGCTCGCCGACGAGCTGGCGGCCACGCTCACCGAGGAGCGCACTGCCATCGACGTGAAGGAGCGCGACCTCCTGCGCAACCTGCTCTTTTCCTTCGAACTCGAACCCGCGGACGCCGAGTTGCATCCGCGCATCCACGATCGCGAGCGGGTCGTGGCTTCGCTCAATGTCGTTGAGGCGTAGAGCCGGACCGGGGCAACAAGATCACATCAGCGGCCCACCAGTTCCGTCGCCATCTCCTGCGCCGCGCTCTCCAGGCCGGTCAGGTCGCGCACCACCCGCACGCGCGAGCAGTATTCGGCGTACAACGGCAGGTCACAGCCGCCCAGCCCCCACGAGTAGCGCGGCTCGGGGGTGAGCCAGATCGTCTCGCGGGCCCGGCGCGTGATCTCGGCGAACGCGTCGAGGTTGGGGTCGTTCCCGTTGCCCCGCCCGTCGCCCAGGACGATCACCGTGGACCGGCGGTTGACGGCAGACCCGAAGTCCTCGTGGAACCGGCCGAACGCGGCGCCGTAGTCGGAGTTCGCGTCGACGTCGAGCACCTCCCCACCGAAGATCAGCCCGAGGGCCTGCTCGGCGGGGTGGTCGGTGAAAAGATCGGTGACCTCGACGAGGTCGGCCACGAACGCGAACGCGCGCACCTGCCCGAACATGCTCTGCAGCCCGTGCACGAGGTGCAGGGTGAACCGCGCGGTCGCCCGCACCGACAGTGACACATCCGCGAGGATCACCAGCCGCGGCTTGTCCTCGGCGCGCCTGACCGTCACCGGCGCGAACGGGATGCCGTCGAAGCGCATGTTGCGGCGCATGGTGCGCCCGGAGTCGATGCGGCCGCGCGCGGACACCTTCCGCTTGTGGGTGAGCCCGCCGTGCAGCGAGCGCGCGAGCCGCCGCAGCGACTCCTCCAGCTCCATCCGCTCGTGCTCGCCGACGTGGTCGACCGCGGCGACCGAGCGCTCGTGTCCTTCGACGATCCGGTTCTCCAGCGCCATCAGCGCTTCCAGGTGCTTCTTGATCGCCTCGGGCAGCCCGTTGAGCACGCCGGTGAGCCTGCGGCGGAGCGCGGCGGCGTCGTCCTCCGTGCCTTCCTGCGACTCCCCGTCCACCTCGTTCAGCCACCCCAACAGCGCCTCCTGCTGGGCGATCGACAGGTCGGCGTCCACCTTCGTGCCCTGCTGCTGGCTGATCTGCCCCGGCAGGCCCGCGTAGCGCAGCGAGTCGGTCTCGATCTGCACCCGGTTGCCCTCGCCCCCGACGCCCTGGTTGTCCTTCGACAGCACGATCTCGTCCGTCATCGCGGCCAGGTCGATCTTGTTCGCTTCCTGGTGCAGGTTGTACTGCTGGGCGAGGTCCTCCGGCTTGAAGAAGTCGCGGATGTCGACGGGCTTGCCGTGCGTATGGCCCTCCTGGGGGGTGTCGCTGGGGGTGTCGCTGAGCGTGAAGTCCTCGAGCGTGCCCTCGTCGGAGAGGTCCTCGTGGCCGTGCCCGTGGCCGTGTCCGACATCCGGGCTGCCGACCTTCACCAGCGCGAAGAAGCGGTCGAAGATCTCGTCGAACACCTCTTCGTCGCGCCGGTCCTTGATCAGCGCGACGCGCAGCGCGGCCCGGAGCTGCTCCTTGTCGCGGAGCATCCCCGGCTCGCGCGCGCACGCCATGGCGTCCAGCGCCTCGGGGGTCGAGATGCGCACGCCGCGCAGCCGCAGCAGGCGCACGAACCGGTGCAGCGCGTTCTCCATCAGCGCACCTCCGATGGTCGTGCGCGCAAAGAGTGGTCCTGGCAACGTTTCCCGCGCACGGGCGACGGAGTCGTGGTCACAGCGCGCGCTTCCGGCCCAGGCCCGCACCGAAGCTGCGGGAGCCGCGCTCCGCTGGGACCTTCGGCGGCGACTTGACGGGCGCCGCGCCGCTCCCGCCGCCCACCGGGTTGGTGCCGTAGGTGTTGCCGTAGGTGTTGCCGAACCGGCCCGGCGTGTCCTTCGCTTCCCGTACCGCGCGGCCGTCGACCTCGTTGGGCTCTTCGTCTTCCGACGAACGTCGCGGGCTGTCGTGCGTGTGGTCGCCGTCGTGCCCGTGGCCGTGGCCATGCCCCTGCCCAGGCT
>CAWGYF010000015.1:0-185773 GCA_963826705.1 uncultured Actinomycetota bacterium
CGTCTTCGCCGATGCCTTGACCGCCTACTTCGACGTTCTCGACGGCGCGACGCTCGACGACATGGCCATGAACGACCAAGGCCTGCGGGGAGCGCTCGGCCTCACCGGACGGTGCGGCCCGTAGCAGGCGCCCGGGCAGGCGCATGAGCAACACCGCGACGATCACCAGGTCTGATCGCCCGCTCGGACTAACAGCTCGTTGACTGCCACCCGTCGATCTCTGGTCACGATGTAGCTGATCGCGTCGGCGATGTCTTCGGGCCGCAGCGCCTCGATGCCATTGACTTGCCGACATGCGGCCGCACGAGTCATGTCGGCAAGGTGGTCGGTCAACTCGGTGGCCACTGTGCCCGGTTCGACCACACTCACACGCACCCGCTCGACGAGCAACTCCTGCCGCAGTGACTCGGTGAATCCGTTCAGGCCGAACTTGCTGAATGTGTACGCGCTGCTGCCGGCGCGGGCCGTCCGGCCTGCCGTCGAACTGACGTTGACGATGTCGGCGACCCGACGGCGCGCCGTAGCGGCAGCATCGATCAGATGGGGAATGGCCGCGTGGGTGACGTGCAACAGCCCATCGACATTGAGCGCGATTATCCGGTCCCACTCAGCAACTCGGGTGTGCAGCGCCGTGCCGAGCAGCATGATGCCAGCGTTGTTGACCAAGATGTCGAGCCGGGTGAAGCGATCGAGCGTCTCGACTACCGCCTGTTCGGCCAGCTCGGGATTCCCCACCTCGACTCGCGATCTCGGCCGCGAGCCGGTCGAGTCGGCCGCGCCGCCGGGCGACCAGTGTGATAGCCGCCCCTTCGTGGGCGAGACGGATGGCCGTCGCCGCTCCGATTCCGCTACTGGCACCGGTTACCAGTGCTACTACACCGCTCAAAGGTTGCCCGACCATGTATCCGCGGTCCTTTCGCTTGTACCCACCGAAACCGCGACGATGCCGCTCGTCAACGGTCGGTCGCGCCAGGGAAAACGACTGGCTGTGAACAGCCTCGGCTTGGTTCGCGGCCGCTGGGCAGGCCCTTTCTGCTGGGTCAGCCGGGACAGCGGCCGATCGGTCAGCACGACAGTTCGGACTGCCGACGGCATCAGCTCTCGTCGTCGGTTCCGTCATGGGACGAGCTGCTGCCCACCGTCGATGTCGTAGGTAGCACCGGTCACCGCTGAGTTGGTCATCAAGTGCACGATGAGGTCGGCCAGGTCGTCCGGACCCACGACGCGCCGGATCGGCAGCGTCGCCCGCAGCTCGGCCCGGCGGCGCTCGAGGTCATCGCCCAGGATTCGGGCCGACAAAGGGGTGTCGACGTACCCCGCCGCGACCACGTTGGCCCGGATCGGCGCGAGCTCGACCGCGATGTTCGCCGCGATGGTCGGTAGCGCGGCGGCCAGGATCGCGGCCACGCTCGACCCGACGCCGGGGCGGCGGGCGTCCGTCCCGGTGATGAAGGTGAGAGAGCCACCGGGGCGCACCCGGCTAGCGCTCGCGCGAGCGATGCGCAGCGCGCCGATCAGATGTTCGTCGAGCACCCGGAGCGCCTGGTCGAAGTCGAGCTCGGCGATCGGGGTGTAGATCGGTCCACCTCCAGTGAAGAGGACGTGATCGATCGGCGTCGGCAGACCGGCGAAGAAGGGTTCGAGCGCAGCCGAATTGGCCACGTCGAGTTGCGCCGTGCGCAGCGCCCGCACCTCGGCGGCGGCATGCTCGAGTCGACCGGGGTCGCGTCCGGTCAGGATGACGTCGGCGCCTGCGGCCCTGGCCTGCCGAGCGGTGGACCGCCCGATGCCGGAGCTGCCGCCGATGACAACGACGGTCTGTCCACTCAGCCGCTCGATCGTCTCGGTGGGTGTCGTCTGGGTGTCGCTCATGTCGGTCTCCCTTCGTCGTCGATCAGGTGTCAGGTCGCGGTGGGCGCCGCGCAGCCATGCAGGCGGGGGTGAGCGGCAGGCAGCTTCTGAACGGCCTTTCCGGCCGGGACAAAAACCGCGGTGATCAGCGCGGCGGCCACGCTCAGCCCAGCCATGACCAACATCGCGGTTTGGTAGTTGGACGCGAGCGGATGGGCCAAACTGGTCGCTCCACCGGCACCGAGCAGAAGCGGGACGAGCGCGATCACGACGACCCCGCCGATCCGCGACGCGGCGTCGTTGATGCCTGATGCCTCGCCGAGGTCGCGGTCGTCGACGGCAGCCAGAACGCCTGCCGTGAGCGGAGCTACCGCCAGCCCGATCCCGAGGCCCCAGAGAATCGCACCGGGCAGGATGGTTTCGACGTACGAGTAGCCGGGCCGAGCGGCCGAGAGCCAGGCAAAGCCTGCCGCCACGAGCAGGATGCCTGCGGCCATCGGCCAGCGGGTGCCGATGCGGGCCACTAGTCCCCCGACCAGCGGCGAGACGATCAGGAACACGGCTGACTCCGGGATGAGCGCGGCCCCGGCCGCTGTCGCGCTGTAGCCCAGTTGCAGCTCACACTGCAGCACGACCAGATAGCCTGCCGCCGCCAGCGCGCCGTAGAAGATCAACGTGGCCACGTTGATCGCGTCGAAGGCCCGCGAGCGGAACAAGGACAGGCGCAGCATCGGTTGGCGCCTCCGCTGCTCGACCGGGACGAGCGCGGCCAGAGCCAGCAGTCCGACCAGGCCGGTCGCGAGCACAGGTCCGCTCGTCCAACCGGAGCTGGGAGCCTCCGTCAGCGCGTAGATCACACCGCCGAGTCCGACCACGGCGAGCAGGCCACCGACCACGTCGACCGAGAGCGGGCGCCGGATCGCGACGTCGGGAACCTTGCGCAAGACCCACAACGCCGGCAGGACGAGCGGGATGTTGAGCAGGAAAATGTAGCGCCACGAGGTGTGGTCAACGAGCCAACCGCCGCCGTAGGGACCGAGCGCTGTGCCGAGCGTCGAGATGCCAGCCCAGATGCCGATGCCGCGGGCCCGGTCGGTAGCGGTGAGGGTTCCGTTGAGCAGAGCGAGGCTGCTCGGCACGACCAGCGCGCCACCGACGCCTTGCACCAGCCGGGCCACGATGAGGGTAGCCGCGTTCGGGGCGGCCGCGCAGGCGACCGAGGCGATCAGCATGATCACGAGGCCCGTCACCAGGACTCGCCCTCGTCCGAAGTGGTCGGCGAACGCCCCGGCCAGCAGCAGCAATGACGCGACGGTGACCAGGTACCCGGTCAGCACCCACTGCAGTTGAACCACGCTGGCGTTCAGATCGCGCCCGATTGCCGGCACCGCGACGTTGACCATGTACGCGTCGAGGAATCCGACGGTCGAGGCGAGGACGGTCGCCGCCACCAACGCGACGCCCGTCGGGCTGCGCAGCGGGAACGTCGTACCTGTGGACTCGGATTCGGTTTCCGTCGCCATGTCGATCCCCCGTCAGCTCACGCGATCGCAGTACCCACATGCTCTGACGGGCCGGACGCCGGTCGCGCCCGTCGAACACCCTGGCTCGGGCCGACCGGTCGGGCCAGTGAGAGCGCGGCCCTGGTCGTGCGTGACGGCGTTCAACCGTGCACCTCATCGAACGCCACGCCCTGATTCGTCAACGGGTCGTTCAGCAACGCCAATGCGGGATTCTTCGGATTTTCCACAACGTCCTCCGCTCTCGTCCGGCCCGCGGCTCGGAATCAGGCCGCTGACTGAGTTGGCCAACCCTGGGCCTGGTCAAGGGCACGAACTGGCCGCCGCTCCGCAGGACCGTCGGATCACCTGAGGTGCCCCACTGCCCTGCCAGGGCTCTTGATCAACGCCGTCGAACCGGACAACCTCTGCCTCGCCAGGCCGCAGTGCTGACGCGGCCTCGCGACTCAGGCCACCTGAAGCGATCTCTTGGACAGCCCCATCCAGAACCCGTCGATCGTGAAGTCCCGGGCCGCCTCCGGATCCGCGGCGGCACCCAACGTCACGAACAGCGGGACGAAGTGTTCGACAGTGGGGTGGGCGTAGGGCATGCCCGGCGCCCGGGTGCGGTAGTTCGCCAGCTCGTCGACATCACCCTTGGCCAACGCCGCGGCCGCCCAGGCGTCGAAGTCCCGCGACCAGCCGGGCGTCGTCTTCCCCAGGAAGTCGTCGCGGGTCAGGAACGGCAGGCCGTGCGTGGTGAAGCCGGAGCCGATCACCAGCACGCCCTCCTCCCGCAGCTCGCGCAGCCGCGCACCGAGCGCCAGCAGCCGCGCTGGGTCAGACGTCGGGAGGCTCAGCTGCAGCACCGGGATGTCCGCGTCGGGGTACATGATCTTCAACGGCACCCAGGCGCCGTGGTCCAGCCCGCGGGTGCGGCTCTGGTGGACCTCCTCGCCGTCGCCGAGTGCGCCGAGCACCCGCTTCGCCAACGCGCTCGCGTCGGGGGTGTCGTAGCGCATCCGGTAGTACATGGGGTCGAAGCCGCCGAAGTCGTAGACCGGCGTGACGTGGGCGTCGCTGCTGGACAGCGTCAGCGGAGCCGCTTCCCAGTGCGCCGAGACGATCAGCACCGCGTTGGGCTTGGGCATCGACCGCGCCCACGCCAGCAGCTGCGCCATCCAGACCGGGTCCTCGAACAGCGGCGGCGCGCCGTGGCTCAGGTAGAGCGCGGGCAGCGCGCTGTCGGCCGGGGCCCAGCTGGTGTGCTGGGCGGCCCCGGCGACGTTGGCGAGGTGCCGCTCGAACGGATGGGCAGACATCGGTCTTCCTCGAATCTGTGAAAGTCGTCGTCGCTCAGGCGACGACGCCGAAGCCGCCGGTCCAGGACACCTTCTCCGCGGCCGCGAGGGTGATCTGCAGGAAGCCCAGAGCCTCGAGCTCGCGGGCCCGTGATAGGGCACCTACGTCGATGGCCTGCAGGCCACCGGCGTCGATCACACCGGCCAGCAACGCCTTCGCATCGGCGTCGTCACCCGCGATGAGGACGGTGGTCGGCAGCGGGCCGACGTTGCCGGAGGCGATGGCGGCCGCGAAGACCGTATTGAACGCCTTCACCACCCGTGACTGCGGCAGTGCGGCGGCGATCTTGGCGGCGGCCGAGCCGTCCGCGGCGACGGTCAGGGAGTCGAAGGTCGCGAAGTCCAGCGGGTTGGTGATGTCGACCACGACCTTGCCTGCCAGCTGGTCGCCGCGCTGCGCCAGTACGTCGGCCACGGCCGGGTAGGGAACGGCCAGGATCACGATTTCGCCGGTGACCGGCTCGTCGCCGCTGGACTGGTTGAACACCTCGACGGTGTTGCCGCCCTTGGTGACAACACCGGACAGCGCCTGTCCCATGTTGCCGGTGCCGATGATGCTGACGTGTGCCATGGCGTGCTCCTTGGTTGAAGATCCAGGTTGCTGCGAACTAGGTTGTCGCTACAACTAAATCTACCGCAAAACAGTTGAAGCGACAACCTTTGTGAGAGGATGTCGCCATGGACACAGCGTGGCTGGACAACGAGGAACGCGCGGCCTGGGTGCGCCTGGCCGCGGTGGTCGAGCTGCTGCCCGGGGTACTGGACTCCCAGCTGCGCCGCGATGCGCAGCTGAGCCACTTCGAGTACTACGCCCTCGCCATGCTGTCGGAGGCACCGCAGCGCACCCTGCGGATGACGTCGCTGGCGATGCTGACCAACGCCACGCTCCCCCGCCTTTCCCACGTCGCGCAACGGCTGGAAAACCGCGGCCTGGTCGAACGGTTCCCGTGCCCGGACGACGCCCGCGCGACCAACGTCCGACTCACCCAAGACGGCTGGGACAAGGTGCGCCAAACCGCGCCCGGGCACGTGGCCAACGTCCGGCAGCACGTCATCGACAACCTGACCCGCCAGCAGCTCGACCAGCTCACCGCCATCGCCGACGCCATCCTGGGGCGACTGGACCCGAACGGCACGATGACCGCGCTGTACCACCGCTACGACCCGGCACCGTCCGAGACGCGGTAGCGGAGCGGGACGGCTGCGGGCGAGCATCGAGACTAATGGCCCGGCTTGAAAGGGTTGGAAGGCCTGCGTCTACTCGCCGAGGAAGAAGTCGCGCACGAGCCGGTTGAAGTCGTCGCGGCGCTCGATCATCGACCAATGCCCGCAGTGCGAGAACACGGCCAGATCCGCGTTGTCGATCAGCTCCTCGAGCTGGTAGGAGTTCTGCAGCGGAATCACCTGGTCCTCCCGACCATGCATGACAAGCGTGCCGTGCGGCAGCGCCCGGATCTCCTTCTCCGGCACCGTCTATCGCCTCCACCCAGCGCTGCCGGGGCGCGGGAAACATCGAGGAGAAGGACTCCTGGAAACCAGGCTGCGTGGCTCCCTCATACCGGGCCTGCGCGAGGTCACCACTGGTGAGACTCGTGTCGTAGGCGAAGAAGCCCATCACCTTCTTCATCCCCTCCAGCGTGCCGTCGTAACCCCAGACGTTGTCCAGACCCTCGGTGATCGGGAAGTCGACACCCATGCTGCCCATCAGCACGAGCTTGCCCACTCGGTCCGGATGCTGGGTCGCGATCCGCAGCGCGATACCGCCACCGAAGCTGTTGCCAACCAGGTGTGCCTTCTGAATGCCCATAGCGTCCATGAACCCGAGGGTCTGGTCGGCCCACACGTCCAGGCCGTACCGGATGCCTTCCGGGCGGTCCGAGTAGCCGAACCCGACCATGTCCGGGGCGTACACATGGAAGTGTTCGCCGAGCACAGGCAGCACCCCGCGCCAGTTCGCGTACGCGGTGACCCCCGGCCCCGAGCCGTGGATCAGCACCACGTAGTATCGCCACCCGAGCCCGCCTCGAGGTAATTCGTCCGAATCCCGTTGGCCACGATGTCCTCGCCGATCGCCGGGTTCTCGGTGGTGGTCATTCCAGCTCCATCTCAATTTCTCGCGACGATAGCCACTCTGACGGGTCAGGCGTGCGTTCCGACCGCAGGATGGCACTACGGCGACCACTTCGCGCCGGGCGAACACCTAGGGTGTGACGTCCGCATGCGCGTGTTGACGCGGTTCCCTGCGAGGCGTTCGGGGCCGGGCTTGGAGGGTTTCGGCGCGGCGGCGGGGAGTCTGCCCCCGAGTAGGTCGGCTACACCGACAGGACGCGGCGTTCGAGCATCAGGCTGACAGGAGCCGTGGACGGGTGAGTTGGCCTACCGCCTTCTGCAGCGCTGCCAGGACCTCTTCACGTTCGTCCGGGGCACCGGTGGGGTTGACCAGCGACACGCCGAGACCGAACGAGGGTTCACCGGATCCGCCGGCTGGCACGACGACGGCGAGGCCGACCACGCTGGGGTGTACCTCGCCTTCGTCGATGGCGTAGCCCTGTTCGCGGGTGCGTTCCAGTTTCGCCTGCAGTTGGGTGAGTGTGGTGGTGGATCGTTCGGTGAAGGCGACGAGTTCGCGTGGGTCCCAGTACAGCTCGGCCACGCGTGCGGGTGGGAGCTCGGACAGCAGTGCCGTTCCCACGGCGGTGGCCGAGGCTGGGTAGCGGTCGCCCACGTTGGCCGACAGCGGGAACCTCTCGCGGCCTTCGTGCACGGCAAGGTAGAGCACGCGGGCCCCGTCGAGCATCACCAGCTGGACGCGACCGGTGCGACGAGGTGGAGGACCCGTTCGCCGACAACCTGTCACCGACCGGAGTCCACCACCACGTCGACGCGGCCCGGCTCCTGGCGCCCGTGCAGCCTTGGTGGTGCTGGGGATGGCCCACAACGGGGCTCCCGGCGACCGCGACCTGCCCCGCCAGGCCTTTCTGAAGTCCCCCCGGACCGTGGTGGGCCCCGGCGAACCGGTCGTGGTGGACGAGGGCCTGGGCCAGGTCAACGTCGAGGGAGAGCTGGCGGTGGTGATGCGGCGCCACAGCCGCTACCTCACGCCCCAGCAGGTTCCCCACGCGATCCTGGGCTACACGATCGCCACGACGTCACCGCCGTCGACCAGATCCCGCTCGACGAGAAGATGACCCAGTCGATGTCGTAGTTCACGGCAGTGCCCGGATGACTTTGGAGCACGTCCCAATGCTTGACGGTGGCCGTCGCCGATTTAGTGGGTGATCTTGCTGGGTATTTGCCGGATTCTCACCACGGGGGCAGCTTCGGCAACACACCCTCGTACTGCAGACCTTCTTCCACTTGCCCACGCGCCAGGAACGGCAGCAGCTCCTCGTAGTAGCCCTCAATCTTGTACAAGCCATCGCCGACGATCCACTCCTCGCCCTCGCAGGCAATGATCTGCAAGCCGGGGCAGTCGGGATTGATCTGCAGCCTGCGCACGCAGACCTCGATGGCGTCCAGGATCGAGTCCGGGTCGGCCTCGTGCCACTCCCAGGTGGTGTTGAGGTCATCGTGGTGGACAATCAGCTCCGTGGTGCGGCGGGCCGGCAGCGAGAGCGCGTTGATCTCGCCGGAGAACAAGGTCGGCAGTGTCTCCACCTGCACCCCTTCCTTGAGCGTCTGGAACGCCTCCAGCAGGCGCGCGTTGGCCTGCCGCAGGTCGGCGGCCAGTACCACGGCGGACAGCTTTGCGGCCGCCTCGATATCGGCGTCCCGCGTCTCCCGCGACTCGTACGCCGGAGTCTCCTGACCAGTGACGGCCCAGGTGGCCAGGTTCGTCAGGGCATCCGCGCCGCGGGCCAGGTGGGCGATCACATGCGCCCGCGTCCATCCCGCGCACTTGCTCGGCTTGCCGAGTTCGTCATCGGCCAGGCTGGTCACGGTGGCCATCAACATGCCCGACTCGCGCTGCATCCGGCCCAGGTCACCGGCAAGGCTCTGGGGAGTTTTGATCAGGCTGTTCATGGTTCAACCCTGCTATACCTGCACCGGCATCACCACTGAAGTTCACTGAATGGCAGGGGTGGGTCCGTAGAAAGGATTGATCGGGCGAGGGCGGGCGACACCAGGCGCCGGTCACGATCGGCACCGACGGCGTGCGGTCCACGGTCGCGCGGGCGGTGGGCGCCCGCGTCATCCACCGGGGCCGCGCGGCCGGGGCGTTGGCCTACCGGCATGTGGCCGGGCTCCCGGCCGAGCGCTTCAACTGGTACTACGCGCCGGGCGTCACCGCGGGCGTGATCCCGACCAACGCGGGCGTGGCCAACGTCTGGGCGGGCGTGCCGAGCGACCGGTTCGCGGAGCTGGCACGGCCCTCGCTCGCCCGCGGACTCGACGTCGTGCTTGCGCGGGTCGCCCCGTGGGGATGGTCGATGGCCGCGTCGTGTCCAGACCCGCCTCAGCGGCGTCGAGCCACGCCTCGACCCCGTCGAAGTCGCCTTTGGAGAGCCTGCTCCACCCCACGAAGGTGGCGAGCAGCGGTCGGCGACGTACGACCTCGTCGGGCAGGGCGGCCAACCAGTTGCGAAGGGTGCGGTCCTGGCGTCGTCGGCGCAGGTCGGCCAGGGTGAGCTCGACAAGGTCGGCGGTGTGCTCGTGGTCGCCGCTCGCGATCGCCTGCCGTACGGCGTCGGCCAGCAGTCCGTTCTCGGCGAGCCATCGGCTGGCCGTGGCGTGCAGCTCACGGACCCGGTTGGCATGCCGGGCAGCAAGACGGGCACGCAGTGCGTCGGCGAACAGGTGGTGGTAGCGGTACCAGCGGCGCTCGTCGTCAAGCGGGATGACGAACAGGTTCTCGCGCTCAACGGTCTCCAGCATCGCCTGACCGTCGCAGCGGCCGGTCAGGGCGTCGCAGAGGTCGCCGCTCAGCTGCGTTTCGAGCAGGTTTGCGGTACACGCCGCCCGGGGGATTGGGTTCGCGTCAGAACACGCCGAGGGTCTGGGCGGCGACGTAGCCGCCGACGAGGATCAGCATCACGGCGAATGCCTTGGTCAGGGTGTCGCCGGAGAGCTTGTCGGCGACGCGTTTGCCGAGCAGGCTGCCGACGACGGCGAGCACGGTGAACGGGATGACGATCCGCCAGTCCAGATGCAGCGGGGAGCCCAGCCGGGAGACCATCGATGACACCGCGTTCAGCGTGATGATCAGCAGCGAGGTGCCGACGGCGTAGGTCATCGGCATCCGCAGGATGATCACCAGCGCCGGCACGACGAGGAACCCGCCACCGACGCCGAGGAAGCCGGTCATGAACCCGACCATCACCCCGCTCAGCACGATCTTGACCGCGGTGGCGAGCATCTGACGGCGCCCGTTGGTCAGCGTGGTGGTGCGTGTGGTTGTCGAGGTGGCGGCGCCGCTGCTGGGTGCGGCCGAAGTCTCGAACCCGGCCGCGGACTCGGGACCGCTGGATCTGTTGTTGATCAGCATCGTGATCGCGGCGAGGAGGGTGATCGCGGCGAAGGCGAGCAGCAACACCCGCTGGTCGACGCTGCGGTTGAGCAGCGTGCCGAGGTAGGCGGCCGGGATCCCGAGGACCCCGAAGATCAGTCCGATGCGCCAGTCGATCAGGTTTCCACGCAGCCGGGCGAGGGTGCCGAACAGGGCGGTGATGCCGACGATGATGATGCTGCTGGTGGTGGCGCTCTGTGCGGTGAGGCCGAGGACATAGACGAGCAACGGAACCGTCAAGACCCCGCCGCCGCCGCCGAGCGCGCCGATGACCAGGCCCATCACCAGGCCGAGCCCGGCCGCCAGAACCAGCATCAGCCGGCCGTGCCCGGTGCGCCGTCGTCGGTGGTGATCGGCAGCCCGGCTTCGGCCCACGCCTTCATGCCGCCTGCCATGTTGCGGACGTCGACGCCGGCGGCAGCGAGCTGAATGGCGGCCGTGCCCGATCGGTTACCCGACCGGCAAACCGCGATCACGACGTGATCGCGCGGGACGGACTCCGGCCGCAGGTCACCGAGGGGAATGTGCACGGCCTCGGCGATGTGTCCGACCCGCCATTCCTCGGGCTCGCGGACATCGAGCAGCAACGCGCCGTTACCGGCCAGATCGCTCGCGCTGCTCGGGTCGATCTCGAGGATCGGATCGGTAGTGGTCATTGGAGGGTCCTTTCCGGACACGCCCAGCGGTTGGTCGTGCGATCAGGTGCCAGGCAGGAACGCCGCCTCAGCCTGTTTGGAGCCGGTAGCCGTCGTGAGCGGCGATGTCGGCGGTGAGGGTGAGGCGGTCGCCGCGCACGAGGGTGTGACGCCACTCGACCGGGCGGCCGTGGGCGCAGCCGACACGTTCGATCGCAAGCAACACCACGTCTGCCGTGATCCCGAGCAGTAGCTGTTCCATGGAAGTCGGCACGACCGCCCGGATGTGTTCCTCTCCGGTGGTCACCACCACCCCGCACAGCCGGGCGTACTCGGTGTAGAGGGCGGTGTGGGTGAAGTCGGCCTCCACCAGCGGGGCGGCGATCTGCTCCGGCATCCACACCCTGTCCAGGGCCAGTGGCTCGGGCCCGGCCAGCCGAAGCCGTTCCAGGTAGACCAGCGGCGAAGATTCCTCCAAGCCCAGCCGGGTCGCTACCAGCCCGTCCCGCCGGACGTCCAGGGCGCAGACCACGCTGTGCTGCGGCACACCGCGGGCCCGGACCGATTCGAACAGGCTGTAGACCGACCCAATTCGCTGGGCGATTTCGACCGCCCCGGCCAGTCGCGGGGGCCGCCCCCGGGCCGCGACAAGAACTCCTTCTGCGCGCAGCACCCGCAACGCCTGGCGAACGGTAGCCCTGCTGACCTGGTACTCCTGCACCAGCGCCAGCTCGCCGGGGAAGGAGCTGCCGAATGCCCGAAGCGCCAGACGCCGACGCAGGTCGGCTAGCAGATGCTGCCACAGCAAGCCTTCGCCACGCGGCAACGGCTGCGGACGAGCATCAGCCTGCGGGCCTGCGGCGCTGCCGTCCTCGACCATCACCCGCACCTCCGCCACTATGTGGACTTCCCCCCGCTAATGTACGGTCATTTACCCGTCGTGACAAGGAGCTCGGACGCGCGCCGCTCGGGCGCATTGCATGTCGAGAGCGTGGCGTGGTCAGATGTTTGTGTGACTGCTGCGATCCATCCGCCGCGACACACGTTCTGCGTGTGCTTGCTCGCCATGGATCAGTTGTCGGTCGACGACCGTCGCTGTCGAAGGGCTTCCCGGCCCTGCTGACCTCGACGTCCGGGCTGATCCTCGTCCCGATCATGTCGACCGACACGAAAGCGCGCCCTATCCATGAGCACGAGCGCCACCTCAGACGCGGCAGCCAGAAGCACCGCAGCCAGCGACACCGCAGCCGGCCCGAGCGGCACCTGTAGCCCGCGGACGCCCGCCGCGGACCGCGACCGACATTCCGCCGCAGCCGGAGTGCCCTGCCCTCGTCTCTGGGACCGGATTGCCGAGGCTGTGCGGGCTGCGCATGCGGCGTCGGTGCCGTTCTGACCGGACCGGATCGCCGCCTCGGTCAGGCGATGCCGCGGAGCATGCCATGCCAGGACAGCGCGGGAAGCCCATAACGCTTGACGTGTCCCCTGTCGCAGCTCTCCTTAATCGTGTTGATCACGGGGATCGACGGTGTCGGCTTCATGGAGTAGTCGAACTCGGCGAGCAGTATCGAATGCCGTGAGGTTGTCAGCGGGCACGACGCGTAGCCCCGAGGTAGGGGCTGCCGGCGCCGCGGCATCGCCCTGGCCGACTTCGCCGACGCCATGGCCCCGGGCCTCGTGCTTGCCCAGGCCATCGGGCGCTGGGGCAACTGGTTCAACCAGGAACTCCACGGTGGCCCGAGCACGCGTCCGTGGGCGCTGGAGATCGACCCGGCGCACCGCCCACCCGACACCCCGCTGATCGCGACCTACCAGCCCACGTTCCTGTATGAGTCGTTGTGGGACGTCGGTGTCGCGGTGCTGCTGGTGTGGGCGGGACGGCGGTGGCTACTCGACAACGGCAGGCTCTTTGCCCTCTACGTCGCGGCCTACACCGTCGGCCGGGCATGGATCGAGGCATTGCGCGTCGATCACGCCGACCACTTCCTGGGGCTGCGGCTCAACGACTGGACCAGCTTGTTCGTCTTCCTGGCCGCGGTCGGATTCCTCGTCCCGCGCGGGCGTCGAGGGTCTGGCGCCAGTGCCGATCGCGACGGTGGCTCGGCCCAGGCCGACCGATGACACTGGACCGCGCCGCTACGAGCGTCGGAACAACCGTCGCCAGGAACCGGCCGGTCGTTGCACCGGCACGCAGTCGCAGCGTTGCGCCGCAGGCACGCCCGCCAGGACCTGCTCGACGTGCTGGCCGCAGCCGCTGTAGGTGATCTTGCCGCAGGTCCGGCACTTCGCTCGCTGACACATCCGGGGTTCCTCCGCCGTCGTCGGTCCCGCCATCATACCCCCGGGGGTACCGTGGCCGTCGTTGTGGGCCCGGGGCTGATCGAAGGGGCGTAGTGTTGCCTTAGATACACCCTGGGGTATGAGCGGAGGCGCAATGCGGATCGAGGACGACGTGGTGGGCGGCGTGGTCAACCGGCTGCGCCGCGCCGAGGGCCAGATCGGCGGTGTCATCCGGATGCTGCAGGAAGGCCGCGACTGCAAGGACGTCGTCACCCAGCTCGCCGCCGTGTCCCGCGCCCTGGACAAGGCGGGGTTCGCGATCATCGCCGCAGGCCTGGAGCAGTGCATCAGCGCCGGAGAAGAAGGCCGGATCGACCGCGCCCAGCTGGAGAAGCTGTTCCTCTCGCTGGCCTGACGCCACGGCCCGACGCACACCGACGCAGGAGAAGTAGGTTGCCATGACGCCCATACCGTGGCTCTCGAGCTGGCTCAGCAGGACGCCATCGCCGCTGTCACCGCGGCACTCGCCGCTCAAGGCTTCGGTGTGCTCACCACCATCGACGTCCGCGCCACGTTGAAGGCGAAACTCGGGGAGGACGTCGAGGACTACGTGATCCTCGGCGCCTGCAACCCCGCTCTCGCCCATCAGGCCCTGTCCAGCGACCCCGAGATCGGGCTGTTGCTGCCCTCGACTCCCTCACCGCCGTGGGTTGATCGGCGGCGGCGACCTCCGGCCGCCGGACGCGGGCCCAACGGCCCTCCCCCACGAGCCGTCAGGTGCCAAGACTGGGCGGTGTGACGAAGCGGATCGTGGCTCGCCACCGTCGGCAACCCCGGCCTGCACCTCGCCACCTGGGCGGGCGGGCTACCCGGCGTCTCCACGGTGATGACCCAGTACATGAGCCACCGGATGGCGAAGCTCGACATCCCCTCCATCCCCGAGTTCATCGAGATGATCGCCGACACCGGAGCCGGGGCTCTACGCCTGCAAGGGCCTCGGTCGACCTCTTCGAACTGACCAAGGACGACTTCGTCGACCAGGTCAAGGACATCATCACCGTCGGCGAGTTCTACGACCTCGCCGCGGGCGGCCAGATCATCTTCACCTGACGGGAAGCACGGCGTCCGGACACGTTGCCCGCGGCGTGACCGTCCCCGGGCACCGCTGCGGGCGACACTGCCCCGATGAGCACCACGCCTGATCGTGCGCGCCTGGTGCGACGGGGCCGACTGCTGGAGTACTTGACCCTGGCTGGAACGTGGTCGGCGTCGCGGTTCTCGCGTTCGCGGCGATCACCGCCGGGTCGGTCGCGGCCGCCGGTTTCGGCTTGGACTCGCTGATCGAGATCGGCGCCTCCACCGTGGTGCTGTGGCAACTCGCCGACAACGTCGACCCCCGGCGGGAACACCGGGCGCTGCGGCTGATCGGCGTCGGGTTCGGGCTGCTGGTGATCTACCTGGTGGGATCGGATTATCTCGGTCGTTCGTCATCGGTTCGTGTGCGGCGGGAATGCCGAGAGAATTCCCGGTCGGGCCGGAACGGGTCAGCGCACCGGTTGCGGGGTCAGCGCCGTCCAGGCGGTGAAGCCGCCGAGCAGGTCGGAGACATCTGTCCAGCCCTCCCGGCGCAGCAGGCTGGCCGCGACGCTGGAGCGGTATCCGCCCGCGCAATAGGTGACCACCGGACGTCCGGGCGGGATCTCTCCCAGGCGACGCCGTAGCTGTGCCAACGGGATGTGGCGGGCGTGGAAGATCGCGCCGTCGGCGAGCTCGCCCGCATTGCGCACGTCAATCACCACCGGAGGCTCGGACCGTTCCAGCGCCGCGGCCAACTCAGGGGCCGTCAGCCTGCTCCCCTGCGCTACCCGGTCGGGGATGTCGAGGAATGCGCCCTCGGGCTCACGCAGGTAGCCCACGACCCGGTCGAACCCGATCCGGGCCAACCGCAGCACGATCTCCTCCTCGCGGTCTTGCGGGGCGATCACCACGACCTGCTGCTCGGGGGTGACCACCATGCCCGCGGTCTCGGCGAACCGGCCATCGGCCGGAACGTTGATCGACCCCGGCAGATGTCCCGTGGCGAACTCGATCGGATCGCGGGCGTCGAGCACGACCGCGCCGCTCTGCTGGTGGGCCAGCACGTCGTCGATGCCCAGCGGCACAAGCGCGGCATCCCCGTCGAGGACCGTGTGCTGCTTGCGGTTGAGGATCGCGTCGTAGACGAAATAGTCCGGCGCGGCGGGCTGCCCGGCGGTGACCAGCGCAAGGAAGTCGTCCTCGCTCATCGGCTGGCAGGCGTAGTTGCCGATCCGCTGCGCCCCGATGGTCGACCAGCGTTCGGTGGACAGGTTCTTCCCGCACGCCGACCCGGCCCCGTGGGCGGGAAACACGCGCACCGCATCCGGCAGCCCCATCAACTTCCGGATCGACCTGTACAGCATCCGGCCCAGTTCGTCGGCGGTGACCCCGATCGAGGCCAGCAGGTCCGGTCGGCCCACGTCGCCGATGAACAAGGCGTCACCGGTGAGGACGCCGTAGGGGACCTCGTCCGTGGCGTGCTCGAACACCGCGACGCTGATCGACTCCGGGGTGTGGCCGGGCGTCTCCAGGATCTGCAGCACCACATCGCCGAGCGCGATCCGCTCCCCATCGGCGAGCTTGCGGATCGGGTAGTCGGCCTCAGCCCGCTGCCCATAGCCGATCCACGCGCCGGTGGCCTGGGCCAGCTCCAGATGCCCGGCCAGGAAGTCGGCGTGGAAGTGGGTGTTGATCACACCCACGATCGACAGACCGTGGACCCGGGCATCGGCCAGGTACTCGGCCACATCGCGGCGGGGATCGACGACCACCGCCTGGCCACTGGCCTCGTCACCGATCATGTACGAAGCCTGCGACAGGCAGTCCAGGTAGTACTGCGTGAACAACACGACGTCCCCTTCCGAGATGACCGCAACGGAGCCGACTGTCATAGTACCCCCGGGGGTATATTGATCGTCGCGCCGAAAGGCCCGACCTCCAGGGCACTTCGGCCCCTGACCACGCCGAAAAGCGTCGGCCATATGCGGATGCGTCCGGTCGGCATCGATCATCGGGGGCGGCGCGGCGCGCAATACGGCACGGAACCAACGGTTGGGTCGCCGCGGCATAGGACGCGTAGCCGGGGAACCGCTCGCGCAGCCATCGCTCCTCCCACCTGGCCTTGACCACGACGAGTCCCACGAAGACCGCCAGCCGGGCCGCGCTGCCGGACGCGACCACCACGCCACTCGCGCCGAGCAGAATGGCTCCGTAGATCGGGTGCCGCACCCACCGGTACGCACCGTCGGTGCGCAGTCGGGCAGCAGCGTTGGGAACAGGAGGCCGTAATCCTACGCCGGGACCGGCGAGCGCGGCCAGGAACAGCGGACCCGCGTCGGGGATGAGGATTCCGCCGACGTCGAGCGCAGGCTTGCCTGCCGTGCCGATCAGCTCGACCGTGGCGACCACCGCCGCCCCCTCTCCCCTGCGGTGCGTCGAGGTTTGCTAGTGCGGTGTCCAGAAACGTTCACCGGGTCCTCGCGGGCCCAGACGACACCTCGCGGCGTTGCCGCCCTCGCGAAGACGCCCGGTATGAGCTTCGGGCGGCGCCTTGCGAGGCGCCGCCTGGATCCCGCGATCACCCCGGCAACGTTCCTGGACACCGCACTAGCGGCTGCGGCGCAGCTGGTAGCGCCACAGCTCGAAGCGTGCGCCGGACCGACGGCCGGTGGGGCTGAGATCGTCGAGCGCAGGCTCGGCCGCGATGACCTCCCACCCGGCCGGGCCGAACCGGTGGCGGACCTCCTCCTCGGTGAGGCCTGCGAACATCGGCGCGGGGCGTGGGGGCTGCCGGAAGCCGTAGAGCAGCAGCGTGGCGCCGGCCTTGGCGGCCTGGGTCACCCCGTCGAGGTAGGCAGGGCGGCAGTCGGTGGGCAGGGTGTGCAGGCAGCCGAAGTCCAACAGCAGGTCATAGTCGTGTCCGAGGCCGAGTTCGGGCAGGCGGGTGACGTCGCCCCGGACGAACCGCGGTGTCACCCCGGCGCGGGCGGCGGCCCGTCGGGCGATGCCGAGCGCGCGCGCCGTGATGTCGACCGCCGTCACGTCCCAGCCGTGTTCGGCGAGGTAGATCGCGTCGACACCGGTACCGCACCCCAACTCCAGCACCCGCCCGGCCGGCAAGGGCTCCGGGGCGCCTGCTCCCGCGCCGCCTTCGACCAGGGCGACCAAGCCGGACGGCGGTGCCGTGCGCTGCCACACCACCAATCGCAGCAGGTACGCCGCCGCATACACCACCCGATACCAGCGCAGCCGGTCCCCGGAAGCGCGGTCATTTCGAATCACGAAACCCCCGGCATGACATGAGATGTAACGTCTCATCTAATGTAGTGCCATGGGTGTGGGGTTGTCACGAGACCCGGTGCTCGCGGCCGTCCGCCGCGCCTGCATCGGAGGGCGCAGGCCCACCATGGCGCAGCTGGCCACCGAAGCAGGAGTGGGCGTACGCACCTTGTACCGGCGCTTCGGCAGCCGTGAAGCGCTGCTCGCCGAGGCCGGATGCGCACCACCGCCGGCACCCCGCCAGCGCGTCCTCGACGCCGCCTTGGAGTTGGTCGGTCGCTCCGGGCTGGCGGGGCTGTCGATGGACGAGCTCGCCGCCCGTGCCAAGGTGTCCCGCGCGACGCTCTACCGCATGTTCGCCGGCAAGTCCGCACTGTTCGACGCGCTGGTCCAGCAATTCTCCCCGTGGCAGCCGATCGCGGACCTGCTCGCCGCCAGTCCAGACCGGGACCCCGACGTGCTCATCCCTGCGATCGCCGAGTCCATCGCGGCCACCCTGTCCGGGCGGGCCGGGCTGCTGCTGCGGATCGTGCTCGAACTGACAAGCGCCGACCCCGACACCGCCGCCGACATCGCCGCCGCCCGCCACCGCGCCCTCGGCCGCGGCCTGCCCGATCTCCTCGTCTACCTGGATCGGCAGATGAAGGCAGGCCGACTACGGCGGATGTCCCCGGTACTGGCCTGCCAACTGCTGGCAGGCCCCATCCTCGCCGCGCAGCTGACCCAACCTCTGAGCGCCGAGATCGAACCCGAGGGCCCGACCGGACCTGCCCTGCTGGCGGAGATCGTGAACGCCTGGCAGCGTGCGATGAGGGCGGACGATCCTGACGACTGATCGGCGGCGTCATGACGTGACACGCGGAGATCGTTCACGGGCGAGGTGCCCTCACCCCACGCCGGCGCCCGGCCGCGGCCATCGCCGCCGTTCAGGACCGACGGCGCGCTTGTCGGCGCGACCGTGCAGACCGAATGCTTGTCCATCCCCACTCCATCGTTTACGTCGATTGACGATGGATACGTCGGTCGGGGTCGTGCCGTTGGATCGGCCCACCGCGTCGGAGTACGCGTCGTGGTTCAGAGCTTTGGCGGACGGGACGCGGGTGCAGATCGTGTCGCTGCTGGCGCGGGCAGGGCGGCCGATGAGTGTCGGGGAGATCGTGTCGGCGGTGGCTGTGGGCCAGTCGACGGTGTCGGCACATCTGAAGGTGCTCGCCGAGGTGCGGTTCGTCCTGGCCGAGCAGCGGGGCACGGCACGCTTCTACCGGGTGAACGACGAGTGCGTGGCGTGTTTTCCCACAGCTGCGGATGTGGTGATGGGTCGGTCCGCGCCCACCCGGCCACATGCCGGTGGACGAGGTCGAGCAGAGGTAGGTGGCAGCGATGTCGAACTCGCGCGCCGTCACGCCGCCGAGGCCGGGGTCACGAACGTCGAGTTCCGTGTGGGCTACCTGGAAGCCATCCCGCTGCCCGACGCCGCGGTCGACGTGGTGATCTCCAACTGCGTCTTCACCTTGTCCACCGACAAGCCCCGCGCCCTGGCCGAGACAGCGCGGGTGCTGCGCCCCGGAGGCCGCCTCGGCATCACCGACGTGCTGGCCGAACCCGACCTCGATCCGGCCCGACGCGCGGCAGCCGAATACCGCATCGGCAGCAGGCCCGCCGGAGATGTCCCGACCGTCGGTTGAGGCCGGGACATCTCCACAGGATCGGCGCGCCGACGCCGGTCAGCAGCAGGCCGCGAGCCGGCCGCCGTCCGCGGTGGCCGGGGTTCCACAGTCGCAGCTGCCGGACTCGCTGACCGGGCGGACGCTGGTCGCCTGCGGCGCGTCGGCCTTGACCGTGTAGACCTCCCACGGCTCGTTCCCGGGCCCGTGCACCCACACCTTGTCCTGCACCGCGTAGCAGCAGGTGGTGTCGTTCTCCTCGACGGTGGGCATGCCCAGCCCCGACAGGCGCTTCGTTGCGGCGGCGACCTCGTCGGTGGTGGCGACCTCGACGCCCAGGTGATCGAGCACGGTGGCCTGGTCGGGCTCGCCTTCGATGAGCACCAGCTTCAACGGTGGCTCGGCGATCGCGAAGTTGGCGTACCCGGGACGCCGCTTGGCCGGTTCCGCGCCGAACAGCGAGCGGTAAAAATCGATCGACCCCTCCAGATCGGAGACGCGCAGGGCCAGCTGGACACGGGACATGACGGGTTCCTCCCCTACCTGTCGACGTCTGATTCGACGTCTATCGAGACAGGTTGCCTTCTGATTTGGCATCTGTCAAGATAGAGGAGTGTCGAAGCAAGAGCTGGGGTTGGTCGACCTGACAATGACGGTGGGCTGCTGCGCTCCCCTGGCGCGAGAGCCACTGACGACGGAGCAGGCCGTCGATCTGGCGCGGGTGTTCAAGGCTTTGGGCGACCCGGTCCGGCTGCGGCTGCTGTCACTGATCGCCTCGCACGACGGTGGGGAAGCCTGCGTGTGCGACCTGTCGGAGGTATTCGAGCTGACCGGGCCGACGATCTCCCACCACCTGCGGGTGCTGCGCGAGGCCGGACTGATCACCGGAGAACGCCGCGGTACCTGGATCTATTACCGCGTGCAGCCCGACGCATTGACGGTGGCCTCCACCGTGCTCGCGCCCGCTACCGGACCGGTCGCCTCGCCTGTGGCCGCTGCTACCTCCTGAGCCACAGCAACTCACGCGCGCCGCACCGGGTGATGGGTTTCGTCACGTGACCTGGCCCCATCTGTGATCATGGACCTTGGCCCCACATGTCGTGGATGAGCGGCTGCGAGAAGGGTTCGCCGTTCGGCACGCCGCGCGGACGATGACCGCCGAGCGACTCAGGACGGTGGAGCGGAGGCTGTGGTCATGCGGATCGAGCTGGTTGTTGTCGACGAGTGTCCACACGAGCAGGCCGCCGCGGCTCTGCTGCGTCAGGCGCTCGGCGACATCGGCCTTGGGTCGCAGTCGTTCGCGGTGACCGTGGTCGAGAGCCAATCAGTGGCCGACGAGCTGCACTTCCCGGGTTCGCCGACGTTCATGGTCGAGGGTCGCGACTTGTTTGATGAGCCTGGTCGGCCGGCGGCACTGGCGTGCCGGATCTACCCCGAAGGCCAGGCGCTGCCGTCGCTGCGTGACCTGCGGCGAGCGCTGAAGGAGGCGGCAGCGCCGCAGGCACCCCGGTGACCGACTCGGCGGACGCAGCGATCGAGAAGGGGCTCGCGGCATGGGCGCGTGGCGATCTCGACGCGGTGGCGGAGGTGCTGGACCCCCACGTCACGCTCCGGGCCGCGGAGCCTGGCCCCGGGGACTGTGAGAGCCGCGACGAGGTGATGGCGCTGCTGCGCCTGCGCGAGAGCAGGCGACCGCCGGATCAGGCTCGTGCGATGCGAGTGACACGACGCGACGACGCGACATTCCTGGTGTCTGGGCTTGGCGGCAGCGAGGGGACGGCGACGATCGTGACGATCGCGGGAGGCAAGGTGATTGCCATGCAACAGGTGCGGGCAGAGCCGCGTGACACCGACGCCGACGCTGCCGTTGCTGCGCTGCGGGCGGGCGACCTGGCGGCATTGTCGCGCGTGCTGGACGCCCGACCAGACCTCGCCCGAGAGCGTCTGCCCGGGTATGGAGGCAGGACGCTGCTTCACGTCGTGGCCGACTGGCCGGGCTTTACCCCGCGCGGCCCAGAGGTGGTTCGCCTGCTTGTCGAGCGGGGCGCGAACCCGAATGTACGAGGCGATGACGACGAGCACGGCGAGAGCCCGTTGCACTGGGCGGCCAGTAGCGACGATGTCGAGGTCGCACGAGCGTTGCTGGACGGCGGCGCTGATCTTGAGATGCCCGACGGGTCGATCGGCACCCCCTTGGACAATGCAATCGGTTACGGGTGCTGGCATGTCGCCGAACTGTTGGCCCAGCGCGGCGCGCGTATCGAGAAGCTGTGGCATGCGGCCGCGCTCGGACGCCTCGACGTTCTGGACGGCCTCCTCTCGGGCCCACCCGAACACGACGCCATCTCGCAGGCGTTCTGGCACGCCTGCGCCGCGCATCAGCGTCGAGCCGCTGAGCGTCTCCTCGACGCCGGGGCGGACATCAACTGGACCCCGGACTATGCCGACGGCACGCCACTCGACGCAGCAACCGACCGGTCGACCCGGCAGCGGAATGTCATGGAATGGCTGAAAAAACGGGGCGCGAGCAGCCATCGACCTTCGCCCTGGGCGATCCGGGACGACAGCCGCTGACGACCACCTCTACAGCGGGTCGTCCGCTCCTCCGACTCACCAGTCGGGCGGTACGTGACGGTCTACGGGCGTGACCCCCAGACATCGGGCAGGCCGGTGGCCGCCAAACTCGTCACCTCTTGACCTCAGGAGAGTATCTCAGTGAGAATTGACTCAATGAAGCGTGAGGTTGATGACGCGTTGCGGCGCCGGGCCGCCGTGCACGCCGCGTTGGGTGATCCCGGCCGGTTGGCGATCGTGGACGCCCTCGGCTGGGGAGAGGCTTCGCCCGGCGAGCTGGGGCAGCGGCTCGGGATGGGTACCAACCTGCTCGCGCACCACCTCCGTGTTCTGGAAGACGTCGGCCTGGTGCGCCGGCACCGTTCGGAGGCCGACCGACGACGCAGCTACGTCACCTTGGTACGCGACCGCTCCGACGAGTTGCATCCGGTCGCGGCGTCCCGGTCGGCGTGGCGGGTGGTGTTCGTGTGCACCCAGAACTCGGCCCGCTCACCGTTGGCCGCGTCGCTGTGGAAGGACGCCAGCGCGATCCCGGCGACATCGGCAGGCACCCACCCCGCCCTTGAGGTGCATCCCGGCGCGGTGGCGGTGGCGCGCCGCCGCCACCTGTCCCTGGTCGCGGCGCCACCCCGGCACCTAGATGACGTCCTCGCCGCACACGACCTCGTCGTGACGGTATGCGACAACGCCCACGAAGAACTGGCCGCATCCCTCGCCCCGCCCGGACCACCCGGCCTGCACTGGTCGATCCCCGATCCCGTCCGAGGCGGGGAGCCCGCCGCGTTCGACCGGGTCGTCGACGAGCTTGCCGACCGCATCGCCCGCCTCTCCCCGCTCGTCACCCCCGCCGAACGTCCGCCGAACGCTGTCGAGGATCGGAGAACGTCATGACCACCGGATATCGCCACCCGGACCTGTCGATCAACCAACAGCTCGCGCTCAAGACCGCCGCCACCAACCTGCAACGCCGCTTCGACGGGGTGTTCGGCGCCGAGACGATCGAACGGTTCCTGCACAGCTCCTACGACGAGTTCGCCGGACGGGCCGTCGTGCTCAACTTCCTGCCGCTGCTGGCCGAACGGTTCGCCCGGCAACGCCTCACCGCGCTGGCCATGGTCGAAGGCAAACACGACACCGGCGTCCCGGTGGTGCTGTTCCTGTGCACCCACAACGCGGGCCGCTCCCAGATGGCGCTCGGGTTCTTCACCCGCCTCGCCCAGGACCGGGCGATCGCCTGGTCCGGCGGCAGCGAGCCCGCCGACCACATCAACCCCGCCGCGATCGCCGCCATGGCCGAACGCGGCATCGACATCTCCGCCGAATACCCCAAACCCTGGACCGACGAGATCGTGCAAGCCGCCGACGCCGTGGTCACCATGGGCTGCGGGGACGCCTGCCCCGTCTTCCCCGGCCGCCGCTACCTCGACTGGACCCTCGACGACCCGGCCGGGCTCGACGTCACCGCCGTCCGCCCGATCCGCGACGAGATCGAACGCCGGGTCCGCGCCCTGCTCGCGGAAATGGACGTCCCTGCCCGTGCCTGACACCACTACCGGCGACACACCCGCAACCACCCCGCCGCCCGCCGCCCGCGTATCGGAACCTCCCTTGGCGCGGCGGCTGGTCGCGGAGTTCCTCGGCACCGGACTCCTGGTTGCCGTCGTAATCGGCTCCGGCATCGCCGCCCAACGCCTCTCCCCCGCCGACACCGGCCTGCAGCTGTTGCAGAACTCGCTGACCACCGTGTTCGGGCTCGGTGTGCTCATCCTGTGGTTCGGCCCGGTCTCCGGCGCCCACTTCAGCCCCGTCGTCTCGGCCGTGGACTGGGCCGTCGGCCACCGCACCCGAACCGGCCTGTCCGGCCGGGACGTCCTGGCCTACACCGTGGCGCAGGTTATGGGCGGCATCGCCGGGGCGCTGCTGGCGAACGTCATGTTCGGGCTCGCCGCGGTGCAGATCTCCGCGCACGTCCGCGCGGCGCCCGGGCTGTGGGTCGGTGAACTCGTCGCCACCGCCGGGCTCATCGCGGTCATCCTCACCCTCGCCCGCACCGGACGCGCCCCGCTGTCGGCTGCCGCGGTCGCGGCCTGGATCGGTGCCGCGTACTGGTTCACCTCCTCCACCTCGTTCGCCAACCCCGCGGTCACCATCGCCCGCATGTTCAGCGACACCTTCGCAGGCATCGCCCCGGCCTCGGTGCCGATGTTCATCGTGTTCCAGATCGTCGGTGCGGCACTCGGGGCCGGTCTGGCGCTGTACCTCCACCCGGACGCAGGTAGGGCCGCCGATGACGTCGTCGTACCCCACACCCAACGGGCCGGCGTCGAGGACAGCCGCAACCACACCACCCACACCGTCGACAGGACCATCCGATGAGCACCCCCGACACCTCGGCGACACCCACCGAAGCCGACCGTCGCCCGCAGGTGCTGTTCGTCTGCGTGCACAACGCAGGCCGGTCCCAGATGGCCGCCGCCCTGCTCGAACATCACGCCGCAGGCCGGGTCGATGTCCGCTCGGCCGGATCCACTCCCGCCGACGAGATCAACCCCGCCGTCCGCGCCGCCATGGCCGAGATCGGCAATCAACCTCGACGGCGCACACCCCAAACTGCTCAGCACAGACGCCTCCAGACCGCCGACGTCGTGGTCACCATGGGCTGCGGTCACACCTGCCCCATCTTCCCCGGCAAGCGCTACCTGGACTGGGACCTCACCGACCCCGCAGGCAAGACCCTCGACCAGATCGACTTATCCCGGAACAACAGATCAGGCTGGAGCGGCTGCGGCGCAGCTGGTAGCGCCACAGCTCGAAGCGTGCGCCGGACCGACGGCCGGTGGGGCTGAGATCGTCGAGCGCAGGCTCGGCCGCGATGACCTCCCACCCGGCCGGGCCGAACCGGTGGCGGACCTCCTCCTCGGTGAGGCCTGCGAACATCGGCGCGGGGCGCGGGGGCTGCCGGAAGCCGTAGAGCAGCAGCGTGGCGCCGGCCTTGGCGGCCTGGGTCACCCCGTCGAGGTAGGCAGGGCGGCAGTCGGTGGGCAGGGTGTGCAGGCAGCCGAAGTCCAACAGCAGGTCATAGTCGTGTCCGAGGCCGAGTTCGGGCAGGCGGGTGACGTCGCCCCGGACGAACCGCGGTGTCACCCCGGCGCGGGCGGCGGCCCGTCGGGCGATGCCGAGCGCGCGCGCCGTGATGTCGACCGCCGTCACGTCCCAGCCGTGTTCGGCGAGGTAGATCGCGTCGACACCGGTACCGCACCCCAACTCCAGCACCCGCCCGGCCGGCAAGGGCTCCGGGGCGCCTGCTCCCGCGCCGCCTTCGACCAGGGCGACCAAGCCGGACGGCGGTGCCGTGCGCTGCCACACCACCAATCGCAGCAGGTACGCCGCCGCATACACCACCCGATACCAGCGCAGCCGGTCCCCGGAAGCGCGGTCATTTCGAATCACGAAACCCCCGGCATGACATGAGATGTAACGTCTCATCTAATGTAGTGCCATGGGTGTGGGGTTGTCACGAGACCCGGTGCTCGCGGCCGTCCGCCGCGCCTGCATCGGAGGGCGCAGGCCCACCATGGCGCAGCTGGCCACCGAAGCAGGAGTGGGCGTACGCACCTTGTACCGGCGCTTCGGCAGCCGTGAAGCGCTGCTCGCCGAGGCCGGATGCGCACCACCGCCGGCACCCCGCCAGCGCGTCCTCGACGCCGCCTTGGAGTTGGTCGGTCGCTCCGGGCTGGCGGGGCTGTCGATGGACGAGCTCGCCGCCCGTGCCAAGGTGTCCCGCGCGACGCTCTACCGCATGTTCGCCGGCAAGTCCGCACTGTTCGACGCGCTGGTCCAGCAATTCTCCCCGTGGCAGCCGATCGCGGACCTGCTCGCCGCCAGTCCAGACCGGGACCCCGACGTGCTCATCCCTGCGATCGCCGAGTCCATCGCGGCCACCCTGTCCGGGCGGGCCGGGCTGCTGCTGCGGATCGTGCTCGAACTGACAAGCGCCGACCCCGACACCGCCGCCGACATCGCCGCCGCCCGCCACCGCGCCCTCGGCCGCGGCCTGCCCGATCTCCTCGTCTACCTGGATCGGCAGATGAAGGCAGGCCGACTACGGCGGATGTCCCCGGTACTGGCCTGCCAACTGCTGGCAGGCCCCATCCTCGCCGCGCAGCTGACCCAACCTCTGAGCGCCGAGATCGAACCCGAGGGCCCGACCGGACCTGCCCTGCTGGCGGAGATCGTGAACGCCTGGCAGCGTGCGATGAGGGCGGACGATCCTGACGACTGATCGGCGGCGTCATGACGTGACACGCGGAGATCGTTCACGGGCGAGGTGCCCTCACCCCACGCCGGCGCCCGGCCGCGGCCATCGCCGCCGTTCAGGACCGACGGCGCGCTTGTCGGCGCGACCGTGCAGACCGAATGCTTGTCCATCCCCACTCCATCGTTTACGTCGATTGACGATGGATACGTCGGTCGGGGTCGTGCCGTTGGATCGGCCCACCGCGTCGGAGTACGCGTCGTGGTTCAGAGCTTTGGCGGACGGGACGCGGGTGCAGATCGTGTCGCTGCTGGCGCGGGCAGGGCGGCCGATGAGTGTCGGGGAGATCGTGTCGGCGGTGGCTGTGGGCCAGTCGACGGTGTCGGCACATCTGAAGGTGCTCGCCGAGGTGCGGTTCGTCCTGGCCGAGCAGCGGGGCACGGCACGCTTCTACCGGGTGAACGACGAGTGCGTGGCGTGTTTTCCCACAGCTGCGGATGTGGTGATGGGTCGGTCCGCGCCCACCCGGCCACATGCCGGTGGACGAGGTCGAGCAGAGGTAGGTGGCAGCGATGTCGAACTCGCGCGCCGTCACGCCGCCGAGGCCGGGGTCACGAACGTCGAGTTCCGTGTGGGCTACCTGGAAGCCATCCCGCTGCCCGACGCCGCGGTCGACGTGGTGATCTCCAACTGCGTCTTCACCTTGTCCACCGACAAGCCCCGCGCCCTGGCCGAGACAGCGCGGGTGCTGCGCCCCGGAGACCGCCTCGGCATCACCGACGTGCTGGCCGAACCCGACCTCGATCCGGCCCGACGTGCGGCAGCCGAACACCGCATCGGCAGCAGGCCCGCCGGAGATGTCCCGACCGTCGGTTGAGGCCGGGACATCTCCACAGGATCGGCGCGCCGACGCCGGTCAGCAGCAGGCCGCGAGCCGGCCGCCGTCCGCGGTGGCCGGGGTTCCACAGTCGCAGCTGCCGGACTCGCTGACCGGGCGGACGCTGGTCGCCTGCGGCGCGTCGGCCTTGACCGTGTAGACCTCCCACGGCTCGTTCCCGGGCCCGTGCACCCACACCTTGTCCTGCACCGCGTAGCAGCAGGTGGTGTCGTTCTCCTCGACGGTGGGCATGCCCAGCCCCGACAGGCGCTTCGTTGCGGCGGCGACCTCGTCGGTGGTGGCGACCTCGACGCCCAGGTGATCGAGCACGGTGGCCTGGTCGGGCTCGCCTTCGATGAGCACCAGCTTCAACGGTGGCTCGGCGATCGCGAAGTTGGCGTACCCGGGACGCCGCTTGGCCGGTTCCGCGCCGAACAGCGAGCGGTAAAAATCGATCGACCCCTCCAGATCGGAGACGCGCAGGGCCAGCTGGACACGGGACATGACGGGTTCCTCCCCTACCTGTCGACGTCTGATTCGACGTCTATCGAGACAGGTTGCCTTCTGATTTGGCATCTGTCAAGATAGAGGAGTGTCGAAGCAAGAGCTGGGGTTGGTCGACCTGACAATGACGGTGGGCTGCTGCGCTCCCCTGGCGCGAGAGCCACTGACGACGGAGCAGGCCGTCGATCTGGCGCGGGTGTTCAAGGCTTTGGGCGACCCGGTCCGGCTGCGGCTGCTGTCACTGATCGCCTCGCACGACGGTGGGGAAGCCTGCGTGTGCGACCTGTCGGAGGTATTCGAGCTGACCGGGCCGACGATCTCCCACCACCTGCGGGTGCTGCGCGAGGCCGGACTGATCACCGGAGAACGCCGCGGTACCTGGATCTATTACCGCGTGCAGCCCGACGCATTGACGGTGGCCTCCACCGTGCTCGCGCCCGCTACCGGACCGGTCGCCTCGCCTGTGGCCGCTGCTACCTCCTGAGCCACAGCAACTCACGCGCGCCGCACCGGGTGATGGGTTTCGTCACGTGACCTGGCCCCATCTGTGATCATGGACCTTGGCCCCACATGTCGTGGATGAGCGGCTGCGAGAAGGGTTCGCCGTTCGGCACGCCGCGCGGACGATGACCGCCGAGCGACTCAGGACGGTGGAGCGGAGGCTGTGGTCATGCCGATCGAGCTGGTTGTTGTCGACGAGTGTCCACACGAGCAGGCCGCCGCGGCTCTGCTGCGTCAGGCGCTCGGCGACATCGGCCTTGGGTCGCAGTCGTTCGCGGTGACCGTGGTCGAGAGCCAATCAGTGGCCGACGAGCTGCACTTCCCGGGTTCGCCGACGTTCATGGTCGAGGGTCGCGACTTGTTTGATGAGCCTGGTCGGCCGGCGGCACTGGCGTGCCGGATCTACCCCGAAGGCCAGGCGCTGCCGTCGCTGCGTGACCTGCGGCGAGCGCTGAAGGAGGCGGCAGCGCCGCAGGCACCCCGGTGACCGACTCGGCGGACGCAGCGATCGAGAAGGGGCTCGCGGCATGGGCGCGTGGCGATCTCGACGCGGTGGCGGAGGTGCTGGACCCCCACGTCACGCTCCGGGCCGCGGAGCCTGGCCCCGGGGACTGTGAGAGCCGCGACGAGGTGATGGCGCTGCTGCGCCTGCGCGAGAGCAGGCGACCGCCGGATCAGGCTCGTGCGATGCGAGTGACACGACGCGACGACGCGACATTCCTGGTGTCTGGGCTTGGCGGCAGCGAGGGGACGGCGACGATCGTGACGATCGCGGGAGGCAAGGTGATTGCCATGCAACAGGTGCGGGCAGAGCCGCGTGACACCGACGCCGACGCTGCCGTTGCTGCGCTGCGGGCGGGCGACCTGGCGGCATTGTCGCGCGTGCTGGACGCCCGACCAGACCTCGCCCGAGAGCGTCTGCCCGGGTATGGAGGCAGGACGCTGCTTCACGTCGTGGCCGACTGGCCGGGCTTTACCCCGCGCGGCCCAGAGGTGGTTCGCCTGCTTGTCGAGCGGGGCGCGAACCCGAATGTACGAGGCGATGACGACGAGCACGGCGAGAGCCCGTTGCACTGGGCGGCCAGTAGCGACGATGTCGAGGTCGCACGAGCGTTGCTGGACGGCGGCGCTGATCTTGAGATGCCCGACGGGTCGATCGGCACCCCCTTGGACAATGCAATCGGTTACGGGTGCTGGCATGTCGCCGAACTGTTGGCCCAGCGCGGCGCGCGTATCGAGAAGCTGTGGCATGCGGCCGCGCTCGGACGCCTCGACGTTCTGGACGGCCTCCTCTCGGGCCCACCCGAACACGACGCCATCTCGCAGGCGTTCTGGCACGCCTGCGCCGCGCATCAGCGTCGAGCCGGTGAGCGTCTCCTCGACGCCGGGGCGGACATCAACTGGACCCCGGACTATGCCGACGGCACGCCACTCGACGCAGCAACCGACCGGTCGACCCGGCAGCGGAATGTCATGGAATGGCTGAAAAAACGGGGCGCGAGCAGCCATCGACCTTCGCCCTGGGCGATCCGGGACGACAGCCGCTGACGACCACCTCTACAGCGGGTCGTCCGCTCCTCCGACTCACCAGTCGGGCGGTACGTGACGGTCTACGGGCGTGACCCCCAGACATCGGGCAGGCCGGTGGCCGCCAAACTCGTCACCTCTTGACCTCAGGAGAGTATCTCAGTGAGAATTGACTCAATGAAGCGTGAGGTTGATGACGCGTTGCGGCGCCGGGCCGCCGTGCACGCCGCGTTGGGTGATCCCGGCCGGTTGGCGATCGTGGACGCCCTCGGCTGGGGAGAGGCTTCGCCCGGCGAGCTGGGGCAGCGGCTCGGGATGGGTACCAACCTGCTCGCGCACCACCTCCGTGTTCTGGAAGACGTCGGCCTGGTGCGCCGGCACCGTTCGGAGGCCGACCGACGACGCAGCTACGTCACCTTGGTACGCGACCGCTCCGACGAGTTGCATCCGGTCGCGGCGTCCCGGTCGGCGTGGCGGGTGGTGTTCGTGTGCACCCAGAACTCGGCCCGCTCACCGTTGGCCGCGTCGCTGTGGAAGGACGCCAGCGCGATCCCGGCGACATCGGCAGGCACCCACCCCGCCCTTGAGGTGCATCCCGGCGCGGTGGCGGTGGCGCGCCGCCGCCACCTGTCCCTGGTCGCGGCGCCACCCCGGCACCTAGATGACGTCCTCGCCGCACACGACCTCGTCGTGACGGTATGCGACAACGCCCACGAAGAACTGGCCGCATCCCTCGCCCCGCCCGGACCACCCGGCCTGCACTGGTCGATCCCCGATCCCGTCCGAGGCGGGGAGCCCGCCGCGTTCGACCGGGTCGTCGACGAGCTTGCCGACCGCATCGCCCGCCTCTCCCCGCTCGTCACCCCCGCCGAACGTCCGCCGAACGCTGTCGAGGATCGGAGAACGTCATGACCACCGGATATCGCCACCCGGACCTGTCGATCAACCAACAGCTCGCGCTCAAGACCGCCGCCACCAACCTGCAACGCCGCTTCGACGGGGTGTTCGGCGCCGAGACGATCGAACGGTTCCTGCACAGCTCCTACGACGAGTTCGCCGGACGGGCCGTCGTGCTCAACTTCCTGCCGCTGCTGGCCGAACGGTTCGCCCGGCAACGCCTCACCGCGCTGGCCATGGTCGAAGGCAAACACGACACCGGCGTCCCGGTGGTGCTGTTCCTGTGCACCCACAACGCGGGCCGCTCCCAGATGGCGCTCGGGTTCTTCACCCGCCTCGCCCAGGACCGGGCGATCGCCTGGTCCGGCGGCAGCGAGCCCGCCGACCACATCAACCCCGCCGCGATCGCCGCCATGGCCGAACGCGGCATCGACATCTCCGCCGAATACCCCAAACCCTGGACCGACGAGATCGTGCAAGCCGCCGACGCCGTGGTCACCATGGGCTGCGGGGACGCCTGCCCCGTCTTCCCCGGCCGCCGCTACCTCGACTGGACCCTCGACGACCCGGCCGGGCTCGACGTCACCGCCGTCCGCCCGATCCGCGACGAGATCGAACGCCGGGTCCGCGCCCTGCTCGCGGAAATGGACGTCCCTGCCCGTGCCTGACACCACTACCGGCGACACACCCGCAACCACCCCGCCGCCCGCCGCCCGCGTATCGGAACCTCCCTTGGCGCGGCGGCTGGTCGCGGAGTTCCTCGGCACCGGACTCCTGGTTGCCGTCGTAATCGGCTCCGGCATCGCCGCCCAACGCCTCTCCCCCGCCGACACCGGCCTGCAGCTGTTGCAGAACTCGCTGACCACCGTGTTCGGGCTCGGTGTGCTCATCCTGTGGTTCGGCCCGGTCTCCGGCGCCCACTTCAGCCCCGTCGTCTCGGCCGTGGACTGGGCCGTCGGCCACCGCACCCGAACCGGCCTGTCCGGCCGGGACGTCCTGGCCTACACCGTGGCGCAGGTTATGGGCGGCATCGCCGGGGCGCTGCTGGCGAACGTCATGTTCGGGCTCGCCGCGGTGCAGATCTCCGCGCACGTCCGCGCGGCGCCCGGGCTGTGGGTCGGTGAACTCGTCGCCACCGCCGGGCTCATCGCGGTCATCCTCACCCTCGCCCGCACCGGACGCGCCCCGCTGTCGGCTGCCGCGGTCGCGGCCTGGATCGGTGCCGCGTACTGGTTCACCTCCTCCACCTCGTTCGCCAACCCCGCGGTCACCATCGCCCGCATGTTCAGCGACACCTTCGCAGGCATCGCCCCGGCCTCGGTGCCGATGTTCATCGTGTTCCAGATCGTCGGTGCGGCACTCGGGGCCGGTCTGGCGCTGTACCTCCACCCGGACGCAGGTAGAGCCGCCGATGACGTCGTCGTACCCCACACCCAACGGGCCTGCGTCGAGGACAGCCGCAACCACACCACCCACACCGTCGACAGGACCATCCGATGAGCACCCCCGACACCTCGGCGACACCCACCGAAGCCGACCGTCGCCCGCAGGTGCTGTTCGTCTGCGTGCACAACGCAGGCCGGTCCCAGATGGCCGCCGCCCTGCTCGAACATCACGCCGCAGGCCGGGTCGATGTCCGCTCGGCCGGATCCACTCCCGCCGACGAGATCAACCCCGCCGTCCGCGCCGCCATGGCCGAGATCGGCATCAACCTCGACGGCGCACACCCCAAACTGCTCACCACCGACGCCGTCCATACCGCCGACGTCGTGGTCACCATGGGCTGCGGCGACACCTGCCCCATCTTCCCCGGCAAGCGCTACCTGGACTGGGACCTCACCGACCCCGCAGGCAAGACCCTCGACCAGATCCGCCCCATCCGCGACGACATCAACACCCGCGTCCAGGCCCTCCTCGCCGAGCTGGTGACGTGAACCCCGGGCAATGCCCGGGAACCACCTTGACCGCCGGACTCCGCACCCCGCGAGAGGTCCGACTGCGCCGGCAGCAGAAACACCGCACCCGATTCCGGCCGAGCGGGTGCTGGCGGCGCTGCGGTTCGCGCCCGGGGCCCCGCCCATCGGCGCCGCCAAACGCGTGCGCGGGCTCACCTTCGCCGCGACCGATCTGGCCTGGACCACCGGCAAGGGCCCCGCGGTCGAGGGACCGGGTGAGGCGCTGTTGATGGCCATGGCCGGACGCCCGGCCGCGCTCCCGGAACTGTCCGGGCCCGGCCATGCCACCCTCGCAGCACGGATCAACACCCGGCCCGGGTAGCCTACGGGGCACCGCTCGTGTTCATCGCCGCGAAGCGTTAGCATCGCCCGATGGCGATGGATTGCTGTGCGGTGGATGCGGCGCCGGCGGTGGCGCTGTTCCGGTCGCTGGGCGACCCGACGCGACTGGCGATCGTGCTGCACCTGGCGCAGGGCGAGGCCCGGGTGGTGGACCTGACCCGGCAGCTGAGTTTGGCCCAGTCCACGGTGTCCAAGCACCTGGCGTGTCTGCGCGACTGTCGGTTGGTGGACTTCCGCACCGAGGGGCGCCAGTCCCACTACCGGCTGACCCGACCCGAGCTGATCGCGTTGTTGCGCAGCGCCGAGCTGCTGCTCGCCGAGACCGGCTACGCGGTGGCGCTGTGCCCCGTCTACGGCGAGGACGCGCCAGCCCGGCCGGTGGCGTCGTGACCTCGGCGGCGCCGTCCACCGAGCGTCGGGCGGTCCTGGAGCGCAGAATCCGGTTGCTGGTCGCCGCGACGATCACCTACAACATGGTCGAGGCGGTGGTGGCGCTCGTCGCGGGGACCGTGGCCTCGTCCATTGCGTTGATCGGGTTCGGGCTCGACTCGGTCATCGAGGTCAGTTCGGCCGCCGCGGTGGCGTGGCAGTTCTCCGGGACGGATCCGCGGCGCCGCGAGCGCACCGCCTTGCGGATCATCGCCGGATCATTCTTCGCGCTGGCCGCCTACGTCACGGTCGAAGCCGTCCGCTCGCTCCTCGGAGCCGGCGAGGCGGACCGGTCGACTGTGGGGATCGTGCTGGTGTCGATCAGCGTGGTGATCATGCCGGTGCTGTCCTGGGCCCAACGCCGCGCCGGACGAGAGCTCGGATCGGCCAGCGCGGTGGCGGACTCCCGGCAGACGCTGCTGTGCACTTACCTGTCCGCCGCGGTTCTGCTCGGGCTGCTGCTCAACGCTGCGTTCGGCTGGTGGTGGGCCGACCCGGCCGCGGCGCTCGTGCTGGCCGTTCTCGCGGTCCGCGAAGGACGCAACGCGTGGCGAGGCGAGGTGTGTTGCTCTCCGGCGTCGCTACCGGCCAGGGATCAGCAGGCAGGCTGCGACGACGGCTGTTGCCGGTAAACGGGCACCGACAGCTTGGCGAGCTCGCCGAGCTGTCGACGGGCGCCGACCCGATGTCGGCCGACCGGTTGATCCTTCCGCGGGGTTCGAGCTGCCGCGCTGGCGAAGGTACAAGGAATCAGCGCAAGCGCTGAACCTTTCGATCCGCCAGGCGTCCTACTTGGTGAGGAGGTGCGCCGATGGCCCAGCCAGCACCCACCGCAAGGCAGTGCACCGCCGTGCTCACCGGCGTCCTGATCCGACACGGCGTCCCGATCACCGAAACACTCACCACCGACCTGACCGCGGTCATCACCAGCCGCGAGGCCGCCCTGCTCGAGTACCTGGCCGATCGCGCCCGCTCCCGTGTCGAGCAGGTGCTGGTGCACAGCGTCCGCTCCGGGGGGTTTCGCGACGGGTTGAACAACGCCGCCACCTGGTTGAGCCGGGCCGCAACCGCTGCGACACGCCGCGACCGGAACGTCGCCGAGCGGCAGCGGGCGTTGCAGCGACTGCGCGGGCCGAGGGCTGCGGTCGCCGACGGCGGCATGGCAACCCGACCGCGAGGCGCAGCGGAGAGTGCATAACGACGCACAACCAGCGGCCATTGTCCGGGTGTCCGGCTGGCCGCGGGGCTCCCGGTCATCTCGCTTGAACCACCTGGCCTCGCGCGTGCTGTACCGGCGCGCGCTTTTTGCCGGTCATTCTGCCGAATTAGCCGTTTGTTGCATGGTCAACCTTAGTCCTTTGATTCAGGTCGGTTGACGAGGTTGCGGCAGAGCGCATGCTGAGAACGTAAGATCCTCGCTCGCATCGGCAAACCTTGCCCGCGGCACCTATCTTGGTTCGCCGCGGGTGTTCACCGTCCGCCGCAAGCGATCAAGTGCTCTGTGCTGGATCGCTCGTACCTCGCCGGGCGTAACGCCGAGTGTCTGTGCGGTACGTTCGCAGCTCAGTCCGACCTGGATGCGTAGAACCAGGACCTCTCGCTCATGGGGGGCGATGACCTCCAGCAAGGGGTCTACCCTTATAGGCTCCTTGTCCTGCAGAGTCCGGCTGCTGAGTTGTGCTGCGCGGAGCGAGTCCTGATCGATGTTGGTCGGACGGCGAGTTTCGTGGCGGGCCTGGGTGACCTTCCGCAAAGCAATTCCGTACACGAGTCCCGGCAACCGCTCGCCAGCGATCCGTCGACCGCGCAGGATCCTACGAACCGCAATATCTATCTCGTGCGCCACGCCATCGGCCTGAGCACTCACCGGGGCACCGCCGAGCCGGGCCCGACAGTAGCGAACAATCATCGGGTGGGCCGCCGCGACCAACCTCTGCAAGGCAACCGCATCCCCATGAGCGGCCCTACCCAGGAGCTCGTCGAGCAGAAGATCGCTGTGCCAACACTCGGCACACCAACGCCCACGATCGGAAGCCCGCATCTGCGGAACGGGAATGGCGGCCTCACCTGGCTCTGTCATGACGGGCCATTCTGTGACGAGGGAGACGTGAGAACTCGAGGTGTCCGGGTGGGCGACGTCAATCGGCCCGAGGCCGCCACCGGATGTCGGTTTTCGGCCTTCCGCACCGAGGAAGTCGGCTCGACCGAATGTCCTGTCGCCTGCGCCGCCGATGTCGTCGGCTGCGCCGCCGACGGTGGAGTGGTGGGCGGTGACGAGCCTGCCTTGACGGACTGGACCGGCTTAATCGGCTGGACCGGTCGCGTAGTGGGCTGGGCTGCCCTGGTGTCCGTGGGCTCCGCCGCGCTCGTGGCTGGTGGCGTTGCCGTAGCGACAGCGGAGCGGCGGCTTGGCCGCGGCGGGTCGGCGGACTGCTCATGGCGCCGCGACGATGCCGAGGTCGCCGAAACGGGCTGAGGGGCTGCCCGAGTCTGCGTCATGGCGGGTGCGGAACCTGAGTGGCCAGCCGAGTCAGGAGAATCCCCCGCCGCCAAAACTGACGAGTCTCCCGGTACCGAGGAACGCGATGACGGCTTCTCTGTCGGGCTAGGCGCAACCACCGCTTTCGAGTTGTGCGGCGCTGTGCCGGGATCAGATACCCGTGCCTTCGCACCAGCAGGGCCGGGAGCAGCGTCGAGCTGCCTCGCCAGGTCGCGCTCCCGCTTCTGCAGCTCCCCCCGACCGTCCTGGGTCTGCACTCGTGGGATGAGGTCAGCCGCCGCGTGGAGCGCGGCCTCGGCGTCGTGCCGATGTCCAGACGCCATTGCCGCGCTGGCCTGCGCCTGGGCAATACGCACGTCATGGGCGGCGCTGACCGATTCGGCATGCTGGCTGTAGAGGACCTCGGTGACCGGCCACAGGACCTCGTTGGGCACGGCACCATAGGCGGCAGCCGCCGTGAAAGCGATCACAACGGCAGCGGCGAGGGCCGAAACCAGTGGGACCCGAAAGCCACGGCGACGGGAACCACCAGCAGCCGAGTCCCTCCCGACACCCCGCACCAGATCGGGCGCAGCCGGGACGGCCGGATCCGACTCGATTTCCCGCCGCAACGACAGCAACGCCTCGATGAGCAGGCCGTCAGCCGACACATCGAACGGCACATCAAGTCGGTCGGATGCCGTCGCAACACGCCCGATCGCATCCAGCAGCAGATCGTCCTTCCACACCGAGACCAGGGTCTCGATGTCCAGCTCGTCCTCGCCCAAACCCTCGGACGAACCATCCGAATCAGGCGAAGGGGACCGCCCGCCCTCTTCGTCCCGGTCGATCGGTTCCGCCATCAGACAACCCCGTCGAAACAGGCGTGGGCATGGTCGACAACCTCAGACCCACCGGAAGCAGCCGCGAATCGGAACAGTCCGCCCCGACGAACCCGATCCATGACGCGTCCCCCACGCACCGGCGTGCCCACCGACCCACCCTCGGCAAATTCCGTGGACTACCGACGCTACTGCTCACACCCGGCGCTGGCTACGGACCTGCGCCATCAGCTGAGCCCCGAAGCTGTCGATGTCAAGGGGCTCGACGGGAGATGCCGAAGAAGCTGGCGCGACGGATGTCTGCGGCGCGGGGGCCGCGGTGGACCCATGCTCGGTGGCATCGCCGCCGCAGTGTTTGGACCGAGCTCCCCGCAGAGCGTGCCCAACGTCATGCAAGCAGGTGACCGTCGATCTGGACAACAGCGATGTGGAGGTCGAGGGCTGGCGCCGAGATTCGGAGCTGCTGATCACCCGCTCGCTCCCATTATCGGTCATGCAGTCAGCCTGCGCGGCTTCATCTAGATCTAGCGAAACGGAGTCCAAGCGGTCGAGTCGACGAGCCCTTCCTGCGTTTGCAATGTCGCCCGCCCGACCGGCATCAAGAGGCGTCGCGGGCCCGGATCCGCAGACGGGCGGTGCTGCTCTCGGCGACCGGCACGAGCCGACCGACCTTGCCGAGCCCGAACGGCGGCATGTTGTTGTAGATGGCCTCATACTCGCCCGCGCGCACCAGGAACGTCTCGTGCCAGATCCCGGCGCCCTCACCGTGGAAGGCCTGCCTGCGATAATACTCGCGCCAGGTCTTCGCGTGCGGGTCGGACGCGTCGCGCGCGAAGTTCTCGAGATGCTCGAACGACCGCCAGTATTGGACGATGACCGGAAGCCCCATCGTGTAGCCGAGCAAACCCTTCTGCGGATGCGCAACGAGGTGATCGAGCATCGCCTTCATGCCGCCTCGTCGGCCGCCGAGATCGCGGAACGTTCGGATCGGGTGTCGCAGCGAGAAGCGGGCCCCGATGAGGAAGACGACGAAGTCGCCATCGATCTCAGCCATGTGTCGTCCGAGTGTCGTCCGCGGACGATGTCAGCCACGATGCGCTCCTCGGCCTCGGTGTGCGCCACGTCAGACAGGCGATGGGTGACGTTACCGAGGCGCGGAACCCCGACGGAAGCCTCGACCGCCGCGTCACACGAGCGGGCTCGCCCGACAACGCGTACTCACCACCGAAGGCCCTGACTCGCGCCGGTCCCTCGCACAGCGGACGAAAGGTCGTGGCCGCCGCCTATCTCCCCACTCATCGCCGCCAAGCCGACACGGTCTCGATACGCTCGACGGCGTGACACGGTTTGTCGTTGCACACCTGAGCGATTGCCACATCGGGGCCACCGACGAGGCACCCGCCCGACTGCGCCGCGCTCTCGATCACGTCGCCGCCTGCACGCCGCAGCCCGACGTCCTGCTACTGAGCGGGGACCTGACCGACCATGGGCTCGACGTCGAGTACGAGGTCGCCGCCGAGCTGCTATCGACCGTCACGATCCCGCTCATCGTCTGCCCCGGCAACCACGACGTCCGCACGCGCTTCGTCGACCACCTCGGGCCTGCCGAATCCGTCATCGACGTAGCCGGCTACCGGCTGATCGTCCTCAACTCGCTCGTGGACGCCGCCGAGGGCGAGCGGATCGACCACGGTGAGCTCACCGAAGACTCGCTGCGACTGCTGCACCAGGCGCTCACCGCCGGGCGGCCGACGTTCGTCGGACTGCACCACCCACCGGTCGACCTGCACGTCGACCTGATGGACCCGATCAAGCTCACCACAGCGCAGAGGCTGGCCGAGGTATTCGCCCAACACCGCAACGTCGTCGCCGTGCTGGTCGGGCACGCACACACGATGGCGACCACCACGTTCGCCGGACTCCCCGTCCTGGTCGGCGGCGGGCTGGTCTCAACGGTCACGACCGACGCCGAGGACATGGCCCGGATCGACTACACCCAGCCGCCGACAATCGCGCTGCACTTGCTCGATGACAACCATCTCGTCACCCACTGGCGTGCGGTCTGACCGCCGGGAAGGGGTTGGATGCCGCAGTTGAAGAGCGTGCCCAACGTTATCGACAGATCTCAGGACGTGATCGCCTCGGCGGCCTCGTCCACGAGTATCGGTAGGTCACATGACGTGCGCCTGGGCCGCAGCGGCCGGATCCATGCGGGGATTGATCCTGATCGATAAACAAGGCCTTACCGGCAGGAAGGTTGAATGCCACACCGCACAGCCTCGCCGTCGACGACGTCGCTCGCGCCGACGTTGCACTGACACCTGACTTGCATCAAATTAGTGCACACCACCGACCGTGACGATCGGCGTTGGAGCGTTGCGGACGTCCTCGCGGCTCCCGGATCGCAACACTGGACGGCTGACCATGATCGCCGCGAGAGCGTCGTTTCCGGTGATCAAACCCCTGAAACAGCGCTGTCGTCGCGATCACGGCAGGCGATCTGCCGTCCGCCGCAGTAGCGCTTGAAGATCACTTACGGTCGACCTGTGATACAAGTCAGGTTGCACTGACACGCGCCGCACGACGACGCACCCGCGGCCGGTCGGAGAGGTCCCACCTAGAGCCAGGCCGATCCACCATGACAACGCCGCGCCACAATCTGGCGCGGGGATATTGGAAACGTGTTGTCGTTCCAATTTTGCGATACCGCCTTATTTCGGTAAGCTTGCCGCATCCCCTCCCCACCGATCGGAACGGAAAGTAGACTATGGCCCAGATCACTGAGGTCAGGCTGGTCGATGACCTCGACGGTGGCGAAGCCGCCGAGTCAGTTACCTTCAGCATCGACGGCAAGCTCTACGAGATCGACCTGAGCGAGAAGAATGCGTCAGCGCTGCGGGACGCTTTCGCCCCATTCGTCGGCAGTGCCCGCCGTGCCCGCGGCGTCCCGCTGGTGACCCGGCCGAAGGCATCGGCACGGTCGGGTCACCCACGAGAGCACACCGCGGCAATTCGTGAGTGGGCGAACGCCAACGGTCACGAGGTTTCAGCCCGTGGTCGTATCCCATCCGCCGTTCTCGCAGCCTATGAGAACCGCGGAAGCGCACCAGTTGCCGAGCCCGCTGTTGAGGCTGCTGCTGAGCCCGAGGTCGCTCCGAAGCGCCGGACCCGTCGGAAGGCAGCCGTCGCAAGCTGACCGTCATCTTCGCGGAAGGGCCCGGGCTACAGTTCGGGCCTTTTCGTAGGCGTGACGCGCGTAGGTGGATTGCGACATACGGCCACGACGAGCCTGCGCGTCCGGGCGGTGGCGACGCCATGCAGCTTCATCGCCAGGCGCCCTACGGGCCGCTGCTCCGCCGTCGGCGACAAGATCGAGCGTCGCGACGGCGTCGCCGGGACGGGCAACGAGCCGGGCGATGTCGCGCATGCCCTTGCTGTCCTTGACCCGGCGCCCCACACCGCCGAAGTCGACGAGCCACGTGCCCGCATCGAACGCGAGCCGGGCGGGCGCACCGGGCCGCGACGCGTCGTCGTGTGGCAGCGCGCCGAGAGCGTCGCCGAGCGCGGCGAGCGCGCCGATACCGGGGGGCCGCGTAGCGCCGCACCGATCCCCTCGACCGCCCACAGGTCGGTAAGGCTGCAACGCCTCATACGCCCACCGGGCCAGCGCGTGCAGGCTCTGCCTTGGCGAGGCCGTCGCCGCGAAGTGCACGAGCAACGCCAGGGTCGCCGGGTCGGTCCAGTGCGCGTCGTCGAGCACGGCCAGCACCGGCGCGGCCACAGCGGCAGCACGGACCCGGCCCGCGACCGCGTCGAACTGGGCCACCCGCTCGGCCACCGGGTCGTCGGGATCCGAGGACGGTCTGGGCAGGTCGCCGATGCCGAGGCCGCTGAGCAGCTGCCGCCACGGCCACAGTCCCGGCAGGGTCGACACCTGCGCGGCGGCCGCCCAGGCGACCGGCCATCCGTCCCGATTCGCGTCGACGAGCACGGTGTCGCACAACGTCGTCTTTGCCCATGCCCGCCTCACCTGCGACAAGCACCACCCCGCCGACTCCATCAGCCGCGCGCCGCCGAAGCTCGGTGATCCGGCCCAGCGCGCGGGCGCGTCCCTGCAGCCCACCGGGGTGCGGTCACAGCACTGGAGTGTGGCGGCCCGTGCCGCGCAGCGGTAGCCATCCCGCCCGGTCAGGGCGCGGGGTGCACGTTCTGGTTGCGGCGGGGCCCGACGGACAGCGAGGTGTCCAACTCGCGGAGCATGAACACGCGCACGTCGGTGCGCAGGCCGTGACGTGCTTCCTGTTCACCGATCGCGAGCATGCCGGGCGTCCATTGCGACGGCGGGCGGTCGGTGTTTGCGATAGAACGGCCCGTTCCAGGGGACCTCGCGGAAGGTCGACAGGGTCACCGCCGTACGCCCCTGCGCCTGCGCCCAGGCGCACTCGGTCTCGAGCAGCCTGCCGCCGAGCCCCTGGCGGCCGTGTTCGGCCAGCACGTCCATCTCCTCGACGTAGACGGCGCCCTCCCGCACGGAGGCGATCACCGCGCCGACAGGCGAATCGGCAGCGTCGCAGGCCACCCACACCTGTCCGGCGTCGATGAGCGCTGCGAGGTCCTCCAGCGGGAAGGCGACATCGAGCGCTTCGTCGATGATGCCGAGACCGGAGAAACGGGTGCCCGCGAGGTCCTCGATCTGGTGGATGCGGTCCCGTTCGTCCGGGCGAGCGCGGCGGAGGTGGTAGGCGGCGGCAGACATGACGCGTCCCTTCACGAGTTGGTTGCCGGGCGACGCTAACAAACAGACCGGTCGGTAGTTTCCCGATTTCCGTGCCGCCGCCCCGTCTGCTCTTGTTCGGCGCCAACCACGACTGACCGTGGGGGTCAGGATTTCGTCAACCGTCAAAATTGGTTTAACGGTTAGTACTCCTCTCCTGGTGTGAGTAACCGACAAGAGCATTAATTCGGTCACAACGAAGGAGAGCGACGATGGCCTGGCAGGGATGCAGGCGCGGGCAGGTCGCGATCGCCGCGGCACTCGGCTTGGGCACCGCGGGCACTTTCGCCTGCTCATCATCGCGCGCGTGGTGAGCAGGCGACGCCTTCAGCACGGTCGCCCTCATGCTGCACGTCGCGGCGACCACCGGTCTCCGGACCGCGGGCTGCGCTCGCAGGGTAGGTGCCAGATCCTGTCTGGCGTCCGCGTGATCCGACCTGACCCCCTGGGGTTGAGGGCGGTTGCCGATCCGGAGGAGACGACGATCTGCAGGACACCACGCTGTCGGTCGAACAGCAGGCGGGGCAGGCGATGGGGAGGCTGGTCGAGGAGCTCGCCACCGCCGCGGGGGTCGCGGCGACGTTGCTGGGCATCCGGCTCGGTCTGTGGAGCGCCTTGGCCGGGCGGCCACCGGCGACGGCGTCGGAGGTCGCGGCGGATTCCGGGCTGGCCGAGCCGTTCGTGCGGGAGTGGCTGCGCGCCCAGGCGGCCGGGGGCTACCTGGACTACGAGCCCGGGTCACGGCGGTTCCGGCTGCCTGCTGGCGTGGCGGCGGTGCTGGGCGTCGAGGGTGGTGGGCTTGTCGGGGCGCTGGCGACCCAGCTGTCCACCTGGCATTCCGACCTGGACGTCCTGGCCGCCGGGCTCCGGGCGGGCCGGGGGCTGGCCTGGCAGGAGCGGACGCCGCAGAACTCGGAGGCGATGGATGCCATCACTCGATCGGTCGTCTGCCCCGCGTTGGTGTCGCAGTGGCTGCCCGCGATGGACGGCGTCGTCGACCGGCTGGGCGCAGGCGGCCGGGTCGCGGACGTCGGCTGCGGTTACGGCGCGGCGACCCGGGCGGTCGCGCGGGCGTTCCCGCTCGCCGAAGTGTGGGGCTTCGACACCGACGAGGCGTCCGTCACGCGGGCGCGCCAGGCGCAGGCCGACGGCGCGATGCCACGGGCCCGGTTCGAGGTGGCCACCGCGAAGGCCTTCCCCGGCGGCGACTACGACCTGATCACCTACCTCGACACCTTCCACGACCTCGGGGACCCGGTGGGCGCGCTCGTCCACGCGCGCACGGCGCTCCGGCCGGGCGGCGCGGTGCTGCTCGTCGAGCCCGGGGCCGCGGACCGGGTGGAGGACAACTTCACGCCGACGGGCCGTCTGTTCTACGCCGCGTCGGCGCTGGTGTGCACCCCGAACGCGCTCGCGCAGGAAGGGCACGCGTTGGGCGCCCTCGCGGGCGAGCAGTCCTTGCGCGAGGTCGCTGCCGAGGCCGGGTTCGGCACCGTGGTCCGCCTGTCGGTGGACGCTCCGTTCAACCTGCTCCTGGAGCTGCGGCCGTAGCCGATACTGCGCACATGTCGACGACGGCCGGGCTGGTCGGCCGCGCCACCGAGCTGGCGACGGTGCGGGCCGCCCTCGATGCCGCCGCGGTCGGGCGGGGTGCGCTGGTGCTCGTCACGGGTGAGCCGGGCATCGGCAAGACCACCCTGCTGTCGGAGACGGCCCGGGTCGCCACCGACCGCGGTGCACGCGTGCTGCGCGGCCGCTGCTGGGACGGCGACGGCTCGCCGCCGTACTGGCCGTGGACCCACGTCCTGGGCGGCGACCTCCCCGTGCACGCGGCCGATCGGTTCACCGTCTTCGACACGGTCGCGCGCCGCCTCGCCGCGCTCGGACGGGAACGGCCGCTCGTGGTGATCCTCGACGACCTGCAATGGGCGGACCAGGCGAGCCTCGCGCTGCTGGCGTTCTGCGTTGGCCAACTCCGCGACGAGCCTGCGCTGTTCCTCGGTGCCCACCGCGACCTCGACGGCCCGCCCGCGCTGGCGAGCCTGGCCGCAGCCGGTACCACGCTGACGTTGTCGGGGCTTGACCCGAGCGAGACGGGCAGGCTCGTCACGCTGCTCGGAGGCGAGCAGCACGACGTGGACATCGACCGGATCTGGCGACGCACCGGCGGCAACCCGTTCTTCGTCACCGAGCTGACCCGACTGCGGAGGGCGCGGGAGTTCGCCGGGCCCATTCCAGCAGGCATCCGCGACACCGTCGAACGACGGCTGGCGCGGCTGTCGCAGCCCTGCGCCGAGATGCTCGCCGCCGCGGCCGTCGTGGGCCCGGTCGTTCCACAGTGGATTTTGGTTGCCGTAAAGCCTGACGACGAACACCCGGTGCTCGTCCGCGAGGCGATCGACGCCCATGTGCTGGTGGCCGACGTCGAGCCGTTCGCCTTCGCCCACGACCTGTTCCGCGAGGTGCTCACCGCCGCGCTGCCGGTGGCCGAGCGGGCCCGGCTGCACCGCACCATCGCCGCCGCGTTGGAGTCGGCTCGGGCACCGACCCCCGAGATCGCAGCCCACTGGTGTGCAGCGGCTGAGGCAGGCGACCTCGACGCCGTCCCCGATGCGGTGCGCTACAGCGTCCGGGCCGCGGCCGAGGCGTCCGACCGGCTGGCCGACGACGACGCCTGTGCGCACTACGAGCGGGCCCTGCGGGTGCACCAGCTCGTCATTCGATCACCACCGGACCTTCCCCGCGTCGACCTGGTACTCGGATGGGCCGCGGCCCAACACCGTGCCGGTCAGAGCACCGAGGCACGGGCGAACTACCGCGCGGCAGCGGAGGCGACCCGCGGCGATCCGGAACGGTTCGCGGCCGCGGCCCTGGGCCTGCACCGCCTGGGAGCACCCCGCGGGCGCGCCCACGACGAGACGGTGAGCCTGCTATCGCAGGCCGCACAGACCCTGGCCGGGCAGCGCACCCGCCTGCGTGTTCAGGTCCTGGCTGCCCTGTCGGCCGAGGAGTTCCACTCCTGGCGCGAACCGCACCTGCACCGCGCGGCCGTCCTGGCCGACGAAGCGGCCGCACTGGCGCACGAACTCGACGACCCGATCGTCCTCGCCTCGGCGTTGCACGCCCAGCACGACGCGCGGTGGCTGCCCGGTTCGGCCCCGGCCCGGCAGGAGATCGCCGAGGAGATGCTCGGCCTGGCTGTCGCGAACGGCGAGCGCGAGGCAGAGGGCACGGCGCGGCTGTTGCGGGCGACCGCGCTCATCGAGCTCGGGGATCCGCGCGGCCGCTCCGAACTGGCTGCCTACTGCGCGTTGTCCGCCGACCTTGGGCACAGCCGCGACCGCTGGGGTGCGACCACCCGCTCCGCGACGGCCGCGCTGATCGCCGGTGACGTCGAGGACGCAGCGCGGCTCAGCGCGGACGGGGTTCGCTACGGGCTGCGGATCGGTGAACCCGACGCGCACAGCGTCGGGGCGTGCCAGGCCTGGGACCTCGACCGCTTCCGAGGACGCGCCCTCGACACCCCGCCCGGGTCCGGCGGACCGCCCGAGGTCGCTCGCTGGCCCCCGTGGCGCGCGATCGCGCTCGCCGGATCGGGCGACACGGCAGCGGCCCGTACGGCGATGGCTGGGGTGGACATCGAGCAGAGCTGGTCTCCGGGCGTCCCGATCGGACCCGATCCGTGGGGCATCGCCGTCATGGCCGAGGCCGTCGCCCTCGCGGGCACCACCGACGACCGGCGGCGGCTGCTCGACGCGCTGGCGCCGCTGGCAGGCACCCACATCGTCGCGGGCGGCCTGGCGTCCTACGCCGGGCCTGCCGACTTCTACCGCGGCCTGCTCGCCGCCGCCCTCGACCACACCGGCCAGGCCGCAGCGCATTTCCGCGCCGCCCTGATCGCGGCCGAACGCCTGGGAGCAGGCCGGTGGACCAGCCTGTGCACCGAACGCCTCGCCACCCTCGACACCTCCACCACAGGGCAGGGCGCGTTCCACAAGGACGGCGCCGTCTGGACGTTGACCTGGGCAGGCATCACCATCCGGCTGGCCGACGCGAAAGGACTCGCCGACATCGCGACCCTGCTCGCCCACAGCGGCACGGCAGTGCCCGCCGTCACCCTCGCCACCGGCCTACCGCCCACGACCGGTGCCGACCCCCTGCTCGACAAGACCGCCCTCGCCACCTACCGCAACCGACTCCGGCAGCTCGACGTCGACCTGGCCGACGCCGAGGACGACAACGACCTGCACCGCACCGAACGCCTCCACGACGAACGGGACGCCCTGCTCCACGAGCTCAGCCAGGCGATCGCGCCCGGAGGGCGCCCGCGCAGGCTCGGCAGCGAAAGTGAACGCGCCCGTAAGGCCGTGACCGGCCGCATCCGCGACAGCATCGCCCGCATCGCGCGACACCACCCCGCCCTCGCCGCGCATCTGGACGGCTCGATCTCCACCGGGACCGCGTGCCGGTACGAACCGGCCACCCCCGTCCACTGGACGCTGTGACCTCGGATTCCCGTGTCGAGGAATCGTGCGGGCAGACCGGTCGGTAGTATTCTGGTTTCGTGCCTACCGCTCGCCGCCCGTCCACCCGCACCCGGATCCTCGATGCCGCCGACCGGATGTTCACCGAGCACGGCATCCGGGCGGTCGGGGTCGAGGCGATCGTCGCGGCGGCCGATACGGCAAAGACCACGCTCTACGCCCACTTCGGGTCGAAGGACGCCTTGGTCGTGGCCTACCTGCAGCGGCGGGCGGTGCAGCAGCGGGAACGGCTCGAGCAGGCGCTGGCGACGCACCGGGGATCAACGGTCGAGCAGATCCTGCACCTGTACGACCTGCTCGCCGTCGAGCTCGCCGAGCCCGGATATCGCGGCTCGCCCTTCGCCAACGCCTGCGTCGAGCTCGCCGGCGACCACCCCGCGGTGGCCGTCGCGCGCGGGTACCGGCAGTGGCTGCTCGCCACGTTCACCGGCCTCGCCACCGGGGCCGCAACGGGTGATCCCGACGCCTTGGCGGCACAGCTCCTGTTGCTCTACGAGGGCGCCGCCACACAGGTCAGCGGTGACGCCGAGCTGGCACTTGCGGCCAGGACCGCCGCCGACGCGCTCTTGACCGCCGCGCAGTTCCCGACGTCGGCACGCGGTGTCGCGGAACTGACGGCCGGTCCGGCGCGCTCTGCGTCCGCGGTTCGCCCGCCCGAGGCCCGCGCCGCAGGCAACCGCGTCGAAGGCAGTCGGGAGGCGCACCGGCTGGTGGCCTTCCTCAACAGCGCCCACCTGCCCGACGGTGACGACCAGCTGGCCGACGACCGCGCCGGACCCTGGCTGACGCAGTGGCTGACCGACGCAGGCCGACCGGCACCGGCCGGGCTGGACGCGCCAACCGAGGTGCCTGCCCTGCGGGAGGGGCTACGTCAGCTCGCCGGGGTCAACTGCGGCACACCGGCCGATCCTGCGGTCGTCGGCGCGGCCCGGGCCGTGCTGGAGCACAGCCTGCTGCTCGTCGAGCTCGCGGCGGCAGGCGAACCGCACGTGACCGCTGTCGACCGCGACGACACCGCCCGGCTCGCCATCGCGGTGGCGGCGGACGCCTATCTCGCGGTGCAGGCCCGCGGTGAATGGCCCCGACTGAAGGTGTGCGCTTCACCGGACTGCCGGTGGGCGTTCTGGGACGGCACCCGCAACCGCTCGCGCCGCTGGTGCGACATGGCCGAATGCGGCAACCGCGCCAAGAACCGCGCCTGGCGCAGCCGTCAGAGTTCTGTAACCACGAAAATGAGTTGAGAAGTTAGCCATCGCTCCTATCGTGGAGACCGGCAAAGGTTAAAGACCGGTCTTGTTTGGAGCGCTGGCGACGGACGGGCGAACGTCGAGGCGCGGGCCGCTAGGACATCCCGGCCGCGGTCACCACCACGAGATGAGGCAACCATGGCCACGCGTTCACCGTTGTTCTGCGACACCGCGCTCGCCCGCCGCATCGAGCGCGCCGAGACCCGGCTCATCGCCGACGCCTGCCTGGCCACGCAGGCCCGGACGGGCATCGACGGCTTCCTGATCCCGGTCGCGGGCGGCATGGCGAGCTTCGCCGAGCCGGACTCACCGTTCAACAAGGTCGTCGGTCTCGGTTTCGACGGCGTGCCGAGCGACGGCGAGCTCGACGCCATCGAGAAGGCCTTCGCCGCCCACGCTGCGCCGCCCAGGTCGAGCTCGCGCACCTCGCCGAATCCGCGATCGGTGAGCTCCTGACCGACCGCGGGTACCGCCTCGAGTCGTTCGAGAACGTCCTCGGGCTCGCCCTCGACAGCGAGCCCGAGCTGATCACCCCGCCGGGCATCGAGGTACGCCTCAGCACCGACGACGAGCTCGACGCGTGGATCGCGGTCGTCGCCGACGCCAGCACGCACCCCGACACCCAGGGCCTGCCCTGGCACGACGAGTTCCCCCGCGAAGCCGTCGAGAACGCCGAACGCGGCGCACCAGTACGAGGTCGATGCCGTAGGCCTCCGCGCGCGCGGGTCGAGCTACTCCGCGAGCGACCATGCGGCGGTAACGGCACGAGGAGTGGATGATGGGACCAGCCCGGTAGAGCATCGAGGATCAGGAGGCCTTCCGATGGCCACCGTCAGCATCCGTTACATCGTCGACGACGTCGACACGGCGCTCGCCTTCTACTGCCAGCACCTCGGTTTCGAGGAACAGATGCACCCCGCACCGACCTTCGCCATGCTGACCCGCGGCGACCTCCGGCTCCTGCTCAGCGCCCCCGGTGGCGGACCGGGCGGCGGGCAGGAGATGCCCGATGGCACGCGGCCCACACCAGGAGGATGGAACCGGTTCACCATCGAGGTCGCCGACTTGGCAAGCGCTGTGGACCGCCTGCGCCACGCAGGCGTTCACCTACGCAGCGACCCGATCACGGGCGTCGGCGGCAAGCAGGTCGTGATCGACGACCCCTCCGGCAACCCCATCGAGCTGTTCGAACCCACACGCGCCGAGGCGCACCTCTCCAACAGATAGCCGACGACCCCGCGCCTCCGGGGCGTGGATGCTCATCGCTCTGGCGATGCGCGGCTGGGCCGCGCGCACCCTGACCGCGAACGGAGTACGGCGCGCACGATGAGGGGGACGCCGATCGCGGCGGGAAGCAACCAGAGCCACAGCGGCGGCAGCAGGCTCCAGATGGGCAGTCGGGGGCCGTTGTCGACGTAGAAAGCGGTGAGCATGGCGATGTAGCCGACGCCCATACCGCTGAGGTGGACCGCGACATGCGTGGGGCGCGCGAGCCGGACGGCGCTGTACCCGATTGCCACACAGGACAACGCGACGGCGCCGAGGACGGCCAGGTGCCTGCGGTGGGCCCAGTCGAAGCAGGCCAGAACCGCAGCGGTGCCGCACAGCAGCACGAGAACGATCACGTAGGCGCGGCCGAAACGGCGGTGGCGGCGGCTGCCCTTGCGGGTGAGCATGGCCCCGGCCCCGGACGCCACGGCAACGATCCCGGATGCGGCGTGGAGCGCGATGAGAATCACGAGCAGGCTTGTCTGCACGAGGTCATCCGCCGAGCCCTGACTTCTGACAACCAAGTTGCACGCTGGCCTCCGTAGGTTCGCTATACGTAGCGACGCTACGCGTCTACGTCGCGGATGGGCTGACGATGGGCGGGAAGCACCGCGATGGAGTAGCGTCGCTACGCATGCGGGCCGAAGCGCTCAAGGGCCACGTGGACGGGCTGCTGCTGGCGGCGTTGGAGCCCGGACCGCTGCACGGGTACGCGGTCATCGAGCGGTTGCGGGCGGGCAGCGCCGGCCGGATCGACCTGCCTACCGGCACCGTCTACCCGGCGCTGCACCGGTTGGAACGGGCCGGTCTGGTGCGGTCGCGATGGTCGTCGGAGTCCGGGCGGCGGCGGCGCTGCTACGAGCTCACACCGGGCGGGAGCGCGGCACTGCGCACCACCCGCGCGGGCTGGGAGGAGTTCTCCACCGCGGTCACCGCGCTTCTGGGAGGCGGGCATGCCCGCCCGGCAACCGGCTGAACCGGCCATCGCGGCCTACCTCGACGCTGTCGGGCAATGCCTCGTCGGACCACACGCACCCCGCCGGGCGATTCTCGACGAGCTGTGCGACGGCCTGCACGAGGCGGCCGCCACCCATCACTGCCGCGGCGTTCCCGTGGCCGAGGCCGTCGCCGCCGCCCTACGCGAGTTCGGCTCGCCTGCCGCTCTGGCGGCCGGGTTCGCAGGCGAGTTGGCCGTCATCCGAGCCCGCCGCACCACCCTCGCCTACCTGGCGACGGGTCCGCTGATCGGTCTGTCCTGGCTCTCGGTCGTCGTCCCGAACCGATGGTGGGTGCGCGACCCGATCACGCTGCTGCACGCCATCCCGGTACTGCCCCTGATCGCCGTTGCCGCGGTCGCCGGGATCCTGGTCCTGGCCGTTACTGGCCCCATCGGCAGTCGCCTGCGGCAACCCGGGCGGCACGGACTTGCCTGCGCACTGGTCATCATCGCCGCCGCGTCATTCAGTGACGTGATCATGCTGGCTACCGCGGCCCACTTCGTACAGCCTGCCACTCAGACCGTCGCAGCTATGGCGATCACAGCCAGCACCGCCCGGCTGACCGCCAGCGCCACGGCGATGACGCAGTGCATCCGCAGCCACCGCACCCTCACCCCTGCCGGATAGCCGTCGTCGTCCCGTCTTGAGGCTCGCGACCACAGTTCCGTTGACGGCGCCGCTCGGGAGCCTCCGTTGTTCCGCCGCCCGATCAGCAGCAGGCAGACAGTGGCACGCCGCTCGCGCTGCTCGGCGAGCCGCAGTCGCAACGTCCTGGCCCTGCCACCGAAGACCACGCCGGGCGCGCGGGCCTCGACTAGGCCCTGGTCGCCGTGGCCCCGCCCGCTCGGATGCCCGCACAACTGCCTCCTATCGGGCGAGCGGAGGATCCCGCGAGACCGGCTCGACTCGATAGCATCGACGAGACCGTGCCCGGAGCGAGGAGGCAAGGTGTCGTCGCCGCTTGAGTCCCCGGGGTCGCCCGCACTCATCCGGACGAGCACATCGTCGATGCCGTCGCTCGCGAAGTTTCAGCGCGGCCGTGCGGATCGCGGCTGGTACATCCTTGCCGACCCGGCAGGCCGGTACCCGGCGCAGGCGAGATCCGAGCGAGCCCTCAACTTCGGCCCCGCGATCCGCAGCGTCATCTTCCTGATCTGCATCGTCGGTTGTGGACTCTGGGCGGCCCGCGACAAGGTGACCGCGCCGGTGGTATTGCTGTTCTTCCTTCTCGGCGGCAGTTGCGGTGTGGTCATCGGCGGTGCGCTGTCCGCGCTGGTCACCCGCTTGCCGGTGACGTGGCGCCGCGCCGACGAGCGGCCGCGGCTGCGGGTCGCGCCCGTCGACGAGCGGGCCTGGCGCCTCTGCGAGACGGCGGCAGGCCTCGCCGCCACGAACTCCTGGACCGATCGGACCGTCGATCCCCAGCGGCGGGCGCCGGTGATCCTCTGGGAGGCGGTCGGGCGCTCGCTTGCGGTCGAACGGCACTACCTCGACGCGGAGCGCGCCCTCGACCACGAGTCGCTGCACGATCTGGGCCGGGAGATCCTGGCCAGGGTGGAGCGGGAACGCGAGTCCCTCGACGCGATCGAGCTGAACCTGCGCAAGGTGCTGGCGTCGGCGCAGGACATCGACCGGCAGCGGGACCGCCGGGCCAGGGAGCAGGAGAAGCGGGCTGAGGAGCGCGAGCTGCGCACCCGGATGGCCGGCCGCTTCGGCTCGGCCGTCGAGCCGACCGCGTCGGATCAGCACGCCGATGTGTCGGCAGGAATGGCGGCGGAGGCGGAGGCGGTCGCGGAGCTGCTCGCGGCGTCCGACGCGCTGCTGCAGGACCTCGACTGATCCGCCGTCGGCGGAATTCAGCTCCGGCACCGCCAAAGATGCCGAGATCCTCGCGCTGCGCCACGAGGTCGCCTCCGGGCCGCCGAGCGCGGCGCAGTGTCGATCAATCCGCCGGCGGGACGACGGGACGCGCCCGCCGACCCTGCACTGCGACGACGTCACCGGTCCGCAGCCGCGCGCCTCTACGCGTCTCCACCCGACCGTTGACCTGCACTTCGCCCGCTTCCAGTAGCTCTTTGGCGTGCGCGCCGTGCTCGGCGAGGCCTGCGAGCTTGAGGAACTGGCCGACCCGGATCGGGTCCCGGGCGAGCGGGACGTCGAGGATTGGGGGGCGGGACACCTCGCCATTCTGCCCTGCTCGACCGGAAAGCGTGCCGCGATCGGCACTCGAAACCTGCCCGTCGCGACCAGGCGGGCGACCTCCTCCAAGGGATCACCCGGCGGGCGGCAGGTCGCCTGCCGTGATCGCGACGATAGCGCTGTTTCGGGGGTTTGATCTTGCGTTCCCCTACCTTGACCGAGGCCCTGGATGTGTTGCTGGCCCGGCTGGGCGAGCTGGGTCTGGTCGGGCCGGGCGGGCGGCAACGCAGCGACTCCACCCATGTGCTGGCGCGGTTGCGCGGGCTCAACCGGCTGGAGCTGGCCGGGGAAAGTCTGCGGGCGGCGCTGGAGGCGTTGGCCGCTGCTGCTCCCGCCTGGCTGGCCACCGTGATCGACCCGTCGTGGGCGCAGGTGTACGGCAGCCGGATCGACGCCGGGCGCCTGCCCACGAGCCAAACCAAACGCGACGCGTTGGCGCTGGCCTACGGCCGCGACGGCTACCGGCTGCTGGAAGCGGTCTATGCCGGTCCTGCCGGCGGCGCCCCGGTGTGGCTGGCCGAGCTGCCCGCGGTGGCGGCGCTGCGCCGGATCTGGGTCCAGCAGTACTACCGGGTCCGCGACACCCACGGGGAGAAGGTGATCCGGCGGGAGGCCGAACACGGGCTCCCGCCGGGCCAACACCTGCTGGTCTCCCCCTACGACCTCGACGCCCGCCACAGCGAGAAACGCGGCATGCGCTGGACCGGTTACAAGGCCCACTTCACCGAGACCTGCTCCACCCGCGCCCAGGACGACCCCCACACCGGCCGACCCGCCACCCCGAACCTGATCACCCATGTGGCCACCACGGCGGCGACCGTGCCCGACGTGGCGATGACCGAGCCGATCCACGACAGTCTGCACGGCAAAGACCTGCTGCCCGGCGAGCATGTCGTCGATTCCGGCTACACCAGCGCTGATCTGCTGCTGGCCGCCCGAGCCCGCGGGGTCACCCTGCTCGGCCCGTTGCTGGCCGACACCTCCCCCCAGGCGCGGGCAGGGGGCTACACCACCGCGGCGTTCACCATCGACTGGGACACCCGCCAGGTCCGCTGCCCGCAAGGCGCCACCAGCACCAACTGGAGCCCCGCCACCCGCCGCGACACCCCAGCCGGCAGCCAGGTCATCGTGGTCAAGTTCGCTGCTCCCACCTGCCGGGCCTGCCCGGACAAACCCCGCTGCACCACCGCCACCCGCACGGGACGCCAACTGAGCCTGCGCCCCCGCCACGTCCACGAGGCCGTCGAGCAAGCCCGAGCCGAGCAGAGCACCGACCAATGGCGCAACGACTACAAGATCCGCGCCGGGGTCGAAGGCACCATGCGACAGACCACCCACGTCACCGGTATCCGCCGCGCCCGCTACATCGGCCTACCCAAAACCACCCTGGAACACAACCTCGCCGCAGCAGCGATCAACCTCATCCGCTACGACGCCTGGCTCACCGGCAACCCCCTGGACCGAACCCGGACCACACACCTACAACGGATCTTCCCGAACGCTGCATGACTCAAATTCGCCAACAGGGTCTTTGATCACCGGAAACGACGCTCTCCTGGCGATCATGGTCAGCCCCGCACGAACCGATGACCACTGTGTTGGCGACCGGTCCTGGTTCAGTGCCCGCCCTCTTCGACGGTCGACCGCTCGTGCGTGGCGAGGTGTTCGACGGCGTCGATGACCGCCCGGATCTGGCGGAGGTATTCGGTGCACCCGTCGCATTCGGCGAGATGATCGTCGACGCCACGCCGCCAGTGCGGTGGCAGGACGCCGTCGAGGTAGTCGGTGGCCAGGCGCACAAGCTCACGGCAGGCGACTTCCGCGGGCACGATCGGGCGCTGGTGGGTCTCCTCGACCGCGACGGTCGGACCGCGGCGGGCCGAGACGACGAGAAGCACGGCCAGCAGCGTGGCGATGCCGGTGAGGGCCCAGCCGCCCCAGCCGACGCCGTAAGCCCTGACGAGCCAGCCCAGCAGCAGGGAGAAGGGCACGAAGAGGATCCACGACAGGGTTCCGACGCCGGAGGACACGCCCGCGCGCACCGAGGACGCGACGGCGTCGTGCAGCAGCAGCCCGGCGTGGATGCCGACGACCACCACCGCGACGGCGAACAGCACCTGTGCCGCGACCACGACGGCAACCGCGTCGGTGAACGCCAGCGCGACCGGCGCGCAGGCGAGCACGACGGCGAGGACCGTCACGTTGCGGACGCGGTCGAGGTGCAGCCTGCTGGTGAGGTAGCTGATGACGCGCTTCAGCTCGGGCGTGCCATCAGGTGGGTTCGGAGCGGTGGCGCCAGATTCGGAGGACAGGCTTGCGACCCATAATTGTTGATCTTTCCCGCGTGACGGGAGGAGGGGGACGGGCTGCGTCGGCCGGATGGAGAATGACTTAACTACGGCAGGTTGACAACGGTGACCGACGCCATCATCTTGGACCGGTCCAATATCGGCGGAAGTGCACGGCCTCAATCGGCGCCGCGCACAGCAACCCGACCCGTTGCGATACGGCCCTCATCGACGAGGAGGCTCAAGTGTTGCCCCTGCTAACAGGCAAGATCGTGTTCGTCAGCGGCGGAAGCCAGGGACTCGGCGCAGCGATCGCTCGCGCCGCCGCACGCGAGAGCGCCGAGGCGGTCGTCGTCACGGGCCGTCGTCGCGAACCGGCCGAGAAGCTCGTCGCCGAGCTGGCCGAACAGGGCGCGACCGCGCGTTTCGTACAGGCCGACATCAGCGACGTCGCGCAGGCTCAAGCGGCCGTCGAGGCCGCCGTCGCCGAGTTCGGCCGTGTCGACTGCCTGGTGAACTCGGCGGGCCTGACCGCGCGCGGCACCCTGCTCGACACGACGCCTGAGCTGTTCGACGCACACGTCGCCGTGAACCTGCGCGGCCCGTACTTCACGATGCAGGCCGTCGTGCGCGACATGGTCGGTCGAAAGGCACCGGGCACCATTGTGAACATCATCTCGGTCGCCGAGCTTGGCGGCCAGCCCTACCTCTCGCCGTACGTCGCGGCGAAGGCCGGACTCGCCGGGACGACGCGCAATGCCGCACACGCCCACCGTTGGGACCGCATCCGGATCAACGGCCTCGACATCGGATGGACCGACTCCGAGGGTGAGGACGCCACCCAGCGGGAGTTCCACGGAGCGGGTGACGACTGGCGAGAGAAGGCTGCCTCGTCGGTGCCCATGGGCAAGCTGGGGCAGGTCGACGAGATCGCCGACTTCGTCGTCTTCCTCCTTTCGGACCGCAGCGGCGTCGTCACCGGCTCGGTCATCGACTGGGACCAGGCCGTCGTCGGCGGCTCGGACTGATTGCTCACCTCCCTTCGACATCGGAGCTGCCATGAGAATCGGCTTGATCGGCCTCGGCCGGATCGGCGCCTTCCACGCCGAGACGCTTTCCGCCCTACCGTCGGTGACGTCGCTTGTCGTCACTGATGCCGTCCCGGTTGCCATTCAGTCGGTCGTCGACAAACACGGCGTCGAGGCTGCCCCGACACCGGAGAAGCTTCTGGCCTCGGGGGTCGACGGCGTGATCGTGGCGGCAGCCACCGACGCCCACCCCGAGCTCATCATCGCGGCGGCCGAAGCAGGCGTGCCGGTGTTCTGCGAGAAGCCAGTGGCGAAGACCATGGCCGAAGGCGTCGCGGTGGCCCGCCGGGTCGCCGGGCTGGGCGTGCCCATCCAGATCGGCTACCCGCGCCGCTTCGACGTGGCCTTCGCGGCCGTCCGGCAGGCGATCGCGGGCGGAGAGCTCGGCTGGGTGCACACCGTGCGGTCCACCACCCTGGATCCCGCTCCACCTCCGGCCGCCTACCTGGCCGTGTCGGGCGGCATCTTCCGCGACTGCAGCATTCACGACTTCGATGCGGTCAGGTGGGTCACCGGTCGGGAGGTCGTCGAGGTTTACGCGACCGGCTCGGACCGCGACGACCCGGTCTTCGCCGACATCGGGGACGTGGCCTTCGCCGCCATCGTGCTCACCCTCGACGACGGCGCCCGCGCCGTGGTGTCCAACAGCCGCTACAACGCTCGCGGCTACGACGTGCGGATGGAGGTGCACGGTTCGGAGGACAGCATCGCGGCAGGCCTCGACGAAGGGCTTCCGTTGCGCTCGGCGCAGCCGGGTGTGACCTTCCCCAGCGGCAAGCCGTACATGTTCTTCATGGACCGCTTCGCCGACGCCTTCCGGGCGTCATTGGCGACGTTCACCGAGGTGGCCGCGGGCAAGCGACCCTCGCCGTGCACGATCGAGGACGCGCTGGAGACCGGCTGGGTGGCCGAAGCCGCGACGCTGTCGCTGGCCGAGCACCGCCCGGTTCGCATCGACGAGGTGCGCGAGCCGCCGTCCTGAGCTTCAGCACGCGGGTGCGGGGCCGGTCGAGGATCGCTCGATCAGCGCCGGGGAAGAGCAGTAGGCCGACTTGACGGAGGTGCCCCGCTCGCCGCCGATCCGGGCGGCGAGCGGGGCCTTGCTAACCGGTGGTCTCCGTCCAGCCGCCGATGACGCTTCGGTCCCCGAGCCCGGCTGGTCTGGATCGTTTTCTACCAGCAGGCGAAATCGGACGCTCAATTCTTGGATCGGTCCAGGACGAATCGTCTCGACAGGCCACGATGGGCGTCAGACGGCGGCGTGCCATCAGGATCTCGGAGCAGATGGATGCTCGCCCGATCGCGGCACGATCCGTGCGAGCCGATGGCCCATCAGGTCATCCCGCAGTTCAGGAACTACGCTGACGATCTTGCCTGACATCTCGTTCAGCCGCTGCAACAACTTTCGACGCGAAGGCTTGACCGTCAGCTTCTCAGCTGTCATATTGGACCGGTCCAAGTGGGTGCGTGATCTGGCGGCGCACCCCGGCGCACGTGCGGATGGGGATTCTGTTGAAGGCGGCCGCTCTTGCTGATGAGCGCATCGCGCAGATCGCTGCGGTCCTGAGCGCCGAGAATGGTAAGACGATCACTGAGGGCGAGGGGTGAGGTGGGCCGGCCGGTGATCTGATCCGGCTCTCGGCGTTCGAGGGTACCCAGTTGTATGGCGACACGCTGCCGTTGGATGCGAACCCGGGCACGGGGCTGGACAAGATCGGGTTCACGATCCGGCAGCCGATCGGGACCGTCGTGGCGATCACCCCGTTCAACTATCCGGCGCTGCTGGTGCTGCACAAGATCGCCCCCGCGTTGGCGGCGGGCAACGCGGTTGTTCTCAAGCCTGCTCGTACCACCCCGTTGACCGCGTTGGCGTTGGCGGAATGTTTCATGGACGCCGGGTTGCCCGAGGGTGTGCTGTCGGTGTTGACGGGGCCGGGCGGGTCGTTGGGTGACCTGTTGGTGGCCGATCCGCGGGTGCGGAAGGTGTCGTTCACCGGTTCGACCGGTATCGGCGAGCGGATCGCCTCCCGGGCGGGGGTGAAGAAGCTGTCGTTGGAGTTGGGCACGTCCTGCCCGGTGATCATCATGCCGGACGCCGATCTGGAGTTGGCGTCCAGCGCGGTCGCTTTGGGCGGGTTTGTCAACGCGGGCCAGGTGTGTATCTCGGTGCAGCGGGTGATCACCCACCCGGCGATCAACGGAGAGTTTTTGGATGCGTTGGTGCCGAAGGTGGAGGCGATCCGTTTCGGTGACCCGTCGGCGTCGGACACCACGATGGGTACTTTGATCACCACTGCGGAGGCGGAGCGGGTCGAGGAGTCGATCGCTGCGGCGGTGAAGGACGGTGCCCGTGTGCTGACCGGGGGGGAGCGTGACGGTGCGGTGATCGCCCCGACCGTGGTCGCCGATGTCGAGCCGTCCTCGCCGTTCAGCCAGGACGAGCTGTTCGGGCCTGCGGTCGCGGTGAGCAGGGCCGAGGATTGGGAGTCGGCTATCGCGCAGGCCAACGGCACCCCGTTCGGGCTGGCCGCCGGGCTGTTCACCTCCGACATCGCGGGTGCGGTGCGGGCGATCCGCGAGATCGACGCGGGGAACATCCACATCAACTGGACGCCGTTGTGGCGGGCGGATCTGATGCCCTATGGCGGGTTGAAGGGCAGTGGTATCGGCAAGGAAGGACCGCGTACCGCGGTCGCGGAGATGACCGAGGAGAAGACGGTCGTCCTGCACGGCAAGCCCTGGTAAATCCCCGAACCCCCACCGATCTTCGGAGAAGCAGATCATGAGCAACAGCCGTTCGGGTAAGACGGTCCGGTTGACCGTCGCCCAGGCCGTCGTCACCTATCTGTCCAAGCAGTACTCGGTCGCCGATGCCCAAACCCCAGAACGCAGCCGCCGCCGCCTGATCCCGGCCATGCTGGGCATTTTCGGGCACGGCAACGTCGCAGGCCTGGGTCAGGCCCTTGACCAGCTCAGCGAGGTGATGCCGTTTGTGCAGGGCCGCAACGAGCAGTCACTGGTGCATCTGGGTGTCGGCTACGCCAAGGCCACCCGCCGGCGTGCGACCCTGGCGGTGACCGCCTCGATCGGGCCGGGTGCGTTGAACACGGTCACCGGGGCCGGGTTGGCCACGGTGAACCGGCTGCCCGTGCTCCTGCTGTTGGGCGACACCTACGCCACCCGCCGCCAGGGCCCGGTGTTGCAGCAGCTGCAGCACCCGGTCGAGGCCGATGCCACGGTGAACGATGCCCTGCGCCCGGTGTCGCGGTTTTTCGACCGCATCAACCGTACGAGGCCGGGCTGTCACAACAGTTCTGGCTCGGCTGACCACGGTCCGGGCTTGGACCTCTCCTCCTCCATCAACAGCATTTCGGAAAAGAGACTTTGTGATGACTGAAACCCGTGAGATCGGTGTGGGCCTGATCAGCGTCGGCTGGATGGGCAAGCTGCACACCCGCGCCTACCAGGCCATGCCCTCGGTCTATCCCGAGCTGGGGGTGAAATGCCGGCTGGTGATCGCCGCCGACACCGCCCCGGACCGGGTCGAGTACGCCAAAGACGTGCTGGGCTACCAGCGCGGCACCACCGACTACCGCGACGTCCTGTCCGACCCGGAGGTGGATGTCGTGTCGATCTGCGCGCCGAACATGCTGCACCGCGAGATCGGGATCGCCGCCGCCCAGGCGGGCAAACCGTTCTGGATCGAGAAGCCCGTCGGCCGTGACTCCCACGAGACCGCCGAAGTCGCCGCGGCCGCCCGCGACGCCGGGGTGGCCACCTCGATCGGCTACAACTACCGCCACGCCCCCGCGGTCGAACGCATGCGTGAACTGATCGCCGAGGGCACCCTGGGCCGGATCACCAACATCCGCTCGGTGTTCCTCAACGGCTACGCCGCCGAACCCAAGGGCGCGCTCTCGTGGCGCTTCCAGAAGGAGTACTCCGGCAGCGGCGCCATGGGCGACCTGCTGTCTCACGTCGCCGACCTCGTGCAGTACGTCGTCGGCCCGATCGACGAGGTCACCGCCCTGTCCACGATCATCCACGCCGAACGGCCCATCCTGCCCATGGGCTCGGGCACCCACTTCGCGGTCATCGAGGACGGCGAGATGGGCCCGGTGGAGAACGAGGACTACGCCGCCGTACTCGCCCGGTTCGCCGCGAACTCCCGCGGCCCGGGCGCGGTGGGCACCCTGGAATGCTCCCGCGTGGTGGTCGGGCCCCAGTGCGGGCTCTCGATCGAGGTCTACGGCACCGAGGGCTCGGCCAGCTGGAACTTCGAGCGGATGAACGAGCTGAAACTGGCCGTCGGCCGCGGCGGCGCCAACGCAGGCTACACCACCGTGCTGGGCAACCCCGGCATGGGTGACTACGCCAAGTTCCAACCCGGCCCCGGCAACAGCATGGGCTACGACGATCTCAAGGTCATCGAGGCCAAGAAGTTCCTGCAAGTGGTCACCCAGGGCCTTCCCGGTGCCTGCACCATCAACGACGCCCAGTCCGCAGCCGAGGTCGTCTCCGCGGCGGTCGCGTCGGCGGCCAGCGGGTCATGGGTGAAAGTGCCCGCCGTCACCGGCGCCACCTACGGCGGCGAGCCCGCCACCACCGGAGCCGGGCAGTGACCACCACCCGGACACGCCCCCTGGTCATCGGGCTCGGCAAGGTCGAGCCCGACCTGGTGACCGGTGTGCTCGGCGACGGGATCGACTTCATCGCCGCACCCACCGACGCCGACCTGGCCCTCGCGCAAGGCGCGATCGTGCGCGCCGACGCCGTGATCGACGCCGCGTTCCTCGACCGCACCCCGCACCTGCGAGTCCTGGCCCGCACCGGGGTCGGCACCGACCTGATCGACCTGGACACGGCCACCTCCCGCGGCATCGCGGTGGTCGTGACGCCGGGCAGCGGCACCCGAGCGGTCGCCGAAGGCGTGCTCGCGCACGCCATGGCCCTGGTGAAACGGCTGGGCCACTACACCACCCTGATCAAGGAGGGCCGCTGGGCCCAACGCACCGCGGGCGGCCCGCCCGGCGACCTGGACGGCGCGACCATCGGCGTCATCGGCTACGGCCGGATCGGGCGCCGGGTCGGTGAACTGGCCACTGTCTTCGGCATGCACGTCCTGGCCTACGACCCGTTCGCCCCACCACCCGCGGACGTGGCCTGCCCCGACCTCGACCAGCTGGTTGCCACCAGTGACGTGCTCACCCTGCACGTGCCGCTCACCGCGGAGAACCACCACCTGGTCAACGCCGAGTTCCTCAGCCGCGCCAAGCCGGGGGCCGTGCTCGTCAACTGCGGCCGCGGCGGCCTGCTCGACCTCGACGCCGCCCTCGCCGCACTCGAATCGGGCAGGCTGTCCGGAGTCGGCCTGGACGTGTTCGAACCCGAACCACCCACCCACCACCCGATCTTCGACCACCCCGGCGTGACGCTCACCCCCCACATGATGGGACTGACCCGACGGGGCACGGAGCTGACCTTCGCCGACGCCGCGCAGGGCGTCGTCGACGTCCTCGCAGGCCACCGACCCGCAGCTGTGGCCAATCCGGACTGGGACGCGGCCTCCACCGCCCCACGACCCTCCTGAAAGGCGCGACATGACCGAGACAACGCAGTTCCGGATCGCCGGAGCCCCCATCTCGTGGGGTGTGTGCGAGGTGCCCGGCTGGGGTCACCAACTAGGCCCGGACAAGGTCCTCGCCGAGATGCGCGAGGTCGGGTTGCTGGCCACCGAGCTCGGGCCCGACGGGTTCCTGCCCAGTGCTCCGGATGCGATGGCCACCGTCCTGGCCCAGCACGGGTTGCAGGCCGTCGGCGGGTTCACCCCGCTGCTGCTGCACGTGCCCGACCACGACCCGGTGCCCGAGGTGCAGCGGATCCTCGAAGGCTACGTGGCGTCGAACGCCTCGACGCTGGTGTTGTCCTCGGTCAGCGGCCAGGACGGCTACGACAGCCGCCCCGAACTCGACGAGAACGGCTGGCAGACCCTGCTGGACAACCTCAGCCGCATCAGCCGGGTCGCGGCCGAGCACGGCATCCACGCGGTCCTGCACCCGCACGTCGGCACGATGATCGAGAACACCGCCGAGGTGCAGCGGGTGCTGGAAGGATCCTCGATCGCGCTGTGCCTGGACACCGGACACCTGCTCATCGGCGGCACCGACCCCGCCGAGCTCACCCGCCAGGCACCCGAGCGTATCGCGCACGTGCACTTCAAGGACGTCGACGCCGCGAAGGCGAAGCACGTGCAGGACGGCCGCTGGACCTACACCGAGGGTGTCAGCCGGGGCATGTACCGGCCGCTGGGCACCGGAGATGTCGACGTGGCCGCGATCGTGGGGCACCTGACCAAGCGCGGCTACGAAGGCTGGTACACCCTCGAACAGGACACCATCCTGGCCGACGAGCCGTCCGACGAAGGGCCGGTCGCCGACGTCCGGACCAGCGCGGACAACCTGCGGACGGTTCTGCGGAGTACCTCGTGACGGCCGACGAAGCCCTGCTGGCCACTTGCTGGACCAGCGCAGGCGACGCGGCACCGCTGCGCGATGGCGAGCGCAGCCCGGTGCCTCTGCGAACCCGGATCGAAGTCGCCGCGCAAGCTGGGTTCCGCGGCTTCGGCGTCAACTACGCCGACCTCACGGCGGGCATCGCCGAACTGGGCCTGAACGGGATACGTGCGGTGTTCGACGACAACGGAATCGAGCACCGTGAGGTGGAGCTGCTGGGCGATTGGTGGACCGACGGGCCCGCCCGCAGCGCCTCCGACGCGGTGCGCCGTGACTTGTTCGCCGCGGCCGAGGCCCTCGGGGCGCGTACCGTCAAGATCGCGCCCGACGTCAGCGGCGGCCCATGGGACCCCGAACGGTGGGCCACCGAGCTGACCACGCTGGGGAGCGAAGCCGCCGAGCACGGCACCCGCGTGGCGCTGGAGTTCCTGCCGTGGTCGAACATCGCCGACGTTCACCAGGGCCTGAAGCTCGTCGAAGAGGCCAGCACCCCGCCGTCGGACTCCTCGTCGACCTCCTCGTCGACGCCTGGCACGTCGGCCGCGCGGGAACGCCGGTCACCGATCTCGCGACGTTGCCGATCGAGCGGATCTTCGGCGTGGAGCTCAACGACTTCGACGACCAGATGGTCGGCACGATGTTCGAGGACACCCGCGACCGTCGGAAATACTGCTCAGAGGGCAGCTTCGACGTGCCAGGGATGATCAGGGCGCTACGCACAGCAGGCTGGCACGGCCCCTGGGGTGTGGAGATCCTTTCCGAACAACACCGGACGACGGAGTTCGTCGAGGGCGTCACCAAAGCCTTCGACACCGCCAAGAAGCTCCTCGACCGACCCGGCGACACCCTGTGAGCGCCGCCGAGACGCCGCTGCGCGTCGGGATCCTCGGCGCGGCGCGCATCGCCGAGTCGGCGATCGTCAAGCCTGTGCACGCCACTGGCACCCGGCTGGTCACCGTCGCGGCCCGGGACCGCGCCCGCGCCGAAGCGTTCGCCGCGGCGCACGGCGTCGAGAAGACGACCGACTCCTACGCCGCGGTGTTGGCCGACCCCGAGGTCGAGGTGGTCTACAACCCGCTGCCCAACGCCATGCACGGGCCATGGAACCTCGCCGCCGTCGAGGCAGGCAAGCACGTCCTCTCGGAGAAGCCGTTCGCCTCGACCGCCGAAGAGGCCGCCGAGGTCCGGACCGCCGCTCGCAAGGCAGGCGTGACCATGATCGAGGGCTTCCACTACCTGTTCCATCCGGTGATGCAGCGGCTGTTCGCGCTCTTGGACGAAGGCGAGCTGGGCGAGCTGCGGCATGACGCGCTGATCGCGATGCCCGAACCCGACGACGGCGACCCACGCTGGTCGTTCGACTTCGCTGGCGGTGCCCTGATGGACCTGGGCTGCTATGGGCTGCACGCCCATCGCGCACTGGGCCGCTGGGCGGGCGGTGAGCCGGAGCTGGTCGAGGCGCGGGCGACCGAACGTGCCGGGGCGGCAGGCGTCGACGAATCCCTGGAAGCCCTGTTGCGCTTCCCCTCCGAGGCGACCGGCCGGGTGCGCTGCAGCATGGCCCATCCCAACTTCGAAATGGCTCTGCGGGTAGAAGGCAGGCTCGGCGAAGCGACCGTCATGGACTTCGTGCAGCCGCACAAGGACGACCGCGTGGTGGTCGGCACCGGGAACGACACCCGCACCGAGCACCTTGGCACCCGCTCGTCCTACATCTACCAACTCGAAGCGTTCATTCAGGCCCTGCGCGGCGGCGCATCGATGCCGACCGGCCCGGACGACGCCGTCGCCACCGCACTGCTGATCGACCGCTGCTACCGCGCAGCCGGGCTGCCGCTACGCCCCCGAAGACGCTCACGCCGACGGAACGAAGGAGCTGACCACGATGACCGATCCCGAGCTGGCGACGCTGCCCGCCAGCGTGCTGGAGACGCTGCGGAAGGTGAGCACGTCGACGATCGCCACACTGCTGTACAAGCGGGGGTTCCGCCAGCCGCAGTTGCTGGGCGTCAGGCCGCTCAGCGAGGTGGTCGACGGGTTCGTCGGCGAGGCGTTCAGGATGCGGTTCATCCCCATGCGCGAGGACGTCGACGGGCTCGACCTCTACCGCAGCGGCAACACGCTGCAGTGGGAGGCGTTCGAGGCCTTGCAGCCCGGCCAGGTCCTGGTGGTCGACTCCTACCGCACCCCGACCGCGGCGTCGGGCGGGGACATGTTGATGACCCGGGCGTGGAAGCGTGGAGCGGCCGCGGTGGTGACCGACGGCGGCCTGCGCGACGGGCACGTGCTCGCGAAGCTGCCCTTCCCGACCTACGCCGCGCAGGTGACGATCACGACGCGGGCGGCTCAGCACCACGTGGCCGACCTGAACGTGCCGATCGGCTGCGCGGGGGTGGCCGTCTACCCCGGCGACGTCCTGGTCGGCGACCGGGACGGGGTGCTGGTGATCCCGCGACACCTCGCGGCGGAGATCACCGAGCAGGGCTACGAGCAGGACCAGCTCGAGGCCTACGTCAGCACCAAGATCCAAGCGGGGGAACCGCTCGCGGGCAACTACCCGCCCGGTGAAGAGCTGAAGGCCGAGTACAAGGCCTCCCTCGCCGCCCACGACGACCGCAGTTGACTTTCCGTCCCCGCAAGAAGGAACGCTCGATGAAACTCGCCAGCGAAATGACAGGCGGACGCGAACTCGCCGAACTCAGCCACGAACTCCAAGGCCGATAATCGTTTTCCTGCAGCGACCCGGCGTGCGCGGACGTGATCACCCCTTGTGGTGCCAAGGGTGCGCCTCCGCACGTCGGGCACCACTTCCGCCGATCTTGCCCGGCGGGCGCGGACGTGATCACCCCTTGTGGTGCCAAGGGTGCGCCTCCGCACGTGGGGCACCACTTCCGCCGATCTTGTCCAGCCGGGCCTGCAGCGGGGAGGCGTCAAGGCGGGCTTCTCGGCCCGTGCGCCCTCCTTGCAGACCTTGGTGGCCTGGCGGCCCGCTCGTGCAGGGATAAAGCTCGGCACGGTCCCGCGGGAGTCACCGATCTGTCGCGTGCGGTGCGGATCCCTGACTCTCGGCGGCCGGAGATGTCTGCGCCTGAGGTGAACCTGGTGGGGGTCGCGCTCGGGGCGGTAGCCCGCTGGCGTTCATCTCAGCGGTTGTGGCCCCTGACGGGGGGCGTTCAGCGCCGAAAATCTGACATCAGCACCACCAGCCTCACGGGCACCTATTTTCCGGTCAGGCGCCGGGCCCGGCGGAGACCAGCCGGGCTCCCCGGTCGCCCACTGTTCAGGCGCCAGGCCCGGCGCAGACCAGCCGGGCTCCCCGGTCGCCCACTGTTCAGGCGCCAGGCCCGGCGCAGACCAGCCGGGCTCCCCCGTCGCCCACTGTGCTGGGGCTAGCGGCGCCGGTTCGAGCGCTGCCGCTCGCCCGCAGGGTCCGGTTCGAGCGCTGCCGCCCGCAGGGTCTTCTGACTCAGCGGCGGGCAGCTCGCAACTGGGCTTGCGCGGTGCGGATGGCGGCACCGAGGGTCTGAACGTCGTAGGCGCCGTGGTGACGCTGGCCGTTGATGAAGAACGTCGGCGTGCCGGAGACGCCGCTGACGTCGGCCGACTCGACGTCCTGGGCGACCCGTGTCTCATGGACGTGGCGGCGCAGGTCGTCCTGAAACCGCTCGACGTCCAGCTCCAGCTCCCGGGCGTAGCGATCCAGATCGGGACGGCGCAGATCGTCCTGGCGGGCGAGCAGGAGGTCGTGCATCTCCCAGAACGCGCCCTGCGCAGCGGCGGCCTCCGCGGCCTCCGCGGCGAGATGCGCATGGGGATGCACGTCGGTGAGCGGCAGGTGCCGCCAGACGTAGCGCACGTTGACGTCGGTCAGCAGCTCACGCACCACCGGCTCGGCCTGCCCGCAGTACGGGCACTCGAAGTCGCCGAACTCGATCACGGTGATCGGGGCGGTCAGGGGCCCGCGGATGTGGTCGAGGGCGGGGTCGACCTCCGGGATGAGGTCCTGGATCAGCATGGTGTCCCCGTAGACCGCACGTGCGCGGGCCGCGGGCGGGAGCAGCGCCGTGAGCCGGTAGACCGCCCACGTCAGCGCGGAGGCCACGATGACCGCCGAGAACGCGCCGACCTTGGCCTCGTCGAGCTCGGCGCCGGAGAAGGCGCGGTCGGCGATGAGCAGAGTGACCGTGAAGCCGATCCCCGCGATCGTCCCGCTGCCCAGCACCGCCGCCCACCCGACCGGCGGCCGGATCCGGCCACGGCTGAGCCGGGTGACGGCCCCCGAGGTGAGCACCACGGCCAGCGGCTTGCCGACCACGTAGCCAAGCAGGACACCGAGGGTGACCGGTGTGGTGTAGGCGTGGGCGAGGATGTCGGTGTTCACCACGACGCCCGCGTTGGCCAGTGCGAAGAGCGGAACGATGACGAAGCTCGTCCACGGGTGGTAGAAGCTCTGCAGCCGGGCGTTGGGCGACAGCGTCGAGGTGAGGCTCGCGGTGGCCGCGCGCACCAGCTCGGGTGTCGGTTGCTCGCGGAACAGGCGCACGCGTCCGGTCGCCTGCTCCAGCTCGTCCCTGTTCGGGGTGTAGGCCGGAGCGGCCAGGCCGATGGCGAGCCCCGCGACGACCGGGTCGACGCCGCTCGCCTCCAACGCCAGCCAGATGACGACGCCGAAGAAGAGGTAGAGCGCGCGGCTGCGCATCCGTCGGAGGGTCGCCAGCAGAACGAGGCTGAACACGACGACGGCGATGACGAGCGGCGCCACCACGATGTGGTCGCTGTAGGCGATCGCGATGACGAGCAGCGCGGCCAGGTCGTCGACCACGAAGATGGTCAGCACGAACAGGCGCACCTTGTCCGGCACGTCGCGGCCGAGCATCGCCAGCAGCCCCAGCGCGAGCGCGGTGTCCGTCGACATCGCCACGCCCCAGCCGTGGGCGGTCGGCTGACCGAGGTTGATGACCAGGAAGATGGCGATCGGGAGCGCCATGCCGACGATGCCGGCCGCGAGCGGCAACAGGAACCGTCGCCGCTCCCGCAGATCGCCCAAGTCGAACTCGCGCCGCGCCTCCAGGCCCACGACGAGGAAGAACAGTGTCATCAGGCCGTTGTCGATCCACGACCGCAGGTCCTGCCCGAACTCCTGCGACCCGATGCGCACCGCGACGCGGGTCTCCCAGACCCCCGTGTAGGACGCGGTGTCGACGTTCGCCCACACCAGTGCGGCCACGACGCCTGCGACCAGCACGACGGCGCTGGAGGTCTCGGTGCGGACGAACGCGCGCAGCGGCGCGCCGCGACCCGTCGCCCACGCCGTCCGGGCGCGCCACCCCCCGCCTGCGGGCTCGCCTTCAGCCATGGCAGCAGACAGTACGGCCGGACTGTTGCCGCCGGGCGATCGCGTGATCGCGACGATAGCGCTGTTTCGGGGATTTGATCACCGGAAACTGCGCTCTCGTGGCGATCATGGCCAGCACTAGCCGAGGTCCAGGACGTAGGTCTGGCCGACGAGGTCGACGCCAAAGCTGTGGTGGCGTTCCTCTTCGACGAGCCGGAAGCCGCGGGCGAGGTAGATCTGACGGGCCGCGACGAGCGGGGCGTTGGTCCAGAGCGCCATCCGCTGGTAGCCCGCCGACCGGGCGAACCCGACCGCCTCGTCGACCAAGCGCCGACCCAGTCCCCGCCCGCGGCCCTCCGGCGTGACCAGCAGGATCCGAAGCTGCGCCGTCTGCTCGTCTTTGCCGACGCAGAACACGCAGCCGACCCGACGCCCCTGCACCTCGGCGATCCACGCCGCCTCACGCTCGGGATCGTGGGCGGCGGCGTAGTCGGCGACGATGTGGGCCACCAAGGCCTCGAAGCTGATATCCCAGCCGAACTCGGCGGCGTACTGCTCACCGTGCGCCTGCACAACCCACCCGAGGTCGCCGGGCACGCCGAGGGGCCGGATCGCCGCGTCGGATTCGTCCATGCCGCCCCCTCGCACTGAAACGATCGTTTCAGTGGGGCACACTAGCACCGTGGCCGAGTCGGCGCGGCGAGCGGAGCTTCTCGATCGCGCCTACCGGCACGCGCAGGAGCACGGGCTGGTCGGGATGTCGCTGCGACCGCTGGCCGAGGCCGTCGGCTCCAGCCCCCGCGTGTTGCTGTATCTCTTCGGCTCGAAGGACGGGCTGGTCAAGGCGTTGCTGGAGCGCTCGCGCGCGGACGAGCTGGCCTTGCTGGAAGCCGTGCGCGACGACCGGGGCACCCTCGCCGACGCCGCCGTGCGCCTCTGGAGATGGCTGGCGTCGCCGGAGCACGGCAACGTGCTCGCGCTGTGGACGGAGGCCTACGCGCGTTCCCTCATCGAACCGGACGGCGCCTGGGCGGGCTTCGCCGAGCAGACCGTGAACGACTGGCTGTCGCTGCTCGCGGGCTTCCAGACGCCTACCGACGGGGTCGAGGCGGCTGCCGAGCGCACCCTCCTCCTCGCGGTGCTCCGCGGAGCCCTGTTGGACCTGCTGGCGACCGGCGACCGCGTCCGCATCACGCGGGCCGTCGAGCTCCATCTGGCGCGGTGATCGGTACCGGTGATCGAAGCCCGACCGCTCAGCGGCGGGCGAGCGCCTTGATGAGTGGCCCCGGGTCGGGGTTGGCGCCGGGCGCCTCCAGCACGACCACGTCAGCGCCCGCCTCAGCGGCCGCGTGGATCAGATCCTCGATCGCGCCCACGTCGTCGATCTCCCTGTTCAGCACCACCTGGAACGCGCGCCCGCCCCGCGCGTCGTCGACCAGCGCGCGGGCCGCGCGCACCGCGTCGAGCGTGGCGCCGGAGTCCAACAACAGGCCGTCGGCGAGCTCCCCGGCCAGCCGGACCGTCTTGGGCCCGCGTGCCCCGACGAGCACCGGGGGCGGGGTGGAGGGCGGCCACTCCAGCGCCACGGCGTCGAGGGACACGTAACGACCCGCCGTCGTGACGCGCTCGCCCGCCAACAGCGCACGGACGGCGGCGGTGTACTCCCCCAGCAACGTCATGGGCGACGCCACCGCGGCACCGGCCTGCGCCATCCACTCGAGGATGCCGTGGCCCAGCCCGGGCAGGAACCGGCCGGGGAACATCCGGGCCAGCGTGGCGATCTCCATCGCCGCCAGCGCGGGGTTGCGCAGCGGCACCGGGAGCAGACCGACGCCCACCCGCAGCTGGGAGGTCCACGCCAGGGCCGCGGCGGACGTCGCGATCCCGCCCTCGAAGAACGAGTCCTCCCACAGCCACAGCTGGGCGATCCCGGCCGCCTCGGCGGCCTGCGCGACTTCGCGCAGGCGCTCGGGTGGCGACTGCGGACGGAACACAACACCGAGCTCTGGACTCATGCGACCACCTCACGATGAGCCGCCGACGGTCGTGCGCGGAAACGGTGGTCCTGGCCACCTTTTCCGCGCACGGGCGTCGAAGGCGCGGGAGGGACTTGCGCGGGCGGGCCATTGCCCTGTCCACTGCGCGTACCGACGACCACAGGGAGGCGCTCATGTGTGGGATCGCCGGCGAGATCAGGCTGGACGGTGGACAGCCCGACATCGCTGCCGTCGCCCGCATCACCGAGGCGATGCACCGCCGCGGGCCAGATGGCTCCGGTCTGCATGCCTCGGGCGCGACCGCCCTCGGCCATCGCCGCCTCAAGATCATCGACCTGTCGGAGCGCGGCGCCCAGCCCATGGTCGACTCCGAGCTGGGTCTGGCCGCGGTGTTCAACGGCTGCATCTACAACTATCGCGAGCTGCGCGCCGAGCTCGAAGGCGCCGGGTACCGGTTCTTCTCGCACTCCGACACCGAGGTGATTCTCAAGGCCTACCACCGCTGGGGCGCGGGCTGCGTCGAGCGTTTCTACGGAATGTTCGCGTTCGCCGTCGCCGAGCGCGACACCGGCGTGCTCACCCTCGGCCGCGACCGCCTCGGGATCAAGCCGCTCTACCTCACCGAGACGCCGGGACGGATCCGGTTCGCCAGCTCCCTGCCCGCCCTGCTGGACGGCGGCGACGTCGACACGTCGATCGACCCGGTCGCGCTGCACCACTACATGAGCTTCCACTCCGTCGTCCCGGCGCCGCGCACGATCGTGGCCGGTGTCCGCAAGCTCCCCCCGGCCACGGTCCGCACGATCCGCCCCGACGGCAGCGGCACCGAAGACGTCTACTGGCGCCCCGAGCACGTTCGGCGCGAGCAGGACAAGGGCATGACCGCGCGCGACTGGCGCGACGCGGTGCTGGAGTCGCTGCGGGTCGCCGTGCGCCGCCGCATGGTCGCGGACGTGCCCGTCGGGGTGCTGCTGTCGGGCGGCCTGGACTCGTCGCTCGTCGTCGCCCTGCTCGCCGACGAAGGGCAGACCGGCCTGAAGACCTTCAGCGTCGGCTTCCACGCCGCGGCGGGCGAGAGCGGCGACGAGTTCGAGTACTCCGATCTGATCGCCGAGCACTTCGGCACCGACCACCAGCAGATCCTCGTCGACCCCGCCCGCATGCTGCCCGCCGTCGACAACGCCATCACCGCCATGGCCGAGCCGATGGTCAGCCACGACTGCGTCGCGTTCCATCTGCTGTCCGAAGAGGTCGCGAAGTCGGTGAAGGTCGTCCAGTCCGGCCAGGGCGCCGACGAGGTGTTCGCGGGCTACAGCTGGTATCCGCCGCTGGCCGGGGTGCCCCGCTCCCGCAGCGTCGAGGCCTACGCGCGGGTGTTCACCGACCGGCCCCACGACGACCTCGCCACCATCCTCGAGCCCGAGTGGCTGCTGCCCACCGACCCGAGCCGCGCGTTCCTCGCCGAGCAGTTCGCGATGCCCGGCGCCGCGGACACGCTCGACGCCGCGCTGCGCATCGACTCGACGATCATGCTGGTGGACGACCCGGTCAAGCGCGTCGACAACATGACCATGGCGTGGGGGCTGGAGGCGCGCGTACCGTTCCTCGACCACGAACTGGTGGAGCTGGCTGCCGCATGCCCACCCGAGCTCAAGCTCGCGCACGGCGGGAAGGGCGTGCTGAAGGAAGCCGCCCGCGGTGTCGTGCCGGACGCGGTGATCGACCGGCCCAAGGGCTACTTCCCCGTTCCGGCGATCCGGCACCTCGAGGGCCCGTTCCTGGAGCGGGTACGCGATGCCGTCAACGACCCGGTGGCCAAGGCCCGCGGCCTGGTGCGCCGCGACTGGCTCGACGCCATGCTCGCCGACCCCAACACACAGCGCACCAACCTGGGCTCCAACGCGCTCTGGCAGGTGGCACTTCTGGAAATGTGGCTGCAGGAGAGGGGGATCTAGCGGATTGTCCGACTTCACCGAACGGCTTGCCGCACGCCGGGGCCCGATCTCGCATGCCTCCCCCGCGCCCTCCCCTGACGGGACGAACCTGGCCTGGATCGCCGACGCCGACGGCAGGCCCCGTGCGTGGCTGGCCGAGCTCAAGGACAATGTGGTCGTCGAGCCGGACCGGCCGCTCAGCGACCTCGCCGACGTCAACGCGCTGGCCTGGTCGCCCGACGGCGCATGGATCGCGATGCAGGTCGCGCCCAACGGTGGTGAGCGCACCGGCGTCCACCTCGTCGACCCGTTCACCGGCAACGTCCGCGACCTCGCGCCCGGCGCCGCCGCCGCCACACTGGGCGCCTGGTCCCCCACCGGACGCCAAGTGGGGCTCACGGTGTTCCCCGAGGGCAGCGGCGACGGGCAGGCCTGCCTCGTCGACGTCCGCGACGGCACGTCCACGGTGCTCGCGGCAGGCCCCGCCGCGCGCGTGTGCGCGGTGTCGGGCGACGGGCGGCGCGCGGTCGTCCGGCTCGGTCGTCGGGGCGCGCGCCACCTGGAGCTGGTCGACCTGCGGACCGGGCGGCGCACCGAGCTGATCCCCGGCGGCGAGGCCCTGATCGCCGACGCCAGGTTCGGCGTCACCGGCCGTCAGCTCTACGTGCACACCGACGCGGGCCGGGATCGGGCGGCGCTGCTGGCCGTCACGCTGCGCGGCATCTCGGGCGTGTCGACCGTGTTCCCGATCGCCGAGCGTCCCGACCGCGACCTCGACCTCGTCGCGCTCGACCCGGCGGGGGCCCGCGCGGCGCTCGTGTGGAACGTCGACGGGCGGAGTGAGACCGAGCTGCTCGATCTGCGCTCCGGCCACGTCGAGCCGGTCGTCGCCGCACCCGGCGAGGTCGTCACCGGGTTGGCCTTCACCCGCACCGGCGACGGGATCCTGCTCGGCTGCGAGGGGCCGACCGTCCCGCCCCGGATCTGCCACCTCGCGCTCGACCACCCCACCCAACCGACGACGCTGCTGCCCGCCGACGCGGAGGAGAGCCGGGAGGACAGCGGGCTCGTCGCGCCCACGCTGCACGTGTTCGAGGCCGAGGACGGGCTGCCACTGGCCGGGTGGCTCTTCCGCCCGCGCGGAGCGCTCGGCCCCCTGCCGACGCTGCTCTGGCTGCACGGCGGCCCAGAGGCCCAGGAGCGGCCGGTGTACCAGCCGCTGTTCCAGGCGTTGCTCGAGCGGGGGGTCGCGGTGTTCGCCCCGAACGTGCGCGGCTCCGGCGGGTACGGGCGCACCTTCGCCGCGGCCGACGACCTCGCGCGGCGGTTCGTCGCGATCACCGACGTGCGGGCCGCCGTGACGTTCCTCGTGGAAGCAGGCCTCGCCAATCCGGCGCGCGTGGGGATCGCGGGCCGCTCCTACGGCGGCTATCTGACGTTGGCAGCGCTGGCGCAATTCCCCGAGCTGTTCGCCGTGGGCGTCGACGTGTGCGGAATCTCGGACTTCGCCACGTTCTACGCGGCGACCGAACCGTGGATCGCCGCCGCGGCCACGACCAAGTACGGCGACCCCGCTGTCGACGCCGACCTGCTGCGGGCGCTGTCCCCGATCCACAAGGCCGACCGGATCACCGCGCCGCTGCTCGTCGTGCACGGGGCACACGACACGAACGTGCCGCTGGTCGAAGCGCAGCAGATCGTCGCGGCCCTGCGCGAACGCGGTGCCTCCCCCGCGTTCCTGCTCTTCGACGACGAGGGCCACGAGGTGCACGGCGTGGACAACCGGGGCGTGTTCGTCCGCGAGGTGGTGGCGTGGGTGGGCGGCCACCTGTCCAACCCCGTCGAGCAGACGGCCTAGAACGCCCAGAACGGCACAAGCACAGTGGTGCCCGCACCCCCGCCCGTGGGCCACCGCGCCGGTCGTGATCGCCGTGAGGCGCACACCAGGGTGCAGGACAGGTCCCTGGTGTGCGGTTCGCCGCGATCACGGGGTAGGACTTCCGGCAGCTGATAGTTGCCCGCACCAGACAGCACCCGAGCTGTGATGATCGCTGACAACTGAAGGGTGCACACCAGTTAAGTGCGCAGAGTGAGCGGACCCCGTAAGAACCGCACACTCGACCCGGTCGCCATGGTGATCGCCGCACGCGGTGCTAAGAGTGCAGTGGTGCGCCGCCGACACCACTCTTGACGATCATGGCCTGGCTGCGGGTTGGCTGCGGGCCTCCCGGTGAACGGTGATCGCCAAGATTGGGACATGAAGGCCATATATGGCCCTCATGTCCCACAACCGGTGATCAAGTGCTCGGCAGCAGGCCAAGAAGGCGATCACGGGCGGCGGCGACCGTCAGAAACGCAGCCACCACCGACAACCCCGCTACCCCCGGAGATCAAGACCATCGGACGGGCCGTTCCTGCCTGCCCTCAAGTAACCGGCATTGACCTAAGGTCGGGGCGCGGACCCTCCGAAGCGACAGCGGGCTCTGCGAGGGCCAGCACCTGGGGTGGGGCGGTCATCTCAGTGGCTGAATGACTCCATCAGCGTTGTGCCGTTGGAGTCGGTTCCCAACGTGAAGCTGTACGCCTCGTTGGTGGCGACGCCGTCCTTCCGGACGAAATGAACGCGGGCGCTGACGGTGTTGTCGCCGGTCTGGCGGGGATCCTGCAGCGTGACCGCGGACATGGTCGCGTAGAAGTTCGTGAACTTGTCACGCCCGCCTGACAGGCTCTGCGCGGTGGGCCCCAGCATCTCGAACGCCGCGTCGGGGTGGTCAGGCAGCAGAGCGTAGTAGCGCTGGACGAACGCGACCGGATCCTGCGTGCCCGGCGACGGGCTGGGCGTGGGGCTCGGAGTCACGCTCGTCGCCGCCGTCGTCGGTCCCGCGGTCGACAACGCTGCGGTCGACAACGCTGCGGTCGGCGCCGTCGTCGGGGCGGCCCGGGTGGCGGCTGTGGTCGGCTCTGCGCTCCCGGTCAGCGCGATCGCCGCACTTGCGCCGCCGACGACCAGCACCGCCAGCAAAGCGGCGGTCACCAGCGGCGCCCGACGACGGCGGGCGCCGTCGGCAGGCGCATACGCAGGCACGGCCAGGTCCGGTCGCGTCGACGGGCCGGAGGCGCCCGCCGCCCCGACAGCACCCGCACTGAAGACGCGGGTCGGGGTCGGTATGCCAGTGCCGCCTTCGAGGAACGGCTGCTGACCGGACGCGACGGCGCCGAGCAGGTCGCGGGCCTGCGCGGCCGACGGACGGTGGTTCGGGTCGACAGCGAGCAGCCGCATCAGCACCGGGGTGAGCGGGCCCGCGTGCTGGGGCGGTACGGGGGCCTCGGTGGCGACCTTGTGCAGGAGCGCGTAGGCGTTGTCGTCGAGGCCGAACGGCGGCACGCCCTCCACCGCCGCGTAGAGCGTGGCGCCGAGCGCGAAGACGTCGGACGCCGCGGTCGGGGTGCGCCCTTGGGCGATCTCCGGCGCGAGGAACGCCGGGGTGCCCGCGATCAGCCCGGTGCGGGTGAGCTGCACGTCGTCGACCGCGCGGGACACCCCGAAGTCGGTGAGCTTGACGCGCCCGTCGGTGCCGATGAGGACGTTGCCCGGCTTGACGTCGCGGTGCACCACGCCCGCGAGGTGCGCCGCCGCCAGCCCGTCGGCCACATCACGCCCGATCGCGGCGACCTGGACGGGCAGCAGGGGCCCCTTCTGCCGGACGACCGTGGCGAGCGAGTCGGATGGGAGGTATTCCATCACCAGCCATGGCCGGTCCTCGTGGATGACCACGTCGAACATGCTGATGACGTGCGCGTGCTGGAGCCGGGCGCCGATGCGGCCCTCACGAAGGATCCGCTGGCGCGACTCCTCGACCTCCGCCGCGCTCGTGTTCGGCGCGACGGCGAGCAGCTCCTTGACCGCAACGGGCCGGTTGAGCAGCTCGTCGGTGGCCCGCCAGACGGCCCCCATGGCGCCGACGCCGATCTGCTCCTCGATGCGGTAGCGGTTGCCGATGCGCAGCGGGTCGCTCCCTGGCGCGGTCATCCATCTCCCTCACACTGGATCCGTGCAGCGTGGATCCGACACAGGTGGAATCCAGCCCCACAGCCTAGCCGGCGGCGCTGAGAGAAGCCTGAAACCTCCGCGTGCTCCTGCTGAATCGGGGGGGGCATGGCGCCGGACCGGCGCGGCGAGCATCATCGTCACTAGTGGGCCCGTTAATGAGGCCGTGAGCTGGCAAGAGGAGCATCGATGAGGATCGCGGACATCCTGGACGCCAAGGGCCGTACCGTGCACTCCGTCCGACTGTGGAAGACGGTCGCCGACGTCGTCACCGAGCTGGGTAGGGCGCGGGTCGGCGCGCTGCTCGTGCTGGACGCCCACGACACGATCGCGGGCATCGTCTCCGAGCGCGACGTCGTGCTGGCCCTGGGTCGGCACGGCTCGGGGACCCTCGCCCTCGAGGTCACCGAGGTGATGACCCGCCAGGTGCGTACCTGCACGTCGAACGAGACCGTCGCCAGGGCGATGGCCACCATGACGATCGGCCGCCACCGCCACCTGCCCGTGGTCGACAACGGGCAGGTGAGCGGCGTGGTGAGCATCGGCGACCTCGTGAAGGCCCGGCTGCGCGAGATGGAGCTCGAAACGGGTGTCCTGCGCGACACGGTGATCGCGCGGGGCTAACCCGTCAGTCGAACTCGGGGCGCTCGTTGCGGGTGCGCTTGAGCTCGAAGAAGTGCGGGTAGTTCGCGAGCAGGCGGGCGCCGTCGAACACGGTGCCTGCCACCTCGCCACGCGGGATCCGGGAGAGCACGGGCCCGAAGAAGGCCACGCCGTCGACGTGGACGGTGGGGGTGCCGACGTCCAGGCCGACCGGGTCCATGCCGCGGTGGTGGCTCGCGCTGAGCGCCTCGTCGAACTCTCCTGAGTGCGCGGCATCCGCGAGGGAGGGCGACAGGCCGAGCTCGGCCAACGACTCCTTGATGACCACATCGAGGTCCTTGTTGCCCTCGTTGTGGATGCGGGTGCCCATCGCCGTGTAGAGCGGCTCCAGAATCTCGCTGCCCAGCTCCTTCTCCGCGGCGATCGCGACCCGGACCGGCCCCCACGCGCGCTCCATGTTGGCGCGGTACTCGGGGCTGAGATCGCGGCCGGAGTTCAGGATGGCGAGGCTCATGACGTTCCAGTGGATCTCCACATCGCGGACTTCCCGCACCTCCAGCATCCAGCGGGACGTGATCCACGCCCACGGGCACAGCGGGTCGAACCAGAAGTCGACGCGCGCGGTGGTGGTGTCAGGAGTTGTCACGTCGGTGTTCGCCGTCGTAGTAGCAGCCATAAGTAACACAACCGCCGCGCGGGTGCAGCGCATTCCAGCGGCGCCGTGTCGGGGCGCCGTGGTTGGATCGGGCCCACTCACCGACGAAGGGTTGTCCTCGACATGGCCCCGCCCAACCTCACCCGTGCCGATGCGCAGGCGCGGGCCGCGTTGCTCCAGGTTGCCGATTACACGGTCGCGCTCGACCTGACCGACGGCGCAGGCGGAGCAGGCGTCGTGACGTTCGCGAGCGATGTCACCGTCCGCTTCGCCGCCCGTGTGCCCGGCGCGTCGAGCTGGATCGACTTCGTCGGCATGCAGGTCCATTCGGCCACGCTGAACGGCACGCCCCTGGACGTCTCCGGCTACCGCGAGGAGGACGGCATCGCCCTGTCCGATCTCGCCGCGGACAACGAGCTGCGGGTCGTGGCCACCGGCTGCTACATGAACACCGGCGAGGGCCTGCACCGCTTCGTCGACCCGGTCGACGGAAACGTCTACCTCTACTCCCAGTTCGAGACGGCCGACGCGAAGCGCCTGTTCGCCTGCTTCGACCAGCCGGACCTGAAAGCGCGCTACACGATCACCGTCACCGCGCCCGCCGACTGGTCGGTCGTGTCCAACGCCGCGATCGCGGCGACCACGGAAGGACCGTGCGGCGCGGCCGTGCACCGGTTCGCCACCACGGAGATCCTCTCCACCTACCTGGTGGCGCTGATCGCGGGGCCTTACGCGTCCTGGCACGACACCTACGCGGATGCGGGCGGGGAGATCCCGCTCGGCATCTACTGCCGGGCGTCGCTCGCCGACCACATGGACGCCGAACGCCTGTTCACCGAGACCAAGCAGGGCTTCGGCTTCTACCATCAGAACTTCGGCGTCCGCTACCCGTTCGGGAAGTACGACCAGCTGTTCGTGCCGGAGTTCAACGCGGGCGCGATGGAGAACGCGGGCGCCGTCACGTTCCTGGAGGACTACGTCTTCCGCTCGCGTGTCACCCGGTCGGCGTACGAACGCCGCGCGGAGACCGTGCTGCACGAGATGGCCCACATGTGGTTCGGCGATCTCGTCACGATGGCGTGGTGGGACGACCTGTGGCTCAACGAGTCGTTCGCCACGTTCGCCTCAGTGCTGTGCCAGGCGGGAGCCACCGAGTACACGGAGGCGTGGACGACGTTCGCGAACGTCGAGAAGAGCTGGGCCTACCGCCAGGACCAGCTCCCCTCCACCCACCCGGTGGCCACCGACATCCCCGACCTGCAGGCCGTCGAGGTCAACTTCGACGGCATCACCTACGCGAAGGGCGCGTCGGTCATCAAGCAGCTCGTGGCCTACGTCGGGCCGGAGCCGTTCCTGGCGGGCCTGCGCAGCTACTTCGACGCGCACGCGTGGGGCAACGCCACGTTCGACGACCTCATCGGCGCGCTGGAGCGGGCGTCGGGACGCGACCTGTCGGGATGGGGCGAGCAGTGGCTGCGCACCACCGGCCTCAACCTGCTGCGGCCCTCCTTCGACGTCGACGACGACGGGGCGTTCACCCGCTTCGAGATCGTCCAGGGCGGGGCGCGGCCGGGTGCGGGCGAGCTGCGCACCCACCGCATCGCCGTCGGGATCTACGACGACGCAGGCGCCGACTCCGAGGGAAAGCTCGTGCGCAGCCACCGGGTCGAGGTCGACGTCACCGGCGAGCGCACGTCGGTGCCCGCGCTGCACGGGATCGCGCGCGGCAAGCTCGTGCTCGTCAACGACGACGACCTCACCTACTGCGCGCTGCGCCTGGACCCCGGGTCGCTCGCCACGCTGGTGGACCGCATCGGCGACATCGCCGAGCCGTTGCCGCGCACGCTCTGCTGGTCGGCGGCGTGGGAGATCACCCGCGAGGCCGAGCTGAAGGCGCGCGACTTCACCGCGCTCGTGGTGGGCGGGCTCAGCGCCGAGTCCGAGGTCGGCGTCCTGCAGCGGCTGTTGCTGCAGGCCCAGACGGCAGTGGCGTCCTACGGCGACCCGGAGTGGGCCGCCGAGCGGGGCTGGCCGATGCTGGTCGACGCGCTGCGCTTCCGACTGGACACCGCGCCTGCAGGCTCGGACGCGCAGCTGACAATGGTCAACTCGCTCGCAGGTTCCGTGCTGCCGCCGTCGGTGCTCACGAGCTTCCGCGGGTGGCTGCTGGACGTGGCCGTGCCCGCAGGCCTGGTGGTCGACACCGACCTGCGGTGGCGGCTGCTGCAGGCGCTGGTCGCGAACGGCGCGGCGACGGCAGCCGATGTCGACGCCGAGGTCCAGCGCGACCCGACGTCCACGGGTCGGCGCCAGGCCGAGCGGGCACGGGCGCTGATCCCGACCGCGGAGGCCAAGGAGCGGGCGTGGCAGCGGGCTGTCCATGACGACGAGCTGCCCAACGCCGTCCAGGAGGCGATCATCAGCGGCTTCTCGCACCCCGCGCAGCGCCTGTTGCTCGCGCCGTATGTGGAGCGCTACTTCGCCGAGGTCGCGGACGTGTGGGCCCGCCGCACGAGCGAGCGCGCCCAGTCGGTGGTGATGGGGCTGTTCCCGGCGTGGGCGATCGAGAAGCCGACGGTCGACGCCGCGGACGCGTGGCTCGCCGACGACAGCCACCCGCCCGCGCTGCGCAGGCTCGTGTCGGAGGGTCGGGCGGGCATCGTGCGTGCGTTGGCCGCGCGCGAGTTCGACCGCCAGTAACGCCTCCGCCGGGCCGCGGCGGCCGGTAGTCTGGGCAGAGATGAGCACAGACATGACCATTGGGACCCCGACCATGCTCGTGCCCGGCCCTCTCCGACGACCGGTCACGCTGGTGGTGGTGGCAGCAGCCGTGGTGTTCCTGGTGATGGCTTGGCGTTACGCGGGCACCTCCTCGGCAGGCCGGGTCGATTCGCGGGTCGACGCCGTCGTCGATCCGCTCGACACCCACCGCTGGCTGGTCGAGCACGCCATGCAGCTGGGCTCGCCGCCGTCGGTGGTAGCGCTCGCGTTCGCGCTGTCGGCGGTCTGCCTGCTGCTGGGCCGCTATCGGCTCGCCATCCTGGCCGTGGCCGGGCCCGGTCTCACCGGGGTGTGCACGACGGTGCTGAAGCCTGCCCTCGGCCGCACGCTCGATGGCGGGTTCGCGTTCCCCAGCGGACACACCGGCGGCGCGACGAGCCTCGGTCTGGTCACTGCCCTTCTGGTGATCAGCCTGCTGCGGCCGGGGCCCCGCGGAGCGCTCGTGATTCTTGCCGTCGGTGCCCTCGTGGTCGGGGGCGGCGTGGCCGCGGCGATGGTGGCGTCGAACGCCCACTACCCCACGGACACGATCGGCGGCTTCTGCACCGCCGTCGTCATCGTGTGCGGAGCGGCGCTGGTGCTGGACCGGGTGACGGCTCCCCGCCGGTCGCCGACTGAGGGCTAGTGCGGTGTCCAGAAACGTTCACCGGGTCCTCGCGGGCCCAGACGACGCCTCGCGGCGTTGCCGCCCTCGCGAAGACGCCCGGTATGAGCTTCGGGCGGCGCCTTGCGAGGCGCCGCCTGGATCCCGCGATCACCCCGGCAACGTTCCTGGACACCGCACTAGCGGGCGCTAGGGCTTGAGGCCGAGCCGCCGCATCGCCCGGCGGACCATGCTGTCCTCAGGTCGGAACGCCACGCAATCCACCCTGCCGCAGGCCCCGCAGTCGCTGCCCGGTCGGTAGTGCTCGTGAGCCTCCCTGGCGTGCCCGCAGACGCAGGGGTCGACAACCGCTTCCGGTGCGGCGGGAGGGGCGACAAGCCGCTCGACAGGCCCTCGTTGGTCGGGCACCGCCGGGATACCCACGGGTGGGGTGAGTACTGACGATCCCGTCTTGTTCATCGGTGCGCGCCGGGCTCGTCCACCATCGGAACTCGAAATCGTGTCCCCCATGCGGGTTGCGCCGTCCTTCCATCGAGTGGTAGCTCGGAGGAACCACTACTCACACAGTATGCGACTACATCTTGGGAGGGAAACATTCAGGTTCAGTGAAGGGCAGAGCGAAGGCTGCTGTCGGCCACCGGTGCTTCCTGAGCGTCCGGCGGTGGGGCCGGGAGGCGAAGAGTGGCGGCACAGCCGCGTGGATCAGTTGCGTTGCGTACCGTGAGTTGCCCGGCCTGGGTCGCCGCGAGACGCCTGCTGATCGGTAGCCCCAATCCGGACCCCGGCCCAGCGGCCGTCGGCGCGCCCTGCGGCGGGAGTCCGGGGCCCTGGTCGCGCACCTCGATCGTGACGACCCGGCCGCGCGGTCTCGCCGTGACGGTGACGGGCGCGCCCGGCGCGTGCCGGTCGCAGTTGACGAGCAGGTTCGTGACGATCTGGGCCAGCACGGTGGGGTCCCCTCTCGCCTGCAGCCCCGGCGTGACGTCCACCGTCACGGCCTCGGACCCCCGCAGCGCCGCGAGCCCGGCGATCACCGGCTCCACGGCGTAGTCGATATGCGCTTCGACGGCGAGCAGGCCCCCGTCCAGGATGGCGTGCAGGCGCCCCAGCTCAGCGAGCACGGCGTGCTTGAGCCGCTCGTGGTGCAGTGACGCGCTAGTCAGGGACGCGGTGGACAGGGACGCGGTGGACAGGGACGCGGTGGACAGGGAATCGCTGGTCAGGGACGCGTTGGTCAGGCACTCGGCGGGCCGGGAGCCGGTGTCAGCCGACAGGAGGTGGGTGATGCCCGCGAGACCCGCGAGCCCGTTGCGCAGCTCGTGATCACGCTCCGCAGCCGCCTCCTGCGCTCGCTCCATGTGCAGCGCCGCGGCGGCCAGCTCCTCCTGCTGGCGCCATTGGGCCGTCTCGACCGAGCGCAGCGCGAGCTGGGTCAGCTGCACCAGCGCGACGAGCACGATCACGAGCCCGACCAGCCGCAGCGTGGCGAACGCGAGATCACTCGACGACGACGGACCAGCCGCCGCCACCCGGTAGAGCTGACCGACGGCGAGCACCACGAGACCCAGACCCAGCCGCATACGGGGCCTGCTGCGGCGGCCGTAGCCGTCGGCGACGAACGCGGCGGCGGCCGCCGTCCATCCGCACAGCACGGCCACCGTCAGTACCGGCCCGTCGACGATCCACCGCAGTGCGGCGCTTTCGGGGAGCCCGAGCACAACGATCGCGAGCAGCCCGGTGGCCAGCAGCAGCACCCATCCGCCCCACGCGCGAAGCATGCGCGGCGGCCGGATGGCGAGCAGGAGCAGCACGAGCGCACCGAGGTAAGCGACCAGCCGCGAGGCCTGATGGGAGACGTCCGGCGCAGCGGCGGCAACCGTCGTCCAAGGAAGCACGATGAGGCAGTAGAGGACCAGCGCGGCCGCAATCCACGACGGCCGCGGATCCCCGGTGAGCCGCGCGATGACCCACGCCAGCAGCGCCGCCGCGGCGCCCGCCGCGGCGGCCGCGAGCGTCAGGACGCGAAACGTCGAATCCACCGCCACCGCAGCGCGCACCACCGGCGTGTTGAGCAGGACGATCGCGAGAACGCACACGGCCGCCGCACCGACGATGTCGGCGATCCAACCTTGTCGTGCCATCACCCCGACCCCCGTTCGGTGAGGGTCATGCTATCGGCTGACAGGGTGCACCCCCCAGGATCACGCTTCGGTCTCCTTCATGATCGCCGGACGAGAAGGTCGCAGGGTCACTAGGCCGTGTCCCGCGGATCAAGGCCGATGGGCTTCGTGATCCAGGCGGCTCCTGGCAAGGCGGAGGGCGGCTCTCGTAAGACGGGCGTACTCGAGCCGGCCGACAACGCAGCCAGGGGCCGTCTGGGTCGCGAAGACCACGGTCGCTGATCCGCGGGACACGGCCTAGCGCCCGGTGGCCCTGCGGTAGAGCGCGACCGCCTCGAGCTGCGAGGAGACCTCCAGCTTCGTCAGCACGGCCCGGATCTGGGTGCGCACAGTGGCCAACGAGACGACGAAGTGGTCAGCGACGGCCTGCGCTCGCCTGCCCTGTGCCAGCTGCGCGAGCACCTCGCGCTCGCGCTGGCTCAGCTTGGCCAGCTTCGCGGCCAGCCCGGCCCGATCGTCTGCCCGCTGCCGGGACAGCTCGACGAGCCGAGCGTGCCGCTCGGCAGGCATCACCGCACCGCCTCCGAGTGCCGTGTGCACGGCGCCGAGGAGCGCGGGCAGCGGGGCGTTCTTCGGCACCCAGGCCACGGCGCCCGCGTCCAACGCCGAACCGATGCGCGCAGGATCCGACGAACCGGACAGGATGATCACCTGCCAGCCTGCCGCGTTGAGCGGCGCCACCAGCGGGATGCCCTCGAGTGGGCAGCCGTCGGCGTCCCGGCCGAGGTCGAGGTCGAGCAGGACGAGGCCGGGCGTCAGCTGGTCCGCCGCGGCCAGCACGGCGTCGACGGTGCCGCGGCACACGAGGTGGGCGTCGACGCCGTCGCCACGCAGGCTGAACAGCAGCAAGGTGCCGACGAGCTCGTGGTCATCGACAATGAGCACAGCAGCGGAGAGCACGGGAGCGACATCGACCTTTCACCACGTCGTCGGAACAGGGCGTCAAACGATTCGCGCGAAGGTCCGATTCGGTTTGTCCCCGTCGCAGGCTCGGTCGCAGCAGGGTGACACTGCTCTGACCCAGTCGCAGCAGTGCCACCCTGCTGCAAACCCGGGCCGCGGTCAGCGGCGTTCGCGGGGCACGGGCGGGCGGGTGACGGGCACGACGGTGAGCAGGCCCAGAAGTCCCTCGAAGTCGTCGGGGTTCGTCGTGAACAGCGGCAGATCCTCGGCGATCGCGGTCGCGGCGATCATCAGATCGGCGATTCGCCGTCGCGGCTTCCGGCCGGCGGAGACAACCGCGGCAGTGACGCGCCCGTAGGTCCTGGCCGCCTCGGCGCTGAACGGGATGGGATCGAACTCGTGTTCGGCGCGTTGGAGTACGTCGAGGCGGCGGGCGCGTTCCGCGTACTCGTCGTAGTCGTCCTGCTCGCTGTTCGGTCGTACCTGGTGCGGGCCTGCGGAGAGCTCGGCGAGGGTGACAGCGCAGATCGCCATCTCGTTCGGCAGCTCATCCGAGTCGATCCAGCGACGCAGGATCAGGATGTTCGTGTCGAGGAGGCCCCGATCATGGGCGCTACCGCGCATAGGGATCACTGAGTTCATGATCGGCGGTAGCGTCCTGATCGGCGCGAAGGCCCATGACGTCGATGGTCGCAGCGTTGACCGACATCGCAGCGAACTCGTCTCGCGCGACGAAGCGCCTGCGTCGACGCAGTGGGATCAACTCGCCGATCTCGTGGCCATCCCGGGTGACCGTGAACGATTGGCCGCCCTCAACGGCGTCCATGATCTCTTTCGACCTCTGTCGAAGGTCGCGCTGCGTTATCTCGGGCTGGCTCACTGGTGCATCTTAACGCGGCCGTGGCACTGTGTGGCACCACGTAGCACGCGAGTGCGAAGGGAACCGGACCAGATCACCCCACTCAGCGGGTGCGGCGCCGCCCGCCGGTCTGGTCGGCCAACATCCGCAGGCCCGACAGCAGGCCGCCGAGCAGATCGCCCTCCTTGAAGGAGGCCACCATGCTCATGACGGCGAGCTTCGCGCTGCGGTCGGGAAGCCGCACCCGAGCCTCGGGGCCGGTGAGCACCTCCACCACCCGCTGTCCGGGGCTGACGGCGACCAGCACCGCCTCCGAGGAGCCCTCCAGCTGGTCGTGCAGCTCGGCGACGCGCTTGGCCGGGGCGTCGCCGAGGTCGCCGAGGTAGACGCTGAAGCGCAGGCCGGACTCACGGCTGGCCATCGTCAACGCCTCGTCGAGACGGGTGAGCTGCGACGGGCTGAACGGGTGGTCCGAGGGGGACGGGTCGCGGTAGACCTCGGCCGTCGACACGCGCCCCGACACCGTCACAACCGATCCGAAGGGCATGTTGTCGGGATCGACGGCGACCAGTTCTCCGTGATCGCCGTGCCCGTGCTCACCAGCTGCCACGTGCCCCACCCTTTCCGCCGCTCACGAGGTGCTCCGCGACGGGCGGCAGCTGCGCGCCCGCCGGGTTGGCCATCCACCACAGTGGATCGAACGTCCACGGTTGCCCCACCCGGTAGCGGGGCCTGCGGCCGATCCGGGGCGCCGCGGCCAAGAGCGCGATCAGTGCGTACAGCACGATGGGTGCCACGACGAGGAACAGCACGGACTCGAACACGGTCACGCTGTGAATCTAGCTGATCAGCAATCGGACTGGAGCAGACGTGTCCAGAAACGCTCGGACATCGACCCCAACGCACCAATCTGGTCACCCTTCTAGCCTTCCGTAACGCCGAAGCGCGATCAATTTACGAGCCCTTCCACAAGACGCGAGGCGGACGAGGGGGAGCAAGAAGATGAAGGTCGTGCTGTTCTGCGGTGGCTATGGGATGCGGATGCGCTCCGGCGAGTCCGACCTGCCCAAGCCCATGACGACGGTCGGACCACGCCCCCTCATCTGGCACGTGATGCGCTACTACGCCCACTACGGACACAAGGACTTCGTGCTGTGCCTGGGCTACGGCGCCCAACATATCAAGGACTACTTCCTGAACTACGCCGAGACCGCCTCGAACGACTTCGTCCTGCGCAGCGGGCGGGTCGAGCTGCTCGGATCCGACATCCAGGACTGGAACATCACCTTCGTGCACACCGGAGTCGACAGTCCGATCGGCGAACGGCTGCGGCGGGTCCGCTCCCACGTCCAGGACGAGGAGATGTTCCTGGCGAACTACGCCGACGTCCTCACCGACGCCCCGCTCAACGACATGATCGACACCTTCAAGGCGAGCGACGCGGCGGGCGCGATGCTCGCCGTCCGGCCGCAGTCGGCGTTCCACTGCATCGAGATAGCCGACGACAACATGGTGGTCGCGGTGCGGACGCTGCAGGAGATGCCGCTGCGGGAGAACGGCGGCTACTTCGTCCTGCGGCCCGAGGTCATCGACATGATCCCCAGCAGCGGCGATCTGGTCATGGACGCGATCGGCCCGCTCGCCGAGCAGGGGCGCATCCTGGGCTACCGCTACGACGGGTTCTGGCAGCCTGCCGACACCCTCAAGGAGCGGGCCGCCCTCGAGGCCGCTTACCGGTCCGGGACGTGCCCCTGGATGGTGTGGGACGCGCCCGCGGAGCCGCTCGGGGCCACGGGTCGTCTCTAGGGCGACCGGCAATGGACATTCGGCGGAGCTGACGCCCTTTGGTTTCGGGTGGAGGTCGCGGGCCGTGGCGCCGAGATCGCCGTGAGCCGTACGGGGTGAGCTGAAGAGGCCGCTGATGTGCGGATGGCGCTGGCCCCGTGAAGGTGCACCACGGCCCCTAGTGCGGTGTCCAGAAACGTTCACCGGGTCCTCGCGGGCCCAGACGACGCCTCGCGGCGTTGCCGCCCTCGCGAAGACGCCCGGTATGAGCTTCGGGCGGCGCCTTGCGAGACGCCGCCTGGATCCCGCGATCACCCCGGCAACGTTCCTGGACACCGCACTAGCGCCCGGGATGAGGCACGTGGCGTGGCGTGACAGGGTCTTCGCAGGGTCCGCTGTCGCTTCGCAGGGTCCGTGGAGTCTGCGAAGTGCGTGCGCGGTCTGCGAAGTGGCCCTGGTTGGCGGCGATCGGCCCAGGCGGCCGGGGGTAAGGGTCCGCCGGGTACGGTCGCACCCCGTGGACACCGCCTGCGCACGCCGTGGGGTGAGGTCGCACTCCGTGCGCGGCGTGTGGCGTGCAGTTGCGGGGTGTGAAGGGGCTGACCGCGGCAGCGGCCTGGGTTTGCAGCAGGGTGACACTGCTGCGACTGAGTCGGAGCAGTGTCACCCTGCTGCGATGCGGACGTGGCCGGGGCACGACGGCGGCGTGGCCGGGCGGGGAGTGGTCGCATCCGTTGAGCTGGTGATCGCCTGCAGTGGTGCCAGCGGTGCGCCAGGGCCCCTACGGCACCACTTTCGCCGATCATGTGCGGCCAAACGTCAATTGCCGGGCGCGCTCTTAGCGATCAATCCAGGTGTCGGTGCGCGTGCCGGAGGCCGATCAGCGCGCGAGGTGCACACCAGCAGGGTTCAACCTTGGGTGGAACCCGCTCAGGTCGCGCTCGGCCGACCTCCCGAGGCGTCGATCATGCCCCCTGTTGCAGGCTGTGCGGGTGCACCGTCGGACCGGCGTCAACCAGGTGATAACGAACTCCGACGCAAGCACGACCTGAGTGTCGTGAGCCAACCTTCTTTTGAGAAGTCCGAAGCGCTGCAGCGGCGGCTTCACCACCTCGTGCCGGGCGGGGCCCACACGTTCGCGCGGGGGTCAGACCAGTTCCCCGAGGGCATGGCTCCGGTGATCGAGCGCGGCATCGGCGCGCGGGTGTGTGACGTGGATGGCAACTGGTTCGTCGAGTACGGGATGGGCATGCGGGCGGTGACGCTGGGGCACGCCTACGCCCCCGTCGTCGACGCGGTGCGCGACGCCATCGGACGCGGCGTGTCGTTCAGCAGGCCCTCGGCGCTGGAGGTGGCGGCGGCCGAGGACTTCCTGGGTCTGGTCACCGGCGCGGACATGGTCAAGTTCACCAAGAACGCCTCGGACGCCACCGCGGCCGCGGTCCGGCTCGCCCGCGCGGCCACCGGCCGCGACCACGTGGCGGTGAGCGACCAGCCGTTCTTCAGCGGGCAGGACTGGTTCGTCGGCACGCTGCCGCTGGATGCGGGCGTGCCCGCCGCGGTGCGCGCGCTCACCCACCGCTTCGCCTACAACGACCTCGAGTCCCTGCGCGCGCTGCTGGCGCAGCGCCCGATCGCCTGCGTGGTCCTGGAGGCCGCCAGCGCCACCGCCGAGCCGGGCCCGGGATACCTCCAAGGGGTGCGCGCGTTGTGCGACGCGCACGGCGCGGTGCTGGTGTTCGACGAAACCATCACCGGTTTCCGCTGGTCCGAACGCGGCGCGCAACACCTCTACGGAGTCACCCCCGACCTGTCGTGCTGGGGCAAGGCGATGGGCAACGGGTTCCCGATCTCGGCGCTGGCAGGCAAACGGGAGCTGATGGAACTGGGTGGCCTGCGCACCGACCGCGACCGGGTGTTCCTGCTGTCCAGCACGCACGGCGCCGAGACCGGCGGCCTGGCGGCGTTCCGCGCCGTGGTCACCGCCTACCGGGAGACCGACCCGATCGCGACCATGCAGCGGCAAGGCGCGCTGCTGGCCGAAGGGGTCAACGAGGCAGCCCGCCAGGCCGGGGTCGAGGAGCACGTGCGGGCCATCGGACGGCCCTCGTGTCTGGTGTTCGAGACCCGCGACGCCGACGGGCAGCCCTCGCAGGCCTACCGCACACTGTTTCTGCAGGAGATGATCCGGGCCGGGGTGCTCGGCCAGTCGTTCGTGATCTCCGCCGCGCACACCGACGCGGACGTGGAGCTCACCGTGGAAGCGGTGCGCACGGCGCTGCCGGTCTACCGGAAAGCACTGGAGGCGGGCACCACCGACGGCCTGCTGCACGGCAGACCCGTCGCACCCGGGCACCGACGCCTCGCGGCTCCACGCGAGTTGTGAGAAGGGGGCTACCGATGCGTCTGCGGCAGAACGACTACCTGCGGGTGGCCAGGCGGCCGCCCGCATCTTTCGAAGCGAGCGCAGGAAGGCGGAGACCTTGATCGGGACGCTGAACAAGGCCGCACGGCGGGCCGCACGAACGGGGATCGACATCACCAGCCGGACCCTCGCCGCCGTGGGCTTCAGCGAGTCGTCGGAGAAGCTCATCGACGACGCGCAGTCATACTGGCGCTCAGCCGAAAGCGACCGATGGCGGAGCCACTCCCATTGGCGCAACGCCGAGATGTTCACCGACAACGACATATGGGGCGAGGTCGGCAGACGCCATCTCGCGCTCTACGAACGGCTGGCCAAGGTTCGCGACCGTCCCCCGAGCATGGACACCGTGGTGGACTGGGGGTGCGGAGGTGGCGCGAACGCCGTGAGCTTCGCTCCGCTCGCCAAGCATTTCGTCGGCGTCGAGATCTCCGGTCCGAGCCTGGACGAGTGTGCACGCCAAGTAGCCGCCGTCTGCGGAACCCCGTTCACCTCAGTGCTCATCGACGGCGACCATCCCGAGGATGTGGTCGATAAGGTCGACAGGCCGTGCGACGTTTTTCTCTGCTTCTACGTGTTCGAGCTCATCACCTCGCAGGAGTACGGGCTGCGCCTCCTGCGCATCGCCCGCCAGATGCTTGCCGACGATGGCCTCGCGCTCATCCAGGTCAAGTACGACACCGGGGCGTTCCGCACCCGAGCGCGCCGTCGCGGCTACGGCCGCGGTATGGCTGACATGACCACCTACCGGATCGACACGTTCTGGAAACTGGCGAGCGCCTGCGGCCTGACTCCTGAGGTCGTTTACCTTGTGCCGGAGAACGAGCTCGACGAGCGGTACGCGTACTTCCTGCTGTCCGTGACACCAGAGTGACTCTCCGACGTTCGCCGATCCGCTAACGCCGGTCCCGCCACCGGACCCAGCGGGCCGCCAATTCAAGATCGTGCTCCGGTCCGTTGACCCCGATGGTGAACAGCGTGGCGCCTGCCGTGACGAGCGCGTCGGCGACCTCGTCCGGTGGCTGCTGCACCGCGACCGACCGTTCGACCTCGGCAGGGTCGCGGCCCACGTCGACGCAGTGGCCGTCGAGGATCGCGTTCTTGCGCTTGAGCACCTCGGCGTCGCCGAAGCTGTGCCAGATCGCAGCGTGCTCGGCGGTGTAGCGCAGGGTCTTCTTCTCGCCGCCGCCGCCGATGAGGATCGGGATGTCGCGGGTCGGTGCCGGGTTGAGCTTGGACCAGCGGCTCCTGATCCGGGGCAGGGCCTGGGCGAGATCGGCCAGGCGGGATCCGGCGGTGCCGAAGTCGTAGCCGTACTCGTCATAGTCGCGCTGGAACCATCCCGCCCCGATGCCGAGGATGAGCCGTCCGCCGGAGATGTGGTCGACGGTGCGGGCCATGTCCGCGAGCAGTTCGGGGTTGCGATAGCTGTTGCAGGTGACGAGCGCGCCGATCTCGACGCGGCTGGTGGCCTCCGCCCAGGCGCCGAGCATCGTCCAGCATTCGAAGTGCTTGCCGTCGGGCTCGCCGTAGAGCGGGAAGAAGTGGTCCCAGTTGAACACGATGTCAACGCCCGCATCCTCGGCGCGGGCGAGCGCGTCCCGCAGGTCGGCGTAGGGCGCATGCTGGGGCTTGAGCTGCACCGCGATGCGGATCGTACGGTTCATGTAGTCATCCCCCCAGCGCAGCAGGCTAACAAGCCCCCGCTCAACCTGCGGGGTAACGGGAGCGCAAGAGCGTGCGACTCCGCCTGCGAGTTGCGGGGAACGACGACGGGAGCTCGATGCGGCAAGGTGATCGTGCCAGCCTTCCAGGCAAGGCCGTGCTGCTGAGCGGCCTCCGCCACCCCGTCCTGGCGCCCGCCCTGCGCCGCCCGTTGGTCCTGACGGCGCTCGTTTGCGCAGCCGCGACGCTATTGATCGGACTGCAGTACGCGGGTACCTCGGCCGCGGCGCCGGTCGACGACTGGATGCGTGGGGCCGCACGCGCGGTGTCGGACTCGATCGGCTTCGCCCTGTTGCTCGACTCGGGCGGCGAGCCGAAGGGCGCGATCACCCTCATCCTTGTTATCGGCCTGGTATGTGTCGCCGTCCGACGCTGGCGGTTGGCACTGCTCACAGTCACGAGCCAGGGCCTCATCGGCTTGATGACCAACGTGGTGAAGCCGCTGTTCGATCGAACCATCCACGGAGGATTTCTTTCCTACCCCAGCGGGCACACGGCGGGCGCTGCCGCGTTCGCGCTGGTCATCGCACTCCTGATCGCCGATTTGACCCGAGCGCGAACGCCCGTCGCGCTGACCCTCGTGCTGGGGGCCACGTGCGGGATCGGCGTTGCCGCCGCCTGGGCGCAGACCCTGCTGGAGGCGCACTACGCGACCGACACGATCGGTGGCCTCTGTTTCGCGGTGGCGCTGGTCATGCCCCTGGCCGTGCTTCTCGACGCCGTCTTCAACCGTCTGATCGGGCCCGACGAACCGGCACATTCGGGTGATTCGGAAACCAGGTAACGGACCAGACCACGACAGCGACGTCATCCGTGGGCGGCTGATCACGCCTAGCCTCGGCTAGTAGGGGACGGTAGGTGCGAGGCATGACGGCAGGCCTGAAAGGCTTCACGCTTTCCCGCACCGTGCGAGCCACCGCGGGGCGGATGAGCTGGGGACTGTGCGACCAGGCCGTCTCCAGCATCACGAACTTCGCGGTCGGGATCGTTGTCGCCCGCATGCTGGGCATTGTGGAGTTCGGCGCCTTCAGCCTCGCTTGGGTCACGTATGCCGTCGTGCTCAACCTCTCGCGGGGGCTCGCCACCGATCCGCTGACCGTGCGACACAGCGGCGAGCCCGACAGCCGGTGGCGGGCGGCGGTCGGGGCTGCTGGCGGGACCGCTCTGACGGTCGGCGCCGTCACCGGTCTGCTGAGCGCCGCCGTCGGCCTCGCCGTCGGCGGCCCGGTGGGCGGGGCATTTCTCGCACTCGGCATCGCGCTCCCCGCCCTCTTGCTCCAGGACAGCTGGCGCTACGCGTTCTTCGCAGCGGGCCAGGGCAGTCGCGCTCTCCTGAATGACGTCGTCTGGGCTCTCGGCCTGGTGCCTGCAATGGCAGTGGCCGCGGGCAGCGGGACGGTGTTCGCCTTCGTTGTCGCCTGGGGCGCCGCCGCAGCCGTGGCGGCGGCCGTCGGGTGTCTGCAGACGCGGAACGTACCGCGACCTGACGAGGTCATCGACTGGATTCGGCGGCACGGCGATTTAAATCTGCGCTACATGATCGAGAACGTCAGTATTAGCACCGCGGCCCAGTTACGGATGTACGGCTTGGGCGCGATAGCGGGACTCGCGGCCGTGGGCGCGGTCCGTGGAGCGCAGCTGCTGCTCGGACCGTTTCTGGCGGTCCTCATGGGGATGAGCCTCGTCTCGGTGGTGGAAGCGGGCCGGGTGTGGCGTCGCGCGCCGCACCGGCTCTCCCGGTTCTGTCTTCTTCTCGGCGCCACCCAGGCTGGGGCCTGCCTGGTGTGGGGTGTGGCGCTGTTGTACGTCCTCCCGGACGCAGTGGGGCGTGCCATGCTGGGCACGGTGTGGCCTTCGGCGGCTGAGCTGATCGTGCCGACGACTCTGATCGTGATGACAGGCAGTATGAGCGACGGCGCAACCGCAGGTTTGCGCGCACTCGGCGCCGCGCGCAACAGCCTGCGCGCCCAGCTCATCGCGGCGGTGGCTTATGTCACCGGGGGGATTCTCGGTGCCATTACAGATGGTGCCTACGGCTCGGCGTGGGGCGTGGCGCTCGGGACCGCGGTCGGGGCCGCTGTCGCCTGGCACCAGCTTCGGCTCGTCCTCCGCGCTCCCATTTTTGTGCCCTCAATCGACAACAACGAATCGAGGCATCTGTGATCGCAAGTCCCCGGCTGTCGGTCGGGCTGCCGGTCTACAATGGGCAAAACTACCTGGCCGAGTCGCTTGATGCAATTTTGAGCCAGAGCTATAGCGACTTCGAGCTGGTGATCTCCGACAATGCATCGACAGACACCACCGAAGAGATGTGCCAGGACTACGCCCGGCGCGACGCGCGTATCCGCTACATCCGCCAGCACAAGAACCTCGGTGCGGCGCGCAACCACGACGTGGTGATGCAGGAGTCCCGAGGCGAGTACTTCAAGTGGGCCTCCCACGACGACCTCTACGGCACCGACCTACTCGCCCGCTGCGTCGAGGCCCTCGACGAGCACCCCGAGATCGTCCTGTGCCATGCCAACATGGCCTACGTCGACGGTTCAGGCAACCTGCTGTCGCGTTACGACTACACGTTGCGCACCGACTCCCCGAGCGCCCCCGAGCGGTTCCGTAGCCTCCTTTTCACGGAGGGAGGCGACGATGAGTACGGAGTAGTCCGCTCCGACGTCATCCGGCGGGTCCGACCGGCTGCGAGCTACCACCATCCAGGGCGGACCCTCGTGGCCGAAATCGCCTTGCACGGGCCGTTCTTTCAGATCCCGGAGTTGCTCTACTTCCGGCGCGACCATCCCGACAGGGGCGACCGGAACCCGACGATCCGCGCAGTCTGCGCCAACCTCGACCCACGCCGTGCCGGACAGTCCACTGCCCGGCTCCTTGCGGAGTACGTGCATGGCTACGTGGAGGCGATCCGTCGATCCCCGATCTCGGCGGCCGACCGCAGGGCCTGCTATCGCCATCTCCTGCACTGGATGTCGGTGCGGTCGGTCCAGGAGCCCGTGTCCTGGATCCAGTCCACCGCGCGGCGTCACACTCGCGAGGCACCGATGGAGCATGTTCCACTGACGACCACCCCAGAGGGCCACACTTCATGACCACCTCACGACCGGGCCCGACTCGGCTGGGCTTCTTCGGCGTTCTCGGCGCAGGCAGCATCGGCAACGACGGCTCCCTCGACGCGGCTATCGGCTACTTGCGCGAGCGCCATCCCGAGGCGAAGTTGGACTTCCTGGTGATGGGCCCCGAGCACGTTGCCGCCCGCTACGGCGTCCCCACCACCCACCTGCAGTGGTTCGAGTCCCACGTGGAGCGGTTTTCCGCGGTCCCCGACGTCATGCTCAAGGTCGTCGGGCGGCTGCTGGACCCCATCCGTACGGTGCAGTGGGTTCGGCGGCAAGATGTCGTGATCGTTGCCGGAATGGGCGTCCTGGAGGGCACCATCCCTATGCGCCCGTGGGGCTTTCCCTTCGGTCTGCTCAGCCTGGCTGCCGCATGTCGGGCGACGAACACGACAATGCTGATGGTCACCGTCGGCGCCGACTACATCGGCAACAGCGTCATCCGCTGGATGGTGAAGAAGTCGGCCCAGTGGGCGCGTTACCGCTCGTACCGGGATGTCGTCTCGCGGAACGCGATGCAGGCGATGGGGGTCGACGTGTCTCGTGACACGGTCCATCCTGACCTGGCCTTTCGGCATGCCGTGCCCGCCTGGGTGCCTGACGGCACCCGCACGGTCGGGTTGGGCCTGATGGACTACCACGGCAACAACGACGAGCGGGAGATGGCGGGCGAGCTGCACGAAGCCTACGTCACGCAAATGAAGCGCTTCGCCCGCTGGCTAGTGGACAACGGGCGACCGATCAGGCTGTTTACCTGCGACCCGGTCGACCGCAGTGTCATCGAGCAGATCGCGGACGATCTGCGCCGCTGCCGTCCCGGCCTCCCGGCATCGATGGTCGTCGACGAGCCCGCTTCGGACCTCGCCCATCTGATGGATCAGATGACCGGCGTCGACGCGGTCGTCGCCACCCGGTACCACAACGTCGTCACCGCCATCCAGATGGCGATCCCGACCTTGTCCGTGAGCTACTCCCGCAAGCACGACGAAGTTATGCAGCGGGTCGGGCTCGGCGCTTTCTGCCAGGAGGCCCGATCCGTTGATGCCGCCCGGATGATCGAGCAATTCGAAGAGCTGGAACGCGAGCAGGCCGAGTTGGTTGCGGGCGTGCGGGAGCACAACCGCGAGAACGTGGCAGGCGTCGAGCGTCAACTGGTTGAGCTGTCGGAGGTCGTCTTCGGTGACTTCGCGAGCACCAACGTCGTGGCGCGCCTGTGACCGGGCCACCCGAGCTAAGCTCCGCTCAGATCTTGCGCCGCAGGCCGGAGCCCAACCTTACCTGGGCAATGGCGTAGCGGAACCGCGACAGCGCCGACATGTGTCGGTCCGCTGTATAGGTGCGATTCGGCACGGCGAGCGCGCGGGCGTAGTCCAGCTTGTCCCGCCAGCGCAGCACCTGCAGGGTCGCGAGGGCCTGAGCCGCGAACGTCTTGTCGGGATTGTTGTGCAATGCGAGCCATGCCTCGTCACGGCCGGTCAGGACGTAGTCGGCGGCCCACGAGGCAAGCTCGCCCTGCGGATGCAGGCCGAGCAACCGCCCGGTGTCGGTCACCGCGACGGCGACCACAGCCTCAGAACGCCACGACGCAGCTGTCCGGAGGATGGTGGTCGCGTCCACGCCAAGCAGCATCTCGGCGATGTCGCGCAGCGAACCCAGTCGAAGGGGCCAGTCGCCCAGAGCGGCGTGGTAGCAGGCATGCAGAAACCGGTTGGACGGCGTGAGCGCCCGCAGCGGACGGCCGCCTATCGTGAAGACTTGGCCCTCGTCCCACAACGCCGCAGGTTTCATGAGGGCGCCCCACGGTCCGAGGACGAACGTGCGATGCAGATCGAGCTCGTAGCCGTCCGGCGGCCGCAGGGTCATGCCCTTGTCGAAGCGCCGGTCAAAGCCGGACCTCGGCTCGGCGAGCGTCCTCTGGAACCCGTCCGCCGCCAGCGCGCTAACCGCTCCCTCGATATCGTGGGCCCGCACAAGCACGTCGAGGTCTATGTATGAGCGCACTGCAGGCTTGGCATAGTCCGAGTGGGCTACTGCACTGCCCTTGAGAACCCTGCTGTCGACGCCTGCGGCCGCCAGCCGGTCGACGACAGCGTCAGCTTGCCCTCCAACGCCAACACCCACAGCTGCATCCCGCGATGTTGGCTGTGCGCCTCCCGCTGTTGGGCGGATGTGGCGGGCAGAGCTCCGTCAGCCGTCGCCGCGGCGAGCTGCCCGGTCACCCGATGCTTACGGGCCGCTTCCATGACGGTGGCCCACTCCGCGTTCTCTAGCGGAGCCTGGGGAAAACGACGCCGCGCAGCAGGCAAGCCGTGGCTTGCCACCGCCAGCAGCACGGTAGGGTACCGGTCCTCGCCGCACAGTGTCCGTGCCATCGTGGCCACCTCCCTTGATCAGGGTTGTGAAGGTCGCCCGACGTAACGCCGGGCGGGACGCCGACGACCTCTATCTTGCAAGGTGAGGCCCGGTCGGGACGGGCCTGAGGTATCCGATCGGGGGACCAGATGTCCGGGACCGAGAAGGCGTGAGCACCGGGCGTGAGTATCGGCCCGGAGGTCACGGTTGATGGGCCGTCACGTCCGGAGTATCCACATCGGTGGGGGCCGGGGCGCAGTGCTGACCCTCGCCGATCAGATGATCTCGTCCGCGTCGAACTTCATGCTCGGCGTCATCATCGCACGCGCCGGGGGCGCGGACGCGCTCGGAACGTTCGGCGTCGCGTTTCTTGTCTGGCTGGGCGTGGTCGGCGCCAACCGAGCGCTCGTGACCGAGCCCATGACCGTGACGGGATCCACCGATCCGCGCGACGCCCAGATCCCTGAGGGCCTGCTCGCGACGATTGTGCTCGCCGCCGCGGTCGCCGTCGGCCTCGGCGGCGTCGGCCTGGGTCTGCAGCTGGCCGGGCTGAAGGGCACTCCCCTGATCGCATTGGCGATTTGGATACCGAGCCTGCTCGCCCAGGACTACTGCCGCTGTATGGCTTTTCGGATGCGACGACCCGATCATGCCTTGATCAGCGACGCGACCTTTGCCTTGGTGCAAGTAGCCGTGTCAGGCGCGCTCTTCGCGATCGGTAGCCACAGCACGTCGGCGTTTGTGGCTGCGTGGGGGCTCGGCGCCACAGCAGGCGCGGTGGCCGGGATCCTGGCTAATGGCACCCGCCTGCGCCTCCGTGGCGGCCTGAGCCATCTCCGCGTGCTGTGGCCGCGGAGCCGCTGGTTCCTCGCCGAGTTCGGCACTGCGTTCCCCGCCGACCAGGGCTATCTCCTCCTGTTGCCGGTCCTGCTGGGCACAGAGCAGTTCGGGTACTACCGCTCGGGCACCGGACTGGTTGGGCCTCTGGTGGTCATTCTCATCGCGGGCGGGAACATCGGCCTTCCCGAGTCTGTACGCAGACTGCGTGAGCAGGGGCTCGACGGCCTCGCCCGGTATGCGAAAGGCCTGACCGCCGCAGTGCTCGGTATCACGCTCTTGTATTGCGGCGTCGTCGCGGTGTTCGCCGAGACCGCGCTGCGGCTCGTCTACGGCCCGCAGTTCGCTGACGCCGCCACGGTGACCCGTCTCATCGCGGCGCAGTACGTTTTCATGGCCTTGAGCTTCGGCTTCGGTCAGGCGGTGAAGGCCGCGGGCCAGATGCGGCTGTTGTGGGCCAGCCGGGCCGTGAGCGCCGTACTTTCCATCGGCAGCGTCATCATCCTGGCCCGCGGGCTCGGCTTGATCGGAGCGGGCCTCGCGAGTATGACCGCTGGAGCGGCCTACAGCATCGGCGTCGCCTTCGCCTATCTGAAGATGCGCCGCGTGCAACTCCGCGAGCCAGGTACCGACGAAATTCTTAAGGTGCGCGCCCCCGATCCGTCCGAGCGCCGCTCAGCAAGTCCGAGGTCCGCCAAATCCTCGGCGCCTGACGAGCCGGTTACGCGCGTCGGGGCGCCCCGCGGCTCCTGAGCTGCTGAGCCGTCTGCGCCGGACAGGTTGGGTTCAGCACGTCTGGCTGCCGTCGGAGCACGAACTGCGGGCGTCCCGGTCGTATGGAGCCGCCTGCCACTGCGCGGCGTGAACGCCTGAGTGATCGTCGTCGAGCTGGCGGCGGTCGCCGGGCTTCAGATCACCCGAGACCCCGAGACCTTCAGCGCGGATGCCTGTTCCGTCGAACGTCGGCACCGTTCCGGACCGGTCACCTACAATGGCGACGGCATCCAGCGGTACATCACCTAAGGGCAGGATGTCCAACGGCACGAAAACGCCTATACCGGCCAGGGCCACGGCAAGGTAGCGGTCCGCATCTGAGCGATCTCGGTTAGCTACGAGTCTACCGCTCGATGTCGGCATGCCGGGGTGGCGGAGTTGTGCTGGTGCGGCGTGTCTGCATAGGTGGAGGTCCGTTTGTCGAGAGAATTGGGTCGGCACTCAACACCTCGAAAGAACGGACCTCCGCCGTTCGTCGCACCTCATCTACTGTTGGGCGTTTCCCGAGAGCGCCGGCGGTACGCTTATCGCGATGTCGTCTCCGGTTCGCCGGGATCATGTCCATTAAGATCTAAATGTCCGACACGCAATGCCGAGCGAGTTGCCTATGCGCGCCTCGGACCGTATGCTGTTTCTTGGTCGAGTCCTCATTGTTACCGAGAGGTAGTGCTCCCATGTCTGCCCGTCGAGCTGTTCAGCAAGGGATCAACGCCGCGCTGCGCCCGCTAGGTGTGCAGCTCGTGCCGGGCTATAGTTCCGATCCGGCAATTCGGCCATGGCGGCGCGCCAAGGAGACCATTTCGGCTGCGGAGCGGGCAGGGTTGAGCGTAGGTGACTACATCGAAAGCATCAATGCCGAGCCAGGCGCAACGCAAAAGACCGTCGACACCATGGTCAGCCTCGGCGAGCTGGGCCCACAAGCAGATCGTATCTGCGAGATCGGCGCAGGCTCAGGACGGTATGCCGAGAAGCTGATCGCCGAACTAGGACCAAGGCACTACGAAATCTACGAGACCGCCCGCGATTGGCTGCCCCACCTGCGAACTCTCCCTCGCGTCGAAATCAAGCCCGCAGATGGTCATTCACTCGGCGCCACTGCGTCGGCATCGGTCGACCTGGTGCATGCTCATAAGACGTTCGTCTATCTGCCTTTCCCGGCAGTCGTCGGCTACCTGCTGGAAATGGCCAGGGTCGCACGGATCGGCGGAACGATAGCCTTCGACATCGTCACCGAGGACTGCCTGACCGATGACATCATCGCCTCGTGGATCTCATCGGGAACAATATTCATTCCTTTGCCGCGGCAGTGGGTCGTTGACTATCTCGCGAAGCGCAGCGTGATCTTGGAAGGCAGCACCAAGATCCCGATGGCGGATGTCGAGACCGAACTACTGGTCTTCCGCCGTAGGGCGTAGACCACGAGTCGGGTGATACCGTACGTAGGGATTCGGCTCGTCGCCGCGTCAGCCTGAAGGGCACGGTGGTCTCAACCGGTGGAAGCAATTGAGCTGGCCAGGAGGTCGGTGAAGACTTCTGCTGGGGTTCGGTAGCCGAGGATACGCCGGGGTCGGTTGTTGAGCTCGCGAGCGACAAGGTCGAGGTAGGCCTGGTCGTCGGTGATCTCGGTGCCCTTGGGGAAGTACTCGCGCAGCAGCCCGTTGGTGTTCTCGTTGGTGCCGCGTTCCCACGGCGAGTGCGGGTGCGCGAAGTAGACGTCCACAGCGGTCGCGAGGCTGAACGCGGCGTGGCCGGCCATCTCGCTGCCCTGGTCCCAGGTGAGGGTCTTGACCAGCTGTGAGGGCATGCCGGACACGGCCGCGATGAGGGCATCGCAGGTGGTGAGGGCGTCCCGGCGGCTAGCGGGCAGCGCGACCGGCACCGTGTAGCGGGAGGTCCGCTCGACCAGGGTCGCCATCGCCGACCGACCGGCCTTGCCGATCACGAGGTCGCCCTCCCATGCGCCGGGCACGGCCCGGTCGCCGGCCTCGGCGGGGCGGGCGTCGATGCTGGTCATACCCACGATCCCCCGGGCTGGAGCTGCGTCCGCGGGGACGACGCCGGGTCCGCCCGGAACGCAGCAGGATCCTTTGGCGCGCGAGCTCCCCCTTGGGCAGCGCGTAGATCCAGGTGTAGATCGCCTCGTGCGACACCGTGTCGGCCACCCGCTCAGCGTGCTGACCGCTGTGTTCGTGGCGCAACCGGCCCGCGACCTGATCCGGGGAGTGCCCCGCCCGTAGCCGCGCGATCACCTGCGCGCGCAGCACCGGATCGGCGGCGAGCTTGCGGGGCTTGGGCCGACACCGCGCACGGGCGACCACCCGGGCAGCCCGGGTCGCCCGGTAGCGCTCCCGACCACCATGACGGGCGATCTCCCGACTCACCACGCTGGGGTTCCGCCCGACCCGCGCCGCGATCACCACACCCTCGACGCCCTCCGCGATCCCCCCGGGAGATCTCCTCCCGGTCCGCCCCGGACACCATGATCCGACGTCGGGCTTCGGTCCGGGGTCGGGCGGGGACGGCGGGCAGCGTACGGGGCTGCCCCCCTCCCCCCCTCGCAGGGCTCCTGCGTCGCCGCCCTGGACCGGCGAGCCTCCGCAGCCCCTGCCAGCCACCACCACGGGCAGGCCAACCACGGCCTGCCCGCTCGGGCGCCCGCCGTCCCCGCCCGACCCCTCCAACACCGCGACCTTGCCAGCCCCGATCCTTGCCACCTGCACTCCTCATTGACACACCCTCACCGACGATCATGCATGATCAATTGCTACGATCGGTTGGGATCAAGCCTTGCTGGCCGCGACGAAGAGGCCGAGCGAGTTCAAGTGAGGCTTCGCCTCTGACCGCCGAGGTGGTGGTCGGGTTGGCAGGTGACGCCGCGGTTGGGTGAGGGCAGGCTGACGGGGTTGCGTTGCTGCCGCTCCCCGGAGGTTCGCCGTGGCGACCCGTGTGATGACCGTGAACGACATTCTCGATGGGCATGTGGGGTTGGATCTGGAGTGCTTGGACCGGATCTATCTCAACGGCTGGGTGCCCCAACCTGCAGGTTTCCGGTCAGGTGGTCAACTTCCTGAACCACCATCTGGGGTTCCCGATCCCGTCCCCGGCGATCCTGGAGAAGATGGGGTTGCGGTTCCGCAGGGCGGTCGATGGGTTCGCTCGGGACAGCGACATTCCGGTGATCCGCTTCGCAAAGGGCGAGCGGAAGCTGAAGGTGATGCGCCCGCACCTGGACCGGCTGGCTTGCCGCGTTCAAGGAGCGGTTCGGCGCACGGCCGGTGCACTACCGCGAGTTCCGCTTCGAGCGCCTGCCGCTCTCGCGCACCGAGCAGGCCGTCAAGGGCGTGGTGAAGAAGGCGATCGGCTTCCGGGACTTCTGAGAGACGTCTAGCGGCGTCTACACACTCCGCGCACGCAGTCCCCTCGGGTGTCGCTCTTCGTAGTTTTCGCCCCACCCGTTAACGCTCGGGCGCGTCGGGGCGACCTACCCAGGTAGTCAAGGCCCGGGGGCGTCTCGTTCAGCAGGGAGCCACGTCCTTCCCCGGGTCGAAGTGACGTCGTGCGGGGGCGCGACACTACGACGCGTTTCCCCGCCGCGAGCGGGAGGAAATGCCCGAATGCCCGCCTTGGGTCAGAACGCACCAAGTACCGATCAGTATCGATTCGAGCCGACGGTGTTCGGCGCCGTACGCCGCTACCGCATGATGGTTGTCGCGATCGCGCTGCTCAGCACGATGGTCGCCGTCGGCTACACGCTCGTGGTGCCCGAGCGGTTCCGCGCCGGCGCAGGCTTGACCGTGCCACCGCCGTTGGCTGTGCAGGATCAGGGGGGCGACCAGTACCTCGACGGTCAGGTACTGCTTCTGCAGTCTGTCGACGTCGCGCAGCGGGCCGTGGTGATCGCCAACCGCGCGCTCATGACCCAGACGCTGTCGCTGAACGACTTCGCGGGCGAATCCAAGTCGTTGGAGGTCACTCCGCCGGACAAGTCGGCCTCTGGGACCTACGGGGCCAGCACGATCACCGTCACGTTCACGTGGCGCGACGCCCGGGTCGCCCAGATCGGCGCGAATGCGGCGCTGCAGGCGTTCGACGATGCCCGGACCGCTGGCACCGTGGCCGACGGCAACGCCACCATCGCGGGCATCGAGCGCGCCCTCGCCGACGCCCGCAGCCAGAACCAGCGCCTCGACCTGATCGGTGAGCGCACCCGGGCGCTGGTCAACCTGCAGATCGACATGATGCACCACCCGGTGATGTCCCCGGCCGAACTCCCGAAGGTGCCGATCAACGACAACTCGAAGCTCGGCGCGCTGATCGGCCTGCTCGTCGGCATCGGGTTGGGCGCCGCGGTGGCCTTCGCCAGGGCGGTCCGCCGCGTCGGCTTCGACGACCGCACCGACCCCACCGCGCTCTACGGGGTGCCGCTCCTGGCGGAGATCCCGGCGTCCGACACGCGGAAGTCGCTGCTCGCCCGTTCCGTGGTCACCAACGCCCTGCCAGTGCAGACCGCGGGTGAATCCGCCTCCGCCGAGGCCTTCCGCATCGTCGCGGAGTCCCTCGAACGGCTGCGGCGCGGCCCCGTGCCGCGGCACTCGCTGGTGTTCGTCTCGCCCGCGGCAGGCGCTGGGACGAGCACGGTGGTAGCCAACGTGGCGCTCGCGATGGCCGAGGGTGGGACCCGGCTGCTGGCCGTGGACGCCGATCCGGCGGGCAGGCTCTCCAAGCTGCTCCTGCCCCACGGCGACGGCGCGGGCGGCGACGGCTTCGCACGGGTGGTCGCGGGCAGGTGTACGGCGGCGGACGGCATCCGGTCCGCCCCGGCACACCCCGGGGTCAGCGTGCTCCCCGCGGGTGCGCCCACGACGGAGCGCACCACCGGGGTGGCCTACGCCAAGGCGGTGAGTGCGCTGCTTGCCGACGTTACCGATCGCTACGACATCGTCCTCGTCGACAGCGACGCCCTGCTCCAAACCGCAGCCGCTGCCGCGCTCGTCGTCGCCTGCGACGCCGCGGTGATCGTCGTCGACTCGCGGGACCTCGTCCGGGACCACCAGGCCATGGCCGACCGCCTCGATCTGATCGGCTGCGAGGTGCTCGGCTACGTCTACGACAGCGCGCATCCGCGGTTCGAGCCCGTCCAGGCGCCCCGGGACGACGACCGCGCCGACGACCGCGCCGACGCCGCCTCGGGCAGCGCCCCCGACGGGCCGTCCGACGGGCCGGACAATCGTCCGCTCTCGACGACGGCCGATGCCCCGCCCGTGCGCACGGCCGCAACGGCAGGAGAGGTCGGGGTGCCGTCGCAGCGGAACGGGGTCGATCCCCCGGTGCGGCGCCCGTCGCCGTACCCGCGGTCAAGACCCGCTCTGGCCAGGCCCGACCCGGCGCCGTCCACGCCGGCGAACGGGACCGTTCTTCCCCACCGTTCGCGACGCTGACCGCCATGTCCTCGTTCATCGGCGGGACCGCCGTCGTCGACGCCCCCGGAGCGACGCGCCGGGGTCGGTTGCTCGTGGTCTACGGCCGCCTGCTCGGGCCCCTGCTCGTGGGCTACCTGATGTTCGACAAGGCGTTTGCCTACCTCCACATCCCGGGTGCGCCGTTGTACATCGGTGAGATGGTGCTGGGCGTGGGCATCATCGCGGTGCTCGCGGCCACTGGCTATCTGCGGATCCCGATGCGCGAGGAGCCTGCCTTTGCGCTGCTCACCCTGTTCGTGCTCTGGGGGGCCCTCCGTTCCGTACCTGGCGTCCGCACCTATGGGCTCGATGCCGTGCGGGACGCGGCCCTCTGGTATTACGGCCTCTTCGCGTTCCTCGCCGTCGCGATGCTGGCGCGCGCACCGCAGCTGATCGAGCGGTGGCTCACCCAGCTCCGCACACTGACCCCGTGGCTGCTGCTATGGCTGCCGGTCGCAGTGCTACTGACGACGGTGGCCGAAGATGCGCCTGCGGTGCCTGCGTCGACCGTGTCGATCCTCACGCACAAGACCGGGAACGCGGCAATCGCCGCACTGCTCGTGCTGTGGAGCGTGGTGCTGTTCCCGGAGCAGGTCGGCCGTCGATGGCGGGGGGTGTGGTGCGGGGCCGCGCTGCTGGTCATAGCGCTCGCCGCCACCCAGAACCGCGGGGGTCTGCTCGGGACGGTCGCGGGCTCGGCGGTCGTGCTGGTGTTCATGCGCGACCGGCTGCGTCTGGTCGTCCGAGCCGTCCTGGCCTGCGGCGTCGGGCTCCTCGTGGCCATCCTCCTGACTCCCGCGCTCCCATTCACCGGCGGGCAGGGTCGGGACTTCTCGGCGACCCAGCTGATCGAGAACGTCATCAGCCTCGACGGCACAGACGCGCCGCAGGACAGCAACCTCAACGGCACGGTGGACGGCCGGACCGAGCTATGGACCCGGATCCTCGACAAGCAGGTCAACGACGGCCTGCTGCTCGAGGGGTCCGGCTTCGGCCCCAACCTGGCTGTCCAGGTCGGCGTGCTCGACGACGGGAAGGAGACATTGCGCAACCCCCACAACTCGCATCTCAACGTCCTGGCCCGGATGGGGCTCATCGGCATGGGACTGTGGACCGTACTTTGGGCGGGCTGGTACGCCACGGTCGTCGTGGGCTGCAGGCGGCTGACCCGCCTCGGACTGCACCGCCGCGCGCGGGTCGGCGTGCTGACGCTCGCGGTCGTCACCGCCATCCTGGTGTCCTCGTTCTTCGACCCCCAGTTGGAGGGGCCGCAGATCGCGATCCTGCTGTGGACGGTGTTCGGCCTCGGGGTGGCGGTCACCAGCAGCCGCACGTGGTTCGCAGGCCTGCCAACCGCGGTGGACCGATGACGCGGCCGCGGGACCACCGGACTCTCGGCCGGGGAGCCTGCCTGATGATCGTGGTTCTGGCAACGCTGACGGCCTGCGGGTCGTCCGCCCCGCCCTCCCCACCGGAGCCACCTGATCCGTCGCACGGCGCGGGCTCGACCCGGCACGTCGGGCCGACCGACCGGTCCTGCGCGGGGATCGCCGTGGCGCCGACCGACGACGTCCAGGCCGCCGTCGACGCACATCCAGAGGGCTCGACGTTCTGCTTGGCAGCGGGCACGTACCGGCTCACCGTCCCGCTGGTCCCCAAGCGCGGCGACGCCTTCGTCGGGCTGCGGGGGGCGGTGCTGAGTGGCGCGAAGGTCGTCGAGGGCTGGCAGGCCGCCGGAAACCGTTGGACAGCTGCGGGCTTCCTCCCATCCACCCCCCTGACCAGCGACTACTGCCTCGACACCGCACCGCTGTGCACCCGGCCCGAGGACGTTTTCCTCGACGAGCGGCCGCTCCGGCCCGTCTCGTCCGCGGACGCCGTCACCGCCGGGACGTTCTACGCCGACTACACCGCCAACACCATCACGATCGGTGACGACCCGCGCTCGCACCTGGTCGAGCAGGCCGTCGCGCGGAGCCTGATCCGAGCGACCGTCGACGACGTCACCGTCGCCAACCTCGTGCTGGAGCAGGCCGCCAACCAGGCCCAGATCGCCGCAGTCGAGAACCGCGAGGACGTGCCGAGCACCTCCGGCTCCGGCTGGCGCATCGTGGACAACGAGGTGCGCCTCAACCACGGGGTCGGCGTCGGCATCGCCGACGCGAGCACGGTCACCGGCAACCTCATCCACGACCAGGGCCAGCTGGGCATCGGGGCGTGGGGCACCGGCGCGGTCGTCAGCGACAACGAGATCGCGGGCAACGGCGGCGTGGGCTACGACCCCGACTGGGAGACGGGCGGGGCGAAGCTCTGGACGACCACGGGTGTGACGCTCAGCCACAACTATGTGCACGACAACGTCGGCCCGGGCCTGTGGGCCGACGGCGGCAACATCGACACCACCTACACCTACAACAAGATCACGGACAACGGGAGCGCGGGCCTGCAGCACGAGATCAGCTACGACGCCACGATCATGTACAACCAGATCTCCGGGAACGGCAAGCGACGCAAGGGGTGGGCGTGGGACGCTGGCATCCAGATCCAGTCCTCGGGCGGAAACCGGCTCATCGAGGTCGCGTACAACGACGTGACCGACAACGCCAACGGCATCAGCTTGATCGACAGCGGCGACCGGGCCACCGAACAACCCGCCCCCCACGGCCACCACGAGGTGCGGAACGTGTGGGTGCACGACAACATCGTCGGCCTCTCCAGCGGCCAACGCACCGGCGCCGTGGAGGACACCGGCAACCCGGCGATCTTCACCAGCAACGGCAACCGTTTCGAAGGCAACACTTACCATCTGCCATCGCTGTCCGGGGACTACTTCGCGTGGAACGGCGGCGACGTCGACTGGGAGGGGTGGCAACGCCGGGCCGGGAACGACGTCACCGGCCACGCCACGGCCAGCTGACGTAGGTTTCCGCCGGTGTGCTGCGGGGATGCTGCGGTATTGGACCTGCCGCCCGCCGTGATCGAGATGCTGGCCCGCTACCGCGGCCTGCAGGCCGAGCAGGGCTGGGACTGGGGCGACGACCGGATCGAGATGTTCCGCTGGGCCCGGTTCGCGGCGCTCGGCGACGTCTTCGCGGCCTACGCCGAGACCGGCGACTGGCCGCGGGCCGTACGCGCGGTGGTGGGCTCCGACCCGCCCGCGGGGGTCGCCGTGGTGCGGGTCCGCGCCGACGCCGTCACCGTCAATTGCGGACCCCACCTCCGCTGGGCGTCGAAACGTCATCGCTCGCGATCGCATTATCGCCTTGCCCTGTCCGCAGTTGATGACGAAAATGGTGCGCCGTACCACGGCTCGGCGTCCCCACCCTGCGGTTTGATGTCTTTGTGACTTGCGTTTGCGTCAGCGCCGCTCCGACCGACCGCCCCACGGTATCGGCGCGCCCTCGCACCGCACCCGACCGTGGCATTAAGTCGTCAACCTGATATGGTCTTGCGCCACTCACAGTAAGCGCCGACTACTCTGCGTAGTATTGTCAGTGTCGGTGCGTACTGTCCACTTTATGGCTCACAAGGACGTGCTCATACTCGATGAACACCGGCAGCATGGTTCGTGGATTCACAACACTGCGTGTCCCAGTGAGGCTTCGCCTCGGACCGCCGAGATGGATGGTCGGGTTTGCGGGTGACGTTGCGGTTGAGTGAGGGCAGGCTGCGGGTTGCGCGCTGACGCCGCTCCCCGGAGGGGCACCGATGGCAACCCGTGTGGTGACCGTGAACGACATCCTCGATGGGTGCGTCGGTCTGGATCTTGAGTGTTTCGACCGGATCTATCTCAACGGCTGGGTGCACAACCTGCAGGTGTCCGGGCAGGTGGTCAACTTCCTGACCCACCACCTTGGCTTCCCCGATCCCGTCGCCGGCGATCCTGGCGAAGATCGGGCTGCGGGTTCCGCAAGGCGGTCGCCGAGTTCGCCGCGGCCAACGACATCGAGGTGGTTCGTTTCGCGAAGGGCGAGCGCAAGCTGGAGGTGATGCGCCCGCACCTAGGAGCGGCTGGCCCGCCAGGGCCGGTGTGGGGTGGCCGCGATCGGGGTGGCCCAGGAATTGGCGTTCACCGGCACCACCTACCACCCGACGCGGACGGTGGCGGGGTACTGCGGTTCGGCTATCACAAGGCCGACCGTCGGGTCACCGCTTACTACTTCTCTATCTGGTCGATGAGGTGTTCGGCTGGCGTTCGTCAAGGTGTGCGCCTATTTCCCGTACCCGGTCAAAATCTGGCTGCTATGGCGAAGGCTGCATAACAGCCATTACGCATCCTCACGCGTTATGTCCCGCGGGTCGTCGTGGCCGATCGTGGTAGTCGCCACCGGATGGGTGGGTGAGGGCGGCGGCCGCATAATCGGCGGGTCGCGTCGATGCTTCCGTCGCCGGGATGGTCCCGGCGCGCTGCGGACTGACGCAGCAACGCGCCCGAATCGTAAGTATTCAGCCTTGATGATCAGTGCACGACGATGTTCCGGTCGGCTGGGTGGCTTCCGGTGGTGGCTGGTCGGGGTATTAGGCGGGTGCGGGGAGTGCGGGTATCCAGGGTCGGCCCAATGGCCTTGCCTTAAGGCGGTCAGCGGAGCCATCGCCGATGCCGTTTCCGCAGGTGGAGGCGTTGCGACGAGGCTTAACGCAAGGCCATTGCACGGTCGGCCGGTCAACGCGTCGCGCAATGCGGTGATCTTGTCGATGCCGTGCTTGGCGGCGGTGGAGACGTAACCGGGGCTGGTGTAGCGATCTTTCGGGTCGCGCGACGCTGGTCAGTCGCCCGGAGATCTTCTGCTGGATTTTCGAGGGTCGCAGGTCACGTTCGGCCTGGTTCGAGGTGGTACGCTCAGTTCGACGTGTTCTTCGGCAGCTGCAACGGCACAGTGTTCGTGGAGTTCCTGAAGAAGCTCATGCACGATGCTCCAGGGCCCGTCTTCCCTGTTCTCGACAACGTCTCCTTCCATAAGAGTCCGGTCGTCAAGAACTACGTCACCTCACTCGAGGGTCGACTGAAGCTGTTCTTCCTTCCCGGCTACTCCCCTCAGCTCAATCCAGACGAGTGGGTGTGGAAGAACGTCGAAACACGACGACATCAAACGCAGGGAATCCAGCGCGGGTCCGAGCTGTTCGGAATCGCCACTCGTGCGCTGGAACGCCTCCAGCGACTCCCCGAGACTGTCCGGGGATTCTTCCGGGATCCGGCTTTGGCCTATATCGGAATGTGAGCGAGAGTTGGCTGGCTAAGTTTCTCATTGGTACAACGCCCTCACCCGCCTGTTCCCACCGGCGCCTGGCTACCACCCCGCAGCCGCACCCTGCTGAATAGCTACCGCAGCGCGCTCCTATCGAACTCCATCGGGCATCGACCGGGCGACGGTGAAGACCGGTTAGCAAGTGGGGCTGCCGCCGGTGAATCGGCTTACAGGCGTCTTGGCTGTATGGACCTGCCTGCCACTGCGCGGCGGTCAGCACGTGGCCGGTATCGAACGGCATGAACGACCAGCCGCCGCTGTAGGAATTCCCGCTCCAGAGGTTGCCCTGGCTGAAGGTGATGGCGTTCTGCACCTTCGTCCCGATGTACGGCGACCAGGACGGCACCGTTCCGACGTTGGACAACACCGACATCCGGCCGCAGAGCCCGTTGGTGCATCCCACCGCGGAGGCGTTGAACCGGAACGTGTTGTTGTGGACGGCCACGTTCTGGGTCTTCCAGCGGCAGTCGTCGACCAGCGGAGCGGAGTCGATGCCGGGTGCCGCACCGTCGACGTCTTCGGCACCCGCTTCGTGCAGTAGCCCGACGAGGTGTTGGCGATGCTGTTGCAGAACCGGTCAGCGTTCTCCCACGCCGCGATGCCGCCCCAGTTGTCCTCGAAGGTGTTCCCCGAGATATCGATCTTCGACGTGCGCGCGGGAACTTTGGAGTCGCCACCGGACTCGCTGACGTCCAGACCGCCACGATCGGGAAGGTGTCGCCGCGGTTGGCGAACTCCTTGCCCTTGACGATGGCGTGGTGACGCCAGTTCATGTCTTCATGTCGACGCTTGGTTGTAGCTCGTTGTCGTAGGTTGCGCGCTCGGCATCGAAGTTCTCGATGAGGTTGTTCTCGATCAGGAAGTCGTTGTTGTTGGTATCGGCCCAGAGGCCCACTCCGCGGTTGTCGTGGACCCAGTTGCCGCGCACGTCAGCGCCGTTGACGCCCCAGAACTTGATGCCGCCGGTGCACCCGCAGCCGGGGTTCGTGCGCTCGAGGTCGTCGGCGTTGTTCCCGGCGATCTCGTTGCCCTGCACGACCAGGCCGGTGATCTTGTCGCCCTGCTGGAAGGCGTTCATGCCGTACTGACCGTTGTCGCGCAGGCAGTTGCCGAGAACCTGCTGCCGGGCGCCCGCCATGATCCCGGCACCGTGGTTGTCCTCGATCGTATTGTTGGCAATGACCCAGCCGTCGGCCGAGTCGTGGTTGACCACGCCCTCGTCGGTGGGCGAGTTGAACCCGCGGATCGTGAGATTGCGGATCACAACGTTCGTGGCGTGCTGGGTGAAGGCGTAGCGGTTGACACCCTGGCCGTCCAACACGGCGCCCGGCGCACGAGGTAGACGTCCCCGTTCTTGGGAATTACCTCGGCGGACTCACCACCGGTGATCGTGTGCGTGCCGGGGGCCAGCCAGAACGTGGTGCCCGCTTGGCTCGACTCGGTCTTCGCCACGACGTCGTTGGGCACTGAGGGCGACACGACCACCGCGCCTGCCGGTGCCGTCGGGAACGCCGCTGAAATCTTGTCGCACACCGCGGCCGGGGTGGAGCTGCCACCTACCGGGGGCGGGGTCACCGGGACCGTCGTGGTCAGGGCAGTCGTCGGCGCCGTGGTGGTTGTCGTGGTTGGGGCGGTGGTTGTGGTCGTGGCGGTGGTTGTGGCGGTGGCCGCTGTCGTGGTCGTGGTGTGGCCGGTGGTTGTGGTTGTTGCGGCGACTGTGGTCGTCGGGGCCGTCGTCGTGGTGGACGCGATGTCCGTGGTCGTCCCCTGCGTGGTCGTGGCGAGGTCCGCTATCACAGTCCCGACCGCCACCAGACTCGTCGTCAACGGGCTCGTCGTCGCTGACGTGGTCGTCGGCTGGGTCGTGGTCGTCGGCTGGGTCGTGGTGCTGGGCGGCGATGTCGTCGTCGGATTCGTCGTGACGGGCGCCGTAGTGGGCCTCGTCGTGCTCGGCTGGTCAGGAGTGGGCCTGGCTCGTGGCGATGTCCGTGGTCGTCGGGTCCATCGAGGCGCCCGAGACCGTCGGCTTCGTTGTGGCCGAGCCGCTGCCCGCCGTCGTCGTGATGGTCGAGTCGGCGTCGGACCCGCCCGACCCCTGGGACGGCGTGCCGGGCTTAGGAGAGCCGGTATGTGTCGATGGGCTCGAGGTCGGCGGGCTTGTGGGCGGCGGGGTGGCAGGCGGTCCGTGAGGCGTGATCGCACCGACCCAGCCGTGCGGCCACGGCCGCGGCCGCACAAGGTGTGACCACGGCGCGTTCGGGAAGTTGCGCCGGAATCGGTACAAGGCGTTCGGCACACCGAACTGCAGCAGTGACGCCGAACAGCATTGCACCTGGCCCTCACGCACAGCCTGGCCGTCGACCTCCGCAGAGAGCGTGTAGGTGCTGTCCTCCGACCCCGCCCAGGACAGCGCATAGCCGTCGGTCCAGATGTCGTCGGACGGCACGAGGAATCGTCGCGACAACGGTCAGCACCGTCGCGACGAGGGCCCCGCCGAGGAAGCTCCGAGCAGCGGCTGGCTCCGCATCCGCGAGAGAACAGCACGACGGCGGCGGTCGGGATGGCGGCGGCGTCGGTACGCGCCTGCTTTCGGCCCAGTCGGGAACGGTCGCCGCTGCTCACCCGAACGAGCACTTTCCATGGCGCGGGACGTTATCCGCGCGTGTCGGGGACATTTTGTTTCTGAGAGTCCGGGTTGCCCCGCCGCGCCGAAAGAGCGCCCGAGCGCGCCCTGCAGCAGGCAGTTCACCCAGTTGCCCAGATCGCTCACCAATTTGGCCCAATATGAGCCTCAGCCCTACTACCAGCCGCGACGGACAGACGCCGCTCGACCCTCGGACCCGCCCTCCCGGCGCAAGGATCTCGACTGCCAGGCTCGATCTTCGCCGCTCGCCGGTGACCATAACGACAGTCGCGCGCCCGCCGTGGTCCGGGGGCAAACCAACCGATCGGACCACCCGTAACACGGACGGTGACCAATGCGAGCCATCCTTGGGAAAGGTCTGCTCGGTGTCGCGCTCCGACCCGCGCGACCCCAGCCGTTGATGATCGGGGGAAGTCTGATGAAGCACCACGGCGCTACGCGCCGCGCAGCACGGTGGTCGATGGTCGCCGTGTTGCTGACCGCGCTCGCCGGGTGCACGAGCGCGGCGACGCCTGCCCAGCGGGCATCGGGGAACACCGCAACGACGGGAACGGCGGCAACGCCCCAGGCTCCGGTGCCGGTCTGTGGGCAGGTCAAGCCAGGACCCGCGACGGCGCCCGCAGGGGCCGTGACCATCGACCCGGCCATCGAGAAGGACATCTCCACGAAGGTCGCGGCCAGCCCAGCGGGCACGACCTTCTGGCTCGCGCCCGGTCGGCACACGCTCGGCACCTACGAATACGCGCAGGTGCAGCCCAAGGACCGCGACGTCTTCCTGGGCGCACCCGACGCCGTCCTCGACGGCGCAAACGCCAACCGCTACGCCTTCACGGGCACCGCCTCCGACGTCACGATCCGGGCCTCACCGTCCGCGGCTTCGTTCCTCCGGCCAACGAGGGCGTGGTCAACCACGACTCCGGCAACGGCTGGATCATCGAGGACAACACGATCGCGGACAACCGGGGGGCCGCCTTGATGGCGGGCGCCCACCAACAGATCCGCGGCAACTGCCTGCGCGACAACGGGCAGTACGGGCTCAACGCCTACCAGTCCGGCAACGGCGTCGTCGGCCTCGTCGTCGAAGGCAACGAGATCGCAGGCAACAACACCGACGACTGGGAGACGAAGGTCCCGGGGTGCGGTTGCGCTGGGGGCGCGAAGTTCTGGGGCGTCAACGGTGCGGATATCCGCGCCAACTGGATCCACGACAACCACGGACCTGCGCTCTGGGCCGATACGAACGACAACGACTTCCTCATCGAAGGCAACGTCATCGAGGGCAACGACGGCGAGGCCGTGTTCTACGAGACAAGCTACAACCTGATCTTGCGCAACAACTTGATCAGGCAGAACACCATCCCGTCAGGCCGACAGTTCGCCGAGAAAAAGGACAACTTCCCGGTCGGCACCGTCTACATCAGCGAGTCCGGGGGCGAGCCGCGGATCCCTGCACGCACCGACAAGATCGACATCTACGACAACCTGTTCCAGGACAACTGGTCCGGCATCACCGCGTGGGAGAACGCCGACCGCTTCTGCAACAGCGCGGCCAACACCTCGACCGGCGTCTGTACGCTCCTGGTCAAGGACGTCGCGGCGTGTGCGCAGCCCGCGATCGCCAAGGAGCCGCTCTACAGTGACTGTCGCTGGAAGACCCAGCGTGTGGACATCCACAACAACGCTTTCATCGACACGCCCACCAAGGTCGGTTGCGCCGCAGGCTATGCGGGTCGGATGGCCGTGATCTCGAACTTCGGCACATTCCCCGACGGTCGCCCTACAAGGGCGATGTGATCCAGAAAGCGATCGCCTTCAACCAACAGGTCCGCTGGCGCGACAACTCCTATACCGGCCCCTGGTCATTCCTGTTAGCCACGACGGGCGACACGATCAAACAGGCGCAGTGGCAGGCTGCCCCGGGTAACCAGGACCCGGGCAGCACCTTCTTGCAGCAGCAGAACAGCCCAGGCTGCTGACCCAGCCAAGGGCCTGGTCGCAGGCAAGGCCACCCTCACACAGAACCAACCCGGGCTGCATCAGCAGCCCGGGTTGCCGGAGGGGGCCGTCAGCCCCAGATGTCGCGGTGCACGTTGAAGATGACCCGCGAGCCCATGGGCTCTAGCTTGATTGGAAGCTCCTTCATATGCGCGAGCCGATCCCGGACCATGCGCTGACGTTCTACAGGGCAGGTGACCAGGAGGAAGCCACCGCCGCCCGCGCCGGTTACTTTCGCGCCGGTGGCGCCGGCCTCGAGCGCTGCCTCCACCGCCTCGTCGATCTGCTGGTTGGACACGCCCGTCGCGAGGGCGCGCTTGGCCTGCCAGCTCTTCGACAACGCCGTGCCGAGCGCGTCGATGTCACCGCTGCGCAGGCCTTCCGCCGCCTCGCCCGCGAGATCGCGGAGCTGGTCGAGCTGCGGCAGGCGGTCGCCCACATTCGCGGTCTGCTCGCTGAGGATCGTGTCGGCGCTGCGGGTGATGCCGGTGAAGAAGAGCATCAGCTCGCTCTGCAGATGCCTTCGCTTGACGGCGGGCATGCTGACGTCGGACACCTCGACAGCGTCGCCGGGTCCGAACCGGATGTCGCAGATTCCACCGAACGCCGCGGCGTACTGGTCCTGCTTGCCGATCGGCTTCTTGCAGCGGTCGATCTCGATCGTGCAGGCCCTCTCGGCCAGCTCGGCGGCGGTAATCTGCTTGCCCTGGTAGGCGAAAAGGGCGTGCAGCAGCCCGACGGTCACCGCGGACGACGAACCGAGGCCAGACCCGCCCGACGAGGGGATGTCGGCCAGCGTCGTGATCTCCACACCGCCCCGGATGCCTGCCATGTTCATGGCTTCCCTGACGAGCTCGTGCCGGATGTCCTCGACCCGTGAGACGATCTCCTTCGAGGAGTAGTTCACGTAGATGTCGTCGTCGAAGCGCTGCTTGACGACCACGTAGACGTACTTGTCGATCGCGGCGTTCAGCACGCGGCCGCCGTGGCCGCGGTAGTACGCGGGAAGGTCGGTGCCTCCGCCGACAAGACCGATCCGCAACGGGGTCTGAGTGACGATCATGAGTTCTGTCCACTCTGCCATTCGGACCTGGCCCGCGCCAGCGCGGCCGGTGTTCCGATATCGAGGAAGAAGCAGTCCTCGTCGAGCGTCACAGCGTTGGCGCGGCCGACCAGCTGGGGCAGCAGGTCGTAGCCGACGTCCTTCGGCAGCTTCGGGTCGATGAGGTCGAGCACCCGGCGAGAAGGCGTAGATGCCTGCGTTCGCCAGATCGCTCGTTGGGTTCGGCGGCTTCTCGACGTAGCCGACGACGTGGCCGTCCACCACCTCGACGATCCCACACTCGGACGGACGCGGGGCCCGGAACACCGTCAGGGTCGCCGCCGCCCCGCCTCGTCGGTGGGCGTCGATGAGCTTGCCGAGGTCGAAGTCGGTGAGGTTGTCCGCGTTGAGGGCGAGGAACATCTCCTCACCCTCCACGAAGTCGCGGTTGGCGCGCAGGGTGCCTGCACTGCCGAGTAGCTCGGGCTCGTACACGAGCCGCACGTCGGGGGCGTCGACGCGCCCGGCGATGTGCTCGCGCACCACCGACCGAGGTAGTGCAAGTTGACAAGGACCTCGTCGATGCCTGCGTTCGCCAGCGACTCCAGCCAGATGTCGAGCATCGGGCGGCCGCCGACAGTGACCATGCACTTGGGCGTTGTGTCGGTGAGGGGCGCAGCCGGGTGCCGAGGCCCGCCGCGAGCACGAACGCCTTCACCGGCCGATCACCGATCCTTCGCCTTGCGCACGACGCCGAGCGAGCGCATCTTCGCGTCCGCGTCCGCCAGCACCTTGTCCAGGCCTGGCATGCCCGACAGCCACTCGGCGTACTCGGCGACCGAATCGGCGGGCGTGCGGCGTGGCGTCCATCCCAGCTGCTTGATGGCGTCGATGTCGGAGAGGATGTGGCGGGTGTCTCCGAAGCGGTACTCGCCGCTGACACGCCCTGGCAGCGCGGAGCCGTAGTGTCGCTGCACGACGTCGGAGAACTCCTGAGTCGTGTAAGCCGTCCCACCCCCGACGTTGAATACGCAGCCCGCTGCGGCGTCCGCCTCTAGCACGAGGACGTTAGCGTCGACCACGTCGTGGATGTTGACGTAGTCGCGCACCGCCTGGCCATCCTCGTACAGCGTCGGCGCTCCGCCGAGCAGGTAGTGCAGATTGAAGATCCGGCAGGCCCCGGAGTACGCGTTGTACACCGACTGGCGCGGCCCCTGCACGATGCTGTAGCGCAGCGCGACAGTGGGGATGGCGTAACGGCGACCGAGGTTGATCGCCACCATCTCCTCGCCGTACTTCGACATCCCGTAGGCGTTCTGCGGGTTCGACACGGTCTCTGGCGTCGGCTGCATCGTCGAGTCCCGCCGCACGTGACGCAGCTGATATCCCACTGCGCCGTCTCGAGGGCCTCGACGGGGCGCATGTCGTGTCTGCCTGCCGTGCTCGGGGCAGATGTAGAGCCCCTCCCCCATCGCCGACTGCGAGGATGCGACGATCACCCGCCGCATCTGGAGGCCCTCAGCCACAATGATCTCGTAGAGCAGAGCAGTCGAGACGACGTTGACATCGGTGAAGGTCGCAAAGTCGGTCAAGTAGTCCTGGTAGGCCGCGAGGTGGTAGACGGCGTCCACGCGCCGCAGCAGGTTCGCCAACAGGTCGCGGTTGCGCACGTCACCGACGAAGAGCTCGACGCCGGCTGTGAGGTAGCTCGGCTTGCGGTCGCGGTGGACCGGGGCAGTGAGCGCGTCGAGCACGACCACATCGTGGCCGAGCGCGACAAGCCGGTCGCACGTGTGCGAGCCGATGAAGCCCGCCCCTCCGGTCACCAGGATCCTCATCGTGCTCCCTCCGCGCGTAGACCTGTCGGTAGACCTCAAGCGTCCGTTCGGCTGTCCGCACCCAGCTGAACTCATTGGCCCGCACCGGGCCCGCAGCGCGCAGCCACTCGTTCTCCGGCCCGCATCCCGCGATGATCGCTTCCGCGAGCGACTCCGGATCGGTGGGGTCAGCAAGGATCGCGGCACCGCCTGCCGTCTCGGGCATCGCGCTTCGGTCAGAGGTGACGACGGGGCACGCCGCCGCCATGGCCTCCAGAATCGGCAGGCCGAAGGTCTCGTTGAGCGACGGGTACACGAACAGGTCGGCCGCCCGGTAGAAGTGCACGGTCTCTTCGAGCGGCACTCCGCCGATCCAGACGACGTCGTCGGCGATGCCGAGCTCGTCGGCGAGTGCTCGCAGCTGGTTGACGTACTCCACGTCGCGCCCAGGGCCGACCACGGCCAGCTTGCGGCCGTCGAGCCTGCTCTTTGCCAGAGCAAACGCCTTCAGCAGGCCGCCGCAGTTCTTGTAGGGCCAGAGCGACGACACGAACAGTACGAACCGATCGTCGAGACCGTGGCGGACTTCAGTCCGACCCTGGCCTCCTCCGCGTCACCGGGATTGAACAGCTCGTGGTCGACCGCCTCGGGGATCAAGTGCAGCTTGGCCGGATCGACGAAGGTACTGCTGCACCTCGCCGCGCAGGCTCTCGGAGTTGATGATGATCGCGTCGGCGACCCGGGCCGTCCGCGGATAGCTCGTCCGGCGGTAGAGCCGAACCACCGGACGAACCGCTTCCGGCGCCGTGTAGGCGTGGATCGTCTTGAAGTGGATCACGCGTGATGGCGTCGGCTTGATGCCGGCGCCATCAGCGTGTTGAAGAGTCGATCTTCGCCACAGGCAGCCGTAGCGGCGCGAACAAGTGCTCGCTCAGCGTCCGCAGCCGCGGGCGCTCGTTGGACCACGGGTAGGTGATGGTTGCACTTCGGACCGTAGCCCTTGTGCATGGACCGCGCTTCGGGCTCACCAGGAGCTGGAACTCCTCGTCGTCTCTCATCCGCATCGCCATCTCCGGGATGACGCGCGTCCAGAACCAGTGGGCTCCCGACGGGTTGTCCGGGTCGTCGGTGAAGAGGTTGATCGCTACCCGCATGGCCTCAGAACATCGCCGTCGCGACGACAGCGGGCGCCATCCTCGACTGTCGGGTGTACTGGGCGAGTAGGTGCATACATGCCTGGTGGGCGTCCTCGATGATTCCGTAGTTGGTCGCGTCGACGTGGATCGAGACGCTGGCGAGCGTCGGGCGGGGCCGCCATCGAAGCCGGTGAGGCGATGGTCTGGACGCGTGCGCCTCCGCCCATCAAGCGCGCTGACGAGTTCGGCGACGCCCGGAAGAAGACACCACGATCAGCACGTCCCCCGGCCGCGCCTTCGACTCGAACTGGAACTCGAAGACCGAGTCGTAGCCGAGGTCGTTGGCAATCGCGGTCAGCAGCTCGACATTCGTGGTCAGGCTCAACACCCGCGTCGTCAGGTCGGTACCGATCCGGACACCCTTGACGTCGTCGCACTGCAGATGGTTCGCGATCGAGGCCGACCCCCCGTTGCCGCAGGCGAAGACGGCCGCGTCGCGCAGGTACGCCAGCCAAGCATCTCGGCGGCGCGTTCGACGGATCCGAGGTTGATCGTGTTGAAAGCCTTCGCCAGCTCCGCCATGTAGGCATCGCCGTAGGCTGCGGCGTCGTGATTATTCGCTTCAGGGAAGCGTCGGCGACCTTCGACGACGGGCTCCGTTGTGGCATCCGGCGAAAGAATGTAGGCCACTGCAGCGGCGAGGTCGGGAAATGCCGCGACCGTGGGGTCGGCGGCACCGGGCTGGCCGACATACAGCGGCCGCACGCCGACCGCGCACGCCAAACCCATGTCGGAAGAACGGTCACCGACCACCCAAGATACCGACAAGTCGAGATCGAGTGCCTGGGCCGCAGCCAACGCCATCCCAGGCGCGGGTTTGCGGTCCGCGCTGGACCTCGCGAATCCCTCGACAATGCCGTCCGGGTGATACGGGCAGAATAGCCAGAGATCGATGTGCGCGTTGTGCCGCGCCATCTCCGCGACCATATGCTTGTGCACTTCGTGCACGTCATCGATGCTGTAGTAGCCGCGGGCGACACCCGCCTGGTTGGTGCCCACAACGACCGGGATGCCCGCCTCGTTCAGCGCCGCTATGGCCTCGATCGCACCGTCGATGAACTCGACCCTGTCGACGGAGCCGACGTATCCGCGATCGATGATGATCGTGCCGTCGCGGTCGAGGAGTACGCCTGCTCGACTCATGGGTAGACCGCCTCTCGGGGGCTGTTGCTCACTGATGAGCTCGCTGCGGCCGCTGCTCTCGTTACAGGTGCGACCAGCAAAGATGCCGCAACAGCGAGGTGAAGAAGGTATGGCGAGGGAGCGTCGAGACCCGCCTCGTGTAGGAGGCGATCATGCAGTAGACGACGAGGAAGATGGCGCACGAACGCTCGAGCGACGGGGGTCGCACCACGGCGGTGACGACGATCGTCAGCAGCGTCGCGACAATGATCCCAACCCCGACGAGCCCGAGCTCCTGGTACGCGGCCAGCCAGCTGCTGTCGATCGGAAGGCCGCCATAGGACTTGTCGGTGAGGCCGACCCCGAAAAGCGCGGTACCGGGCGAGCGCGGTTGCGCGAGCAGCGCATCCCACACTTTCTGCCGACCGGTCAGCGAAAGCAGCTCGTTCTGGTCCTGGCCGCGCTGCAGCCAGGTCAGCGCAAACTGGCCGACGGTGACCGTTCCGACGACTCCCGTAGTGAGTACCGCGGTGAGGAAATGCCGCGCCCGACCGCTACAGAACTACGTCACACCCGCGACCGCCAAATGCCGCCGCCCATGGCAAGCAACGCGGTGCGGGTGTGGGTCAGCAACAATATCACCATGGCCGGAACGACGATGGTGAGCACCGCGCGCCCCTTCATCCGGCGACCGAGCCACAGCATCACCGACAGCCCGATCACGATCGCGCAGTACTGGCCGACCTGCGGCGCGGGAATCGGCCAGATCGCGCCGACGAGCCGACCGTTGGGACCCGAGAAGGCCGCACCGGGATCGGCGAGCCCGAGGACGACCGAGAGGAGGACCATGCAAGTGATGCGAATGTGCATGGTGACGAAATCGAGGTTGCCGCGCCACCATCGGCACAGCAGCCAGAGCGTGATCACGAACAGCGTGAGCCGGAGACAGCGGAACAGCGCGCCGAGGCCGGACTCGAGCGTGACGCTCGAGCCGACTGCGAGGATGGCCAACAGGCTGAGCAGCACCAGGTAGACGTTCGGACGGATGCGGATGCGCGGGTTGAGCACGAGGGCGAGCCCGAAGGCGATCGCCAGCGAGCCCATCGTCACGACCTGACCTGCGATCTTCGGGATCGGCAGGATCATCCCATCATTCAGCAGCAACCCCAGCACGTTGATCATCAGCAACGTCCAGATCAACCCCATCCGGCGTGGGGTCGGTGCGACTGCCTCCGCGGCCACGGTGGCCGCGCTCACCTCGACTCCGTATCGCGGGCCAGCAGCTGCACCCACAGGTGCCGACCGAGGCGGTCGCCGGCGGGCAAGCCGCGGACGGGCAGTGGCGGGGCGTGCATGTACCGGGTGAAGTGTCGACGAGCGTGAAGTCCGGGAAGTCGGCGACCACCTCGCGCAGGGAGTAGACCCGGCGAACGGGTTCAACGGGCCGTCGGTACTTGGATGGGTGAAGTTGTTCATCTTCAGGTAGCTGCGGAAGCCTTCGCGCTCCGCGTTGTCCAGGTGCTGGCGCAGCAACGTCGGTGCGCCCCGCAGCCAGCGGGTGCGGCGCAGGGGGTAAGCGGCGGCGAGCATCGCGCGGCGTACGACGCGGATGCTGACCTGGTAGTTCAGCGAGTGCCGGGCGTAGAGCATGGCGATAAGCCTGCCGCCCGGCTTAAGGACCCGGTGGATCTCGGCCTGGGCCGCGCGGATGTCGGGGATGTGGTGCAGCACGCCGTGGCTGAAGACGATGTCGAAAGTGTCGTCCTGCCAGGGGATCTTCAGGGCGCTGCCCTGACGCAGCGCCTCGTAGGGCAGCCCCCGCAGCTCCAGCCGCGCCCGCACCCGCTCGACCGACTCGCTGGTGAGATCGAGACCGGACCACGGCCCCACGGCGGATGAGCTGCTCGGACTCGGCGCCCTGGCCCAGGCCGATCTCGAGGACCCGACGGTCGCGAAGTCGAACGGTCGACGAAGTCCGGGATGTGGCCCTCCTGGTCGTAGCGCCAGGGGTCGTAGGCGGCGAAGAAGTGCTCGTAGTCGTCGGTGAGCTCGCCGTGCAGGCCACCGACGATGTGGTCGCCGCACGGATGCGCGTTCCAGAACTCGCGGACGTCGGTCTCGTTCATCGCGGCTCCTCGGGAACACGGGGTCGACCGAAGCCCAGCGTGCTGTCCAGCGCGGCGGACGGCTCGATCTGCCCTCGCCGACGAGGGTCACAGCGGGCTCGCAACAGCCGAAGCCGGGGGAGAACCAGCCCAGTGGCGGCTCCGTCTCCCGGTGGACGGTCCAGTCGAGCGACGCCGGCAGGGACAGCGGCGCGCAGTCGCCTCGGTCAGCCCATCGGAGCGCGGGCGCCGTCAAGCTCGGCGCTCACCTGCGGCCCGAGATGGAAGGACAGCCGGCCCCCTTGAGGATCCCAGCGGCGACCTCGTCGGTGATGCACGGAGCGTGCCGTCGAGCTCGACGGTGCGGCGGTGCTAGCGACGGGGGCGTAGCCATGGTGCTCGGCCTGCCATCGCGTGACCCCTCGCCATCTCGCATGAGGGCAAGCAGCCCGCTCCGCGCGTGCCGTGTCCACAGGAAGGGCCCGCCCGAACCGGACTGATCGATGCCGTCGAGCTCGAGGGTGTTGTGCGCCCGCGTCGAGCGGAAGTAGCTCCGCCAGGCCGGTTCGCCGTGGTAGCAGTAGGTGCCCGGGTCGGCGAGGATGTCGACGCCGCCGTGCCGGACCTCGACGGACAGAGCGTCAGCGTGCGCGTGGGCCGCGATCGAGAGGAACCCGTGCGGGCCTGCCGTCGCAGCGGCACCAGATCTCGCCGTCGCCGCCGCGGCAGCGCAGGATGGTGATGCCCGCGTCGGCGAAAGGCGAAGTGCGATCGGCCGGGCGCGGGCACGACAGGCCTGCCGACCGATAGGCGGCGAGCAGCGGCGTCCGGACGTCGGCGTCCGGGACGGTGGCCACCAGTCCCTCCGCCGAACAGGGCGTCGCCGGTGGCGAGGAGGGAGGCCCACCGAGGCGTCGCGGTGCCGTCGACGACCAGGCCGTAGCCGTCGTCGCCGTCACCTTGGCGCGGCGGGTGCAGCTTGTCGTCGACCACCGCGGCGAGCGCGTCGGTCATCCGCAGCAGCACCCGCCATGTGGTGGCGGGGACCGCGAGGCCCGCGGCTTGGACCTCCGCCGCGGCCGCGAGTCCTAGCTCGAGCACGAGCCCGTGGTACTCCGAAGCCAGCTCGCGGTTGATCCCTGAAGGGAAGGTGTTGCGGCGCAGCTGCAGATCGAGCGACGCCAGCGCGTCGGCCCGCCAGCCCGCCGACTCGGCGAACCAGTCGAATGCACACGCCGCGGCCAGCCGCCCCGCGTCCTCGGCGATGACGTGGTTGTTCGCCGACGAGCCTCGGCTCGGGAACGCGGCCAGCCAACGCTGGTGGGCGTGGATCTGGTGGACGGCCTCGGGGTTGTGCTCGAACAGGTCCGGCGCGCCTGACCAGCCGTCGAGGAGCCGCCGGACCCAGACCCACGACAGCAGCCGGATCCCCAGCTCGATGCCGCTGATCCAGTGCACGCCGCGCATCGGCGGGTTGGCCGCCCACCACGACTTGAGGTGGTCGGCCACGCGGTGGGCGTAGGGGTCGTCACCGGTCAGCGCGTAGGCGGCCGCGAGCACGGTCAGGTGCTGGTGGCGGGAGGGCTCCCACAGCTGCTTGACGTCACCGACCGCGTCCTCGTTGCGGTAGGGAACGTCGAACGCGTAGACGTCGGCGGGTGCCCGTCGGCCGGTCTTGGGGTCCAACGACCAGTCGGGGGCCACCATGTCGTCCCGCTGCACCCCGAAGTACTCGGCGTGGCCTGCCATCAGCCGGTCGGCGGTGGCCAGCAGGTTCGCGGCGGCCTCGTCCGACACCGCAGCCAGTGCGTCGGCGGGCAGCGCGGCGGTGAACGCCGGTGGCGGGGTGGACAGCGGTGGAACCGGCGCGTCGAGCTCGGCGCGCCATTCCCGGATCCTGGCTGCGGTGACGACCCGACCGCCGATCTCCCGCGGACCCATCCGCGAGAGCCTGCGCACGTACCAGAGCGCATCCATCAGGCTGAGGCACCATCCAGAACGGGCGCGCGGACCGGTACCGGCGCGCCCGCCGCGAGGCTCGTGGCCACAGCGAACGTCGCACGGGTCGTCGCGGCGAGCGAGTCGAGCGCGATCGGCATCGGACGACCGCCGCGCACCGCGTCGAGGAAGGCATCCAGCTGCGCGCGCTGGCCCTTGTCCCGGCCGAGCGGGATGCGCGGCGTGGTCCAGGCCTTGCGCCCGCGGACGACCGAGACGCGCTGAAAGTCGTCCAGCCGCAGAACCTTGCCGTCGGCGAGCAGGTCGAGGGTCTCCTTCGGGAACCCGGCGGCCCCCGACGCGGCATAGGTGATCACGGCGGTGGAGCCGTCGGCGTAGCGCAGGCTCACCTGCAGGTCGTTGTGGCCCGGGGTGGCGCAGGCGTAGACCGACTCGGGTTCCGAGCCCAGCAGCCAGCTCACGGTGTCGACGAAGTGGCCGCCCTCACCGACGAACCGGGAGCCCTCGCTGGCCTCGCGGGCGTACCAGCTGCCGTGCTCCAGTGGGCCCGCGTTGATCAGGTAGCGGACCGTGGCCGGGCCGACGCGGCGGCCGAACCGGGCGCGGGCCGCGCGGAGCAGCGGGGCGAAGCGGCGGTTGAAGCCGACCTGAAGCCGGTCGTTGTCCGCCTCCGTGACCGCCGCCAACACCTCGCCGAGGCCCGCCTCGTCCAGCGCGAGCGGCTTTTCGACGAACACAGCCTTGCCCGCGCGCAGCGCCCGCGCCGTGAGAGAGGCGTGCGAGTTGTGCCGGGTCACCACGAAGACCACGTCGACGGCCGGGTTGTCCAGCACGACGTCGAGGTCGGTGCTGGCGGCGGAGAACCCGAACTTGCGCTGCGCGTTCGACGCCGACAGCGCCGAGGTCGTGACGACGTGGGTCAGCGCGACGTCCTCGCGCTCCTGCAGGTGGGGCAGCAGCATCGACGAGGCGTAGTTGCCTGCGCCCACGAAGGCGACGCGCAGCGGCAGACCGGGCCGACCGACCGGCTTGGCCACGATCGCACGGGTCGCTTGCGGCGCAGCCGAAAACGTGGGCGCGGCAGGCTCGTCGGCCTCCTTGGCCCCCGGGTAGCTGAACAGCACGGCGACGGCCTTCAGCTCGCCGCTCTTGAGCTGCCCGTAGGTCTCCGTTGCCGTGTCGAAGTCGGCGACGTGCGAGATCAGCGGTCCGACGTCGACGCGGCCCCTGGCGACGAGGTCGAGGAAGCACTCCAGGTTGCGCCGCTCGGTCCAGCGGACGTAGCCGATCGGGTAGTCGCGCCCGTCGAGCTCGTATTCCGGGTCGTAGCGCCCCGGCCCGTACGAGCGGGAGAACCGGACGTCCAGCTCCTTCTCGTAGTAGGCATTCCAGGGCAGGTCGAGCTTGGTCTTGCCGATGTCGATGACCCGACCGCGGTCGCGCGCGAGCTTGGCCGCCAGCTCGACCGGGTCGTTGCTGCTGCCGCCCGCAGCGAGGTAGACCTGGTCGACGCCGTGCCCGTTGGACAGCTCGCCCACCGCCGTGTCGACGACCCCCGAGCCGGGGTCGCTGCAGACCAGCGCGCCGAGGCCCTCGGCGAGCGCGCATCGCGTGGGGTCGAGGTCGACGCCCACCACCCTGACGCCGGACGCCACGAGAAGCTGCACCACGAGCTGTCCGACGAGGCCGAGGCCGATGACCAGGGCCAGCTCGCCGAGCTGCGGCTCGCCCTGGCGGACGCCCTGCATCGCGATCGAGCCGACCGTGCCGAACGCGGCATGCTGCGGGTCCACCCCGCCCGGCACCCGCGTGTAGAGGTTCTTGGGCACCCAGTTCAGCTCGGCGTGCAGCGCGTGCTCGTTGCCCGCGCAGGCCACGAGATCGCCGACCGCGACATCGGTGATGCCTTCGCCGACCTCGACGACCTCGCCGCACAGCGAGTAGCCCAGCGGGGTGTACGAGTCGAGCTTGTTGATCACCTTGCGGTAGGTGGCGACCGGGCCGAGCGTCGCCGCGGTCTGCATGACCTTGGCGACCTGGTCGGGCCGGGCCTTCGCCTTGGCCAGCATGGACATGCTGGCCTCGTTGACCTTCATCATCTCGGTGCCGGTGGAGATGAGCGAGAACCGCGTGCGGACGAGGACGCCGCCGCGCTTGCACGTCGGCACCGGCACGTCGACGACGGCCAGCTCACCGGTCTTGTAGTTCTGGACGACCTGTTTCACTTGCGCCACTCCCCTACGCCGCGCGGACTGCGCGGGCCGCCGTCACGCCGCGGTACCAGTACTCAAGAGTCAAGATGTGCCAAAGGTGCTTGGACCGGTCCTCCCGACCGGACCTGTCTTCCGCCACCAGCCGCTGCAGCGCGTCGCGCTGCAGGAAGCCCGAGGTGACCAGCTCGCCGGAGTTGATGACCTCGGCGACGAGCGGCGCGAGATCGCGGCTCATCCACGCGCGCAGCGGGGCGCTGAAGAGGCCCTTCGGGCGGTACACGATCTCCGGGGGGAGGATCCCGAGCGCCGCCTCCTTGAGCGCCAGCTTCCCCTGTCGACCCTTGATCTTGCGGTTGCCCGGCACCGCGAAGGCGGCCTTGACCACCTCGACGTCGACGAAGGGCACCCGCACCTCGGTGGAGGCGGCCATCGTCGACCGGTCGGTGTAGGTGAGGTTGAGCCCCGGCAGGAACATCCGCGAATCCGCGAGGCACATGCGGTTGACGCGGTCGGTCAGCGCGTTGTCGTTGTAGATCGCGGCGTGCTCTTCGAGGACCTCGTCGACGACCGGCGCGAGGTCGGGGTTGACCAGGTTGAGCAGCTCGAGCCGGTCATACATCGTGTAGCTGCGCCGGAACGCCTCCTCTTCGGGCATGTCGGCGAAGGACAGGAAACGCTTCGCGAACCGCACCGAACGGAAGCCGCGGTTGGCCGTGGCCACCGGCAGCCGGTCGACGGCCGCGTGGATCGGGCGTCGCAACACCGAGGGGATCGCCTGGTAGCGCAACGCGAGCAGGTTCGCGGCGTGCTTGCGGTAGCCGCCGAAGAGCTCGTCGGCACCCATCCCCGACAGCAGCACCTTCACGCCTGCATCGCGGGCCGCCGTGCAGATGAGGTAGGAGTTGATCGCCGCGGGGTCGCCGATGGGCTCGTCGAGGTGGTGGGTCATCAGCGGCAGCAGGTCGAGCACGTCGGGCGCGATCTCGATCTCGTTGAGCTGCACCCCGAACTTCTGTGCCACGATGCGGGCGTAGCGCAGGTCGTCGGGCATGGCCTCGAACTTGGCGTCCTCGGGACGGAAGCCGATCGTGTACGCCGAGATGCCGGGCTGGTACCGGGCCGCGAGCGCGGTGAGGTAGCTGGAGTCCAGGCCGCCGGACAGGAACGTGGCCACCGGGACGTCGGCCATGAGGTGGCGCTTCGTCGACTCCTCGATGATCGCGGCCAGGTCCGGGAACGGCTCGTGCGCGGCCTGCTCGGCCACCTCCCGCAGCGACCAGTAGGTGCCGCGCACGACCTGGCCGTCGGGGCGGACCCGCAGCCAGCTTCCCGGCTGCAGCTTCTCGGCGTCGCGCAACGCGCACCGGGTGTCGGGCACCCAGTAGTAGAGCAGCGACGCCACCATCGCGGCCTCGTCGACCGCGGTGTCGGGCCCGAGGGCGCAGGCCAGCGCCTTCAGCTCGGAGCAGAAGACGAGGCCCCTGCCGCGGCGGGCGAAGAACAGGGGCTTGATGCCGAGCTGGTCGCGCACCAGCACGAGCTCGCCGGTGCGCTCGTCGAACACGCCGAACGCGAACATGCCGCGCAGCCGCGGCAGGCAGTCGGTGCCCCACTTGCGCCACGCCTCGAGCAGCACCTCGGTGTCGGACGTGCCGCGGAATGCCACGCCCGCGGACTCCAGCTCGGTGCGCAGCTCGGGGGCGTTGTAGAGCTCGCCGTTGTAGGTGAGCGCGAGCCCGTCGAGACCATCGGCTGCGCGCCGGTCTCCGACAGGTCGACGATCGAGAGCCTGCGGTGGCCCAGGTGGACCTCGCCCTCGCCCGCGGCGTGGCCGTATTGGCCCGAGCCGTCGGGGCCACGGTGCTCGACCGCGGCGGTGAGCCGCTCGGTGAGCGGCCCGCCGTCGGGCCAGTGGTAGGTGCCTGCGATGCCGCACATGGGTTACGGGTTCTCCTGGTTTCAGCCTGTGGTGAGGCGGTCGTGCACCCCGACGTACGGGGCGATCTGGTGCTCCCAGGCGAGGACGTCCTCGACCCGGCGGCGACCCGCCGCCCCCATCTGCTTGCGCCGGACTTCGTCGTCGAGCAGCTCCAACACGAGCTCGGCGTAGGCGTCCACCTGGTTGGGCGGGGCGTAGACCGCCGCGTCGCCTGCCGACACCCTCGTCTCCACGAGGTCGAACGCGACCACGGGAATCTCGTAGGCCATGTACTCCATCGTCTTGTTCATCGTGGAGACGTCGTTGAGCGGGTTCTTCGGGTCGGGTGAAAGGCCGATTTCGGCGGTCGACATGACCCGGGCGACGAGCTCGTCGGGTGCGCGGCCGGTGAAGTGGACGTGGTCGCGCAGGTCCAGCTCTGTGGCGAGCCTACGCAGGTCAGCGCCCGCGTCGCCGTCACCGATCAGAGTGAGCGCCACGTCCGTGCGACCGCGGACGTGCACGATGTGCGCCATTGCGCGCAGCGCCAGGTCGACGCCGTCCTGCGGACCCATCACTCCGATGTAGACCAGGAGGTGGTCGTGGCCGCGCAACAGCTCGGGCTCGGGCTCGCCGCGGTGCATCCGGGACGGGTCCGGCCCGGTCCGCACGATCGTGACGTCGGCGGCGCGCTTGCCCCCGCGCGCCATCGCGACGCTGCGATAGGACTCGTTGGTGCTGATCACCTGCGAAGCGAGCTTGTAGGTGATCTTCTCGGTGAGCAGGAGCGCCTTGTAGGGCAGCGCGGCCGGGGCGTCGAAGCGCGACTGGTACAGCTCGGGGCACAGGTCGTGCTGGTCGTACACCAGCCGGACGCCGAAGAGCGCCTGGAACGGGAACGCCGCGGCCCACAGCACGTCCGGCGGGTTGCAGATCTGCACCACGCTGAAGGGGCGCCGCCGCCAGGCGCGGAGCAGGAACACGAACGTCGCGAGGATCGAGTACGCGTACTCGGCGAGGAACATGACCTGGCGGGTGATCGGCGGGAAGGCCCGGTACTTGTAGAGGTGCACGCCCGAAAGCTCGGCGTAGGACGGGTCGCCCTCGCCCTTGGGGCACACCACCGAGACCTCGTAGCCCGCGGCGCGCAGCGCGCGGCACTCCAGCCACACCCGCCGGTCGAAGGGCACCGGCAGGTTCTGGACGACGATGCAAACGTGCTTGCCGTACCGGCCCCGCGGCATCACCAACCGACTCCCTCGTAGCCCGCCATCGCCTCTAGCTTGGCGAGGCGTCCGTTGAGGTCGATCACGACCGAGGGATCGGCGGCGACGACCGCGTCGACGACCGCTGCGTCAGCTGACGAGACGATCGCCACGTGCGCGCCTTTGAGCGCCTCGGTGGGGTCGTCGTGCAGCGCCTTCTGCAGGTGCGGGAGCTTGGCCTGCACGTAGCGCAGGTTCGCGCCGGAGAGCCTGGCCATGTTGACCACGGGGTCGTGCACCCGCACGTCGACGCCCTTGCCGATCAGCATCTCGGCGAGCGCGACATTGGGGCTCTCGCGCAGGTCGTCGGTCAGGTGTTTGAACGACAGTCCGAGCAGCGCCACCCGCCGGTTGCCGCTCGCGTCGACGGCGGCGAGCACGCGCTCGGCCACGTCGCGCACGAGCATGTCGTTGGTGGCCAGCGTCGACTCCAGCAGCGGCAGGTCAACGCAGTTCATCCGGGCCAGGTAGAGCAGGCTGCGGATGTCCTTCGGCAGGCAGGAGCCGCCGAACGCGAATCCGGGGCGCAGGTAGGCGGGTGAGACGTTGAGCTGGGTGTCCTTGACGAACACCTCCATCACGCGCCGGGCGTCGACGTCGAGCAGGCGGTAGAGCCGGGACAGCTCGTTGGCGAACGACACCTTGACCGCGTGGAACGCGTTGCAGGCGTACTTGACGCTCTCGGCAGCGCGCAGCGGCACGGTCTCCACCGTGCAGTTCAGGAACGCGAACAGCTCCCTCAGCACGAGCGCCGCCTCGTCGGAACCGCCGATCACCAGGAACGGCGGCTCGAAGAAATCGGTGACGCTCGATCCCTCGCGCAGGAACTCGGGGCACATCGCGACCTGCAGGTCGCCGCCGACCTTGCGGCCGGAGGCCTCCTCGAGCAGCGGCACGACGATGTCGTCCACGGTGCCGGGCGGCACGGTGGAGCGGACGACCACGGTGTGCGGCCTCGTCGAGTCGGCGATCTGCGTACCGATCTCGGTGATGACCCTGCGCACATAGCTCAGATCGGTGGCGCCGCCCGTGCCGGACGGGGTGCCGACGCAGACCAGCGACAGGTCGGAGTCCTCGAGCCCTTCGGCGATCGAGGTCGTGGCGCGCAGCTTGCCCGAACCGATCACCCGGGCAACCAGCTCATCCAGGCCAGGCTCGACGACCGGCGACTTCCCGGAGGCGAGAACGGCGACCTTGCCGGGATCGGTGTCGACGCCTATGACGTCGTGGCCGCGTGCCGCGAGGCAGGTGGCAGTGACCGATCCGACGTAGCCGAGACCGAAGAGGGTGACCTTCACGTAGCCTCCACGTGATTGGCGGACGTGCCAGGCACGACCGGGCAGAACTTGTCAGTTGGGTGATCGGCCAGCCGCGGTCGGGGCCGCGGTCGGGCGCGTGGTCTGCGGACGATCGACACCGGTGAATCGACGCGGGGAGTGGCGTCCCGATCCTCGGTGGCGACCGGCTCCGCGGTGCTCAGCTCGGGCACCTCGACGCCAGGCTCAGCGTAGTCGGACGGGGTGGGGCTGTCGGGCTCCGACGTGTCGGCATCGGACACGTCGGCGTCATCGGACACTTCGGCGTCCGACTCGGACCTGGTGGCGGCCTGCTCGTCAGCGACGTCCTGATCGGCGCCGTCTCGAGCAGCGACGTCCTGACCGGCGACGACCTGACCGGCGACGACCTGACCGGCGACGACCTGACCGGCGACGTCCTCGACCGGCTGGTCGGCCGGGCCGTCGGCAGGCGTGCCATCGGCTGCGCCCGAACGCCCAGCCGAACTCACCGCTGCCTGCATGGCGACGGTCGCGGCGACACCCTCCTCCGCGGCCGGAGGCTTCGGGCGCGGCTTGACGACGTCGACCGTGGGCGCCGGCGCCGTCACCGGCCGAGCCGGAGCGCCGCCCTTGCCTGACCCCCGATCCCGGTCGAGCGGGATCACGATCGTCGGTGAGTCGATCCGCATCGCCGGGGCGCCGACCGGGATGACCTCGGTGGGTGAGGCGATGTCGTCAGACGCGCGCTCGCGGGCCTGTCCCGTTCGCGTAGGGGGGGCGCCCGGCCGCGGCGGGGTACACCGTCGGGGCCTGGGCCTGCGGCGGGACGACTGGGCCGCGGCGGGGGCCGCGGCGGCGCGGAGGGCGCAACGAGGGCCGGGGCCTTGGCTCCGGCCGCGACGCGCCCCCGGACGGCGGTGTGCAGTGCGTCCCACACGGTGCCGTCGGACTTGTCCCGCGGATCCGGATGGACCACAACGAGGCCGATCACGGCGATCCCCGCGTCGGCGAGCTGGCGGGCGACCGTGTGCATCCAGGTGGCCTGGGTACGCCCGGCCCGCACAACGAGTAGCGCCTCCGCGCCGAGCCGACGGAGGTCGGTCCACGGAGTGCCCGGTCCGACCGTGCCGATCGACAGCCTGCGCGCACGGGAGTCGGTGGGGGCTGGCGTCGTCGCCGGGAACTGGGCGCCTGGCACAAGCTCAACAGAGCTGCCTGCACCCAGCGCGGCGGCCATCTGGTCCCCCGGCAGGTCGTCGACGACAACGACAGACCGCTCGATGGCCAGTTCCTCTGCCATGTCTTTGACCAGTGCGGCGGCCGCCTCGGCGCAGCCCAGCTCCAGCACCGAAACCGGCTTCGGGCTCTCCCGCACCAGCCGCACGAGCGTGGCCGCGGTGCGGACGCGCGCCTTCTCCGCCGACGACCTGCGGATCAGCCTGCGCGGACCACGCAGCGGCGCCGGGATTTGCGCGACGACGCTCGCGCCGAGATGGGCGACCAGGTCGCGGCGCAACACCGGACGATCGCGCACGACGGCCGCCACGGCGGCGAGGAGGAACCCCAGCGCGAGCCCACCCCGAGCCCGATGCCGCCGTAGAGGCCCAGGTTGACGAGGAAGCCGTGGGACGTGCGGTGCGGGGCGTCGAGGATCTTCGTGCCCGCCGCGACCTGCGGCGAGCCGATGCTTGCCGCTTCGGCCTGCTGAGCGAGGCTGGCGATCTGCGAGGCCAGCGCGCCGCGCCGGTTGTAGAGCGACTGCAGATCCGCCCCGCTGGACACGGCCGTGATCTGGTTGTTGACGTCGTCGAGCTCGCGCTGCACCTGGTCGCGCCGGTCTAGGTAGGCCTTGGCGGTCGCGTTCGCCGTGTCGCTGCTCTGCTTGACGTGCACCGCGATGAACGCGTCCGCGACGGCCTGCACCCTCGCCAGCGCCTCGGCGTCGGTGGCGCCACGGGCTGTGATCTCGAGGATGTTGTCGGCGACGACCGCGCCCGAGAACATGGTCACAAAGCTCTCCGGCGTCATGCCGTTCTGGAGCTTGTCCACCGCGACGGCCGCCACCGAGGTGGTCTGCAGGAGCGCGAGGTCGGTCTTCATCAGCGACTGGCCGTCGCCGGAAGCCTCGTTCTCGTGGGTGACGAAGACGTCGGCCGTCGCGGACGCCCGGGTCGGCAGCACCGTCGCCGCGGCGATGCCGAGCAGAAGCCCGACGACCGCGAAGCCCGCCCACAGCCTGCGGCGCCAACGGATGCCCGCGACGAGCCCGCTCAGATCGAGCAGCGGCCGTTCGGTGGGATTCGAATCCGTCGGGAGGTTCGGCCCTGGGAAGTTCGGCCCTGGGAAGATCGGCCCTGGGAAGTTCGGCGCTGTCATACTCGGCCTGCCATTGTCGTGTCGGCCGCTCCGAGTGCAGCGGCCGAAGCCGTGCTCGCACTTGCGCGGGGGTCATCGGCCGACGCAACGGCGACGACTCCGAGGATCTGTTGGCCCGCGTCGACGCAAGCGCCCGCGATGCCTGCGAGCTCCCAGCTCGTTCGCGTGCCGAGCTCGGTGAGCAGGAGCGCCCCGTCGGTGGGTCCGACATCGGGCACAGTCGGCTGCGCTCGCAACGACCATCGCCACCACGATCGTGAACGCGGAGCCGGGGTTGGGCACGGCCTTGCCTGCTCTGAGTCGTGAGCCTAGGGCCTGCTGCGCCGCGGCGCCGCTGGCCCGTCCTGCCCACTCCTCGTCGTCCGTGACGATCGCGACGGGAACAGGGCCGGCTGCGGCCGCCATCGCGAGGTCCACCAGAGCGCCGAGCGCCGCCGGGTCGTCGGCCGGGACGAGCGCGAGAACGGTCGACGGCCCATGGTCGGCGTGCAGCAGCGGTGCAGGACACGCTGGTAGCGCGCGTCCCGGCCGCGGCCTTCGTCGACGACGGAGTTGCCGGTGTAGGCCCAGCGCCGGTCGTCGTGCAAGACCCGTCGCAGTAGAGACGGGCGCGCCGCGTCCGACCGGGTGGTGTCGACGAGACCGAGCACAGGCGCGCCGAATGCGGCCGCCAGGTCCTGCGCGCGACGCAGGCGCTTGTCGGTGCGCAGCGCGATCAGATGCGCGAGCAGTCCCAGCAGGGCCAGCCCGATCGCGCCGCCCAGCACGAGCTGGACAGAAGTCGGCGCGGCATGCTGGGTGGGCAGGGTGGCCAGCTCGATGATCCGGGCGTTCGCGCCGCTGAGCGAGGCGCTCAAAGAGGCGGTGTCCGCGGCGCTGTCGATCTGCTCCATCTGCTTGGTGGCGTCGGCGACGATCACTTGCTGTTGCTGCAGCGCGGCGCGGGCCTGGTCTCCGTCGGCGCCCTGTGCGGTGATGCCTGGGGTGGCCTGGATCTCGGTGATCCGCTTGTTCGCGTCGTCGATCTTCTGCTGGATGGCCTGCCGCGCCTTCTGGGTGTTCGCGGTCGAAGCGTTCGCGGCGTCGGCGATGATCTGAGTGGAGAAGTTGACGTACTCGGTCGTCACCTTGTCGGCGAGTTGCTGAGCGGCCTGCGGGGTAGCCGCCGCCCCACTGATCACCAGGACGTTTCCGTCGCCGATCACCGCGGAGACATGGTGCTGCAGTTCGTTGCCGGTGACCCCCGAGTTCAGGTCGTCGGCGACGTGGTTGAGGACGATAAGGCTCGTCGCGATCTGCGTCTCACCCGGCAGCTCGTTCGCGCTGCGGGTGCCCTGCAGCAGAACCTTGCTCGTGGACACGTAGCCCGGCGAGAGCACCAGGGACAGACGCGGCGCCCAGCCCAGCCCCGATCACCGCGAGGACGGACCAGCGTGACACTGCGGCGGCGGACGAGTCGGCCGATCAGTGCGAGGTCGATGGAAGTTTCGTTCATGCGACCGTATGGCAGTACATCATTCCCCCAACATCGTGCATTACCGACGGCCATAAGACGACTGAGATTGGGTCGTTTGGGCTATCGATGGGCGCAGCGTCGCGCTCTGACAGTGACCGTCTGCTCAACTTGGTCGTCGTCGCTAGGCCGCTGGGCGTTACCACCGGATCAGTACGCACCCCGGCTGTTGACGACGGCCCCGAACGTCTTCCACAGGATCAGGGCGTCGAGGGCGAGGTTCCAGTTCTCGACGTAGCGCAGGTCGAGCCGGATCGACTGCTCCCACGACAGGTCGCTGCGGCCACTGATCTGCCACAGCCCCGTCAGCCCAGGCCGGACCAGGAGGCGGCGCTGCGCGTCCCGGCCGTAGACCGCCACTTCCTTCGGCAGCGGTGGGCGGGGACCGACGAGTGACATCCCGCCGGTGAGCACGTTGATCAGCTGCGGGAGCTCGTCGAGGGAGTACCGGCGAAGGAACGCCCCGAACCGGGTGACCCGGGGGTCGCGCTTCATCTTGAACAGCGGCCCGGCGCCCTCGTTCAGGGCGGCGAGCTCGGCCGCACGCTTCTCGGCGTCGACGACCATCGACCGGAACTTGAGCATCGAGAACTCGCGGCCGTGCCTGCCGACGCGGATCTGGCGGAAGAACACCGGACCACCGTCGAGCTTGACGCCGATGGCCAAGATCACAAAAAGCGGCGCGGCCATCAGCAGGAGCAGCGCAGAACCCAGACGGTCAACGGCGTGCTTGACCAACCAGGGCACGCCGGTGAACGTCGGCCGGGTCAGGCGCAGGAGCGGGAAGCCGTCGACCGGGTCGACGTGCAGCCGCGGACCGGCCACCTCCATGATCCCCGGATCCACAACCAACTCGGCCGCAACGTCTTCCAGGCTCCAGGCGAGCTGATGCAGGCGCTTGGACGAGTAGCCGGGTGTCGGGCAGACGGCGACCACCCGATGGCCGCCAGAGCGCGCGGCGTCGGCGACGGAGTCGAGGTCGCCGAGCACGGGGATGTCCATGATCGAATCGGTGCCGTCGGGCGCGGCGCCGGTCGGTGTGCAGATGCCGGAGACGACCCAGCCGCGGCGCTGGTCGCGTCGTGTCCGGTGAATGAGGTCGACGACCGCGTCCGCGGGTCCGACGGCGAGCACCGGAAGCACACAGCGGCCCTGGCCACGGAGCCGGTGGACCCTGCGGCGCAGCATCATCCGGAACAGGCATGCGAGCAGGCCGCCGAGCGGGATCAGGCCGAAGACCCAAGGCCTGGCGGCGGTCGCGGTGAACGCCAGGCCGAGCAGGCCGAGGGCGACCGCGCTGATGACAACCGCGCGGATCAGCCTGCTGAACTCCTCCGAACCCTGGCCGAGGACCCCGGGATCCCACGACCGGGAAGCGAGCAGGCCACCGACCATGAAGACACCCGCGATGAGGCCCACACCGGGAGACACCCCGAACTGGGGCACATAGCTGCCCAGACCGAGGAGATACCCCAGCAGTACGACACTGCACACGGCGAGCACGTCGGTGATGACGACGGCGACCACGTACCGGGACTCCCAGGTGGTCCGCCGCAGCGCGGTCGGTGTCGCTGGATAAGCCGAAACGTAGGTCCCGTCAGAGACTGCAGCCGTTCCGACGCGCACCCCGTCTAGCCCGTCCAGATCTACCTGAGAAGTCACAGCCTGCCCCTTGTCAACGCCCCACACCGGGCCATCAGGCAGACACCCACTGGACTCCGGCGTACCTCGGAAGGGCTGTCCGATCCCCGACTAACCCGTTCCCTTCGTCAACTCGTGACGGCCCCGCGGCCCGTTACACTCCGCAACTGGACACTAGGAGTTATGTAGCCGAATGGAGTAATCTACTACACCGAACGGCGCAGTCCTGCGGAGCCAATTGTCGCTCTGTGTCGACTCGCACTGCGGTCTGCGGGCCCCACGATCGGGGAAACGGCTCACGCGGAGTGTCGACCGCTCCGACGTTGGCCCGCGGGTGGGCGGGGGGCGGGGGGCGCCGGGACGACCGCCGGAAGCGCACGTGTGGTCTCGGCGGCGCTCGTCCCGGAGGGCGTGCGCCGCTGCGCGCGAACGGGTCTTCCGTACGGGCGTGGCCGCGTCGGCGGCGGGGCCGCCTGCGGGGTGGGCGTGGGCCGGGCGGTCTTCGCCAAGCGCAGCGCGCGCACGTCGGCGAGCCGGGCCGCGAGGACATCGAGCAGCGGCCGGAGGACGTCGGCGTGCGCAGGCTCGACGGGCCGCAGCGCCTCGCCGAGCAGCTGCAGCACTCCGACCCGCTCACCATTCACCTCGAACGGCATCACCAGCGACGACACCAACCCGCACTCGGCAGCAGCTGCGGCGACCGCCCGCGGACCGACGCGGGTCATGTCGGCGGTGAGCATCGGCTGCCAGGTGCGCATCGCATCCGGCAGCGGGCCGACGCCCGCCCGCTGCTGCATCTCGCCGATCCATTTGGCCCTGGCGTCGGACGCAGAGAGCGTCGGAACCCCTTCGAGCGGCTCGGCCATGAGGATGACGGCCCCAGCCACCCCAACCGCGGCAGACACCGCTCCGCACAGGGAGCCGAGCACAACAGGCACGTCCATCGCCGCGGCGCGGGCGCGCCCCAGCTGTATGACAAGCGGCATCAGGCCGACATCTGTGGCGGTCACTGTCACTCCCCGAGTCCGCCGGACGGGGAGCAGGCGGGTCCTCAGTACCGATCATCGTACAAGATCCGCTGCTCCGTTACCGAACTGACGAACACTGCCCTGTCACACACGTCCCCCTAGTCCAGTGGATTCCGTCATACTGATCGAGTACTTTGTAGCGCCTAATGGGTGGATGTCGCCCCGCACGGCAGTTACGCGTCGTAACGATGGCCACGAGAACGTCCGACATCCGGGTGGCGAACGGTCGCGGTGCGCGCACCGCTCTGAACCGCACGCTCGCCATGATCAGCAAAGGGGGCAGTTACGCCTATGGCGCCCGATCCAGCCCTCGGTCACCTGTCCGAGCCCGCCCCGTCGTCGGGCAACGAGCTGTCCTCGCTCGGCTTCGACGCAGGCAGGCCACCGTCCGGTCTGGTCCGGCAGGCATGGGAGACCCACTACGCCCGCTCGGTCATCACCTCCGACGCGGCGGCCGTCGCCGTCGTCTGCGGTCTCGGTTCTCTGCTCGGTGCCCAGATCATCGGGGCAGGTCCCGGCTCGTATGCGGTTGCGATCGGGCCGGTCGTCGCGGTGGCGCTGCTGGTGTCCGCCCATCTGGTCGGGGCGTGGGACCCGAGCGTGCTCGGCGACGGCAGCGCGGAGTACCGCAGGCTGGTGCGGGGATTCGCCACGGCGGCAGGCGTGCTCGGGCTGGCCGGGCTCGCCGTGGGGTTGGACCAGATCCGGCCCTGGATCTTCGGCATCGTCCCCGTGGCGTGCCTGCTCGCCCTCGGGGGCCGGTTCGCGCTCCGCAAAGCGGTGCACCGCAGGCGGGTCGCGGGCCGATGCACCCACCAGGTGCTGGCAGTGGGGTCGCCGGAGGCCGTCGCCGACCTCATCAACCGCACGCGTCGCGATCGCCATCGGGGCTGGACGGTCACCGGGGCCTGCACGCCTACCGGCACAGGCTTGATCCTCGGGGTGCCCGTCGTCGGCGATCTCGATGCGGTGGCGGCGGTGGCGCGGCGGGGCAGGCACCGGATCGTGTCCGTCAGCACCGCGCCCGGCTGGTCGCCCGTGCGCCTGCACATGCTGGCCTGGGCCATCGAAGACGTGGGCGCCGAGCTCGTGGTGGATCCCCGCCTCACCGAGCTGGCCGGTCCGCGCATGTGCGCCGAACCGGTGGACGGGCTGCCCCTGCTACGGCTGACCCGACCTGCGTTGGGCGGCGCGAGCCTGCTGGTCAAGGCGGTCGTCGACCGGTTGTGTGCCGCGTTGCTCCTGCTGCTGTTGACGCCGCTTCTGCTCGCGTTGGCCGTGGCGATCCGCTCCGGCGGCGGCCCGGCGTTGGTGCGCCAGACCCGGGTCGGACGGGAGGGCAAGCCCTTCGCTCTGCTGCGGTTCCGGTCCAAGGTCGACGGCCCTGACTCGCGCGCCACCGAGGTAGGCACCGTGATGCGGCGCTACTGCCTGGACGAGCTGCCGCAGCTGCTGAACGTGCTCGGCGGATCGATGTCGCTGGTCGGACCCCGCCCGCCTGTCCCGGGCGAGCATGCCGACCGTCCGCACAACATCCACCGCACATTCCCGATCAAGCCGGGCCTGACCGGGCTGTGGCAGGTCAGCGGCGAACGCGACCTGTCAATAGAGGAGAGCGCGCGGCTCGACCTGCGCTACGTCCAGAACTGGTCGCTCATCCAGGACGCCGTGATCTTCTGGAAGACCGTCTGTGCGGCGACTCGCGCCCCGGGCACCTGACAGTCCCCTGCTTTCCTGCGGGCGGCCTTCGGTGCCCGGGGGTACCGGCGCCGAGGCCCTCAACACTGAGCTGCCCGGCGCGACGACGCGAGCCGGTCTGCTCGCCGCACCCCTGAAGGACGGCCGAACCCAGCCGACCTCGCAGATCCCGCGGCGTCCTCGCAGAAGTTCGACCCCCATGCCGGTTACTTAAGGTAGGACGTCCGGCATCCGGCGGTGGGGCCGGGAGGCGAAGAGTGGCGGCACACCCGACGGGATCAGTTGCGTTGCGTACCGTGAGTTGCCCGGCCTGGGTCGCCGCGAGCCGCCTGCTGATCGGTAGCCCCAATCCGGACCCCGGCCCAGCGGCCGTCGGCGCGCCCTGCGGCGGGAGTCCGGGGCCCTGGTCGCGCACCTCGATCGTGACGACCCGGCCGCGCGGTCTCGCCGTGACGGTGACGGGCGCGCCCGGCGCGTGCCGGTCGCAGTTGACGAGCAGGTTCGTGACGATCTGGGCCAGCACGGTGGGGTCCCCTCTCGCCTGCAGCCCCGGCGTGACGTCCACCGTCACGGCCTCGGACCCCCGCAGCGCCGCGAGCCCGGCGATCACCGGCTCCACGGCGTAGTCGATATGCGCTTCGACGGCGAGCAGGCCCCCGTCCAGGAGGGCGTGCAGGCGCCCGAGCTCAGCGAGCACCGCGTGCTTGAGCCGCTCGTGGTGCAATGACGCGCTAGTCAGGGACGCGTTGGTCAGGGACGCGGTGGACAGGGACGCGGTGGACAGGGACGCGGTGGACAGGGAATCGCTGGTCAGGGACGCGTTGGTCAGGCACTCGGCGGGCCGGGAGCCGGTGTCGGCCGACAGGAGGTGGGTGATGCCCGCGAGACCCGCGAGCCCGTTGCGCAGCTCGTGATCACGCTCCGCAGCCGCCTCCTGCGCTCGCTCCATGTGCAGCGCCGCGGCGGCCAGCTCCTCCTGCTGGCGCCATTGGGCCGTCTCGACCGAGCGCAGCGCGAGCTGGGTCAGCTGCACCAGCGCGACGAGCACGATCACGAGCCCGACCAGCCGCAGCGTGGCGAACGCGAGATCACTCGACGACGACGGACCAGCCGCCGCCACCCGGTAGAGCTGACCGACGGCGAGCACCACGAGACCCAGACCCAGCCGCATACGGGGCCTGCTGCGGCGGCCGTAGCCGTCGGCGACGAACGCGGCGGCGGCCGCCGTCCATCCGCACAGCACGGCCACCGTCAGTACCGGCCCGTCGACGATCCACCGCAGTGCGGCGCTTTCGGGGAGCCCGAGCACAACGATCGCGAGCAGCCCGGTGGCCAGCAGCAGCACCCATCCGCCCCACGCGCGAAGCATGCGCGGCGGCCGGATGGCGAACAGGAGCAGCACGAGCGCACCGAGGTAAGCGACCAGCCGCGAGGCCTGATGGGAGACGTCCGGCGCAGCGGCGGCAACCGTCGTCCAAGGAAGCACAATGAGGCAGTAGAGGACCAGCGCGGCCGCAATCCACGACGGCCGCGGATCCCCGGTGAGCCGCGCGATGACCCACGCCAGCAGCGCCGCCGCGGCGCCCGCCGCGGCGGCCGCGAGCGTCAGGACGCGAAACGTCGAATCCACCGCCACCGCCGCGCGCACCACCGGCGTGTTGAGCAGGACGATCGCGAGAACGCACACGGCCGCCGCACCGACGATGTCGGCGATCCAACCTTGTCGTGCCATCACCCCGACCCCCGTTCGGTGAGGGCCGTCATGCTACCGGCTGACAGGGTGCACACTGGTCCGAACGATGGCCTAGGGGCAGGCACTAGCCCGAGTTTCCAAAGATCTTGAGGCTCCGCGTTGGTTTCCGCTGGTCCAGCCGTTTTTGATCTTCAGTTTGGCGTATTACCCACGTCAGCGGTGGGGGGCGTACTGGGCGAGGTCGAAGATCGTGTAGAGGCGCTGCTGGGTGGCGGTCATCTTGGTGATCGTGTGGCGGGCGCGGGGCCGGCCGCGTTCGCCCTGGTAGAGCAGGATCGTCTCGCCGATGCCGTCGAGTTCGGCGAGCATCGCGGGCACCGACAGCGACAGCCCGGCCTGGGCGGCTTCGCGGCGCATCAGGTACGCGAGGGCGAGGGCGAGCACGCAGGTGAACAGGTGCACGCGGATCTTGTGGTCGGTGAAGTGGCGGATCGGGGCGAAGGACACCACGTGGGTGTCTTTGGCCTGGCGGAACCCGGCTTCGAGTTCCTCCTGGGATCGGTAGGCGTCGATGACCTGGTGCAGCGGCCACTCGTCGTGGTCGGTGACCAGGATCCGTTTGCCGAAGATCTCCTGCTCGAGGGCGGCCTGGGCGCTCTGGTCGATCCGCCAGGCCAGGCGCATCGTTGCGGGGGTGTCGCCGGTCAGGTCGGTCCTGAGCACTCGGGAGACCCATCTGGGGGCGCAGATGGTGTCGATCTCGGCCTCGACCCTGGGCCGTGCTCGGCGGGTCTTGCCGCGGGCCAGCCGCGCGGCCAGCTCGGCGAGAGCGGTGGTGGCCTTGCGCAGGGTCTGGGCGAACCCGACCTGTTGGGCGGTGTGCAAACCGACGGAGTGGGTCAGGATCACCCGGCGGCGCCGGCCCAGCACCACCGCGGTGTCTTCGAACGCGGTCAGGTTCTCCTGCGCGTAGGCGGGCACCAGGTGGCGGTCGGTGGCGGGGCGGGCGAGCAGCCCGGGATGCTCACCCGGGGGTACCGACCCGACGAAGTGCAGCCCCAGCTCGCCCAGCCGGGTGAAGTTGGGTTCGGAGTTCTGCCCGGCGTCGAAGGTCAGCGTGGCCGCGCCCGGACCGCCCAGCGCGCTGGTGTAGCGCCGGTGAAGCTCCTCGACCATCGCGGCGAACTGGGTGACATCGACCTTGTTGCCCGGGTAGGCGCGCGAGAGCAGCGGGATCCCGCCGTCGCGGGTCGCGACCAGCCCGAGACCCACGATGGGTAGGTCGTAGCGTTTCTGCTTGGCCTTCCCGCGTGCCGCGATCGGCGCCCGGTCGTTGCCCGAGTCGATGAACGTCGCGAAGTTGGTCATGTCCAGAATCAGGGCGTGGGTGTCGAGGCCGAACACCTCGATCATCTGCTTGGTCAGCGCGGCCTCGATCTCGTCGAGCTGCTCCACGGTGACCGCGTCCATTGCGTCCCAGAACCGGCGGTGATCCAACGCGCCCGCCCCGATGCGGGTGATCCGTCCCAGCGCGGTCCCGCTCCACCAGCGCGCGAACGCCCGCTTGGAGCGGGGGTCACAGACCCGGTTCAACGCGGCCAACCCCAGGTAGGTGCCCACCGACACCCCACCGCTGACCGGCCCGTCCCCGACCACCGAGTCGATCACCGCGATCGCGTCCAGCCGGGTGAGCATCCCCCACACCGCCGCGACGTCACCGAAGCGGCGATGCTCGGTCTCCGGCAGGCTCGGGTCCTCACCCGAGGCCGTGGTCAACCGGGCGATCACCTCGTCCTCGGCGCCCAGGTACACCTGATCCACGATCCGCGGCCGGCCCTCTACTCGGGCCGAGGTCACCGCATACAGGTACGTCCTCCCACCACGGCGCTTCTTGATGATCGACGACACAATTATGGGTAATACACTCGTTCGGCCCGCTCGTCGACCCGACACGCCGGACCAAGGCCAGGTCAGGGACACCACCGCGAGAACCACAAGATCGCCACACGGTCCAAGATTCCATGATCAGTGGAAACTCGGGCTAGGAGCGCCCGCAAATGATCATCGGCCAGGCCGTTGCCACGTCGCATAGGCGGGGTGCGACGGGCCTCGCAGAGTCCGCTGTCGCTTCGCAGGGCCTGTGAACTCTGCGACGTGCGTGCGCGGTCTGCGAAGTGGGCCTGGTTGGGGCTGACGCGCACGGGGTACGACATCACCCCACGGCATGCGCAGTCGGCCTTCCGCGGGGTGTGGCGTCACGGCGAGCACCGGAGCGGACATCGACCTTTCACCGCCTCGTCGGAACAAGGTGTCCAACGATTCGCACGAAGGTCCGATCGGCTCGTCCCCCGACTCGGCAGTCCCCGGCTCAGCGGGTGCGGCGCCCCCCGCCGGTCTGGTCGGCCAACATCCGCAGGCCCGACAGCAGGCCGCCGAGTGATGGCGACGCGCTCGGTCGACGGGCTGAACGGGTGATCCGAGGGGGACGAGTCGGGGTAGACCTCGACCGCCACATCCGCCCAGAGATCGTACGGTCGCCCGGCGTACTGTGTTCACCCAAACGGCCCAGCGACGTGTGCGGCGTCACCCGATACGGCATGAACAAACCACAGCCAGTGGCCCGAGTGCCGTCGAGCGACGTCCCCACGACACCACGGTGTGACCCTTGAAGGCGGCGTCGTTGCTCCCTGTAACGCTCCCGGGCCCTCGTGCGAGTCCAGAGACGGATGCCATGCACGAAGGCCGGGCCGCTTCCGGCCATCCGATTGCTGCATTGTCGCGGCGTGGTCCTAGAGAAGGGCAAGAGAAGGGCAAGAGAAGGGCAGGTGGTTTGCCGTGGGCGGCCCACGATCTGCGATTGGCAATGTGGCCGTCGCCTCCATGCCGCTCCTCGACGGGCCATCAACCTCTGCCTTGGTTGCACACCGTGTCCACGGTCACGACGTGACAACCATCACCGAACGCGATAGTGCGCCTCAGGGCGCTCGTCAGATGGGGAAACCTGGTCGATCATGTTTGAGGGGGCCATGGGTTCATTTAATTCGTCCAGTTCGCCGATCCAGTCCGTTCCTCGTCGAGAGATACCGTCCCGACGTGCGATCACAGGAGAACCGACGACCGCAGCCGCCACCGGAGCCCACACAAGCCCATCCGCTAGGACTCGTGGCCCGGACCGCATCCGCGCCCTACTGGCCCGAGTGCGTGCCTGGATGGTGGTCCTACCTGTCGACTTCGCTCTGCTGGCCTCGCCGGTGCTGTGGGCGCCGCAACAGATGCGGGCCCACCTCGCCATGGCCATCCTTGGGCTTGCTCTACTGACTGGTGGCGGCCGCTACCGGGCTCGCCTTCACTTGAGCGTTCTCGATGAGCTTCCGTCGCTCATTGGACGGCTGCTGGCCTCCGGTGCCGCCGTCGCAATCGTGATCGCGCTTCGATACGAACAGGAAGCCGTCACAGCCTTCCTGGTCAACGCGTCGATCGCGATCACCCTTGTCATCGCGGGCCGCTTCCTGACCAACCACCTGATCTTGATCGGACGCACGCAGAGGGTGACCCAGCACGGCACGGTTCTCATCGGCGGTGGGGGTTTGTCTGCGGAACTTGCCCAGATCCTGCGAGCCCATCCCGGATACGGGTTGTCCGTTGTCGGATTTGTCGACGACGGCAAGGAGTGCCTCGCGGGAGCAGTCATACCGCAGTTGGGTGGCCTGGCAAGTCTCGACGCGGCGATCGTCGGGCACAGCGCGGACGTGCTGCTCATCGCCGACGGCGACTTCGCCGAGCGCGATCTCCTCGACATCGTCCGCAGCCCGGCCGCAGGCCGTTGCGACCTGCTGGTGGTGCCGCGAATGCACCACTTCGCGATGCAGACCGGGATAGGTGATCACGTCGGCTCGATCCCGGTTTACCGGATCCGCACCCCCAACCTGCGAGGCCCCGCCCGCCTCTTGAAGCGCGTGTTCGACGTCCTCATCGCCGGTCTGGCGCTCGTGGTGGTAGCACCGGTGCTCGGAATCTGCGCGCTCGCCGTCCGCATGGAAGGTGGCCCCGGCGTGATCTTCCATCAACCACGGGTTGGGCGCGATGGGGTGATCTTCGAGTGCCTCAAGCTGCGTTCGATGCGTCCCGTTGACACGAACGACGCAGCCACCACCTGGTCGGTCTCGAACGACAAGCGGGTCGGACCGATCGGGCGCTTCCTCCGGCGGACCTCGCTCGACGAGCTGCCCCAGCTGTGGAACATCGTCCGTGGCGATATGACCCTCGTCGGTCCGCGTCCGGAGCGGCCTCACTTCGTCGACCAGTTTTCGGCCGAGTACGACCGCTACGCGTACCGCCACAGGGTCCAGGCGGGCCTGACCGGATTAGCGCAGGTGAGCGGTCTACGAGGAGACACGTCGATCGCCGATCGGGCGCGTTTCGACAACTACTACATTGAGCACTGGTCGTTGTGGATGGACATCAAGATCATCCTCCGGACCTTCTCGGAGGTCATCTTGGCCCGCGGCCGGTGAGTGGCCATCGACGGCGTCCACTGATGGCACCGTTCGAGGTGTCAGTTGGGCAGCTCGGGTAGCGTCACAGCCTTCCAGCCCAGGTCCACGAAGCATGAGCCGGGCCAGAACCTGTCAGCGGTACTCGAGGATCAGGGAGAGGATGCATGGAGCTCCGGGACTACCTCCGCATGCTCAGACGCGGATGGCCGGCTATCGTGCTCATCACCGCACTCTTCGTCGGGTTGGCTGCCCTCTACGTCGCCGTCGCGCCCCAGCGCTACGAGTCGCAGACCGTCCTCTTCGTCTCGGGCCAGAGCCCGCAATCCACCGGCGACTTGAATGAGGGCAACTCGTTCGCCCTGAGCGCCGTCGTCACTTATGGGAAGATTATTGCCTCCGACGCCGTGCTAGGGCCAGCAGGGGCGAGTATGCTACCGCGGCACAGCGTCGGCGATCTGCTTGGCTCCATCAACGCGGTGGTGCCCGAGGACACGACCCTGATTGTCATCACCGGCGCGGGCAGCGACCCAGATCAGGCGGCGGCCGTGGCCAACGCGGTCGCGGTGAGCGCCACACGGATCATTCCGTCGCTCCAGGTCAACAACGTCGGCCGCCCACTGGTCGAAGTGCATCAGCTGCGGCCTGCCGTCTCGCCCTCCGCCCCGGTCAGCCCGGATACCAAGAGGATAATTGCCCTGGGCTTGGTCATCGGACTATGCGTCGGCCTCGCCCTCACGATCTCCGCCCAGACCCTCGACACGCGGATTCGGCGCGCTGACGACGTTCGCGAACTCACCGATATCCCGGTCCTCGCGGAGATCCCGCACGCCAAGCGCACTGCTCAGCACAGCATCGGCATCGCCGACGAGCTTGCGGGCACGGCAGGCGAGGCCTACCGACGCCTGCGCACGAACCTCGGTTTCATGGAGCTACGAGACCGTCGGAGCCTGGTCTTCGCGATGGTCGCCGACGGCCGTGGCGGCGCACAGGTGCCAATCAACCTCGCTTGGACTCTTGCCAAGGCGGGAAGGCGCATCCTCCTGGTGGACCTGGACCTTCGTCGATGGACGGTCGGAGACACACTCGGCCTACGACGTGGAACCGGCCTAGCCGACGTCCTGCTGGGGAAGGCAGACCTGTCGCACGTCGTGCGGGAGACAGCGGAAGCGCGACTGAAGGTCGTACTGTCCGGAACCACGCAGGCCAGCCCATCCGATCTGCTGAGCGCACCGGCGATGAACGACGTGCTCCTACGGATGGAGGACGCGTACGACTATGTGATTCTCCACGCCCCGCCTGTGCTTTCCTACACCGACGCGACGGTTATCTCGCGCGCCGCTGGGGGCACTTTTCTGACGGTCGCGGCCGGTCGCACTCGTACGCACCAGCTGACAACGGCGCTGGACACCTTGGGCAACGCCCGTGTCGAGCCACTCGGCCTGGTGCTAGCCGGAACACGGTTCCTGGACGGCCTCGCCGCGTTCATCGGCAACGGCTTTCGCAAGCAGCAGCCGGCCACGATGGAGAACAACGCTTGGGTCGACGAATCGGCCGTGCCGCCGCACCATGAGATCCCGCGGCCGCGGCCGTCGCCACGCCCACGGATCGCGGGCACTCCCCAGATGGCCCCTCCGATGGATCGGCCCGCCCGTATGCTGCCCCGCTCGCCTCAGAGCCCCAGATCGCGATCGGCGCAGGTCCCGGCAGCCCGCGAGGAGCCCGCCCCGCCGAACGGCGAACCGAGTCCGTCGCCGAGTGCGTCGCCCAATCCGGCGCCCAATCAGCCGTCCGGTCCGTCATCCAGTCCGACGTCGTCCCTATCACCCAGGCCGGATGTGCAGCCGGATTCGTCGCCGCGTCCGCAGCCCGAGCCAGAGCCCCGGCCAGAAGGACCAAGAATCGGAGGGCGATCACGATGACGAGACGTGCGCTAACACCTCCCAACCCGCCGAGCAAGTATCGGTTTCCGACGCGAGTGGACGGCCCTGACGTGGCCATCCGCATCAGGCGGCTACCCGGCCGCTTTCTCTTTTCCTGGCCTGCGCCGAAAGCGCGAAGCGAGGCATTGTGATGGCTGGTGTGCTCGTGCACGAATGGATCGCGCAGGAAGGCGGATCCGAAAATGTGCTCCAGGCGATGAGCGAGGCGTTTCCGGACGCCGAGATCCATTGTCTCTGGAATGACTCACGGGACCGCTTTGGTTCCAGGGAGATCCGGGAGTCGTGGCTCGCGCGTACCCCCCTGCGGCACCACAAGGCGCTTGCTCTGCCGCTGATGCCTGCGACGTGGCGCATGTTGCGTTATCGCGCGCACGATTGGGCGCTCATCAGCTCGCATGCCTTCGCGCATCATGCCCACTTCAGGGGTGCGCCGGATGGGTTCCGGCGAATGGTGTACGTGCACACGCCTGCCCGCTACGTCTGGACCCGCCGGTTTGACGCCCGCGGCGACAACCCGGTCGCCCGGCTTGTCTCTCACGCGCTGCGTCCACTCGACCGACGCCGGGCAGGCGAAGGGGCAGAGTTCGCTGCAAACAGCGCATTCGTCCGTGAGCGCATTAGAGATGCGTGGGGCGTCGACGCCCGCGTGATCTACCCACCGGTGAACGTCGAGCGGATCCAGTCGGTCCCCGACTGGACTCAGCCGGCTGGAACCGGCCGAGCGGGCCGTGCTGGACGCACAGCCTGACGGGTTCGTGCTGGGGGCCTCCCGCTTCATCCCGTACAAGCGGCTGCAGGACGTCATCAACGCCGGCGAGGCCACGGGTCGACCGGTCGTGCTCGCAGGCAGAGGGCCCAGCCTGCCGGAACTCGAGGCCGCCGCCGCGGCAGCAAGCGTGCCGGTGCAGCTTCGTCCACGCGCCGTCGGAGGCCCTGCTCTACGCGCTCTACCAGCGGACGGCGCTCTTCGTCTTCCCCGCCGTCGAGGACTTCGGGATCATGCCCGTCGAGGCGATGGCCGCTGGCGCGCCGATACTGGGCCAGTCCGAGGGCGGCGTCGCCGAGAGCGTCGTTCCCGGCGTCACCGGGGCGTTGATCCGTTTCGACTCGCCGGAGGAGATGCGCGAGGGTGCCGCGGTTGCACTTGCGACGGCGCGGTCGGACCGCCTGGACCGAGCCAAGGAGTTCACCTCGGCGCGCTTCCGTGAAGAGATCACCGCGTGGGTGCACGAACAATGACCACGATAATGATCAACCAGAGCTACTGGACCCAGCGGGTCACCGGCCAGCAGCGCTACGCGACGGAAATCGCCCGCCGCCTCGAGGAGTCGAGCCGCTGCGTCCGGTCCGACCGACCGGCTTCTGGTCCGCCTCGACCCTGCGCGTCTGGGTCTGGGTGCAGCTCGTCCTGCCGCTGGTGGCCCGGCGTTCGCTCGTGCTGTCGATGACGGCGCGGGCGCCGTTCTGGCGCCGCAGGCACGTCCTCGTCGTCCACGACCTCTTCGTGCTGACCAATCCGGAGTGGTTCTCCCGGCGCTACGTCTGGACCCATGCCCCGCTGCTACGCGCCCAGATCCGCAGCGCGGCGGTCGTCGTCGCGGTCAGCCAGCCCGTCGCCGACCAGATCGCGCGCCTGCGCTCGGGACCGGTCGTGGTCGCGCCGAACGCCCCGAGCGACGTGTTCCAGCCCGCCGCCGAGGGCGAGCACGACGCCGCCGCCCTCGACGTGCGCGGCCTCGCGGCTGGGACGTACTTGCTCACCGTCGGCAGCCGTGACCCGCGCAAGAATCTCGGCACGACTGGTCGAGGCCTACGGGCAGCTCAGCCCCGAGGAGCGGCGGCGGCATCCTCTGGTGGTCGTGGGCGGCGGCGCCGCGATCTACCGCACCGAGGAGCTGAACTGGCCCGACGGCGCGGTCGACGCAGGCTACGTCACCGACGAGGAGCTCGCCCAGCTCTATCGGGGAGCCCGGTCGGTGGTCTTCGTCAGCAAGGCGGAGGGTTTCGGGCTGCCGATCGTCGAGGCCGCCGCGGCCGGAGCGCGCGAGCCTGCTGCTGTCCGACATCGAAGTGTTCCGCTGGATCTGCGGCGAACACGCCCGCTACGTCGACCCCTCCTCGACGGCCGCCATCCGTGACGGCCTGCGCGCCGAGATCGACCATCCTCAGCACCAGGAGTTGGACCTTGAGCGATTCGACTGGGACGTCAGCGCCTCCGTCATCGGTGATGCCTGCGCTCGCGCCGCGGCCTGAGCCGTCGGCGGCGGGGCCGATCGCCGTGGCGTTGGAGATCCGTTGATGCAGCGGCTCAGCGTTGTCATCATCAACTACAACGCCGAGCGCTACATCGGCGCCGCCATCGAGAGCGCGCTGGCGCTCCATTGGAACGACCTGGAGATCATCGTCATCGATGCCGGTTCGACGGACGGTTCAGCGGCGGTGATCGAGCGCTACGCGGACCGGGTCAAGGTGTGCATGAACGAGAACAGCCCCCAACGGGTCGGTGCTACCTATGGCTACGCGCTGACGTCAGGGGATGTCGTCATGTTTCTCGACCATGACGACATCCTGCCGCCTGACTTGCCCTCCCATCTCGACAAGGCGTGGACCCCAACGACGAGTAAGGTCCAGGTCCAGATGCAGCGCATCGACGGGAACGGCGTCCCCATGGGGAAGCCGTTCCCGGCGTACCGGCCCGTGCCCTGTCCTGCCGACATCCGGCGCTGGATGTCTCGGACCACGGCTTATCCGACTCCGCCTGGTTCGGGAAACGCATACTCGAGATGGTTCCTCGACCGGATCTTCCCGCTGGACGAGAGCACCGGTGACGCATCGGACTCGGCGCTTCTGGCGGCCGCGCCGTTGCTCGGTGACGTGATCAGCATCCCAGGGGTGCTCGTCGGCTACCGCAGGCACGCCGACAACGACAGCAACCTGATGAAGGACTTCAGCCGCTTTCCCCGGGAGGTCGAGCGGGCCCGGATCCGGTGGCGCTTTGCCCAGCGGGTGAGCGGTATCGCGGAGGAGGCGATCGACGAGCGGCCGCTCTTCCGCAGCCGCGAGCTGTTGCAGTTCCGAGTAGCGGCTCGCCGGATACGTCCCGCCGATCCGGGGTTGCCTGGCGACAGCCGGGCACGCATGCTGTTCGACGCCCTACGCGCGCCCTTCCAGATCGGGCCGGAACCCCTGCGGCGCCGGATGCTGATCTCGCTCTGGAGTATCGTCACGGTGCTCGCTCCGGAGAACGCCGCGCGTCGTCTGGTCGTTGCACGATATGCCGACCACCGATGACCAGGAACGAAACCGCCAACAGCCCCGTACTGATCAGCTTCTGACCGGACCACAACCTTGCGTCACCGTTGAATCCCGGAGGTCAAGCCGTGTGCCCTTCGTCGCCGCCGAAACACTCCGCGGTGCAGGCGAGATCTCCGCGAGTGCGCAAGACGCGTCGGCGGCTCTGGATCGTCGTGCCTGTCGTTCTGGTCTTGTCCCTCGTTGCCTCGATCGTCGTGTGGAGGTGGACCCACGGCAATACTCCGGCGAGTGATCCGACCGTGACGGCCAGCTCGACCCAGAGCGGCTCCTCTCCGTTCAATGCTGTGGACTCGGGCTCCGCCTCGGCGCCGGGTGCGGACTGGCAGTCCGACCAGGAGACGGTCGGAGCGTGGCTCGAACTGTCGTGGCAGAAGGCACGCGAGATGCGGCAGATCGTGCTCGCGCGCAACCCCATCGACCAGGCGGGGGTCACCGACGGCTTCCTCACTTTCGGGGACGGCTCGTACCTGCAGGTGAGGCTCTCATCGGCATCTCAAGTCACGGTCATCCCCTTCAGCCCGCGCACGCTGGATCGGCTCCGGTTTACCGCGACGGCAATGAGCCCAGGGGCGCACAACGTGACCATCTCCGAGCTCCTCGCCACTGACGAGCACACGGGCGACGACGTCGTCGCCGACGACGCACCCGGCGGCAACGAGGCGGCCGTCGCCTCGGCGACGGTGAGCGCCGGCGCAGCTGATCCGCGCGCACTGCAGGACGGATCCAGTCGCCCCGGAGTCGCAGGAACCGGTGGTGACTGGGTCGTGGACAAACCCGGTGGCGCTTGGGTGCAGATGAATTGGCAGCACCCGGAGGAGCTCACGAGCGTGGAGGTTGTGGGCAGCACACGCTCATCGACGGCAGTGAGCAGCGCCACGCTGACCTTTGGTGACGGCACGACGCTGCCGATCGGCGCCGTCCTCGCGACACCCGACCGACCGACGATCGTAGGCTTCATGCCCCGCGTGACCCGGTCGGTCCGGCTCACGATCGACGGTGTCACCGGCACCGGTCCGCTGGCGCTGGGCGAACTCCGGTTATACCGCCGGGGAGCAACACCCGAGCGTGCCCCCTCCGCCACGTCGCAACCACCGGATCAGGCCGCCGTTCCGTGCGCTGGTCCCGCCGCAGGCCGCCCAGCGACAGGGCTGGTGGTACGTTGCCCCACCACCGGCTCCGTCGTGAACGGGAACGTGTCCGTGCAGGTCGCGGTCGCCTCTGGTTACTCTGCCGTCACCGCTACGATCTGGCCCGCTGATGCTTCTGCACCCACCCGCGATCCGGCCCGGGTGAGTCCGGACGCATCCGGTGCCGCCACGGTCCCGCTCGACGTGAGTGGCGTACCGCCCGGACCGTTCACGGTGAAGTTCGAGGCCAGCGGTTTTATAAGCGAGCCAGCCACCGTGTACTTCCAGCTCTACCGCGGAGGCGGCGGTACGCCCCAGGCCGTCGAATCCAGCACCGCGACGCGGGACCGCACCCTGGTCTACGACGAGGAGTTCAACCAGCCGCTCTCGATCTCGCGAACCGGCAGCAATGCCGACTACGCCGCGGCCAAACCGGTGGTCGACGGCGTTCAGGACTTCGGGAACGCGATCTTCGCTGATCCGGCGCAGGGACTCGCAGGCCCAAGCGTCGTCGACAATCGCTATCTCCGTATCAATGTGGTACCAAGCCCCCCCGGCTACGCCGATCCCCAAGGTTTGGGCCGCACCCACCTCGGTGGCCTGCTCGCGTCGGCACGGCCCGGAGGATCGGGCTTCTCGGCGCAGTACGGCTACTTCGAGGCACGCATGCTCCTGCCCGCAGCTCCCGGAACGTGGCCCTCCTTCTGGATGCTGCCGTCCGACAACCTCGTTGCGCCACAACCGGTCGTGGCGGAAATCGACACCCTTGAGCACTACGGGCACAACGTGACCGGCGCCTGCCAAAGCACCCACGAGTACCGGAACGGACAAGACGCGGGCGTCGCTCAGTGCGGCCAGCGGTTCCCGACAGATCGAGCCGCCATGACATGGCACACGTACGGTGCCTCGCTTACGCCGACGGGGATCACGTTCTTCATCGATGGGCAGGTCGTCGCAACCGCACCTCAGGTGCAGGGCGGTGGCTCACCGATGTTCTTCCTCCTCGACCTGGCTCTCGGCGGCGGCTGGCCGGTGAATCTCACGGCTGCCCAGGACCGCGCCGCACTCTATGTCGACTACGTACGGGTTTACGTCTGAATGTTGACAGGGCCGATCATCGGCGAGGCCAGACGGCGAGGCTTCTCCGTGCAAGAACACGGCCGCCGCGCCACAGCCGGCCCGCAACCCGACGGGGTAGGTAACGTGCCTTGCGCCCTCGGTCAATCGTGACGAGTGTGTGGCCCGCAGCATGCGCATCGAGTGCTCGTCGCGCGACCTCGTGGGCATCCGACCAGAGCCGAGTCGGCACTTGGGAGACGTCCGCACCCAAGCGAGCGTGCATACCGGTGTCGGTGTATCCGGGGCGGACGAGGGTGACAAGGGGCGAAGGGCCTCCTTCGTTGCTCTGTGTCGACAACGAAGCAGACCATGAATCGAGAAACGCTTTGCTCGCGACATACGGCGCGAGGTCTGGTGCGACAGCGCCCGACGCTGTGCTCGACACATTGATGATGCCTTCAACACCAGCTCGGATGGCGGCGCGCGCAAGGCGGATCGGCGCGAGTACGTTGACGTGCACGGTCGCCGTCAGATCATCTTGACTCTGTTGGTCGAGCGTTCCGTATCGACCGGTCGCGGCGCAGTTGACCAGGAGCTGTGGACGGTGTTCGGCGATCAGACGTTCGACATGTGCGACGTCTTCATCGTTTGAAAGATCCGCCGTTTGCGTCAGCACCCGGGTCGCGCACTCCGCCTTGAGGAGCTCAAGGCCGTCGCCGCTCCGTGCGACAACGATGAGGTCTTTTCCGCGGCTGCTCAATTCCTTCGCGATAGCAGCTCCGATACCCGACGAGGCGCCCGTGATCAAGGCCAGCGAACGCCCATCCCGCAGAGACTGACGTTCCATCGCGCCCTCATGATCGTTGAGCGCTGACGGCGCCCCCCGTGATCCAGATTGACGCGTCGCTCGGATCATGGTACCCCTTCCGCTGGTGTTGACCACAGGTCGAAATCTGGTTAAACAACATCGTCGCAGGGGCCAACAGCCGAGAGCCGCGCCCTAAGTCACCTTGTCAAACCAGACGCTTCGCCAATACGGATATGTGCTACGGGTGCAGAAGCGGTGGAAGTCGGCCTTACATACAACGCCGTCGAGAATATAGCAGTCGCGCTTTATCTTGATCATCTTGCCGTCACGCTCGTCGATCAAGCGGTTGACTCGAGCCTTGACCCTTGCAGTCGTCCCGCAGTAGGGCAACATCTCGACGTCGAAACTGAGCCCCCTGTTTCTATTCTCCCGATCCAAGGTCGCGATGACTTCCCCTTTGCTCTTGATTCGCACGAGGTCGCCCGGTTGGAAATCCAGCCCGATGGATGCCGCCCTTGATTTCTCAAGGAGCCCCTCGAGGATCGGATACTGCCGCCCTTTGCTGAACAAGAGACCGTGCGGGAGTAGCCGTCGACTGAGATCCTGGTACTTGTTAAAGATGTAGATTGCCATCCCGCGGACCACTTTAAGCAGCCCCCAGTTCCTGATGTCTCTCGGGTACTGATCGATCATCCACGCTTTAATCTGTGGGGCTGCGCGCGGAATCTCCGTCGCCTGGCAGCGATAGACCCGGTCCTCCGAACGGGGCGCAGCTTCTTGGATTGTCGCCGACAGCAACGTCACATCGACAAAGGCCTGCTCACGCGTATCGAGTTCGGGACTATCCGTTGAGTCCTCGACGTCGGCGCGCTCGAGCCAGACCTCCTTCCAGTACGTCAAGCACCCGGCTTGGCATCCGTCATGCGCGGATCCGTCACAACGGATGTCGACGAGGTGGACGGTGTTGCGCATACGACGTAGAACACCACCATCGCACGTCTTATCAGCGCGCTTATCGACACGCAGCGTCCGTCCACAGTACTGCACCATTTCCGGCATGAACGGCATGTTGTCGAAACTGCCTTGCGCGTCGAGCGTGCCGAAGATCTCGGCTGCACTCCGCACGCGGACCAGATCACCTGGACTCAGATCCAGCACCTCTTCGGTCGTGCAAGCAACGTTCGGCATCAGAAGGACTCCTTGAGCAGCGTGCGGCAGGAACGAGCTGGACCCGTTCTTCCGCCATCCAGGGTTCTCACTCGGTGGGAGGTACACGTGGCGTGCGGGTAATGGCAAGCCAGACGCTGCGCACGTGCGTCCCGCAGCGGCGTCTCGCGGTCGACTCCAGTACAGTCGCCCCAGCAGCACGTTTCGTTATCTCGGACTCGCCACGTCCGCACTGTTCGCCCGCTGGAGGCCCGCAGCCTCGGCAGCGGCGAGCAGCTCACCGTCGATCAGTCGTCACCTCCCCCGCCGTCGCTGTCCGGCCGGGCGTCGCGCCCGCCGACCTAGTCGTCAGCACCGCCAAGAACGTTACGTAGCGTGGCAGGACGAGTCGGCGAATGGGCTAGTCCTCCGCACACTGGGTGGGCCGATGCCGCGGGTTGTAACGCCCGGCGATCCGGTGACGAGATAGCGTGTGGTCGGCGGCGTGACGTACCGCCCGAACCGCCCGCGCCGCTCATCTCCGCTGAACCAAGTGGCGTGGGGTGCTCGGGGCGGGTTCGCGTCGGTCCGGATCGGCGGCACCTGCCGGGCTCGTCGCCTGGTGCTGCTGCTAGAGCCGCCGACGACGTCAGTGCAGATGTCGGCGGGTTGAGGGAGGGGTCACATGGGTGATTTTGATACGCGCCCAAGCATCAGCTTTTTGACGACAGCCTACCGCACCGAGTCCTGCATTTCGCAGATGATCGATTCTGTACTGGCCCAGACCAGAACCGACTGGGAGTTGGTGGTGGTCGACAACGGGTACTCGGATAAGATGGCGCAGATAGTCTCCGAATACACGCGTGACGATTCGCGAATCCGGTTGGTACGTCAGGAAAACCGCGGTGTCACAGGCGGCGTCAACGCGGCCGCGCAACACGCACGTGGCCGCTATCTTGCCATATTGAACAGTGACGACGAGGTGCTGCCGGAGTTCACCGAGAGATTGGCCGGGAGGCTCGACGCCGCGCCCGATATGGACGCCATCGTGCCGGACGCATTCATGGTGCTGCAGCCGTCCGGCGTACCTCTCACCGGCACCTATTCGAGGAACAAGGCGCGGCTGCGGGATCCTCGACCGCTGTCCGTCGAGGATCTGATCGCTGGATTCGTTCCGTACTATTGTGGGCCGATTCGGCGCGAGGCATGGGACGCCGTGGGCGGCCTGCGGGACTTGCACGGGTTTCCCGACTTGCAGCTGTGGCTCGATCTGGCAGTCACCGGCTCGACGATCGCTTTGGTTGAAGAACCGCTCGGCGTGTGCGCTATCGATGACCTTTCGGAGTCGCGGAGCACTGCGACTGTCGAAGCCTTGGAGCGAGGTCGCGAGAACATGATCGTCGAGGCGGCGCGACGATCCGGCCTGTCAGAAGGCAGTGACTTGTTGAGCCAGGCCATTCGACGCGCGCGGCATCGTCGAGCCGTGGTGCGCGCACGCGGACGCTTGCTCGAGGGCGACACCAAAGGAGCACTGGCCGCCATGCGAGAGGCCCTTTACGAGGCCTGGCACCTCCGTACCGCCGCCATCGCCAGCGCGCTGGTTGTGGCCCCTGACCCCCTGCGACGCGCCTACCTCCTCCGGCAGCGGATCAGGCCTGCTTTCGCTCGCCTCCATCTGCAGGCGAGCAGCTTTCTGCGATATCGGAGAAATGGGCTCTTCGAAGGCCACGACGTCGTGGGCGAGTTGAGCGGGACTCATGGGACATCAAGAAGCCCCGGAGGTCTCGACCGAGGCCGAGTGACGAACGCGATCGATCCCGCGTCCGTAAGAGCGCACCGACACCCGCTCTGATGTCATGTTGGGGCGGTGCAGCCGACGGTGGTTTCGACCTGGCCCGAGGGCGGGTCCGGGTAGGCACGCAGGGCGCCACTTCCGCCGATCTTGCCCGGCGTGTGCAGGGGGGTGATCGCCGGTTGTGGTGTCATCAGGGGTGCGTATCTGCACGGGGGCACCACTTCGGCCGATCTTGTCCAGCCGGGCCGGGAGCGGTCGGACCTGACTTTTTCCGATTTGTTGATCTTGAAGTGAGGCTGTGTGGTTGACCTGCGGGTTCATTGTCGGGCGCGGCTGAATTGACGCACTAAGTCGATCTCGTAGCCTGTCGGGTTGTGGCCTACGTGCGCACCGTGCCGACGGCGTCGGGGGCGCGGGCGGTGCAGAACGTGCACGGCTCCCGGCGGGGATCGCGCGCGATCGAGCATGTCGGGTCGGCCCATGACGATCTGGAGCTGGAAGCGCTGAACGCCGCGGCGCGGCAGCGGTTGGCCAGCGGGCAGGTCGAGCTGGATCTCGGCCTGGGAGCCTCGGTCGGCTCCGGCGGGCCGGTCTTATCACTAAGAGACTGTTGCGTAACTGATCATTTACGCTGTGAGTTGGGTTTCGATGTTCATCCGGCGAAGTGCCTCACGCTCGGTGGCATTGGCCCAGGTGACGCTCTGTCCGGCCAGGCGGGTCGCCATCAACCGGATCATCGCCACCTTGACCATCGCTTCGGAGGTGGCGGTCAGGCGCTCGTAGTCCCGGGCCAGCCGGCGGTTGCGGACCAACCAGCCGAAGGTCCGCTCGACCACCCACCGGCGTGGCAGGACCTGGAAGCCCTTGACGTCGTCGCTGCGCTTGACGATCTCCATCAGGAGGCCGAGTTTCTCCTTCGCCCAGGCCAGAATACCGGAGTCGATCTTGTTGGCGTAGCCGCCGCCGGCCCACACCAACGCCACACCCGGGAACCGGGCGGCCAGCAACTCCAGGATCGCCCGCCCGCCCCGGCGATCCTGCACGGCCGCGGAGGTGACCATGACGACCAGCATCAGCCCGAGCGTGTCCACCACCAGGTGCCGCTTACGGCCGGTCGTCTTCTTGCCCATGTCGAACCCGCGCGCCTCGCCCCCCTCACTGCTCTTGATCGACTGGGCGTCCAGGACCGCCGCCGACGGGTCCGGGTCCCGACCCGCGGCCACCCGGACCTGCGCCCGCAGCCGGTCGTGAACGGTGTCCCAGGTGCCGTCTGCGGTCCAGCCGCGATGCCGGCGGTAGGCCACCCACCACGGCGCCAGATCGTGCGGGACCATCCGCCACTGGCAGCCCGCTCGCAGCACGTAGAAGATCGAATCCAGTACCAGCCGATCCCCATACTTCCGAGGTCGTCGACCGCCTTTGCGCTGGTCACGGACCGGCAGCAGGGGTTCGATCACCGACCATACCTCGTCGGTGAGGCTCGACGGGTAACATCTCGCGGCGTCATCCCCGCCGGGGTTGCAGTTGCACATACAACGTGATCTTGGCGGGGATGATCTTTATGTCGAGCCGCCCACGCCGACCCCGGCCACAACATCACGCACTGCGACAACACGGTTACGCAACAGTCACTAAGTGGTCGCGGTCGTAAGTTCTGCCGGGGTTGTCATGCGGCCAGGCCGTGGTTTTCGGGGCAGTTCTCGTGGGTGTCGATCTTTCTGAGTAGGTCGTCGAGGTCGCGGCGGGTGAACTTCCGGTTGAAGGGTTTGGCGACGGCGTTGTGGCGTGTCAGCGATCAAGTTATTCCCCCAGTTGCTGATCAGGAACGTCCCCTGGGTGATGACGTACGAATAGTCGACGGGACGACGTTCGCTGTCCACGGCGATCGACTCAAGTCTGCCCGAGCGCGCTGCTCCAGCCTTGGTGACCTGTTCGTCGATCCCGTGCAGCGTGCGCCGCGCCCGATCAGCCCGGTACTGGTAGTAGATGACCTGGTTCGAAGGCTGGAGTGCTGGCCGGCTGGAAGGGTTATGCCGTCAGCTCGGGATAAGAAGGGCTACACCACCAACCTCGCGGCCTGCCCCGACGGCGCCCCCGTCACCCCAGAGTTCGTGATCGAGGCCTACCACCGGCTGTTCCAGATCGAGGCCTCGTTCCGGATGTCCAAGCACGACCTGGCGGCGCGGCCGACCTACCACCACAAGCGCGAGTCCATCCAAGCCCACCTCACCGTGGTGTTCGCCGCGCTCGCGGTCGGCCGGCTCGTCGAGGACCGCACCGGCTGGTCGATCCGCCGGTTCGTGCGCACCGCGCGGCGCTACCGCACCGTCCAGATCCGCGCCGGACTGCAGATCCTCACCGCCCAGGACCCACTCCCGGCCGATCTACGCGAGGCGCTCACGCTCATCACCAAGTCCGAAGGTGCTCGCACTAACTGACCAAAGTCAGGCCGCTCCGGCCCGCAGAGCCTCGGCCCGTCTAACTCCGGACGACAACCGGGGCTCTCGCATATCGTGACTACTTAAAGCATTCACGGGACCACTCAGCGCAACACACTTCTACGATCTCAAGGCCAGCAGCCTCTAGCCAGAGCAAGTCGGCAGCGACGGCGATTGAGGAAGGCATCAAGAACACCGTGCGCGAAGGACTAGTGCTGCGCTATTCGATCATCTTGAGGTGAAGTTTCCAGAACTACTGTCGTGTAATTCTCAACGACACCCTGCAGCTGTCCGGTGCAGTTCTGAGACGTGACGCGCCCCCGCAGCATGGGCACACCCCACCGGGTGCGGTCGTGCAGGCACAAAGCCGCACGACGGTGCCGGTGTCGTCGACCTCGTCGACCACCACGAGAACAGGCCCGGGAAGAGCACAGCAGCAAGATCACGAACACGGCGAATGACGATCACAGGTCCGACCCGTCCACCGAACAGGACACGCCGAGCCAACCACCCCTTCTCTGCCAGAGCCGGAAAGTTGACAGCCCCCTCACCGCGCCGATCTTGTTTAGATCACTTCGCCGTGGTCGATCTGGCCGCGCAGCCGGCTGGCCCGATGCCAGCGTAGGACGTAACGAAGAGCGCTTCCGCTCCGAGTACCAAATTGCTCATCACATGGCGACGTTCGCCGATCTATACGGTCAGGAGGTTCGCAGATGAATCAGATAGCCGAACTCGATAACTCCAAACGGCGAGATCTCGTGTTCCATCCTCAGCTACTGGTTCCCGGCCTGACCACACTTCTCGTGTCGCTTGTATCACTGTTATCGGTGAAGCATGCCCTAGGCTGGAGCGGAATTGACCTCCAAATTTATTTGGATGGCGGGAGAGCGTTCCTTCTGGGTCGCGACGCTTACCAGCCGCCTGTGCCAAATGCTTCTCACTACGCATATCCACCAATCACTCTCCTCGTTTTCGGGCCACTTTCCCTTCTGTCAATGCCCGTTGGGCTCACGATCATCTCGATTGCGAGCCTCTTGTCACTCGCCAGCGCGATCTGGATCACTCTCCGATGGCTAGGCGCGTCACCTGGTCAAGGTTTAGCAGGGGTTGTCTGCGGGCTGATGGCTGTGGCGGTCTGGCTTCAGCCGGTTTTCGACACCTTGGATGTGGGTCAGGTCAACCTCATTCTGATGCTACTCGTCATTGCCGATCTGGCGTTTGACGGGACGAAGCGGTGGCCGACGGGCATCTTGATCGGCATTGCCACCGCGATAAAACTCACACCCGCAATATTCATCATCTACCTGCTCGTGACCGGCCGCACGCGCGGCGCGATACGTGCTGCGATCATGACAGTCACACTGACCGTCGCGGGCTTCGTTGTGGCGCCTTCTGATTCCGCTCGCTTCTGGCTCCAGGGGAAGTTTGTAGACACGGCCTGGATGATCCACCCGATCCCGGTCGATGACATTACCAATCAGTCGCTGAACGGCGCGCTTCTTCGACTATTCGGCCATGTCCCTCCAGTCGTCTCCATCATCGCAGGACTTGCCACCGCTTGTGTCGGGCTGACGGTCGCCGTCATCGCCCATCGTCGAGGCGAACCTGTCGCAGGCATGCTCGCGTGTGCCATCGCAGGGCTGCTGGTTTCACCGCTGAGTTGGCATGAACATTGGGTTTGGATCGTGCCCGTCCTGATGTGGCTCGCAGTGAAGAGCTACGCCGGGTCACACGGGCCGGGCTGGCTGGTCGGGATGTTTCCCGTGGTTCCCCTTCTGTTATTCCTCAAGCTGTGGCCATCGCCGATGAATCCCGGTACGGTTGTCCCGACATGCGTATTCGGCGCCGTGGCACGCGTAGCAGCGACCCATCACGGCGTCTTCATCGCGTTCCTGAGCTCCACCTATGTCTGGGCGGGCTTGGCGTCCTTGCTCGCTGGCGTCTTCTTCATTGTCCGCCAGAGGCCGGGCACAATTGAGGAGACGAGCTCCGTGACACCGCCCGGTCAGGGTGACCCGCAAAGTCATTTCGGCTGATCAGAGGGTGTTTGAGGACCGGGGTGCAGGCCCAGGATGGTCAGGAGCAGGCCTGGACTGTGCTTGATCTTCCGGATGGTGGCGGCGATCTTGGTTCGGCCGGTTTGGCGGATCAAACCGATCGACAGGTTACGTAGTGTGGCCATGATCCGGGGTCGGGCGCCGGTCCTGACTTGCGAGGCGTCCTCACGGAACGTGACATCACACCCAATGGATCTTGTTGTCAGGTAGCCCCAGCGCATTGCTGCGCTGGGGCCCCTTCAGAACCGTGCATGCCAGTCGTCCCGGCACACGGCTCAAGCAGCCCGCGGTGGGCGGTTCAGGCGTCGTGCAGGGGTTGGTCGGGATCGTGCGGGCCCGCGCCTGGGTGGCGTCGGGCGCAGTCGGTGTGGACGAGGCGGGCGATCGTCCGCCCGCTGCCGTTGTCGGTGATGGCCCGGTGGGCTATCGCCGTGCGGATTCCCCGGTACCAGGTCTCCCACTGGGTGCAGGAGTCCGGCGGGTCGGCCACATGCAGCAGGGGTTGCGCGCACAGCGGGCATCGTCCGTGTTGGGTGCGCAGGGAGCGTTCCCAGGACGGCGCCAGTTGTGGAGGTCGGCGTTTGCGGCGTCGGTCGGCCCAGTACTGGGCCAGGGCGGGGTCATCGGGTGAGTTCCTGCCCGGGACCGGCGCGTGCCGGACGATCGGTGTCCAGGCGTACTGGTGGAGGTAGGCGCCGCTGTCGCGGTCGCCGAACACCCATTGGTTGCGCCTGGTCGGGTGGAAGGGGCCGAAGTAGCGGGCGGTGACCCATCTTCGGGGTTTGCGGGGGTGTCTGCGGAGGGCCCACTTGTACAGGTGCCGCCACAGATGGTGGTCCAAGCCTTGGAAGGCCTTCTTGGACGCCCCCGGCCGGAAGTAGTTCGCTTGGCCTCGGATGATCGGGTTGAGGGTTCTGATCACGTCGGCCGGGTCGGCGCCGCGCAGGCTGCGCAGTTCCTGGGCGAGCCGTTGCCGGATCTTCTTCAGCGTGGTGCGGCTGGGTTTGCAGAGGACCTTGGTGCCGCCGCGGACGTGGTAGCGGCGAATCGTGAAGGACAGGAAATCGAACCCGGCATCCACGCGTCCGATTCTCGTCTTCTCCTGGTTGAGGGAAAGACCCCGTTCCTTCAGCCACGGCTGCAACCGGGCGGCGACCGTCTCGGCCTGTTCGCGGGTGTGGCATAGTGCCACGAAGTCATCCGCGTAGGTTACAACGGTCGGGCGCCCGGGTTTCACTCCGCCCCGGTAGTCGTATTCGACGCCGGCGGCGGCCTCCATTCCCTGCAGCGCTATGTTGAGCAGCAACGGTGAAATCACGCCACCTTGTGGGGTTCCCTCCTCGGTGGGTGAGTACCGGCCCCGGTCGACCACTCCGGCTTTCAACCAGCCCCGGATCTGTTCCCTGGCGGGAAACGTCGCGATCCGGTCCAGGAGAAGGCTGTGGTCGATCCGGTCGAATGCGGATTTCAGATCGGCGTCGAGAACCCATTCCCGCTTCGCGTTCTTCCCGGCGAGAGCGAGGTGGATCATCTCAATCGCGTCATGGCATCCGCGGCCCGGCCGGAACCCGTACTGCTTGGGGTCCAACCGGGCTTCCCACTCCGGTTCCAACGCGTTACGGACCCGTTGTTGCTGGGCTCTGTCGGCGATGACCGGGATACCGAGTGGGCGTTTCCCGCCTTTCTTGGGAATCCATACCCGCCGCACCGGCAGCGCGTGTCCGGGCCCGCCGTGACGGTGCAGCAGCACCGCCAGGCCGGCCCGGTCTCGGGAGGTCAACGCGACCCGCCCGTCAACGCCTGGGGTGTGGCGGCCCGTGTTGCGCTGGGTCACCCGGCGCACGCTGACCAGCGTGTTGGCCCGGCTGCGCAACATGAGTTTCTGCAGATTGCGGACCTGCTTGAAGTCCGCGGCCTGTGCCGCCTTGAAGATCCGTTGCCGTAGCCGCCGTACCTGCGCCTCCTCGTGACGCCAGGCGATGGCGTCCCAGTCGGGCAGGTCCTCCGGTCCGTTCACCACGTCCAGTGCACCCAGATCGACCATCACGGCGGTCGGGTCGCTCGTCGCGGCGCCTAACTTGCCCATACGGTTCCAGCGTCTCGTTGGCTCTGACTCGTCAAAGGGCCACCCGGCTCACGTCAGCTCCCTTACGGGCCCAGACACTCAGGTCTGGTATGCGGCCAGTTATACGAGCACGACCATAGTTGGAGGGTTCGGTCACCTGTCCTCGCTTTCCTGCTGCCTTTCGGCTGCCGCCATTCGCTTCTTGGCCGTCCTGTCCCGTCCCGGATCTACGCTCTCCTTGCGGTCGGCCTACCGGCGGCTGGTCAGCTCCGCCGGACCTGGACGGGGTTTCCATGTTCCGCACTGGTGAGATGCGACCGGTGTCGGGCGCCTCCTATACCCCGGGGCCGTGGTGCTCCCATGACCGACATCGAAACTTCGACCATCACTGCCGCCTTCCAGCGGCGGGCCCTGTTCTCCGGTGAATCTTCCATCCACCCGGAGTTCTGGCTAACGAGGCTTGCAGAGGTTCACCTTATTCGCCCTTCCGGCCTTCCCCTTGCCTGTGACCTCCGGATGGATCGTCGGTCCTTGGGCTTCCTCCCGGGCTTCACACCCCGCCGTTACCAGCGACGCATGCCAGGAGCGGGGACGAGCGTTGAGCACTCACTCGAAGCTATCCGTCAACCATGGTCGACCCTCCATTTCGGGTAGCTCACTCAACCAGTGCGACCTCACGTCGCACTTCGATGGACCAGTGCCGGCGGACGTAGCCGGCCAGGTGCTCGGGGGTGGCTTCGCGCGCCGAGAGGCTGGTGACGCCGAGGACGGCGACGGCGGTCTTGACCTGCACGGTCTTGTACTTGCGGCTGCCCTGCGTGCGTTTGCGGACCTTGCGGATGGTGTAGCGCTCGATCAAGAACACCTGCGCGGCGTGCGGAAATCCCAGGTCGGCGGGGGCGTCGAGGACCTGGATGGTGCGGACCTCACGACGCCCGTGGCCGACCTGCACGCTGCGATGGGCGATCGGGACCGCGGCCCAGTCCAGGGCGTCGATGCGGGCGAACAGGGTGGGCGTGTTCTGCTTGACGGTCATCACGTAGTGCGCGAGCAGTTCCTCGGCGATGAACCGGGCGTGGGCACGGACGGTGTGCGCGGCGTCCATGGTCAGCACCCGGCCGCTCACCGGCAGCCCGCGCAGCAGCGGCGCGAACTCGGGCACCTCGTTGGTCTTGGGGCCGATCAGCCGCTCGGCGATGACGGTGGTCTTGTCGTGGGTGGCGGCCGCGAGCAGATAGGGGATCTGCCCGTCGGCCCCGATCGCGCCCCGCACCGCCTTGCCGTCGATGGCCAGCGCCGGCAGCAGCGTCGGGGCAGCCAGCGGCGCGCCGACCGGCCCGACCCCGGCACGGCGTCCCAGGTGGGCACCCACCTGCCGGGCCAGCCCCTGCGCGTCTACCTCGCCCACTCCCCAGCACATCCGCACACTCAACGGCGCGAACTCAACCCCACGTCGTCATCCACGGAGGCGGTCAACAGTCCGGATGCGGCGGGGTGCAGGCGCCGGTGGCGTCGCGCCGGCACCCCAGCGCGGCCAGCAGCTCCTGATCAGAATGCGTGACCAGCTGGTGATCTCGATCATGGTCACACACCCCGACAGCACCGCCGCCGCGCACAATCCCAGGATCGTGGCCAGCGAGTGCCGAACTCCCCGCCTGCTGCGCGGGTCCGCTACCCCGGCGAAACATTCCAGTAACCCACCCACCCCATCGCCGCCATCGCCGGTGCTCATCCGATCCCACAGCACCACGACCGCGGCGGCCTCACCCCGCGCGGACACCCCGGCCGGGAGGGACATGACAGACTGAGCACGCAACGGAGCCACCGATCATGACGCAGGACCTTCGCAAGCCCCGTGTCCTACCGGGGCTCCGTTGCCCCGACCGGTCGACACACCGCGCCCGCGCCCCCTTGTGATCAACCTGGCACCGTCATCTCACCCGGCGGTGGATCCACTCAGGTCGACTACACCCCGGCGAAACCACTCTAAGTGATCACGAGAGGCCCACGGCAGCGCTCGGAAACCACACGAACTACCACGCAGCGTCACCGACCACGGGGCACACCGACCCGGTCACAACCCCATTCGCGGCGTCACCCATCGACCAGCACACACTCCGACAGCACCCCCTTGGAACGTCCTGACCAGGGGAAACGACTTTGCGCGTCGCCCTGCCGCCCGATTGAGGTCAATGTTTGACCTATAACGCGTCGCCCTGCTCATACCTTCACCCGCCGGATGGCGTGGCGTGAAGGGTCGGACTCAACGAGGGCCCGAGCGAGCAAAGTGGACCTTCCCGGGTTTGGTGCGCTTCCCTCCTTCAGGGAGGATGTGGATCATGTCGAAGCGCTATCCTCCCGAGCAGCGTGCTCGTGCCTTGAAGATAGTTCTCGATCATCTTGACGAGTACCGGTCGGTCTACGCGGCATGTCAGGCAATCGGGCCGAGGTGGGTGTGGGCGTCGACTCGCGGTGTCAGTGGCCGGTGCAGGCGTGCAGGCACAGATCGACGCCCAACAGATTCCCGGGCCGACCACGGCCGAGCGGCAGCGGATCAAGGAGTTGGAACGTGAAGTGCGAGATTTGAAAAAGGGCCTGTGGGCGTTCGACATCGGCCAGGAGCCCGATCTCGTCCGCAACTTGCTGGAACGGTCTGACGGTGGGCGAGAGTCATCTTTTCGTCGGCCGATCGACGGATGGGTGCTTCTCGGCGCTGCGGGTGATCGAGGGGTTCGCGCGGGTGACCAGTGGCCTGTCGCTGGCGCCTCAGCGCAGGTCCGAGTGTTGATCAACTTAGGCTGAGTGGCCGACCAACGCAGGAGCTGCGCCCGGCTACGGTGCTTCACGGGTAGTCGGCTCTGCAGGCAAGTCGAGTTCCGGGACGGGCGCTGCAGGTTCGGCCATCTCCGGGGAACCCTGCGGCTCGGCGCCTCGAGACTGTGCCAATGCGCCGCGTGAGAGCAAACCGAGCGACATCCACAGAACTCCGCTTGGGTCGGACAGATCGGGACCTGAAACGATCTTGAGGATCAGCAGCGCCACCAGGGCCCAGATCACCGGGCGGTATTCGACTACACTGGCGCTGCGTCGGATCAGAACCACGATCGTCGCCGCGAACAGTAGCGTTCCGACGATTCCGGTCGTGCTTAGTATTCCTGGGAAGAACGACGACGCCCGGCTGCCCCCGAGGCCGACTCCGAAACCGTAGGTGTCGAGAAAGATTTCGTACGACGCCGAGTTGGCGCCGGATCGTTCGGTAAACGAAGACGAGCTCACCTTCTCGTTCAACGTCGTCTCGACGAAGTCGGCGACGATCGGCAAGACCCACAAGGCAACGATCACCAGCGCGCAGGTGATGATGCTCACTGCCGCGCTTATCGAGGCCCTGCGCAGCAAGAAGCTCACGACGAACGTGAAGCCTGCGGCGAGCGCCACGACGACGGCGGCGACGACAAAGCCTGCTGAGGTGGAGATCGTGCCGAGGTAGCCCGCGATGATCGCCACCGCCAGCGCCCCCCATCGGCGCGCGCCCTGCACGTGCCGGGCACGCGCGAGCATGTAGCTGATCGTGACCAGGCACGATGCTGCAAGGCTGGAAGGCTCCGTAAGGATCCCACGGAAGCGCTTGAGTCCGCCCGCGGCAGTCTCGATGTAGGTGAAGTACGGCGAGTTGTCGAACACACCCTCAGGGAAAGGAAGGCCTGCCTGCTGGCTGAGGTAACGCCAGAAGGAGAGGGTGACGGTGAGGCCGACGGCGAGGCCGATGAGCTCTGGGCCTGCGACACGCGTGCGAGCGAGGAACACGACGACACAGGTCCCCAGCACGAGGTAGATCACCTGCGCAGTGTTCGACGACGTGAGAACCCCGGCAGTCAGGTGAGCGTTGTCACCGCCTGCCGACGTTTCGACGTGCTGCCCGTCGAACAGCTGGGGGGCGACGAGCGTCACAAAGACAGACCAGGCGACGAAGAGCAGCAGGAGAGCGACGCCCGGTGGCAGGTGCGTGCGGGGGGGTTCGGCCGTCAACCCATGCCCGAGCAGTCGCAGAAAGACGGCGACTGCTGCGCCGATGGCGATCGCGAAGAACGTCGGGACGGCGATCGAGCCGACCACGATGGCTGCCCCTGCAGCGGTTGCTCCACCGAGCGCCAACGCGCGACTGTATCCGCTTTTGCCGAGCATCCCGTAAAGGATCACCGCGACGGTGGCCAGCGTCAGGGTCGTCACGTGCTCTCCTCTGCTTGCAGGTGGGTCAGGGACCGTGACGGCGCCCGTGAGTGGGGCTGTCACATCTGCTCGGATGGCGTTGACCATGTGAAACGGTGGCGCGTTCCAGAACGAGTCTAGGGGTGATGGATGCCCCAGTCAGGACGAGGACCGCGCGGTTGGAAGCAGGTCGTGACCCGTACTGCTCGGTCGACAGGTCTGGCGACGCAGAATCCGTGAGCTTGGAGCTGAACCCGTGAAGATCGTGCATCTGCTGAAGCACGGCGTGGATGGCAACGGCCACGTGCACGTGGCGGTCGACCTCGCATGCGCCCAGGCCGACGCCGGGCATGAAGTGGTCTTTGCCACGGCCAATTGCTCCTTCAACGACCTGCTCCGATCACACAACGTCGGGGTCGTCGACATCCCGGAGGCCGGGGGGGTCAAGGGCGGTCTACGCGCAGCCGCGGCCGTGCTGGCCCTGACCCGGCGCTTACGGCCGGACGTGCTGCACGCCCACATGATGTCGTCAGCGGCGATCGGCTTCGGCGTCTCGAAGCTGACCGGCGTTCCGATGATGACGACCATGCATAACTCCTTCGAGAAGCACTCCCTACTCATGCGTCTCGGGAAGGTCGTCGTCGCGGTCAGCGACGCCGAGCGGCGGCTGCTTCTCTCCCGGGGCTACCGCGCAAAGAAGGTCGTGACGGTGGTGAACGGAGCAGACCGTTCGCCGCGAGAGGAACTAGACGTCGACGTCCAGATCGGCCCGCTCGCCCGGCCGTGCATCACGACACTCTGCGGGTTACACCCGCGCAAGGCAGTGCACGACGTCATCGGTGCCTTCGCGAAGGTTCAGCCGGAATTCCCCGAGTGGCACCTCAACATCGTCGGCTGGGGCGCCGAGCGCGAGCGCCTGGAGAACCTGGTGGCCGAGCTGGGCCTCGTGGAGTCAGTCCACTTCCTCGGCTCGACCCGGAAGCCCCGGCCACTGCTCGAGCAGGCCGACATTTTTGCCTCGGCGTCGCTGGCCGACCCCTGCCCGCTCGCTGTGGTCGAAGCCAGGGCCGCGGGCTGCGCCATCGTCGCCACGGCGGTCGGCGGCGTGCCCGAGGTGCTCGAGCACGGCCAGGCAGGCATGCTCCCCCCGCCTTCGAACCCTGCGGCGATGGCGGAGGCGTTCCGCACGCTGATGAGCGATCCGGACACCCTCGCGCGCTGGCGCGTCCGGGCCAAGACAGGCGCGGAGTACTTCACCGTGCAGCGGATGGCCGACGACTACATGACCGTCTACCGCGCGCTCAGGGGGGATTCGCCGCTCGCGTCACCTCGACCGCGCACGCGAGTGGCCTACTTCGTCCCGCCCTCACAACACTTCGCAGGCATCGAGCGGGTCGTGCACGAGGTCGCCACCGGCCTCGCCGAGTCTTATGTCGACCAGCTCGATGTCCACGTGGTGTTCGCGTCGGCCTTCGACGAGCCGCTGCTTGCCGACACCCGCTATACGCAGCACTTGCTCGGCGTCGAGCGCCTGCGTGGTCTGGCTTCAGCGCTGCGCGCCTGCGTCGCTCAAAACGACTTCGACGTGCTCGTCGTCCCGCAGGTGGAGGCTTCCGTTATCGCGTGGCTGGCCACGCGAGGTCTCGGCCTGCCGCTGTTCATCCCGCACCTGCACGGCAACCCGCGGATCGAGGAGCGGGACGGCACGCGACGTACCCGGATCGCGTTTCAGCTGTTCCGACACCTCGTCTCGCGCCGCGTCGCGGCTGTACTGGCGGTGGCGCGCTCGCTGCAGCGCTACGCCGCGGAGGGCGTGACGCGGCATGCGCCGGTTCACTTCGTGAAGAATCCCGTCCGCAGTTTCGGTGAGACGGGGAGCCCCGCACCCCGCGGTGACGTGTTCCGCCTGATCACCGTGGCGCGACTGTCGCACCAGAAGGGGCAGGACATCCTGCTGCGGGCGCTCGCAATCGCGCGGCCCGACCTACCCCCGGTCCATCTCACACTGGTCGGGTCCGGACCGGAGGAGGTCCCCCTGCGGCAGCTGAGCAGCGAGCTGGGACTCGATGACATCGTCACCTTCGCCGGATACGTCTCCGAACCGGAAGAGCACCTACGCGAAGCCGACTGCTTCGTGGTCCCGTCCCGCTGGGACGGTTGCAGCGTGGCGTTGGTGGAGGCGCTGCAATTCGGTCTCCCGCTCGTAGCGGCCGACTGTGACTTCGGACCCTCGGACATCATCACCGACCCTCGGATCGGCGATCTCGTCGAGGTCGAGAACCCACAGGCCCTCGCCGAAGGTCTCATACGTGCTGCGAACTATCGCTCCGACCCTGACGACCGCGCCTTCCGTCGAGCCGTCGCGGACGGCTACGGCCGCGAGGAGGCCGCACATATGCACCACGACGTGCTAAAGCAGATCGCATTGGCCCAACCCAAGCGATCTCCTCGCCTTGCCGGGCTCATCTCGGGCGGACGACAGTGAAAGCAGACTCCACACCGACAACAGCCGGGGAGGCGCTACCTCCTCCACCGATCGACGACGATCCACTTACAGCCGCCGGGGGCACGAGCGCGCCACTCCGCCGCGCCGTTTTGTTCATGACCGTCTCGAGTTTCCTCACGCCTGCGGCCGGGGTGGTCACCCAGCCGATACTGGCCCAGGCGCTCGGCGTGACGGGTCGGGGCGAGCTGGCAGCCTCGATAGCACCTCACCTGCTGGCGGTGGCCGTGGCGACGCTGGGACTGCCGGACGCGCTGAGCTACTACCTGGCGAAGTATCCGAGCATCACCAGACGGGCCTTGCTTTGGTCGATCCCCCTCTGCGCCCTCCTGAGCATGGCCTGCATGCTGACAACCTTCGCGACGCTCCCTTTCCTGTCTTCAGGTGATCCCCGACTGGCGAACCTGATCCTGGTAGGCGTGAGCCTTACGCTCCCGGCGCTGGTCGTCGGCGTACTTCAGGGCGCGGCGATCGGCCGTCAAATGTGGGGCACGGTAGCAGCAGAGCGCCTCGTCAGCGTCGTACTGCGGGTGATCGTCTTCATAGCGCTCCTGGTGCTCGGCAAGCTGACCGTGCTCGCCGCCTTGCTGGTGCTCGTCTTGGCTCCGATCGCAGCCGCCGTCGTCTACTGGCGGTTGCTCCTTCCCCCGCCACATGACCCGGTCGAGCCTCAACTACCCGGTCCGACCCTGCGCCTGCTCATCTCCTATGGCAACAGGGTATGGCTGGGTTCGATCGCAAGCATGCTCCTGTCGCGGATGGACCAGCTCCTCATGGCTCCATTGTCCAGCGTCGATGACGTCGGGCTGTACAGCGTCGCCATGACGATCTCCGATCTACCACTCGTCGTCGCCCTCGCCATCGCCGGAGCGTTGTTCGGTATCAACAGCAAGCAACTGGATCCAGCCAGCGCTGTACTGACGACTCGGCTCACACTTCTCGTCAGCGGCGTTGGCTGTGTGGTGCTCGGTGTCACACTCCCCTGGTGGATCGGGCCACTGTTCGGATCGGAGTTCAGCGGCGCGGCGATGCCCACGCTGCTGCTGTTGTTGTCGTCGGTGATCTGCATCCCCGGGGTGTTGGCCGCCACCAGTATCGGCGCCTGGGGGCGCCCCGGGCTTCGTAGTGTGGGCCTGACCATCACGTTGGTGGTCAACGTGGGATTGTTCGTGGCCCTCGTGCCCTCGCTGGGTGTGCTCGGCGCCTGCTGGACGAACATCCTGACGAACTTCTTCCTGACCGTCTATATGACGATCGTTGCCTCGCGGGTGATGCAGGTGCCCGTCTGGGACTTCGTTGCCATCCGGTGGAACGACGTCGTGCAGATCTGGAACGAGACGACGAGATTGATCTTGCGGATCAGGCAGCAGCTCGTCCGCTCCACGCCTAGCGTTCCGTAAACCAGTTGCCTTATGTCTACTTGATCGAGCTCAGAGTCGCCTTGGCGGGCCGGAGTTGGCGCGGTCAAACATTTTCAAGGAGTGTCATGCGGATCGTCGACCTGCAGAACTGCCAGGACGGCAGCGCCACTGAGCTCGACGAATGCGATGTCTGCATCGTCGGCAGCGGCCCGGCGGGCGCGACAGTCGCACGCGAACTCGCCGGAACGAGCCTGCGTGTCACGGTGCTCGAGAGCGGCCATATGGAGCGCAGTCCTGCGGCGGACGAGCTCAACGAGGTGGAGAGCGTTGGACGTCCTCGTGAGCCCGACCAGTGGGCAGTGCGGAACCGGATCGTCGGCGGGAGCTCACACACCTGGGGCGGCCGCTGCGCCCCCTTCGACGCCATCGACTTCGAGAAAAGATCGTGGGTGCCCGAGTCTGGCTGGCCCTTCGGGCTCGACGACCTCACGCCCTACCTGAACCGGTCCGCCGCCCACCTCGGGCTCGCCGTCGGCAGCGGATTCGAGGACGACCGCTTCTGGGCACTGGCTGGGCGCAAACCGCCTGCTGACATGCCGGCACCAGCCGCCCTGCTGCCGTTCTTCTGGCAGTTCAGCCGGGACGACCGGGAGTCGTATCCCTACGAGTACATGCGGTTCGGTCGCGGTCTCGCCAGACATCCGGCCCCGAACGTCACCATCGTGACCGGCTCCACCGTGCTGCGCGTCATCCCTGTAGAATCGGCCAAGGCCGTGCGGGGTGTGGAGATCGCGGCTCCTGACGGGCGTCGGCGCACCCTCAGATGCTCGGCTGTCGTCCTCTGCACGGGCGGCATCGAGAACGCCCGGATTCTGCTGTCATCGAACACCGTCGCGCCCCATGGCCTTGGCAACGACCGAGACGTCGTCGGCAGGTACCTCATGGATCATCTTCGGGGTGCTGTCGGCGTCTTTCCGGTGCCTGGTTCGAATGCTCTGCAGAAGCGCCTCGGACGCCACAACGTTCGTGGACGCATGTTCCGTGCAGGCTTGCGGTTGAGTCCGGAGATCGAGCGAGAAGAACAACTCCTCAACTGCTCGGCATGGCTCGGTGAAGTGTGGGCATCCGACGATCCGTGGAGTGCCCTACGACGGATTGCCGGGGGCAAGCCGCAGGTACGCGACGTCCTGGCGGTTGCCGCAAATGCGGGCTTCCTCCTGCGCGGCGCGCGAGACTACTTCATCGAGCGCAACGGCGTCCCGCGCAAGCTCGACGCCCTCGAACTCGTCTGCATGGTCGAGCAGCGGCCGGATCAGGACAGCCGAGTGACATTGTCCGACCGGCGTGATGGCTTCGGAATGCGCCTTCCCCGCATCGATTGGCGAGTGCACGACGATGAGCCGCGCACCATGCGCAAAATGGCCGAGCTGGTCGCCGCGGAACTGCCACGAATGGGGCTGCCCGCACCTGCGCTCGTTGATTGGGTGCGCGACGGGGCGGACTTCCCATCAAGCTTCGTGGACGTAGCCCACCCGACTGGCACGACGCGCATGTCCGACGACCCGGCAAAGGGCGTCGTCGACGCGGACTGTCGCGTGCACGGCGTCGAGGGGCTTTATGTTGCCGGAAGCTCGGTTTTTCCGACCGCGGGGCACTGTAACCCAACCCAGATGATCGTCGCACTGGCGATTCGTTTGGCCGACCATTTGAAGGCGCGAGCCGCTGCAACCGCAGCTCTGACCGTACGCGAACCGCCAGGTGAGGGAGCCCGGCCGGAACGCGTTCTGGTGACGGGTGCTTCCGGGCGTATCGGCCGCATCGTCGTCGCCGACCTCCTCGAGCGCGGCTACCAGGTACGCGCGACAACGACCAAGACGCCTGCCGAAGATGGCAGGGACAGCGACGTCCTCGAATGGCGGAGATTCGACTTCCGCGATGCCGATGTGCGCGACTACGACGGACTTGTCGATGGTTGTGACGCCGTGCTGCACCTGGCTGCCGAGATTGGTCGGATGGACCGGATGCCGCAGGTGAATGCGGACGCGACCCGGTGTCTGGCCGAGGCGGCCGAGCGCACGGGCGTCGCGACCTTTTGCTACACAAGTACGGTCTCGGTTTACGGCAGCGGTTTGAGGCGCACGCAAAAAGAGGACGCACCGGTCTTGACCGTGGACCGCGACGTTCGCTCGGAATACTGGGCACTTGACTATGTCCGAGCGTACGGGCGAACAAAACTCGCGGGCGAGCGGGCGTTGCGGGCGACCGCCAAGTCGGTACGCTACGTCGTCTTCCGCCCGACCGTTGTCGTGGACGTTGCGGACATCGTGGCGATTCGGGAGTGGAGTCGCGTGAAACGGGTGCTCGCGGCCCATCGACATGCCCACCATGTGTACGTGAGGGATGTCTCCGACGCGATAATTTGGTCCATGGAACGCGCCCTTGCAGGCACGGGAGATCCGGGCAGCATTGAGACCTACAATCTCTCCGAGGACGAGTATCCGGAGCCGACCCACGCGCACTTTATGCGTAAGGCCTTCGCCGCAAGTGGCGACCCGAAGTTGCGTGTGTTGCGGGCTCCGGGCGTTGTGGATTGGCTGCACGACTTCCTGCGCTTCCGAACACTTCCTATCAGGAATCCGCTGTGGCGCATGCGCTTTCCCAACGACCGGCTGCGCACGGCGGGTTACCACCCACGGTTCGGCATGGCGTACGCGTACAGGCTCGCCTTGGATGAGCTCCGAGCGGATCACAGGTCCCACTCCTCGCCGATACCGCGGGCCGTCGCGCGTCTGTAGTGGTGGTTCCGCGATGTCGTCAAGTCGCGGAGCGTGTACTGTCTCGCGGAGCGCAGGGCCGACTTGACGGACTAGGTGATCGGGTGTGGATCAGGGCGGCTCGCCAGCGCAGGATGAAGCCAAGGCCAAGGACCGTGGCGATGTCATCGTGCTCAGCGCAGGCATCACCGGCCTGGTGGCGGCATCCGTTCTCCTCGAGCAGGGCGTCGGCCACATCATCGTGGTCGACGAGTACGACCACGTCGGTGGCAACCACATCGATCGAAGCCACGGCCGATACACCTTCGATGTCGGCAGCTTCATCTTCCAGGACGATTCGCCGTTGCTCCGGCACTTCCCGGAGCTACTGCCCCGCTACGTGCCGATCGACCCGACCTGGGCGCGGCTCAACCCGCAAGGAATGATCACGCAGTACCCGTTCTCGGTGCGCGACGATCTCCTAGCCGCCGGTCCAGCCGAATGCGCCCGGATCCTGCTCTCTGCAGCCTTCGGTCGGGCCTTCCGAAGACGGATGCGCAACGCGCGGGACTTCGCCCAGCACTGGCTCGGTGCGCGACTTCTGTATCGATCCGGCCTCGAGAACTACATGGAGCGTTTCTGCGGCCTTCCCGCCGAGCGGATCGATCTATAGTTCGCCGAGAAACGGATGATGTGGATCGCGAACTACGCCTCCGTGCCCAGCCTCGTTCGCCGATTTCTGACCTCCCTCACGAGACCCGAGTCGCTCCGGCCCACCAATCGCCAACTGGCACGCCCCCCGCAGGGCTTCGCGCACTTGTACGGTCCGGCTGTCCGCCGCTTGGAGGACCACGGAGTGGGATTTATGCTCTGCGCCACGGGAAAGAGTCTGCGGAAGGTCGGCAGCGAATTCCACTTGGACCTCGGAGACCGTATCGTTGTCGCGAAACGAGTGGTGTCGACCATCCCGCTCGACCACGCCCTGACACTCTGTGACATCCCGATCGAGAAGCGTCTCCCGACCGTCACGCTGCTCAGCTTGTTCTTCAGTTTCTCCGGCGCCCGCCGCTTCGACAATTCCATCCTGTACAACTTCGACTACGCAGGTGCCTGGAAGCGCCTGACGATGTATAGCGATTTCTACGGACAAGTAGACGATCGCGAGTACTTTGCCGTCGAGGTCATCGCCGCGCGGGCCCAAGGGTGCGCGGAGGAGGCGGAGCGCGATTTCCGTCGGCATGCGACGGAGAGGTCTGTTGGACGGCGAGCTGCGGCTGGAAGGCACGTATCTGCTCCCCAACGCCTACCCGATCTATACCGAGGGCGCCGGGGACCGGGCCGATCGGGCGGTCGCGGCCTTGGGCAACTTGGGGAATCGAGTCGTTCGGCCGTCAGGGCGGATTCCAATATCAGCCGACCGCCCGTGCTTCGACGCTCGAGGCGGAATCCGCCCTGCGCGCACGGTGAGCTTTGCGGCCGCCGTCAGGTCAGAGCGCGACGATGCGCTCGGGGGTGATGCGCCCTCTGACGATGTCACAAACCGCTGTGCCGTTGCCGCGCAACCGCTCCCGACGCCAAGACGACGACGGTCCGACCACGGAGAGGGCGATGTTCTTCGCGACGGGCCGCAGGATCTGCTGTGTGGCCAGCCAGGCTGGAAAACTCCCCTTGCGGTTGAGGTACACGGGGTTCATCACCTGGGAGTAGCCGAGCCGCAGGTGGGCCTGTCTGCCGCCGGACGCAGCCGCGCGGTGCACGATGACGCAGTCATCGACCGCGGCCAAGGTGCCGATCTTCAGCAGCCGCCGGGCGAAGTCGTGATCCTCGAGCCAGGAGTACAGCGGCAGCCGGGCATCAAAGCGCAGATGGGGCGCGGCGGAAAGGCGCACGACGAAGTTGCAGCCGTAGAGCTCGCGGGACTCCCGCCACCGTCCGATGGCACGGTCAATCGTCGACCGGGCGAGCGCGGACGCCGCCGTTTCCCGGTCGATCTCACCCGTGGTGGCCCCGTCGAGCAGAACGCGGCCCGTGAGGCCGACGACGTCGGGATGGCTGTCCAGGAAGCGGACGGCATTGGCGATGTAGTCCGGGCGTAGCACCGCGTCGTCGTCGAAGAACGCGACGACGTCGACGACGCCATCCAGGCTGTCGAGGGCTGCGTTGCGCTGGGCGGCCAGACCGCGCGCCCCGGTCACGACGCGCCATCCCACCAGGCATCCCCGGTCTGAGGGGAGGCTGTGCTCGTCGGGGACCGAGACGACCCCCTCGAAGGCGACTTCGCCCAGTTGCGCCGAGCACGTCGCGATTGCCTCTGCCAACAGCGCGGGACGACCCGCCGAAGCCAGAACAACGGCCACGCGGGCCGGCAACGTCGCATCTCCTCCGATCGGCAGTGCTGATGCCGGGCGGCGGGGTGACGAGGGTGGTGTCCCCTGTGGCTCGCTCACTCAGGAAGCTCGCGCGAGACGAGCACTCTGTTACCGAGATGACCTCACTCCGCCATTCATCCGGGTCACAACTAGGCCGAATGGGGTAGTCCCTCCAGTGCTGGACGCTACTTGGCGTAACGCTAGCCCCGTAGCCGCCGACACTTTGGTGGACGACGGGTCACGGGACGGGAGCACTGTGACCGAGGTGTCGTCATGATCACCAAGGGGGCAGTACGTCTATGGCGCTGGATCCAACCTGCGGTCCTTTGTCGGATCCCACGCCCGCGTCCGGGTCCGACCTGCAGACGCTCAGCACGCGGGCGGCCCATCCCCCTGGCGCCGTGACCCGGCAGGCCTGGGAGACCCGGTACGCGCGGTCGGTGGTCGCCTCGGACGCGATCGCCGTCGCTGTCGTTTGCGCCACAGGCGCACTAGTGGGCGCACGGGCGGCCGACAGCATGCTGACCGGCGCGATCGGCCTCATGGTCGCGGTGACGGCGATGGTGGCGACGTATCTGGTGGGCGCATGGGATTCCGCCGTTCTCGGCAGCGACAGCACCGAGTACCGCAGGGTGGTGCGGGGGTTCGCCGCCACGTCGGGGGTGTTGGGGTTGACCGGGCTGGCGGCGCGGATGGACGAGATCCGCCCGTGGGTGTTCGGTATCTTGCCCCTGGCGTGCCTCCTTGCGGTCGTAGGTCGCTTTGCCCTCCGCAAGGCCCTGCATCGCAGGCGGGCGGCGGGCCAATGCAGACATCCGGTGCTGGCAGTCGGGTCCGCCGAAGCGGTCGCTGACCTGATCATCCGTACCCGCCATGACCGCCATCTCGGCTGGACGGTCACAGGCGCTTGCACACCGACCGGCACGGGCACGATCCTCGGCGTCCCCGTGGTCGGCGACCTGGACGCCGTGGCCGCGACGGCGCGGCGGGGAAGGCACCGCATCGTTTCGGTGTGTCCCGCCCCCGGTTGGACAGCCGTGCGTCTAGACCGGCTGGCCTGGGACATCGACGCGGTAAATACCGAGCTGGTCGTGGATCCTAGCCTCACGGAGGTAGCAGGCCCGCGTCTGCGGACAGAGCCGGTCAATGGACTGGACCTGCTGCGCCTGACGCACCCTACGCTGAGTGGCGGGAGCCGCCTCGTCAAGGCGCTCATCGACCGCGCAGGGGCCGCTCTGCTGCTGGTGCTCCTGGCTCCCGTCCTGGTGGTACTCGTTGTGGCGATCCGGTCCGGCGGCGGCCCGGTATTCCATCGCGAGATCCGCGTGGGTCGCGACGGGAAGCCGTTTACCCTTCGGCGGTTCCGGTCATCTGTGACGGACCCGGAACCGCATATCACGGCCTTCGGTTCCTGGATGCGCCACTACAGCCTCGACGAGCTGCCCCAGCTCTTCAACGTGCTCGGCGGATCGATGTCGTTGGTCGGGCCGCGGCCGTCGCTCTCGCAGGAGCTGGAAGCCCGTCGCGCAGATTGCTGCTGCCGGCCCCCGGTGAAGCCGGGATTGACGGGACTGTGGCACGTCGGCGGACACTCCGTTCGGTCGCCGGAGGAGGGCGCCCGGCTCGATCTCCGTTACGTGCAGAACTGGTCACTCACGCAGGACGCGGCGATCCTCGCGAAGGCGATCGGCACGGTCGGCCGTCACACCGCCGTCTAGCGACTGCACTCGAGCAGGGCTGTCCGGCGCCCCGAACGCGAATCACATAGAGTGTCGTCCGACACCCGGCCTCGGGGTGGGCCTAGGCGCGAACGAGCGCGGCGTGGTAGACGTTGCCGCCGGCGCTAGGGCAGGCAATCGGGGCGCGGTCGACTCAGAGTTCACGGATTCACTCGTGTCAGCGGGTCGTTTCGCAGTGCGACCGGCGGCTTCATTCCGCTGGTAGGGAACCAGTGTGCGTGACCCGTCGAGAGACTCTCTGGCCTCCGATGCGGAACGCGAGGCCCTCGGCTGCCGCAAGTCCCTGACGTCGGCGAGCCGGGTGGCCAGTACCTCGAGTAGAGGCAATAGCAGGTCGGCATCCGCGGGCTCAACGGGTCGATGTGCCTCCCCTAGCAGCTGAAGTGCTCCGATGCGCTCGCCGTCCATGCCGAAGGGCACAACGAGCGACGACACAAGCCCGCACTCGGCTGCCGCAGCAGCCATCGCGGGTGGTCCGATGCGTGTGATGTCGGCGGTCAACATCGGCCTGCCGGTTCGGAGCGCGCCACGCAACGGGCCCATCTCCGCTCGCAGTTGCGTCTCCCCGATCCAGGCGGCTCGGCCATCGGACGCCGAAATGCGGCACCCATCCAGCGGTTCGGTCAAGATCAGCACGGCGCCGCCGATGCCCATAACGCGGGAGACAGCCGAACACACGAAGCCGAGTAAGGCGGCTACGTCGATCGCCGAGGCACGAGTGCGGCTCAACTGCATGAGGAGCGGCATCAAGCTGACGTCGGTAGCGGTCACGAAATCTCCCCGGTGTCCGCCGGACGGGAGGCAGGCGGATCCTCACTACAGAGGTCGCTCAGTACCGCGACTCTGTTAACGACGAGGCCAGCCCGTACGTAGACGAAGCAGAGGGATCGTTGGCAGGACCGCAGTCCACACAGCCTTTGATCGATGGGGTGCCCGCCCGGGTCTCGCGGGCGTCGGCCAGCTTGTCCGTGGGATAGGTCGCCGCTACCAGCGCGTCGGCGCCGTCGAGGTGGTTGGGGCCCTGCGCGAAGGTCAAGCCGCGGTCGCGAGGGCGTCGCCGTGGTCGGCGATCTCGACGCCGTCGCCGTCGCCGTACGCAGTGGCGGGTACCAGGTCCTCGCCGTTGCACCCACACCCGGCTGGGGGTCGGGACGGCTGCAACGCCTCGCTTGGGATCTGGAGGGCACCTCCGTCGAGATGGCCGTCGACCCCGGCCTGATGGAGATCGCAGGGCCGCGGCTGCACATCACGCCCGTCGACGGGCTTCCGCTGCCGCGGCTGACCGAGCCGCGCTTTTCAGGCACTGGCAAGCTGGCGAAGGCCGCCGTCGACCGCGTGCGATGGATGTGATGGCGAGCGGTTCCGCCCGGGCTATCAGGAACCGATGGTCGGACGCCATCTCATCGGCCGGGATCACGGCCTTCCCGCTCATGTGGCCACACTTCTTCGGCATGACCTGGTCCTCGATGTGGATCCCCGCGACCCCCGCCTGCTCGTAGGTCTGCACCGTGCGCACGACATTGACGGCGTTGCCGTAGCCGGTGTCCGCGTCGGCGATCACCGGCACGTTGACGGCCGCGGCGATCCGCCGGGCGTTGTCGACCATCTCGGTGGCGGTGAGCAACCCGACGTCCGGACGCCCGCAGAGGGCGGCAGTGGTACCGAACCCGGTCATGTAGACGACATCGAAGCCTGCCTGCTCGACCAGCCGCGCGGAGAGCGCGTCGTAGGCGCCGGGCGCGATCAGCGGCTCGGGCCGGGCGAGCAGCTCGCGCAGCAGACGGCGGGGCGCGGGTGGTCGGCTCAGGAGGTTTCCCACGGCCGTTCCCTTCCCATGTAGGCAACACCAGCAAACTACGCGGACAACCCTGGCTACGGCCCGCGCCACGGCGTCCGCAGTGCTCGAGTTGTCCCCATCGCGGTCGGGCTGTCCACAGGTCGGCCGATCGGCACCGCGGCGGAGGCGGCCGGACGACCCTGCGTCGCATGACCCTCCAGCGCCCCACTGACCTCCCGCCCCTCACCAACGACGAGGACGTGCTCGCCCGCGTCGCCAAGCTCGTCGGCACGGCGGTCACCGATCGCCAGCTCTGGCTCATGCTCGTCGACGGCGACGGCCGACAGACCCCGGTCGTGGTGCCGATCTCCGGGATGCCCCGCAACCCAGAAGCCCGCGGCCTCGCCGGACTGGCTCATGTGCTCGGTGGCCTGCGCACGGAGTTGGCCACCGCCCGCGGGCCGGGTGCGGTGATCTTCACCAGAGAGCGCCGCGGCAGCGATGCCGTGCTCCCGCTCGACCAAGCGTGGGCGGAGGCGCTCGCGGACACCTGTCGTACGGCCGACGTCGCGCTCCGCGGGATCTACCTCAGCACTCCCGGCGGCGTGCAGCGGCTCGGATGACCGCGGTCGACGTGGCGGCGCAGCGGTGGGAGCACGGCTGGGAGCTGCACGTGTCCGACGACCGGGGCCCGATCGTCGTGCTCACCGCCAGACGTCTGTCGCGTGCGCACCGGATGGTGCGCGACTACGTGGCGGTCACCGACGGCATCGACCCGACGACGGTGGCGGTGCGGATCGCCGTCCGCTTCGGCAACGGCCTCGACGAGGAGATCGCGGCGGTGCGGGCCGATCTCGAGCACGCCGAACGCGCACAGCGGGACGCGGCGGCCCGTTCCCGACGCCTGGCCCTCCTCCTGCGCGAGGCGGGGCTCTCGGGCGCCGACATCGCCGTCGTCTTGAGGGTGTCGCCACAACGCGTGTCGCAGCTCGTGAAGACCGGAGGGCAAGCCAGTTCACCGACGGCGCCCGAGGCCTGGTCCGGCGCAGACGAGTGACAGACTCGGTGCGTGGACATCGATCTCGAGCGGGTCCGTCGCGTCGTCGCGGAGGATCACGGCCTGGCGAGCGTCGCGGTCGTGCGCGCCGACGGCACGCCGCACACGTCGCTGGTCAACGCGGGGGTGCTCAACCATCCGACCACCGGCGCACCCGTCGCGGGCTACGTCACCTACGGCCCGGTGAAGCTGCGCAACCTGCGCGCGCGCCCGGCCACGTCGATCTTGTGGCGTGCGGGGTGGCGCTGGGCCGGGGTCGACGGGCTGAGCGAGCTGATCGGGCCGGGCGACACCGACGCCGAGTCGCTGCGCCTGCTTCTGCGCGCGGTGTTCACCGCGTGTGGCGGCACGCACGACGACTGGGACACCTACGACCGCGTGATGCGCGAGGAGGGCCGCGTCGCCGTGCTGGTGACGCCGCAGCGCGTGTACGGCAACGGCTGACCGCACCGGCTGACCCCGCACCGGCTGACCGCTGGCCCGAGCCCGCGGTGTGGCGAGCGGTGACCGACCGCGCCTCGCGGGCGGCAGGCGAGCGGGGTGATCAGCGGAAGTGGTGTCACAGGTGGGCTGGCGCACCCCTGGCACCATCCAAGGCGATCACGTCGGGCCCCGGGGCGTCCGCCGCGCGGTGATCGGCGGGTGTGGTGCCACAGGTGCACTGGCGCACCCTGGCACCACCCACCGCGATCACGTCGAGCCCCGCGGGCATCCGCCGCGCGGTCGGCGGTGTGGTGCCACAGGTGCACTGGCGCACCCCTGGCACCACCCACCGCGATCACGTCGAGCCCCGCGGGCATCCGCCGCGCGTGATCGGCGGGTGTGGTGCCACAGGTGCACTGGCGCACCCCTGGCACCACCCACGGCGATCACGTCGGGCCCCGCGGGCATCCGCCGCGCGGTGATCACCGGGTGTGGTGCCACAGGTGCACTGGGCGCACCCCTGGCACCATCCACGGCGATCACGTCGGGCCCCGCGGGCGTCCGCCGCGCAGTGATCGGCGGGTGTGGTGCCACAGGTGTGCTGGCGCACCCCTGGCACCACTCACGGCGATCAGGTCAGGCCCCGCGGGCATCCGCCGCGCGGTCCGGGCAGGGGCGTGGTGTCGAGCGCCGTACGACTCGGGCTGTGCTCACGTGGCGGCCGGAGCGGGTGGGTTCGGGCCTGCGCCGTGGCTGAAGTTGGCCGCCTCGCCGCCGCGTTGGGGCCGCTCCTGGCGCTGCAGCCGGGGTAGCTCGGCGTTGAGGTCGGCGAGCAGGAGGTCGGCGAGGTCGTTGCTGAAGCCATTGCGCACGACAAACCGCAGCACGGCCAGGTCCTCGCGGTGGGCAGGAAAGGTGTAGGCGGGCACCAGCCAGCCGTGTTCGCGCAGCGCGGCGGAGACGTCGAACACCGAGTAGCCGCTGACCTCCGGACGCAGTCGGACGGCGAAGACCGGCAACTGATCCCCCCGGGTGATCAGGTCGAAGGGCCCGAGCTGCGCGAGCCGGTCGGCCAGGCTGGTGGCCACTTCCCGGCAGTTCTGCTGCACCCGCCGGTAGCCGTCGAACCCCAGGCGCAGGAAGTTGTAGTACTGGGCCACCACCTGCGCGCCGGGGCGGGAGAAGTTCAGCGCGAAGGTGGGCATGTTCCCGCCCAGATAGTTGACCTTGAACACGAGGTCGTCAGGCAGCGCCGCGACGTCGCGCCACACGATCCACCCGACGCCGGGGTACACCAGCCCGTACTTGTGCCCCGAAGTGTTGATCGAGGCGACACGGGGCAGGCGGAAGTCCCAGACCAGGTCTGGGTCACAGAACGGGGCGATCATCGCTCCGGAGGCGCCGTCGACGTGGACGGGCACGTCCACACCGGTTCGCGCGGCGAGGGCGTCGAGCGCCGCGCAGATTTCCCCGACCGGCTCGTAGCTGCCGTCGAACGTCGATCCCAGTACGGCGACGACGCCGATGGTGTTCTCATCGCAGTGCGCGGCGGCCTGCTCGCCGTCAAGGTGGTAGCGCTCGCCGTCCATCGGGACGAGGCGGGGTTCGACGTCCCAGTAGTTGGCGAACTTGTCCCAACAGACCTGCACGTTGATGCCCATCACGATGTTCGGCCGATCGGTGGGCAGCCCCGCGGCCCGACGGGCGTGCTGCCACCGCCGCTTCATGGCGAGCCCGGCCAGCATGCAGGCCTCGCTGGACCCAGTCGTCGAGCAACCGGTCGCGTCCGGTGCCTGCGGGGCGTGCCACAGGTCGGCCAGCATCCGCACGCACCGCAGCTCCAAGTCGGCGGTCCTGGGGTACTCATCCTTGTCGATCATGTTTTTGTCGAAGCAGTCGGCCATGAGCGCGACCGCCTGCGGTTCCATCCACGTCGTCACGAACGTCGCCAGGTTCAGGCGGGCGTTGCCGTCGAGGATCAGCTCGTCGGCCACGATCTGCCGGGCCGCGTCCGGGTCGAGCTCACCGCTGGGGAGGCGGTTGCGCGGGATCGAAAGCGGCTCGCGTGTGAAGACCGGGTTGAGCCGCAGCTCGGCAGGCTGGGGGTTCTGCCCGTAGGCGGGATGCGACATCGGCATGGCCAGACGCTATGCCGGTCATTACGGGCGCGGCCACCGGCAGCGGAGGGAGGTGTGCGCTCGCGAGGTGTACTCGGCGTAAGGTCCGCCCATGCTCGACGCCCTCGATCGCGTGGTCGGTGATCGGCTGGAGCAGTGGGTCACCCGTCATCACCGGCGCCGGTTGCGGCGTCTGGGCTGGTCACAGGCGTTGTCGCCCACCGGAGCGCAGTGGTGGGCGGCCGGGGATCTCGCGGCACGGCCGGGGAACACCGTGGCTGTCCACATCGACGGGGCGGTAGCGCTTCCGGCGATCGCGGAGGCCCTCCGCGGCGCCCGATCGGAAGTGCACATCGCCAACTGGCATGCCAGTCCCGACTTCCGGCTCACCCGCGACCCCGATGCCCCCACGCTGCGGGAGCTGCTGGGCGAGCTGGCGGAGCGGTTGCCCGTACGCGTGCTGCTGTGGGCCGGGCCGCCCGCACCGGTGTTCCAACCCACGCGGGCGCTGGCGCGCTCGGCGTGCACGGGGTTCAGGTCGGGCACCGAGGTCGCCTGCACCCTGGACGCCCGCGAACGGACGATGCACTGCCACCACGAGAAGATCGTGATCGTCGACGGCGAACGCGCCTTCGTCGGCGGCATCGACCTGACGGCGATGGCGGGCGACCGCTACGACAGCCCGACCCACCCGCCCGCGAGTCCGATGGGATGGCACGACGCCGCCGTAGAGCTGACCGGACCCGTGGTCGCCGACGTTGCGCAGCACTTCGTCAACCGGTGGCGCGAGGTCACCGGCGAGGTCCTGCCCGATCCCGTGCCGCCGCAGGCGACCGGTGACGTGTCGGTCCAGGTCGCCCGCACGGTGCCGGAGCGCACCTACAGGTTCGCCCATCGTGGGGTGTTCAGCGTGCTGGACGGCTACCTCCGCGCGCTGGGCCAAGCACAGAGGTTCATCTATCTGGAGAACCAGTTCCTCTGGTCGGGGGACATCACCGCGGTGCTGGCCGACAAGCTCAGGCACCCGCCGTCAGACGCGTTCCGCGTTCTGCTGGTGCTGCCCGCGCACCCCGACACCGGCAACGACACCACCCGAGGCCAGCTCGCCGCCCTGATGCAGGCCGACGGCGGCGCCGGACGGCTGCTGGCCACCACGCTGACCGCGATGGACGGCAGCACGGTCGGCACGCTGTACGTCCACGCGAAGATCGGGATCGTGGACGACCGGTGGTTGACGATCGGCTCGGCCAACCTGAACGACCATTCGCTGTTCAACGACACCGAGCTCAATGTGATCACCTGCGACCCCCGGCTCGCGCGTGAGACCCGGCTGCGGCTGTGGGCCGAGCATCTGCAGCTCGAGCAGTCCGCCATCGACGGCGACCCGTGCGCCGTGATCGACGAGCACTGGCGACCGAACGCGGTGGCCGAACGCGCCCATCGCCAAGACGGCGCCCCGCCGCGCCACCGACTCAGCGAGCTGCCTGCCGTCTCGCGCCGCACGGCCCGTCTCGGCGGCCCGCTGCGCGGACTGCTCGTCGACGGCTGACGGCATCGCAGCAGGGTGACCCTGCTCCGACTGAGTTGCAGCAGGGTCACCCCGCTGCAACGCGCCAGCCCCGACCTAGCCTCGCGACAGCAGCGAGCGGGCGAAAAAGGCCAGGTTGGCGGGGCGCTCGGCGAGGCGGCGCATGAAGTAGCCGAACCATTCGGTGCCGTAGGGCAGATACACGCGGACGGTCTCGCCTTCCGCGGCCAGCGCCTCCTGCGCCGCCGGTCGCACCCCGTGCAGCATCTGCAGCTCGTAGGGGCGACCGCGGCCGAGGTCGCGCGCCAGGTCGATCAAACGCGGATCGTGGGTGGCGACCATCGGCAGCCCCTCGCCCGCCATGAGCACCCGCAGGCAGCGCGTGAAAGCCGCGTCGATGTCGGCCCGGTCGGTGAACGCCACGGAGGCGGGCTCGGCGTATGCCCCCTTGCACAGCCGCACCCGGGAGCCGGGCCCGGCGAGGTCGCCACAGTCGGCCTCGGTCCGCCTAAGCTGCGCCTGCACGACCGCGCCCACCCACGGATGGTCGACGCGCAGCTCGCGCACCGTCTCCAATGTGCGGTCGGTGGTGGTGTGCTCCTCCATGTCGACGGTGACGGTCGTGTCGACCGCCGCCGCGGCCGCGCAGATCCGCCGCGCACCCTCCAGCGCGATCTTGTCCGCGTCGAAGGGAAGGCTCTGCCCGAGCGCCGACAGCTTCACCGACACCTCGACCCGCCCCGCCAGTCCCTCCTCCCCCAGCCGGGCGAGGATCCGCTCGTAGGCCCCGACGATGGCGTCGGCCTGGTCCCGGTCGGTGGTGTCTTCGCCGAGGTGGTCGAGCGTGACCAGCCGGTCGGCGGTCAGGGCGCGGGCCACGGAGATGGCGTCGTCGTCGGTGTCGCCCGCGACGAACCGGCTCACGAGCGGGTCGAACGGCCCGGACTCGACGATCGCCCGCACCCGCGGCGAGCCTGCGGCAGCCAACATCGTGGACCTCAGCATGGAAGCAACGGTAGGCCGCGATCATGACCCACGATTTGTCCGATCGGCTAAGATCGAACCGTCGCCGTCGTCCGGAAGCACGAGCCATGAACACCCTGCGCCACCTCCTCGCCGCTGTCGGGGAGCCGCTCGTCGAGGTGCTGGCCGCGCCGGCAGGTCTGGACGTGCCGATCACCGGGTTGGCCATCGTCGATCCCGACGACGAGCCCGACGAGCACCGCGGGAGCCTCGTCCTGGTCGTCGGCGCCCGCGGCCGCGACGCGGAGCGGCTCGTGCGGGCGGCGGCCAGTGCGGGGGCCGCCGTGGTCGCGGTCAAGGTCGCCGGGTCCGGCGCGGCCTTGCGGGATGTCGCCCTCGACGCCGGTGTCGCGCTGCTCGCCGTACCGTCTGACGTGCGCTGGGAGCGTCTCGAGTCGCTCGCGGCCGGTGTGCTGGTCGCGGGTGAAAGCGCGGGACCCGACGACCTGTTCGCGCTCGCGCAGACCATCGCCCTGCTCACCCACGGCATCGTCTGCATCGAGGATACGGCCAGCCGCGTGCTGGCCTACTCCCGCTCCGACGGCGACGACGCCCAGATCGACGAGCTGCGCAGGCTGTCCATCCTCGGCTGGCAGGGCCCCGCGGACTACCTGCGGCATCTGCGGGAGTGGGGGGTGTTCGACCGGCTGCGCTCGTCGGAGGACGTCGTGCACGTCGACGAGCACGCCGAGCTGGGTGTGCGGCGCAGGCTCGCGATCGGCATCCACGCCGGTCCGCGCCCGCTGGGCGCGATATGGGTGCAGGAGGGCGCGCAGCCGTTCTCGCCGCGCGCGGAGGACGTGCTGGTCGGCGCCGCGCGGGTGGCGGCGGGACACCTCGTCCGCCGCCGCCGCAGCGCGCCGACCTGGCACCGTGACCTCGTGGAGGGTCTGCTCGACGGCCGGGCGAGCCCCGATCTCGTCGCGGGCACCTTCGGTCTCGACGAGCACGCTCCCGCCCTCGTCGTCGGGTTCGCGGTACGGGCGGGCGAGGGCGTCACGCGCGAGCTGTCGGTGGCCGAGCTGACCGACGTCGTCGCGGTGCACGCCGCCGGGTACCGCAGGACGGCGCTGACGGCCGGGCACGGCGACGCCGTGTATGCCGTGCTCCCCGACGTGCCCGACGGCCGCGACCCCGCGCTGCGCGCGATGTGCGCCGAGGTCGTCGCGGTCACCCGGCGGCGCACCGGCGTGCGGGTGCAGGCGGGCCTCGGCGGGGGGACGAGCGGCCTCGCCGGGGCGCCCGGATCGCGGGCCGAGGCCGACCGGGTGCTGGCCGCCATGCCCATCGGCGTCGACGTCGCCGCCTTCGACGACCTGCGCGCCGAGGTCCTGCTCGGCCAGACGCTCTCGGTGCTGCGCGGGCGGCCCGACTTGCGCGATCCAGCCGTCGACGCACTGGTGGCCTACGACCGCGAACACGGCGGGGACCTCGCAGGCTCGGTGCTCGCCTGGCTCGACGCGCTCGGCGACTTCCGCGTCGCGGCCGAGCGGCTGACCGTCCACCCCAACACGCTGCGCTACCGCGTGCGGCGGGCGGTCGCCGTCGCCGGGCTCCGGCTCGCCGACCCCCGTGCGCGACTCGTCCATCACCTGCACCTGCTAGCTGTCGGATCGGACAAAGCATCCGCGGCAGACTGATCCGCGTCGACGAATCGGCGGGGCAGCCGCGTTCCTAGGCTGACCGTCATGGATGCCGTCACCTCGACCCCGCTGCCCCGCAACGAGCCGGTTCGCGACTACGCCCCCGACACCGCCGAGCGGGCAAGCCTCCAAGCTGCGCTCGCCGAGCTGGGGAGCGTCCGGCACGAGCTGACCGTGACCATCGACGGCGCCCAGCACGTGGCGGGCGGCACCCCGTTCGACGTCGTCGCCCCGCACGACCACGCGCACGTTCTCGGCACCGGCGCCAATGCCACCCGGGAGGACGCGAAGGGCGCTGTGGAGGCGGCGCTGCGCGCGGCGCCCCCGTGGCGCGAGCTGCCTTTCGACGAGCGCGCCGCGGTGCTGCTGCGGGCGGCCGACCTGTTGGCGGGCCCGTGGCGCGACCGGATCAACGCCGCGACCATGCTGGGCCAGTCAAAGACCTGCTACCAGGCCGAGATCGACGCCGCCTGCGAGCTGGCCGACTTCTGGCGGTTCAACGTGGCCTTCGCCAAGCAGATCCACGGCGAGCAGCCCGCGAGCGCGCCCGGGGTCTGGAACCGGCTCGACTACCGCCCGCTGGAGGGCTTCGTCTACGCGATCACGCCGTTCAACTTCACCTCGATCGCCGGGAACCTGCCCACCGCGCCCGCGCTGATGGGCAACACGGTCATCTGGAAGCCCTCCCCCACCCAGACGCTCGCCGCCCAGCTGACGATGCGGCTGCTGGAGGAGGCGGGCCTGCCGCCTGGCGTGGTCAACCTGCTCACCGGGGACGGCCGCGACGTCTCTGAGGTGCTGCTCGCCGACCCCGCGCTCGCAGGCATCCACTTCACCGGGTCGACGGCGACGTTCCAGCACCTGTGGGCCGAGGTGGGCGCCAACATCGCCACCTACGCGACCTACCCGCGGCTGGTCGGCGAGACCGGCGGCAAGGACTTCGTGCTCGCTCACCCCTCCGCCGACGTCGACGTCCTGCGGACGGCGTTGATCCGCGGCGCGTTCGAGTACCAGGGCCAGAAGTGCTCCGCGGCCTCCCGCGCGTTCGTCCCGCGGTCGGTATGGGCGCGGATGCGCGACGACCTCGCCGCCGAGACCGACGCGCTGCCCATGGGCGACGTCGCCGACTTCCACAACTTCCTCGGCGCGGTGATCGACCGCCGAGCATACGACAAGGTCACCGCCGCGCAGGTGATGGCCCGCGCCGAGCTGGAGGTGATCGCAGGCGGCACGGCTTCGGACGAGGTCGGGTACTTCGTCCGGCCGACGATCGCGGTGGGCGCCGACCCGACCCACCGCGTGTTCTCCACCGAGTACTTCGGTCCGCTGCTGGCCGTCCACGTCTACGACGACAGCGCCTTCGAACAGGTCCTCACCCAGGTCGACCGCGGCGCGCCCTACGGGCTCACCGGGGCGGTGATCGCCCGCGACCGCGCCGCCGTGGCGCGGGCTGCGGAGAGCCTGCGGTTCGCGGCGGGCAACTTCTACGTCAACGACAAGCCGACGGGCGCGGTCGTCGGCCAGCAGCCCTTCGGCGGCGGCCGGGCCAGCGGCACCAACGACAAGGCAGGCTCGATCTTCAACCTCCTGCGCTGGACCAGCCCGCGCACGCTCAAGGAGACCCTCGTCCCCCGACCCACTCGGCCTATCCGCAT
>CAWGYF010000016.1:0-216496 GCA_963826705.1 uncultured Actinomycetota bacterium
GGCCGCGCGGTCTGCGTGGTGGACGTGGTTATGTCCGGCTCGTCCAGCACGTAGATCACGTTGGAGGAGCAAGTGCAAGTTCAGCGCGTGGCGATGCCCGCATCCCGGGTGGCGTCGTGGACGGTCCTGGGGAACGACGACGCGCCGGTCGAGCCGGTCGAGCGCTATCTGGCCTATCTCTCCGATATCGAGCGGTCCCCGAACACAATCAAGGCGTATGCGCATGACCTGAAGGACTACTGGGGCTTCCTTGCCCACCGAGTCCTGGATTGGCGGGAGGTGCGGCTGGAAGACATCGGCGAGTACGTGGCCTGGCTGCGGCTGCCGCCCACCGGCCGCGACGGGCGGGTGGCGGTGCTTCCGTCGGTGCAGCCGCACGTGTGCGCGGCGACCGTGAACCGGAAGCTGGCGGCGCTGGCGGCGTTTTATGCCCATCAGGCCCGCCATGGCGTCGATGTCGGTGAGCTGCTGACCACCTGGCAGCTGCCCGGCCGCCGGGGGCGGGTGGAAGCCGTTCCTGCACCACGTGTCCAAGGGCAAGCCGCAGTCGCGGCGCGCGATCGGGGTGAAGGCTGCGAAGAAGTTGCCGCGGATCCTCACGGTGGCCGAGATGCAGGCCATCTTGGACGCCTGTGACCGGTTGCGGGACCGCTTCCTGTGGGCCTTGCTGTGGGAGAGCGGTGTCCGGATCGGCGAGGCCCTCGGTCTTCGGCATACCGACATCGCCGTCGCTGCGCGCGAGGTCACGATCGTGTCGCGGGTCAACGACAACGGGGCTCGTTCCAAGTCGCGGGATCGGCGCACCATCCCGGTGTCGGCAGGGCTGCTGCGTTTGTGGGGCGACTACCTGCACGATGAGTACGGCGACCTCGATTCCGACCACGTGTTCGTGAACCTGTTCGCCGAACCGCGAGGGCAGGCGTGGTCGTATGCGGCGGTCTACGACCTGGTGAAACGCCTGCGGCGGCGGAGCGGGATCGACTTCGATCCCCATTGGTGCCGGCATTCGGCGGCCACCAGGATGCTGCGGGACAACGTGCCGATCGAGGTCGTGTCCGCACTTCTGGGCCACTCGTCGGTGGCCACCACGCTTTCCGTTTACGGGCATCTGACCGTCGAGGACGCCCGCAAGGTGCTGGAGAAGGCGGGCTGGTTCACCGGGAACGAGGTCACCTGGTGACCGGCTGGGAAGCGACTCATGCCGATCGAGCGGGCTGGCAACGACGGGCCGCCGGAGAGCTCACCGCGATCCTGGACGCCCACCGGGACCTGCCGATCATCGGTTGGACGATCGGCACCGCCGGCGCCCGCCTGGTGGGCAACGTGTCTGCCCTGGCCTGCGGAGGGCAGGTCCGTCAGACCTTCGACACGTGGCGGGCGGCGCTGATGCTCGCCGAACGCGGTGAGTGCACCGTCGCCGGCGGGACCACCTACCTGCGCGCGCAAGCCAGCCGCAACCGTGTCCAGGTCACTCTGACCGCCACCGCCGCGGCCCCGTTCGACGGAGAGACGGTGGCGTGGTGAGCGCAACGACGGACGCGGCCACCGGGACGGCGCCGACCGCGAAGCATCCCGGGCTGCTGGAGAAACTGATGCTCGCGATCCGGCCCGAGTTCCGATCCGAGGTGGTGGGTTCGCCCCCGACGACCCGGGGTTCGGGGGCACGGTCTGCCAGGTGGGCGAGTGCGGGCGCGTCTCCCACAGCAGCACAGGTTTGTGCCGGCCGCACCATCAGCGCTGGACGCGCCACGGCAGACCGGACCTGACCCATTTCCTCCCGCGACCTCACCGCTCGTGGCGCCCAGTTGCGGCAAGCCAAACAGGCCACAAAGCCCCGGCCGGACGGGCAGAACCCCCCGCCCGACGGGGCCTGCTGCGTCGATCTCCGCGGCTTGCCGCCACAGCTGCGGTTGGAGATGCAGTACGTGCTGCAACGCCGCCGAGATGATCTCCAGACAAAGCACGCCCCGGGACAGCGCGGGCAGTCGTGCGGTTCTTGACCCAGAACACGGCACGGTCGTTGCTGGATCGTTCGGAGCAGCAGTGGCGGGAGGCGTTCCCCCGGCCACGCGACAGCGCCCCCCAACGGCACGCGTTGCTCACCTACGCGCGCCGCCAGATCGAGGACCTGCCTACGGCCACGGCTGGGACGTCGAATACCCCCGCGACGTGTGGCGGCTGCGTTCCCTGGGCATCAACGACGGCCCGGTCGCCACCCTGAAGTTCGACCGCATCACCCAGCCATGGCTCAAGGACCTGGCCAAGCGCTGGATCCGCGCGCGTCTGGCCGGCGGGATCAGCTCCTCACACGCCTACAGCGCCACCGCCGCGTCACCCGCTTCGCGGAGTTCCTGTCCACCCTCGAGGGTGAGTCACCCTCCGCGACATCGACCGCAGCCTCGTGGAACGCTACCTGGCCTACCTGCACACGGTCGTGCCCGGTGTCCGGGCCCGCATCACGCACATCGGAGCGCTGAACACCTTCCTGCAGACGATCCGCCGCAACGGCTGGGGCGACGGGCGCTGTCGCCCACCGCGATGGTGTTCAGCGACGACTTCCCCAAGCCACCCGAGCTGGCGCCCCGGTCACTGCCCGAGACGTCATGGCGCAAGTCGAAGACCCCGCCAACCTGGACCGCTTCAAAGACCCGAACTGGCGGCTGATCACCGTCATCCTCATCCGCTGCGGACTGCGCATCACCTCCGCCACGACCCTCGCCTTCGACTGCCTGGTCACCGACGCCGACGGGGCACCCTACCTGCGCTACCACAACCGGAAGATGAAACGGGAAGCGCTCGTCCCCATCGACGAAGAGCTCCAGCAGATGATCAACCTTCACCAGCAGCGGATCGTGGCGCGCTGGCCCGAGGTCCCCGTGCTGTTCCCACGCACGAAAGCCAACATCGAGGGCACCCGCCCGGTCGGAGCCCCCGCCTACCGCGTCGCCCTGGCTCGCTGGCTGCACGACTGCGACGTCCGTGACGAACACGGCCGGCCGGTCAGTGTGTGCCCCCACCAATGGCGACACACGCTGGGAACCAGATTGATCAACCATGACGTGCCTCAAGAGGTCGTGCGACGCATCCTGGACCACGACTCGCCCGTCATGACCGCCCATTACGCCCGGCTCCACGACACCACCATCAGGCGGCATTGGGAAGCCGCCCGCAAGGTCAACACCCGCGGCGAGACCGTCACGCTCGACCCCGCAGGTCCCCTGGCCGAGGCGGCCTGGGCCAAACAGCGCGTCGGCCGAGCCACCCAGGCCCTGCCCAACGGCTACTGCGGGTTACCGGTCGTGCAGACCTGTCCGCATGCGAATGCTTGCCTGACATGTCCGATGTTCATCACTACCGCCGAGTTCCTACCCCAGCACCGCGAGCAGCACCAGCAGGTTCTGCAGATCATCACCGCCGCCCAAGCCCGAGGCCAGACCCGGCTGGTCGAGATGAACCAGCAGGTCGCGGACAACCTGCACGCCATCATCACAGCACTGGACGGCGACACCGGCGGTGAGCGGCCCGAGGAGCACGCCGATGCGGGCTGACAACACCGGACCGCTGATCAACGCCGCCCGCCAACGCCACGAGCCCACCCGCGCCAAAGCCATCCAGGCGCTGCGCGAGCTCGACCAGGCCGGCACCCCGGTCACCTTCGAGGCCGTCGCCCGCGCCGCGGGCGTCTCCCGCTCCTGGCTCTACGCCCAAGCCGATCTCCGCGTCGAGATCACACGCCTGCGCGAGGCCACCCACCGCGCGCCATCACCACCGATCCCCACCAACCAGCGCGCCTCGGACGCATCCCTGCTGCAGCGGGTGACCCAAGCCAACCAACGCAACCGCCAGTTGACCGACGACAACGCACGACTGCGCCGACAACTCGCGCACGCACTGGGCGACCAACGCGCCCGCACCCCTCCGCCCGAACCCGGCGGTCGCTCTTCGATAACGATCGACCCCAGCTGAACCAGCACCCCGACCCCCGGCCGGTCGCGTCGACGACACCGTCCGGATGTCGGGATAAGGACAACAACGCCGCGGAGCGCGCGCTGCGCCGGCCGGTCGTGACCCGCAAGAACGCCTACGGCTCCCGCACCGAAGACGCCGCCCGGCTCGCCGCCCGCGTCTGGACCATCACCGCGACCGCCGAAATGGCCGGGCTGAACCCCATCACCTACCTCACCGCCTACTTCGACGCCTGCGGACGAGCCCCACGGCGAGCCCGCGGCGAACCCCCGCTGACCGGCCCGGACCTGGAACGGTTCCTGCCCTGGACCACCACCCCCGACGACCTGGCCGCCTGGAAGCAGCCACCCCGCCCCGGCTGACACCCCAGCCACGCCACGGCGTGACCACGGAGAAATGGTCACGCCGCGCTGCGGCATGCCCCCCACAGCCCCAGGGCGATGCGCAAAGTCGTTCTCGCAGGTCAACGTGGCGTTGTGACGACTCGCCGTTGGGCGCGGGCCGGTGAGTCGGGTGGCGTGGTGCGGTGAACGACGCTGGCGCTGGTGACTGTGGGTAGGCATGCCGCCGCGGATACTGTGGCCCCGCGAGTGTGATCGGCGGGCACCTTCGGTGACCGTTCGTGATGATCACACTTTGGTCGGTCCGGGCGTGTCCGGCGGCTGGGAGCAACGGAGCCACGTTAGGACGGGGACTTCTCAAGGGTCCTTCATCCGATCGGTGGCTCCGTTGCACGTGCAGTCTGTCAGTACCGCTGTCGGGACCCCGCCGGTTGGGTCGTGCGCGGAGGCGGTTGACACCGACGCGGTCAACATCGACGCCGCGGTCGCGGTCTTGATCGAACGGGCAGCGGAGTTGGCGCGGGTCAGCGGCGGCAATGTGGTGGAGTGTTTCGCCGGGGTCGCTGATCCGCGGCGGCGCCGCGGGATCCGCCACCGGTTGGCCACGATCTTGGGGTTGTGTACGGCGGCGGTGCTCGCCGGGCAGGTCAATCTGATCGACATCACCGACTGGGTCGCCACCGCTGATCAGGAGGTGCTGGCCGCGTTGGGGTGCCGCCGCGACCCGGCGGGCCGCGCCACCCCGCCGCATCCCGACACCGTGGAGCGGGTGTTCGCGCTGCTGGGCGCTCAACACCTGGCCGACGGGGTCGGTGCCCATCTCGCCGCGCGGGCGGGGGTCGGGTGTGTGGGCGCCCCGATCGATGCGCCGAGGATGCTGCCCGCGGTTGCGGTGGACGGCAAGGCGGTGCGCGGCGCGATCGGCGCCGACGGGCAGGTCCCGTACCTGCTGGCGGCGGCCACCCACGGGGAGTCGGCGGTGATCGCCGAACGGCTGGTCGGGGCCAAGTCCAACGAGGTGCCGCAGTTCGCGCCGCTGCTGCGCGGCCTCGCGACCCGGGTCGGCGGCGTCGGCGGGTGCGTGTTCACGATGGACGCCGGACACACCGTCCGTGCCCACGCCCGGTTCATCGCCGAGGAACTGCTCGCGCACTACGTGATGACGGTCAAGGAGAACACGCCCGCCCTGTTCGCCCGCATCGACGCCCTGGACTGGTCCGCGGTGCCGATCACCCATCAGACCGAGGAGCGCGGCCACGGACGGCGCGAGCGGCGCACCCTGCGGGTGCTCGACGCCCCCGCCGATCTGGGGTTCCCCGGTGCCGCGCAGGTGTTCCTGATCGAGCGCTACACCACCCGCACCGTCCGCAAGCCCACCAAAGGCTCGCGCGGCTACAAGAAGGTGCAGGTCCGCACCGCCGTCGCGGTCCTCGGGGTCACCAGCCTGTCGGCCCGGGAGGCCGCGCCGGAGCACCTGGCCGGCTATGTCCGCGGACATTGGTCCATAGAAAACAAGATCCATTGGGTGCGTGATGTCACGTTCCGTGAGGACGCGTCCCAGGTGAGGACCGCGTCCCGATTCCGGGTGATGGCCACACTCCGTAACCTGGTGATCGGCCTCATCCGACAGGCCGGCCACACCAAGATAGCCGCCACCATTCGGAAGGTCCGCAACGACCCACACCTCTTACTCACCCTCCTTGGGCTGCGTCAGCACCCGCAAACAGCCAGTGAGCAGGGGAAATGACTTTGCGCCGCGCCCTGCCACAGCCCCCCACAGGACTTCCGAATACTTACCCTTCGGCAGCATCGAGAACGCGATCCCGCGCTGCACAGCCTCCCGGTAAGCGGGCCTTGTGAGGTTGAACCCGCGCAACGGGTCGGGCTCCTCATCCGCCTCACGAACGACCGGGAGCAACACGTTCTGCGCGAAGTCCCGAGCCGACTCCTGAAGTTCCAGCTGAGCAGCGGTCAAGGTGAAGTCGATCGCCATCTACGTCCTCCCGTTGACACGCGCGGAGTGTGGTCACTCGTTGCGCTGGCGGGCCGACGGTCTCTCAGGTCAAGCGTCGACCGGCCATGACGCAACGGCTCAACCGTTCATTAGGTACGCTCCGTAGCACTGCAGTCACCAAACGCGAGATTGCACTATACTCATCATGTCAATGACTGGAGTGGTCCGATTGAGTGTCAGTGAGCCTGCGCAGCCGTGCCGAACGCCCGCCGCGTTGGCTGTGGTCAGTCGCGCACGGCTGCTCGACCTGCATCAATCCGGCGAAAGGGCTCGAACCGCCCACTACCTGGCCGACGCGTCCGGTCTGCACGTGAACACGCTGCGTTTCCCTCTCGATGTGTCACCGCCATGACGACCGACCCACGGCCGAGCGCCACAGGAAAGGATGATGACCATGTCCGAGTCCCAGGCGGGACCATCCACCCTGGATCGGCGGCTGTTGGACCTCGCCGACCAGCTCCGCGGTACGGGTTGGCCGAACGAAGCCGATGGTGTGGTCGCAGCCCTGAACGAGATCCGCGGAGCGTACTGGGGGCACAATTATCCATCCGACGACTCACTGATCGTGCTCTACGACCGGCTCCGCCAGCTCAGCGAGTCGGCGGCGAATATCGCGGAACTCATCCGCACGTGCTACGCGGAGCCACATCGTCGCTGACCATCAGTACGAGCCGGGGCCGGATACGGGGCGACCGGGGCGACACCGCCACCCTGGCCGATCCCCAGGTGCCCCTCGATACGCTCGAAGCGTGAACATGGTCGACGCGGACGACGAACCCGGCGACGCGGTGTGCTGGCTGCACCGGCTTTGCCCGGAGTGCGGCGCCATGCCCACCGACGAGCACCCAGAGCGTTGCTGGCGCTGCGGGGCCGTGTTGTCCACACACCCGGACGACTGCGGGTCTTCACCGAGTTCCTGATGCCGCATGCGGTGGGGCTGTCCGGGCCATGTGGACGACCAATCCGCAAGGAACCAGAAAGAGGAATGCCAGAGCCGGTACCGGTGCGTCCAGGAGGGCGAACAGCGCGGCGAGCAGCAGCGGTACGACCGTCTGCACCGACACGGACCTCGAAAGCCGGTGCAGCGGCCGGGACCGCGCCTCGTCGTCTCGGACCAGCCGACGCTCGATCTCGGCCCACGCACGGGCTTCGTCCCTGCTGAGCATGCGGCCTCCGTGCTCCGGCGGCCGGGCTTAGGGAGCCCGGCCCAAGAGACCACGGTGGCGAGCGGTGTTGACCGTTGGGTGACTCGAGGTTGCGGAGAGGTTACGACTTGCGATCATGCCCTGATCGGCACCGGCACCGGTTCGGCTAGTGCGGTGTCCAGGAACGTTGCCGGGGTGATCGCGGGATCCAGGCGGCGTCTCGCAAGGCGCCGCCCGAAGCTCATACCGGGCGTCTTCGCGAGGGCGGCAACGCCGCGAGGCGTCGTCTGGGCCCGCGAGGACCCGGTGAACGTTTCTGGACACCGCACTAGGCCGCGACGTGGTCGCTCGGTGTGGACTGGGATGGCACCGGCGTTCCGCGGCGCCGTCCGATGGTGACGTACAGGCCACCGAACACGACGACGGCGAAGATCGCGAGCACGACCGCGACCTGGTTCTGGTATTCGGCGTAGCGGCCGGTCAGCAGCAGGAACGCCGGAACCCATGCCGTGACCCAGCCCTGGATCGCGCAGACCGCGCCCGTGTAGCGGCTGAGGCTCTCGCGCCCCAGACCCAGCACGAGGAAGAACAGCAGCCAGAGGAACGCCCAGCAGAGCCAGATCACGCCGAACCCGTTGTCGCCGAAGTGGACGAAGTTCAGGCCGGAGTAGACCAGCGCGGAGACGAAGACGAAGAAGCAGAAGTAGCCCAGGCCCGTTCCGTCCAGGCCGAACGTCAGGTTGAGGCCGACGTAGAGATAGGTGAAGGCGAACAGGTACAGACCGGCCGCTGACAGGATCGTGTCGGCGTTCCCGTTGGCGGTGAAGATCAGGTAGGTCGGGGTGATGATCTGGAGCCCGCCGACGAAGAAGTTGATCGGCGCGGCGGACTTCGCGTCGACCCATCCCAGCAGCATCACCCCGTTGATGAACAGCACGGCTCCGACGAACAGCAGTCCTACGGCTCCCATGGGTGCGCACCTCTCTGTGTCGCGATGGGGGGCTGCGCCCGAGGCGAGCCCTGGTGCGGGCGAGGCGGGGCAGGTCCGCGAGCCTGGCCCGCCTCGCCCGCTGGCGCCGATCGGTCAGCCGCTGGCCTTCGGTACTCCCATGCCGGGGTCGATCTGGGCGGGCCCGTTCTTGCTGGGCCGCACGTCGATGTCGAAGATCGCGGTCGGGATGTAGACCGTGGAGCACGAGTTCGGGATGTCGACCACTCCGGACAGACGGCCCTCGATCGGAGCAGCACCGAGGATCATGTAGGCCTGGATGTCGCTATAGCCGAACTTCTGCAAGTAGTCGATCGCGTGCAGGCAGGCCCGCTGGTAGGAAAGGTGCGAGTCGAGGTAGCGCTGCTCGCCGCCGAGCGTGACCGAGGTGCCGGAGAAGGCCAGCCACTGGTCGTAGCGCGGGTCGACGTTGCCGGGCATGAAGATCGCGTTCTCGGAGACGCCGTAGGTGGCCATGCCGCCCTTGATCAGGTCGACGTGCAGGTCCATGAACCCGCCCATCTCGATCGCGCCGCAGAACGTGATCTCCCCGTCGCCCTGGGAAAAGTGCAGGTCGCCCATGGACAGCTTCGCGTCCTTCACGAACACCGGATAGAACACCCTGGAACCCTTCGTGAGGTTCTTGATGTCCTGGTTGCCGCCGTTCTCCCGCGGGGGCGCGGTGCGGGCGGCCTCGCCCGCGACGCGGTCGAACTCGTCGCCGCTCAGGCTGCCCAGGATCGCCGAGTCGGGCAGCGGCGGGAGGGCCAGCGGGGGCACCCGGTTCGGGTCGGTGGCGATGAGGGCGCCCTCGCGCGCGTTCCACTTCCGCAGCAACTCCGCCGACGGCGCAGTACCCATCAAGCCCGGGTGGACGATCCCGGTGAACGACACGCCGGGCACGTGGCGGGAGGTGGCCTTGCCGCCCTGGAAGTCCCAGATCACCTTGTAGGCGTCGGGGAACTGCTCGGTGAGGAAGCCGCCGCCGTTGCCGGTCGCGAACACACCGGTGTAGCCCCAGCCCTGTCCGGCCAGCGGTCCGGAATCCTCCTGCGGGATCGGCCCGACGTCGAGGATGTCGACGATCAGCAGGTCGCCCGGCTCTGCGCCTTCGACCGCGATCGGCCCGGAGAGGACGTGCACGCCTGCGAGTGGGGCGTGCAGGACGTCATCCGCGGAGTCGTTGTTGTGGATCGCCCCGTCGAACCACTCCCGGCAGTCGACCCGGAATACATCACCTGGGCGCACCTGGACCAGCGCCGGGATGTCGGGGTGCCACCGGTTGTGGCCGACGATGCGCTGCTCGGTGAACTTCTTCATCGAGTCCAGCGGGAACACGACCTCGGGCATGGCGTCTCTCCTCGTGCGTGAGATGGACGTGAGCGTCGGCCGCGCCGGCGCCCTTCGGCTGAGAGCAGACGGTCAGGGCCGCGGAAGTCCGCGGAAGGCAGGGTTCGGAGGCGCCATCGGCGTCCGTTGCCGTCGCACGCCGCTCGGCGCGGAGACGACCTCGGGCTCGTACCTCGAGGCCTCGGCGTGGTCGATCACGGCGAGGCGTCTGCGGTCGGCGAGTCCGAGCATCGGCGCCGTGAAGACCCGTGCCGTCGGGGCGCCGCAACGTGGACACGTGACCGATGCTGGTGCCGTTCCGATCGGCATACGCACGTCGACGCAACCGTCGGCGGCACATCGATACGTGTAGATCGCCATCTGCTCAGCCCCTCGGCCGCCGGATTGTCTACGTTCCGTGTTCGGGCTAGGAGACGCCCCTATACAGGGCGTGAGCTGGGAACTCGCTTCGCCGAACAGTGGAAACATTTTCCTGGGAAACTACAACGGGTCACCGGGGCTGTCAACGGTAGGCACGATGACGGAACGTGCTGGCGCACTCGGGCTGCGGTCACCGGCTCCGGGCGAAGACGCCATACAAGGTCAGAGCTGCTGGATGACATCCCAGAACAGGCCGTCGGCGGCGGCCAGGAACACCCGCTGCCGCAGATGCCGGTTCCGCAGTTCGACGGTGCCGCGGGGGCTTTCGTAGGAGAGCCCTTCCGCCACGGACGTCATCGGCGGCACGTCGACCGAGTGCGCGCGGCGCATGAGCTCGGTGAGCAGCCGGACGCCCTCGTAGCAGGACTCACCTAGGCTGTTCAGCACCGGAGCGTCCTGGCCGAACCGGCGGAGGTACGTGGCCGCGAAGTCGAGGCCCGACGTCGTCGCGAGATCCTCGAAATAGCCTGCGGACGTCATGAGCCCGCGGGTGTTGTCCGCCCCGGACGCGAGCAGGACGTTCTCGTCGATCAGCGAGCTGAAGCGCAGCACGTCCCGGTCCAGCCCCGACGCGCTGAAAGCACGGTTGAACTCCACCGCGTCGTCGCCGATGAGCAGCATCAGGACGGCCTCGCAGCCGCTCACTTCGACCCGGTGCAGCACCTGTGCGTACTCGGACGTGCCGAGCGGCACGTACATCTCGTCACAGACCGTTCCGCCGATCTGCCGCAGGTATCGCCTCGCCGCTCGCGCCGTGAGCCGCGGCCACACGTAGTCGTCGCCGACGATCGTCCACCGCCGAACGCCGACCGAGCCTGCGAACCAGTCGAGCGTCGGCCCCAGCTGCTGGTCAGGCGTCTCACCGGTCATGAACACGCCGGGACGGTGCTCGCCGCCCTCGTAAAGCGCGGTGTAGGCGTACGGGATTCGCCCACCGATCGTGGGCGCGATCACCTCTCGGACCGCAGAGATGTGCCAGCCCGTCACCGCCTCGATCGCCCCAGCGCGGATGAGCGCGTCGATCTCGGTGGCGACGGTCGCCGGTGCAGTGCCCCCGTCAACCGGCACGAGGTGCACCTCGCGTCCGAGGACGCCTCCCTCGGCGTTCACCTCTTCCACGGCGAGCGTGGCACAGCTTTCGCAGGACGGCCCGAAGATCCCCGCAGGCCCCTGCAACGGGATCACCAGCGCCATGTTGAGGACGTCACGCTCGCGCGTCGGCGGCACCGTGAGACGCTGAGGCGCCACAAGCGAAGCCATGGCGACACGCTAGTCATACCTTGCAAGCCTGCGGCTACTCCAATCGTAGGGATAACATTCGCCAATGTCGGCTCGTCCGGAGCGATCACCACAGACCAGCGAGGACTCCATTCGGCTGCTGTCGCTCGTGGAACGCGCTGTCACCCAACGCCTCGACGAGGCGCTGCGGGCGCACGGATCCGGGATCGACCAGTGGCGGATCCTGTCGCTGCTGGTCGAGCAGGGCGGCTGCCCCATGAACGTCGTCGCCGACCATGCTCTGTTGCTCGCGCCGAAGCTGAGCAAGCTGGTCGACCGGATGGTCTCCGCGAACCTGGTGCTGAGGCGAGCGGACACCCAGGACCGCAGGCGCGTCCTTTTGGTCGCCGCGCCCCGTGGCCGCCAAGCCCTCGTCAAGTGGGATGCCGTCGCGGCCGAGGTGCAGGACCAGTTCCGCGAGATCCTGGGCCCGGACGCCGACCTGCTCGACGATCTGTTGCACCGGCTGTCCCACGGCCTCACCCGCAGCCCAGCTTCCGCCGCCGGACCCACCTGAGTATCCCGTTGCGTTCGCGGCGCCTGGAGATCACGGCAGCGCCGCATCGACCGCCCGCGGCGAGAGCACCTCGGCCAGCGCCATCGCCGCGCACCCGGCGATCCCGGCCCCCGGCCCCAGCGCGCTCTGCTCAACGCGCAGCTCCCGCGTCACCGGCACGATGGCGTGGCGATAGATCTGCTCGCGCACCCCGGCCAGCAGCGGCTCGAACGCCTCGGCCAGATCGCCCCCGAATACCACCACCTCCGGATTTAGGAGGTTCACCGCAATCGCGAGCACCGCGCCGATGCGTCGCCCGGCGTGCCGCACCAGCGCCACCGCCTCAGGGTCACCCGCGCGGACCAGCGCGACCACCCCCGGCACGTCGGCGACATCGCGCCCTTCGCCGCGGAGCGCCGCGACCAGCGCCGCACCGCTCGCCACCGCCTCCAGACAGTCGCGGTTGCCGCACCGGCAGACGACGCCGCCGCCGTCGGCGATCGGGTTGTGGCCGATCTCCCCCGCGGCGCCGTGCGCGCCCCGCTGCAGCACGCCGCCCGCGACAATCCCGGCCCCGATTCCGGTGGACACCTTGACGTGCAACAGGTCCGACACGGCAGGCCGGACGGCGCGCTCGGCGAGGGTCAGCGCGTTGACGTCGTTGTCGACCAGCACGGGTACCCCGGAGAAGCCGAGCGCGATCGGCACACCGCCCCAACCGGGCAGCAGCGGCGACTCGACCACGGTGCCCGTCGCGACGTCCACCGGCCCCGGGAGGCACACGCCGACGCCCCGGACCCGCCGGTCGGCGGGGACGACCTTGTCCCGCAGGCGCTCCAGCCGGTCGGCCACCGTGCGGAGCACCGTGTCCGGGCCGAGGGTGACGTCCAGGTCAAGGCCGGTCTCCGCCAGCACCTCGCCCGCGAGATCACAGACCCCGAGCTTGGTCTTGCTCGCCCCGATCGAGGCGGCCAGCACCACGCCACCGGCGCGGTTGACGCGCAGCCTGGCCGCCGGACGCCCGCCGGTCAGGGCACCCGCGGGCTCCTCGGCGACCAGGCAGGCCTCGACCAGCTGATGCACCCGCGCCGCCACCGCGGTGCGCGAAAGATCGGTTTGTCGGCCGATCTCGCCCCGGGTGTGCACCAGCCCGTCATGGATGAGGGCGAACACGTCGCCTGCGCTGATTCCGGATCGGTCCCGCCGCACGGCAGCGCTCCTTCCGACACGTGAGGTGCGCAACAACTCTTACTTAAGCACTTAAGGTACCAAAGAGCGCCTGCTAGCGTGACGAACTGTCAGCGGTCGACAACGAGGTTGACCAGACCGACTGCTCACCTGGAGGCGGCTTTGCCGCACCTATCCCCTGTCGCCCCGTGCGACTTCCTGGTCTTCGGCGGCACCGGCGATCTCGCCATGCGCAAGTTGCTGCCCGCCCTCTACCTCCGCGATCGCGACGGACAGCTGTCCGACCGGACGCGAATCTTCTCCATCTCCCGCGCAGGCCTCGACGACGCAGGCCTGCGCGACAAGGTGGACTCTGAGCTTTCGCGCTACGTCGGCGATGCGCCCGACGCCACGCGGGACCGGTTTCTGCAGCGCCTCCACCACGTCTCACTCGACGTGGTGGCCGAGCCCGACTGGTCCGCGCTCACCGGGTCGCTCGGCGAGCTCGGCCCCGAGGCGCCCATCCGCGTGTTCTACCTCGCCTGCGCACCGCGGCTGTTCGGTCCGATCAGCGCGCGCGCCGCGGCGAACGGCCTGGTCGACGCCACGTCCCGGGTCGTGCTGGAGAAGCCCATCGGCCACGACCTGACCTCGGCCCGGGCGATCAACGACGAGGTCGGCGCGGTGTTCACCGAGGAGCAGATCTTCCGGATCGACCACTACCTCGGCAAGGAGACCGTGCAGAACCTGCTCGTGCTGCGGTTCGCGAACGCGCTGCTCGAGCCGCTGTGGAACGCCGGGCACATCGACCACGTCCAGATCTCGGTGGCCGAGTCCATCGGCGTCGGCGGCCGGGCGGACTACTACGACGGCTCCGGGGCGCTGCGCGACATGGTGCAGAACCACCTGCTGCAGCTGCTCTGCCTGGTGGCGATGGAGCCCCCGGCCGCGCTGGATCGCGAGGCCGTGCGGGACGAGAAGCTGAAGGTGCTGCAGTCGCTGCGCCCGCTGGCCGGGGCAGCCGCGCTCAGGCAGACCGTGCGTGGCCAATACGGCGCAGGCCTCGTCGACGGTGGGGCGGTGCCCGGCTACCTGACCGAGCTCGATCGGCCCAGCCACACCGAGACGTTCGTGGCGCTGAAGGCCGAGGTGGCGAACTGGCGCTGGTCGGGCGTGCCGTTCTACCTGCGCTCGGGCAAGCGGCTCGCTACGCACGCATCCGAGATCGTCGTGCAGTTCCGGCAGGTGCCGCACTCGGTGTTCCCCGGCGTCGACGACGAGCTGATCACCCCGAACCGGCTGGTGCTGCGGCTGCAGCCCGACGAAGGCGTACGCCTGCACCTGGTGACCAAGCAGCCCGGCCCCGGCGGCATCCGGCTGCACCCGGCCGAGCTGAACCTGAGCTTCGCGGAGACCTTCAAGTCCCGCATCCCCGACGCCTACGAGCGGCTGCTGATGGACGTCGTGCAGGGCCGCCCGAGCCTGTTCATGCGCCGCGACGAGGTCGAGACGGCCTGGGCCTGGATCGAGCCGATCCTGCACGCCTGGGACGAACACGGCCACGCCCCCAAGACCTACCCGGCAGGCACTGCCGGACCCGCCGCGGCCACCGCTCTGATCGAGCGCGACGGCCGTACCTGGCACGAGGAGATCGCATGACCCACCCCGTCGTCACCGAAGTCACCCGACGGCTCGTCGAACGCAGCGCCGAGACCCGCGCCGTCTACCTCGACCGCGTCCGTACCGCCGCCCGCCAGGGCCCGGCCCGCGGTGGCCTCGGCTGCGCCAACCTCGCCCACGGCTTCGCCGCGAGCGGCACGGACAAGGACGAGCTGAAGCGCACGGTCAGACCGAACGTCGCGATCGTGTCGAGCTACAACGACATGCTCTCCGCACACCAGCCGTTCGTCGACTTCCCCGCGCAGATCAAGGCCGCCGTGCGCGACGCGGGCGGGGTCGCCCAGTTCGCGGGCGGCGTACCCGCCATGTGCGACGGCATCACCCAGGGCCGCGCGGGCATGGAGCTGTCGCTCTACAGCCGCGACGTCATCGCCATGGCCACCGCTATCGCGCTCTCGCACGACATGTTCGATTCCGCGCTGATGCTCGGCGTCTGCGACAAGATCGTGCCCGGGCTGGTCATCGGCGCCCTGTCCTTCGGCCACCTGCCGACCCTGCTGGTGCCCGCGGGCCCGATGACCTCCGGCCTGTCCAATGCGCTGAAGAGCAAGGTCCGCCAGCAGTACGCGACCGGCGACATCGGCCGCGACGAACTGCTCGCCGCCGAGGCCGCCGCCTACCACGGCCCGGGGACCTGCACGTTCTACGGCACCGCCAACTCCAACCAGATGCTGATGGAGCTGATGGGGCTGCACCTGCCCGGCGCCAGCTTCGTCAACCCGAACACGCCGCTACGCACCGCGCTCACCGAGGCCGCGGGCCGCCGCGCCGTGGAGCTGGAGACCCCGATCGCCGACATCGTCGACGAGCACGCCGTGGTCAACGGCGTGGTCGCGCTGCTGGCCACCGGTGGGTCGACCAACCACACCATGCACCTGGTCGCCATGGCCCGGGCCGCGGGCATCGACCTGCGCTGGGACGACTTCGCCGACCTGTCCGCCGTCGTGCCGCTCCTCGCCCGGATCTACCCCAACGGCAAAGCCGACGTGAACCACTTCCACGCCGCGGGCGGCACCGCGTTCCTGGTGCGCGAGCTTGCGGGCGCAGGCCTCATGCACCGCGACGTGCGCACGGTGGCCGGGCCGGGCCTCGACGCCTACATGACCGAGCCGACGCTCGCCGACGGTCGCCTGACCTGGCGCGACGGCCCCACCGAGAGCCTCGACACCGACGTGCTACGCCCGGTCGACGACCCGTTCGACAAGGACGGAGGCCTGCGCATGCTGGCAGGCAACCTGGGCCGGGCTGTGATCAAGACCTCGGCGGTGGCTCCGGAACACCGGCTGATCGAGGCGCCCGCCCGGGTCTTCGGCGACCAATCGGAGTTCCAGGCCGCATTCGAGGCGGGCGAGCTTTCCGACGACATGGTCGCCGTCGTCCGCTACCAAGGCCCGAAGGCCAACGGGATGCCGGAGCTCCACAAGCTGACCCCACCCCTGGGGGTGCTGCAGGACCGTGGCCACCGGGTCGCGCTGGTCACCGACGGCCGGATGTCCGGCGCGTCCGGCAAGATCCCGGCGGCCATCCACCTCACACCCGAGGCCGCCACCGACGCGAGCCCCATCGCGCGCCTGCGCGACGGGGACCGGATCCGGCTCGACGCCGACGCGGGCACCATCGAGGTGCTCATCAACGCGGCTGAGTTCGCCAGCCGCCCGGCGGCCGCCCGGCCGGATCGCCCCTTCACCGGCACCGGCCGAGAGCTGTTCGAGTCCTTCCGCCACGCCGTCGGCCCGGCCGACGCGGGCGCCAGCATCTTCGGAGAGGTCGCATGAGCGAGCTTGCGCGCGATTCATCGGCACGGCGTTCCGTGTTGGACGTCGCCCCCGTCATCCCCGTCGTGGTCCTGAACGACGTGACGCAGGCCGTGCCGCTGGCCCGCGCGCTGGCCGCAGGCGGCCTGCCGATCATCGAGCTGACCCTGCGCACGCCGTCGGCGCTGGAAGCGGTCCGCCGGATCGCGGCCGAGGTGCCCGAAGTGCTCGTGGGCGCGGGCACGGTCCTCTCCGCGCGGCAGGCCGACCAAGCCGCCGCGGCGGGGGCCGAGTTCCTCGTCAGCCCGGGCAGCACACCGGCGCTGCTGGACGCGCTGGACGACACCGGCCTCGCGTACCTGCCGGGCACCTCGACCGTCTCGGAAATGCTGGCGGTGGCCGAACGCGGGCACACCGCGATGAAGTTCTTCCCCGCCGAGGCCGCGGGCGGGGCGCCCTACCTGGCCTCGCTGGCCAGCCCACTGCCCCGACTGCGGTTCTGCCCCACGGGCGGGATCACCGCAGCCACCGCCGAACGCTACCTGCGGCTGCCGAACGTCGGCTGCGTCGGCGGCTCCTGGCTGACCCCGTCCGATGCCCTGGCCACGGGCGACTGGGCCCGGGTCACGAGGCTCGCGGAACAGGTCGCCACCCCGGTTGCCGCCTGACGTTGCATCCGACAAACGCCCAGGCCATCGCCTGGGCGTTTGTCATGCGAGGGTCTCTCACTCAGCCGATCGGTGCGCCATCCGGCTCAGCTCGTCGCCTCCACGGCCTGGAGGATGAGCTGGGTTGCGGCCTCGGGTTGCGACACGAAGGAGACGTGCGACGCAGGCACCTCCACGATCGTTGCGTTCGCGCGCTCGGCCATGTGTCGCTGCAGCGCAGGCGGAATTGCTTTGTCCTCGGTGCCGAGCAGGTACCAGCACGGCAGCGTCTTCCACGCCAGTGGGCCCGACGGCGTTCCCGCGAACGCGGCTGCCGCGTACGGCCGCTGCGCCGCTGCCATCACCGCAGCCGTCTCCGGGTTGACGTCAGCGGCAAAGGCCTCGTGGAACGCGTCGCGGCCCTCCCGCAGCGCATCGCCGCAACGCCCTCGCTCCCGTCCGGCGCGGTGAACGGCACCGCCGACAAGGTCGCCGTTGGGATGTCGGGGATGTTGGCGTGCGCGCGTCGAGTCGGCGACCGTCGAAAGCCCATCGCGGGCAAGTTCGGCAATCTGGCCGGTGCGCAGGACGGCGTCGTCGTAGTGTTCGCGGGCCGCGGAGTAGATCGCGAAGCCGAAGGAGTGGGCTGAGCCGCCGTAGCGGAGTCGGCAGAGCGGGATCTGCTCGCCGCCGGGTAGGACGCCGGACACGTAGGCGAAGCCGCCGCGGTAGTTGACGCGCACCGTGTCCAGTTGTGGCCAGTGCGTTCCCGCGTGGTCCAGCAGCCTCCAGGTGATCGAGTCGCGGGTCGAGGAGGGGATGGCGGGCATCGCGCCTCATTGTGCCGCCGGTCGTTGCCGATGGCGGCTGTGGCTGGTGTAGGGTTCCCGAGCGAATGACATGCATGTAGTTTTCCTTGGGAACGTCGATGCGCCCTCGTGCCGTGCCGGTCATGCTGACCGCAGCTGAACGCAAGACCTTGAAGACACGTGTCCGCGGTGCCAAGACGCCGTACCGGGACCGGGTACGTGCGCAGATCGTGCGGGCCGCGGCCCGTGGTCATGCCCATGAGCGGATCGCCGCCGAGCTGCGCGTCGGCGTCGATACGGTGCGCAAGTGGCGGGGCCGGTTCGCCGAGCACGGGCTGGGCGGGCTGGTCGACCTGCCCCGGTCCGGGCGGCCGCGGCGGATCACCGCGCTGGAGCGGGCAGCGGTGGTCGCACTGGCCTGCCAACTCCCCGCCGCGACCGGGGTCGGGCTGGCCCGCTGGACCGGCCCGGAACTGGCCGCCGAGCTGACCGCCCAGGGCCTGGTCAACTCGCCGGTGTCGGCATCGTCGATCCTGCGGATCTTGAGCGAGCACCCGGTCAAGCCCTGGCAGTACCAGTCCTGGATCTACCCGCGCGACCCGAACTTCACCACCCGGGCGAGCGTGGTCTTGGACCTGTATCAGGGTCGTTACCAGGGCGAGCCGCTGCGGCCGGGTGACCGCATCCTGTCCGTGGACGCCAAGCCGTCCATCCAGGCCCGCGGCCGCTGCCACCCGACCCTGCCCGCCGCACCCGGCAAGCCCGCGCGGGTCGAGCACGAATACGTCCGCAACGGCGCTCTCGCCCTGCTGGCCGCGCTCGACGTGCACACCGGGAAGGTGTTCGCCTCCACCCCGAAGACCACCGGCATCGCCCCGTTCATGACGCTGATGGCCCAGGTCATGAGCCAACCCGAGTACGCCAACGCGCCCCGGGTGTTCGTCATCGTCGACAGTCACCGCCAGCTGAGCCGGTTATCGCCAGCAGTGGTGCCAGAGGTGCGCCAGGGCCCCTACGACACCACATTCGCCGATCATGCGCGGTCAACAGTAAATTGCCGGGCGCTCCAAGTGATAAGAGTCAGGTTTCACGCTCGCGTTCGCCTGGTCGTGATCGCCAATCGTGAAGGCTTGGCCACGCCACGCACTGATGCTTGTGCCCTGCAAATACGTCGGCGGCGGCCTGCTCGCCCTGGTCGTGGCCACCCAGCTCATCACGGTGGGCTAGGCGTGTTCGGCACCGCAAGCCAGGTATTGGACGAGCTGATCAGATCGTTGTGAGGCGCGAATCAGCAGGAAGGGCAGCTTGGTCGCCGGTGAGCTCGATGAACAGCGTCGGCACGGCTGCCCGACGTCTCGACGACAATCTCGTGGGCGCCACCAACGGCGACAGACACCTCACCGCCTGCGGGCATTGCGGCGTCGTCCTCGCCGACAACGACGTCAATCCCACCACCATCCGCCCGCGGGTGGTAGCTACGGGCTGACCCTTTCCGCCGTCTGCACGCCCCTCCGTCAGGGGTTCGGAATGATCGAGACCTTGATCGATCCGCCGGAGGTGTCGGCGACCAGGTCCAGCCCCTTCTGGAACTCCGACATCTCCAACTGATGGGTGCAGATGTCGGTCATCGGCAGCCGCCCGTCCTCGAGCATCCGTATCGCGGGCGGCCAGCAGTGTGGCCCGAGATGGGCGCCGAGGACGTCGAGTTCCTTGTCGTCGGAGATGATCGACCAGTCCACGAAGACATCAGAGCCGAATACGGAGTACTCGACGTAGGTCCCGAGCTTGCGTAACAGGTTCAGCCCCTGGCCGACAGCCGAGGGATGCCCCGTGCCCTCCAGGTAGACGTCAGCGCCGTAACCATCGGTCATGGCCTTGATCGCCGCTACGGCATCCTCGTGGCCAACGTTGATCACGATGTCGGCACCGCAGCGGCGGCCGACATCGAGCTTCGCGTCGTCACGGTCGAGCGCGACCACGGTCCGCGGGTTCTTGGCCCGCGCGCCCGCGATCATGCCGAGGCCGATCGGCCCGCAGCCTGCGACCACCACCACATCGTCAAACGAGATCGACGCCCGCTCCACGGCGTGCAGTGCGCAAGACAGCGGCTCGGCGAACGCCGCGTGGTGGGCAGGCAGCTGCGGCGAAATCCGGTGCACGCGCGCATTAGGCGGAATGATCATATATTGGGCCATCGCACCGTTGTAGGTGCGGAAACCAAACATGTCATGCGGGCCGCACATCCAGTACTCGCCGCGGCGGCAGTACCGGCACACCTCACACGGCACAATCTGCTCGCACACGACGCGGTCGTCCGGCGTGACCGTGCGCTTCCCCAGCGCATCCTCGTCGCCAGCGACAATCACACCCACAAACTCGTGACCGGGCGTGATGCCGGTCTGGGCCCACGCCGGGCGGCTTTCGTCACCCCAGAACTTCGGGGCGCCGTGGAAGCACTTGAGGTCGCTGGCGCAGATACCGACCGCTTCGACGCGCATCAGCAACTCCCCCGACGCGGGCTGAGGGGTGTCCAGCTCCTCCAGCCGATAGTCCTCCGGTCCATGCACGACGACGGCCTGCATGCGGGTGGGGATCCTGCGCGGCACCGGCCACCTCCGTAGGCGCGGGTCACCGAGCGGAGGCGACCCAGGTCAGCGTGTCGCCCCGGTAGGAGCCCGTCAACGCAGAGGCTCAGAAGGTGTCAAACACGAGCGCCCCGACCCCGGCCTCACCACCACGCCCGGCCTGTACTTCCTGGGGCTGCGGTCGCGGAAGCGCAGTCTCGAAGATCGCGTCAACCATCGCGCGCAACTCCGGGCATCCGCGGCGGGGATTTGCAGGTGCAAACTTTTTCTTGAGCGGTGCACGAACGAGGCGTACAGTCGAATGTATGTTCGACGATGGTGGCGGATGCGGCGAGGCGGATGACGCCCCGCCGCCTGAGCCGATGCCGCCCGAGCCCCCGCCGCCTGAGCCGGTATCGCCTGAGCCCCTGTCGTGTGAGCCCCTGTCGTCTGAGCCGGTGTCGCCGGAGCCGGTGTCGGAGCCGTGGAACCGGCCCGACTCGGCGGTACGACCCGATGGTTACGCCGCGCTGGAGTTGCAGTCGGCCACCTGCCACCCCACCGAGCTCACCGACGCCGAGGTGATCGAGGCCATCCGCGGCTATGACCACGTGGTGTCCTGGGCCGCGGCCCGGCAAGCGCGGATGCTGGCCGAGTTCGCCTACCGCCGCCCCCCTGATCGCGCCGATGTGGTCGACCGGGTCACCGGCGGCCCGATCTCGGCGTGGGCGCCTGATGAGATCGGGTTGGCCCTGACCCTGTCCCGCGGCACCGCCGCGGCTCGGCTGGAGCGTTCGCTGCGCCTGGCCCAGGTACTGCCCGCCACGCTGGCCGCCTGGGATGCGGGTCGGATCGATCAGGGCAAGGTCAACGCCATCCACGACGCCACACTGGCGTTGTCGGACACCGCCGCGCAGGCGGTGCAAGACCGGGTCTTGCCCAACGCGCCCGCCCAGACCTTGGCCCAGTTGCGTGCCGCGTTGGAGCGGGCGGTCATCGCCACCGACCCGGCGGGTGCGGACGCGCGGCACCGCAAGGCCCACCGGCAGCGGCGGGTGGCGCTTAACCCCGAACGTGACGGTATGGCCTCGTTGTGGGCGTTGCTGTCTGCCCCCGACGCTTTGACCTGCTATGGCTGGCTCACCGCACTGGCCCGGGGGCTACCCGCGGCTGATGCGCGCAGCATGGACGCGCGCCGGGCCGATCTCCTGGTCGCCCTGCTCACCGGCAACCTGCGCATCCACCCCGCCACCGACACCGACCCACCCGCCGCCGATACACCCGCCACCGGCCAGGACGTCACCGGCCAGGACGCTGCCAGCAAGGACGTCACCGGCCAGGACGTCACCGGCGGGGACGCTGCCGGCCAGGACGTCACCGGCCAGGACGTCACCGGCGGGGACGCTGCCGGCAAGGACGTCGCCGGTGAGGACGCTGCCAGCCAGGATGCTGCCCGATCCGACTCCACCGGCGAGGAGCGTGTCCGCGACGAGGACCGTGCCCGGGAGGACTGTGTCCGCGAGGACCGTGCCCGCGAGGACTGTGTCGACGTCGAGTCCGCCGCCTGCCGCTCCCACGAGGTTCCCGCCGATGAGGACCCCGCTGGTGAGAACCAGGTTGGCCAGCACCAGACCAGACCAGACCACACCGACGCGGACCCCGCTGCGGAGAACTCGGCCGGCCAGCACCCGGCAAGCGAGACGACCAGCGGCGCGACCGGCGCGACCGGCGCGACCGGCGCGACCGGCGGGGACGTCTGGGCCGGCGGGGCGTCGCCGGTCGTCCGGACCGACCTGCCCACCCCGGTCGCTCCGACCAAACCCCTGGTGCATCTCGTGATCCCGCTCAGCACCCTCACCGGCACCGACAACAGCCCCGCCGAACTGACCGGCTACGGACCCTTACCCCCCGCCATGGCTCGCGCCCTCGCCGCCGACGGGGTGTGGAAACGCCTGATCACCGATCCCCTGTCCGGGGCCCTGCTCGACCACGGCCGCGACACCTACCGACCACCCGCCGCCCTGGCCGACTTTCTCCGCGCCCGCGACCGACACTGCCGCGTCCCGATCTGCCGTCGCCGCGCCCTGGATTCCCAACTCGACCACACCATCGGCTATCACACCCACAACGGCACCACCGACCAGCAGAACCTCTACAACGCCTGTCTGTGCCATCACCGGATGAAAGACGCACCCGGCTGGAGCGTGACCCAACATGGCGACGGGCGCCTGACCTGGACCACCCCCACCGGCCACCGCTACAGCAGCCGCCCGTTCGACTACCGACCCGAACCCGACCTGCACGCCGCCATCGCCGCCCTCGACCAAGCCGCCCGCGACCAGGCTGCACAACGCCAAGCCAACCCGGCCGCCCCCGACCGACCCTCCAGTTCACCATTCGACCGACCCGCCGCACCCGCCGACCCCGCCCACCCGCCACCGTTCTGACCATTCGGTCCAGCGCCGCCCTCACCCACCCCAGGCCGTCGGCGCCGCCGTCGAGCGCGACCCGGGCTCGTGGTCGCGGGCCTCGGGCGGCATGGTCGCGATGGCTTCGGTCGGCACATGGGGGCGTTGACGACCTGCAGGTCGACCCGGCCGCGCAGGTGGGGGCAGCGCGGCATACAGGTCGCCCTCAACGCAGCCCGCCGCACGCAACCGGGCCGCGATCGGGGCGGGGGGCGGTGCTGTGCGACGAGACGCGGCCCACCAGCTCTCTCCCGGAGTCGAACGCCCAGACGGGATGGACGGCCGATCCCGCCGACGCGCGGGTCCGGCTCGTCGGGCTCTCGGAGCGGGGCCGAGCCGCAGTCGCCGTGACCCGGCGCAGCTCACGAGGCCTCCTGGGGCGCCGTCGCCGCCCGCTACGTCGGTGCGGTGATCGCGGTGGGCGCGTCGAGGAGGGCGTACTCACCGACGGTGACGTCCTTGAGAGCCGGGTTGGCGAACATGTCTCCGAACAGGTCGGTCTCGCGCGAACGGTCGGCGTCGTGCTGCGAGGCGAACAGGTACACGCCGCCGAACGTGCCGGAGGCGGTGTCGGCCAGCCACCACTTGCCGAGCAGGCCCGGCCACGCGGCGAACTCGGGGGCGATGTGCGCGGCGTGTGCGGTGTAGGCCTCGGCCGGAATGTTCAGGCCGAAGGTGACGATGCGGATGCGCAAGGCAGTTCCTTTCTGAGCGGATGCGACTCCGCCGACGCTAGGGAGCCAGGGCTCTGCCATTCATCGGCCGAACGCTCCATCCGCGAATGGAGCGCCGGATGGAGCATTTGCCCGATGAGCGCGCACCAGTCCGGTTCGTAGCGTCCCTCGCGAGCACCCCCGGGCAGCCCGGGTGCCGGACCGAGAAGGAACAACCATGACCCTCATGTCCTCGCCCACCACAGCCCCTTTCGGCGACCTCGCCGCCGCCCTGCGCGGCGAGCTGATCCGCCCGGACGACCCCGGCTACGCCGCCGCCCGGGCCGTCTACAACGCGATGATCGATAAGCGGCCCGCGGCGATCGCCCGCTGCCGCGACATCGCCGACGTCATCGCCGCCGTCACCTTCGCCCGCGCCAACGGCATCGAGATGGCCGTCCGCGGCGGTGGGCACAACGCCGCAGGCTTCGGCACCTGGGACGACGCGCTGGTGATCGACCTCTCCCCGATGCGCAGCACGACAGTCGACCCGCGGGCGCGCACCGTGCGCGTCGACGCCGGTGCCACCTGGAGCGACGTCGATCACGCGACCGCCGCGTTCGGCATGGCCACCCCCTCGGGGTTCATCGCCTCGACCGGGGTCGCCGGGCTGACCCTCGGCGGTGGCGTCGGCTATCTCTCGCGCCGGTTCGGGATGACCGTCGACAACCTGCTGAGCGCCGACGTCGTGCTCGCCGATGGCAGCTTCGTCACCGCGAGCGAGACGTCGCACCCGGACCTGTTTTGGGCGCTGCGCGGCGGCGGCGGCAACTTCGGCGTCGTCACCTCCTTCACCTTCCGCTGCCACGAGATCGGCGAGCGCGGCGTGGTGATCGGCGGTCCGGTGCTCTACGACCTCGCCGACGCCCCCGCGGTGATGCGCTGGTACCGCGAGCTGATCCCGTCGCTGCCCGAGGAGCTCTCCGGCTGGCTGGGGCTGATCACGATCCCGCCCGCGCCGTCGTTCCCCGAGCAGCTGTGGGGTCGCAAGGCCTGCGCGATCTTCTGGTGCTACACAGGCGCGCACGGCCAGGCCGACAAGGTGCTCGCCGACGTCCGCGCATACGGCTCGCCGCTGCTCGTGGGGCTGCAGCCGCTGCCGTTCACCGCGCTTCAGAGCGCCTTCGACCCGCTCTACCCGGCTGGCCTGCAGTGGTACTGGCGCGCGGACAACTTCCGCGAGATCTCCGACGATGCCATCGAGGTGCACTGCCGCTTCGGCGCGCTGCTGCCCACCGGGCACTCCACGATGCACCTCTACCCGATCGACGGCGCCGCCGCCCGGGTGGCCGCCGACGCCACCGCCTTCCCCTACCGCGAGGGCGGCTGGGCGGGCGTGATCGTGGGCGTCGACCCCGACCCGGCAAACGCCGAGCTCATCTCTTCCTGGGCCCGGGACTACTGGGAGGCGCTGCACCCCACCTCGGCAGGGGGCGCCTACGTCAACTTCCTCGGCGACGAAGGGGAGGAGCGCATCCGCGCCGCCTATCGCGGCAACTACGAGCGCCTGGCCGAGATCAAACGCCGCTACGACCCGAACAACACCTTCCACATCAACCAGAACATTCGCCCCGCCGCCTAGTCCCCAGTTCCAACCGGTGTCGGTCCGTCGTAGCGCCCGGTGAGCGTGGCTAGGGGTGCCCAACAGCAGGTGGACCCCCACACCGTCATGATCGCCGAAGCAGGCGGGTTTCGTGTGCAGGCGCACGAAAACCGCCGCACTCGGCGATCACCGGGTGAGACTCGGTAGCCCTGGTTCGCACATGCCCCGTGCTGGTCCTCCGGCCCAACCGCGACCCCGACGAGCTGGAGCACACCCTGCGCGCGCTGCGGCCGGACTAGCATGCCGGAATGACCCAGCCCGGCCAGCAGGGTTCGGTCTCCGACCGCCTGGCGGCTATGGCGGCCGCAGCCATGGTCGGCCGCGTCGAGGAACGTGCGCGCCTGACCGCACTGCTCGCCCCACACGGACCAGCGGCGGTGTTCGTGCACGGGCCGGGTGGGATCGGCAAGACCACGCTGGTCACCGGGACGCTGGCGCGGCTGCCACTGAACTGCGTGAGCCTCGACGGGCGCCAGATGGAGCCGACGGTGCCGGGAGCGCTGGCCGCGCTCGGCGCCGCACAGGGAGGACTCACGCCGCCGTCGGCCACCGCGGCCGCCGAGCAGATCGCCGCCGCAGGCGTCGACGTCCTGGTGATCGACAGTTTCGAGCGGCTCAACCTGCTCGACGGCTGGATCCGCAACGAGCTCACCTACGCACTCCCGGCCACCGTCACCACGTTGCTGGTCGGCCGCCGCGGGCCGAACGTGGCCTGGCGGACGTCACCCGGATGGCGCCGCCTGCTCGGCGAACTGGCGGTCGGGCCGCTGACCGCCGGGGACGTCGACCGGCTCCTCACCGCCCACGGGATCCGGGGCGAGGACGCCGTTCGGATCCGGACGTTCGCGCGGGGACATCCACTCGCCGTCGTCGTCGCAGGCGAGGCCCTGGCCCGCAGGCCCGGCTTGCCCCTCGGGTCCGGTGCACCGGCGGAGGTCGTCGAGGAGTTGTTCGCGGTGATGCTCGACGACCTCGGGCCGCGCGAGCGGTCCGTCGCCGAGGCGGCATCGGTCCTGCGGCGGGTGACGCTGCCCCTGCTCGCCGCAGTCGTCGACGAGCCCGACGTCGAGCAGGCGTGGCAGACCCTGCGTGGATTGCCGTTCACGGTGACCACCGCCGCAGGCGTCGAGCTCTCCGGGGTGGCGGCTCCCGTCCTCCTCGAGGCCCTGGAGCTGCGCGACCCGGCCCGGGTCCGGACGCTCAGGACGCGCGCCGCTCGGGCTATCCTCGATTCCCTCGCCCATGGTCCGGATTGGGAGAGCACCGCCGACCTGCTGCACCTGGTGCAGAACCCCCTGATCCGCAACGCGTATGCCCCACCGGGGATGCTGCAGCACCCGGCCGAGCAGGCTCGCAGTGAGGATCACGCCGAGATCGTCGCGATCGCCCGCCGGTTCGCAGGGCAGGAGTCCGCCCGGCTCGCCGAACGGTGGTGGCAGGCGCGGCGGGATTCCTTCGCCGTGGTCCGCGCCGCCGACGGCCACGTCGCAGCGTTCTCGGTCACTGCGACCGTCGACGACGGGGCCGGATCGGCGCGCCAGGATCCCCTGGTCCAGGCCGTCGCCGACCACCTGAGGGACGACCCGATGCCGCCGGGCACCGATGCTGTGGTGTTCCGCTGGGCGCTGGGCCGCCGACACGGCGAGCGGCCCACGCCAGAGGTGGCGACGCTGGTTGTCGACCTCAAGCGCACCTACCTGCAGCTGCGGGCGACTCTCCGCCGCGTCTACACGGTCGTCACCGACTGGCCTGCCGGGGCACCCGTTCTGCGGGTGATGGGTTTCGATCTCCTGACGGAGGTCGCCGTCGGCGGCCGGAAGTTCACGCTCGCGTGCCTCGACTTCGGCCCCGGCGGTGTCGATGCGTGGATCGGCCGCCACGTCCTTGCCGAGCATGCCGGTCCGGTCCCGGTACAGCCACTCCGCCTTGGTGCACGGGCCGACCGGGACGGGGGGTCGGGTGGCGTCCCGGCGGCCGATCGACCCCAGCCTGCCCCGGGGGCCCTCGACCGACCTCCCTTGTTCAGCCTGACCGCCCGGGAGCAGGAGGTGCTCGCCCTGCTCGCGGAGGGGGTCACCAACGCCCGGCTGGCCGAGGTGCTGTTCATCAGCGAGCGCACAGTCAACCGGCACATCAGCAACATCTTCACCAAGCTCGGTGTGCACAACCGAACGCAGGCGGCCCGCGCCGCGGTGGCCGCAGGCCTGGCAGGCTGAGCCTGGTTCCGGTGCACCGTGAGGCGACGTCGCTACCGCGCCGCGCGTGCTTACGGATCCCTATCGACTGACGTCACGGCCGGGTGGCGGCCACCAGCCAGCAGCCAGCCGTAAAGCGCACCTCGCCGTCGTGCACAAAGGGGCCGAACGCGTCGCGGACGGCATCGAGGACGCGGCCGCGGGTCTCGACGTCGGTCTGGGACAGGACCCGGGCGACCGGACCCATGGAGGCGACATACCGCATCAGGTCGTTCTCGGGGAGGGTGCAGGCGACGTCGACCGGACGGATGTCGATCTCACTCCACCCACTCTGATCCAGAAGTTTCTGGACCCGGCCGGGGTCGGCGAAGGCGAACTGTCCCGGCGCGGTCGGATCCCGGGCAGGTAGCTCCGGGAGCAGGGGCGCTGCGGCCCGTTCGGCAGTGGTCATGAACGGGTTGTCCGCGCCCCCGCGCCAGGCCAGGAACCGCAGTTGTGCACCGCGACGCGCAGCGCGGTACAAGTTGGTGAACGCCTCGACCGGATCGCCGAAGAACATGACCCCGAAACGCGAGATCACAGCATCGAACTGCGCGGGCTCGAACGGATAGGTCTGCGCGTCGCCGAGGACGAACTGTGCCGATCGCCCGGCCTGCTCAGCTCGAACTCTGGCAGCCGCCAGCATCGGCGCCGAGATGTCGACACCGACACTGAGCCCTTGTTGGCCGAGACGTCCCGCGACCTCAAGCGTCGTCGCCCCAGTGCCGCAGCCGACGTCGAGGACATGACCGTTCGGCCCGACGTCGACGCTGTCGAGGAGAAGCTGGGTCCAGGGTTCGAGCATGGGGTCAAGTACCTCCTGCAACTCAACCCAGGCGTTGCCGCTCTCGCCGTTCCACAACGCGGCCTGCTCGTCACCTCGCGGACGATCGACAGCCACATCAGCCTCCCTTGCCGCTACGCCCATGCTGCTCCCACTGTTTCAGCTCAGGTCACCTTGAGGTCAAGTTGGTGCACTCTGAGGAGCTCAGCGGCCTGCGTGTCCGCTGACGGCCAGACAGGATCGTCAGGATGGCGCCTGCGGTGACGACGACACAGCCGGTGATCGCGAGCGGAGTGACGCCTGAGCGCTGAAGACCCCACGCGAACAGCACACCCCACATCGCGTAGGAGATGTTCAACGCCATCGCCCGCGCAGCGCCGATCTTCCGGATAGACCGGTACCAGGCCACATAGGAATAGGCGCCGACGACACCGGCCACAGCGATCGGCACCAGCAGTCCTCCGCGGAGCCCGCTGCCCTGTTCACGGCCAGCCGATGCCCGTCGGTTCAGACAAACCACCGAGTTCAGACAAGCGCCGCCTGCACGTGATCGCGGTCGTGGCAGGACCGCAGTGCCTCGCGGCGGTTGCCGCGGACGTGGACCGCCACCAACCAGGCAGAGCCGACCCCAACGCCGGGGACGGAGAACACGCTCACGATACGGAGCCCGGCGGCGGATTCTCCGTCCGCGACCCCGACAACATCGCGCTGGGGTTCAAAGGGCAAGGTCCTCGATGCGGGAGCGAGCGCGGAAGCTCCTCAATACCTCAATACTCACCCTTGATGACGAAGAAGGAGCCGCGGATAGTTCCGGCCAGCTTCGACTTCTGAGTCGCGAACTTGAACCGCGACGCGAGCTCGTCGGGAATCTGCATGCCTTCCGATAACTTGAACCCGATGGCCCGCTTCGTCCCGTCCTCAAGGCCGTACATAACGTTGATCGAAAGCCCCGACGCGTAGAACACGTACGCGAACCGGATTCCCCCGGCGACAAAGGCGGTCGCTTCGAGTGGGCGAGCTCCTATGACGATGTCGCGTTCGTTCTTGAGGATGCCACTGACCCAGTCGATGGTCTCCGTCGCGTCGCTCGCGGCATCGACCGTGAAGACGTAGTTGTATTTGTTCTTGAAGTAGCGGGCTTCGTTGGCTCGGAGGCCGGCCAGAGCCTCCGCGACCGGCGACGACTCCAGTCCAGCTGTGGAGACAGTCTGAAAGTCGACTACTACTTCCGACACAAGCACCTCCGATGCCACGGCGACCGTCCCAGGCCTCACCGTCCAACTGACCGTCAGATCGTAGTGGGCAAGCGTTCCGCAGCAGAGACTGTCCCGTCGAGCCGGTGGCCACGTCGATCGATCTCTGGTCACCGAGCCTGCTGCCGAGCGCTTGATCGCCGGTTGTGGGACATGAGAGCCATATATGGCCGTTATGTCCCAGCCTTGGCGATCACCGGCCACCCGGGAGGCGCGCAGCCGGCCCGCAGCGACTATTCTACGGCCAAGGGGGGACGTCGAGTGCGTCACATTGGGCCATCACGGCGTTTCGTGGGCCGGGCAGTTGGGGTGTTGCTATTGTGCGCGCTGATCGCTCTCTGCCTGTGGCGGGTGGCAGCGGTGACACCCCATTACGATGCGGAGGCCGACCGGGCTTGGTCGTGGGTCCGGTCAATGCTTCAATCACCCACTCGTGTCGAATCGTCGACGACGTTGATTCCGGAGCGTGAGTACCCCGCAGATTGGACCGGGCCGGTCCGCGGCACCTTCACTGTGGAAGGCATACCTACCCCCCGGGTCGTTCCGCCAGCGATCGCGCTGGATGCAGAGTCAGCCACGCGGGCCGCGTCGCCGGATTTCCGCGGCGTGGTGACCGGCCGCGTGACACTCCCGCCGCAACCGGGCAGGTGGATCATTCAGGTCTATCGCAGCCGGAACGACCAGCGCTCTCAACTGCCGGTTCAGAGCGTGGCCGGGCCGGATGGCAAGTTCAGTATCGATCTGTCCGGAACCGACCCAGGACCGGGCGTATGGGAGTTCGGTGTCCTCGACGCCGTGACCGACAAGCCCACCGACGGCGATCCGTGGTCATCGGCCGGAACTTACAGCGGTTGGGAGATAAGAAGTTTCGCCACTACAGACGCCCGTCACCTGGTCGGGGTGCAACCTGCCTCGGCCGATGGATCATTCCGCTTCGACAGCTCGGCCCCGGGAACCAAGACGTTCCAGCTGGTGGCCATCGAACCCGGAGAAAGTTACCCCGCTGGACGGATTCTCGCCGAGCACGCACCGGCCACTGGCTTGGTGCGGTCGTTGTCGGCGGCCGCCGGAAACGAGGACGCACAGTCCCGCAGCTACAGCTACGACCAGGCTCTGGCACTGCAGAGTGCGCTGGTGATGGACGACCTGGCTACTGCTCGGATCCTGGTTCAGGGGCTGATCGCGCTGCAAACCCGATCCGGTCAGCAAGCAGGCGGATTCGTGTCATCGGCACCCCAGTCGAATCCGGCAGGCGGTGAACCGACCTACCGCACGGGCAATACTGCGATCGCGCTCTATTCGCTGATGAGCTACCTGCAGCGGACAGCGGAGTCGGAGCCGGATGCACTGGCGATTCGGCAGGCCGCCAATCAGGCCGCCGACTGGCTCCTTCGTCAACAGCTGTCCACCGGTCCCATGGCAGGCCTACTCACCGCTGGTTGGGATCCGGCCGGGGTCGAAACGGGCACCCGCCTGCCGTTCGCTTCCACCGAACACAACCTTGATGCGTGGCATGCACTGTCGCGGGCCGGACAGGTGCTGAATTGCCCGCGATGCACCGCGGCCGCCGATACATTGCACGACGCCATCCCTGCTATTCTGTGGGATTCGAGCGGCGGTGGATTCCTGCAGGGTATGCGGCCGGAAGGCGCGGATCGGGTGGAGCCGTTGGACGTCAACTCCTGGGGATCGATCTTTCTCGACGCGATCGGGCGCACCGATCTTGCCGCTACGTCGTTGGGTCGGACAGCCGCCTTTGCGGTGTCCGATCAGTCGCTGTCGGGTTACCTGGCCTTCCGACCGCAACCGACGATGCCGAACCCGGTGCCGTCGGTATGGCTGGAGGGGTCCTTCGGGGTTGCCCTCGCCCAGGCCCGGCACGGTGGTGGCGGGTACGCCGACACCATGGCCTGCCTGGTGGCGGCGCAACGCCGCGACGGATCGATGCCGATGGCGAGTTCGGTGGATGTCGATCGCGAGCTGTCCACGGCATCCTCGGTCGCCGCCACCACCTGGTTCATCCTGGCGAGCCGCCCCAACCACGCAGATTCGCTGTGGTCAGCCCCGTAAGGGGAGACTGTCGTACCCGACCCCGTTGACGGCTGGTTGCTTTTCGGCCAGATGGTCGACCGGCACGAGCGGTAGTGCGAAGGTGAATGTGGTCCCCTCGCCCACGGTGCTGGCGACCCGAATGCTGCCGTGGTGTGCGATCGCGATCGCCTGGGTGATGGTAAGGCCCAACCCCACACCAGGTACCGCGAACTGGGTGGCCGTCGACGCCCGGAAGAAGCGGGAGAACAGCCGATCGATCTCATCTGCCGGGATGCCGATACCGGTGTCACTGACCGAGATGAGCGCCAACTCGCGCTCCTGATCGTCGCCTGCGGCGGTGCTCAGCGTAATGGCGACCCGTCCACCGGGCGGGGTGAACTTGATGGCGTTGGACACCAGGTTGTCGACGGCCTGACCCAATCTGGTCGGATCTCCCCAGACATGCGGCGCGGTTGCCGGGTGTGACAGGACGACACGGACGTCTCGCGCCTCCGCCACCGGCTTGGCCGACTCCAACGAGGCGCTCACCACGGTCTGCAGGTCGACGTCGCACTCCTGCAGGGCGAACTTACCGGATTCCACCTGCGCGGTGAACAGCAGGTCCGACACCAGGCGGAGCAATCGCTGCGCATTCCGCTCGACGGTCGCGAGGTACTTGGACTGCTCCGCCGACAGCGGATGCACGTCGTCGTCACTGATGAGCTCGACGTACCCCAGAATCGAACTGAGCGGCGTGCGTAGTTCGTGCGAGATCAGGTTGACGAACTCGTCCTTCATTCTGGCCTGACGCCGTTCGCCGGTGACGTCGGTGGCGACGTACAGGTAACCCTCGACGTCGCCCGCCGCGTCATGTCGAGCAGTGATCGCGACCCGCACCCGGAGGGTGGACCCATCCCCCCGCCGGTACGTCCAGTCCTGAACGTTGGCGTTCCCTTCATCGACCGGGTCGATCAGGGGGCTGAAGGTGTCACCCGCGTCCTCGCTCGTGCGGCGGCTGAGCTCGTCGGGCAAGTGGAAGTCGATGACGTTGCGGCGACCGATGACGTCATGCGCGGCAACGCCGAGCATCCTCTGCGCGCCGGTGTTGAACACATCGATCCAGCCGCAACGATCCGTGCCGATGATCGACTGCTCGGTCACGGCGTCGAGTACGCCGGTCATCTGATGAGCCGATTCCTGGATGAGATTAGATGCCGCGACGCTCGCCGTCGCATTGTCTTGAGCCTCGACCAGCATTGCCTCCTGCTGTCGACGCAACGCTTGAAAAGCCCGGACCCGTGACCGCAGTCGGCGGGTGAGCTCATTGGTCGACAGGGCGGCCAGAATGAGGATCAGAGGCGTGAAGATGATGCGAATCAGCCAGCCACTGGACGTGTCGGCCGGATCGAACAATTGTGGGAGGAAGACGACGCCAACGATCACCGGTGCGCCGATGAACAGCGACAGCCTGCCCGGCTCCACGCCCAGCGAGAGCACCGGCAGGATCAACAGAGATGCGAAGACCGAATTCGCGCCACCTGTTCCGGCCCGCAGGAAGCCGATCGCGATCAGGTCGACGAGGGGAATCAGCATGGCCGCCCGGATCGGTCTGTCCGGTCGGCGCAGGACGAACGCCGCGCTGGTTGCGCCTGCCATGAGGGCCGCGGCGACTCCGACGGCCCACCCCTCCCCCTCGGTGGCGCTGATGCCCGGCATCAGGAACATCACGTGCGCCAGCAGGTAAACCGCAAGGATGCAGAGCTGACGCTCCAGACCGGAATTCGGGTCGTTGGCGAATCGACACCGCCAGCCCGTGACGCCGTGCGCGGGTAAGGGCCTGGAGGCTGAGCTGTCCATATCTATTCCTCCGCCGCCGCGAAGTGGGCCGCGGATTCGGTGCCGGTCGCCTCCGCTGGTCGGGGCTGCAACATTTCGCGGATGCGTTCGGACAGTGTGCGGGGGCTGAAGGGTTTGAGCACATAGGCGTCGGCACCAGCCGCGCCACCCTCGGCCACGGCGGCCGGGTCCACGGCCGCCGACAACACCAGTATCCGAATGGCGCTGGTCGTCGGGTCCGCGCGAACCGCCCGGCAAACCTGCAGGCCGGTCATCTCCGGCATCGAGACGTCCAAGATCGCCAGATCGGGCACCCAGTGCTTGATCGCGTGCAGCGCAGCACTGCCGGTCGACACGTCAGCAGCGACGACGGCCCCGGCGCGGATCACCGAAAGCGTGATCAGCGCGCGAAGGTCAGCGTCGTCATCGGCGATGACCACGGTACGGCCGGTGTTCACCGGCAGGTCCGATCAGTTATGTGACGCGACAGGATCGCGGCGATCTGGGCCCGGGTCACCGGCTTGGGCAGCGACTCCTCGGCGCTCGGGTAGTCCTGGACATCGAGTACGGACATGATCGCCACCGGGCAGCCGGGAAACCGTCTCTTCAGTTCGGCAGCCAGTTGCCAGCCATCGACACCCGGCAACAGAAGATCCAAGATCATTAGGTCAACCGGGAGATCCGGGGGGAGGGAAAGGGCGTGCTCGCCGCTCGCCACGGCGATCACGATACAACCCTCACGATTGAGAAACGTGGTGATCAGGCCCAGCTGGTCGGGCTCGTCGTCGACCACCAGGACGGTCGGGCATCTGGTGGTAGTGCGCACTGCGTCCGAAGGTGTCATGACCAGATCACCCGCGTCATGATCATTATGGCAACGAGGATCGCGGCGACGAGGGCAGCCCGAACCAAGAACCGCTCGTGGCGTCTGTCGTCACCGATCTCGGCCCTCAGGCGGGCCTCGTCCGGCAGGTCGAAGCCGACCGTTTCGCTCGCAGGATCCGGGGCCGAGACTGGCTGGGTTGCACTCTGGGGCTCGGTCATGCCATCACCTTTCCCACTTTTTCAGTCTTGTCCCACACTTGGGCGGCCCCCCTGAACTCTTTGATGTACGAGTCGAAGGTGATGGCGCACAGCAGCGGCCCATACCCGACGAGATAGATCAATGCCGGCGAGAGCACCTGGCCCAGTTTGGTCTTCTCCACCCCCTTCGCCAGCCACGCCGCCGGCATACACAGCGACAACCAGGCGTAGAAGCACAAGGTGATAACGCCATCTCCGAGAGATGTCGTCTCCAATCCAAAAAATCCCGGCACCGTCCGGGTGAACAGATCGGGAGAGAAGGCCGCGAACATGACCACCAGCGAGATGAGCCCAGGAAAGGCGATGGCCTCCCGCCAACTTCGCCGACCGGTCGCCGGATCGAGCTGAACAGTCATCGCCGTGATGAAGAGGTAGGTGCACAACGCGAGGAACCAGACTTCCCGAAAAAGGGTCATCGCCAGGTCACTGTCGAGAAAGTACAGACCGATCAGACCGATGGACGAGAGCACCATGGCGACCGGCAGGAGGAACACCGAGAACCAGATGATCCCGAACGAGAAGCCGCCCAGTCCACGGTGTTTCGACGGCCGGAACCACAGCGCGGCAAACCGCCTGGTGACCTGGACGTTGCCACGACCCCATCGCAACCTCTGCTTCCACAGCGCTCCGATACTCTCCGGCTCCTCGGCCAGGCAGACGGCATAGGGCTCGAATACCACCCGCCTGCCGTTCAGTTGCGTCAGGATCGTCGACACTGTGTCCTCGGCCAGCGTCGTGGTGTCGATGCTCCCACCGATCGCCTCGAGGTTCTCCCTTGAGTGCAGCTGCGCCCCGCCTGCCAGGCACGCCAGGACTCCGAGCACGTTCTGGGCCCGTCGAGCTCCCGCTTGGGCGGCGACGTACTCGTAGCCGATGAACCGGGTCAGGTAGGCGGGGTCGACGCCCCCCTCGCGGATGAAGGCCGTCACCGCGCCGACCTGTGGATCGCTGAGATGCCGGGTCATCTTCCGCAGTGAATCCGGCTGGTAGATCACGTCCGCGTCCATGATCAGCACCGCTTCGACCCACTCCCCCGCGAGCAGGATCGACAGTCCATGGTTCAGGGTGTGCGCCTTGCCCTGGCCGCCCGTCTCCCGGCGCAAATGAAAGACCCGGCCCGGGTACCGATTTGCGCGCCCGAGGACCACCTGCGGGGTGTCGTCCGTGCTGGCGTCGTCAACCACATAGATGCGCAACCGATCGGGCGGGTATTCCAACCGGACCAGACGGTCGATCGACGCGCCGACGACGGCACCCTCGTTCCAGGCAGGCACGACAACCGCCACCCTGGGGAAGTAGGGCGCTGCCCCCGGGTAGTGGTTCCAGTTCGCATGAAACGGGATGAGCAGAAACTGGTACAGGCCTGCCGCCACCGGAATCACGCCGATGATCACCAAGGTCGTCAGTACCCAGATGAGGACATCGGTCCACACCGTCATCGCCTGCCGGCAGGCAACGGGTCGTCGGCCTCCGCGTCGGCGAGGCATCGGGAGAGGTCGACGACCCGTTGGTATCGACCGACATCCCGGCGATGATGACTGTCGGTGGACGCCACGAGGGTGACTCCCGCGGCCGCGAAGGCCTCGATCGCGCGCAGCCCCGGGCAGGCCCACTTCTCGTTGATCTCCACCCAGGTTCCGTGCGCGCTGGCCGCAGCACACAAAGCCGACAGATGCTCGGCCAGCAGATCGTCCTCGGTCAAACCCATCTTGGGTAGCAACGAGAACGGATGTGCCAGTTGGGCGTGCTCGACCGCCGCCATTGCGCCGATCATCGCACCGACCAACGTGTCGACGATCGCGGCCGAGCTCAACCCCGCCGCCCGTTCGGCCAGGACCCGTGACGGGGGCCATGGCCCCACCGGGCTCGGGTACTGGTGGTCGGCGATCAGCACCCGATCAACGCGGTCGGGTCGGTTCGAACCGGTACGCAGCCCCGACGGAAGATCGAGTCGGCCCGTGGCATCGAGCATCTTGGCCTCGACCCCAGTGAGGATGGTGATGTCCTGAACCGTTGCTCGCAGAGTTGCGGTCTGGCCACAGAACTCCGGAATCCAGGTCGTCGACGCGCGTACATGATCGACAAGGCGGAGCTGGCTGAGACCGGCCTGCCGTGCAGCCGCCACGTTCTCGGCCAGGGTGCTGTCGGCATCGTCGGAGAACGTCGAATGCACATGATGATCGCCAGCCAGGCCTGCCCATGTCGGGATGGTCATCCCCCGCCCACCCCGATCACCGCGGGGGCCCGGCTCTCGAGCAAACTCGGCACTGCCCAGATGTCGGACATCTGCAGGAACACGTCCTCCAGATAGCGGACCACCGCAATATCGCGGAAATCCAGCGCAGCGGGAGTCGGTCGTCCCAGTACGGCGTCCAAGGTCAGGGACGGCATGTCGATTCCTGCGGCAATTGTCAGTGGCATCGCACCTGGGAATCGCGGGTTCACCTCGAGCAACGCTGCCCGCCCTTCGCGGTCCCGGCGCAACTGCACGTTGGCGACCGTGGTCAAACCGATCGCCGTTGCGACGCGTCGGGCTGCTTGCTCCAGTTCCTCGTCGTGCAGGGTTGCGCCTGCCACCGAGACGCCGGAGTCCACTCGCAGCCGAGAACGTGGGACAGCGGCGACGACATGCCCGGACAGGTCAGCGAACACATCCACCGAAAACTCCGCACCCGGCAACATGTCCTGCACCAGCCGCGTGTCGTCACTGCCCAGCGCTAGGAGCTCGGCCTCGGATTCGACGAAGCTGATACCTCGGGATCCGGCGCCCCGCCGCGGCTTTACCACCACCGGGTACCGCCGTTCGATGGCAGCCGCCGGGCCGAGCACCTCAGTCCGAGGCACCGGCAGCACGCCGGCACAACGTTCCGCCAGAGACAGCTTGTCCAGGCAGAGCTCCAACGTGGACAAGCTTGGTGACGCCACCGACACCCCGATCGCCGAGAATTCCTCCCTCAGCGCGGCGATGATCGGTAGCTCGACGTCAACGGTGGGAAAGAGCACGTCGACGCCGAAAGACCGGCACCAGTCCAGCAGCACCGGTACGAACTCCCCCGAGATGCCCGCGGGTACCAGGACACGCTGCTCAGGAGGGACGAGGTAGAGCCCGCTCGCAAAGCGATCCATGTCAGCCGCGATCACCCTGATGTCGCGGCGGGCCAGCAGCGACCGGATGACCGAGATCCCAGCAGGCCCCCCGACCCCGGTCACGAGAACTGTTGTCGTCACGAGATGCCTTCCTCGGCGAAGCTGGTGACCAGATCGGTCTGCGCTCGGCTGCTCCTGTTGAGTGCGACTGCACCGCTGCCGATCAAGCCCCGGGTATCGCGAATGACCTCCAGCGGCTCACAACTGGTGCCACCACCGAACCGCGACCAATATCGCGCCGTCGCGAGCACGAAACCCGGCTCAAGATAGTCTCGGATCCCCGACTGAGTGGCAAAACATGCCAACAGGGCCAGCTTGGTGTCGGTGTACCCGTCGATCGGAACAAACCGGTTCGGGTGGAATTCAACCGTGGCGGAAGGGCTTTGGAAACAGGCCAGGGTAGGGACGCGACGGGTCGCGACCGATGCCGCATGGTGGACGGAGCGATGGTCCTGATGACGGTCGTGCTGGGAATGAGTATAGACAACAGACGGCTCGACCTCCTTGACGATCCTCTCGATGATGCTCACCGTCGGGTCGGCCGGACTGATCTTCGTGTCCTCGAGGTCCTCCAGGAACAGCCGCGCTCCGATCAACTCGGCAGCATCCAAGGACTCGTGTTGTCGCTGCTGGGCGCTGCCCCCGCGATTACCGCGGCACAACGTCAGGATGACCACCGAATCACCGGCCGCACGGTGGGCGGCCAGCAGCCCGCCGACACCGATTTCCACGTCATCCGGGTGCGCGCCGATGGCCAACACGACAGAACGAACCGCTGCCGCATTCCGAGCGGCGCGCAACTCGATCAATCTGAGCAGAGTGGAGCGAAACTCCCCGGCGGAGACCGGCTTGACCAGAAATTCATCAATCTGGTTGCGCAACGCGGTCACCGCGTAATCGACGGACGCGTGTGCGGTCATCATCGCCACCGGCATGTCCGGATCAGCCTGACGAATCGAGGTGGCCAGTTCAATCCCCGTCATGCCCGGCAATTCGATATCGGTGATCAGGATATCGGCGCCACGCGCGTGGAAGCTCTCTAACGCCATTCGGCCGTTGGACGTCACCTCGACCGTCACATCACCGTGACGGCGCAGCACCGCACCGGCGTATTCGGCCAGGTCGGGATCGTCCTCCACCACTAATACGCGCATCGACGGCCCCCATGACACACCAGCCGGAGCCCCGGAGCTCTTCCGGCGGCCGACCTCAACTGTGTCATTCCCAAGCTCTAAGGACACGGCACCGATGGATGACACTAAATCGGGGGAATGATTACTACCGGTCACAATCTCGGCACTGTGGAGTCACTATGGAGTGGCCGGGGTTCGGAAATGGCGCGGTGTCGGAGGAGCGCTCGGTTGCGGTCAGGAGCTCCTGCCGGGCCGCCGAGTGCGGGCGATCCGCCAGAGGCTCAGCGGCAGCACGATCGCCACCGTGACGGGCAGCACCCACCAGGCCGGGACAGCGGTCCTGGCGACCCCAAAGCTGATGGCCAACCCGGCTACGACAGCGACCGCGACCCGCCAGTCGTCGCCGACGATGAAGTCATACCAGAACCTGCCGAACGCCTTGATCCGGTTCATGACACCACCGATCCGCCGACCGCCGGTCCTGCGGTCGCGGGCGCCGCGGTGACGCGCCGCAACAACGCCACCAACGCCAGGGCGAACACCGCCACCCCTGGGACGACGACCAGCAGCGCGGCGTCGCCGCCAGGCCACACCGCACCCGTCCCCTCGGCTCCCCAGAAGATCCCGAACGAGGTCAGCATGATCCCGACGACAAACTTCATGGTGTTCTCCGGCACCCTGGCCAGCGGGGCGCGCACCGCGATCCCGGCGATAGCGACCACCAGCACAGCGGCCAGCGCCGCAACCGCGGCCAGCGGGATGTTCTGCTGGTTGGCCCCGAACGTGAGCGCGATGAAGACGACCTCGAGGCCTTCAAGCACCACACCCTTGAACGACAGCGTGAAGGAGTACCAGTCCCCGACCCTCCCACGCGGCCGCGGCGGCGCGGCCTGCGCGGCAGCAAGCTCGGCGGCATAGATAGCGTCCTCGTCGTGCAGGGCCTTGAGCCCGCTCGCACGCAGAATCGCCTTGCGCGACCATTGCAACCCGAAGATCAACAGCAAGCCGCCGACGACCAGCCGCAGCCCATTGAGCGGGATCGCGGCCACGGCAGGCCCGAGCACGGCCACAACCAGAGCCAGCAGCACCACCCCGGCCACGACCCCGGTGATCGCCGAGCGCCAATCCCGGCCAGTCCCCGCGGCCAACACGATCGTCAAAGCCTCGACAGCCTCGACCACACAGGCCAGGAACACCGCGACGAACAGGGCACCACCACTCATCACCGACCACCTACTCCAACACGCCGCGTCCATCGCCCGATCCAGGTCCAGCAGGCGCGGCGCCCAGAACCTTCACCCGGTCTCGTTGCGGGCCCGACCCGGCTCGCGGCGGTGCCGCCCTCGCGAGGCGTTCCCGGACACCGCACTGACAACACACTAGTGCGGTGTCCAGGAACGTTGCCGGGGTGATCGCGGGATCCAGGCGGCGCCTCGCAAGGCGCCGCCCGAAGCTCATACCGGGCGTCTTCGCGAGGGCGGCAACGCCGCGAGGTGTCGTCTGGGCCCGCGAGGACCCGGTGAACGTTTCTGGACACCGCACTAACGACTGATACTGCTGCTGCGACGCACTTCCGGTCAGCACAGGGGTGGTCACCGGCGCCCATACGCCTCACACTCGAGTGGGGCCACACCTTCGTGCGGGTACAACTGCATGATGGGTAGGCTGGCCGCCGAAGGGGAACACCTGGCCGTGGGCACCGACAAGCCGTCCGACAGGGAACCGATCGCGGGCCGCTACACCCTCAAGCACGTTGTCGGGTCAGGCGCGACCGCGATCGTCTACGAAGGTTCTGACCTTGCCACCGACCAGCGTGTCGCGGTGAAGGTCTACCGGCCCGACGGCGCAGCTCGACACCGGCTCCAGCAGCGCCGGGAGATCGTGGCATTGACGCGGCTGCGGCATCCGGGCTTGGTCGCCCTGTACGACGGTGGCACCGAGCCCGGCCCCGGAGGCCGCATCTACCTGGTCACCGAGTTGGTCGAGGGCCCTTCGCTGGCAGAGCGCCTCATGGACGGACCACTGGACGTCCGCTCCGTTCGCGATCTGGCTGCCCGGCTCGCGGCTGCGCTGGCCCACGTCCACGCTTGTGGCTTCGTCCACCGCGACATCAAGCCCGCCAACATCCTGCTCGATCACGACCATGAGCCTCGGCTGGCCGATTTCGGTATCGCCCGCGCGCTCGATGACACCATCGCCACCGCGACCGGCGCCGTGCCAGGAACAGCTGCCTACCTCGCCCCAGAGCAGGTCCGCGGCGCGCCGGTCGAACCCGCCGCCGACATCTACGCACTCGGACTCGTTCTCGTGGAGGCCCTGACCGGGCGGCGTGAGTACCCAGGCACGGTGATCGAGTCCGCCACCGCCCGGCTACACCGCAGTCCGGTCGTGCCGCCTGGGCTGCCGTGGAACCTCACCGCGCTGTTGGAGGCCATGACCGACCTCGAGCCCGCTTGGCGCCCCACCGCCGCTGCCGTCGCCAGCGCGCTCGCCACTGCGACCTCAGCCCTCGCCCCGGCCGCCGCCATGCCCGCTCATTCTCGGACCGAAGCGCCCGTGGCATCACCTCCCGCTTGCCCACGCCCGCGCGTTCGTCCGCTCGGCAAAGCGCCCGTACTGTTCGCCGCTGCGGCTGCTCTGGCTCTCGCCTTCCTGCTTGGCGGCGCATTGCTGTTCATCACCACGGCCCGCTCGAACATCCCGGCATCAGCCTCGATCGGCGCGGCCACGACGCCGAGCAGCAAGGTCAGCGGCGGCGCTCCCTCAGTGCCGACAAGCCTAGTCCCACCACCTGCCGCAGCCCCCGCAACGGCGACACCCCTTACGGTAGGACACCCCGACAACGTGGTATCCGTCGGCTCCTACACCCGCACAGCCCAGGTCCCTGCCATCAATGCACGCCCCGTGTCCGCGCACAACGTCCAAACGACAAGCGACCACAACACCAAGGCTGCGACAGGTCATGGCAATGGCAATAGCAAGGGCAAGGGCAACGGGCAAGGGCAAGGGCAAGGGCAAGGGCGCAACGGGAACGGGAAGGGGAAGGACAAAGGAAAAGGTGCCGGAAAAAAGGGTAAATAAGGTCGGCAACAGTACTTGACGCCAAAGGACCTCATGGGAGGTCGTGGGCGAAGTCCGCGACGACCGGTGGGGCGTCGGGCCCGAGTTGGACCTGGGTGAGCAGCACGGCGATGCGGTCGCGATCGGGGTTGGTGCGCCAGAACGTGCCCAGACCCCCGGCCCAGCCGTAGGTTCGGTCAGGAAGGACACCCATCCCCATGCCCCACCCGCCGCCGTCGAGCAGTGCGGCGCCGTCGGCGGCTTCGCTGGGGGTGAGTTGGTCAGTGGTCATGGTCGTGACCGACTCTGCGCGCAGCACCGGGTCGCCGCCGCGGCGCAGCATCCGTGCGAACGCCACTACATCGTCGAGTGTCGAGAAGAGCCCGCCTGCGCCGGACGGGAACACCGGCGCAGATGTGCGGTCCCCGTCGTCAACGGCGACCAGCGCGGATGTGTAGCGTGCCGCGAGCCGGGGCAGCGCGTCGGGAGCGACGGCGAAGCCAGTGGCGGTCATGCCAAGCGGCTCGAAAAGCCTCTCCTGCAGCAGGTCCGGCAACGCCTGGCCGGTCGCGCGGGCGAGCAGGACGCCGAGGACGTCACCGGCGAGGTCGTAGCGCCAGGTCTGCCCGGGTTGATCGATGAGGGGGAGTGCGCCAAGGCGGCGCAGCCACGTGTCGGGTTCCGGGACCTCGACGGTGAAGGGGGCGACCCCGCAGCCCAGCGCGGCCAGTGCGTCTTGGACCGGGTAGGTGTGGGGCGCCGCGAGCACGAGCCCCGATCCCATCCGGTAGGTCAGCACGTCGCGAACGGTGATCGCGCGATGGGCAGGGACGGTGTCGTCGAGGGGGCCGTCGAGGTGTCGCAGCACGCGCGGACGGGAAAGTTCCGGTAGCCAGATGTCGACCGGCTCGTCGAAGCCGAGCGTCCCGTCCTCGACGAGCGTCAACGCCACGGCGGCGACCATGGGCTTCGTCATCGAGGAGATCCGGAAGATCGTGTCCCGGCGGATCGGGGGGCCGTCAACGGCGAGCCGCCCGATCACGCAGACGTGCTCACGGTCTCCGTCGATGACCGTGGCGACGCACCCTGGTACCCGACCGCCTGCGACATGTCGCGCGATCACGCGTTCCCATTCCACGTACGGAACGACCGAGCATCGGGGTGAAACTCATCGGTGACCCTCCCGCTGCGTCGGGGCATGAGCGGCCTAACCGGCTGAGCGACGGGCGTGCTCAGCGTCGGGATGACGACGGGCGAGCAGCAGCGCCGCCCCCAAACCGAGCAGCGCAAACGCGATCAGGCCGCCCGCGGTGGCGAGCGTCGTGCCTGTCCCCTCGCCCAGCATGGCGATCCCGAGCCCGACCGCCACCAGCGGGTCGATCACGGTCAGGCAACCCACCACCACGGCAGGGGCACCGGCCGCGTGGGCCTGCTGCACCGCCCACCCACCGGTGGCGAGCGCGAGCGCGATCCCGATAGCCGGCAGCCACGCACCGACGTCGTCGAGATCGTTCACGCCGGTCGCCAGATGCAGCGCGATCAGCCTCATCAACGCCGACACCAGCCCGAACGCGCTCGCACCTGAGGCCGCGAACCCGGCACAACGCATCCAGCCCGAGCGCCGCGCGGCCCACAGCGCCAACCCGCAAACCAGCGCTCCCGTCCCCAGCGCCGCGACCACGACGTCGAGGAACCTCGGCGCGGGCGAGGTGCCCAGCCCGAGGTCGGCCAGTACGACGAAGCCCGCCACCGCCCCCAGACACACCGCGGCCGCCGCCCACACCACCGCAGGCGGCCGGATGCGGGTTCGCCACGCGGCCAGGACCACGGCGAGGGGCACCGACAACACCCCGATCGGCTGCACGACGGCGACCGGTGCCAGCACCAACGCACCGGCGTGCACGACGGAGGCGACCGCGGTGAGGGACACGCCACCCACCCACGTCCGCGACCGCGTCAGGCGCCGGAACTGCGCCGCGCCGACTGTCCGCGTCCGATCGTCCTGGACGACCTCGCCGACCGCGGCGTTCTGCGCGACGGCGGCAACGGCGAACATCACCGCAGCAAGCAGTGCCATGCCGACGGCGACGCCGACCGCCATCGCTTCTCCTTGCCTCCCGGGATGATCTGACCACCGCAGCGTAGTGACAGGGTGCTCCAGGTTGCCCAACCTCTGCCGTCGCGGTAGACAAGACGTGAAGTCGTACGTCGCCCGGCGGGCAACGGAGTGACCAGACGCGCGAGACAGTGCCCGGATCCGTCCCCCTGCATGGCCGCGACGCGGTCCTCGGCGCGGATCGGGGCGCATCCGGTCCGCGTGCGGAGATGGGCCAAAGGCGGTTCTCTCATGAAGGACGCACATCGGTTCGCGCCCACGTCGGCGAGCCCAGGCGGTACCTCGGTGCTGGAGGCATGGGAGCGGTTCGTACAGGGTGACGACCATGTCCGGGGGGTCCGGCCCGAGGTGGTGATCTCCTGGCATCGCTGCCGGGAGAAGTACCGGGTCGACCCGCACCTCACCGAAGCCCCCATCGCCGTCGCTGAGGTCGACCACACCCTGGAACACGACGTGATCTTCGCCGAGCTCGGCGGGCTGGCGGTGTCCGCGGCGCGCGAGGTGGAGAGCCTGAGCGGCATCGTGACCGTCACCGACGCCAGCGGGCGCATCCTCGCCGCGTGGGGTGACCACGCCACCTTGGCCAGGGCCAACGAGTCCAACCTCGCGCCGTGGTACTGCTGGTCGGAATGCGCGGCGGGCACGAACGGCATGGGCACCGCGCTAGAGGCGCACGGCCCCGTGCTGGTCAGCGGCCCGGAGCACTGGTGCGAAGCGTTCCACAGTTGGGTCTGCGCGGGAGTCGCAGTGCGTGACGTGGTGACCAGGGAGCCCATCGCGGTGCTGAACGTGTCCTGCTGGCGCACCCAGCTTCCGGGCTCGGCCGGTGGCTGGCTGGCGAACGCGGTGACCCGAACGCACTGCACGTTGAAACGCCGTGCCAGGAACAGCGGCGCCGAACTGGTCGCCGCGTTCACCCAGGCCAAGGCCCACTTCAGCGGGCCGATCGCCGCGGTGGACACCGCTGGCAAGGTGGTGATCGCCGACGAGCCTGCGAGCGTACTGATGGGTGTCCCGGCCTCCACCCCGGCGGTCGACCCCTCCGTCCGCTGGAACCCCGGCCTGCCCGACCTCATCGGCGCGGCCCGTTACGCCAGCAAGCAGGCCGCGCACAACCCCGGCTGGGTCGGCTCAACGCAGGTCTTCACCCACCTGTCCGAAGACCCGACGCCGATCACCATCCGACCGGTGTTCCAGGCCGGGCACCTGGTCGGGAGCCTGATCGCGTTCGGGGCCTCGGACGGCGAACGCCTCACCACACCGGAGGGGCCGACGCATCCCCGGGCGCTCGGGCACCGGGTGGTCGGGCTCCGGGAGAACCGGATGGTGCTGCTGCGGTCGTCGGAGGTCTGTTTCGCTGAGTCGGACGGCAACGACGTCTGGCTGGCCACCGACCAAGGCAGGCTACGGGCCGCCACCCAGGGCATGGACAAGCTGGACGCCGAGCTCGCCGAAGCGGGGTTCCTGCGGGTGCATCGTCGATACATGGTCAACCTCGACCGGATCCGGGAGATCGAACGCGGGTTCAAGGGCGAGATGCTGCTGGTGATGGACCGCCACGCAGAGGAGGACATGGTGCCGGTCTCCCGACGCAACGCAGCGACGGTCCGGCGGGCACTGGGCATCTGAGAGCAGTCACCACTTCCCGCCCACATCCCAGAGGATCACTCGCGTGTACGTCACCTACGACAAGGTCATCGAAGCAAGGAACAAGCAGAAGGGCCGGATTCCGCACCCCACCCAGGGCGGCTCCAACCGCTCGTACTGGCCGAACCGGCTCAACCTGAAGATCCTTGGCACGTATGCCGCCGCCGACCCCATGGGAGCAGGGTTCGACTACGCCGCCGAGTTCGAGACCCTCGACCTGGCCGCCGTGCAGCGCGACATCGAGCGGATCCTGACCACCTCGCAGGACTGGTGGCCCGCCGATTTCGGCCACTACGGCCCGCTCATGATCCGGATGGCGTGGCATGCCGCAGGCTCGTACCGCATCCAGGACGGCCGAGGCGGCCCAGGCGCGGGCCTGCTGCGCTTCGCACCGCTGAACAGCTGGCCCGACAACAGAGGCCTCGACAAGGCCCGCAGGCTCTTGTGGCCGGTGAAGAAGAAGTACGGCCGCAAACTCTCGTGGGCCGACCTGACGATCTTCGCGGGCAACGTCGCCCTGGAGTCGATGGGCTTCACGACATTCGGTTTCGCGGGCGGGCGGGTGGACGTCTGGGAGCCCGGCTGGGACGTCTACTGGGGTCCGGAGCAGCTTTGGCTCGGCGACGAGCGGCACAGCCGCGTCCGAGAGCTGCAGAGCCCCCTCGCCGCCGCCCAGATGGGTCTGATCTACGTCAACCCAGAAGGCCCGCGGCGGGTGCCGGACCCGCTCATGGCGGCCAGGGAGATCCGGGAGACGCACCAGCGCATGGGGTTCGACGACGAGGAGACCGTCGCGCTGATCGTGGGCGGCCACACGTTCGGCAAGACCCACGGCGCGGCGCCCGAGACCCACCTCGGTCCCGAGCCGGAGCTCGCCCCCATCGAGGATCAGGGCCTGGGCTGGAGGAACAGCTTCGGCACCGGCACGGGCGCGGACGCGATCACCAGCGGCCTCGAGGGCACGTGGACGCCAACCCCGACGAGATGGGATAACAGCTTCCTGGAGAACCTCTTCGGCTACGAGTGGGATGCGGTCCTGAGCCCCGCCGGTGCCTGGCAGTGGATTCCGGCGGGCGGAGCCGGGACCGCAACCGTGCCCGACGCCCATGATCGGGGCAAGACACATGCTCCGACCGTGCTGACGACAGATCTCGCGCTGCGGTTCGACCCGGTGTACGAGCCGATCTCCCGGCGCTACCTGGCGCACCCGGACCTGCTCGCGGACGCGTTCGCGCGGGCGTGGTTCAAGCTGACGCACCGCGACATGGGCCCGCGCAGGCGCTACCGCGGGCCGCTGGTCCCCGCCGAGACGCAAAACTGGCAGGACCCGGTCCCTGCCGTCGACCACGAGCTCGTCGGGGCCGAGGACATTGCCCGCCTCAAGACCCAGATCCTGGACTCGGGGTTGTCGGTATTCCGGCTCGTGTGGGTCGCGTGGGCGTCGGCGTCGACGTTCCGGGGCAGCGACAAGCGTGGCGGGGCGAACGGCGCGCGGATCCGCCTCGAACCGCAGCGCAGCTGGGAGGTCAACGAGCCCGACGTCCTGGCCGCGGCACTGGAGACGCTGGAAGGGATCCAGCAGTGTTTCAACCGGTCCCAGCGCGGGGGCAAGAAGGTCTCGCTGGCCGACCTGATCGTGCTCGGTGGGTGCGCGGCCGTCGAGCGGGCCGCCGAGAACGCAGGCCATGCCGTGGAGGTCCCGTTCACCCCTGGGCGCACCGACGCCGCGCAGGAACAGACCGACATCGCCTCGTTCGGCGCGCTCGAACCCGCCGCGGACGGGTTCCGCAACTACCGCGGCGAGACCGCCCTGCCTGCCCTCGGAACACCTGCTGGTCGACCGCGCCTGCCTGCTGAACCTGAGCGCGCCGGAGATGACCGTGCTGGTGGGGGGCCTGCGGGTGTTGGGCGCGACCTTCCGACACCGCAGGTTGGGGGTGCTCACCTCCAGGCCAGAGTCGCTGACCAACGACTTCTTCGTGAACCTGCTCGACATGGCCACCCGGTGGACGCCGATCCCCGGAGGCGGCTCGCACGCGGAGACCTTCGAGGGCCGCGACCGTGCCACCGGCGAGCTCACGTGGACCGCCAGCCGCGTCGACCTCGTCTTCGGCTCGAACTCCGAGCTGCGTGCGCTCGCGGAGGTCTACGCGAGCGAGGAGGCACGGGAGAAGTTCGTGTGCGACTTCGTGGCCGCGTGGGACAAGGTGATGAACCTCGACCGTTACGACCTCGCCTGACGCCGATCTCGGGCTCGGCCGCCGGTCGTCGTCGGCCTCTGCGGCGGACCGACCTCCGGCCGCGGACGGTGTATGAGCGGTAGCTCCCGGACAACGAACGGTATGTGCGCCCGGAATCAGCGGCGGACCCTTGTCGGCGAAAATCGCCCGGCGTAAGGTCTTTGCTATCCGGTTTACGCATGACGAGGCGGTCAGAATGTACCGCCCGGGGATTCACGTGCCCACCGCCGTATTGATCGCGACCGGCTTCGTCGACAATCGAAGAGCTGGCACGCCCAGCGGATCTGCGTTTAGCTCGCAACCCGCCGGGCGGTTGGTCGCCATTGACCGGATCCGACGTGAACCAAAAGGGGAGATTTCGGTATCAGGGAGGTGAGGCCCGATGACGAGCACCGCGCAGGAGCGATCTGACCTGCTGGGCAAGCTCGGGTTGGACGCGCAGAACAAGGCATCGCTGGGGCGGGTGCTGGGCACCGGGAACATCGGCCAGGCCGTGGAGAAAGGCGATGGCCGCATGACGGCCACCATCCGCATCAGGCCGGACGAGCTCACCTGGGATCCCCAGATTCTGGTTTTGCCGCATGGGGGTGACGTCGAGCTCGAGCTCATCAACGACGACCTGAACACGCACTGCGCGCTCCTGCCGAGCAACGGCGACAGGAAGTTCATCTGGTTGGTGAACCATTCGCGGGGAAGGGCCACCCTCAACCTCGACGGACCCGGCTACTACTGGTTCAGCTCACCCACCGGCAACGACGAGGGCCGGGGCCTGACCGGGGCCATCGTCGTGCTGGGGGACGTTCCGCCGGAAGCTCGCCTCGATCGCCCCGATCAGCCGCGGCCGTAGAAAGGAGCAGACAATGACCGTCGAATATGTCGACGCGGGCGAGGCCATCAACCAAGGAGAGCTGAGCGGCAAGACCGCGGGCGGAGACGTTGCGCCGCCGGTCGTCGAAGGCGTCACCTACGAGCGCATCCTCCAGGCCCGCTCGGAGCCCGAGAACTGGCTCACGTACTACGGGGCCTACGACGGGCAGCGGTACAGCCCGCTGGACCAGATCAACACCGAGAACGTCAAGCGCATCGGACCCGCGTGGATCTTCCAGGCGGGCACGAGTGGCATCATCGCGGGCGCGTCGACGTACTCATTCGAGGCCGCCCCTGTCGTCGTGGACGGGATCATGTTCCTGTCCGGCTGGGACGGCTGGGTCTGGGCCCTCGACGCGAAGACGGGCGTGGAGATCTGGCGGTACAAGCACGCGGTGCCCTTCGACGTGTCGCTGTGCTGCGGGAACGTGAACCGCGGGGTCGCGGTGGCCAAGGGGAAGGTCTTCTTCGTCACCGCGAATGCTCACGTTCTCGCGCTCGACGCCACCAACGGCCAACGCGTCTGGGACCGAACCTACGGAGACGTGCGGGCAGGCGAGAGCGCCACCGTCGCGCCGCTGGTCGTGAAGAACATGGTGATCGTGGGGAGCTCCGGCGGGGAGTTCGGCGTGCGCGGCCACATGGACGCCTTCGACATCGACACCGGTGAGCACGTCTGGCGCTGCTACACGGTGCCCAAGCCCGGGGAGCCGGGCTCCGAGACCTGGCCCGCCGACGGCGAGGCGTGGGCGCGCGGCGGCGGGAACTGTTGGCTCACCGGAACCTTCGACCCGGAGACGAACCTGCTGTACGTGGGCACCGGCAACCCGGCGCCCGACTTCGACGGGGCGGTCCGCGAGGGGGACAACCTCTACACCGACAGCATCATCGCGGTGGACGTCGACGCGGGCCAGATCCGCTGGCACTACCAATGCACCCCGCACGACGTGTGGGACTACGACAGCATCGCGGAGTGCATCTTGTTCGAGTCCGGCGGGCGCAAACTGCTCGGGCACTTCGACAAGAACGGCTACTTCTTCGTCCTCGACCGCACCGACGGCTCGCTGGTGCAGATCACCCCCTTCGTGGACCGGATCGACTGGGGAAACATCACGCGCGACGGCAAGGTGACGGCCGCCCGCTTCCCTGACAAGGAAGGCGAACCGGTCCACTTCTACCCGGGTCCGGCGGGCGCCAAGGAATGGGTGCACGCGGCATACAGCCCTAGGACCGAGCTGTTCTACGTGCCGGTCCAGGACGTCGGCGCCACCGCCACCCGGCGGCGCCGGGAGTTCAAAGAGAGCATTCCGTACTGGGGCGCGGGCGTTCAGGTGGACATCGAGGACATGACGGGGTCCATCAGCGCGTTCGACGCCAACGGCGAGGAGAAGTGGCGCTGGCGCAACGAGCTCCCGATGTGTGCGTCCGTGCTGGCCACCGGCGGCGATCTCGTGTTCGCCGGTGAGCCGTCCGGGGAGTTCAACGCGCTCGACGCCCGCACCGGCGAGCTGCTGTGGCAGTTCCAATGTGGAAGCGGACACCACAGCAGCCCGACGACCTATATGGTCGACGGCAGGCAGTTCATCGCCGTGCCGGTCGGGTGGGGCGGCTGGGCCGAGGGGTTCCTGCCCGGAATGCTCGGCGCGGGCCACGGCAGCGCGCTGCTGGTCTTCGCCTTGCCGCCGGAGTAGGCGCCGCGTTCGGAGGTTCTGCCCGACGAGATCGACAGACAGGAGGTGACCAGTGGAATCGGTGACTGCTCGTACTGAGTGGGAGTCGCCCGAGTTCGACGAAATCGGGTGCGCACCCGAGGTGACGATGTACGTCGCTCGGATGGACGACTAGTCGACGCGAGGGGTGCCGGGCCCGGGTCCGGCACCCCTCGCCCGTCCGGGCCGTGGAGGAGTCGGGATGTGGCTGCAGGTTCTCGGATCGGCGGCGGGGGGCGGCTTTCCGCAGTGGAACTGCGGCTGCCCCGGCTGCCGCGCGGTGCGGCAGGGCTCCGGGCGGGCCCGTTCCCGCAGCCAGTCCTCGGTCGCGGTGAGCACCGACCATCAGCGATGGTTCCTGCTCAACGCCTCGCCCGACGTCCGCGGACAGATCGAGGCCTTCGCGCCGCTGCATCCGCACGAGGGCCGGGCCACGCCGTTGCAGGGTGTGCTGCTCACCGACGCCGAGCTCGACCACACGCTCGGCCTGTTGCTGCTGCGGGAGGCGCAATCGCTGCAGGTGCACGCCACCCCGGCCGTGTACGAGACGCTGCGTGACGGGACGGCCGTGCTGGCGACGCTGGAGCGCTACTGCAGGCTCGACTGGCACTCGGTCACACCGGGCGTGGACGTGTCACTCGGTGAGGGGTTGTCGTACCGGGCCTTCGACGTCCCGACCACCAAGCGCGCACGCTTCGACACCGGGATCGAGCAAGGCCGGGTGGTGGGCTACCGGCTGACCGACGAGCACAGCGGACGTGCGGCGGTGTACCTGCCCGGGATGCAGCAGCTCACGGCGGAAGTGCGCGCGCAGCTGGACGACTGTGCGTGTCTGCTGGTCGATGGCACCTGCTGGGACGACGACGAGCTGGTGCGGCCCGGTCTGGCGGCCAAGACCGCCCGCCAGATGGGCCACCTGCCGATCGGCGGCCCGGACGGCAGCCTTGCGCAGCTGAGCGGGCTGCCCATCGAACGCAAGATCTACATCCATATCAACAACACCAACCCCGTCCTGCTGGAGGACTCCCCCGAGCGGCGGATGGTCACCGACCACGGCATGGAAGTGGCCGCGGACGGTCTCGAGATAAAGATCTAGGGGATGCCATGACTTCACTACAGACAGCACCCCGAACGTCGAGCGACGTCGACGGTTTCGTCGAGGCGTTGCGCGCGCAGTCGCGGGCCTACCACGACCAGCATCCGTTCCACGTCCGGATGAACGCGGGCAGGCTCAGCCCCCACCAGCTGCAGGGGTGGGTGGCGAACCGCTTCTACTACCAGGTCTGCATCCCCCGCAAGGACGCCGCGATCCTGGCCAACTGCCCCGACATCGAGGTGCGTCGGCGCTGGATCCGCCGCATCGTCGACCACGACGGGACCGGGCCGGGCGAAGGCGGCATCGAGGCATGGCTGCGGCTGGGCGAAGCGGTCGGTCTGACCCGCGAGGAGATGCTGGCGGAGCGGCACCTCGTGCCCGGGGTGCGGTTCGCGGTCGACGCCTACGTGACGTTCGCCCGCACCCGGCCCTGGGTGGAGGCGGTGGCCTCCTCGCTCACCGAGCTGTTCGCCCCAGACCTGATGGCGGAGCGGATCACCGCCTTCGAGCGCTACTACCCCTGGATCGATCCGGAGGGCCTTTCCTACTTCCGCGCCCGGCTACACCAGGCGCCCAGGGACTCCGAACACGCCCTGGAGGTCGTCACCCGCTACTGCCGGTCGGCCGACGACCAAGCCCGTGCGGTGGCCGCGCTGTCGTTCAAGTGCGACGTGCTGTGGAGTGTCCTGGACGGCATCGACCGGGCCTATCCGGAGTGATCGGCGATGGGCACCGTCACACCATCGCTTGAGACGTCGAGCCTGCCCAGGTTGGCATCGCACGTCCGGTTGAGCTTCGACGCGGCGCGCGACCAGTACGTGCTGCTCAGCCCCGAGACGGTCGCCGTGCTCAACGGGACGAGCGCGGCCATCCTCCAGCTGTGCGACGGGCGGCGGACGGTCGCCGAGATCGTCACGGAGCTGCGGAGACGCTACGACCGGGTGGCCGACGACGAAGTGCGCGCGTTCCTGGCCCGGTTGGCCGCCAAGCGATGTGTGGAGATCACCGATGGATAAGCCGTTCGGGCTGCTGGCCGAGCTCACCTACCGGTGCCCGCTGTCCTGTGCGTACTGCTCGAACCCGGTCGAGATGGCCGGGTACGGCGACGAGCTGACGACCGCCGAGTGGCGGCGGGTTTTCGCCTCGGCTCAGGAGCTCGGCGTGCTGCAGCTGCACCTGTCGGGCGGGGAGCCCCTGCTGCGTCGCGACCTGGTCGAGCTCGCCGCCACCGCCCGCGAGCTCGGTATGTACAGCAACCTCGTCACCAGCGCACTCGGCCTCTCCCGGCGTCGCGCGGAGGAACTGCGGGCGGCCGGTCTCGATCACGTTCAGGTCAGCGTCCAGGCCGACGAGCCCGCGATGTCCGACCGGATCGCGGGCACCCCGTCTTTCGAGCGCAAGATCGAGGCGTGTCAGCTGGTGAAGGAGCTGGGCTGGCCGCTCACGCTGAACGTCGTCCTGCACCGGCAGAACATCGACCGGATCGGCGAGGTCCTGCGCCTGGCCGAGGAGCTCGGGGCCGACCGGATCGAGCTGGCCAACACGCAGTACTACGGCTGGGCCTGGCGCAACCGCGGTGCGCTGCTGCCCAGCCGGGCCCAGCTCGAGCGGGCCGAGCCGGTCGTGAGCGCCGCACGCAAGCGCCTGAAAGGCCGGATGGACGTCATCTACGTGCTTCCCGACTACTACAGCCGCTTCCCCAAGCCCTGCATGGGAGGGTGGGCGAAACGTCAGCTCACCGTTGCGCCGAACGGCGACGTACTGCCTTGCCCTGCCGCGCAGGTGATCCCGCTTCCGCGGGCGAGCGTGCGCGAGGAACCGTTGGCCCGAATCTGGGCCGAGTCGCCGCTCTTCGAGAGTTTCCGGGGCACGGACTGGATGCCGCAGCCGTGCCGCAGCTGTGATCGCCGCGAGATCGACTTCGGTGGATGCCGATGCCAGGCGTTCCTGCTCACCGGAGACGCGGCTCGCACCGATCCGGTCTGCCACCTCTCGCCTGACCACGGGATCGTGGCGGACGCGGTACGGGCGGCGAACAGCGAGCAGGCGCCCACCGAAATAGCCCTCGTCCCCCGTCCACACCGGGTCAGGTAGACATGCCCATAGGACCGTTCCTCGGACTGCTGGCGCTCGCGTTCGTGCTCAGTCTGGACAACTTCCGGTCCTCAATCGCCCTCGGGACCGTTCCGTTCGGTCTCCGTCGTGCGTTCCAGATCGCCGTGGTGTTCGGGTTCTGGGACGCCGCGGCGCCTCTCGTGGGCGGCGAGCTCGGGAGCCTCTTCGGAGACTCCATCGGACCGATCGCGGACTATGTCGGTCCGGGCGTGATGGGTGCCTACGGCCTGTACCTGCTCGTCGGAGCGATCCGGAACCCGGAACCAGAAGAGCTGGACCATCCCTGGGTAACCCTGTTCGGCATGCCGTTGTCCCTGAGCGTGGACAACCTGCTCGCCGGAACAGGCCTGGGGCTGCTCGGATTCTCTCCCGTCATCCCGGCCGTGACCTTCGGTGCCATGACCGCCGTGATGTCATTGGCAGGCCTCTGTCTGGGACGCGCTGCTGTCAAGGCGATCCCCATCCGGTCCGATCTCCTGAGTGGTGTCTCCCTGGTCACCGCAGCCATCGTGCTGCCGCTCGTGTTCACATAGCCGACACCCTCACCGCCGTGTCCGTGCCCGAAACCGTGCAGCGGATCGCGACTGCGAGCAAGCGCGCCTGCGACCGTACCCTCTCTGCCCTGCTGCTGACAGCCTGCCTCGAGGTCTACAACCTCGTCGTCTGGCACACCCTCTCGCCTGCACCCAACCAGGTCAGCATCGGCGCAGTGCCCTTCCAGAAGAACCCATTACCCGGGCTCATAGGGACGGTGATGGATCCCGGCACCGGGATCATCCCGAACTTCCCGATCTTCCTCCTGGTCCTGCCCGGGGTTGCGCTGGCCACCTCCCGGCGCTGGCGGCCGTTGCACATCCAGATTGCGGCCCTCGTCCTGCCCTACACGCTTGTTGTCTGCACCTTCACGTTCTGGGACGGAGGGTGGGCGCCGCCCGCCCGCTTCGCCGCCGTCATCCTGCCCATGCTCTCCGCCTACGTTGCGCTGGCTCTGCAGCGTGCGCCGCTGCTCATCGTGCGAGGGCTCGCGGTCGCGGCGGCGGTCTACGCCGCCACACTCACGACCCTGGCCATCTTCACCCCCCACGGCGGCTTCACCACCGGAGCGGCCCAGCGCCTCGGGCTCCCGCCCATGTTCGCCGCCTGGACATCCGCGACCATCGGAGTCGCCGCCGTCGTATGGCTGCTCAGCAGGCGACAGCATCACCGCGAGGAGCGCACGACCGCGACCGCCTGAGCCTTCCCAACCGGCACCAGCGCCCTATATCACAAGCCGCGGCACAGCCGGGGCACCCGCCGCCGTACCTCACGGTGTGCCCCGGCTGTGCGGGCTCGCCGACATGTCCGGCGGGTAATCGGCAGAAGTGGTGCCACGGGAGCACCCAGCGCACGCCTGGCACCACTTCCGGCGATCACGTCCGCCTCCCGTGCCGAGACGGCCAATTCGCTGCGGCCATCCGGCCGATTCGCCGCAGCCGGGTGCCCGACTCACCCGTGAACGCGCCTATCCGAGACGATCCTGCAATGTGATCGAGGTGAGCACGAGCGCGTCAGGATCGACAGCATGACGTGTCGTAGGACCCGAATCTGCTGGTGGATGCAGTGTGGCATACGCGGCGTCGAGGGTGGGAAAGGCACTCCACCGACTGAGGCGGCAGCGGACAGGCAACGAACACGTGGCCATGATCGGACCAGCGCCCACAAGGTGAATCCCGACGTGTCGCAGATCGGCTTCGACACGGGCGTGATCAAGGATGGCGACAGCCGATGGCGTGGCGCGGCGAGCGTGGCTCAGATCCACCAAGAGGTGGCTGATCACGCTCCTCCCGGTATCGAGCAGATGCAGCCGCCCCTCGCACCAGTGCAGCAGGCGCGCGGCGGTGGCATCGTCAAGATCTCGGGCCGCCGAGACGACGACCGAGATGACCGGATCGATGGCGAACACCGGCGTCATGCGCGCAACACCGGCGTCGCGCCCAGACCAATCCCTCATGCTGTTACCGTTCGCGGTCGCAGGCCTCGTCGACAGGGTCCATCGGCCCCCTTCCTGTCTGACTCTGGGCCTGGACGGAGCATGCTCTGGCCGTCGCCGCTGATCGCCTACCGATGCTGGACGGCCGCGCCGCCGGTCCTGCCGCAGGCCACCGCGAATTCGACCGCACGTCTGCACCCGGCCGGTGTGCCCGGAATGCGGTACTTGCCGTGCTTCGAGGCGGGCATAGCTTGACATTGTGATTGCCGTCCCGAAGCGCGCACGCGGAACGGGACCCGGGTTTCTCTACTATCCTGATGCGGTCGCCAAAATCTGGGATGGCCGTTGCCCCGGTCCACATGAAACAACGCGGACGGTACTTCCGAATACGACGTTGTGGGCATACCTCCCCGCAACTGCCACCAGCTCGACGAGAGGATCACCACGCCGTGGAAGGATGGAGCGAGCCCGCGGCAGGCCGCGTTGCGGTGGTCAGCGGCGGCAACCGCGGGCTTGGTCTCGAGACCGTCCGACGGCTGGCCGAGCTGGACATGCGCGTGGTGCTGGGAAGCCGGTCGGTCGAGCGCGGCAGGCTCGCGCTCGACCTGCTCAGGGAGCTGGCCGACCAGGTCGCGGTCCGCCAGCTCGACATCACCAGCGCGGCGAGCGTCGACGCGCTCGCCGATTGGCTGCAGCAGCGGCTCGGTGGCGGAGACCGTGCTGGGCCGGGGCCGACCCGCGCCAGCCAGTCACCCCCGAGATTGCCACCACCGGGATTCCGCCCGACCAAAACCCCGCTCACCGTCATCTCGACGCAGCCTCCACACTCGGGATTTCGCCGGCGACGCAACCCCCGCCACGTCGGCTCGACCGCTACTTGCGGGCTCACGACTACCAACACGGGCCACGACGCCACGACAGCCACCGCGCCGAAACCGAGCCGATGGCCTCCGCGAGGGACGCGTGGTCGCCGAGCAACGCTTGCGGTCTGGCCGCGGCCGGTAAAAGAAGCTGTTCGCGGCCTTCCACAAGTACTGGGTGATGTGGATCAGGTCGATCAGGATCGGCACCTGGACGCCGTGCTTCGCGGCGAGAGCCGTGATGGTCTGGATCTGGTGGTTGTTGCCATCCACGACCGCGAACCAGGGCCGCTGGTGGCCGGGGTCGCGGCGGTGCGCCTCGGCGAACGCGTCCGCGATCACCTGTACGGCCGGGCGGCGGACGGAGGCGAACAGCGTCTTGCCGTGCGCGTGCGGCCCGGGTTGCGGGGCGGGACCGCCACCCCCGCTGCTGCTGCTGCGGGCGGGGCCGAACAGGGCGGTGATGATGTCGCCGGCGGTGCGCGGGACGGGCGGGATGTCGGCGACGGCGGCCAACTCGGCCATCCGCTTGCGGGACTTACGCAGCTCTGAGGGGTTATCGGGCCACCCGGACTCCGCCGCCTGCCGGGCGCGGGCCGCCGCGGCCTTCGCGGTGGCCGCGCGCAGCGCGCCGGGCAGAACCGGGAACCCCGACCCGTCGGCGCTCAGCAGCAGCCCGGTGCCCGCCTGGCACGGCCGCGGCAGCCGCGAAGCATAGAACGCGTCGAAATCGCCGGCCGCGGCGATCGCGAGTTGTTCACACTGCCGCTTGCCGAGCCGGATCGCACCCTGCGCGCTGACCTGCTCGACCGCCTGCTCGAAGGGACCCGCGGCCACTGCCCCGGCGGTGCGGGCGACGATCCCCGCCGAGTACGCGTGCTCACCCCAGTTCAGCTCCGCGTCCTGCGGGTACAGGTTCTCCGTGTCCCGCCTGCGGTAGGCGATCCGGGTCGTGCGCACCGGCCCGTAGATCATCACCCGGGTCCGCTCGTGCCCGTCCTCGCAGCGCGTGCGCGCATTCCCACCCGCGTCCGTGACATCGAGTCCGGGGCTGCTCCCGGGCCGCGCGCAGGTCCAGGTGCGCCTGGGTCAGCAGCCGCATGAACTCCAGCCCGTCCCGCATCGCCCGGCTCTCCAACTGCAGGTGATGTACCGATGCATGAGTTTTCGCCATTGCACGGATGATTGCGCCAATATTTCCGAGGTCGCGATGGTGATTCCGAAATCCTTCAGAAGGTCAGTATTAGCAACGAGTTGGCCGGGATGGTGAGCGCGGCGGAGCAAGGCATACCGTGCATGGGCGGCCCGTCCGCCCGCACGCCGCCGCCGTTGCCCGCGGCCGACGGATTGACCCAGTTGTAATAGACGTCGCTGTTGAACCTCTCGACCCACCATCCCGGCCTCGGCATACCGATGCGGTATCCGTAGTAGGTGGTCTCCTCGAAGCTCGCCACGATCACAACATCGCGCCCGGCACCCTCCAGCCAACGGTGGTAGGCCAGGACCCGGTTGCTGTTCGACGCGTGGTACACGTTGATCGGCTCGCCACGCAACGCGGGCTGCTCCCGCCGCAGCGCCAGCAGTTCGCTGACGAAGCGCAGGAAGTCGCCGCGAACCTTGTTGCCCGAATCGAGCTCATGCCAGGCGAGTTGGTTGCCGCCCGGAACGCCGTCGGGGTGCCACGGGGTCGCCTCGAGGAACTCCTGCCCCATGAACAGCATCGGGATCCCCGGTGCCGTGAGCAGGATGCCGGTGGCGGCCCGCGCCCGACTGCCTGCGAACCACGACGACGGATCCGCCCCGTCGGCGAGCTTCGCCACCCGCGGGCCGCGGTCGTCGCGCACCTCGTCGTGGCTTTCGATGTAGCGCACCGTCTTCCACGCCGCCGGGTAGCCCTGCGGCCGGTAGAGACACTGCCCGACCCGCTCGACGTCGACGCTCGCCTGTCGGCCCCAGGACGCCTGCCGGATGGCGTCGCGCAGCGCGTCGCGGAGATCGCCGTCCCATGCGGCGTCGAAGCCCGCCCCTCCGTCGGCTGGGCCCTTGACCGCCCAGGGATCGGTGGGCCAGTACTCGGCGATCTGCACCGCCTCGGGTTTGACGAACCGGATCGTGCTGGTCAGATCCTGGCAAAACCCCCAACCGCTCGTGCTGCTCTGCACCGCCAGTCTGATCATGTCGTACCGGAAGCCGTCGACGTGGTACTCCTCGAGCATGAACCGAGCGTCGTCGATCAAGAACTGTCGGACATCGGGGTTCCAGAAGGCGAATAGGAGCCCGCCCACCCAGCCCTGGTCGGTGAAGTAGAGGCTGTTGTTGTTGTCGCCTGTGCGCGCCCGGTCGAAGAAATACAAGCTCTCATCGTCGAATCCCGGTCCCGCGTGGTTGAGAACCAGGTCGAACAGGACGGCGAGCCCGTTGAGGTGACAGATGTCGATGAGCGCCTTGAGCTGGTCGCCCGCGCCACGCAGCTGCTCGGAGGACAGTCCGGGACGGTTGGCCCGCGCCAGGTAGCTGTTCACCCGGTCGCGGCATTCGTCGATCCGGCCGCCGTCCTGCTGGGTGTAGCGCTGCTCCGGCGAGAACAGATCGGTTCCGTTGTAGCCCTGGCTCGACGAAGTGGGGAACTCGACGATCGGCATCAGCTGCACGGCGTTGACGCCAAGCGCAACGAGGTGGTCGACGCGGCTGAGAACGTCGAGAAACGTGCCGATATCGCCACCCGGCGCGACGAGGAACGACCCGACGTGGAGCTCGTAGATGACCAGGTCGTTGAACGGCGGAGGCCGGAACCCCCCGTCGTGCCAGGGGTAGCTGCGCGGGTCCCGGACGACGCAGTTCACCGGTGCCTGCGCCGTGAGCTCCCGCGCGTAGGGGTCGCGCTTGTAGCCCGCGCCGCCCTCGCCGACGACCCAATACTTGTACGGCGCGCCGTCGCCGATCCCGGCCACGAAGCCCGTCCAGTGCCCCTTGTCGCGGCGGACCAGCAGGTTGTCCGGCCCGGGCGCCCAGTTTCGGTCGTAGCAGACGTGCACGGCAGAGGCGCGTGGCGCCCACGCCCGAAACGTCGTGCCCCCCGGCACGACCGTTGCACCCATCGGGGTGCCCGGGGTGATGAAGCTCTGCGGCAGGGCCATAGCGGTGCTACTCGAGCCGATCCAGCTCGAGCACCTGGATCTGGTACGGCTGCAGCCCGACGTGAAGACCCTCGTCGAGTAGCTCTTGCCCGTGCAGCGGGCGCCGCCAGAGCGGCCGGTCGGGATCGAGCGCGAGCAGATCCCGGATCTGGTAGAAGGCCGTCGGCGTCGACTGGAGCCAAGCCCGCACGGCGTCGCCCAGGTCGTACGTTCCGGTCGCCCACTCGCTGCGGCTGACGTTGTTGATGACCAGCAGAGGCACATCCTCCGCTCGCCCGCTCGACCGGGCGCAGGCCAGAAGATGGCCGCCCGGCCCGCCGCCACGCAAGGTCAGCCGCTGCCGTCGGATGCCGCGCAACGCCGGGTGGTGGCTCTTGAGCTGACCCGCCCGGCCGATCCAGTAGGCCAGGTTGACGTTGTCCGGCGGCAGCTGTCCCAGCCGCAGCTGCCAGAGCGTCGGTATGCCGCCTTTGGCTTTGAACCGCAGCTGCTGACTTTCCGCGTACTCATCTCCCGCCAACATCGTCATCGCGCCGCCCATGAGCAGCATCGTGAGCACGGCGTTGCCGTAGGCCAGCAGGTCACCGGCGAAGAACACGGACCCCCGTATCTCGTCGTGGTTGCCGGTGCCTGCGAACTCCGCACGTACGTTGGGGTCTTCGTAATAGTTCCAAATACCCTCGACGTCCTGGTCGGTGAGCGCTTGCAGCAGACGTTTGTAGCCGGTGGACTGCACGACGTCGCCGACGCGGGCCGAGTAGTCCTTACGGTCATGGTCTTCATGGACGAGGATGAGATGCGCGTCCGCTCCGCGTTTCTCCCGCAGCTTGCCCTCGACCCAGGGAAGTGTCTGCTCGAAGAAGTAGAACGGCATACCGAGGGTGTGGTCGATGCGGAACCCATCGGCGCCGAGCTCGACGGCCGCCCAGCGCATCACGCGTCCGATGTAGTCCAGGACGTGGTAGTTCTGCGGAGTGCGGGGATACCAGATGTGCTGGCCCGCGTGACCACCGTGGTTGAGGTGTTTCGTGTCGGCCCACACGCCGTACCAGTCCGGCGAGTACGTCTCGGTCACGTTGCGTGCGCCGTAGGGGTTGTACGTGCCGTCCGGGTACTTCGCCGCGTACATCTGGGGCAGCATGTATTCGGCGTAGTGCTTCAGCGTCTCGCTGTATACCGAGCCGGTGAGCCGCGCGTTCACGTCGGCCAGCTGGGCAGCGTCGATCGCCATCTGCGAGTAATCCCGCCGCCGCACGTCGATCGTCTCGGCGTCGTCGAAGGAGTCACGAAAGATGAAATTGTGTCCGACGTGATTCGGCGCGATCTCGAAGAGCACCTTCATCCCCAGCTCGTGAGCCCTTTCGACGAACCGCCGCATCACCGCGTTAGCCAGCTCCCGCTGCCGGTCCAGGTCCCAGGGCGGCACCATTCGGGCTTCCCGTGAGAGTTCCGGATCGATGGCGAACCAATCCGTGCTGGCGTAGTCGCTTCCCGCGTCGTCGACCGCGGGCAGCTTGTCCCACAGGTCGAGGCGGTACGGCACCTGGACCCACACGCAGTTGACGCCCTGCCCGGCCAGCAGCTCGAGGCTGTAGAACCCCTTCCCCTCCTCAAGCATGTCGTCGATCGTCGAAATGTCCGTGCTGTCGGAACGGGCGTTCGCCTTGTCCAGCGGAACCTGGCGCACCAACAGCCCGTCGATCTCGGGTGCAGACACCCGGAAGACCAGCCGGTTGTTGAGGTTGAACGGGTCCGACGCCAGAGGGGGCACCGCGTACTCCTGGGCCCAGCGGCGCGCCCCGGCGGCGTCGACATAGCCGGTGGCGATAAAGGTGCCCGGTGTCGCGGGATCGAGGGTCACCTCGAAGGCGACCTGATACTCGTCGCGCGGTTCGACCCTTGTCATCGGCACGGATCGAAAGGCGCGTGGATCGGCGGACCCGTAATTCGTCCATACGAAACCGGCCGCGCCATCCAGCTCGGCCCGGTCGGTGGCACTCACCCCGAGGCCGATGGTCAGCGAGCCGCCGGGCCGGAGCTCGACACGGCTTGTACCGGCGCGGACCTGCGCAGTTCCGAAACTCATCCGTTCGATCACCGAATGGCCCCCCAGCAAGCGACGAACGGTAAGAGAATTAGCAACAGTCCGGGAGTATGCCAGACGCAGCGCCCGATGGCGAGATCCCGCGACGCGATCACATCGGCTGCGCCGAGACGGTTGATCTTAAGCATTGCAATGTATTGCTTGCCCCGGCGGAATGGTGTACCGACTGCGATGAGCCCGCCTTGAACGGTTTACCGGATGGCAGCGGGAGAAAAAGATCTCAGGCGCCCGCTGTAGGCACGGTCCAGCCGACTGCGTGGTGTCATGCGCCGTCGATCGGGTCCCACTCGACGTGGACCGCGGTCGGGCCGCGGAAGCCGATGATGGGGCTGAACGCGAACGTCTGGCCCGGTGTGAGCCGCAGGCCCGGCAGCGCCGCTGTGAGCTCCTCGAGCACGACGCGGGCCTCGAGCCGGGCCAGCGGCGCGCCGAGGCAGTAGTGCGGGCCGTAGCCGAACGACAGGTGCTCGCTCGCCCCAGCGCGTCTGATGTCGAACCGGTCGGGATCGGTGAAGACGGCCGGATCGCGGTTCGCGGCGCCGATCGAGACGAGCACGTCCGCGTCGGCAGGCAGTTCGACACCCTGCAGGATCACCGGTCTCGTCGTCCGCCGACGCCAGTGGATCACCGACGAGTCGAAGCGCAACACCTCTTCGACCGCGCCCGGGATCAACGTCGGGTCGGCGCACACCTCTTCCCAGCTGTCCCGGTGTTCAAGCAGCCTGCGCACGGCGTTGCCCAGCAGATTCGTTGTGGTCTCGTGCCCGGCCAGCAGCAGCCCGAACAAGATCGTGGCCACCTCCCGCTGGGACAGCGGCTGACCTTCCCGGTCTGGGGTGTGCACCAGATCGGACGTGAAGTCGTCGCGCGGCCGCGCACGGCGGTCCTCGGCGAGCTGCTCGCAGTAGCGCCAGAACTCGGCCATGCCTTCCGCGATCTGAACCTGCTCGTCCTCCCCCGCGCGGCCGAACATGAACAGCAGCCGGTTGGCCGAGCCTGCCTTGACGGCCTCGACGTCCGACGCAGGGACCCCGAGCACCTGGAAGATCACCCGCACCGGAAGCTCCCAGGTGAGCGCGGAGACGATGTCCGCGCACCCTTCGTGAAACCGGTCCGCGATGAACCTCCGCACGGTGTCGCGGATGAACTCCTCAAGCTGCGCGACGCGGCGCGGGGTGAACGCGAGGTAGGCGATCCGGCGTGTGCGGCCGTGCGCGGGCGGGTCGACGTTGGTGAGTGTCGGTATCGAGCGGAACCCGCCTTCGGCCAGCGCCGAGCCCGCGCGGGCGCACGGCGGGGTGAGCGGCGAGAGGCTGTTGACGGCCGAGAACGTGGCGTAGTCGCGAAGCACGCGTCGGCAGTCGTCGTACCGGGAGACCACCCAGTACCCGAGCGACGGGGACCAGAACACCGGCTCGGCATCGACGAAGCGCGCGAACTGAGGATAGGGATCGGCGAGGAACGCGTCCCCGAACGGATCGAACACGGTAGTCGACATGAGTTGCCTCCTCCGCCGGTCACGCTAGTACCGCGGCCTGGCGGTTGGGCAAGCTGGCACGTTCGAACACCGGGCGGCCGTCTGGTCTTCGGCAGACCTCACGGCACGAGGCCCGCGCACCTGTGCCGACACGCCCAAGCCGGTAACACCGTAGGTCCCGGGACGTAACTGTGAGGCATGAGACGTCGGCGTAACCGCGGCTGGGAGGCCACCGCTTTGGGTCTTCGGTGGTCTGTGCCTGCTCGGCTTCCTCGGTTGTCCCCCCGCGCTGCACGATCATTGGGGTGCGACGTCCTCCCCGGCGTGCGGAGTCGTCCTCCCCGGCGTGCGCAGTCGTCCTCCCCGGGGTGCGCAGTCGTCCTCCCCGGCGTGCGCAGTCGTCCTCCCCGGGGTGCGCAGTCGTCCTCCCCGGGGTGCGACATCACCACACGGGACCAGCCGCGCCCGCCTGCCCGGGCTGATCGCCGCCCCAACCAGGCCACTTCGCAGACCGCGCACGCACGTCGCAGAGTCCACGGACCCTGCGAAGCGACAACGGACCCTGCGAGGACCCTGTCACGCCACCCCCGTGCCGCATGGGCCGGTGTCCGACGCGCACCACCACGTCCGCATCGCAGCAGGGTGACAATGCTCCGACTCGGTTACAGCAGTGTCACCCTGCTGCAACTCGGCCGGGCTCGCGGCGATCACCTGTCGACGTGCGGGGCGTCGCGCACGTGCTCGCCCGGGTCGGCCAGGACGCGGCGGACCGAACCCGCGCTCCTCGACCGCACCCGCAACGCGCACGTCGGGCATTCCCGGGTGAAGTCCTACCTCAGGTTCGGGCGGTCGTTTCGCAACGAGATGTGGTCCTGGCCGATCATCCCGACGCCGATGACGTCGACGTTCACAGCCACGAGAGTTGTCCCTTCGTCTGGTCGATCGGTCAGTAGGGCCAGCGCCGGACGGGCCACGGCAGGTTGGCCACAGACCGCACCACTGCCTGGGCCACGGTGAGATGCACTTGACCGACCTCCTCGTTTGACATGCTCGGGCTCGTACTCATGTTCGCTCCGCAAGCTCCGCTCAGTGGATCAGTGGATCTCGGGTTCTGGGGTGGGGGCGCCTGCTTCGAGGAAGTCGAAGTCGCAGCCCTCGTTGGCTTGGGTGATGTGCTGCAGATACAGCGCGCCGTAGCCGCGGCCGAACTTCGCGGGCGGCTGCTGCCAGTCCGCCCGGCGCTTCTCCAACTCCTCATCGGAGACGGCGAGGGTGATCCGGCGGCCGGGCACGTCGAGCTCGATCACATCCCCGTCGCGCACGAGCGCGAGCGGCCCCCCTACATGCGACTCCGGCGCCACGTGCAGCACACACGCCCCGTAGCTCGTGCCGCTCATCCGAGCATCAGAGATGCGCACCATGTCGCGCACCCCCCTCTCCAGCAGCTTCTTCGGGATCGGCAGCTGACCCCACTCGGGCATGCCCGGCGCACCCTGCGGACCCGCGCTCTTGAGCACCAACACCGAGTCCTCGTCCACCACGAGATCGGGATCGTCGATCCGGGCCGCCATGTCGTCGTAGTTCTCGAACACCACCGCAGGCCCCGAGTGCCGATGCAGCCGCACCTCCGCGGCAGGCGGCTTGATCACCGCACCGTCCGGGGCGAGGTTGCCGAACAGCACCGCGAGGGTGTTGGACTCGACGATGGGGTCCTCTCGCGCCCGGATCACATCGTCGTCGAACACCGTGGCGCCCGCGATGTTCTCCCCCAGCGTGGCGCCGTTGGCCGTCATCGCCGAGGTGTCCAGCAGGTCGCCGAGGCGCCGCAGCAATGCAGGCAGGCCACCTGCGTAGAAGAGGTCCTCCATCAGGTACTTCCCCGACGGGCGGATGTTGGCCAACAGCGGAGTCGTGCGGGCGAGCTCGTCGAAGTCACCGAGATCCAACTGCACGCCGATCCGCCGCGCCATCGCGATCAAGTGCACGATCGCGTTCGTCGAGCCGCCGATCGCGAGCACCGTGACGATCGCGTTGCGGAACGCCGTGCGCGTCAGGATCGTCGAGAGCCGCACGTCCTCCCACACCATGTCCACGACGCGCCGCCCGGTGTGGGCGCCCATCACCGCATGCCGCGAGTCGGCCGCCGGAATGGACGCAGCACCGGGCAGCGTCACGCCCAGCGCTTCGGCCGCACTCGTCATCGTCGACGCCGTGCCCATCGTCATGCAGTGCCCCGGCGAGCGCGCGATGCCGTTCTCGATCCCCTTCCAATCCTCCTGGGTGATCTTCCCGGCGCGCAGGTCAGCCCAGTACTTCCAGGTATCCGAGCCCGAACCGAGCGTGGTGCCGCGCCAGTTGCCGCGCAGCATCGGACCGGCAGGCAGAAACAGCGCAGGAAGATCCATCGACGAGGCCCCCATCAGCAGCCCCGGCGTCGTCTTGTCGCAGCCGCCCATCAGCACGGCACCGTCGATCGGGTAGGACCGCAGCAACTCCTCGGTCTCCATCGCCAGCAGGTTGCGGTACAGCATCGTCGTCGGCTTCTGAAACGGCTCCGACAACGACATCGCGGGCAACTCCAGCGGGAACCCGCCCGCCGACCACACCCCCCGCTTCACATCCTCCACACGCTGCTTGAAGTGGGTGTGGCACGGGTTGATGTCACTCCAGGTGTTCACGATCGCGATCACCGGCTTGCCCCGGTAGTCCTCGGCGTCAAAGCCCATCTGCGCGGTACGCGACCGATGCCCGAACGAGCGCATGTCCTCTGCGCCATACCAGCGATGGCTACGCAACTCCTCTGCCGCTTTCCTGGCCACAAGATCACCCTTCATTGCCGCGGATCGAGATGGACGGTGTCATGGTGTGGCTATCACCGCTCAAGCACGTCGACAGGATCGCACTGATCCTGCTGATGACCGTTCGTGGCGGGGAAGTGCGACGCGACATGTCGGCTCCGGCTGTGCCACGGCTGTGCCAGCCCACTGCTGCGCCGCGTCGGTGCGCGGCACAGGAGTGCCTGTTGACGGGTAGTTGCTGGTCAGGAGCCGTAGACGTTCGCCGGCGCACGAGCTCCGCGGCGAGCACCGAGCCCATATCCACGCAGTGCCTACCAGTGCCTACCCGCCGCAGATCAAACCCGCGGGTCGGATACTGTGAATGGAGGCTAGGCGCGGCTCGCGAGCAACGTCAAAACACTACCTTGTCCTCCTTTTAACAATTCGTGGTGTTTTCTCACACGACAGGTGGGGCGACCAGCCAGCTACCGAGCGTGCGTGAGCACCGCCGTGGCCACCTCCGCGTCGCCGACCGGAAGAGTCTCCCGTCGTCTCAGTGAGCAGCAACCGCGAGGTCTTGAATCGAGCAAGCCCAGCGAGCACACTTCACCTCAGCTGCTCACGACCCGTGTCGGGCGGCGATTGACACCCCGGACCCCGGTGACCTTGAACAGGTTCTGTCACCCGGGAGGGCCGCCTGAGCGATCCTGCATCGGTGTTTCGCCGTCGGCGATGCGTCGCACGGCGAGACGGTGCTTGTCGCTCCGTAGGAGGAGTGTTGACCGCCAGCAGAGCGACCATGACGTCGTTGACATCGCCGAGCAAGCGGTGTCCTCCATGACAACCCGGCGCGACCTGCACGCGCTGGAGTCCAGCGGACAGATCCGCCTGGTGCACGGCGGCGCGACCCTGCCTATCGCCGAACTGCACCCTGAGACCATCGAACCTGACAACAACGCGGCGGCCCATGCGCGGATCGCAGCACTCGCTGTCTCGCTCATTGCGGGGACGGACACCATTGTCCTCGATGCAGGCCCCACACCGACCGCTCTCGCGCGCGCACTCCCCGGGACCTTCCACGGGTCGGTGATCACCCACTCGTTGTCTGTGCTGCGCCTGCTGGACGAGCGACCGTCCAAGCTGCGGACCGTCGCGCTGGGAGGCGAGCTGCAGTCCGATCGTCACGCTTTCGTCGGACCGAGCACGGAGGCAGCCGCCGCCGAGCTCCGCGCGCGCATGTTCTTCCTCTCGGTCGCGGCGGCCGACGCACGCGGGACCTACTCCTGCTCACCCGCGGAAGCCAGCGTCCAGCGGCGACTGGTCGAGATCGCCGACGAGGTCGTCCTCGTTGTGACCTACGACGTCTTCAGCGGCTCTGCGCCCGCCTGCGTTGTCCCGCTGCAGCGGCTTTGCGCACTCGTCACCGACCGTCCACCGCCGCCCGACATCGCGGCGGCGATGCAGGGCGCGGGCGTCGTGACCCACATCGCTGACTCCTGTCCTCGATGATCCCGACGAGCTGTAGGTCTGATCGTGCGGCGGGCGACACCGGCCGTCAGTCGGGCCATACGAACTCTCAGTCTGAACCGCTGACCCTGTTGCCGGCATGATCGGCGAAAGTGGTGTCAACAGGGGCCCTGGTGCACTTCTCGCACCACTGCAGGCGACCACCGGCCCAACCGACGGTGAACAGCGTCACTACGGCCACGCCACTGCCGTGCCGGGGCCACGTCCGCTGCACATTCGGGCCGCGGTCAGCCCACTTCGCACCCCGCACCGGCACCTCACACGCCGCGCACGGGGTTGCGACGTCACCCCGCGGCGTGCGCAGTCGGCCTCCGCGGGGGCCGACGTCACCCCGCAGGACCCGACCTCACCCACCCGCCTGCTCGGGCTGATCGGCGCCATCCGCACCCCAACAACCCGCCCCGCTCACCCCGGTGCGGCGCGCGGCGATCTATCTCAGCACCGCGGCCCGCGACCTCCACCCCCACGCCAGCGGCGCGTGTCGACCAGCTCGCGCCGACCAGGGCCACTTCGCAGACCGCGCACGCACGTCGCAGGGTCCGCAGACCCTGCGAAGCGACAACGGACTCTGCGAAGACCCTGTCACGCCTGCCACGCGCCTCATGTGCCGGTCGCTCTTACGTGGCCAGAGCAGGCCGTCGGCTTCCACAACCGCCTGGCGGGGCGGTGTTACTCGAGGTGTCGCCACGGCGTGGTTTCGCGGATGGCCGCGACCAGCTGCGCCGTGCTGCACGGGTGGCGTTCAGGGTGGTTCGTCAACGTGTGCAGGACGTGGCGGCACCATCCGTTGTCATCGGGTGCGTGTCCTTGCTCGAGGTTGGCCACGAGCAGCGCGCCCTGGGGGTCGGCGTCGAGGCGCTCGACGAAGGATCGGAAGCTCGCGACGGTATTCGCCCCTGGCTCGGCATCAGACATGACGTGTCCTTCAAGCCTCGGATTCCGGTGAAGCCCGGCGCGGTCGAGACGTATCCGCGCTGCTGCGACTTCCGGAGTCGCTGGACGCAACGGTGTGCGCCAACGGCACCGTGAGATCGCTTCAGGCGATCCAGAGTCGTCCCGGCCGAGGCGGATGGGCAGTGCTGTTGTACCGGAAGGCATGGAGCCGTAGGACTCATCCGCTGGGGCGTCGTTCGACGGTGCCGTGCTCGCCGTCGACGCGGATGTGATCGCCGTCGTGGAGCCGCATGGTCGCGTTGCCGGTTCCGACCACGGCCGGGATGCCGAGCTCACGGGCCACGATGGAAGCGTGTGACAGAGGCGCACCCACATCGGTCACGATGGCAGCGGCGCGGGGGAAGATCGGGGTCCAGCCGACGTTCGTCAGTGTGGTGACCAGGATCTCGCCGGGCTGAAGCCGCTCGCCCTGCTCGGGACGAGCGATGACCCGGGCAGTGCCCTCGACCAGGCCCGGCGCCCCAGGGAACCCGGTGATGGTGTCGCTGACCGGAACGGTGTCGCCGCGGGCGTCGTAGAGGTCGGTGCGCCGGTGGGGGTCGGCGGCCCAGCGGACGGGGTCGAAGTGGCCGACGATCAGAGCCGGATACGGCGGTAGGGCCGCGTACCGCTCGTAGGTCGCCCGCCGCACCGCCACCCGCGCCAACGCGGACAGGTTGCCGCGCAGGAGGTCGAGGAGCTCGTCGATGGCCAGGTAGAAAACCTCGTCGCCGTGTCCGGTCAACTCACCGGCGCGTACGACGAAGGCCCGCAGCACCCAGAACGCCCGCATGTTCTCTGATCGCGCGGTCTCGCGGTCGCGCACGACCGCTCCCCAGCGCTGCACCCGCGCGCCCATCGCGGCCTGTTTGCGCGGGTAGCGCTCGGCGAAGCGCGCCCACGCCGCTTCGCAGGCCTTCTGCTGGCGGGCGAGCAGCACGTCGGTTCCGGTGTGCATGTCGCGCAGGCCCGCGAGCTGGGCATCGATCCAGGCCGGGTCTTCGCCGGGTCGCGGGATCGACACCTCGAACTCGTGGGGGCCGCGGTGGCCGTAGCGGCGGCCGAACTCCTCGCGGCTGATGTCGCCGCGGGCCAGCCGGTTGAGGCCAACGACCAAGCCGAGGCTGGCCAGCTCCCCTGCGGCGTTGACCCCGGTCAACATCGCCTCGGCGTCGGTGGCGCCCACCATCTTGCGCAGCGTGGTGCGGGTGAACAGCAGGCTGGATCCACCCTGGCGACCTGCGGCCTCCAGCATGCGGCACGCGGTGATCACGTGTGGCTGGATCTCGAGCTCGTACATGCGCGCCAGCGCGACGCCCGACCCGGTGGAGGCGATGCGCGACCGGAGGTCTTCGCACCGTGCAGGGGAGCTCTTCAGAAACGCGCCCAGGCCCTTTCCGTTGGCCCGGGCCCGGAGCCGGATCCGGATTGCCATGGGGATGATCTCCTTGAGCATTCCCAGGCGGACGATGTTCACCTTCGGTAGGGCGAGACCGGGCGGGACCTTGCCGAAGACATCCTCGACCCCGCTGCGCAGGCTCTGCACCCGCAGTGCCGTGGTCAACGCGTAGATGGGGCTGAGATTCATGTAGAAGCGGCCACCGATGTTGCCCACCATGTCGAAGCCGGGCAGCGCCGAGCCCGACATGGCCTCGCGGATGAACAGCTTCACGAACGACCATGTGATCGGGGTCATGACATCGGGGATGGCCTCCCCGAAGTTGCCTGCGGTCCACAGGTAGTCACCTTTGAGGCTGTCGTTCCATTCCTCGAGCCGGGGCCTCAGGCCGGTGATCGGGCGGGCCTGCACGATCCAGAACGCCCCGCCCTGCCGGGCCCACTCCACATCCATCGGCACGCCGTAGAGCTGCTGCACCTTTGCTCCGAGCACGGCGAGCTCTACGGCTTGTGTCTCGTCCAGAACTGGACGGCCGCGCAGCTCATCAGGTGTCGGGCGCTCCTCGGTCCCGGCGGTGGTCCGCACGGTCATCACGGCCTTGTCCCCGGTGGTCGCCCGGGTCACCACGCCTGCCGAGACGACCACCGTGTCCGGGGTGAGCTGCCCGGCGACCACAGCCTCGCCCAGCCCCCACGAGGCGTTGATCACCGTATCGTCGCGGGCGCCGGTCACCGGGTCTGCGGTGAACAGGACGCCTGCCGCGTCCGCTTCCACCAGTTCCTGCACGACCACCGCCATCGCGACGTCGTCGTCGGAGACGCCATGCTGGTCGCGGTAGGCGATCGCGCGCGCGCTCCACAGCGACGCCCAGCACCGTTTGACCGTGTCGAGCAGGGTGTCGCCGCGAACGTTGAGGTAGGTGTCCTGCTGACCGGCGAACGACAGCTCCGGCAGGTCCTCGGCGGTCGCCGACGAGCGCACTGCCACCGCCACGTCCTCGCCCAGCGCCGCGTAGGCGAGCCGGATCTCCTCGGCGACCGACACCGGCAGGTCGTGCCGGGCGAACAGCGCCGCCATCTGCGCGGGATCGCCTGCGGCGATGTCGTCGCGCAAGCCCGCCAGGAACGTTCGATAGGCCTCCGTCGTGACGTGGAACCCCCGGGGCACCGGCAGCCCGGCCCGCGCGAGCCTGGCCAGCGACGCACCTTTGCCACCGACAGCAGCGAGATCGGCTGTGGCGTCATCGAGAGCCAGAACCACCGCCACGTCAAGCCTCATGTCGCCGCGGCGAACCCCGCGTCGAGGCCGTGTGCCGCCAAATCGCGCCCCGCGACAGACCGCAGGGCGTCGCGGCGGCTGACGATTCCGACCAGCCGCCCGTTCTCGATGATCGGCGCGGACCGCACCCCGCGGTCGAGCATTACGGCGACAACGTCGGCCAGGTCGTCGTCGGGCCTGAATGCGACGGGCTCGGGCGTCATGACCTGAGCCGCGGTGACGTCCGTTGTGGCGTCAGCCTGGTCGGGGCCAGGTATCGCCTCTCCACGCAGAAGGTCGGCCTCAGTGACCATCCCGCGCACGACGCCCTCTGCCGTGACCACAGGTGCGCCGGTGAAGCCGTTCGCTACGAGCATCGCCGCGGCGGCTCGCGCAGGCGTGTGCGGGCGAACGGTTACGACGGTCGTGCTCATTACGTCCTTGGCCAACATCGTGCTCTCCATCTGTTTCGTGGTTGTCTCGGGATCGTCGCGCCGTCGCGCGTCAGCTCACGAACTGGCAGCGCGTGACACCGAGCACCGACTCCGCGGTCCGCACCGCCACGCTGTGGATCACCATGTCCGCGGGCTCACCGGCGAGCGTCACCTCGCCGCCGTGCACGCTCACCGTCCACCGGCCGGGCACCCCGCGGAGGTTCAACCGGCGCTGGACATCCGCGGCAATCAGGGCGTCGTCACGCGCCAAGGCGTGCACGAGATCGCGGTAGGTGACGACGCCGACCACGACACCCGCCTCGACGACCGGCACCGAACGGTGGCCTGAGGCGTGCAGAACGACCAACAGGTCCGACATCGGCCGGTGCGGGTCGACGGTGATCACCTCATCGGTCATCACGTCGCGCACCGCCATACCGGCCTCCCGCTCGCGTCGCTCACCGAGCGGGATGCGCGGGTCAGGCGGGAACCGGTTCACCAGCACGTCCGCCTCGCTGACCACACCGACGAGCTTGCCGTCGGTGTCGACGACCGGCAGACAGGTGAAGCCGTGCTCGTCGAACACCGCCGCGGCCTGCTTCACTGTCGTCTCCGGCGCGACCACAACGGCCGGAGACGACATGACGTCGCGCACTCGCATACTCGTTTCCTTCGCTTGAGCGGCCAGTGAGCCGCATGGCGGTCCTAGCGCCCAGCGAAGCCGAACGACTACGGGCGTAACAGTGCCGTTCGCCCCGCGGTCAGGGGCCACGGGACCTCAGGGCATACGCACCGCGGCGCCGCGCAGGACTCCTCGATGCGGGCATTGAGACCCCCCGGACGGGACCGGTGTCGCGGTCCCGTCCACCCCGCGCGTCCGCCATGCCGGGTCCTTAGCAGGACAACACCAGGACTTTCGGCCGTAACGGCTCAGACGCCCATCCAGCATCGTCGATACATGAACGCCGTCCCGGCAGCACTTGGACTCAGCTCCGACGAGACCGCAGGGCTGCTGGCCGCTGCGGGTCGCGCACCTTCGCTGCACAACAGCCAGCCGTGGCGGTTCCACATCGAACCCGATCTGATCGAGTTGTGGGCCGATCCGGAGCGCCGACTGTCAGCCGCTGACCCCACCGGCCGCGAACAGCGCCTGGCCTGCGGCGCGGCGCTTTTCAACCTGCGCCTCGCCCTGCACGGGCACGGGATCCGCCCCTTGGTCACCATCAAGCCCGACCCCAGCCTCCCGGACCTCCTCGCCTGCGTCCGCTACGGCGGTCACAAGCCACCCACTCCGGTCCAACAGCGGCTGCTCGCCGCCATCCCCCGTCGACACACCAACCGCAGACCGTTCATCGACGAACCGGTGGACACCCGGGAGCTGACGGCGCTGTGCCGGGCCGCCCTCGAGGAGGGTGCCTGGCTGCACATCGTCGACGACCCCAAGCAGCGGGACGCGCTGTACCGCCTCGCGGACCGAGCCCACGCCGTGCAACAGGCGGACCCGTCCTACAACGCGGAGTTCGCCCGTTGGACCGCGGTGCCCGACACCCGCGCCGACGGGGTTCCTGCCCATCCCCACGAGCGGCGACCCGCAGCACATGAACGGTGGGTCAAACGCGACTTCACCGGTGGAGCCGGATCGGCCGCGGCCATCGAAGTGGGTTTCGAACACGAACCGACGCTCGCCGTGCTGTCCGCCTCCCTGTTCGGCAGCTCGGCCGACGTCAGCTGTGGCCAGGCCATGCAACGCGTCCTGCTCACCGCAACCGCCGACGGACTCGCCACGTCCCTTCTGTCCCATGTGATCGAGGTCGACCAGACCCGGGAGGAGCTGCGTCGGCTCCTGCGCGCCCCCCACGCTCCTCAGGTGCTTCTGCGCATCGGCCACGGATGGCCGGTACCCGCCACCCCCCGCCGCCCCGTCGCCGAACTGCTCATTCCACCGCCGGTGAAGGTCTGACCCTCGCTGACGCACAACCCCCAGCCTGCTGCGGGTGGGGTGACTACGGTTGGGCGCCAGACATCCGACGTCGAGAGGTCATGCCATGCCCGACCGGGGCGACGACCCAGACCACGGCTTCGCCGCGCTCGACGAGTCGGCCTGCTGGGAGCTGCTTGTTGGTGCGAGAGTCGGCAGGCTGGCCTGGACAGATCCGGACGGCCGCGTCATGGTCGTCCCGGTCAACTTCGGACTGGATGGTCACACCGTCATCCTCCGAACCGGTGAGACGGCTCTGCTCGACGCTGCCCGGTCCCGCAGCCGGTGCGGCTTCCAAGCCGAAGACCTCGAACCAGGTCTGCGTGGTGGGTGGACGGTGCTTGTCGACGGACAACTCACCACAGTCGACGATGAAGCGACGGCCGAGAGGCTGGGTCAGCTGGTCGATCCGTGGCTGCGTGCGCCCCGACCCCACGTCCTCTTGCTAGCGGCGACGCAGGTCACCGGCCGCACCCTGCGGGCCCGCGGCAGCGTTCAGATCGTGCAGCAGGCCGACGTCGACGGGCCCCTCTGAGCCACAAACGGTGTTGCCGTCACCCGCCGATCGGCAGGTCCGTAGGTCCCGGGGCCTGGGCGGAAGGGCCGGAAGACCCTGCCGCCCTGTGCGGCGTCTCGGTGATAGTTGATCTCGGCCGGGCACCGGCCCCACCCCGGACCCGGAGGAGCCATGACCCTCGACCTCGCGCGATGGCAGTTCGCGATCACCACCGTCTACCACTTCCTGTTCGTCCCGTTGACGATCGGGCTGTCGTTGCTGGTCGCGGGCATCCAGACCGCGTGGGTGCGCACCGGCGACGAGCGCTACCTGCGCATGACCAAGTTCTGGGGCAAACTCCTCCTGATCAACTTCGCGATGGGGGTGGTCACCGGCATCGTGCAGGAATTCCAGTTCGGCATGAACTGGAGCGACTACAGCCGTTTCGTCGGCGACATCTTCGGCGCCCCGCTGGCCATCGAAGGACTGCTCGCGTTCTTCCTGGAATCCACCTTCCTCGGCCTGTGGATCTTCGGATGGGACCGGTTACCGCAGAAGCTGCACCTGGCCTGCATCTGGCTGGCCTCGATCGGCACCCTGCTGTCGGCCTACTTCATCCTGGCCGCGAACTCCTGGATGCAACACCCCGTCGGGTCGGTCGTGAACACCGCCCGCGGCCGGGCCGAGCTGCACGACTTCGCCGCCGTGCTCACCAACTCCACCGCGGTCGGCGCGTTCGCGCACACCGTCATGGCCTGTTTCGTCACCGCCGGAATGTTCATGGTGGGCATCAGCGCCTGGCACCTGGCCCGTCGCTCCAACACCGAGGTGTTCCGCCCCTCGCTGCGCCTGGCCCTGGTCACCGTGCTGATCGCCAGCATCGGCGTGGTGTTCACCGGCGACCTGCAAGCCCGCCTGATGACCGCGCAGCAACCGATGAAGATGGCCGCAGCCGAAGCGCTCTACGACACCACCGCCCCCGCCTCCTTCTCGCTGTTCACCATCGGGTCACTGGACGGGTCGAAAGAGGTCTGGAGCGTCCGCGTGCCCGGTGTGCTGTCGTTCATGGCCACCGGCTCGTTCGACGGGAAGGTCGAGGGCATCAACGACCTGCAACAACAGGAGAACACCACCTACGGACCCGGTGACTACCTGCCGGTCATCCCGATGACCTACTGGACATTCCGGCTCATGATCGGATTCGGGCTGCTGGCCGCGCTGATCTCGATACTGGGCCTGTGGTTCACCCGCCGTCGGGCCGCCCGGGAGATTCCACGCTGGTTCTGGATCGCCGCCCTCACCGGACTGGTGCTGCCTTTCGCCGCCAACAGCGTCGGCTGGATCTTCACCGAGATGGGCCGCCAACCCTGGCTGGTGTTCGGGGTGCTCCGCACCGCCGACGGCGTGTCCCCCAGCGTGGGCACCACCTCGGTGGTGATCTCGCTGGTCGTGTTCACCCTGCTCTACGGCGCTCTCGCGGTCGTCGACGGCGTGCTGATGCTCCGCTACGCGAAAGCGGGCCCGCCACCACCCCGGTCGGCCACTCCCCCGACCGACACCGACCAGCCCCGGCCACTGGCCGTGGCGTACTAAAGGGACCCGCCACCATGGCCCTCACCGACATCTGGTTCGTCCTGATCGCGGTCCTGTGGACCGGCTACTTCGTGCTGGAAGGCTTCGACTTCGGCGTCGGCATGCTCCTGCCACTGGTCGCACACACCGACACCGACCGCAGAGTCGCCATCAACACCATCGGCCCCATCTGGGACGGCAACGAAGTCTGGCTGCTGGTCGCAGGCGGGGCCACCTTCGCCGCCTTCCCCGAGTGGTACGCCTCCCTGTTCTCCGGCTTCTACCTGGCCCTGCTGCTCATCCTCGTCGCCCTGATCCTGCGCGGTGTCGCCTTCGAGTTCCGCGGCAAAATCGACAGCACCCACTGGCGGCGCAACTGGGACCTCGCCATCGTCGTCGGCTCCACAGTCCCCGCGCTGCTCTGGGGGGTCGCATTCGCCAACATCGTCGCCGGGGTACCGCTCGACGCCAACCACGAATACACCGGCACCCTGTTCACCCTGCTCAACCCCTACGCCCTGCTCGGCGGCCTGACAACACTGACCCTGTTCGCGTTCCACGGCGCGGTCTTCCTCACCCTGAAAACGACCGGACCGGTGCGCGAGCAGGCAGCCCAGCTCGCCCGGATAGCCGGGATCGCGGTCATCCTGCTCGGCGGAACATTCCTGCTCTGGACACTGCTCACCCACGACAAACTGTGGACCGTCGTGCCGGTGCTGGTCGCCGCGGGCGCGCTCATCACCGCCGTGCTCGCCGGGATCCGCGGCCGCGAGGGATGGGCGTTCACCCTCACCACGCTGGCGATCGTCGCGGTCACCGTCACGCTGTTCGGCACCCTCTACCCCAACGTCCTGCCCTCCAGCACCAACCCCGCGTTCAGCCTGACCACCACCAACGCCGCCTCCACCCCCTACACGCTGACGATCATGACCTGGGTCGCGGCCGTGTTCACCCCCATCGTGCTGGCCTACCAAACCTGGACCCTCTGGGTGTTCCGCCGCCGCATCAGCCCCGCCGACATCCCCGCCCACACCGGCCTGCGCCCGAGCGGGGCAGGCTCTCGATGAAACCCCTCGACCCGCGGCTGCTGCGGCACGCAGGCGCCGCGCGGCGGTTCATCGTCACCGCCGCCGCCCTCACCGCCGCGACCGCGGGCCTGGTCATGGTGCAGGCCCAACTCCTGGCAGGCGTCCTCGACACCGCGTTCCTCGGCGGGGCGGGCCTGCACGACCTGGGCGCCGCCCTGCTCGGCGTGCTCGCAGTGGTGGCCGTCCGGGCCGGGCTGGTGTGGGCGGGCGAACTCGCCGCGCACCGCGCATCGACCGACGTGGTGCGCACCCTGCGCTCCTCCCTGGTCGCGCACGTCCTGAGACTCGGGCCGCGCCACCCCGACCTGCCACCGACCGGTGAGCTGGCCACGCTGGCCACCCGCGGGCTCGACGGCCTGGAGGGCTACTTCAGCCGCTACCTGCCCACACTGCTCGTCGCCGCGCTCGTCCCCGCCGCCGTCGCGATCAGGATCCTGGTCGCCGACCCGCTCTCCGGGCTGATCGTCGCGCTGACCGTGCCCCTCATCCCGCTGTTCATGATCCTCGTCGGGCTGCACACACAGCGGTCGACCCGACGCCAATGGCGCGCACTGACGGTGCTGGGCCACCACTTCCTCGACCTCGTCGCGGGCCTGGACGTGCTGGTCGCCTTCGGCCGCGCGCGGCACCAGTCCACCCGCCTGGCCACCCTCGCCGCCTCCTACCGGCAAGCCACCATGCGCACCCTGCGCATCGCGTTCCTGTCCGCGCTCGTGCTGGAGCTGCTCGCGACCCTGTCGGTCGCGCTCGTCGCCGTCACCATCGGCCTGCGCCTCGTCGAAGGCCGACTCGACCTGTTCACCGGCCTGCTCGTGCTGGTGCTCGCCCCGGAGGTCTACCTCCCGCTCCGTGCGGTCGGTGCCCGGTTCCACGACGCCGCCGAAGGAGTCGCGGCCGCGGAACAGGTGTTCTCGGTGCTCGACCTGCCCGCCTCGGCCACCTCCGGGCGGCAGCCTGCGCCGAACCCGGCACAAGTTCCCCTGCGCTGCCGCGACGTGGTGGTCTCCGGTCGCGGCGGCCGCGTGCTCGACGGCCTGAACCTCGAACTCCCGCCCGGCCGCTGCGTCGGCCTGCGCGGCCCCAGCGGCGCAGGCAAGTCCACCCTGCTCGACCTGCTCCTGACCCTGCGCACCCCAGGGTCCGGACAGATCACCGTCGGCGGCGTCGACCTCGCCGACCTCGACCGCGACGCGTGGCTGCGCCGCATCGCGTGGGTGCCGCAACGGCCGGTGCTCGTGACCGGCGACGTCGCCGCCAACATCCGCCTCGCCTCCCCCGACGCCCCCGACGCGGCGGTCGCCGCCGCCGCGGCCGCCGCCGCCCTCGACGTCCCCCTCGACACCCCCGTCGGAGAAGACGGCACCGGCCTGTCCACCGGCCAGCAGCGCCGCGTCGCGCTCGCCCGCGCCGTGCTGGCCGACCGGCCCCTGCTCCTGCTGGACGAACCCACCGAAGGAGTCGACGCCGACACCGAAGCCGCCATCGTCGCCGCCCTACCCGCGATCACCGCGGGCCGCACGGCGCTGATCGTGAGCCACCGGCCCGCCGTGCTCGCCGCATGCGACAGCATCGTCGACCTCCTCCCGAGCTCGACGCCATCGCCATCGCCCGCCGCACACCCCACCCTTCCGGGCACCGGCGCCACCACCGTCGCCCCCGCGGTGTCGATCATGCCTCCCGTCTCGCCCGTCCGGGCCACATCGGTGACCGACAGCCAACAGGCGCAGGCAGCGATCCCCGCGCGAGGATCTAGGCCCCATTCTTGGGTGACGGACCTGGGGTGGAGCCTGCGCGCGACCCGTGGGCAGCGCGCCCGCCTCGCCCTCGCCGCGGCGCTCGGCGCGGCCGCGCTGGGCTGCGGCGTCGCGCTGACCGCCACCTCGGCGTGGCTGATCTCAGCCGCCGCCCTGCAGCCCCCCGTGCTCACCCTCATGGTCGCGATCGTCGCCGTCCGCGCCTTCGGCCTGGGCAAAGGCGTGCTCCGCTACGCCGAACGGCTCGTCTCCCACGACGCGGCCCTGCGGTGCGGCAGCGCCCTGCGCGTCCAGATCTGGGCACAGTTGCTCCGGCTCGGCCCCGCCGCCACCGCCCGTATCCGCCGCGGCGAGCTGCTCTCACGTCTGGTCGCCGATGTCGACGCCCAACAGGACCTCCTCATCCGCGCCCTGGTCCCCGCCACCGCCGCCGCGACAGTCGGACTCCTCACCGCGATGGGCGTGGGCCTGCTCCTCCCCACCGCAGGCCTCGTGATCGCCGCCGGACTCCTGGTAGCCGGAATCCTCGCGCCCGCCGCAACCGCCTGGGCGGCCCACCGCACCGAAAAGCGCACCGCCGCCGCTCGCGGCGACGTCCTCGCCCGCACCGTCGAGATCATCGACGGCGCCCCCGACCTACTCGTCTCCGGCGCAGCCGCCGCCTACCGCCACCGCCTCGCCGCCGCAGACACCCGGCTGAGTGCACTCCTGCGCCGCGCCGCCCTGGCCCGTGGCCTCGGCAGCGGCCTGGGCGTTCTCGGCATCGGCGCCACGGCCGTCGCCGCCACCGCCGTCGGGATCACCGCGCTGCGCGACGGCACCCTGCCCGGCCCGGCCCTGGCCCTGCTCGCCCTGACCCCGCTCGCGCTCGCCGACGTCGTGGTGGGTCTGCCCGACGCAGCGGTTCGACTCCTCACCGCCCTACCCGCCGCGAGCAGGCTCGCCGAGCTGGCCACCGCACCGTCCCCGGTGACCGAACCCGCTTCCAGCCCGACCGTCGCACCACCCACCCGGTTCACCGCGCGAAACCTCGCGGTCCGCTGGCCCGGCGCCGACCGCGACGCCGTGCGCGAGGTCGACATGGACCTCACCCCCGGCACCCGACTGGCACTGGTCGGGCCGTCCGGAGCCGGAAAGTCCACTGTGGTCGCCACGCTGCTGCGCACGTTGAACCCCAGCACGGGCAGCCTGCACGCCGACAGCCGTGACGTCCGCACCCTGGCCGCCGACGACGTCCGCGCAGGCATCGCCTGGTGCGGAGCCCGCACCCACCTGTTCGACAGCACACTACGAGCGAACCTGCTGCTCGCCGCGCCCGACGCCACCGACGACGACCTCACCGACGCCCTGCGCCAAGCCCAGCTCGGCGCCTGGCTTGCCACACTGCCCCGCGGCCTGGACACCCCGATCGGCCAACACGGCAGCACCGTCTCCGGCGGAGAACGACAACGGCTCGGCATCGCCAGAGCCATCCTCTCCCAACGTCCGGTATGGATGCTCGACGAACCAACCGCGCACCTCGACGCCGCCACCGCCGATGCCCTCGCCACCGAGCTGATGACCCTGACCTCAGGGCGCACCGCCCTGATCGTCACGCACCGCCCCGAACAGACACCCGACCTGCCCCAGCTCCAGGTGGCACCGCAGGCGAGACTGGTCCCGTCCAGCCGTTGACAGTCCCCCCGCCCGCAGGATCAGGTGGCCGAGGGCGACCGCGCCGAGATCTCCGTGTTCCCCAGATCAACGTTTGTGTGACATCGCGGCCATATACGGCCGGGATGTCACGCAAGCGTCGATCGACAGCACGGAGGCGTGGCGTGACAGGGTCCTCGTGCGAAGTGGGCTGACAGCGACAGTGGCCCGGGTTTGCAGCAGGGTGACACTGCTGCGACTGAGTCGGAGCGGTGTCACCCTGCTGCGATGCGGGACGATGCGGACGTGGCCCGGGCACGACGGCGGCGTGGCTGCGGGGAGGCTCGTCACCGCCGGTTGAGCGGGTGATCGCCTGCAGTGGTGCCAGACGTGCGCCAGGGCCCCTACGGCACCACTTTCGCCGATCATGCGGGGCCAACAGTCGGCTCACCCACAAGTCGGCAATGGGCTATCCGTCCAAACCAACTGGACGGATAGCCCACGACCCCGGCAGAACGCACGATCGAAAATGCCCGGCACGGCCGGTCAGTCCTCCGAGGGCCCCTGCAGACCTGCGGAGATCAGGTCCATCACCGTCGAGTCGGCGAGCGTGGTGACATCGCCGACCTCACGGTGCTCGGCGATGTCACGCAGCAACCGCCGCATGATCTTGCCCGACCGCGTCTTGGGCAACTCATCGACGACCATGATCTGACGCGGCTTGGCGATCGGCCCGATCTCCTTCGACACATGATCACGCAGCGCCTTGATCGCCTCCTCACCACCGTCCTTCGCAGCGTTCCCACGCAAGATCACAAACGCCACGATGCCCTGCCCCGTGGTGGCATCCGACGCCCCGACCACCGCCGCCTCGGCCACCGTCGGATGGCTGACCAACGCCGACTCCACCTCGGTCGTGGAAATCCGGTGACCGGAGACGTTCATGACGTCATCCACCCGACCCAACAACCAGATCGCACCATCATCGTCGTACTTGGCGCCATCACCGGCGAAGTAGTAACCCTGCTGGGCAAACCGCGACCAGTACGTCTCGCGGTAACGCTCCTCATCACCCCAGATACCGCGCAGCATCGCAGGCCACGGCTTGTCCAACACCAGATAGCCCCCACCACCCGCACCGACCGGCTCGGCATCCTCGGACACGACCTCCGCACTGATCCCCGGCAGCGCGCGCATCGCCGAACCCGGCTTGGTCGCAGTGACCCCCGGCAACGGCGAGATCATGATCGCCCCCGTCTCGGTCTGCCACCACGTATCGACAATCGGGCAGTTGTTGTGCCCCACGTTCTCCCGATACCACATCCAAGCCTCAGGATTGATCGGCTCACCGACACTGCCCAACACCCGCAGCGAAGACAGATCATACTTCTCCGGGATCTGCTTGCCCCACTTCATGAACGTACGGATCAACGTCGGCGCCGTGTAGTAGATCGACACCCCGTACTTCTGGATGATCTCCCAATGCCTACCCTCATGCGGGGTGTTCGGCGTGCCCTCATACATGATCGACGTGGCCCGGTTGGCCAACGGCCCATACACGATGTAGCTGTGACCGGTGACCCAGCCGATATCGGCCGTGCACCAATACACACTCTCACCAGGCTTGTGGTCGAACACCACATGATGGGTGTACGCCGCCTGCGTCAGGTAGCCACCCGAGGTGTGCAAGATCCCCTTCGGGCTCCCCGTGGTGCCCGAGGTATACAAGATGAACAGCGGGTGCTCGGCATCAAACGCCTGCGCCTCATGAGTAGCCGACTGCCGCTCGACGATGTCGTGCCACCACACATCGCGGCCCTCGGTCCACGCCACCTCGGTCTCGGTGCGCCGCACCACCAACACATGCTCGATCGAGGAGGCCTCAGCGACAGCCTGGTCGGTGTTCTCCTTCATCGGCGCGGGCTTCCCCCGCCGATACTGCCCATCGGAGGTGATCAGCAACTTCGCCTGGGCATCCTCGATGCGCGCCTTCAACGCGCCCGCGGAGAACCCGCCGAACACCACACTGTGCATCGCGCCCAACCGCGCACACGCCAACATCGCGACCGCGGCCTCGGGGATCATCGGCAACTGGATCGCGACCCGGTCACCCTCCACCACCCCCAACTCGGTCAACGCGTTGGCCGCCTGACAAACCTCACGCTGCAGATCGGCGTAGGTGATGGTGCGGGAATCGCCCAGCTCACCCTCCCAATGGAACGCGACCTGCCCACCGTGCCCAGCCTCGACATGCCGGTCGACACAGTTGACCGCCACATTGAGCTTCCCGCCGACAAACCACTTCGCAAACGGCGGATCCCACTCCAGCACCTTCTCCCAAGGCTGGGCCCAGGTCAGCCGATCGGCCTGCTCCGCCCAGAACGCGTCGCGATCGCCATCAGCGCGCGCATACCAGTCCTCGGTGGCATTGGCCTGCGCGGCGAACTCCGCGCTCGGGGGAAAGCTGCGACTCTCAGTGGACAGATTGGAAAGGGTGGGTCCCGAGTCGGCCTGCGGTGACTTGGTGGGCATGTGTCAGCCGCCCGAGTTCGAAGCGGCGGGCTGGGCAGGCTTTCGCGGGGTTGCCTTCGCCAGTCCGACGAAGGAGCCATACCACGCGAGCAGGGCGGTGAGGATACCGAGGTAGCCGCCGATCAGGCCGATCGTGGCTAGTCCGGCGAGGGCACCGACAGTCAGGAACACGAAGGTCGCCGACAATGCGACAAAGACCGCGGTGAGAACTCGGTTGATCCGCAGCGCAATGACGGTCATGTAGGCGGTGAAGATCGTCCAGGCCAGGAGGAAAAGCCCCGTGGCCGACGCGACACCGTCGGCGGGCAGACCGGGCGCGACGAACTTGATGTATGCCGCGAGGGAAAGCCAGAACGCACCGTACGAGCTGAACGCCAGCGCGCCGAAGGTGTTGGCCTTGCGGAACTCCCACATACCCGCCAGCACCTGCACGATCCCGCCATAGAACAGGGCAACCGGAAGCACGACTGCCTCCAGGCTCTTCGCCGCCAACCCGGCGTTGAAGCAGCTCAGCAGGAACGTGGTCAGAGCAAACGCAGCCAGCCCGAGCGGACCCGGATCGGCAACCGCCGCGGTATCGGGCGCCGCTCCAGGCACTCCAGATTCGATCTTGTCTTCTTTGTCTCGAAAGATCGCGGTCACAGCATTCTCCTTTGAAGAGTGACACCTACCCGGTCGCACACGAGGATGTGCAGTTTCCATACTTTCCCGGCCTGCCCCATGCCCCGATAGGGTCGAAGGGCCCGGAGCGCAGCGGTCCACCAGCCGAAAGTGGAGATGGCGGTCACACCGCGTCACGTAGCTGCGTAGTCAGGCGGACAAGCGAGTTCCGTCGTCGGTCCTCGGGAGTTCCGCGTGAGCCCGGCTACGCGGTCGGGTACCGGCCAGCGGACCTCACGCGCCCGCCCCAACCACGTGGCATCACCGTCAGTTGCTGTGGCAGCGTCCGTCCTTCCTCCAATGGAGGACGCGCAGGCGGACGGGCTAGGGGCATAGCAGGCATGGCGGAGTGGCCCCTATTCCAAAGTGGGAGGCTGACCGGATCGAAGTTACGGCGACGGCGGGTCCGGGCCACCGGCACTACTACCCTCCTCGACGGGGGACGAAAGGCCCTGGCGCGATGAGGTGACTACTCGATAGCCCCGGAGCGGGAGACGACGACCGACGATGCCCACGAGGTAACTGTAGCTCTTCGAAGAGCTGTGTGATCTTGCGGCGGCTGATCTTCCCGGTGTCCGTCGTTGGCACAGCTGCACCGTCGAGAAAGACGAACCGGCTCGGCACCTCATAGCTGGCCGCGGCGGCGCGGAGGCCGCGAGGTCGCCCACGGTCAGTCCGGCCCGCTGGACGCCGATGGCTGCGACGATCCAGCGCAGCCCGTTGGGCAGGAGGACACCGACCCGGTCCCCAGGATGTAGACCGGCAGCGTGCAACACCCCGGCGAGCGCGTCGACGCGGGCGGCTAGTGCGGTGTCCAGGAACGTTGCCGGGGTGATCGCGGGATCCAGGCGGCGTCTCGCAAGGCGCCGCCCGAAGCTCATACCGGGCGTCTTCGCGAGGGCGGCAACGCCGCGAGGCGTCGTCTGGGCCCGCGAGGACCCGGTGAACGTTTCTGGACACCGCCCTAGCTGCGGCAGGTCAGCCGTCCGTCGTCGGCGACGACGGCTTCGGTGTCCGGGAGCTGCCGGGCGAGCGCGGCGACGGCAGCGGGGTAGGTCAGCTCGGCGAAGGTAGGTGTCAGATCGTGCGGGAACGGGGTGGTCCGGCCGGGGTTCACAGCTGCGGCTCCGGCCGGAACCGGACGCGAGGCTCGCCGTCCTCGGTCGAATACACCGCGCGGACCCGCATTCCGATGTGTACGTCGTCGGTGTCCACCACGTTGGTGATCAGCTTCGAGCCTTCGTCGAGCTGCACCACGGCCACGGTGTAGGGCGGCTGCGGTGCGGGCTGAGGCAAGTAGGCCTTGTGGAACACGCAGAACGACCAGACTGTGCCGCGTCCGCTCGTCGTGATCCATTCGCCGGTGTCGACGCCTGCGCACTGCGGGCAGATCCGTCGAGGCGGGAACTGCACTGTGCCGCACGCGGTGCATCGGCTGGTTCGCAGCTCGCCTGCGGCGAGTCCGTCTGTGTAGGGCGCGAGCATCAGGCTTCCTTTCCGTAGATGACCGAGCTGACGACGGGGGACGCACACGCGTACTGGATCGTGCGGGCCCCGACGACCTGTCGGGCCCCGCACTCGCCGCGCAGCTGCCGCACGGCCTCGACGCTGATCCCCCAGCCCTGCATGTAGCTCTCGGACAAGTGACCGCCGGACGTGTTGGTCGGCAAGGGGCCGCCGAGTGCGAGACGGCCGTTCTGCACGAAGGCCCCGCCCTCGCCGATGTCGCAATAGCCGAGACCCTCCAACGTGAACAGCACGTTGCAGCTGAAGTTGTCGTAGATCATCAGGGCGTCCACGTCATCCCGCGTGCGGTCGGCGCGAGCGAGGGCGCGGTCGCCGACCTCCCTCGTCGCGCCTGCCCAGAAGTCGTCAGGGGGGAAGTCGGAGTTGACCAGCTGGGCCCGCTGCGCGACTCCGAGCACATAAGCGGGCGGCTTCGGGTGGTCCTCGACCCGGTCGGCCGCAGTGATGATCATCGCGACTCCACCGTCGTTGATCAGGCAGTAGTCCAGCAGGTGCATGGGTTCGACGACGTAGCGGGAGCTCAGGTAGTCCTGCAGCGAGATCGGCTTGCGCATGACCGCGTTCGGGTTCAGCCGGGCGTGGTCGCGGAACGTCATCGATACCGCGGCGAGTTGCTCCTCGGTGGTCCCGAAGAGGTGGCGGTGACGTTGCAGCATCAGCGCGTAGAACGCGCCGGGTGAGGTCAGGCCGTAGGGGATGGTGAGGGCGGCGGCGGTGCCGTATCCCTCACCGCCCCCGCCGTACGTGGCTCCCGCTGTGGCGCCGTCGTTGCCGTAGACCAACGCGACGGTGTGCGCCTCGCCGGTCGCGATGGCCGCGACCGCCTGGTTGATCGCCACCCCGCACATCCGCCCCTCCGCGGGAAGGCTGCTCACCCATGTCGGACGCAGACCGGTGTCGGCGGCGATCGCCTCGTAGCCGACCCGGCAGGTGACCAGCCCGTCGATGTCCGCGGCGGAGATTCCGGCGTCAGACAGCGCGTCGGTCAGCGCCCACGTACCGAGGTCGGCCGCGGTATGTCCCGGGAGCTTGCCGAAGGTGGTGGTGCCGACCCCGACCACGGCAGGCCTTGCGACGCTCATGCGCTCTCTCCCATCGTGAGGACGATCCGGCCCGCGACCTGACGGTTGTCGAGGTCGGTGAAGGCCTTCGAAACGTCTTCCAGCGGGTAGGTAGTGATCACCGGGGTGACGCGACCGTCGGCGACCATCGCCATCGCGTCAGCGAAGTAGACCATCGTCGTCGAGGCCGATCCGGTGAGCACGGCCTCCTTCTCGAACAGGAAAGCCGGGTGCACCCGCACCGGCTCGCCTGCGACCTGACCGGTGAAGACGTACCGGCCGCGCTTGGCCAGCCCCCGAAAGGCCTGCCGGAACACCGCCGGGTGCCCGACGTTGTCGAGCACGACGTCTGCGCCGCGCCCGTCGGTCAGCTCCAACAACCGAGGCCACCAGTCCCCTTCGGTGGCCACCACGTGGTCAGCGGCGGCAAGAGAGGCGGCCTTCGCCGCCGATCCGGTTGCGGCGATCACGGTGGCACCGAGGGCCTTGGCGACCTGCACGCCGTGCAGGCCGAGTCCACCTCCTGCACCGGTGACCACCACCGTCTCGCCGGGCAGCAGCCGCGCGACGCCGTCAAGAGCCTGCAGACAGGTCCCCACTGTGCAGGCGACGACAGCGGCGTCGGCGAGCGGCACCTGCGATGGCACCGTCAGCAGCGACGCCTCCGGCAGAGCCGCATACTCGGCGTAGCCGCCGTAGGTGAAGGCGCGGAAGGCACAGTCGACGTCACGCCCGGCAAAGCAATCCCGGCAGCGGCCGCAGTGCGCGAACTGCTTGCAGGCCACCCGGTCGCCCACGGCGATATGCCGCACTGCCGAACCGACCTCGACCACCCGTCCCGCGATCTCGTGGCCCAGCACGCCCGGCAGTGGAGCCTTCGTCAGGCCCATCCGGTCGGCCTGGTCGTGACCGCACATCCCACATGCGGCCACCTGGATCACAACCTGATCACGGGCAGGCGCGGGCCGCCCGACCTCACGCATTCCGACCGCCTCCGGCCCACCAGGGGCGTCCAACACAGCTGCTCGCACGGTGTCCCCTAGACCTCTTCGACGGCGGGCTGGGATGCCGGGACGACCGCGCCGCGCGAGGCGGCGACTCTGAGGTCGCGACCGCGGGTCTCGGGCAGCAGCCGCGCGGCGAGCCAGCTGACCAGGCAGAGCGCGGCCACAACGAGGCCGACCGAAAGGCTGCCGTACGCGGCCGCGAGCGCCGTGGCGGCGATAGGGGCGAGGCCGCCGCCGAGGATGGCCGAGATGTTGTAGCAGAGGCTCGCGCCCGTGTAACGGTGCTCGGTGTCGAAGAGCTCGGGCAGAAGCGCCCCGATCGAGCCCCACTCCAGCCCGATGGCCGCCATCGTCACGGCGAGGCCCAGCCCGAACGCCCACGGCGTGCCGATGTCCAGGACGGGGAAGATCACCAGCGACGCACCCACGCAGGCGAGGTTGCCCCACACCAGCAGCGCACGACGGCCGACCCGGTCGGACAGCAGTGCCGACAAGGCGGTCGCGACGCCGAAGACCACCCCGGCGACAACGCCGAGGCCCAGCACTGTGGGCCGGGAGAGCCCGAGACCATGTGGGCTGGTCCCGTACGAGGTGAGGAACGTCGTGCCGAGGTAGAAGATCGCGAAGTTGCCCGTCAGGGCCGCGATTCCGATCAGTGCCTCACGCCGTTGCGCGTGGAGCACCGACACGATCGGCACGCGGGTGCTCGTCGGTCGCGGCGCGCGCTGTGCGGCGATGAACGCGGGCGTCTCGTCGAGCCGGATGCGCACGTAGAGACCGACGATCACCAGTAAGACGCTCAGCAGGAACGGGATTCGCCAGCCGATCGTCAGAAACGCCGCGTCGGCGTCGCCGAGCGTCAGATTGGTGATGAGAAACGTCGCGCTCGCGAGAGTGAAGGCAAAGGGAGCACCCAACTGCGGAAAGATCGCATAGAAGCCGCGCCGGTGAATGGGCGCATGCTCGGTGGCCAGTAGCGCGGCGCCTGCCCATTCCCCTCCAATGGCCAAGCCCTGGAGGAACCGCAGCGCGACCAACAGGATCGGCGCCCACGCGCCGATCGACTGAGCGGTCGGCAGCACTCCGACGAGAACCGTGCAGATCCCCATCATCAGCAGGGTCACCATGAGGGTTCGCTTCCTTCCGAGGCGGTCGCCGAAGTGGCCGAAGACCACGCCGCCGACCGGACGGGCAAAGAAGGCCACCGCGAAGGTCGAGAAGGAAGCGACCGTGGCCGCCGTCTCACCCAAGCCCGGAAAGAACAGCTTCGGAAAGACCAGTGCAGCTGCGGTTCCATAGATCAGGAAGTCGTAGAACTCGATTGTTGTGCCCACGCAGCTTGCCAGCGCAACGCGAGTGGATGAGGGCGGAGCGGTCCGTGCGGTCGGCATCGATGCCTCCGGATGGTCGGGACGAATGTATATATCTGCGATATATGATCGAGAGTTGGCTCGAGGCCCTCGCCGCATGTCTCTACAGCAGGGCGTAGGCGTTTGCCGGGCTTCCGACACCGCGCGGCAGGTCGAGCAGGCCGGCGAAGAAGAGGAACTCGTGCCGTCCAGCCTCGGCACAAGCGTGCGACAGCTCCTCAAGCAGCCACAGTTCACCGAGGAGCATTCCCTGCAACGGAATCAACCTGCGGTGCAGAAACCCCTTGGCCCGGTCGACCGGGAAGACCTCGACGCCGACGTTGTCGCAGGCGACGGCCGCGAACTCGCGGTCCCACAACCATGCCGCGCTCGTCTGCGCCCCGTCCAGGCCGGGACAGGCGAAGCCGTTTCCGACCGAGCCGAACAGTGCGGCACGCCGTTCCTGTGGCAGCGCGCGGTACCACTGCGTCCACCCGGTGCGGACGATCAAGACGTCGCCCGAACAAAGCGCGGTGCCCTGCGCTGCGGCGACCTCCTCGAGCAGGTCGGGAGTGATCGCGAACGCCGAGTCCGGCGCGAGCGGGGTGCCCCGGCGCTCCAGATGTGCGGCGACGTCGATGAGCACGCCGCGCCCCACGACACCCGCGCGCGCCCAACGGTCGATGCCCAGCACGTCGGTGTCGGCGAGGTCGGCCTCCTGTCGGCCGCCCCAGTAGCCGTGCTGGCCCGCGCGGATGTGCCGCAGGCCGTCCCATTGGCTGGATCCCTGCGGAAAGAAGCCGTCGAGCCGGTCGTCATGTCCACCGCGGAGGTCGTCCACGACATGCGTGTAGGTGGGGCGGCCGGGAAAGAGCCCAGGATTGGGCTCGTCGAGCGGCAGGTTGAGCGAGACGGTACGGCCCGTCCGCACCAGAGCGGCGGCGGCGATGCGCTCAGCCGAGCCGATGAGGTTGAGCGTGCCCAGCTCGTCCTCGCGGCCCCAGACGTCCCAGGCGTGCCGCTCGTCGCGGTCAGGCAGCGCAGGCAGCTGGGCGAACGCGGGCGTTCGGCGGGTTGTGATCGCTGCGGTCGTCGTCATCAGAGGACTCCTTGAATGCATAAAGTATCAATTTTTCGGGTAGCGCTACTGGCCGATGCGGCCCAGCCGTTGATCAGTCGCTCAGTACGCCCCGGGCGAGCAGTTCGACGACGACCGCCTCGCCCTCGCGGCGCAGGTGCTCCCGGTTCACAAGCTCGAGTGTCTCGGCGTCGCCATCGCGGAGCGCTCCGATGATCGCGGCATGATCGGCGAGCGCCGCAGGACTCACGGCAGGTGGTATGAGAAACAGCTCACTGGCGAGGTTGCGTGCCAGATGGCGCAGCACCGATCGGACCCGCCTGCTGCCACCCGCCCGGTTGATCACGGCGTGGAACTCGGCGTTCAACGCGTGCGCCCGGTCACCCTCGGGAACCGCGATCATCTGCTCGTGGAGATCCCGCAGCCGAGCGAGAACGGGCTCCGTGACCTGCTCGGCCGCCCGAACGGCGGCAAGGGCCTGGATCATCCCGTACATCCGGTAATGGTCCTCGATGTCCACACGCCGAATCGGCTCGACGAACACCCCGCGTTGATGCTCGGCCACGACCAGGCCGTTCTCCTCCAAGGCGATCAACGCCTCGCGGACCGGCACCCGGCTGACACCGAGCTCGACCGCGATCGCCTCCTGCGGCACCCGCTGGCCCGCCTTGAGCCTTCCGTCGAAGATCATTGTGCGGATGCGGTCGGCGACGTCGGCGGCAAAACCGCGCCGTCGAACCGGGCCCACCGACGCCGCGGCCGGGTCCGCTGCCATGTGCACTCCCGCAATGTCGCGCTGTCCTCCGAAGAGCGTTGCCACATATACATTATGCGGTGACCAGCTGGGGTCGCAGCCGATCCGGTCAGGGACTGCGTCGTGCTCGTCGAGAACATCGACGAGGGTGAGCCGGTTCATGCGTCGCGCTCCCCCGTCGGGCCGAACTCCGGCAGCACAACGGTTTCCGCGACGGCCCGGAAGCGCACCCCGACGCCTTCGCCGCAGACCGGGTCGCGCTCACCTGCCCAGCTGGTCGTCAGGCGCGGTCCGCTGTCGAGCGCCACCTGCACAACAACGTAGGGCACCGGATCCCCGGCGTAGTAGCTCTTGTGGAACCGCACCCAGGAGGACACGGTGCCGGAGCCGGGACCGGTGAACCATCCCACGTCGGCCGAGAAGTCGCGCGGGCACACCGGACCGGGCGGCCAGAACGCCTGGCCGCACGTGTTACAGCGCGGAATACGCAACTCGCTACGCGTCGCCCCGTCCAGGTGTTCGACGTCGGCGGGGTAGCGCGGGGGCAAGGGGCGCCGCCGCAAGCTAGTGCGGTGTCCAGAAACGTTCACCGGGTCCTCGCGGGCCCAGACGACGCCTCGCGGCGTTGCCGCCCTCGCGAAGACGCCCGGTATGAGCTTCGGACGGCGCCTTGCGAGGCGCCGCCTGGATCCCGCGATCACCCCGGCAACGTTCCTGGACACCGCACTAGATGTCGTCGGTTCCGCCATGGGAGTCACCTCCGGTCCTGGTGGAAGATCACTGAGTCGCCGAACGTCGTGGCCCATTGCGCCACTTCGCAGTCGACGACCTGGCGCTCGCCTGTCTGCCCGCGCACCTGTCGGGTCAGCTCGACCATGTGGCCCCAGCCGCAGAGGTGAGCTTCCGCGAGCAGACCACCCGCAGTGTTCACCGGCAGGTCGCCACCCACCTCGATGCGTCCTTTTTGCAGCCATGCCAACGCCTCGCCTTCGCCGGTGAAGCCGAAGCGCTCAAGGACGAAGACGACGTTGGGCGAGAACGCGTCGTACAGGGCGAGCGAGTCAACGTCCTGCGGACCGGCGAGCCCGCCATGGCGTAGACGGGGCTCGACTCGCGGCGGCGCACGTCGCCTTGGGAGTACACGCCCAGGCCCGGTGGCGCGAAGATGAACTCGTCGCGGCCCGCGTGCAGACCCTGCAGCCCACCCACGACCACGGCGGGCTGGCGGAGATTCCGAGCCCGGTCGAAGGTCGTGAGCAGAACAGCGGCGCCGCCGTCGGAGAGCAAGGCGAAGTCCGGGCGACGCAGCGGCTCGATGATGTAGGGCTGCTCGAGGTAGGAGTTGTGGTCAAGCCGCCGCGTCATCTGGGCGCCTGGGTTGAGTTGGGCATGCCTCCGCGCCGCGACGGGCACGGCCGAGATCAGCTCCGGCTCGTAGTCGTAGCGGTCGCAGTAGCGTCGAAACGCCATGGCCGCGCCACCGCCGGGGGCGGTCATCCCGTAGTGTGGCACCTCGCCGTGTGAGCCGACGCCCTGACGCTCACCCTCGACGTCCATCGAACCACCGACCATGCCCGCCCGGGAAAACGCCACGCCTCCGAGGCACACCGCGACCTCGGCCTGGCCGAGGGCGACGGCAGTGACCGCAGCCTGCAGGCTCGTGCCGACGAACCGGCCGTGGCTCCAGGTCTGCACCGCACAGCACAGCGACAAACCGAAGGCCTCGGCCAACCGGTCGTAGTCCGCGGCGAGCGGGTCGCCGACGTTGGTGAACAAGCCATCGACGTCGCTGCGGTCCAAACCGGCGTCGTCGAGCGCGAGACGCAGTGCCTCAGCGGACAGGTCCAGCGGAGTGCGGCCGAGGGCGCGACCCACCTCTGTCCGACCCACCCCGACGACGGCGACCTGTCGGGTAGCTGGCAAGGGCATGACATCTCCAAAGTCGCGGCTAGCCAACGAGATTGATAATGTATACATTGTTGGGTCTGACGTCAAGCCTTGGCCGACGATGGAGGAGCCATGTCCGACAACAACCTCGACGAGCTGCGCACGCGGACCCGAACCCTGTGCGCCCAGTTCCCCGACCAGTACTGGCGCGAGACCGACCTGAACCGCCGCTATCCGCAGGAGTTCGTCGACACCCTCACCGGGGCGGGCCTGCTCGCCGCGCTGATCCCCACCGGATACGGCGGCCTCGGACTCGACCTCACCCACGCTTCGGTGATCATGGAGGAGATCAACAAGTCGGGCGGCCACTCCGCCGCCTGCCACGCCCAGATGTACACCATGGGTGCGCTGCTGCGGCACGGCACCGACGAGCAGAAGTCCACTTACCTGCCGCTGATCGCGAAGGGCGAACTGCGGCTGCAGGCCTTCTCCGTCACCGAGCCCGCGGCCGGTTCCGACACCACCAGCATCACCACCGCTGCGACACGCGACGGCGACGAGTTCGTCATCACCGGCCACAAGAACTGGACCAGCCGCATTCAGGAATCCGACCTCGCGTTGGTGCTGGCCCGCACCAGCGACAGGGCCGCCGACCGGACCCGCGGCCTCACTCTCTTCCTGGTGGATCTGCGACAGGTGCGGGCCGAGCAGCCCGAGACCCTCGAGGTAGTCCCGGTGCGGACGATGTTCAACTACGCGACGAACCAGGTCCACTACCGCTGCATGCGGGTTCCGGCAGGTCAGGTGCTCGGCGAGGTCGACGCGGGCTTCCGCTACGTCATCGACGGTTGGAACGCCGAACGCATCCTGCTCGCCTCCGAAGCCATCGGCGACGGCTACTGGTTTCTCGACCGCGCTGTCCGCTACGCCAGCGAGCGCGAGGTGTTCGGCCGCCCCATCGGCGCCAACCAAGGGGTCCAGTTCCCGCTGGCCGACGCCTACATGAAGGTCCGCGCCGCCGACATGATGCGCTACGGAGCCGCTCGTCTGTTCGACGAGGGCAAGCCTTGCGGAGCAGAGGCGAACATGGCCAAACACCTCGCGTCCGAAGCCAGTTGGGCCGCGGCCAACGCGGCGCTGGACACCCACGGCGGCAACGGTTTCGTCGACCAGTACGACATCGAGCGCAAGTTTCGCGAGACCCGCATGTTCCAGGTCGCTCCCATCAACAACAACCTGATCAAAGCCTTCGTCGCCACCAAGGTGCTCGGCCTCCCCCGGTCCTACTGACCGAACCAGAGCCACTTGTTGCGCTGCCACGCGGGCCGTCATGGGCTACGCCGAGGCGACCTCGGTCCCGAAGGGCTTGCAACCCTCGACGCCTTCGCTGGGCACAGCGCTGTCGTTCACCAGTGCCAGGCGTCGCCGCCGACGTTGGCGATGGTGGGTGCGCCGGGAGGCCAGCAGCCGGGCCACGATCGTCAAGAGTGGTGTCGGCGGCGCACCGCTGCACTTTGGGCACCACGTGCGGCGATCACCGTGGCGACCGCCGGCCCTGTCATCAAACGCGTGGGGCACATCGGCGTAGATGTTGAGGCGATCTACGGGAGTGGTGTCTCGCGGCCAAGCCCGACGAGCCGAGGAACTCGACCTGCCCCAGATCGATGACCAACTGCACGGGATCAGCGGCGAGTAGCTCAACAACGCGGTCGTTCATGAGCGGCACCGTCGCCGCGTCGATGTCTCCGGCCACGTCGACGACGCATACCGCCGAACTCGCCGCAGTCAAGCAATTCCTCCACGACCTGGTCCAGGCCTACGACCTGACCGACCCTCTCATAGGACTACGGGACGCCCCGACCTCAGACGGTGAACACCTCGGCCATCACGCTGCCGCACTATCAGCTGTCCGCAACGGGCCTGACACCTAACCCGGAGACTCGCAGGGTCGCGAGCCGCCGCATCCCGGGTCGGGGCATCCAGTCGGGCTTCTGGTCGACCAGCGAGAGTCCGGGGAAACGCTCGAACAACGCCCGCAGCGCTACCTCACCCTCTTGTCGCGCGAGGGCGGCGCCGAGGCAGTAGTGAATGCCGTGGCCGAAGCCGACATGTCCCTCGCCCCGACCTGCGGGACGGCGGGTGACGTCGAAACGGTCGGGATCGGGATACGTCCGCGGGTCCCGGTTCGCCGAGACGATGACGGCCTCCACCGCCTCGCCCCGGGCGATCCGCACGCCGCCGAGCTCCAGGTCCTGCACGGCATAGCGGATTCCGGTCGCCGTCACCGGGCCGCACCAGCGCATCAGCTCGTGCACGGCGCTCGGCCAGAGGCCGGGGTCGGCACGCAGCAGGGAGAGCTGGTCGGGATGGGTCAAGAGCGCGACGGTGCCGTTGCCGATGAGATGGGCCGTGGTTTCGTGGCCCGCCATGACCAGAGCGAACACCATCGTGACGAGCTCGGTGTCGGAAAGCCGATCCCCTTCCTCGTGAGCCTGCACGAGCGCGGTCAGCAGGTCGTCGGCAGGCTCCGTGCGTCGGCGGGCAATCAGGTCGTGGACGTGGTCGACCATCTCGCGTACCGCCGTCGGGACGGTCGCCGGGTCCATCGAGCCCAGCGCGGTGGCCCAACGCCGCCACGCGGGGCGATCGGCCTCGGGTACGCCGACGAGCTCACAGATCACCCGGATCGGAAGGGGGTAGGCAAACTGCTCGATCAGCTCGGCAGGATCGGTGAGGTCGTCGAGTAGCCCGGCGGTGATCATCTCGACTCGCGGGCGCAGCTCGGACACCCGACCCACCGTGAACGCCCGCGAAACGAGCTTGCGCAACCGCGTGTGATCCGCCCCATCGGTGGTGAGGATCGAGTCGGCGAGGTAGCCCGTGAGATCCGGGGGGATGCCGAGTTTGGCGAACGCCGAGGCGCGGTAGTCGTCGCGAACGCCACCCGGCACGGAATTCGGGTCGTTGACGAAGCGAGAGTCCGAGAGCACGGTCCGCACGTCGGTCTGGCGGGTGACGTACCACATCGGCGAGCCGTCGATGTTGCGCCCCTTGACGACGGCGGCCTGCTCGCGCAGCCGTCCGAAACCGGTGTAGGGGTCGGCGATCAGATCGGGATCCAGCAGATCGGGAACGATCATGACGTAGCTCCTCAGCGTGTGTGTCTCAGCGTGTGCGTGCCCGTGCCTCGGCCGGATCGGCCTCCATACGATCGGCCACGGCGGCGACGAGCGCGTGGTGCGAGCGCAGGAGAACCGTGAGTGGTCGGACCCACGCACCGACAACATGATCACCTGGACTATCGGGACTAGGGTCGGCTCATGTCAGCGGCGGTCGAACCCCCGCAGTCCGCAGACCAGCGGCTGCGGTGGCTGGAGGTCGTCACCGACGCCGGGCTGGCCCAGCTGACCATGGACCGACTGCTCGAGGAACTGCTGGACAAGGTTCGCGAGCTGATGGCCGTAGACACCGCTGCGGTGTTGCTGGTGGATCCCTCCCAAGAATATCTGATGGCCACGGTGGCCCGCGGGATCGAGGAGGAAGTCCACCAAGGCGTACGGATCCCCCTCGGTCGAGGCTTCGCCGGACGCATCGCCGCGCAACGGCAATGGGTCGCGATCGAGCAAGTTGACCATGACAATGTGCTCAACCCGATCCTCCGGGAAAAAGGCATCGTGTCCTTGTTGGGCGTGCCGCTGGTGGCCGGAGGAACGGTGTTGGGCGTCCTGCACGTGGGAACCCTGACCCGACGACGCTTCCTCGAGCAGGACGCCGAGCTGCTGCAGATGGTCGCCGACCGGGCCGCCACCGCCACCCAGTCGCGCCTTTCACAAGCCGAGCGCGCCGCGGCCTCGGCGCTGCGCCGCCACCTGCTGCCCGCCCGCCTTCCCGCGGTCGGCGGCCTGGAATTCGCCGCTCGCTACGTCGCAGGCGGCGCAGGCGACGTAGGCGGCGACTGGTACGACGTGTTCACCCTGCTCTCCGGCACGGTCTGCCTCGTGGTGGGCGACGTGGTCGGACACGGGCTCGCCGCGGCCCAATCCATGAGCGAGATTCGCGCGGCCCTGCGGGCAATCGCACTGCGCACCGAAAACCCCGCCGACGTGTTAACCGTGCTCGACGAGCACGTGCGTCACTTCGAGCTCGCCCGGATGGCCACCGTCATGTACGCAACGCTCAACCCTGCAACCGACATGCTGTGCCTGTCCTCGGCTGGACATCCACCCCCCATCCTCGCCCGACCTGACGGCGAGACCACCACAGTGAGCATTGCCGCCGATCCCCCGTTGGGCGTTCGAACCGGACGCCCTCGACGCACCACCGCCGTGTCGCTACCGCCTGGCGGGGTGGTGTGTCTGTACTCGGACGGACTGGTCGAGCGGCGCAACCTCGTCATCGACGACAACATCGAAAAGCTCCGTTTGAGCGTGACGGCAAGAGCGCCGGAATCCGTCTGCGTCGACATCATGCAGCGACTAGTCGGCTACGACATTCCGGAGGACGACGTTGCCGTCCTCGTCGTGCGGCGGCACGAGCCAGCTAGGTCCGCGCCCGGCAATTGACGGTTGGCCTCGCATGATCGGCGAAAGTGGTGCCGCAGAGGCCCTGGTGCACCTCTGGCACTGACGGCGATCACCGGCTCAACCGGCGGTGTCCCGCCCACGTCCGCATCGCAGCAGGGTTCCGCCGCCCGACCATGGCCACTTCGCAGACCGCACACGCACGTCGCAGGGTCCACGGACCCTGCGAAGCGCCAGCCGACCCTGCGAGGTCCCAGGCTCCGGCTTGCCAGCCTTCGGGCACGTCTCCCTCGTCGCCGCAGGCGATGTGATCACAGTGGGCGACCGCGCCTTCCGGCTGGCCGCCGTGGACCGCGTCAGCTACCGCGCCGCGGCGCAGGTCAACTTGGCGCACTACAGGATCGGCGTGGGCCACGGCGACACGCAGTGCACGTTCATGTTCGATGCCTATCGGCGAGGCACCGAGCTGGACGACACGCGTGATGTCTGGCTGAGGCTGGTCGCTCTGCTCGAGAGCACGGCGTGCCCCCGCATCGCCGATAACGCGCTGCGCGCGATAGCGGCTGGTAGGACTGTGGCGTTCGGTAGCCAGCCCGCGTCGCGCATCGACGCCGACGCCAGCGGGTTGCGGCCGCGCAAGCCGTTCGCGCGGGCTGTCCCGTGGCGTGAGATCAGCGGAGCCGATCTGCACGAAGGCCAGGTTCGGATCTGGAGCCGTGGGCCCGGTCGGAAGCCTGCGATGTCCACCGACATGTCTGGCTGGAATGCCGTCGTGCTGACGCGGGTAGTCGCTGCGCTCGCCGGATCCATCTCGAAATGACGCCCTCCTGCGGTGCTGGGCCCGTGAGGCCCAACGTGCCGGCAGCCACGGAGGGGGTCGACGGCGCAGCCAGGTGGTGCCCGGGTTCGCCCAAGGCATCGAAGGCATGGCACCCGGCGGCCGCCGGGTAATCGTGATCCCACCAGCACTGGGCTACGGCGACCAGACCCAGGGCCCCATTCCCGGCGGCTCGACCCTGGTCTTCGTGGTAGACCTCGTCGGAATCAACTGACGGAGCCGCCATCCCGGCACGGTGGCATCGGGGTTCGGCGCGCTCCTGGGTCCCTGGATGCGCGCCGTGGGTGGCGATGCGCCCAAACCGGTCCGCCATCGATCCCACCGGTTCCAGCCACCCGGTCGAGCGGGTCGGGGTTTGCTCGTTGCGCCAGCGGGCTACGAACCTGCTGTGCCGGACGCACGCCCGCGTCAGGGGTGTGCACCCGCGAAGCAGAGGGGCCGCCATGACCGGTGAGCGATTCATCCCGTTCCGCAAGTCCGATGTCATCACGATGTGCGCCGATGAGGTGGCAGACGAGGAGCGGGAGCCCTTCCGAGCCTTCGTCGAGCTGCTGGAGAGCCTGCTGCACCACGAGTTCCGCGGACGGCTCGAAGCGTTGAAGGACGCCTACAGTCCGTTCAACCCCGACGCCGACGTGCGCACCATCCGCGAGCCAAGCGCTGACGAACGGGACGCGGCGCAAGGGCGTCTGGTCGCGGACCTGACCGCCCTTGCCGAGGCCGCGAACTTCGAGCAGATCAGTGCCGAGGACCTGGACCAGGCGTTCGTCGAAGAGTCGTTGGTGAAGGTCCGGTTGGAGGCCGACTTCGACGACTTCGAGCACGTCGTGTTCTACCGGCGGGGCGTGCACACCCGTGAGGAGCAGGTGAAGCGGTGGTTCGGGCTGCGCCGCACGAACATCACGTTCACCAGCTACGGGAAAGTCCTCGTCTACGTGAAGTTCAAGGATGCGGCGCACTTCCAGGCACTGGGCAAGAACGTCGACGACCTGCCCTTCGCGCCGGACTCGATGATCATCAAACTTTTCCAGGACGTACCCCGGGCCGACCTGGAGATGCTGTTCCCCAACGCGCGGGTGCGTATGCGTTCGACCGACAAGCTGCTGATCGGGGTTCCCGCCGTCGTCTCCGGGATCATCATCGTGGTCACGAAGCTCGTCGCGGCGCTGTTGCCCGTGCTGTTGTTGCTGGCGTTCTGGTTCGGGCTGCGCAGCGAGCCGGTCCAGCTCAACCAGGGACAGCTCGTCACGCTCGGCGCGGGTCTGGCGGCGCTCGGCGGCTTCTTGGTGCGCCAGTTCGGCAAGTTCAAGAACCGCAAGATCCAGTTTATGAAGTCGTTGTCGGAGAACCTCTACTTCCGCAATCTCGACAACGACGCCGGTGTGTTCAACCACCTGCTCGACGCCGCCGAAGAGGAGGAGGTCAAAGAGGCGGTGCTCGCGTACCACTTCCTGCGCAGCGCCAAGGAAGCGCTCACCGCGGAAGAACTGGACCGGCGGATCGAGGCCTGGTTCACGCGGCGATGGGGTACCGAGTTCGACTTCGAGGTCGCCGACGGCGTGGGCAAGCTGCGCAGGCTGCGTCTGATCGACGACACCGACGGCAGGCTTGCCGCGGTGCCGCTGACCGAGGCCAATCGGCGTCTCGACGAGAACTGGGACAACCTGTTCGTGTACAACACATCGCCACAACCCGCCGAGGCCTGACCGCACTGCCGTCGGCCACTTGGATGCGCTCGTCGCCATCCCCCAGATGACCGTGACGTACAGCAGGAGCCGCTCAGGCAGGCTCCCACCGGCACCAGGACTGTGCCTTCGGTTCGGCTGCCTAGTGCGGTGTCCAGGAACGTTGCCGGGGTGATCGCGGGATCCAGGCGGCGCCTCGCAAGGCGCCGCCCGAAGCTCATACCGGGCGTCTTCGCGAGGGCGGCAACGCCGCGAGGCGTCGTCTGGGCCCGCGAGGACCCGGTGAACGTTTCTGGAAACCGCACTAGCGCACGTCGGTCCCGTCGGGTGGCGTGGGGACGGCCACGCGTTCGCCGGGTCGTCCGAAGATGCTGAGGATCTCCGCGGGTTCGTCGCCGGTGCTGCCGAACCAGTGCGGCACCATGGTGTCGAACGCGGCGACATCGCCCGGCCCGAGCACCCTGTCCTGGTCTCCGAGGACGAACCGCATGCGCCCGGACAGAACGTAGATCCATTCGTGGCCGTCGTGCGCTCGGGGCTCCGGGGTGACGTTGCTGGTCGGGATGATGATCTTCCAGGCCTGCATCCCACCGGCCTGCCGGGTCAGCGGGATCACGGTCCGGCCCTTGACGCGGCCGGGTTTGAGCCGCAGCCGCGGATCGCCCTCCGGCGGCGCCCCGACGAGATCATCCAGCGGCACCCGGTAGGTGTGCGACAGCGCGAGCAGCAGCTCCAGGGTGGGCCGCCGCTGCCCGGTTTCCAGCCGCGACAGCGTGCTCTTCGAGATCCCCGTCGCCTCGGCAACGCCGGTCAGCGTCATGCCGCGCTGGTTGCGGATGCGCTTGAGCCGGGCCCCGACCTGATCGAGCACGGCGGCGATGGCCGTCGCCGAGGTGTCCTGCACGGGATCCATCTGACTCCCGATTCCCACAAACAGCAACATTCGTAGGCAAACCGCCCATACGGCTTCAGCCTGGGGGCATGAGCCAGTACGACGCAGCGATCATCGGCGGAGGCGCCGCGGGCCTGTCCGCTGCGCTGGTCCTCGCACAGGCCCGCCACAACGTCCTCGTGATCGACGCGCGCATACCACGCAACAGCCCGGCCAGCCATATGCACGGCTAGTGCGGTGTCCAGGAACGTTGCCGGGGTGATCGCGGGATCCAGGCGGCGTCTCGCAAGGCGCCGCCCGAAGCTCATACCGGGCGTCTTCGCGAGGGCGGCAACGCCGCGAGGCGTCGTCTGGGCCCGCGAGGACCCGGTGAACGTTTCTGGACACCGCACTAGCTCTCCCGCGACGGCATGCACTGCCCCTACTGCCACCAGTCCCCGCCTCACACCGCACGCCTCGATCAAGGAGACGCTTCATGCCCGACGACGGCCCGCATGCTCAGATCGCCTCTCACCCGCCCTACCCCGTCCGCGTCGAAGGCAGGCTGGAACCACGGCTGTCCCGCGGGCTGTGGCTGATCAAATGGCTCCTGCTGGTGCCGCACCTGGTCGTGCTGGTGTTCCTCTGGATCGCCTTCGCGGCCTTGAGCGTCGTCGCCTGGTTCGCCATCCTCATCACCGGCCGCTACCCGTCGGGGATCTTTCGGTTCAACCTCGGTGTGTTCCGCTGGGCCTGGCGGGTCGCCTACTACGGCTACAACGCCCTGGGCACCGATCGCTACCCGCCGTTCACCCTCGCCGACGTCCCCGACTACCCGGCCAGACTCGACGTCACCTACCCTGAACACCTCTCCCGCGGCCTGGTTCTGGTCAAGTCCTGGCTGCTGGCCATCCCGCACTACCTCATCGCCGGATTCTTCATCGGCGGCGCCGGATCGATGGCGTGGCGCCTCAGCGCAACAACGCAGATCAGCATCGGCGGCGGCCTGGTGGGCCTGCTGGTGCTCTTCGCCGCCGTCACCGTCCTTGTCCGCGGAACCTATCCGCAGGGGATCTTCGACGCCGTCATGGGCATGAACCGTTGGGCGATCCGAGTCGCCGCCTACGCGGCCCTGATGACCGACGCCTATCCGCCGTTCCGACTCGACCAAGGCGGCGACGACCCGCTGCCCCTGCCACGCCCCGATGGGCCCCTCGCGTCCGACACCACCCCCACCCCCCCGGTGCCGGTGCCCACCTGACCGGCCCCGCCGTCCGGACCGTCGACGCGACCGATGCCGGGAATGTTCATCAGCAGGCCGAGCCGGTCGGACCGGGCTGACACCGATCCGCCGCGACCCCGGGATGTCCGATTCGTTCACGAAGGACAGGGCAGGCCCGCGCAAAGCTGGCCCCATGAATGTCGACGTGGATGCCGCCTCTGTGTTCCTGGCAGGCCACGGCCGCATGGTCGGCCGACACCGCCTCGCGCTCGTGCTCGGAGATGGCGACCCGGCCGCGGCACTGTCAGCGGTGAACGCCTATCGCAACCCCCGACGGTGGCTACGGATGGGGCCTCGAACCCGACCTCCGCTCGACCAGCAGCCAGCCCGGCAGCGCGCTGCACGCCTTCGAGGTGTTCGCCGACCTCGCCCCGACCACCGCACCCGAGGCGGTGATGCTGTGCGACTGGCTGGACACCGTCACCCTCTCCGACGGCGGCCTGCCCTTCGCGCTGCCCATGACCGATCCCGCCGCCTGCGCGCCGTTGTGGATCGCCGCCCCCTCGAGCGCGTCGTCGCTGCAGATCACCACCGCCGTGGCCGCGGAAGCGCACCGGGTGGCCCGACACGAGAGAGGGCGAGACCATCCGTCCGGTCGACTACGCCGCAGACCCAACCGGTCGGGCCCGTGGGCTTCTCACTCCGGAGGTGATCGCGTCCGAACTGCGAAGCCTTGCCGCACAACAGCGTTCCCGACGGTGGCTGGAGGTCGACTTCTCCAGCTATTCCCCTGCGGCGGCAGGCACGTCATCCACACCCGCGTCCCGCGAGGTCGTTGCCGACGGCTGCGGCTGAACATGACCCGGCGTCACGAGGGCGTGCCCGTGAAGCAAGCCGAGGTAGATCCTCAATCGGCGGTCGCACTGCGCCACTTCTCGACGCGGTCCTCGGCCCGTCGCATCTCGTGGGCCGCTGCCAGTCCGGCGGCCTGATCAGGCGAGGTGCTGTGACGGGCGTCGGCACGTTCGGCCTCGGCAAGCTCAGCCGCGGCGCGCACATCGGCGGGATCGGAAAAGATCGTCGGAAGCGGCACCGGCTCCTGCTCGTCATCGCGACCGTCATCGGTGTCTCGGCGGGTCCAACGGCGGTATTACAACATCATCCTCGGCTCGGTGCAGCGTAGCGGGGGTCAGCGCCGTGCCAGGCACGGCGCTGGTGTGGCTTCAGGACCGGGCAGGCCGCGGGGCAGGCCGGGTCAAGAACCGCAGGGTGCGGTCCTCGGCACGGACGATCTCGTCGCGCTCAGACTCCGACAGCCCACCCCACACCCCATACGGCTCGTGCACGGCAAGGGCATGCGCACGACACCGGACCAAGACCGGGCAGCTGCGGCAGATCTGCTTGGCGCGAACCTCCCGCGCCGCGCGGGCCGCGCCGCGTTCGTTCTCCGGATGGAAGAACAACGCACTGTCCATCCCCCGACACGCCCCGCGCATCTGCCAATCCCAGATATCCGTCACCGGAACCGGGAGCCTGCGAGTGTCCGCCACGATCGTCATCCTCCTTGGCGCCGCCCGGGTCCGGGGGGCAACTTCCCACACAGTAACCGCGCCAAAGGTTGTTCACTAGTTGGGAGGGTCGACACCCGCCACGGCCGAATTGCCGCGATCACCCGACGACCCCACGATGAGGCGTGCCGCCCCAGCCTCCGGCCGTCGGGTTCGACCCACTCGTCCCCCGGCCACCACCCGACTCCACCCCCGACCCCGCACCCGACAAGCCCCCGGTGCGCGTCGACGAGCCTCAGCTGAGCGTCGCCGCCGTAGCGCGCCAACTCGGCATCGCCCCCGCCACCCTGCGCACCTGGGACCGCCGCTACGGCGTCGGACCGGCCGATCACACCCCCGGCACACACCGCCGCTACTCCACCCACGACATCGCCCGCCTGGAACTGATGCGCCGCGCGCTCCTGCGCGGCGCGACCTCCGCCGCTGCCGCCACTTACGCCCTCGCCACGCCCCTGCCCGACCTCGACACCGCATCCCCCACGCCGATCCCGCACACGGCGCTCCAGGCAGTTACCCCTCGCGACAGGAAGGGTGGTCTGGCGCGAGCCGCGACAGCACTCGACGCCGAGACCGTCGACGACCTGCTCAACGAGTCGATCGCGGCTGTCGGCGCCCAGATCACCTGGGACGCCGTGGTGAGACCGGTGTTGGGGGCGATAGCCCAACGCTGGGTCGAGACCGGTACCGGCATCGAGATCGAACACCTGCTCAGCGACTGCGTCACCCGGGTGTTCTGCGCGCTCGCCGCATCCACGCCGACCCCGACCGCCGCGCGCCCGGCGACCACACGACCCGTCCTACTCGCCGGGATGGCCGGGGACCAGCACAGACTGCCCCTCGTCGTGCTCTGCGCAACCCTGGCGCAGCGCGGCGTTGCCTGCCGATCGCTGGGCGCCGACCTGCCTGGGGACGCGCTGATCGCCGCGATCCGCCGGACCGCACCCATGGCGATACTCCTTTGGTCACAGCTGTCGGACACCGCCGACTCCGCCCTGCTCGAGTCCCTGCCCCGCGTCCGACCGGGGTTCCGTGCCTTCGTCGCAGGCCCCGGCTGGGCCGGCATCACCCTCGCACCACAGATCGTTCGGCTCAGTTCACTGCAGGAGGCCACCGACATGATCAGCGCGTTGGCATCGACGTGATCCTGGTCACGACCATCCCGCGTCCTCGCAGGGTCCGCTGTCGCTTCGCAGGGTCTGTGGAGTCTGCGATGTGCGGGCGCGGTCTGCGAAGTGGCCCTGGTTGAGCCCGGTGATCGCCTGCAGTGGTGCCAGAGGTGCGCCAGGGCGCCAGGGCCCCCTGCGGCACCACTTTCGCCGATCATGGAGTCGCTATGGCATACATGGCAAACGTCTGCGAAACAATCTTGCCGTTGTCTACGACAAAAGTATCGGTACCCAGCGGAATATCGTTGCCCACGCTCCAGGTAATATAGGCGACCTTGCCGTCAACCCACTGCCTCCGAAGGGAGAAGCGGTCAATGCCTCCTTCGGGTAGAGCAGCAATGAACTCCGTGAAGAATCCGCCGATTTCCTGCTTCCCCTGGTAAATTCTGGATTCACTGTAGAACCGTGCATCTTCAGCGTAGTCGTCCAGTATGGCGGCGACACCCCTCTGCTCCAGGAATGCCTGCAGGTGATTGCGTACGACATTTTCGGTAGCAGATGATTCAGTGTTCATGTCACTTCTCCTGGGATCTGAGCTTGATTGCGTGTCGGGTCAGGCCGTCTCCAGGAGCAAGGATGCGTCGCGCTGCAGCACCGAAACGAGTGGCGATGTCGTACTGCTCGACCCGGTCGCCATGGTGATCGCCGCATGTGGTGCCCAGAGTGCGCCGCTGCGCCGCCGACACCACTCTCGACGATCATGGCCCGGCAGCGGGCGGCGGTACAGGATTTGTACTACCCTGTGGTGCCGTACCGGGGGACGATGGGGCCATGGTGAGCCGCAGGGAGTACTGCCCCATCGCCGCCGGGGTCGACGTTCTGGGCGACCGATGGACCCCCTTGGTCATCCGCGAGCTGATGGTCGGTGCTCACGGCTTCAACGAAATCCACCGAGGACTCCCCCGGATGAGCCGGACCCTGCTCACCCAGCGGCTCCGCGACCTCGAACGCCGCGGGCTCATGACACACGAGGCGAGCCAACGCGGACGGCCCGGAATCTATACCTTGACCGCCGCAGGCGAAGCCCTGACCCCGATCGTGTGGGCGATGGGCCACTGGGCGGCGGAATGGATGTTCGGCGACCCCAACGACGAAGAATGCGACGGCTTGTCGCTGATCTGGCGCACCCACCAATACGCCATACCCGCCAACCTGCCCGAAACCCGCACCGTGGTGCATCTTGTCCTCACCGGAGCAGGCGGCGCCCAAGGCTGGCTCGACATCCAACGCCCAACTATCACCGTCTGCAAGGACGACCAAGGCCTGGCCGTGGACCTCGCCCTCGAAGCCGACACCGCACAAATGCACCGCTGGCTCCTCGGCCTCATACCGCTCCGCGACCTCATCGCCAACCAGCACGCCCGCTTCCTCGGACCAACCCGCCTAGCGAAAGCGTTCCCGACCTGGTTCGACACCACGCTGTTCACCCACAGCCTGCATCGAGGAAAACAACACCGGCCGCACAACACCCTCACCGCCTGAACACACCACGCCGCCTCTTCACAGCGGCGCGCGTTGTGTCACCAGGGACCGTCGACCTTGGTGTTTGCGTCCCGTAGCGCGCTGACGTAGCCCGCACGCTCGTGCGTTGTCTGGTCGGTGCCGGACGGGACGGCGAGCAAGCCGCGCAGTTCGTCGACCGTTGCGAATCCCTTGCGCCGCATCCAATCGGACAGGCCGTCGAGCAGCACGCTCGCATACTCGGGGCCGTACCGCAGCAGCGCGGACGCGGTCATGACGACGTCCGCTCCGGCCAGCAGGTACTTGACAATGTCGGCGGCGTGATCGACACCTGTCGTCGCGGCGAGCGAGGCACTCACCCGTCCGGTGAGAAGCGCGATCCAGGTTCGAGGCAGCCGAGCCTCTGCCGGGTTGGACAGGCCGACGGCCGGAACGACGGTGAGGGTCTCCGGGTCGATGTCGGGCTGCAGGAATCGGTTGAAGAGCACCAGTCCGTCGGCACCGGCCTTGTCGAGACGGAGCGCCATCTCGCCGGTCGAGCTGAAGTACGGGCTCAGTTTGACGGCTACCGGGACGGTCACGGCGTCCTTGACCCGGGTCAGGACGTCGATGTAGCGCTGCTCCACGTCGCGGCCGGAGATGTGCGGGTCGCCGGGAAGGTAATAGATGTTCAGTTCGATGGCGGCAGCACCGGCACCCTCCATTGCCGCGGCATAGCTGACCCAGCCGCCGGGCGTGACACCATTGAGACTGGCAATCACCGGGACGTCGACCGCGGCCGCTGCGCGTTCGAGCAGGCTCAGATAGCGGCGCGGGCCGGGCTCCTGTTCAGCGGACTCGGGGAAGTACGTCAGAGATTCCGCGAAACTTTCCGTCCCGACATCGACGAGCCGGGCGTTCTCCGACGCCTCCCTGCGCAACTGCTCCTCGAACAGCGAGTAGAGCACGACTGCGCTGACGCCCGCCCCAGCAAGGCGCCGGACGCCCTCAACGGTTCGGGACAACGGGGATGCTGAAGCGACAAGGGGGTTGCGCAGGGCAAGGCCCAGGTAGCTGGTGGTCTGGTCCATCAGCGATCCTTGCGGGCGTCGGACGGGAAGCGGTTCGCGCCGCGGGTCGCCATCTCCTCGTAGACGGCCCACCGCTGAGCGACGGATTCCTCAGCCAGGGCGTGCAAGCGCTCGGCCTCGGCCGGGTCGGTGTTCGTGAGCGAGCGGTAGCGCAACTCGCGATCGGTGTAGTCCGCCAGCGGGATACGAGGTCGTGGCGAGTCGAGTAGGAACGGGTTGCCGCCTGCCGCTCTGGCCAGCGGGTCGTAGCGAATCAGCGGCCAGTACCCGCTGGCCACGGCGCGGTATTGCTGGTCGAGGCCGGTCTTCATCTCGATGCCGTGCGCGATGCAGTGGCTGTAGGCGATCACCAGCGAAGGCCCGTCGTACGCCTCGGCCTCGCGGAACGCTCGCAGTGTCTGCTGGGGATCGGAGCCCATGGCGACCCTGGCGACGTACACGCTGCCGTAGGCGATCGCCTGCAACGCGATGTCCTTCTTCTGCGTCGTCTTGCCTGCGGTGGCGAACTTGGCCACGGCCCCGAGCGGCGTCGACTTGGACATCTGCCCGCCGGTGTTGGAGTAGACCTCAGTGTCGAGCACCAGCACGTTCACGTTGCGCCCGCTGGCCAGGACGTGGTCGAGTCCGCCGGACCCGATGTCGTACGCCCAGCCGTCCCCGCCGATGATCCAGACGCTGCGCCGGACGAGGTGGTCCACGACGCTGAGCAGGTCTGTCACGGCGGGACCGGTCCGCCCGGACAGGCGCCGCAACAGCTCCGCGATCCGTTCGCGCTGAGCACGCAGCTCCGACTCGCGCTGCTGCGGAGCCGATAGGATGCCGTCCACCAGATCGGCGCCCACCTCGTCGCGCAGCTCGGCGAGCCGCCGTCGCGCCAGATCGGTATGCCCGTCGGCAGCGAGCCGAAAGCCGAGCCCGAACTCGGCGTTGTCCTCGAACAGCGAGTTCGACCAGGCCGGGCCACGTCCGTCGGAGTCGCTCGTCCACGGTGTGGTGGGCAGGTTCCCCCCGTAGATCGACGAGCAGCCAGTCGCGTTGGCGACCATCATGCGGTCGCCGAACAGCTGGGAAAGCAGCTTGATGTAGGGCGTTTCGCCGCAGCCCGCGCACGCACCGGAGAACTCGAACAAGGGCTCGAGGAACTGCGTGCCGCGGACCGTGCCGAAGTCCACACGCGACCTGTCGCTGGTTGGCAGCGTTTCGAAGAACGCGATGTTGTCGCGCTCGGCGGCGAGCAGCGGTTCGCCGATCGCGAGGTTGATCGCCTTGCTGACCGACTCACCCGGCGCGACGACCGGGCACGCCTCGACGCACAGCCCGCAGCCGGTGCAGTCCTCGACATAGACCTGCAGCGTGTACCGGCTGTCGGGCAGCCCAGGGGCCTCGAGCGCGGCCGAGCGGAACCCCTCCGGTGCGCCCCCGAGCTCGGACGGGTTGTAGTACTTGGAGCGGATGACGCCGTGTGGGCAGACGAAGCTGCAATTGCCGCACTGGATGCACTGGTCCTGGTCCCATACCGCGACCAGCTCCGAGACGTTGCGCTTCTCGTATGCTGTCGTGCCGCTCGGGTAGGTGCCGTCCACCGGCAGCGCGCTGACCGGCAGCTGATCGCCGCGGCCTGCCATCATCTCGGCGGTGACCGCGTGGACGAATGCGGACGCGCCCGCAGGCACCAGCGGCGGCAGCTCGCGCGTCGTCGTCACACTGTCGGGCACCTCGATCCGGTGCAGCCCCGCCAACGCCCGGTCGACCGCCGCCATGTTGCGTTCGACGACCTCGGCGCCGCGCAGGCCATAGCTCTTCGTGATCGACTCTTTGATGCGGCGGATCGCCTCATCGCGCGGCAACACGCCGGAGATGGCGAAGAAGCAGGTCTGCAGCACGGTGTTGATCCGGCCTGCCATGCCGACCTCGCTGGCGACCTGGCCTGCGTTGATCGCGTACAAGGTGAGGTGCTTGGCGAGAATCTGCTCCTGGACCGGCCGCGGCAGCGCATCCCATATCCGTCCCGGCGAGAGCCTGCAGTTGAGCAGCAGCGTCGCGCCCGGCGCCGCCCTGCCGAGCACGTCGACCCGGTCGAGAAGCGCGAAGTTGTGACAGCCGACGAAGCTCGCGTTCTGCACGAGATACGGCGCCCGGATCGCCGCAGGCCCGAAGCGCAGGTGTGAGACGGTCTCCGAACCCGACTTCTTCGAGTCGTAGACGAAGTAGCCCTGGGCGTGCAGGTTCTCCTCGGCGCCGAGGATCTTGATCGTGTTCTTGTTGGCGCCGACCGTGCCGTCCGAGCCCATCCCGAAGAAGATCGCCCGCACCGTGCCTGCGGGCTCGATGTCGAGGGACGGATCGTAGGTCAGGCTCGTCCCCGACACGTCGTCGTTGATCCCGATGGTGAAACGGCGCCGCGGCTGCTCTTTCGCGAGCTCATCGAATACGCCCGCGACCATGCCGGGGGTGAACTCCTTCGACGACAAGCCGTAGCGACCGCCCGACACCCGAGGCATGGTCCGCGCACCGTCCTGGGCTGCCTCCGTCAACGCGGCGACCACGTCCAGGAACAGCGGCTCGCCCATCGAGCCGGGCTCCTTGGTCCGGTCGAGGACCGCGACGCATCGAACGCTCGCGGGCAGCGCATCGACGAACGCCTGCACCGGGAACGGCCGGTACAAGCGGACCTGTACCACGCCGACACGATCACCATTCGCGTTGAGCGCGGCCACGGTCTCCTGGATCGTCTCCCCGCCCGAGCCCATCACCACCACCACGCGGTCGGCGTCGGGATGGCCTATGTAATCGATGATGTGGAGGTGGCGGCCGGTGCGCTCACCGAGCTGGGCCATCGCTCCTTCGACGGCGTCGGGCACCCGGGCATAGAAGGGATTCACCGTCTCGCGGGCCTGGAAGTAGATGTCGGGATTCTGCGCAGTGCCGCGGATGACCGGCCGCTCCGGAGACAGCGCCCGGTCGCGATGCGCCCGGACCAGCTCCTCGGGCACCAACGCCCGCAGGTCGTCGTCGGAGAGCATCTCGATCGTGTTCAGCTCGTGCGACGTGCGGAACCCGTCGAAGAAGTGAACGAACGGCACCCGGGTGGCCATCGTGGCGGCCTGTGCGACCAATGCGAGGTCGTGGGCCTCTTGGACCGAGGCCGAGGCGAGCATCGCGAAGCCCGTCTGGCGCACCGCCATCACGTCCGAGTGGTCGCCGAAGATCGACAACCCCTGCGCTGCCAACGACCTGGCAGCAACGTGCATCACCGCGGACGTCAGCTCACCGGCGATCTTGTACATGTTCGGGATCATCAGCAGCAGGCCCTGCGACGCGGTGAACGTCGTCGCCAGGGCCCCACCCTGCAGTGCTCCGTGCAGCGCGCCCGCCGCGCCTCCCTCGCTCTGCATCTCCATCACCGTCGGCACGGAGCCCCACACGTTGGCCCGTTTCTTGCTCGACCATACGTCCGCCAGTTCGGCCATCGGCGACGACGGTGTGATCGGGTAGATGCAACAGACCTCGCTCAGCCGGTAGGCCACCGATGCCGCTGCCTCGTTGCCATCGATCGTCGCACGCATCAGCTTTGCTCCGTGATCATGTCGATCGAGTGCACCGGGCATTGTTCGTAACAGGCCCCGCAGCCCGTGCACTTGCTGTAGTTGAACTCGTAGCGATGCCCGACGCCCAGCTTGATCACCGCGTCCTCCGGGCAGGCGCCGAGGCAACCGTCGCACTCGACGCAGTTTCCGCAGGACAGGCACCGACCGGCCTCGAAGGTCGCCTCCTCCTCTGACAACCCGCCAACGATCTCGCCGAATCCTTCGACGCGCTCCGCGAGTGCGACCTCGGGCTGGTGCCGTTGTGCCGCATCGCCGAAGAACCACGGATTCAGCATGTCGAACGACACTGGGGGGTGTTTGGTGCCGGACGGCGCCGTCGTGCCGCGCAGCCACGCGTCGATGTTGCGGGCAGCCTTCTTGCCGTGCCCCACGCCGACCGTCACCGTGCGTTCGCTCGGCACCATATCGCCGCCTGCGAACACGCCGGGGCAGCCGGTCATCATCGCGGTCGACACCTGCACGGTGCCGTCGCGCCCGAACTCCACACCCGGCACAGGTCGCAGGAACACAGTGTCGCTTTCCTGCCCGAGGGCCAGGATCACCGTGTCCGCGGCGAGCGCCTCGAAGCGGCCCGTCGGCTGCGGAAAGCCGGACTCGTCGAGCTCCATCACTTCGACCTGCAGCTCCGGCCCATCGAAAGCCGTGATCGTCCTCAGCCAGTTGATCCGGATGCCCTCGCGTTCGGCGTCTTCGGCCTCGTCGGCATGGGCAGGCATCTGCGCACGCGTACGGCGGTAGACGATCAGCGCCTCGTCGGCGCCGAGCCTGCGCGCCACTCGGGCAGCATCCATCGCCGTATTGCCGCCGCCGTAGACCGCTACGCGCCGTCCGATCACAGGCCGCTCGCCAGAGGCGACGCTGCGCAAGAACGACACGGCGTCCACGATCGGCCCGGCATCGCGCGCCGGTATGTCGACACGCTTGGACAGGTGAGCCCCGACTGCGACGAAAACAGCGTCGAAGCCGCCGTCCGCGCGCTCGGCGGCGAGGTCCTCGACCCTATGGTCGGAGGTCATCCGCACGCCGAGCGCCGCGATCCGATCCAGCTCAGCGGACAGGACGTCGCGCGGCAACCGATAGGCCGGGATGCCATAGCGCATCATGCCGCCGGGTTCGGCGCCCGCGTCCCGAATCTCGACCTCGTGACCGAGGCGGGCCAGGTGGTAGGCGGCCGACAGTCCGCTCGGTCCGGAACCGATCACGAGCACCCGCTTGCCGCTTCGGATGTGCGGCCGGTCGAACATCCAGCCTCGCTCACGCGCCAGGTCACCGAGGAAGCGCTCGACCGAGTGGATCGACACGGCGCTGTCGAGATTGGCCCGGTTGCAGACGCTCTCACACGGGTGATAGCAGACCCGCCCATGGATCGCAGGCAGCGGATTGTCCGCGACCAGCTGACGCCACGCCTGCTCGTGCCTGCCCGCCATGGCGTGCCCGAGCCAGGCCTGGATGTTCTCCCCCGCCGGGCAGCCTGCGTTGCACGGGGGCAGAAGATCGACGTAGATAGGTCGACGCTCCCGTACCGGACCAGCGCCGCGACGCGCGTGCAGAAGATCAGGCAGCGGCGTGACGTCCTCCGAGGGTCCGGTCATGCTTCGCCCACCTGTAAACATGTCGCGCTCATCGGGACAGCCACGCGGCTACTCTAGGCGCTTAGGTACCCCGATCGACAAGATGTTGCTGTCCTGTCTCGCGGCGCGGATCTTCAGGTCACCGAAGACAGGCTCGTTCGGCCAGCTTGGGCACCGGTTCGCGCACGATCGGCTCCCTAGGATCTGGGCCAGGAACGCTGGCATGTCGCCATCCGAGCCCAGTCGCGTGGTCCTTCGCGTGAGGGTAGGTTCGTTCGCCGTCCCTCGAACGGGCACGGTCAGGAGCAGGCTTGGACGTCACAGCCTTCGCGGCGTTCTCGGCTGCGATCCTTGGTGTCGTCAACCTCGCAGTGACGACCTACTTCGCCGGACGTCGCGAGCGCCTCAACCTGGATCCACCGCCTGAATTCGGGTGATCATTTCACCAAAGGCAGTTGATCTTCGCCGGGAGATTTGGACACTCGGGCATGCGAAATCGGCCGGCGTCTCATCCGGCGGGTCCACTGCGGTCTCCGGTCGTGCCCGTTTGCGGGCGGTCGGTCAGCTCAGGCCGCCGCGGTCGGGGGTGCCCGGTGGGTGGCGTCGAACGCGTTGAGCCAGGCGTGCTGCCAGGGCCAGTTCTCGGGCAGGTGCCAGGTGATGGTGTCGCGTCCGCTGCGGGCCGGACGGGCGGCGACCTGGACGAGTTCGGCCCGGATCGTCGCGCCCCGGGCCACGGCATGCCGGGTCGAGGCCAGTACGCCCAGGGTCCGGGTCAGGGCGTGCGCGGTGACCGCGAGTTGGACCCAGGCGGCGTTGGCGTGCAACGCCGAGGAGGGCAGGTGCGCCCACGACCCGTCGATCAGATCGGCGAAGACCTGCTCGACGATGGCGTGGCCGCGGTGCTGGGACTCGGCTTGTACCAGCGTGAAGGGGCTGTCGGTGAACACCGCGTGATACCGGTAGGCGGCGAACAGCTCGCCCTGCCCCTGGGCGGCGGAGTTCGGGTTCAGGCGGCGGACCCGGCGCACGATCAGCTCGCCGTCGGTGCGGTGAGCCCGTCGGGAGGCGAACGCGGTGTAGGGCAGCGTGGCGATCTGGGCGTCGGAGATCCACTCGCCGGTCTGCTCGTCGTAGATCGCGTTCGGGTACTTGATCGGCGTCGCAGGCCTGCTCGGGGATGGCGGCGAGGGCCCGGCGCACCTTGGGGTCCATCCGCACGGTGACCGAGAACCGGGCCCGGTTGCGGCGGCAGGCGGCCACGAACGCCCCGGCGTAGTACGCGGAATCCGCGCGCACCACGAGCAGGCCGGTGGCCCCGGCCTCCCGCGCGGTGGTGATCGCCTCGGCGACCAGGGAGCCCGCGCCCCGCGCCGAGCCGGCGTTCCCGCCCCGTAGCCGGGCCGCGGCCACCACCGGCGCGGCCAGCGGGGTGCTGATGGTGGCGGCCGGCACGTTCAACCCGCGCACCAGCAAAGATTTCGAGGCGATCTTGGCGTGCCCGAACGCGGCCCCCTGTTTGGTGCCCCCGTACACCCGCCGCTGCACCGAATCGATGTCAACGAACGCCAGGGTGTCGGCGCCGGGCAGCAGCGGGGTCCGCGTGGCCGGCTCGACCACGACCCGGCGGTGCACCGCGGCGAGCTGGCGCACGTTGCCGTGGTCGAACGCCCGCAGGAAACTGCCCAGCGTCGACGGGGCGCGGATCCCGCCGACCGTGGCCGGGAACGCGCCGTGGCGCAGCAGATCCATCCCGTCGATGGTGTCCGCACCGGCGACCATCCCGGCCACCAACGCACCGATCTTCAACCCGGCGTTGACGCCGACCTCGGCGGCCACCCGCACATGCTCGCGGGCCAGGTCCTCCAGGCCGATGCTCTGGGCCAGCCGCACCGCCGGTATCAGCCCGGCATGCGACACCAGATTCGGATCATCGAACCTGGCATGTGTCATGGCCGCGGTGTGCAACAATCGCATCCCAGAGGTGCCCTTTCGATCCTGGCGTTGCGAGCCTCAACAACCCGCATTCTCCCAGGTCAAAGGGCACTTCTGCTGTCACGACACACCCCCGCGCACAATTCGGACGGTGGATCCAGGCTCAAGTGGTCCCGAGACGCGCTTGCCGAAGCGTTCTACAAGTATGTCGATGCTAGTTATCGATCCAGGGACGCCGCGCAAATTCACCAACAACTACTCTGGGACAACGCGGAGATCGCCGACGTCGAAGCCTCCACTTCTGCTCTGCGGGTCATGCGGGCCAAGACTACATCGCAACCTGAAATTGCCTGTGCGATAACAGCCGCAAACTCCGCCCCCAGGGGAATCGAATCGACGTCTTTGAAGATGACACCCGAGCCCATGCGGATTACCAGTTGATCGAATAGCCAGCCGGCAGGGTACGCTGTCTCAGATCGACGATAGCTTATGAAGATCCGATGTGCCTCCGAGGGTCCCCCGGGAGGTCGACCTCGTACCATTTCTGCACGCCTTTCGACAGTGGAAGCACCATGATCGCGAAATGCCACATCTCGCCAGCACACCCTACGTTCCGAGGCCGCGTTCGCCCACCTCTACGGCGTCGCCCCCATCCAGCCTCCACCGGGAAGACCCACCGCCACGGCTCAACCGCGGCGGCGACCGGGCGACGAACAACGCGCTCTACACCGTCGTGCTCACCCGGCTTCGGCTCGACCCACGCACCCAGGCCTACTTCACCCGCCGCCGCGTCGAAGGCCTCTCCGAACGAGGGATCACCCGCTGGCTGCAACGCTACGTCGCCCGCCAGCAGCGCTGGCGAAGTTGAACGTTGAGAAACTCGGCCCGCGGGTCCGTGAGAAGTTCTTCCCACCTGAGCCCGACAAGCTCTTCGAGGCCCTTGACGCCACGACGGCGGAGGAGCGGGAGGAGGTTGCCAAGATCGCCCGATCGTTCATGCAGACGCCCGTGAGGATGAGCGAGGAGGAGCGCAAGCTAGTCGCTCACGTCTTTGCCGAGGGTTGTCGCCCCCAGATGCCCGATAAGGTGGCACATCAGTCTCGATGTCCTGCGACGTGACCTTGGTATCGCGCCGACCGAGCTGATGGAGCGCCTCAACGCTATGGCGTCAGTCGGCATCGAAGCCGAGCTGCGTGTCGACAACGATCATGAAGACGACGTCGTTGTCGTCAGCTGGACCAACATGCTCGTGCACGAGGAGGGCTTCATGGAGGACTTCTCCTTCGAGCGGTTGACCGATGTTGCTGTTCGGATGCTCGATGTCGGGGGCCAGGCACCACCCCGAGCCGTCGCTGCGCTCGACCGCGACATCGCCAACATAGGTGGCTCGATCGCTACCGCCGTACGAGACGGTTCTTGATGTAGTCGGCGTAGTCACGGTGGCGACTCTTTGATCCTTTGAGCCCGACCACCATGCTTCGCCGAGCCAACACCAGCACGAGAGGGTTGAGCACGGACTTTTTGACGTCGATGACATCACGGTGCCACACCACGATCGGTGGCCCCGACCGTAGACGTGGCACGTAGATGAGCCGCCGTGGGGTTAAGGCGACGAGGCCTGAGATCAGCGCATCGCGGAATGCCTTGATCACTGACCCGACGTCGGCCGGATCGTCGTCGCTGTAGACATCCCCCAACGCGATGTCGGCCACCTCCTCGTCCGGTTCGAGCAGATCAATGAGGATGTCAAACTGGGGCCGGAGGCTCTGAGCCTGCGGCCGCGCGATCGACCGGAAACCCGCACCGTCCTGCTCGACGCGGTCGCGGTAGAGCCTCGATAGTTCGACGAACTGCTCGTCGCGACCATGGGCCACACTGCCGAGATACTCTCGGTAGGCATTGTCTCCGCTGTTCGTCAGTCGTAGGACGGAACGGACGTCCTCGACAAAATACGCATCGCGCAGTTCATACGACTGTCGGTCGCAGAGTGGATGGAGGCTGGGGGGTAGCACGTCTCGGCTGGGCATGCGGGCGTCCCCGATGAGCAGCGGAACGACGTGCAGCCCCCGCTGAATCGCGGTCTCCAGTTCGAGTCGGACCCAGTCGTCGGGTTCGGAGAGTCGTGACCGGCGGTTCGGTAGCCACGCGATCCATGCCGGGCCGATCAGGACGAACACGTCGGTGCATGTTCCGATCGTGCGCGCCACCCTCGTCGGAAAGTGCTCACCCGGGGCGATCGAGTCAAGATCACGGAACACATTGGGTCGGCCGATCTGCTCCTCCATTATTTGATGGAGCCATCCTGCGTAGCCCTGCGTGTCGGATCGTCGGTAGCTGATGAAGATCCGGCGGACTTGTCGAGGCATTAGCCCACTGTTGGGTCTGCACCGTGAGATATGAAGAAGGAGGTAGCCGGGGCGGCGGCCACGATCGATGACCGGTCCGCCCGGACGACCATTCGGCTGTCGACAGTTGGGCCAATTGGAGCTGCGCATTGGGCACAGCCGCCAGCATCCATGATGCCGTCCAACATCTACAACGCGCCGCCTGCCTCGAGGTGATCCTGCATCAGCTGGCGCACCAGCTCCCGGCCTTTGACTTCAAGCTCGGTCTCCAGTTCGGCATGCTCGAGCTGCGGTCGCAGCGCGAGCAACGCCTGCAGGAGGTGCTCGACGCCGAGCAGGTGGCCCGCGGCAGCGTCGAGACCGGGCACACCCGCGCGCTGACCACGGTGTTCGGCGAGGTCACGGTGACGAGGCTGGCCGACCGTCGCCGCGGTCACGCCAACCTGTATCGCGCCGACGCGCAGCTGAACCTCCCGGTGGAGAAGCACTCGCACGGCCTGCGGAAGCTGGCTGCGGTCGAAGCGGCGCGGGGCTCCTTCGATGACACCGCGGATGGCGATCGAACGGGGCACCGGGGTCCGGTTGGGCGGCCTGGTCCTTCCACGACGAGGGCGACCCCACCGCCGAGGAGTGGGTGCACGACAAAGCGACCGTCCTCCTGCAGGGCAAGGTCACCCGAGTCGCCGCCGAGATCCGGCGCACCGCCACCCGCCGTGGCCTGAACCCTCCCCAACGCGCAGGCGCCGACGCCTGCGACACCTAGATCAACAAGGAGCGCTACCTGGACTATCCGACCGCACTGCACAACGGCTGGCCGATCGCCACCGGCGTCATCGAAGGCGCCTGCCGCCACCTCGTCAAAGACCGCATGGACATCACCGGAGCCCGCTGGGGCCTGCCAGGCGCCGAGGCCATCCTCAAGCTCAGAGCACTACGCAGCAACGGCGACTTCGACGCCTACTGGCGCTACCACCTCGAACAAGAACGCCGACGCGTCCACGTAACGCTTCCTCAACGGAGTCATCCCACATGCCGCGTGATCACTCCAGGGGAGACACTAGCTGTCGAGCCGACGAAGCAAACTGAAAGCTGCCCTCGCCGGGGCGGCAGGTCTCGGAGATGGCGGGCCGGGGGCGGCCAGGCTGCGGCAGGCTGGTTGCTGCGGCGGGTGTGCGTCATCTCCTCGACCTCCCGTAGGGCTACCACACGACACCCCGGGCGCACGCCTGGCAGGATCGCCTCGCCGATGGCATCTACGGGTGCGCCCGCAGCGCCGCGCGGTCGGGCGCTGCCAGGTCGACGAGATGACGCTTCGGCTTCCTCCGTGATCGAGATCAACTGCGGCCAGCAAGCAGCAGGAAGACATCACGACGCCCGTCACGGCATTCAGTAGGATTGGCGGCAGAGAAACGGAGCGTTGCTGGCCCTCAAAAAGGCGCTTCGGCCTTCATCGCGCGGGGACAACCGAGCCGAGCTCCATAATACTCTCGTCGCTCACGCCGGTAATCGAACATCGATGATCGAGCCGCCTGATGTGGAGAGCTCCAGCGATTTCGCGTAATCACCTACTTGAATCGGACTGCCTTGTTAGGGCGGCGAGCGGCGGCAGCGTAAGGCGTGGCTCTATCCACCAAATAGTGACCTAACTATCGAACCCAGGAATGTGCCGAGCGTGCTGCCAAGCGTCTCGGCAACAGAACTGGTAACCTTTTGAAGCCATGAGCGAAGCGAGTTAGAACCCGCCGAACTGATTTCGGCTAAGTCTGCGCGGTGCTGCTCCATGATCTGAGCAAGCAACTGTGCGGCACGCACGATTTCAAACAGGGCCTCGTCTACTTCGTCCGATCGAAACATTCGACCACACGAACAATAAAAATGAGATTCGGCCACCGTCCATTCCGAATGACATCCATCGCAGCGAACGGCTTTCCTATCCGGGTCCAGCTCAAGCGATCCGTGTCTGACGCACCTGTGATGGCGACTAGACCCCCAGGCCTGCGCGCAGGCCGGGCACGCAGGAAACGGAAATTCGACCCACGCCACCTTAACTCCTACCGAGGCTTGATCTGGCGCGAAGCCTGATAGGACTTACGGTAGGAGTCCGCGAACGTCTTCTTTGCATTAGACGCTATAGTCATTACGTCGGCGACAAATGCTTGCGCCTTGGCTAAGTACTACAGTCCCGGTTTCTCACAGCGTGACTAGGCTGTCGCTTAGAGTGATTGGCTGTCGCCGGGGCATGGCTACATTGAGTTACCTCCTTTCGGGTCGGCGGTGTCTATCCGGTTCCGGTGACGGTTTGGAGTCGGGTGCTGTAGTGGTACCAGCGGGCTCTGGCCTGGTGGAGTCGTCGGCGTAGTGACCAGCGCAGCGCGAAGGCGAGTCGGGCGCGGGTGATCAGCCCTTTGGCGTGGCGGGCGGCGAGCCCGGTCAGCCGGGTGGTTTCGGCGATGGACAGCTTGATCGGGCCGAGCTCGGGTGGGCAGGGTTGGCCGGCGCGGACCGGTACGGGAGCGTCGCCGAGGGGGATCTGCAGGTCGGCGTCGCTGACCGCCCCGCCGTCGTCGCCGTCGTCGCCGTCGTCGCCGTCGTCGCCGTCGTCGCGGGTCGCGGTGCTGGTGTCCGACGTGCCGTCGCCGGTGTCAGCGTCGGTGTCGGTGTCGGTGTCGGCTGGCAGGGTGATGCCGGCGGTGATCGTGTTGCGGATGGCGGCGGCGCGGAGTTGGGCGAGGGCGGCCAGGGCGGTGTGCCGGCAGATCCCGTTCCAGGTACGGGCCTGGGTTTGGTCCCAGCCGAACACGTCCTTGCCCGTCTGGAACGTTGTCTCGACCGGCCGGCGGCGCCCGGCGATGGTGATGAAGTAGGTCATGGTGGCCGGCCGGTCGGGTGGGGCCCAGCACAGGTAGAAGGTGTAGCTGTCGGGGCGGGAGAGCAGCCGCCGGATCAGCAGGTACTGCCCCGCCACGGCGGTGGCGGTCATGGCCCAGTCGCTGTAGCGGGGTCCTTTGGAGCCGTTCCCGACCGACCGGCGCTCGAACACCGCGTCCGCGGCGGCCTGCTCGGCCCGGATCGCCGCGCCCGAGGGCAGCCGGATCTGGTAGTCGCACGGGATGATCCCCACATAGGCCAGGCCGTGCTCGGCGGCCTTGTTGCGCAGCGGTTCACTGCGGCCGTAGACCTCGTCGAACGCGACCCACCCGGCCGGTGACCCGGCCGCCATCTGCCGGTCGAGCTGGTTCATGGCCAGCTGCGGCTTGGTGGCGAAGGTCAGCTCGTCGGGGATCCCGGCGGCCCGACGGCGGGGGGCATCGGATGCCCAGCGCTGCGGCATGTACACGTCGAAGTCGACCCAGGCCTGGCCGTTCGCGGTGACGTAGGCGCAGAACACGGTGGTCACGCAGTTCTCCACGGTGCCGGTGCACCCGGCGTGCTGGGGTGCCACGCACGCGGTGGCCTCGCCCTTCTTCAGCTGCGCGGTCTCGTCGATCGCGATCCCCGGCCCGATCAGATCCTGTGGCGAGTCGGGGATCCACGCGGTGGCCAGCCCGGGTAGCTGATCGCGCAGCCGTGTCCAGTCCCACTGGTACGCCCCGAGCAGGCCCTGCATCCGGCCCTGCCCGTCATGGCCGGCCGCTTCGGCCAACGACCAGCAGTTCGCCTTCACCTCCGACCCCAGCACCGTCACGTAGTCCACCGCCACCTCGGTGCTGCGTCGCTGCGCCATCACCCCCCGCAGGACCGTCTCGATCTGGGCGTCCACGCTCGCCGTGCACTCGGCGAGGTCTTCTATGCTGGCCACCGCGGCCGTGTCGTTGTTGCTGTGATCCACAACCACTAGACGCGGCACGGCCGCACCCGGATTACATCCGTGTAATTTCGGCGCGGGTCAACCCACGGTCGCCACTCTGCGTAGCTGCCGGGCGATCGAGGTCAACTACGCTCGGCCACGAGCGATAACCCTTGGTGAAACCGCGACTGTAGTACGGGGCGAAATTCTAGACATTCAGACAAAGATCACACTCTTAGCGCCCCGAAAGACGTCCGAGCGGTCGCAGGAGCTGCGATGGCGCGTGAATGCCATGCACAAAGGCCTCAGACCTGGAAGTGGTTCGGGTCGGATGGGCCTGGATGCCGCAAACACCCTGGACCAGTTCGAGGCCCTCACGCGAGCAGTCGCAGGGTGGACGGTAATCGCCAAGGTTGGGACACAAGAGTCATACATGGCCCTCATGTCCCACAACCGGCGATCAAGTGCTCGGCAGCGAGGTCGATGCCGCCCACGCGAGGAGCAGGCAGCCGCTCCCGCCGCACTAGACTCCGACGGTGCGCGGGGCCCGGCTTTCCTCGGTGGTGGTCACGGCGTACAACCGGCCAGACGGGTTGGCGCGCGTCCTGGACGACCTCGAGCGGGAGGGTCTGGTCGGGCCGCGCACCCACGTGTACGACGATGCGACGCCGAGGCCCGATGAGGCGCTCGACCGGCGGATTGCGAAACTCGGATGCATCCTCCACCGGGCCGAGGAACACCACGGCAAGCCTGGTTGGTGGCGGTGGTGGAACACCGTCCTCGCCGACCTCGAGAAGACCACCACAGAGGACGAGCTGGTCCTGGTGCTGCAGGACGACGTGCGCCTGTGCCGCGACTTCACGCGCCGGGCGCAGGCGCTCTTCGACGGGATCGACGACCCGCAGCGGGCGACGCTGCATATGCACGTCTCGGCCGAGCGGGCGGGGCTCGGCACGCAGTGCTGGACGCCGGAGCGAGCCGCGCCGTTCGGTGACGTGGTCCGCACCGGCTGGGTCGACATGGGGGCCTTCCTCGCCCACCGCCGCCTGTTCGAGGCGCTGCGCTGGCGACTGGACAAGGTGCCCGACGCGCGGTGGGCACGCCGCGACGCGCTCGGGTCGGGCGTCGGGGAACAGATCAGCCTCCGGGCCTACGCCGGTGGGCTGGGCATGTACCAGGTGCGGCAGTCGCTCGTCGTGCACGACCGCACTCCCTCGCAGATGAACCCCACTGCGCGCTCCCGCTGGCCGCTGCTCACCATGGACTTCGTCGACGGCGAGGCCGAGGCGATGCGGCTGGCCGAGGCGAGACCGGCGGTGCTGGCCTCGCTCGCCTCGATCCCCTCGCGCACCGACTGGCTGCGCGAGGTCGTGGAGCGGCTGCGGCCGCAGGTCGACCGGCTGCTGGTCTACCTCAACGGCTACCCCGGTGTGCCGTGGTGCCTCGACGACGAGCAGGTCACCGTGGTCCGGAGCCAGCACCACGGCGACCGCGGCGACGCAGGCAAGTTCTTTCCCGCCGGGCAGCACACCGGTGTCCACCTGCTTTGCGATGACGACATCGCCTACCCCGACGACTATGTCGAGCGGCTGATGGCGGGCATCGAGCGCTACCAGCGGCGGGCGGTGGTCGGCTTCCACGCGAGCATGCTGCGCGAGCGGTTCACCGATTACGCGCGCGGCCGGACGATCACCCATCTGTCCCGCGGCGTCGCCGTCGACAACGGAGTGCACATCCTCGGGACCGGCACGGCGGCCTACCACAGCAGCACCATCCAGGTGAGGCCCGAGAACTTCGCGACGCCCAATATGGGCGATGTCTGGTTCGCCGTACTCGGCCAGCGGCAGCAGGTGCCGTTCGTGCAGCTGCGGCGCGAGGCCGACTGGCTCCGAGAGCTCGTCCAGGTGCATGGCATGGTCCCCGACGGGCTCTACGCCAAGGCCCGGCGCCGCAACATCGCCGAGGGCTCACCCGAGACGGCGGCGGTCCTGTCACACCACCCCTGGCGGGTGTTTCCGGCGACCGCCGCCGAGCCGGTCAACGTCGAGCCGCCGGTGGGTCGGCTGCTGCGGGTGCCGATCCAGGGGCCGACCTGCCCGGCCGTGCTCGTGCTCCCGCAGGACGACCACATCACGTTCGCGGTGCAGCGCACCGGCACCTACTACGAGCGCGAGCTGCTCGACGCGATCCGCGCGCTCGGCGTCGCAGGCACATACGTCGACATCGGCGCGCATCAGGGCAACCACACGGCTTTTTTCGCCCTCGAATGCGGCGCGGAGCTCGTCGTCGCCGTGGAACCGGACCCGATCCACCTGGCCGGGCTCCGCGAGACGCTGGCCGAGAACGGGCTCACCGACTGCGTGAACGTGCGCCCGTTCGCTGTGCACCCCATCTGGCGGCGGGTCTCCCCCGTGCCGATCCGCTGGCGGCGGCGGGACGCTGACGGCCCGTCCACCAACACCGGCAGCAGGCACTTCCGCTCCGACCCCACAGGTCCGATTGAGGCGAGCAGCCTGGACTCGCTCCTCGACGGCGTCACCGGCGTCGGTCTGGTCAAGGTCGACGCAGGCGGGCTGAGCGGGGAGATCCTCGCCAGCGGACGGCGGCTGCTCGCGCGCGACCGGCCGGTGGTCGCCGCCGCCGCAGACGGGCCGGGCGAGCGGCACGCGCTCCGCGCCGCGCTCGAGCCGCTCGGCTATCGCCAGGAGCAGCGCTTCGGATGGAGCCCGACGTGGCTATGGGCGCCTGCCCCGGTGCGCGCGTAATGTCCTGCGGATGAGCCCGGCGGTGGCGGTCTCGGACCGCGCGGGGCCAGCGCGGAGAGCTGCGCCTGCCCCCGAGCGCGCGCCCGCGCGGCTGATCGTGGCCACGGCAACACGGCAGAACGAATCGGCGGTCGCCACGGCTGCCACGCCCACGACCCGCGATCGTGTTCGGGCGGCGGTCACCGAGGCCACCCCAGCGGCGGCCCCCCGCGCCCCGGCAGCCCGGATGGAGCCCGCCCCCGAGGAACGCACCACCCGGGCCCGGCTGGTGGCCGCGCTCGCCCCGGCCGCCAAGACCGAGCCCGCCGCAGCAGTGGTCGATCTCGGAGCCCGGCGTCCGGCGCCCGGCACGCCCACGGCGGGTGCGCCTGCCGCAGGCCCGGCCGCTGCTCCCGAGGGCCGACTCGCGCCTGTCATCCCGCTCGCCCGCAAGCAGGCCCCTGGAAGCGAAACCCAACCGGCCCGGGAGGCCCAGCCCGCCCGAGCGCGCGAGACCGGTCAACCGCCGGGCCGCGGGCCACCGCCGGGAGGACCCGGCGCGCCCGGATCTGCGCGGACCAGCTCCGCCTCACCCGCAGCGGGCACCCCCGCTGCCGCGCCAGGACGCGTCGTCGTCCTGGCCGACCGGCGCCGCGCCTCCGAGCGCGCGCCTCCCGCCGCGACTGCAGGCCCCGCAGCCCCAGGTCATGAGGGCGTCGCGCCCGAACCGACCGGGGCGCCCGTGGTCCTCGCCTTCAAGGCCCGGACCGCAGGCGCGGCCGCCCATACCGTGTTTCACACCCCCGGCAAGCCCGCGGCCGATAACGCCCAGGCCGCCTCCAAGCCCGATCCCGAGCGCGATGTCGCAGGCCAGGCGGCTGGTGACCGCATCACCTCGATGAACTCCGCGGCCGACGAGCCCGTTCCCTTCGACGCGACCACCTTCAAGAACGACGTCAAGGCCGCCGTCGAGAAGATCGCCCCTCCGAAGAACCTCGACGAGGCCGACCGCTTCGAGGAGAGCGGCAAAGCCGCCGAGGCAACCACCATCGCCACACGCCTGGTGAAGGGCGGCCAGACCGCCACCGAGAAGCCGATCGCCTCCAGCACCGCCGCTCCGCCGGACAAGACCGGGCTTCGGCCCAAGCCGGTCAGCGACCTGGTGAACGACCCGGTCGGGCAGGCGCCGCTCACGGTCGGTGCGACCTCGGTGGTCCCCGCACCCAAGCCCGAGGCGGCTACGGACCTGACCGCCGGTCCTCGCAGCGTCGACGACGCCATGGCCGCCCAGGACATCACGGTGCCGCAGCTCGAGGAGGCCAACGAACCGCGCTTCACCGCGGCCCTAGGCGCCCGGCAGGCGGTCGGCGACCAGGCCGCGGCGGCAGGCCCCGCGTACCGTGGCGAGGAGGCGGCGCTCCTCCCCACTGTTGCCGCGAGCGCAGGCTCGCACGAGTCGAAGGCCCTGACCGGCATGTACGCCGCCCGCGTCGGCGCCCTGCACGACGCCCGGGGCGCCAAGGCGCATACCCGCGACGAGGACCAGCAGCGCCGCAACGACGTCAACCAGGCGCTCCTCGACATCCACGCCGACACCAAGGGCAACGTCGAGCGGATCCTTCGCACCCTCGACAAGACCGTCACCACGATGTTCACCGAGGGCGAGGCGGACGCCCGCTACACCTTCGAGCACTACGTCGCCTTCAAGATGGAGGAGTACAAGGACGACCGCTACGGCGGCCTCGGCGGGGGTGCGCTGTGGCTCAAGGACCGGTTCTTCGACTTGCCCAGCGAGGTGAACGCCTTCTACGCGAGGGGCCGGTCCTTCTACCTGAGCAAGCTGGACCGGACCATCGACGCCATCGCCGTCACCATCGGCGCCTCACTTGCCATGGCGACGCTGGCCATCCGCTACGGGCGGTGGCGGGTCAAACAGCTGCTCACCACGCTGCCTGCCGGTCTGGTCCAGCTCGGCGTCGACACCGCGCAGCAGCTCGACCAACGGTTCGACCTGCTCACCAGCGACGTCAGCGCGGCCCGCGACCACCTCGTCGACATCGTGGCGCGCGCGTACGTCGACTCCACCAAGAAGCTCGACGACCGGATCACCGAGCTTCAGGAGGAGAACAAGGGCCTCGCGACGCGGGCCATCGAGTTCGCCGAGGAGGTCGGCCACACCATCGCCGAGCTGGGCCGCCTGCTGTGGCGGATCCTGGTCAAGACCGCATCGGTCGTCGGCAGCATCCTGCGTCATCCGATCCGCTTCTTCGGACATCTGGTCGACGCCATCGGCGAGGGCTTCTCGCTGTTCGTGGACCGCATCGGCAAGCACCTCGAGGATGCCTTGCTCGACCTGCTCTTCGGCGACCTCGGCAAGACCGGCATCACCCTGCCGACGAGCCTCGACTTCGCCGGGCTCTTCGACCTGGTCTGCCAGGTGCTCCAGATCCGCTGGGTCGACCTGCGCGCCCGGCTGATCGACAAGATCGGTCTCCCCGCCGTGCTTCACCTCGAGCAGGTGGCCGACATCTTCCGTCTGCTGGTGGACAAGGGCGTCGGTGGGCTCTGGGAGCTCGCGCTGAAGCGCCTCGCCGAGCTGCCCGACCTGGTCATCGGGGCGCTCAAGACCTACGTCATCGAGCAGGTGGTCAAGGCGGGCATCGCCTACATCGTCTCCCTGCTCACCCCGGCGAGCGCGTTCATCAAGGCCTGCCAGGGGATCTACCAGCTGTTGTCCTTCATCGTGCAGAAGGCCCGCCAGATCGCCGACTTCATCGACGCGGTGCTGGACTCGATGGCCGCGATCGCCGACGGGGACACCGCGGCCGCGGCGGAGAAGATCGACGCGGCTCTTGCGGGTGCGCTCAAGCTCGCGCTGGGCTTCCTCGCCAAGCTGGCCCACCTCGACGCGATCGCGGAGAAGGCGCGCGCCGTCATCGAGGCGATCCGCGCGCCCGTCCGCCGCATGGTTGACGGGATCATCGACAGCACGGTCGGCCTCTACCGCTCCGCCATCGGCTCCCTGGGTGGGCGCCGCAAGGAGCGGATCCCGGCCGCCGCGGTGGCCCAGGCTCCGGTCCTCCCGCCGGGCCATCGGCCCGCGGCGCAGGCTCCCCCGGCGCATCCGGTCGCCGGACCCGGTCAGGTCGCCGTCGCCTATCCCGCGCCCGGACAGACACCGGGTCAGCGCCCCACCGCACCGGTGGCGGCGCAGCACCCCGCCGACCCGGCCACGGCCTCGATCCAGGTCTCCCTTGAGATGGCCCACGCCCCGCACACCCTCGCCGTGAAGATCATCGACGGCACGCCGGAGGTGATCATGTCCTCGGAGCGGGCGGAGTACCTCAAGACCGTCACGTCGGCAGCGATCTACGAGGAGGAGCACGGTGACAACCGGAAGGATCTGATCGAGCGGCTCGAGAAGATCGAGCAGTTGCTGCCCGAGTTCGCCTTCTCCTACAGGGCGGCGGCCGACGACAGCTCGACCAAGCATGCCGAGCAGGCCCGGATCAGCAGGCGCCTCGAGGAGATCGCCAAGGACCTGACCCGGATCGGCAGCAAGTTCGGCATCAAGACGCTCCACAGTCTGGCGCATAAGTCGAAGTACGTGCTGCCCGGCGGCCTGCTGCGCGAGCCCTACGGCTCCGACGTGCGTGCTTCCTTCTACCCCAGCGGCTACCTGACCGGTACCAAGTCCTGGAAGACGCAGCGCCTCAACCAGCTCACCCAGGGTGCTCCCCTCGGCATGTTCAAGGACGAGTCCGACGACGCCTGGCACCCCCGGCAGCGCCCCAGCGCGTCGGGCCAGCAGTACAAGGACTCCAACGTCACCATCGACCACCAGCCGCGCGTCATGGACCACTGGCGCGGACGCAAGGTCCCGGTGGCGGGGAACAACTCGGGCCAGGACGAGCGCAACCGCTTCTACAACAACACCACGGACCTGCAGCTCGTCTCCTGGAGCAACAACTCCATCGACGGCGCTCTCGCCAAGGCCACCGACGGCGGCTACGTCAAGACCGTCGGCCCGCTCTTCAAGGGACCCGACGATGAGCCGTGAGAAGGCCGCCGCCGAGCGCCCCGCCGCCGTGAGCCACGCGCTACGGCCCCCGGTGCGCGAGCCCCGCCGCCTCGAGCACCACGCCGATTACTGCAGCGAGCCCGGTCCGTCCACCCGGGAGCGCCTGGTCACAGCACTGCTCGGCCACGAGCGGCCCGGGAAGGACCGGCCTGCCACCACGCGCGACCGGGTCGCCACCGCGATGCGGACCGCCCAGCAGGCGCCCCGCCACGGCGACCGCGGTCGGACTCCGCGGCTCGGCACCGAGACGCCGCGCCTGCAGGCGAACCCCCGGACCGACCCCGCCCCGACGCACCCCGGCCCCGGTCACCCCCCGACCCGCACGGGTGGCGACCGGCCGCACGGCCCCAGCCGCACCCGCGCACCACCCCGTGTGTTCACCAAGCTCCACGTCACCGACCCGGCCGACACGTGGGAGGCCCATGCCGACGCCGTAGCCGCGTTCGTCCTGCAGCACGCCACGCACCCGGTGCGGCTGGGCGTGCCCAGCGGTGAGCCCGCCGGACGCGACGTCGTCGCGACCGAGGCGGCCGAGGCGGCCGTCGAGAAGGCTCTCGCGAGCACCGGGGGCGTCGCCCTGCCCGAGGCCGTACGCCGTCGCGTCGAGCCGATCCTGCAGGTGGACCTCTCCGGCGTACAGGTGCGCCAGGACGCCTCGACGATCACCGCCTGCCGCGCACTGGGCGCCCGCGCCTTCACCGTGGGGCGCGCCATCCACCTGGGCCCGGGCGCGTCCGCGCACGACGTCGGCCTGATGGCGCACGAGGCGACCCACGTCGTGCACCAGGGTCTGGCCCCCGCGCGCGCGCCTCCGGTTGTCATGCGGTCGGCGTCGGACTACCTGCCCAGCGTGTCGGTGACCGACATCATCCCGGACAGCGTGCTCAGCTCGATCCGGTCGCTGGTCCGAGCCATCCCGGGCTATACGGCCCTCACCTACGTCATCGGCCAGGACCTGCTCACCGGCGAGGCCGTGAGCGTCGATGTCGACACGCTCATCGACGCCGTGCTCACCCGCGGCCCCTTCGGACCCGCCGTCGCGACGGTCCTGCGCGCCCTCTCGATCGCCCAGGAGATCTACACGGCCGTCAGCGGCGCCTTCGCCGCCCACCACCTCACCCTGGACCGGATGACCCGCGACGTCGCGTCCGCGTGGGCCGAGGTCTCGGTCACCAAGGGCATCGACGGCAACGTCGCGATCGTCCGCCGCTACATCGACGCGCTCCTGAACGACCTCCGCGCCCTGGTCAGCGACGTGGTCGACCAGGTGCTGGCGATGGTGCGCCGTGCCGTGGTCGGGGTCGCCGAGCCCTTCCTGCAGCGCCCGGGCATCGCCCCGGTGTGGAACCTCGCCAAGGAGGTGCTGCACCACGACCCGCTGCTCGGCGTAGCCGTCAACGTGCCGACCGTCCAGATCATCGCCGACTTCCTCACCCTGATCGGGCAGAACGAGCGACTGGAGCAGATGCGACAGCGCGGCACCCTGCAGGAGACCGCCGACTGGCTCGACACCCAGATGCTGACCTTCCTCAGCATCCTCGCCGAGGTGGGAGCGCTGTTCGCGCAGGCATGGGACGCCATCCAGCCTGCCAACCTACCCAACCTGCTCGACACCCTCCCCGCGTTGGCCGACCGCGCGATCGGGGTCGTACGCCGGATCGCCGACTTCGCCGCCACCGTGATCCTGCAGATCCTCGAGCTGGTCAAGAAGGCGCTGCTGGGCTGGCTGAGCGAGCACGCCCACAAGGTGCCGGGCTTCCACCTGCTCACGGTGATCATCGGGAAGAACCCCTTCACCGGCGAGGTCGTGCTGCGCACCCCCGCCAGCCTGATCAAGGGCTTCGTCACGTTGCTGCCCAACGGGGAGGCGACATACGACGAGCTCGAGAAGTCCGGCGTCGTCGCCGAGGCCGCAGGCCGGATCGAGGCCGCGATGGTGCGGCTGGGCATCTCCCTCGACATGGTGGTCGCGACCTTCCGCGGGGTGTGGGACACGCTCAGCCTCGACGACCTGCTGCAGCCGGTCGCCGCCTTCGAGCGCGTGGTCGCGCACTTCGGGGAGCCGCTGGGGCGGATCATCGAGTTCGTCGGCGTCGTGCTGCGCGTCGTGGTCGAGCTGATCCTGCGGCTGATGAACTTCCCGACCGAGCTGCTGCAGCACGTCATCACCAACGCGACCCATGCGATCGCCGACATCCGCCGCGACCCGGTGGGCTTCCTCCGCAACGTGATGGAGGCACTCAAGCTCGGCTTCAGCAACTTCTTCGACCACATCGGCGGCTACCTGGTCGACGGCCTGGTGGCCTGGCTCTTCCGCGGCCTGGGCCAGATCGGCATCACGCTGCCCACCGACTTCAGCCTCAAGTCGATCATCGGGCTGGTCCTGGACGTGCTCGGGCTGAGCATCGAGCACCTGTGGACCAAGCTCGGCGAGCACATCGGCCCGGACAAGGTGACCCTGATCCGCCGTGCGATCGACACCCTCGGCGGGGCCTGGCAGTTCATCTCCGACGTGCAGCGCGAGGGCCTGTCTGCTGTCTGGCGCTACGTCGAGTCCCAGCTCTCGAACCTGTGGCAGACACTCCTCGACGCCGCGCTCGCGTGGATCGAGCGCGTGGTCGTGCAGAAGGCCGCCGCCAAGCTGCTCAGCTTCCTCGACCCGACGGGGATCATGGCGGTCATCAACAGCGCGATCGCGATCTTCAACGCGATCCAGTCGGCGATCGAGTACATCCGCGACCTGCTGCAGGTGCTCGACCGCTACGTCAGCACCCTGGCGGCCGTGGCCGCAGGCAACGTCGTGCCCGGCGCTCAGATGCTCGAGCAAGGGCTGGCTTCGATCATCCCGATCGCGATCGGGTTCCTCGCCAACCAGGTCGGCCTCGGCAACGTCCCCGAGAAGATCGTGGAGATCATCGGCGGCCTCCGCCACCTCGTCGACGAGGCGCTGGACTGGCTGATCGAGCAGGCGCTCCGCCTCGGCCGGGCCGCCCTCGACGCGCTGGGCCTTGGCAAGAAGGAGCCGGACAAGCCCGAGCACCCCGAGGACCCCGCCTCCTTCCAGGTCGAGCTGCCGCTGACCATGGACCACACGGGGCACACCCTCAACTTCAAGGTCGTTGGTGGCCAGCCGCAGGTGATGATGGCGTCCGAGCGGGCCGACTACCTCCGGATGATGACCATCGTGGCGCTCTCCGACGAGGAGAAGGGAGCCAAGCGCCCCGGCGTCGTGGAACCGCTGAAGAAGATCGAGCCTGCGCTGAAGGACCTCTACGAGAAATGGTTCGCCCTTACCAGCAAGGGGGACGAAGAGAAGCGCCACGAGATCAACGCCGTCCTCGGGACGATCGCGGCCATCCTGCGGGGCATCGGCGCGGAGTTCAAGATCGAGAGTCTCGAACACCTCGGCCACGCCTCCAAGCACGTCGAGGGCAACCGGCTGGTCGCCCCGTGGGACACCGACATCAGGAGCTGGGCCTACCCCGGCGGATACGTGACGGCGACCGTGACCTGGCGGGACGACCGGCTGCGGACGCTGCTGAACCCGGCCGATCGCAAGGTCTTCCGCGACGAGTTCTCCGGCACGTGGGAGCCGGTCTCCGAGGTGACGATCGACCACAAGCCGCGCGTGGTCGAGCACTGGAACGGCAGCGACCCCAGCGTGGGTCGACCGGGGCACAACGGTGAGCAGGACGACCGCAAGACCTTCTACAACGACACGACCCCCGGCAAGCTCCAGCTGGTGGCGAGGAAGAACAACTCTGCCGACGGGGCGCAGGCCAAGGCGATGGGCCACCTCTACCGGAAGACGGTCGGGCAGGACTTCCGCGGCCCGCTGGACAAGGTGTGAGCGTGCGCGCGCGTCAGACTATGAGAGCGTCCGGTAGTAGCTCAGGTCGTCGGCGGGGAGGAAGTCCGGGGGCGGCGCCAGCTCGCTCCAGCCGCCCGGGCCGCGTCCAGAGTCATGCCACAGCCGCCATGAGTTCGCGGAGTGGCGGACGGTCAGGTACATGCCGTCGTTGACGATCGGGGCGACCCGGCCGCCGCGCTCGGTGACCAGGCGGAGCAGGGTCACCTCCTCGCCGATGGAGCAGTCGGGGTAGCCACCGCTGGACTGCCAGGCGCTCCGCGTGAACGAGAGGGTGCCTGCGACGATCCAGGCGTGCAGCTGGCCCTCGTGCAGGGGCGGGCCGCCGCCGTAGAAGCGGAACGTCGTCAGGTCAAGCAGGTAGCCGTTCAGGATGCCGCTGATGTCAGCGGTCCCGAGCGCCAGGGGGGCGACCTGGCGGCTGACCCTGGTCGGGCCGAACCAGTCGTCGTCGTCCCACTGCACCATGACGTCGCCGTCGGCGCGCTCGCAGGCGATCTGCCGCTTGCGCCCGATCGTGGCGCGCTCGTCGAGCCGCAGGTAGCGGATCGAGGTGTCCTCGGTGGGCACCAGGTCCGCGACCCTGTCCTCGCCGTCGTCGAGGATCAGCAGCTCCCGGTCCGGGTAGTCCTGCTGCTGGTAGTAGCGGATCGCCTTTGCGACGAACGGCCGCCGGTTGTAGGTCGGCATCAGGCAGGACACCGCAGGGGTCCACGCGGGCCGCGACGTCGCCGTGACCACCGCGACGACGTAGGTCTCCAGCAGACTGCCCAGCAGCGCGGCGATGTCGCCAAGCGCCACCGGGTCCGCGATCCCCTCCTCACCCGGCAGCCCGCCGAACCGCACCGCCAGGTCGCCGCGTTCGCCACGCTGTGCGGGCATGCCAAGCTGATCCCACGCGTGGCGCCGGGCGATCAACGTGGCGGCCTCGAGCGACGCCGGGTCCTGGAGGGTACGGGCCGCGCGGGTGCGGGGGTCATAGCTGAGCACCGACGGCGCGACCAGGCGCTGTGCGTCGCTGGAGAGCAGCTCGCGCACCTGCTGCCGGAGGCGGTCGGTGGCATACCAAGTGGTGGCGTCCCAGGTGGCGATGACCGGACCCTTGGCCACCTCGACGGCGTACGAGGCCCACTCGTCGGCCTCTTCCGGCGGGACGACGACCGGCCGGACCCGGTCGTGGGTCGGCAGGGCGTGCTGCGTGATGCCGTACGCAGGCTCCAGGACGATCAGCTCCCGCTGCGACCAGTGCTGGTCAGCGAAGCGGCGCACCGCCAGTGCGAGCAGCTCGGGGTTGTCTGGCGCGCGCAGCACGCAGCTGACCAGCGGCTCCTCGTCGACGATGACCAGCCGCTCCCGCGACTCCGCCACCGGCACGCCCACCGGGGTATCGGTCCCGGCACGCTCTGCCAGCCGCGCGAGCACCGGTCCGACGAAAGCCTCGACCCTGGCCGCTTCCATCACCGGCCCGATGCCGCGCTCGCGCCAGGCCAGCGCGGCATCGACCAGCGCATCGTCGAGCCCCCGGCCGCGCGCCCATGCAGCCCCCTCGGCTCGCGAGCACAGCCGTCCGGCCTCGAGGTAATGCAGCGTGCGGCAGGTGTTGAGGACGCGATACCACCCCGCTGCGCCCTTCAGCCCGAGGTCGACGCGCATCGCGCCCACGACGTAGGCCGGGTCGACGCGACCGATCAACGACCGCGTCTCCGGTCCCGCGAGCGCGATCCCGTGCTGGTGGCACATCTCCAGCACGAGGGCGAGCCGCGCATCGCCGGGGCGTTGCGGTCCGGCGACGATCTCGCTGTCGATCGAGGTGAGGATCCAGGCGCAGTACCGCGGGTCGGCGCGCGGGGCCGCCGCCTCGGCCTGCGGCACAACCCACAGGTCCAGCCCCTTGACCGACCGGGGCCGCCGCACGGCCCGGGCCTGGGCCACCAGGTCGTGGGCGCGGGCCGCGTCCAGCCAGTCCGCCACCAGCACGACCAGGTCGAGGTCGCTGCGCGTCGGGAGGAACCGACCAGTGGCGCCGGAGCCGTAGAGGTGGACGGCGACCAGGTCGGCACCGGCCACCGACGCGATCGCGGCGGTGACCGCCCTCGCGTAGCGGGTCGCCGAGACGTCGAGGGCCCCCACCACCTCCGAGGCGGGCGTCATTGCTGCCCCGGCGCGCCGACCGTGAACGTCGAGGTGAAGTCCGAAGCGACCCCCGTGCGCGCGGCGTCGATGGGCCGTCCGCCTGCGTCGAGCACCGCCGTGTCACCGTCGCCCTTCACGTTGACGGTCACCACCCGGGCGCGCTCCGCGCCGCTCTTGAGGGTTGCCGGTTGAAGGGCCGTCGGGTCGTCGGGCACGAACGTCACCCGGGAGACGAGCCGCGGGTTGGCCTCGAACGGATAGGGCTGGATCTTCCCGGCCACCGGCGTGCCCGCGCCGCCCTGGGTCTCGGTGCGGGCCAAGACCTGGAGCGAGTCGGGGGTGAGGCTCTCGTAGCGCACCGGGTGGCTGAAGGAGATCATGATCGCCCCGGGTGGCTGGTTGCCTGCGAGCTGCACGCCGTGGCCGGGGCTGACCGACTCGACGTGGACCAGCGGCGGCGGACCCTGCAGGAAGAACCAGCTGTGGAAGTCGCCCCCACGCTGTCCGTCACCCGAGGGCAGGTCGAGCTCCACCCAGGTGTCGTAGCCCGACGTCACCAGCCTGCCGAAGGCGTCGCCGTCCAGGGGCCGCTCCCCCGCCAGGTCGAGGATGACGTCGGCCGCCAGGCGGACCCGGCAGCGCACGGCGCGCCCGAGAGCCCTCTCCCATGTCGCGACCTGACCACCGTCGAGGGGACGGGGCACGAAGGTCCATACCGGACCCGACACGTTGACCGTTCCGTCGACGATGTGCGGGATGGTGATCGCCGGGTTGCCGTCGAGCGGCGCCTCCACCGTCACCACGAACGCCGACGGCGTCGCCGTCGCGGGGTTCATCTCCTCGGTGAACCTGACCTGCAGGCCGGCGTTGAACTCGGCCAACGCCATCGGACGGTCGTTGTGCCAGCTGATGCCCTTGCCCGACAGCCGGGGCCAGACCTGGTTGGCCGGGATGCGCTCGTAGAGCTCCTCCAAGGCCTCCTGCACGGTGTCGCTCTCGGTCGGGATGCGGTCGCCGTCGAACGCGATGTCGTCGGCCTGCAGCTCGCAGAGACGGTCGAACCGCTCGTCCAGCCACCCGACCAGCTCCCACGGCTCGTCGACGCCCGGCGGGGAGGACTCGGGCAGCCGCAGCAACGCCAGCGGGGTGAACCAGCGCTCCGGACCGTGCGGGAGGCCGCGCCAGGGCTCGGCGGGCGGGACGCCGGTGCGGGCCTGGTACTGCCAGTACTGCCCCGGCCGGAAAGTGCCGGTGGCCGACAGCGTGACCGTGATCCCGTCCTCGAGCACGTACGACGCCGACGGGTCGACCCCGCCGCCACCGGCCAGCCGCTGGGGGTCGAGGACCCCGTGCCAACGTCGCAGCTTCAGGCCCGCGGTCGTCAGGTCGCCGTACCGCTGGTCGAGAGCGACGGGGACGCTGGCGTCGTCGACGTCGGCGAGCCGGAAGCGGACCGAGTCGTCGCCTGCCTGGCTCGGCACCTCGATGAGCTGGCCGAGCTGACCCACGGCGCGCTCGGGAGGGACGAAGCTCCCGATCGACACCGACCCGAGCTGGTCGTCGCCCAGGTCGACGACGCTGCTCAGCACCTCGACCAGGTCCCCGGCCGCCAGAGGCGTCGAGGCGTCGAGGACGAGCTCGCCACCGGAGGACAGGTCCGCCGCGAACATCTCGCTCGCGTTGTCGCGCGACCACGTGAAGGTCACCTGCGACAACGACCCGCCGTGATGGACCTGGATGCGGTAGAGCCTGTTGTCCTCGCCGGAGTAGCCCTGGGCCGTTGGCAGCGCGCACGGGTCCGGGGTGGTCGACCCGGTCGGCACCGTGAGGAACAGCTGGCCCGCGGACTTCTCGACGTCGTCGAAGGCGGCCCGGGCGATCGGGACCTGGCTGCCCTCCGGCACCGAGACCGACAGCGGCGCGACCTTGACCTGACCCATCAGCCGGGTCCGCACCGAGGTGTCGAGCGTGCCGAGGGCCACCTCGCGGATACCCGGGTCCTCGACCGCGGTGATCAGACGCTCCCACACCTCGAGGTAGGCCACGAACCGGTCACCCGCGGACGGAGGATCGATCAGACCGGCGAGCGGCAGCGCCGGAGGGCTGTCGTCCCACCCGAAGCCGTCGGCGGCGGCGAACGCTTGATCGGGGAAGGAGCCACCGGGCGTGGACACCACCATGCCGTCCAACCCGATGGTGCCGGGCGCCACGGCGAAGCCGCCGACCGGCCCGGCAGGCTGGTGCTCCTCCAGCAGGTAGAGCCAGACCTCGCCGGTGGGCAACGCCACGTCGATCGGCCCGAGGGTCGTCGAGCTCACCGAGAAGGTGTACGGCGCGGGGTCGTCGCCCTGCGGAGCCAGCGGCACGTCCACGCCGTTCACGGCGATCGAGGTGGCTGACTCGACCCGCGCCCACAGCGTGAGGATGGTGCCCGCCGCGCCGACGGTCAGCAGCAGCGAGGCCGGGATCTGGACGCGGACCGGACCGGCGGGCGCGCCCAGGTGCAGGGCCGGGTAGCGGTCGGCGAAGCGATGTCGGAAGTCGACCCACACGTCCGGGGAGCCCGAGGCCACCGACAGCCCGTGCCGCTCCCTCGCAAAGATCGCCACCAGCCTGCCGGGGGTGACGAGGAAGCCGAGGTCCGCGCTGCCTGCGCGGCAGCCGAGCGTGCGGGTCGTGGCCCGCACCGTCTCCAGCAGGGCATCGGTACCGGCCGCGACATCGCTGTCGAGGAGCGGGCGGCCCTGCTGCAGGAGGACGCGACGGTAGTGCTGCGCGCGGTCGCGGTCCGGTTCGTGTCCGCGGGAGAAGTCTCCGTGCACGATGCCTCCCTCAGTCCACCCTGATGACGCCGGTCTGGAGCCCGGCGGGGGTGAATTCGACCAGTCGCCTTCGGAAGCCTGCCAGGCGGGCGGGCAGGTGCACCGACCCGAACGCGCCGAGCTCGCTGCCGTCTTCTGCCCCCGTGCTGACGCGGAGGTCGCAGTCCTCGCGTAGCCGCCACCAGGCGGGGTCGCGCCGGTTGCGCGACACGATCCGCAGCGGCACGTCGTAGCTGACCTTGAACGCCTGGGGCAGCACGGAGGTGGATGTCGCCCGTGAATAGCGCATGCACCCGTGGAAGCGGTCCTCCACGGTCACGTCGTCGTCGAAGATGCAGGTGTCGGCGGTGAGCACCCGGGTGGTGACGGTGCCGCCGACGGAGACCCGGGTCAGGTCGGCGCTACCGGTCGCGACCGTGGCCGCGGCGGCGCCGGGCGCGTCGACGACGGAGTCGACGACGACCAGCTCGCCCGGCCCGTCAACGCGGAGGCCTGCCGTCTGGCACAGGTTGACCGCGACCGTCCCGCCGCTGTCCGGGGCCGTGAAGGCGAGGGTGTTCTCGGTGAAGAGGATGCTGCTCAGCTCGAGGCGGACCTCGCGGGTGGGCGGCACCTGCAGCCCGGTCCAGCCGTCGCCGCCCAGGGCCAGCCCGGTGACGACCAGGCGGTCGTAGGCGACCGGGGAGCCGGGAGCCGACCAACCGAGGGCGGGGTCGACCAGCACCGTCGGGCGCCGCCGCTCGGCCGCCTGGAGGGTCAGCCGCAGCGTGCAGGTGGCGGCCGCGGTGGCGTCCGCCGGTCCGCTGGGCCAGGTCGGTGTCTCATGGGCGTAGGTCGCGTCGTCCTCGAGCTGCACGACCTCGGCTTGGACCTGGCCGGTGAGGTCCCCCACGAGGGCCGACCAGGTGGTGGAGACGGCCGCGATGGCCTCGGTCAGGGTCGGGTAGCGCGGGATGTCGTGCCAGTCGCGCGGAGCCTCGGCATGCAGCACCCCGCTTCCGCAGACCAGCCGGGTCGGGCGCTCCAGACGCCGGTCCAGGACCGGCTCCCGAGCAGCAGGCAGGGCGCCGAGGTGCATTGTCGCCCCGTCCTCGTAGCCGACGGTCACGGTGGTCGGTGCGGGCGGCCCGCCCGCAGGTCCCGCGGGCCACGGCCGGGGTGGGTCGAGGGCCGACATGGCGAAGAGCCCGTGCGAGACATCGACGTCCAGGTGGCCTGCCTCGGTGGGCGGGAGCAGCTGAGGCGGCGACGCCGTCGGCTCCTCGTTGTCCCAGGCGCACAGCGTGCGCCTGCGCACGCGGCGCCGACGCAGCGCGGTCGGGGTCGCCAGGGGTGCGACGTCGCCCAGCGAGAGGCGGGCGAGCGTCGTGGAGTCGCCTGCCCAGGTCGAGCCGTCGTCGGCGATCCGCACCAGGTCCGACGCTGCGGTGTACGCCGGGTCGCTCGGCCAGGAGCCCCCTGCTGCCGCGGCGGCGTCCAGCTGGGGCAGGTGCGCCAGGAGCGTGCGGCCGTCGTCGGTGGTCCAGGCGACCTCGCCCGGGCAGCAGCCCGCCTGGTCGATGGAGCACTCGAACCGCACGACCACGACGGCATGACCCGCCTCGGCCTCGGCGAGCCCGGCGATCAGCGAGAGTCGGGCCTGCAGGTCTGCGGCTGCCACGGCCTGCCCGGTGTCGTCGAGCACCGCCCACCTGGCATCTGCTGGGTCGGGTCCGCTCCAGGCCAGCCGCTGGAACGGGTGGAACACCGGACCGTTGGGCCGATCCAGTCGCAGCGCGAACGCCAGGGCGCACGCCGCTCCGGCGGCGACGTCGGCATAGCCGCCGCCGGTGCGGCGCACGACGTGCGCGCCGTGCAACACGACCGGTCCCCGGCCAGGCGCAGGGGCGCGGTCGAGGAAGACCGGCTCGGCCCGGCCGGGTGTCACCGGCCAGGCCTGGCCAGGACCCGTGGAGACCAGGGCCGAAGCCGCCAGCTGCCGCTCGCCTTGCTGCACCGGGTGCTCGACCGTCGCGCCGTCGTGGATCACCTCGTAGAGGCTGCCGTCCAGGCCGACGAGCGCCGTCCACGTCGACGGCACCTGCACCGGGGGGACCCGCACATGCACGGCACCGGCCAGGAAACCCTCCCGGGCCAGGCCGGAGTCGACGACGGCGGTCGCCGCTGCCGATCCGGTGCCTGCCAAGGCCAGGGTGGCGCCGGGGAAAAACCGGCCTGCGCCGTCGGTGCTGGAAAGGCGCAGCACCACGACCCGGACACCGCCGGGGTCGGGGTCGCTTCCCGGTCCGCTCGCGACCACGCCCGAGGCGTCGAGCTCGAGCACGGCCCGTTGGGCGAAGGACGCCTCGGGGGTCGAATGCCACGTCGAGCCGCCGGACACCACCGTGGCCAGTCCGAGCTCGACGCGCAGCGCGCCGCGCCAGCCGCGCGAGGGCCGGTCGAGGAGCTCGAGGGTGGGGGTGCCGCGGGTGACCTCACGGGAGATCGGCCGCGGTGACGGGGCGGTGCTCCGGTCCACCTGCAGTCCGGGGGCGACGGCCACTCCTGCGTCGAGCCCGGTCACCTGGACGGTGAACCCGCCCTCAGCTGCGAACCACCGGGCCGGGTCGGCGGTGAAGTGCTCGTCGGGGATCCGGTCGGTGAACGGGCGCCGGTCGCCGGTCGGGCGCCTCGCCCGCAGTCCACGCCGCGCGCCCAGAGGGTCGAAGGCGAAGCGGTGGTCGGTGCCCACCTGCGAGCGGTCGTACGGCGTGGCCGCGGCGAGCGGAAAGGTCAGCGTGGGGAACATCCAATGCGCGACGTGGCGGGGATGGCTGCGGCCGGTGCGGGCGCCGACGGCGCGGACGTCGACCGCGTGGGCCAGCGCGTCGAGCGGTCCGTCGGCCTCCTCCGCGACGATCGCCGGGCGGACGTCGACGCTGGTGCGCTCCGGGCGGAGCAGGTTGAGGTCCTGGGCAAGCTGGACCAGCTTCCAGCCCTCCTGCAGCACCACGGCCTGGCCGGTGAGCTCGCCGCCCATCTCCTCCAGCGCGCCCGGGGTGCCCTTGCGCCTGCGCCAGCCGACCGTGCCGCGCACGTCGCGCCGGTTGGAGGCGGCATCGGGGAACACCAGCGAGGTCCCCACCATCTGCGCGAGGTAGGGCATCATCGCGTCGTCGGCAGTGTCGATGAAGAGGTCGGCCTGCAGCTCCTGGACGCTCTGCCGCACCGTCGCGAGCGGCCCGGCCAGCACGGCCAGCATCCGGAGCAGCTCCAGGCGGCCCTCGGGGGGCAGGTCCGGAATGCGGTACAGCTCGGGAAGGGCGCGGTAGAGGCGGCTGGTCAGGTCGGCCGCCACCTCGGCGTCGTACGGGTGGTCGGCGAGCGCCGCCTCGAGCACGGCGCCTGCGTCGTCAGGGAGCCCGTGATCACTCATGACGACCTCCCGGTGACAGTGACGGCGAGGTGCTGCGGCCGCAGCCGGAGCCAGCTGGCGGGATCGGGCCGGACCGCGTCCGCGGTGCCGCTGCTGCCGAGGCTGGCGAACCGCTCCACGCGCGCCGACAGCACCCCGGGCAGCCCCTCGAGCAGGGCGTAGACCTCGCTCAGGTAGCCGGGCGCGCCGAGGTCCTCTGCCGGGAAGTCGAACCGGGTCATCAGGGCCGTGCGCACCGCAGCGCTCACCGCCTCCGGGAGCCACGCCGGGTCGGGGTCCACGACCACCGAGACGTCGAGGTCATGAGGGGCGGGGCCGCTCAGGGTGAGCCGGACCCCGGTGTCGCGGCGCGCGTCCAGGAAGGCCCGGACCGCCGAGAGCGGGTTGGGCGGGTTCCCCTCGGCGGTGGCGACGATCAGCACGGCTCCCGCCTGCGGGTCCCACCGGGCCGATGCGCGCGCGATGCCCGGCATCGTCAGGGCGAGGTCGGCGAGGTCGGCGACCGAGACCGCGCGGTCGAAGGTGCGGATCCAGCGGGTGGCCTGGCTGCGCACGTCGTCGGGGCCGGAGGGCTCGGTGCCACCGGCGACCGGCGTCTGGTTGGTGACGTGGTCGAGCAGGGGGTGGGCCTTCTTGATCCGGCTCAACCGGCCGGCAGCGATGTTGCCCGCGGTGCCACGCCCGATGCGGTAGACCGCCTCGAGGCTGGCGCTGGCCGGAGGTACGGCGCCGGTCCGCCCGTCACCGAAGAGGACCGACGTGGTCTCGTCAGCCGCTGTGACGATCCGGTAGTGGCGGTCGTCGGGAGCGCTGTGCGCGAAGTCGGCGACCGCGGTCCACCGCACGCCTGACACACGCACCTCGAGCTGGGCCTCGGCGCCTGCCGCGCCGGGGAGGTAGGTGAGCGGGGACTGCCGCAGGGGTCGCTCCTGGAACGGCGTCACGCCGTCGGAGACCTCCAGCCTCTCCTGCACGGTCCGCCCGTGTGAGACGGGCGCGACATTGGCGTGGACCACCAGCCGGTCGAGGGTCCAGGCCCGCGACGGGTCGGGGCTGAGCGCGTCCCACTCGACCGAGGTGACGCCTGCGATCTCGTCGAGCTCGACCCGCACCAGCCGGACGACCTGGGCCTCCCCCGTGACCGGGTCGCGGAACACCACCGGCCGCCCGGGGGTGAGCGCCGGGAGCAGGCCGGGCAGCCGCAGCGGCTGGGTGAGCGCGGCCGGGTTGGGCACGGCCGAGGACAGCCGGGTCCGCACCTGCCACCCCGTGGACCACGTGGACTCGACCGGGCTGTCCTTGCGCGCCAGCACGGCACTCTCCGCGTCGGCGAGGCGGAGTGCGGTGACGGTGCCTGCGACGTGCCCACGCTGGGTCATGGTCTGCTTGTCGGTGCCTGCCGACACGCTGGTGGTGAAGCCGCCGTCGCTGGTCGGCGTCACCGTCACCTTCTGCGGCGTGACGTCGATGTCCTGGGAGCGGTTCAGCACGACGGTGGCCACTCCCTCGCGCTCCACCCGGAACACGTCATGCGCGACGCCGGTCCACCGCACCACCCAGTCGCCGGTGACCGGCCGCTTGAGCTGTTCGGAGAGGTAGACGTCGTCGTCGCTGTAGGGCAGACCGTCGGTGCGGAATGCCGTGTACCACCAGCGCGGCGTCGTGCTCGGGTGTCCGACGATCCCTCCGCCTGCCTGCCGCACCTGCGCGGGCGGGTACAGCGACGGGTCGGCGTCGTGAGCGAAGCAGTGGGTCGTCACGCTCGGCCTCGCCAGCAGACCCGGCAGCTCCGCGGTGGGGTCGGCCGCGGTGAACGCGGGCAACGCGTCGCGCACCCGGACCACCGTGCGGCCGCCACCGCCTGCGTCCTCGATGACCTCGGTGATCACGGTGCCCACCCAGTCGCGGGACCAGCCGACGATCACCGCCGCCTCGTCGCCTGCGGAGAGGCCGTGGCCCACCCCGTCCAGCACGACCTCGGTCTGCGCCTCCAGCACCACCTGCGCCTGGGTCGAATGCACGGGCACCAGCTCGTTCAGTACGGCGTCCACCGCGACGTCGGACCCGGTTTCGTAGTCCTGGGCCTTCTCCTGGCCGACCGGGACGCTGGCCAACGGCTGACCCGATGCCACCAGGCCGCCGACGCCGGGCTTGGTGAACAGCACGACGTAGCCGGACGCGGCGAGCCCGGAGTCGGGCTCGCTGCCGAGCCGGTGCGCGTGCCGCACGAGGCTCGAGGGCGCCTGGGCGGTGCTCAGGTAGGCCTCGCGGGCGTACTGCCGCTGGTAGACCGCAAGCACGTGGCCGACGAGCGCCGACAGCTGGAAGAAGGTGTCGGCAACATCGGCGCCCTGGTCGCGGGCGCGGCCCAGCGCGCGCACCGCGACGGCACGCTCGAGGCCGAGGAAGTCGGCGTACTCGAGCGGCAGGTAGTCGAGGCGGTTCTGGGCGTCGGTGCGCGTGCCGCCGGTCGAACGGGGCGGGTGCGGACGCGGTGGGCGGCTCATGCGCTGCTCCCTCCGGTGTCCGTGACGAGCGGGACGGCGTCGGTGTCGAGTCCGATGGCGAGCACATCGAGGGTGCCGTGTTCGGGGTAATCGGGGTCGGCGTCGAGTCGGGCGACCGCTGTCCGGCCCAGGGTGATGACGTCGAGCACGGCTGGGCCGCGGGTGTCCCCGAGCGGGGCGAACCGCGTGACCTTGACCGCGCGGACCCCCGGAATGCCCTGCACGAAGGCGAGCAGGTCGCCCAGCCGCACGGCATCTCCGAAGCTGAGCCGGTCAGGGTGGAACCAACCGGGCCGCGCGTCGCTGCCCGGGCGCAGCTCGGCGAGGACACGCGCCCGGACGACGCTGGGGTCCACGCCCGTCGCAGCACAGACCTCGAGCTCGACGGCGAGGGGGACGTACCGCGCAGGCAGCACGACGTGCTCGCGCCCCATCATCCGCAGCTGGTCGAGCCGCGCATCGACCGCGTCGCGCAACGCGGTGTCGAGGTCGGCCGAGCCGAACGGGTCGACCAGCACCGTGACGGTGTTGAAGACACCGTCGGATGCGCGGGCCGTTGCCCGCCCCACGCCCGGCACCTGCATCGCGACCAGCGCGTAGTCGTCGAGGGAGACCGCCCGTTGCAGCGGTCCGTGCCGCAGCGAGGCAGGCACGTCCTGGCGGATCCGGTCGCTCGAGGCCGCAGGGCGCGACCCGAGACCCGGCTTGACGTTGGTGACGGTGAGCTCGCCCAGCGCGTCGAGGGTGAGCCGGTCGGCGCTGTTGGTCGGCGGCATCACCTGGGTGAGCGTGCCGAGACCCACGTCGCCGTGCCCCTGCACCGCGAGCCGGTAGTCGATCTCCAGCGGACTGCCGAACCCGCCGGTGTCACCCATGAGCACCTCGTGACCGGTGACCCCGTCTCCGAACCCCAGCCACACGGCACCGTCTTCGTCGGCGGCCGCGGTGTAGTGCAGGTCGTAGGAGCGCGACGCCCGCAGGTGCTCCACCTGGGTCCAGGGTTGGCCGGAGACCCTGACCGCGACCGCGGGCGCGGTGCCGTCGCCTCCGGGCAGATCGTCCTGCGCGATCGGCCACTCGGGGACCCGCACGGCGCGCAGCAGGGACCTGCCCGTGCTGCTGCGGACGACGGTCATCGACGACTCGTCCAGGTCGAGCTGCAGCTGGCCCGGCAGCAGGTCGGCTGCCTCGCTCTTGGCTACCCGCGGCCAGCCCGCGCGAGCCGTCACCAGGTTGGCGAAGAGCCGCAACGGCGGGTGGGACCACGGACGCAGGGTCGCCGCGAGCGGCTCGGCCCAGGTGATCCTGGTGACCGGGGTCGGAGGGTCGACGGTCGGGTCGAACGCGTCGGCGGGAGAGGCCACCCAACCCGGCTCCGCGCGCACCTCCACCGGCTGGTCGACGGTGACCAGCTGCCAGAACGGGCCCTGGACCAGTGCCAGCACGTCGCCCGTCGTGAGCTGGGCGCCGTGCCCGAGGACGAGCAAGCTGCGCGCACCGGCGGGCAGCTCCGCGTCGCCCGCGCCCGGGAACGCGGCAGGCAACAGAGCCGCCGCCGTGTGCTCGGTGCGGACCGCGACGCGGTCGCTGACCGTGAAGGCGACCGGCACCTCGCCCGCTCCTGTCGGCATCCGGACGGTCAGCCCGGCGGGGACGAACCCCGACACCTGCGGGTCGATGGCGAGCACGGTGTCGGCGGCCCGGCCGTCGTCGAGCCGCTGGCCGAGCAGGACGGCGTGCTGCCGCAGCGAATAGCGTTGGGAGGCGGACTCGATGAACGCTTCGTTGGCGACCCGGTCCTGGTAGTAGCTCGTGAGGTCGCCTGCCCAGGCCAGCAGCTCGATCAGCACTTCTTCGAACGCCGCGCCCGACAGGTCGGCGACGTCGCGGTCGTTGACGCTCACCCAGTCGCGCAACAGCGTGCGGAAGCCGTCGTAGTCCTTGGTCAGCAGGTCCACCGCCGGTGGGAGGGCGGGCAGCGGCGCCGCCTCCCCCGAGCCGGACTTGCAGTCACCGCAGGCGCAGTCGATGGTGAAGCGGAACGACGCGGTGGCGTAGAAGGGGTGCAGCGGGCTGCCACCGCCGTCCAGCAGGCTCAGGGTGTACGGCGAGTGGTCGCCCCACCCGTCGAAGTCGACCCGCACCTCCAGCGGTGCTCGCACCGGGTCGAGCACGACGCGGTGCGAGGGCGGTGGGAGCCGCCTGCCACCGCCGATCCGGACCCGGTCGGGCTGGAGCGTGCCGACCGGCTGGTTGAGGTGAGCGACCAGGACCACCGGGGGTTTGGCCGACGGCTTTACCGTGATCGAGAGGAAGCGAATGCCCTGCCACGGGGTGCCGTCGAGATGGCCGCCGCTCCAGGTCAGCGTCGTCACACCACCACCTCCAGCGTGCGGCTGAGCCGGTCGGCCAGTCGAAGGTAGGTGATGGTGACGAGCATCTGGCCCTCGGCCGGGCCGACCTCGACGTCGACCGAGGTGATATCGGCCTCGGAGCCGAGCTCGCGGCTCAGTCCCTCGGTGATGCGGAACTCCACCGCCGCCGCGGTGAGGTCGTCGAGCGGGTCGAAGACCGCCCGGTTGAGCCCTACGCCGAAGCGCGGGTTGTTGACCCGCTCCCCCGGTGCGGTGAAGAGCACCGCGAGCACCTTGTCGCGCAGGTGCAGGTCGGCGTCGTCGATCACGGCGATGGCGCCGCGATCATCGCGGAGCTTGAAGGGCTGGCGGAGGTAGGCCATCACGTCACCGGCGAGGGGGGTCCGATGACGGGAGGGAACACCACGATCGTGGTGAGGGCGAGCGCCCAGCTGCCCTGGGCGATCCGGTCGGCGCGTGCGGAGAGCGAGGCGTCGAGGTCGGCGAAGACGCCTGCGAAGACGGCCTGGGCCGCCGAGGTCCCGAGGGGCGCGGACGCCACACCGGCACCGAAAACCTGCCCCGTCAGATAGGCCGTGAGCCCCGCAGCCAGCAGACCGCCCGCGGCGGAGGAATCCTGGGCGGAGAACGCCCCGGCCGCGCTCGAGGCGAGCTGGCCGCGGCGCGCGGTCGCGGTCGAGCAGGGGAAGCCGGAGGCCATCGCCTGCGCGAACCACGAGCTCACCGCACCGGCGAACGCGTCGCCCGACTCGTTCGCGCTGCCGGGGTAGCTGCCGCCGTCGGTCGGCAACCAGCTGCTCTTCAGGGAGCTGGAGAGGATGGAGGAGCTCAGCGGCATGATCGCCCTACCGTCACTGGGTCGTGTTCTTCGTCGAGAGCTGGCTCGATGACATGGATGGGGTGGGCGGACCGGACGGGCCCACACCGGTGGGATGGGTGTGGGAGTTGAAGAACTGCATGAACGTGTCGCCGAGCACGACCTTCTCTGAGGCGGCGGCGCCGAGCTTGATCTTCTCGGCGGTCACGACCACGGTGCCGTCCTGCTCGAAGCGGAGCTCGCTCTTGCCGTTGCCGTTCTTGAGCAGCACCACCTCGCCGTCGTCGTCGAAGGTCAGCTCGTGGCCTGCCTTGGTGCGCAGCACCCACAGCGTCGGCGTCGGGTCCTTGCCGTCGCCCTGGGGCGTCTCGGCGCCGGTCTCGCTGCCGAGGTCGTCGGCGCCGCCCGTGCTGTTGGGCGCGCCGAAGAAGGTGCCGCTCCAGATCGGCTGGGACACGTCGCCCGCCGCGAACTCCACCCACACCGTCGCGCCGACGGCGGGGAGGAAGAGCAGCCCGGTGTCCTTCGCGCCGCCTGCCGGTAGGCACGGCAGCGCCCACCCGGTCTCGACGTCCTCGCCGAGGACGGCGGGCACCTTGGCCTGGAGCCGCCCGATCTTGAGCGGATCGGCGACGCTGGTGACCACGCCGTGGTACTTCCCGTAGAAGGCGCGGACGGGTGCCTCGTCGTGCCCGTGACGGTCGTCGTACGACGGGTTCATGACGCGGGCACCTCCTCCGCCGACTGGCCGAACTGCTCCTGACCGCTCTGACCCGTCGCGTTGCGGACGCCGACGAAAGTCTGCAGCAGCTGGTTGTCCTCCATCGTCGTGCGCACGGACCGGACATAGTAGACACCGGAGAACCGGCGCCCGACACCGCGCACCAGCACCGGCCTGCGGGCCCGGAGCAGACCGCGGTAGAGGGACGGGTCCAGCTCGGCGCGCAGCTCGATGAGCAGGTGCGCATCATCGGTGGCCGCCGACGCCGCGGCGCCGAGCGCCTCGTCGAGCGGCGGCGGGTGGCCGAGCACGGCGGTCGCGGCGGCGGCGCCCGCGGCGGTGAGGCCGGAGCTGACCGCCTCGGCCGCGTCGTCGGCGCCCATCACGTCGCGGGTCGGGTCGCCTGCCGCCCGGATGACCCGCTTGGCGAGGGGGTCGATCGCGGCGCCCGTGACGATGACCGGGCCGGTGGCGAGCAGCTGGACGTCGGCCCAGTTGAGGTTCGCACCGTCCTGGAGAAGGATCACGTCGGGCTGGGCGTCGAAGGTCAGGTCGGGCGCGGCGAAGTGGCCGACGACGGCGCGCCGGTCACCGTCGTACTCCAGCCAGAAGCGCATTCCGTTGCGTCGGGCGAGGTGCTGCAGGAAGCGCCAGTCCGTGGCCCGCTGGGTGAGCCGCTGGTGGTCCTCGTCGTACTGCACCGGGGTGTCGTCGGCCTGGGCGTCGATCTGGTAGCCCGCCAGGATCTGGCTGACCACGTCGCTGTCCTTCGCGTTGGGCCAGGCGGCGATCTTCTCCTCGGCGTCGAGCACCACCGCGGCGTCCATGGCGAGCACCTCCAGGTAGGCGTTGTCCTGGGCGGTCTCGAAGTGCGGTCGGACGTGGGTGCAGAAGCCTTCGAAAAGACGCTGCAGCAGGCCGCCGGGCGGCTCCACCTCGAAGCTGAGCGCGACCCCGGGGTCGAACAGGGCATCGTCGAGCGGACCGAACTCGCCGTCGTCCCGCTGCACCAGCGTGAAGCGGAGCGCGAGCACGCTCGGGTCGCAGTCGCTCTCCCGCACCTCGACGCGCGTGAGCTGGGCCAGGACCGCGGGGTCGAGGGCGGTGCCTGCCACGAGGACGTTGACCCGGGGAGACGGCACGGCTACTTGTCCGGTGGAATCGGGACGGCCTGTCCGGGGACGAGGACGTCGAACGGGTCGAGCTCGGTGACAGCGTCGCAGATGCGCCAATAGCGGGTCGGGTCTCGGTAGTAGACGAAGGCCAGCAGGTCGAGCCGGTCGGCGTCGGTGGCGACGACGCGCAGGACGGCGCTCGTCGGCGGGGTCTCGCGCAGGCCCAGCACCTGCTGGGTGGCGCCTCGCCCGTCATCGGCGGTGAGCACCTCGGTGCGGGCGTACCTGCTGCGCCGGTTGATCATCGGATCCTTCCTTCGTGGTGCGTCACTACAGCGGCAGGATGTTCGACCCCTGGGCCGACGTGTTCTCGTAGTACTTCTGGGCGAGCTGACGCCGGTCGTTGGTGAGCTTGTCCAGGGCCGAGCGCACCGCAGGATCGGCGCGCGCCTCGGCCTCGCCGAGCACCTCGAGCGCGGCCTCGATCTCGGCCCTCACCGGGTTGAGCGCGGTGTTGTAGACGGTCTCGTCGATCTTGAGCGAGGTGATCCGGACCGGAACGATGTTGCGTCGACCCCAGACGAGCAGCACCGTCGGCCGGGGGCTGGCGGCCTGCACGGCGGCCGTGCCGTCCGAGCTCGCGCTGGACCTGGCGGGCGCGGGGTACATCAGGTCCTCGATCGCGGCGATCTCGGGGGCGATGCCGAACTCCTCGGCCAGCGTGGTGAGCCCCGGGTCGCGGTCGGCGTAGTCGAGCCGGATGTGGATCGTGAAGCTCTCCTTGACTATCGCGGCCCCACCGTCGGCCGCCGCCTCGCCCGAGGGCGCCGGGGCCGCTCCGCGACCGCTCTCGACGCCCGGCGGCTTCTGCCCACCCTGCACGTTGACCGTGCGGGACAGGCCCTCGGGGTTGAACCGGAACGGGATCAAGCGCCGCCTGGCGGGATAGCCCTGCGGCTCGTAGGCGATGAAGCCCGCCCGGGCATAGCTGATCTCGATCCCGGGTATCACCGCTCACCTCGGTCCAGCAGGCCGCGGAGCAGGTCGTCGGCGAGCCGCTCGGCGGCGCCGGGCGAGCCGAGCCAGGCCGGGTCGAGCGGACCGAGCTCCAGCCGCTGCAGGGCGATCTCGGGCGCCCGGTCGCCGAGCTCAAGGGGAGCCGACGCGAGCCTGCCTGCGAGCAGCGCCAGCGCCTCGCGGATGATCTCCACCGCCTCCTGGGCACGGCGCTCGTCGGCGATCTCGACGGCGATCCGGTCGATGCGGAGGGCGACGTCGCGGCCGCTCACGAGATCGCCTGCACCTGCGGACCGACGAGCTGACCCAACGCGGCCACGTCGGCAGGGCGCCCCGACTTCTGCAGCTCGCGCTGGGTCGCCCGGGCGAGGTGGCCGACCGTGATCCGGCCTGAGGGCGTGGCCGCCGCGAGGTGCGCCGCCGCGAGCCCGATGTTGTGGATCGCGCCTCCGCTCAGCTGGAACCGGTCGGCCAGCAGGTCGAGCTGGAGCCCACCGTCTCGCCATCGCTCCGGCGGCAGCGACTGCTCCCAGAGCCTGCGACGCAGGTCGCGGTCGGGTGCCGGGAACTGCAGGATGAAGCGCAGCCTGCGCACGAACGCCGCGTCCATGTTGCCCTGGAGGTTGGTCGTCAGCACCACCAGGCCGTCGTACGCCTCCAGCCTCTGGAGCAGGTAGCCGACCTCGATGTTGGCGTAGCGGTCGTGCGCGTCCTTGACCTCCGACCGTCGCCCGAACAGCGCATCGGCCTCGTCGAACAGCAGCAGGCCGTGGCCTGCCTCGACCTCGTCGAAGATCTGGGCCAGGGCCTTCTCGGTCTCGCCGATGTACTTCGACACCACCTGGCTGAGGTCGATCCGGTAGAGGTTGAGGCCCAGCTCGTTGGCAAGGCACCGCGCCGCGAACGTCTTCCCGGTGCCGGACTTGCCGGAGAACAGGCAGGTCAGGCCGGTGCCGATCGGGTCGCCCGCACCGAGCTCCATCTCCCACCGGACCCGGTGGCTGCTGCGGTGCCAGTCGATGATCTCCTCGAGCTGCTGGACCAGCGGCTCTTGGACCACCAGGTCGGAGAGCCGGGCGGTGCTTGAGACGACGGCGACGTGCCTGCCCATCCGACGCGCGCCCTGGGCGCGGACCCGCTCGGCCAGCAGCTCGTCGTTGCCTGCGGCGTGGTCGTCGAGGTCGGCGAGGTCGGCGACCTCACGGGCGGCGGTGGTGGCCTCCTCGATCCCGACCCGGAAGCGCAGCGCCATCGAGGCCGCGCGGTCGTCGGGGAGCAGGCCCGACCAGATGCGCCGAGCGGTCGGGTGGTCGATCGCGGGCGCGTCCACGGCGGCCAGGTCGACGGTGTCGACGCTCTCGTCGACGAGGACGACCAGCCCGGAGACGACGCGGGCACTGCGTTTCAGGTCGGCGAGCACGCCGGGGTGTACGACGGGCAGCGGGTGCAGGTCGACGACCACCAGCGCGTCACCGGTGCCCGCGCGGGCGCGGGCCAGCTGGGCGCTGCCGGGAGCCCGCACCGGGTGCTCGGGGTCGGCTGCCACCGTGATCACCGCGGCGGCCCGGCCACGGTCGGTGGCCAGGTCACAGGCCAGCTGCCTGCAGCCGCGACGCGACGTTCCCCGGACGAGCAGGAGACCACGGCGGTCGAGCAGCCGCTGGGCCGGGCCCAGCACCTCGGGGGCGAAGCCGGTGACCCGCTGCGGCACGACCACAACGGCGGAGTAGCCCTCCAGCTCCGCCGCGCCCTCGGCGCGGGACTCGGCGACCACGGCGCGCAGCTCGACGCCGTTCATCCGGATCGGCTGCTGGCTGTGCGGGGTGCCGGGTGGGGCCTCGTGCACCTCGACCAGCCCGGCGGCCCGGGCCGCGCCTCCGTCGAGGGCGGCGGCAAGCGCCTGCTGGTAGGGCACGCCGCGGATGCCACGCAGCACCTTGGCCACGACGGTCGGGGTCGGAAGCTGCTGGCGGGCGTCCTCGGTGAGCAGGCTGACGGCGGCCGCGACCTCGGGGTGGAGCTCGACCGCGGTGCAGATCATCACCAGCCAGTAGTCCACGGTGTGCAGCCCGAGCTCGTGCATCAGCCGCAGCCGCACGGGGTCGGGCTCGGCCTCGTGCTGCTCCATCCGGGCGCACAGGTCGGCCCGGGTCTGCGGCTGGGCGCTCCACCCGGCGTCCGCAGAGGGCACCTGGTCGCCGGGCTCGGCCAGATGGCAGGCGGCCGCCACGAGGGCCGCCTCACGCATCAGGGAGATGCCACTCATCGCACCACCTCCAGGACGACGTACGGCGTGAACGTCAGGCCGGGCAGCTCGGCGGCGAGCCGCCAGGAGGTGATCCCCGAAGGCAGGGCGGCCAGGCCGCCTGCCGAGCTCACCGTGATCTGCCCCGCGCCACCGGGGTGGAACGGCAGCACGCGCACGTCGGTCGGAGCGCCAATCCCGCGGGCGGGCCAGGCGAGGACCTGCTGCACCGGACCGAGGCCTGCGCCGGTCAGTACGAGGTCGGTGGCCGGGTCGTGGATCACCTCGGCAGGCGCGTCGAGCACGGCGAGGCCGTCGAGCAGCTGCACGGCTGCGGTGCGGCTGACCAGGCCGCCTGCCGACACCGTGAGCGTGTACGTGCCTGCCGACAGCACGCTCAGCCCGCTCTTGCTGAGGTCGAGGAGGACCGTCGTGGTGCCCGACGCCGAGGTCGCGACGGTGAGGGCGGCGTCGCCAGGGTCGACGCGCAGCTTGTCGACCCAGACCCCGTCGACCTCCTGGGCGGCGGCGACCTCCAGACGCAGCCGCCCGCTGGGCCGGGCGGGCAGGGGGGAGGTGCCCAGGACAGCAGGCCGCAGCCCGATCGGTTCCTCGAGCAGGATGCCGCCGGGGCGGACGACCGGGACGGCCGCGGTGTCGGGCAGGTGCGAGACCAGCTGCACCGGCGCCACCTCGAAGAGTGCCCACGGCTGCAGCTGCTCGCTGAGCGAGGTCCAGACATGGTCGATCTGCTCCAGCGCGATCGGCACCTGGGAGATCGACAGATCGCCCAACCCCAGGTCGGTGAAGGCGCTGGGCGGCGAGCCGGGGTTGTCCGACAGCGGCAGGTGCAGGGTCGGGACGTCGTGGTAGAGCCCCATCACCTGGCCGAGCGCGTGGTGCGCCCCGACCGGGTCGTCGGCGTCGGTGCCCGAGGTGGTGACGAGGTAGAAGCACGACAGCGACAGCGGTGCCGGTCGCATCCCGCCGCCGAGAGCGGGCTCGGGCGGGTCGTTGCGGTGACCGGGCTGGAGGGTGGAATAGAGCAGCGTGATCCGAACCGCAGGCTCGGTCGTCGAGTCGACAACGCGCGGCTGGCCTGCCTGGACGTCCTGGACACCCGTCTCCTCACGAATGTGCTCGCTGAGCACCTGGGCGACGTCGTGCAGGTCGTTGAACAGCGCACACACGGTGGGTCACCCCTCCGTGCGCAGCCGCAGCCGCGGGTCGATGGCGTGGGCGCGCGGTGGCGTGCCGCGTCTGACGGGCGCGGCCGGGGGCCGTTGCGGGCTGGTCCTGATGATCACCTCACCGACCTGGATCGAGACGCGTCGACCCGTCGTCGGCGCCGCTGGGGGCGCAGCGGTCGCGGGCGCGGCCGGGGCGGCTCGGCGCGCGGGTGGCGGTGTCGTGGGCGCCGGGCGAGGCGGCGGAGCAGGCGCACGAGGCGTCTCGGCGACCGCGGGAGCGAGGGCCTGCGCCGGAGCAGGCGGCTCGGCGGGGGGCGCGACCGCGCGTGAGGTCGGCTCGGCGGGCGAGGGTAGCGCCCCACGCGCCTGCGACGCGGGCGGCGGCGTGGTCGGTGTGGGCGGCGGGGTCACGCGGGGAGGGAGCGCCGACGATCGCAGGTGCTGGGCGTCGACGCGGATGCGTCGTTCCTCCGGTCCGTGCGCCTGCGCGCGACCGGGCCTCGGCACCGGGCCCGTGTCGGCGGGCGGACCTGGCGGTGTGGGCGGAGCGGCGGCCGGTGCAGGTGGCGGGGTGCGAGGGCGACGTCGCGGTGGCGGGACGGCCGATGTCACGGGTGGCGGGGGCGCCTGCTCCGGCGGCGGCCCCTCGGCCTCCGGCAGCACCGCCGGAGCCGGGCGGCCTGCGGCAGGCGGGGTGTCCGCGGCCTCGCGACCGAGCCCAGGCGCGGGCACTGGCCTGGCGACGTCCCGCGTGATCCCGGGGCCGGGGGGCGCTGCGGCAGGTGACGACGGCTCGGTGGGCGGCCGGACCCCCGGAGCAGGCTCGACGACCGGCTCCCGCGGCTGGGTGCGTCGCGGTGGGGCGGGTGGCTCGTCGGCGACAAGGGGCGCACGCTGTGGCGCAGGCCGATGCGGCGCCAGCAGCCGCCGGAGCGCGGGTCGCCGCTCCCCCGGCTTGGGTCCCCCGGGTCGCAGTGGTGGCCTGGCTGTCGCGTCGAGACCGGCCATCAGCGCCTCACGGAGCCGGGACCGGCCGCGGTCAGGTGGTCCACTCGAGCTCGCCGGGCAGGCCAAGGCCCGCGAGCAGCGCCGCGTCGGCGTCGGCCTCGAGTTGCAGCAGGTAGGCCAGGCGCCTGCTCAGCGGTAGATCCCAGATTTGGGGCTCGGACCAGTGATACGCGATGGCGATTCGGTGCACGTCCCTGAGCAGGCCGCCTGCCTTGCCGGTCAGCTCGAAAAAAAAAAGAACCGACGTCGAACGGCGCGGTGAAGTCCGCGCCGCAGTGCGCGCATGTCACCGCCATGTCCAGGTCGAGGGTGGGCAACTGGTCGTCGACCGCGCCCTCGAGGGCCGTGCGCCTGCGCAGCGGCAGCGCCCGGGCGGCGTCGGCCCCCAGGGGCGAGCCGTCGGCCGTGCGCAATGAGCGCGCCAGCAGCCAGGTGCGCCGCTCCGCGGGGTCGTCGAGACCGGCGTCGAGCAGCTCCTCCTGGTCACCTGCTGTCGGCATGCTGAGCGTCAGCTCGTCGTCGCCGACCGGGAGCCCCGTCCGCTCCGCCGGGATCGCGGCGTCGAGGTCGAGATCGTCGAGGGAGAAGCGGGCGTCGTTCAGCTCGCCGCACTCCGGGCACGTCAGCTGCGCCTCGACGTCAGGACCCAGCGACATCCGGCGCAGCCGCACCAGCTCGAGGTCGCGCTCGACGACCAGCAGGTCACGCACCCGTGCGCGTACCTGCTCGTCGGGCTCGATCCCCGGAGGGACGCAGCAGCGCGCCAGCACCTCGTTGCAGGTCCGCGCCGTGTTGGCGTCGTACTGATGCCGGGAGAGATGCTCCTCCTCCCAACCGGTGAGCTCACGCAGCGGCAGGACCCGCTCTCGGACGGCCATGAATCACGTCTCGGCTGGCTCGACGGGCTGGTCGGCGAGCGAGAACCCTTCGTACTCCAGCTTGAGCGTGGTGATCGCCACCGCATTGGCGTTGGCGTCCATCTCGGGCAGCGCCTGGAACTCGCTGACCCAGGCCCGGTGGAGTACGAACGCCATTACCGGTGTCGCCTGCATGTTCATCACTTCGACGGTGACTTCCTTGCGGTAGTTCTTCAGCGACATCTTCGCATCGCCCTGGGGGCTGTTGACCTGTTCGGCCCACTCCATGAGCTGACGGTCGTGGGTCAGTCCCACCTCGAACGTGACGGGCTCGAACTTCGTGCGCCCTGGCATCTTGCGGATCACCGAAGGACCGCCTGCCTCGCGCCACTCGATGGTCTCGGTGGTGCGCTTTATCGCTGACATCTTGGACAGGCCCGCAACGTACTGGTTGTCCCACTTCACCCGGAACTTGAAGTTCTTATAGGGGTCGAGCCGATGCGTGTTGACTGCGAACTGGACCATGACCGCCACTCACTCTGTTGGTTGGGTCTTCTGGCTGAGCTGCACCACCACGAACTCGGCGGGTCGCAATGGCGCGAAGGCCACGAGGATGTTGACCACCCCGGCCGCTTGGTCGATCGGCGTCGTCGTCGAGGAGTCGACCTTCACCTGGTAGGCCTCGTCACGAGTGCGGCCTGCGAAGGCACCGCGCCGGAACTGCGTCTCCATGAAGCCACCGATCGATGCCCGCAGGCTGGACCACAGCGGCTCGTCGTTGGGCTCGAACACCGCCCACTGGATGCCGTTGTAGATGCTGGTGCGCAGGAAGATCGCGGTTCTGCGCACCGGCACGTAGCGCCACTCGCTGCTGGGCTGCATCGTGCGGCTCCCCCACACGACCCGACCCGCGCCGGGCATCGTGCGCAGCGCGTTGATGCCAACCGGGTTGAGCTCGTCGGAGTGCAGGTCGTTGAGCTGGTAGTCGAGGTTCACGGTGAGGGCCAGCGTCGCGTCGGTGCCTGCCGGAGCTTTCCAGACCCCACGACGGCCGTCGATGCGGGCGAACAGCCCGGCGACGAACGCGGCCGGTGGCAGCACGGTCGTCGGGTTGCGGCCCACACCCACGATGTCGCTGACGACGACGTGCGGCCAGTAGAGGCCGGAGAAGTTGCTGGCGTTGAGCCTGCCGAAGTCCGACACCGCCGCGTCTGCCGCGAGCGTGGTGGTCGCCGAGCCGATCTGCCGCGGGAGGTCGCCGACGTAGAACAGGTCCTGGCGCGGGCGGCCCTCGGCGTAGTCGACGAACGCGCCCACCAGGCTGGTGTAGACCGACTCGTCGACGCCGAGGAACGCATCGCAGGTACCGACCAGGAGGGCCGCGTCGTCGATGCCTGCCAACTGCTCAGCGAGGAGGGCGACGTAGTCAGCCGGGTCGAGGTCACCCCCGCCGCCGGTGCCTCCGATCAGGTTGACGGCCCCCAAGACGATGTCGTCCGCGGTCGGCGTCGTCGTGGTCGGCGAGCCGAGCGCGTCGGCGGCGGGAGCAGCTGCAGGCGGGGTATTGGCGGGGTTCCAACGGATGTAGGCGCTGCGGCCCAGCACGTCGACGACGTAGTTCTCGTCGCCGGGCGTGATCGACAGTCGGTCCCACACCTCGACGAGCCGCCGCTCGCTGCCGGGGCCGGGGACCTGGTAGACGACGGCAATCTTGAAGCGGCTGGCGTCGGTGCCGCTCGCCTTGACGAAAGCCACCGCGACCGAGTCGCCCCAGATGCCGGGCGAGCTGGCCACGATGGTGTCGTCGCGGGCGGATGCCACGGCCGTTCCGGCCTCGTCCATGGCGCGCACCACGTAGGCGGTCGCACCGCCGTTGGCGTAGAACGCATCCATGGCGTACGCCGACAGCAGGCGGGTCGTGGAGGTATCCGGCGGGCTGGACTCACGGACCCGGAAGTAGCCGCCGAACAGGCGCTCGTAGTCGGCACGGCTGGTAATCCTGGTTGGACCGAGCGGGCCGCGCTCGGTCTCGCCCACGAAGATCGTGGTGCTGGTGGGAGCGCCTTCGATCGAGCGGACTCCCGCTGGAACCTCCGAGACGTAAACGCCAGGGTGTAGGAGCGTCACCATGAGATAGACGTTAGGGGGTCCCCGCGGGCTTGAACAGAAAAAGATTTTCGATGCCGTGGGCGATCTGTCGGCCAACCAGTTTCTGGGCTATCGCCTACCGCTACCTTGAACAATCATCGCTCTTGCCACCCACCAAGCGGAGCAGGCCATGACCGTTCCCGCCGGCCCGGTTCCGGGTCTGCCGCTGGTCAGCTGTCTGTGCGTCACCGAGTCGCGTGCGGAGTTCTGGCCCTGGCTGTGGTGGGGATTCGCCAAGCAGGACTGGAGAAACCGCGAGCTCGTCGTCGTGGACGGCTCTCCCGTGCCGGTGGTCGTGGATGACCCCCGCGTGCGCGTCGTAGGCGTCCTGCCGGGCAGCTCGGTGGCGGTGAAGCGCAACGCGGCGCTACGTGCGGCGCGAGGCTCGGTGGTGGCGTGGTTCGACGACGACGACTGGCAGCACCCCCGCAGGATTTCCCTCCTGGTTGCCGCGCTGGACTCGGGGGCCGAGGTCGCCGGTTGCACGCGCAGCTGGTTCGTGCACGCGGACCGGCGCGCTGCGCGACGCTACGACTCTCACCGGGGGGTCATCTTCAACGGCCTCGGCGCGACGGCGACGGCCGCCTCGGCGCTGCGCTTCGACGAGTCGAAGAGACGCGCCGCAGACACGTCGTGGATAGGGGCGCTGACCAGCGGCGCCCGCGTCAGCGTCGTACCGGAGCTGCTGTCGTGGTGGTTGTGCCACCGGCGCAACCTGAGCAACCCGGCGGTGAAGTACTCCTTCCCCGAACCGCTGGAGCGGGTGCGCGACCAGATCGGCGCCGACGACTGGACCGACACCGACGACCACCTCGCGCGGCTGGGCGAGCGGCTGCGCGCCGCTCGCCACGCGGTCGGCGCCGCGCCGTGACCGGACCGGTACACCCCGCGGCGCGGGCCTACCTCACCGCCGTGCGGGAGGTGCTGCTCGGCGAACTGGGCGACCTGCTGGTCGGCTGCTACGTCTACGGCTCGTCGCTCACCGCGGAGTTCGTGCCGGGCCGCAGCGACCTGGACCTTCTCACCGTCACCCGCATCTGGATGCCCGAAGCAACCGAACGCGCGGTGGTCGAGCGACTCCGAGCGCTTCCGCGACCGCCGACGCTGAAGGGCCTGGATATCTGGTTCCTGCCCCTCATCTGCGCCGCGGAGCCGGGTGAGATCCCGCGCTACCAGGTGCGGATGCTGACCTCGCTGGACTTCGTGCATCGGGACGCGCCGGAGAAGTACGGCGACCCGCGTCTCGCGATGCTCCTGGCGATCTGCCGCAACCACTCCGCCACCGTCGTGGGCCCACCAGCGAAGCGGGTGATCGGCCGGGTCCCGCTGGCCGGGATCCTGGCCGGGATGCTGGCCGACCTCGGTATCCACGGCCCGACCCACTACCGCGTGCTCAACGCCTGCCGCGACCTGCACTTCCTGGTCGAGGGGCGGATGTGCAGCAAGCTCGCGGGCATCGCATGGGCCCGCGGCCACCTCGGTCCCTCTGCCCTGCTGGATGCCGCCGCGGAGCGGCAGCGGTGCGGTCCGGATGCGCCGGACCTCGACCTGGCCGCGGCGCACACCCTGGTCTCCATGGTCGCCGACCAGCTCCGCGACGGCGTCCAGCTCGGCGACCTGCCACCGGGCGCCGCCCGCTGGCGGCAGGTCGACCCCACCCCCGACGTAGGGCCGCTTGTCACCTGCATGATGCCGACGTACAACAGGCGCGGCTTCGTGGAGCGCTCGATCGGGCTCTTCCTCGCCCAGGACTACCCGAACAAGGAACTGGTCATTGTCGACGACGGCGAGGACGATGTCGCGGACCTGGTCCCGCCCGGCAGCCCGGTGCACCACATGAGGCTGTCTCAGCGCACCACGATCGGCGAGAAGCGCAACCTCGTCGCCGAGGCCGCCGACGGCGACCTGCTGGTGCACTGGGACGACGACGACTGGTACGGCCCGACGCGGCTCTCCCGCCAGGTCGGCCCGCTCGTCGCCTGCCGCGCCGACCTCACCGCCGTCCAGAAGAGCTGGATCGCGGACCTCGACGAGGGCCGGTTCTACCGCCGCCGGGTCCTCCCCCGTCCGGTCAACGAGGCGCTCGCGCTCGGAACCCTAGCCCTCACCACCGACCTGTGGCGCCGCTCCCGCCGCTACCCGGACGCCTCCAAGCTCGAGGACCTCACCATGTTCCTGCGCGCCACCGACCTCGGCGGCCGCGTCGAAAGCGTCCCCAACGACGGCATCTACGTCTACGTGCGGCACGGCTCGAACTCCTGGCAGTTCCCCCGTGAGCCCCGGCACCACTCGTGGTGGGTCGAGGTTCCCCCGCCGGGGTTCTTGTCGAGGGAGGAAGTGGCAAAGCTCTTCCAAGCCACCATCCCGGGAGCACGAAGGTCGAACAGGTGCTGCACGGGCCAGATCAGCTGACCGTTCCGCCGGGCGGCAAGATCGTCGTGCAGCTGTCGCCCGACTTGCCACAGCTGAGTCCAGGCGATCGCGCGACGTTCTTCACCAATGGCCTGGCCTACGGGGATGAACTGGTAGTGGCCGAAGTGGGCAGGCTGCCTGCCGACGCCGGGACGGCCAGGACGGAGATCTTCGCCGGGCTGGCCGCGCCCGTCTCCGCCGTCGATGCCGCATTCGCCGAATTGGCCCAAGACGAGGTGGCCGACCACGCCGCCCAGGCCGATGCAGTAGTGTGCGGCCACGTCAGCGCGCTGGTCGCGGTCACGCAAGACCGCCCACAAGGTGAACACGATCCACAGTGGTGGACGGCGACACTGGAGGTTGACCTCACCGCCCGCGGCGATGTCGGGCAGAAACCCGGCGCAGGCTCAGGTGCAAGTCATCGTCCTCTACGCCAACAGCCTGGACGTGCGGTGGCGCGACTGGCCCAAACCGAAAGCAGGCCAAGGGGGGTTGTGGTCTTCCTCGGTGTCCTCGGAGTGCTGTTCCTCATCTTCGCAGTGCGGGCCCGCCGTGCATTCCGGGCCGCCCGCGACACGAGCTGAAAGCTTGTTGGCCCCGGTGATCGTCGAAAGTGGTGTCGCGGGGGCCGTGGTGCACCTCTGCCACCACTGCAGGCGATCACCGGCTCAACGGGACGGCGACGAGCCGGCGTGCGCCGTCGGACTCGGCGGCAATGCCGGTCACTTGAGGTGGGACGTCCGGCAGCTGGTGGTTGCCCGGATCCTGTCAGCACCCGAGCCCGGCATCCCGTCAGCGACCACTTCGCCTGCCGCGGGTTAATTCCCAGGGCGGGTGCTGCGGCTGACGGGCATCGCATTCGTGCTGTCGTCCTGCCTCGCGGTGCATGAAGCCGCGCCGCGAGAGACCCGGCCGCACGGGCTGGCGAGCGGTGGGGCCAGGAGCACCCCATCGAGCAGGTGGGGGAGAAGCTGCGCGGCCTGATGAGCTGGGTGGGCACGAAGGCGACCTGATCCACCTCAGCCGAGCGGGTCGGGCTCGCCGCTCCGCGCTCATGATCGCCGCGTCCGGCGCTTTCCGTGCGCCAGCGCGCAAAAAGCGCCGGGTTTGGCGATCAACATACGCGCTCCATAACGTGGACGCGCATCGCCTGCCCCCGATGCAGGCCCGCGTCGGCCGCCGGGATGTGCCGCGCCGCCAAGAGGAGCAGCGCGATGGCGTGCTCGGCCGCGCTGACGATGTTGGACGTGGGCGCGTTGACGACCATCACGCCGCGCGCGGTGGCCGCGGGCACGTCGACGTTGTCCAGCCCCACGCCCGCGCGGGCGACGACCTTCAACCGGGTGGACGCGGCCAGCACCTCGGCGTCGACCTTGGTGGCCGAGCGCACGAGCAGCGCGTCGGCATCGGCGATGGCCGCCGGCAGTGCGGGGCGGTCGGTGCCTGCTCGCCGAGAAGCTCGCCGCGTCCGCGGTCGCGCTGCTCGGCGACAACGTGGAGATCCGCCACGTCGACGGCAGGTGGCGGGTCCATAGATGGGCGCCGTGATCTCCTTCATGCCGTGATCAGTCCGGGGACGCGGCCGTCGGGCGTCGACCAGTCAGCGGCCACGTCGCCACCGTCTCGTGCCGCGCCGTGCCGCCGGGTCCCGCGCCGAGCACGCTGCGCACCAGGTGCACGTCCGACGCCGACCACGACCGGCCCGCGAAACCACTCAGCGCCGCGGCGAGCGGTGCGAGGTCCGGGGCGGGACGCCCGCCGCGGGCGAGGGTGAGGTGGGGGCGGTAGGGCCGCGCGTCGGTCGGCAGCCCGCAACGACGCGCCGCGGCCCGGACCGCGTCGGCGAGCCGCCGCAGCGCCGCGCGGTCGCCGTCCACCCGCGTCCACAGCACCTGCCCGCCGAAGCGACCCCCGCCCGCCAGGGCCAGGGTGGGAGGCGCGTACCGGTGTGCCACCCGCTCGAGGCGCTCGACGAGCGCGTCCCGCGTGCGGTCATCGACCTCGGCCAGAAACGCCAGCGTAATGTGCCACTGCTCGGCACGGGTCCAGCGCACTCCCGGTGTGTCGCGCAGCGCGTTGACCACGGTGGCGAGCTCGGCAATCGCCTCGGCGGGCGGGACGAGCGCGACGAACAACCGCATCGGCCCATCATCGGTCCTCGGAACCCGGCCTATGCTCGCCGCGGCAGCACAGGACTCCGCTCATCCCCCGCCCGGATCGTCGCGACGCCTCCCAGACCGCTCGGCCCGCAGTCGGGCCTCCGCGCGCTGGGCCTCGGCCCGGGTACTGCGCTCGCGGCGCAGCCACTCCGGCTGCTCCTCCTTCAACGCCGCGATCTGGGCGGTGGTCAGCGGCTCGGTGATCTCGGCACGCGCCAGCCCAGAGATCGACACTCCCAACCGGTCCGCGACGACCTGGCGGGGATGCGGACCGTTGCGTCGCAGCTCGCGCAACCACTCGGGCGGATCGGCCTGGAGGGCGTCGAGCTCGTCGCGCGACACCACCCCGGCCCGGAACTCGTCGGGCGTCGCGTCGAGGTGCACACCGAGCTTCTTCGCCGCCGTCGCGGGCTTCATCGTCTGGGTCGACCTCTGCCGCGTCACCAGCTCAGGATATCGGGGCCGGACCAGCCGATAGCCTGGGCCGGTGACCGAGCCGAGCGACACCGCAGTCTTCCGGCTCGGCTACGTCCCAGGCGTCACGCCGGACAAGTGGGTGCGGATCTGGGCCGAGCGCCGTCCCCACGTGCCCCTGGAGCTGGTCCCGGCGACCCCCGACGAGGCGGTGGAGCTGATCCGGACCGGCGCGGTGGACGCCGCCGTGGTCCGGCTGCCGATCGACCGGAGCGGGCTTCACATGATCCCGCTCTACACCGAGACCACTGTGGCCGTCGTCCCGAAGGAACACCTCGTCAGCGCAACCGAGGAGGCCACGGTGGCGGACCTGGCCGACGCGATCGTCCTCCGCCCGCAGGACGACACACTCGCGTGGCCCGGTGACCGGCCGGGGCGGTCTGCGGCGTTCGCCCCCGCGACGACGGCCGAGGCGATCGAGCTCGTCGCCGCGGGCGTCGGCCTGCTGGTCGTCCCCCAGTCGCTAGCCCGCCTCCACCACCGCCGGGACCTCACCTACCGACCGCTTACGGACGCGCCGGGGTCGGGCGTCGGCCTCGCCTGGCCGGACACGGAGAACACCGAGCTGATGGAAGAGTTCATCGGGATCGTCCGCGGGCGCACGGTCAACAGCTCACGCACCCCCCGCCGAGACGCGACCCCAGCACCGAGCACACCCGCCCCCACGAAGAAGAGCGTTGCCCGCCACCCTCCGGCCCGACGGGGTACACACCGTCGTTGAGTTCACCCACCGACCCGACCACGCAGCCCTCGGCGGTGAAGGCGGCGGCGTCCGCCATCGAGGCCGCTCAGGACCGGTGGGCCGCGGTCAACGCCCCACACCTGGTCGCCCTCGTGGTCGACAGGACAGACGCAGGGCCGATGCCCGGGGTGTGAAATTCGACGGCATCGCAGGTGAGCTCCATGAAGGCCTCCTCCAGCGATCCGTGCAAAGGCGTGAGATCGAGCACCGGATCCGGTCGCTGATCCAGTGGAACGCGGTGGCGATCGTGCTGCGGGCGAACAAGGATTCCGGAGACGCTCCGCGCGATGACTGATCACCACCGCGCGGACGAGGTCGCATAACAGCCCCATCAACCGCGCTAGACGCGCTGATCCACCGAGACAAAGCCGCTCGTGGCCGAAAAGCGTCGAACCGTCCGCTGGCTACCTGCTCACCCGCCTTGTCGATCTTGAAACGACCGTGGTCGACGAGGACCCCGACGGCGTCAGCGGCTCCACCGATCAGAAACCCTCTGCTACGTCGTCAGTTGTGGTAGCCCCTCGCACCGGTGAAAGGATTGATGACCCATGACCGACGCCAGACCGCTGGGCGCCGACGAGGCCACGTTCATCGCGGCGGTCCGCTCAGACGACGCAGCGGAGTTCGCACGCATTACGGAGCGCCACCGGCGTGAGCTGCAGGTGCACTGCTACCGGATGCTCGCGAACTACGAGGACGTCCAGCACCTGCCGCCGCGGCAGCGGGCGGTGCTCATCCTGCGCGACGTCCTCGGCTGGCCTGCGTCGAAGGCCGCCGAGGCCCTCGGGCTGACCGTCGCATCGGTGACCAGCGCACTGCAGCGGGCGCGCGTGACGATGCGCGAGCAGTTGCCCGACCGCCGTCTCGACTGGCGGAGCCCTGCCACCCGCGAGCTGTCGAACGACGAGCGCGGCGTGGTGAAGTCGTATATCGACGCCCACGAGCGCAACGATCTCGACGGGCTGATATCCCTGCTGCGCGACGACTTGCGCTTCGCGATGCTGCCCGAGCCCGGCACCTTGATCATGACGGCCAAGGAGGCGGTGGACGGCTGGGTCTCCGGTGGGCTCTTCCAGCGCGGCTACGACGACTGGCGCTGCATCACCACGACGGTCAATCGCATGCCTGCCGCCGTGCTGTACCTCCGCACCCTCGAAGGCCCGGAGTACCGGTTATTGAACATCGCGGTCCTGCACATCGTCGACGGAAAGGTCGCCGAGCTCACCGGATTCGACGCCACCGACAAACCATGGCTAGGCCTGCCCCCGACACTGTGATCGGGCAAGTCCCGATGTCGTCATCCTCTCCAGCGATTCGGTCACCCTGGCCTCACGAGCCGGGCACTAGTGCTTCCCGCCTCCTCTCGTATCGGGTCAGCACCACGCCGCCGGGAAACGTCCGCGTCTCCACCAGGTTCAGGTTCACCCAGCTGTCCAGCGCCGTGAAGAACGGCGTGCCGCCGCCCACCAGGACCGGGTAGGTCGCCAGGGCGTACTCGTCGATCAGCCCGGCCCGCATGGCAGCCACGGCGAGCGTGGCGCCGCCGATGGCCATCGGGCCGCCGTCCTCGGCCTTGAGCCGGGTGATCTCGGTGACCGCGTCGCCGGTGACCAGGCGGGTATTCCAGTCGACCTTGTCAATCGTCGAGGAGAACACCACCTTCGGCGTGTCCCGCCAGTTCCTTGCGAACTCGATCTCCGCGGGGGTGGCGTTGGGCTGCTGGTCGCCGGTCGGCCAGTAGGAGCTCATCGTCTCCCACAGCTTGCGCCCGTAGAGCGACAGATCGCTCGCCCGCTCACGGTCGAGCCACCACTGGAACAGCTCGTCGCTTGGCCCACCGCCAGCGTCCCCGGCGCTCCAGCCGATGTCGTCGCCGGTCGCGGCGATGTAGCCGTCCAGGGTCACGTTCATGCCGAAGATCAGCTTCCGCATCGTGCCAGCCTCCCATGAGTCGATCTCACACGTACAGACGGCGCGGCGCGGAAACCTAATCTGTGCGCGATTCGCTCCATCCCGTTCGGTCAACCGTGCTCGACGGCATATGGGACGACAAGGCGAGCGATCCGACCGCCTCGAACGGCCCGGCTCACGTCGCCGTCCCACGAGAGAGAGCGGCGCCGAGTTCATCGCGGGTCGGTTGCGGCATCCGTGCGGGCACCCGCTCGGCCAGGGTTCGACGGACTCGTGCGACGAGCGCAGGGTCGGCGTAAACGTCGGAGGGGCGCCCGAGCATCCCCATGATCCTCCAGACTGCCCGAAACGCGGCGGCGTCGAACTGCCCCGCGTGGCGGAGTTCACTGAACGTGATGTGGTCGGCCGCAGGCGATGGGACGGAAAGGGGTGCGCCGAGGACGGCGTGGCGCAGGGCTGCCAGTCTCGCGGCGTCGGTTGCCGCCTGGTCGCCGTACCAGGGCGCGATGTGCTCGCCGATCAGTCGGTCCAGGACAGCGGCCTGGGCGTTCAGATCGTCCGGGTGGGCGGCGACGGTGTCGACGAGGTCCACGACGGTGCGCATCACCACGGACAGTCCGCGGCCGAACGTGGGGTTGGTCGTGCAGACCGAGTCTCCGACTGCGTGCAAACCGTGCACGACGGGCACTCCGTGGACGACGAGGCGACGCAGCGTGTTGTGCAACCCGCCCATGACGAAGACATCCGAGAGGGGATCAAGTACGTCGAGCCAGGCCGCGTAGTAGGGCACGCTCCGCACCGCTGCGGTGAAGATCTGCGGGTCATGCGCCACCGCGAACCGTCGGTCCGCGGCGAGCGGCGCGAGAGCTATCTGCATGGTGCCGTTGTCACCGGCCCAGATGCCGATGGTGAACTCATCGAGGCCCGCGACCAATCGGGTGGTCGGCGGCGCGGGCAACGGCGCGTCCCGCAGGCGATACTGACGGCTGAAGTACGCGGCGCCGCACTCAGCGAAGCTCGTCACACCGGGGCGAGCACCGATTGAGGTCAACCACCGGTCTATTGCCGAGCGACGGCCGGAGGCGTCGACGACGAGGTCACTGATGATCTGCCCGCGCTCGGTCTGTACACCGCGGACGCGGGGGGTTTGTCGTCCTCCGCGACGAGACCGGTCACGCGCACGCCATGCCGGACGTCGACGCCGGGCTCGGCGGCGACCGACCGTTCCAGAACCCAGTCCACCGTCGCGCGCCGGGTCATCACGAGCGTGAGGTCGTCGTCACCGGGAACCGAGGCGTGATCGTTCAGGGTGTCCGGCATCTGCGTGTTCAGCGCCGCTTCGACCGCTCCCGCCTCGATCATGCTCGAGTAGACATCAGGCAGCCGCTGCCGCAGTAGGGTGCGGCACGTCGCGAGCACGACGTGCGGCTGCACAATTTGCGGAGCGGTGGCACGGAACGCCGTCGCAGCAGCCGACTCGACATCAGGCGCTGGGCGCAGATCATCACGGTCAACGAGGGTGACCCGGTGCCCGTCACGCGCGAGCAGCAATGCCGCGGTCGATCCGGCCGCGCTGGTGTCGGGGTGCGCGTCGACCAGATCCTGCACCGCGGAGTCCTTCCGCGCCGTGACCACCGCGTGGTTCCCCCCGCCGAGGACCTCCTCGGCGAGCGCCCGCCCCAGACCGGTCGATCACCCTGCCCGGGCACACGCCCGCCTCGCAGGGCGTGGTCGTCGCGGCAGGGACGAAGCGCTACTTGCTGTGGGATCTTGTGCAGTCGATCTGGCAGGTCCGCGCCGGTCCGGCAGCTCCGAAATTGTCGGTGCTCGAATGTATGTTCTAACCATGAGCGAAAGCGTGATCAAGAGCCTGGCGGACCTGCCGCCCGGGCCCGCGCTGTCCGCGCTGCTCTACCGGTTTGACCCCGACCAGCTGACCCCAGAGCAGGCCATCCCTGTCCTGCGGGCGTGGTCGCGGCAACGCGCCCACGATCACGCCCGGATGGCCCGCACTCTGGCGCGGGTCGCCGCCTTGTCTCGGCACGCCTGCGGCCCGGTGGTAGGCGAATGGGCGGGCTCGGAGATCGGAGCCGCCCTGACCTGGTCGGACAGCAAAGCCGGACGGGAGTTGGAGTTCGCCGAAACCCTCGCGACCCTTCCCCAGGTCGCGGCGGCGTTCGACCAGGGTCGGATCGATCACGGAAAGGCGTGGGTGTTCACCGACGTCCTGGGCAGCGCCGACCTCAGCACAGCCCAGATCGACGCCATCTGCTCGACGTATGTGCCGTTGGCGCCGAAGCTGACCGCCGGCCAGCTGCGGCATCGGCTGATGCGGGCGATCCTCGCCGTCGACCCGGAGTGGGCCGGGCGCCGCTACCGCCGCGCGGTCGCGCGGCGACGGGTGTGCGGGTATCTGGCCGCTGACGGCACCGCCACCATCTCGGGTTCCGGGCTGGCGGTGGACCAGGCCGCTGCCGCATGCGCCCGGGTCGACGCGCTGGCCGATCAGTTGCAGCGGGCGGGGTGTCCGGGCGCGATCGGGCACATCCGGGCCGATGTGTTCGTGCGGTTGTTGGATGGGCGGCTGACCGGTCTGTCCACCCAGGAGATCATCGCCGCCCTGCTCGCCGACGCCACGGCCACCACGACCACCGCCGAACCTGAACATGCCCACGACCTTGACCTCGTCGACGATCCCCATCCCGCCGACAGCCCCGACGACACCGACAGCCCGCAGGACCCTGATGGCACGGATGGCCCCAACCGTCCGTCTGACGGGGTCTGCGGCCAGGCCACTCCCGGCCCCGTTCACGGCGGCGTGCCGGTCGGGATCGAGGTCCACGTCGGTCTGCTCACCCTGCTCGGCCTCGACCAGCGCCCAGGCGAGATCCCCGGCTGGGGGCCGGTCACACCCGAGGTCGCGCGCGCAGTCGTGGTCCGCCAACACCACGCCCCATGGCGGTTCGCCCTCCTCGACGACACCGGACACCTCCTCCTCGCAGGCACCACCCGGCACCGACCCCGCCCCCACACCACCAGTGGTGAGAAGGACGATGTCGGGCAAGCCGAGGGCGGCGTTGTCGAGCTGCACATCAGCGCCACCGACCTGAGCCGCCTCGCCGCAGAACCCGACACCCATCGCGAGTGGGCGCCGGTGATCGCCGACCTCAGCCGCCGCTACGCCGACCGCCACCGCCTGCTAGCCGCGCTGAACGCCCACCCCGACACCCGCCTGGTGCGCGGCGCGTTGGCCCGGCACGTCCACATCCGGGACCGCGGCTGCGTCGCCCCGGGCTGTCGTCGCCCCGCCGCGGCTTGCGACCTTGACCACACCATCGCCTATGCCGCAGGCGGAACCACCACCACCGGCAACGTGGGACCACTCTGCGCCCGCCATCACGCCCTCAAACACCAGGGCGGGTGGCAGCTTGAGCAGCCCACACCGGGATGGTTCCGCTGGAGCAGCCCCCTCAACAAGCGCTACGACACCCGCGGTGAACCGATCCAGCCCCCGCTGCCCCACCCGCTGCCGCGCCCACCCGGGCCCGAACGAGCACCGACTACCGGGCCACGCGAAGTCGACGGACCCACCTTCGACCCCAAACCGAAGGCCCCGCCGCCGCCGAAACCGCCGCAACCGCGGCCGCCCACATGGCGCTCTAGCCACAACTGGCCCGAAGACCCCAACAGCCAACCACCGTTCTGAGTCAGCAGGGTCTCGGCCACGCTGCGGCTGTCGGTGAGCTCGAGGACCGATCTCTGGACATGTTCGCGCCCGTGGTCGATCGGCGCCGAACGCTGGCCCGGCTGGGTCGTCGCCGCGTAACGTGCGCCGCCCGTACCAAGGTTCATCCGAGGTGTGCGATGACTCCCACGAGCAGCGAGCCCACCACACTGGTGCCGACTACTGGTGCACGGTCGCCGTCCCGGACGCGGGGCTGCGGGCCCTGCGGCTGGCCGCCACCTGTTTCCCACCGGCCGCCACCATGGCCTCCTCGTGGGACCGTGGCCTGGTCCGCGAGGTCGGCGTGGCGCTCGGTCGGGAGGCCCGGGCCGCTGGGGTCGACATGGTGCTCGGCCCGGGCATGAACCTCAAACGCAGCCCCTTGTGCGGGCGCAACTTCGAGTACTTCTCCGCACCTTCCAGATCGCCCTGCGCGAGTCCACACCGTGGGCGATCATGTCCTCCTACAACCGGATCAACGGCGTCTTCGCCTCGGAGAACGCGTGGCTCCTGACCGACGTGCTGCGCGACGAGTGGAAATTCGACGGCGTCGTCGTCTCCGACTGGGGCGCTGTGCACGAGCCGACCGAAGCTCTCGCCGCCCTCAACCGCACCGCCCGTCGCCTGTTCCTGTTGGCACAGCGCACTGCCCCTGACGGTGATGTCGTGCCGGTGGACCTCGACATCCACCACCAGCTCACCCGGCGCGCCGCCGCCGAGTCAGCGGTCCTGCTGACCAACAACGGCGTCCTTCCGCTGCGGCTGGGTCCCGGACTCCGGGTCGCCGTCATCGGCGAGCTCGCCCGCACCCCGCGCTATCAAGGCGCAGGCAGCTCGGCCGTCAACCCCACCAGGATCGTCACGGGCCTCGATGCGCTCACGGCGCGTGCGGCCGAGCATGGCGCCCAGGTCACCTTCGCCGCGGGTTACTCGGTGCCGCCGCGCGACGGTGCGCCACCCGACGACGCGCTGGTGGCTGAGGCCGCGCGCGTCGCCACCGCGGCCGACGTCGTCGTGCTGTTCCTCGGGCTACCCGGCCCGTCCGAGGCGGAGGGTCGCGACCGCACCAGCATCGACCTGCCCGCCAACCAGATCGCACTCGCCGCCGCCGTCGCCGCCGCTGGGGCCACGACGGTGGTCGCGCTCAGCAACGGCTCCCCCGTCACCACAGCCGCCTGGCGCGACGGCGTCGACGCCGTCGTCGAGTTCTGGCTGACCGGCTCGCCGAGACCGTTCCGGTCCGGCTGGCCGACACGCCCTGTTTCCTCGACTTTCCAGGGGAGAACGGCTCCGTCCGCTACAGCGAGGGCATCCACGTCGGGTACCGCTACTACGACGCGCGCGACATCGCTGCAGGACCCGGTGGCGCTGACGGTCACCGTGGAGGTGACCGACACCGGCTCGCGTGCAGGCGCCGAGGTCGTCCAGGTTTACCTCGGCGACCACGGCGCCTCGATGCAGGTTCCGGTGCGCGAGCTGCGCGCGTTCACCAAAGTTCTGATCGCACCCGGGCAGCGACAGCGCGTGGCCCTGCGTGTGCTGCGTGAGGACCTGCGCCATTTCGACACGGTCTCGGGAGCCTGGGTGCACGAGGGTGGGCCTGCGCTCGTCGAGGTCGGCTCGTCGTCGCGAGACCTACGCTGCAGCGCACAGGTCGAGTTGCCCGGCCGTCCCTCCCCCGCGCCGCTGACCATCTGGTCGACCTACCGCGAATGGTGCGCGGACCGATCCGGTGGCGCTGCCTTAAAAAGGATCATCGAATCCCGGGGAGGCATCCGAGGCCGGATGGCGGATCTGCTGTCCGACGAGACCGGGCGGGACTCCGTCCTCGGTGTGCCGCTGCAGTCGTTGGTGGAGTTTCCCGGCTTCCCCGTCGAGCAGGCAGACATCGGTCACATCTTGGTCGACCTCGAAGCGGAGACGCTCCGATGACGATCACCGGGCCGTCAGCTGATGGTGATGAGCACCTTGATGTGGCTTCCGGACGCGGACAGGTCGAACGCTTCGGCGACCTTCTCCATCGGTCGGGTGGCGGTGACGACGTCGGAGGAGCGGACGGCCCCGTTCTGCAGCAGGCGGATGCTCTCGGCGTAGTCCTCGGGGAGGTAGGTGGCGCTGCCCTGGATGCGGATCTGGTGGTCCTGCACGAGAGCGAGGGGGATGGTGACATCGGCGGCTGGCACTCCGACGATCACGACGGTTCCGCCTTTGCTGGCGAGGGCGATGGCTTGTCGCACGGTGGGCTGGATGGCGACGCAGTCCACGACGATGTCAGCACTCTCGCCGAGTGCCGCGCGGACCTGCTCGGCGGCGTCCTGGGCGGCGGCGTCGACGGCGGCGTCCGCACCGAGCTCAAGCGCCTTGTCCCGCTTGCCCGCCATGACATCGGTGACAACGACCCGGCGGACCCCGTGGGCCTTGAGCACCGCCAGTACGAGTAGCCCGATCGTCCCCGCGCCCAACACGGCGACGGTTCGGCCCTGCACTCCCGACAGTCCGGTACCAAAAGCGTCGCCCGCCAGCCGGACGGCGTGCACGGGGGTGGAGAGCGGTTCGATGAGCGCCGCGGTCTGATCGTCGAGGTCATCGGGAACGACATGCAAGCGGTCGGCGGCGACGGTGAACCAGTCGGCCATCCCGCCCTGGGCCCAACCGCAACCGAAGAACTGCAGGTTTTCGCACAGGTTCTGCCGTCCGGTGCGGCACATCTTGCAGTTCCAGCACGGCAGGTCCGGCTCGACCGTGACGCGCTGCCCGACGGTGAGTCCCTCGACAGCGGAGCCGACGCCGTCGACGACCCCCACCACCTCGTGGCCGGGGTGGTACGGGATGGGGATGAAGGGGTGGCGGCCGTGGGCGGCGTGGGTGTCGGAGCCGCAGACACCGGTCACAACGCTGCGCACCAGCGCCTCGTGAGATTGAGGCCGAGGCACGGCGGCGTCGGTGTCGACCTCGATGTGGTCGGCGTGCACGACCACCTGCCGCATCGTCTGAGGCGCCTCGGTGTCGACCATGACACTTCCTCCCAAGCTGTCGCTCAAATGAGCAGCCAATCTGAAACACTCACCTGTTACCTTGGATGCTCACCACGATTCCGGCAAGACGGATGGAGGTGCTCAATTGAGCGGCAGTCGAACTCTTGTCCCGTCACCGGCCGAGGACGTGCTGGCCACCCGCGTCGCCCGCCGCTACTACGTCGACGAACACTCGAAGCTGCAGATCGCCGCCGAGCTGGGCATCAGCCGGTTCAAGGTCGCGCGCCTGCTGGAGCTGGCCCGCGACCGCGGCATCGTCTCGATCAGCATCACCGGCCCCGGCGCACGGGACCTCGAGCTGGCCGATCGCCTCCGCGAGCGCTACGGCCTCACCCACGTCCTCGTCGCCACCACGACCGAGGACGACGACATGGCGATGCGGCGCGATCTCGGCGCGGTCGCAGCCGACCTCCTCGCCGAGATCACCGACCCGCACGACGTGCTGGGCCTGGGCTGGGCCAGGACCGTCCTGGAGATGGCAGCGCACCTGCGCAAAGTCAAAGTCGCCGAAGTCGTCCAGCTCACCGGCGCCCTCGCCCGCCCCGACGTCGAATCCAGCGCGACCGAGCTCGTCCGCGACGTCGCCCGACGCGTCGGCGCACGATCCTCGGTCTTCTACGCCCCCATGATCGTCAGCGATCCCGAAACGGCCCGCGCGTTGATCCGGCAACCGCAGGTCGCCGACGCCTTCTCCCGCTTCGGAGCCGTCACCAAAGCCGTCATCGGCGTAGGCGGGTGGAACCCGGGCACATCAACCCTCTCCGATGCCCTCACCCCCTCAGAACGGGCACAGATGGCCCGCAGCGGCGTGCGCGCCGACCTGTCCGGAGTCCTGCTCGACGCGGGCGGTCACGCGACCGACTCCCCGCTGCACGACCGCATCATCGCCATCAGCGCCCCCGAACTGCGCCGAATCCCCGAAGTCATCGGCATCGCCTACGGACTGGACAAAGTCCCCGCCGCACTCGCCGCCATCCGAGGCCGCTACCTCGACTCCCTCGTCACCCACACCGCCTTCGCCGAAGCACTCCTCAGAAGCAGCTGACCAGCCCCGCACGTCCTGTCGCTGAGAGTCAGCCATGGCTCCGACCGTACGTCCCCGTCACGGCAACGACCATAGCCGTGAGAATCGGAGGCCTGCGGTGACGCCGACTACGTGCAATCACCAACATAATCGCTCCACGCCTGCGCATAAGACTGCCCGGCAATAGGCTCATAGAAGATATCGTGATTGGCCTGGGCCAGGCTGTACTCGTCGGCCCAGTGTCGGAGGTTCGCCGACAGGCAGGCACAGTCGGGCGTTGGTCTCATGGCAGCGGCAGGACCAGCGACCCGACGTTGAAAACTGGCGCTGCGGACGGCGCGACTGAACCCGCTTGTCTCCCGGTCGACCGATGAGTCCTGGACATGCCGGTGGTCTCCCCTACAACAGCACGCCACAGCGCAGGGACGGAGCCCACCGATGACCACGTTCACCACCGCCACGACCGCCGCCGCCGGTCCCCGCCGCACCCGCTCGCGCGCCGCGAACATCGGCCTGTGGACGCTGCAGGTCCTGCTCGCCGTCGTGTACGCGTTCTCCGCGTTCGGCAAGCTCACGGCCGAGGCTCAGAACGTCGCAGGCTTCCACGCCATGGGGCTCGGCAACACCGGGATGTACATCATCGGCTCCCTGGAGTTGGCAGGCGCGATTGCCATGTTCGTGCCTCGGTTGACCGGGCTGGCGGCGACGTGCTTCGTCGCACTGATGATCGGTGCGGTCACGATGACGCTGGCTATCGGCGGCGGGGTGCTGGCCGTGATTCCGGCGGTGGTTCTGGTGCTGGCCGCCGGGGTGGCGTGGGGTCGCCGGGACAGCACCCGCAACCTCGTCCGCGTCGTCACCGGCCACTGAACCACAGCCGCAGCGGCGCCCGGGTCACCGACCCGGGCGCCGCTGACGTTCGGCCGAGCAACTGGGGAGCAGGTAGCGAAACCGCGGGCGAGGTGGGTGCGCGCATGACGCAGCCAATGGGCTTCGCTGGTGAACCCGGGGGTAACCTCCTTCATTCGGCGAACCGCGACGAAAGCCCGGGTTAACGCTGGCCGCGTCAGGCGCGACCATCTGGGGCGGGGCGCCGACGTGGGATTTCGGAAACCATTACCCAGAGCGACGTGGCGGGGGTCACCATGACCGACGGTAAAGACCCGTTCTACTATGGGCCGCCTTCGTCGTCGCCTGAGGAATCGGACAAGCCGCTGAGCGGCGGTTACGGCGGTTACTGGCCGCCCGGCGATCCGGATCCGACACCCCGCGGGAGCGGGCCCGGTTCCACCACGCGTTCCCTCCCCCACGACACGCCGTGGCAACCGCCCACGACGAACGCCCCGCCGGACCCAGGCTCCTCCGTGATCACCGAGACCGTCGGACAGCCGCCCGCGGTCTGGCTGGGCGCGGCTCTCGTGCTCGGCGTCGTCGGGGCCGTCGTCGCGCTCCTGTTCGGCGCGACGGTCGGGATCGCGCTGGCGAGCTGGGCACTGGCCGGACCGGTGGCCATCGGCCTGCTCGCCGTGTTCTCCCGACTCGACCTCCGGCAGCGGGCGCGCCCTCTTTACACCGCGCCGACGTGGACCACCGCGTTGCACACGGCGGCGATACTGGCGGCCGCCGCCGGAATCGGGATCAGCGCATGGCGCATCGCGGAATGGGCGGGACAACTGTGAGACGTATGGCCCGACGGGTCGCGGTTCTGCTTTCCGCGCTGGCCATGGCGATGCTCCCCATCCTGCTCGTCCCGGGCACGTCGGCCGCGCAGGGCCCACCCGAGTCGGCCGCAGGGCAGTCGTTCGGCGGCTGTCTGAAGGGTCAACGCGCGGGTGATCTGCTCCTGCTGATCGACACCTCCGGCAGCCTCCAGAAGTCCGACAAGGACAAGGCAAGGGTCAGGGCGGCGAAGTACCTGCTGACCCAGATGTCGAAGCAGGCCCAGAGCGCGGGCGTCACACTGGACGTGCAGATCGCGGGCTTCGCCACGAACTTCGACAAGCAGGCCACCCCCTGGGCGGCACTGGACGCATCCTCCGTCGACGGCCTGAACCGCACGATCGACGGCTTCGCCACGGAGGAAGGCGGCAAAGACACCGACTACTTCAACGCCCTCGAAGGCGCCCGCCGCTCGCTCGCCGACCACGCCAAGTCCGTGGCGGGCGAGTCGACGGCGCCGCGCTGCCAGGCGATGGCCTGGTTCACCGACGGCCAGCTCGACATCGAGCCGCGCAACGGCGACGACCCGGAGCGACCCACCGTTCTGTCGTACGCACCGGGCGTGGACCTCCGCACCAAAGCGGGCGCCGACGCCGCCACGGCGGCCGCCGCCACGGCGCTGTGCAGGCCGGGCGGGCTCGCCGACGCCCTGCGGTCGGCGCACGTGGTGACGTTCGCGGTGGGTCTCACGTCGGCAGATGCGCCCGCGAGCAACTTCGACCTGATGAAGTCGATCGCCACCGCTGCGCCATACCAGGGCGGACCCTGCGGCGCGATCACCACGCCCGTCCCCGGCTCCTTCGCGCTGGCCTCCGACGTCGACAGCCTGCTCAGGAACTTCGACAGCATCCTCGGGCCGCCCGACGTGCCCACCCCCGACACCACGGTCTGCGCCGAGGCCGACGTCGCCTGCCGCGGCCACGAGTTCGTCCTCGACACGTCGGTCGACGGGGTGCACATCCTCGGCCAGGCCCCGGGAGTGCCCGGCGTGCAGGCCGAGCTGATCGGCCCCGACGGCAACAAGCACGCCCTCTCGACGAAGAACCCCGGTAGCGGGCTGCAGCCCCTGTCGTTCGGAGCGGTGACCGGCTCGTACAGCTGGGAGACCGACGCCAGCGTCGTGATCGACATCTCCGACCAGAATCCCACCGCGAACGGCTGGGAGGGCCTGTGGTCCCTGCGGTTCGTCGATCCGGCCGCCAGCACCTCGAACAGGACCTCGTCCACCAGCATCCACCTCTGGGGCAACGTCTTGCCGACGTGGACCAACCAGGCGAAGACCGCGCCCAGCGGCGCGCCGCTCAAGGATGTGCGGCTCGGCCTCGTCAAGTCCGGCGGCGGACAGGTGGACCCTGCGGGCCTGCAGGGCACGATCGCCGTCTCCGCCACGCTGCTGGTACCCGGCGCCCCGTCGGTCCCGATCGCCACCGACCTCTCCAAGACCACGATCGCCGATCCGCTGTCCATCGACCTGACGTCGGTGCGGCCGGGCCGGGCCACCCTCCAGCTGATCCTGGTCCTCACGACGGCGCCCACCACCCGGCCCGACACCGGCGAGCCGGTCGAGGGCACCCGGCTGTCCCCGCAGGAGGTCGACCTCCCGCTGACGATCGAGTCGCCGCTTGGCTACCCGACGCCTGCGAGCACGATCGACTTCGGCACCACGACCGAAGCGGGCGGCCAGACCGCGCAGCTGGACATCACCGGGTCGGGCTGCGTCTGGGTCGCCGCGGACGCACCGCTCACGCTGGCGTCCACCCCGGAGGGCGTGTCGCGCGTCAGCATCAGCGCGGAGCGCGCCACCACCCCGCAGACCTGCGCGGCTGTCGCGGAAGGCCAGCACACCAGCATCACCCTGTACATGACGGCCGACGCAGCGGGCACCGGCACCGCGAGCGGCACCCTTCCCGTCACCATCGCGCCGACCGGGCAGCTCGCCAAGTTCCGCGTGGTGGACGTCGCCTTCACCGGCGACTTCCGCAAGCCGGTCAACGTGGGCAACTTCCTGGCCGCCCTGCTGGCCGCGCTGCTGCTCGGCCCCGGCATCCCGCTGGCGTTGCTCTACTTCCTCAAGTGGCTCAACGCCCGGATCCCCGACCACGGGCTGTACGCCAAGCGCATCTCGGTGACCGTGCGGGGCACCCAGGTGCTGCGCGGCGGCAACCGCTTCGAGCTCACCGACCGCGACCTCACCGAACTCGTGCCGATCGGGTCGCCCGGCACCCGCAGCGTGCACGTCCAGGGTGTGCACCTGCGCACCCGGGTCGGCTGGTCGCCGTTCGGGATGGGGTACACGTCGGTCGATCCGGGCGCGGGGCTGGCCTGCGCGACGTCGACCGATCCCGTCCCACACGGCAAGCGGCTCACCGGCAGGCTGCCGCTGGCGGTGCACAACACCTGGGCGGTGCTGCACGACCCGACAGGCGACCCGGATGCCGCCGACGTGCTCGTCCTCGTCAGCTCCGACGCGACCGCCGACCAGCGCCGCGCCTACGCGGGCAAGCTCGTCGACGAACTGTCCGCCGTCCTCGACCGGCTGCGCGACGCGACGGCCGCACACGGCGGCCCTCCGTCGGATCGCCCCGAGGACGGGCACGGCAGCCCACGGGCCGACCCGCAGTACGCGGACCAATACGGTCCGGCGGCAGGCTCGGGCTACGCAGGCACCCCCTACCAGTACGGTCCGCCCTCCGGAGGGGACGCCGGTGGTCCCTCCACCACGTACGGTCCGCCGCCGCCGTGGGAGCCGACCGAATCGGCGCCGAGCACCGTGCCGAACCGGGTGCCCGGCAACCCCGGCCCCGCCTACGAGCGGTTCTACGGCCCGGAGTCGACGGGGAGCCCAGGGGAGGACCAGCCGACCGACAGCATTCCCCGCCGCTCCGACGGGCCGCCCGAGCAGCCGCCCTACGGACAGCGACCGTGACCCCCAGCCGACGACGACCCCGGAGGAAAGTGACGTGAGAAGGTTCCTGGTCGTCGGTTGCGGCGGCTCCGGCGGAGCCACACTGGCCTACCTCATGGACCAGCTGCGGTCCGATCTGGCGCCCCTCGGCGTTGCCGAGCTGCCGAGCGCGTGGCAGTTCGTCCACATCGACGTGCCGAACAAGCCCGAGCGCGGGCCGGGTGTCCTCGGCAACGTCGAGCAGCAGGGCGGCACCTACTTCGGGTGCAGCCCGCAGGCCGCGAGCTACGCCGTGCTCGACGACGCGGTGAGCCGCGTCCTCGGCGAGAAGGAGCGGCTCGACAAGATCGCGACATGGGCGCCGCGGCGGCCGAAGGAGGTCGTCAGCCCCATCTCGGTCGGCGCGGGCCAGTTCCGCGCCGTCGGGCGGATGATCAGCCTGAGCCGGGCGACGGCGATCCGCGCGGCACTGGCCACCGCGTGGAACACCCTCAACCACACCGACACCCGCTCGGAGATGCGCGCGATTACGGCGCCTGCGCTGCGCGGGCATGACCTCGACCCGCCGATCGTGCTCATGGTCTCGTCGATGGCGGGCGGCGCGGGCGCGTCGATGGCGTTGGACGTGTGCCGCCTGCTCACCCTGATCGGCGGGATCGACCCGCGGCTCATCGGCGTGTTCATGGTGGCCCCCAACATCTTCGACGGGCTCCCGGAAGCCAGCCGCACCGGCGTGCGCCCCAACGCACTGGCGATGCTCGGCGAGATCGTCGCGAGCCAGACCGGGGCGGCGCGCGATCACGACGAGTCGATCCTGCAGGCGGTGGGCCTGCCCGGCGGCGAGGGTGCGGTGAGCCCGTTCGCCCGGGTGTTCCCGGTCGGCCTGTACGCGGGCACCGACCGCACCCAGTTCGGCGACGGCTCGGCCAACGCCGTCTACCGCGGGCTGGGTCGCGGCCTGGCTGGGCTGATGATGAGCTCGACGGCCACCAACCAGTTCGTCTCCTACGACCTCGGCAACACCGCCTCCATCGACGGCGAGCGCGACCTCATGGGCTGGGGCAGCGACTGGGAGAGCCTGCAATGGGGCTCCTACGGGTTCGCGAGCCTGTCGATGGGCCGCGACCGCTATGCCGAGTACTCCGCGCAGCGCATCGCGCGGAGCTGCGTGGACCGGCTGCTCAAGGGCCACGTGCAGCCCGGCAACACGGCCCCGTCGCTGGAACAGGTCGACGCGCTGCTGGGCAGCCAGTGGCGCGGGGTGTGCCATCGGGCGGGCCTGCCCGCTCAGACCGAAGAGGTCAAGAACTGGCTGAAGTACTACGCCGTGCCCGACGACGACGTCAAACGCGACGTCTCGCAGGCCATCCGCTCTTACCTGCAGGACGGCGTGCCCAATCCCAACGGCCTGCAGCCCCAGGTGTGGCGGCAGGCGGTGGGCCAGCGGCTGCGCGAGATCGAGCCGCGGCTGGCCACGGCCGCGGAGACGTCGGCCACCCAGCGGGTGTTCGCCTGGCACCGCAAGCTGCGCGAGACCGTCGACACCGAGGTCGCGGACGCGATCGCGACCATCGGCCTGCCCTACGCGGTCGCCGTCGTCGACCGGTTGCGCCGCCACGTCGTCGACGTCGTGGCGCTGGGCGCGGACCGGGTCGCCGCGGGCGCCCGGCCGGACTTGGCCGCCATCCCGCCTGCCGTCACCGAGCAGCTCAGCCGCGCCAAGGGCACGATCGTCGGGGGCGACACCCTCGTACACGCCCTGCTCGCCGCCCGCGACCAGGACCTCCGCGACACCGTGCACCTCCGCGCGGCCGCGGTCGCCGCCGAGGTGCTGCGCCAGTTCGCGGTCGACGTGCTGACCCCGCTGAAGCAGACCCTCACCGACCTCCAGATGCTGCTGGAGCAGTCTTCCACCGCGGCCGCGGTCGACCTCGGACTGGCCCGGCTGGCCACCGACCAGCCCATCGCCTGGCCAAGCGACGACGACGAGCGGGTGCCCGAGCGGTTCGACGAGGCCGACAACGAGGTCCTCCTCACCAGCTCCGCCGACTTCTCCGCGCAGTACCGCACCGACCTTCAGCGCGCCGTCGGCAACGACCGCTACTACTCCGACGCCCGCGCCACCGTCATCGCCCAGGTCGTCTCCGGGCGCTGGCGCACGTCCGGCGGCGAGCAGGCGCCTGGCGAGATGCTGATCAGCACCGTGGAGTGGCGTCCGCAGGCCTTCCCCGTGGACCCCAACTCCCAGAAGGCGATCACCCCCCAACAGGCCCGCTACGACGCGCTGCTGCGGCCCGCGCAGATCCTCGACCGCGCCCGGATGTTCGTGGGGCGCCGCGGCGAGTCCTTCGACCAGTTCTGCCGGATGTCGATCACCGACTACGTCCGGGCCCGTGGCGTGTCGGTACCGGAGGCCCATGCCCGACACGACAAGGTCGTCTCCGCCTTCGTGGAGGCGCTGAGCCTGGCCCGGCCGCTGATCAGCGTGAACCCCACCGCGCTGCAGGCCGTGCACCGGGGCCGCAACGTCGAGTACCGCTACAAGTTCTCCGAGGTGCCGTTCCTCACGGCGCCGTCGACGGCAGAGGAGTTCCGCAAGGTGCTCATCACCGACCCAGCGATCGACCGGCCGAGCCTCGACAACCTCGGTTCGGCCATCGGGGACACCCAGGGCATCACCCGCATCGACATCTTCGGCTCCTACCCCAACTACTCACCGCTCGTCTTCGACGCCGTGCTCGGCCCGGTCTCCGAGCAGTGGGCCATGGTCGGCGAGAACGGCCGCGAGCTGTTCTGGCGCTGGCGCCGCAGCAGGCCGCTCGACGCCGCGCTCCCCATGAGCGACACCGAGCGCCGCACCATGGTCGCGGGCTGGCTCTTGGGCCACATCCTGGGCCGCATCCGCATCCCGGCTGCGCCCTCCTACAACCAGCCCGTGGCGGTCTACGACGCGGAGCAGCGGGAGTGGGTGGAGTTCCCGCACCCGCTGCTCACTCCGCCGCGCCGGTTCGAGGCCGACTACGACTGGCTGCCCGCCGTGCTGGAGTCGGTGCTGCTGGCGATCGCGAAGTCGCACGAGGCGCCGGTGATGTCCTCCCTGCGGCCCTACCGAGTCCTCCGCCGCATCTACGACGCCTCCACCGAGGCCGCCGCGGGAGGCATGCTGCTGCGGGAGATCGCGGGCCGCAAGGCGCTCACCGACTGGCTGGCAGGCGCTGCCCCCGGCGGTGCCTCGGCCATCGCGGGCACCGCCGACGCCACCGTCGACGAGCGCGCCCGGCTGGCCGCGGAGTGGCTGGCCGAGATCCGGGTGCTGGCGGGCACCCACTACATGCGGCCGGGGCAGCGCGTGCACGGCGACTCCACTGCGGCGCCAGGCGGAGGCGTGTTCTCGGTGGTGCGCAGCCGCGAGCAGGCCTCGGGCACCCCGATGTGGCGCGACCTCGCCCCGGACGTCTACTGGGCCGCGGGGCAGCTCACCGACCTCCTGGAGACCTGCCGGAAGGACGCGCTCTCACCGCCGGACCTGCCGCAGGCGCCGCCGATGCACGAGGAGGGCGGACAGAAGTTCGTCGCCCCGCCGGGACCGCGGTTCTGAAAGGGGAGCGCTGCATGCCGACGCTGACGGTCTTTCTCGCCCCCGACGGGCCCGCCGCCGGGGTGCTCGACGTGCTCACCGACCTCTCGGCCGCAGCGCTGGTCGACGACTTCCTGTGGGTGGGCGACGCCGACGTCCCGACCGGCCACCAGCGGGCGGGCCGCATCCCTGCGGTCGCGGTCCGCCGCGGCGTGCGTACGCCCACCACGATCGACTCCACGATGAAGGCGGGCTCCTACGGCCGCCGACGCCTGTGCGTGATCGTGCCGCTGACCGGGCCGCCCACCCCGGTCAGCACCGACGTCGAGCAGCGGCTGCGCTCGCTGCTCGAGTTCGCGGGCGGCCACGCCACGTTCACCCCGATCCGGCTCATCGTGGCCTGCCCCGACGACTACGCCCCCTCCGAGCAGCTCAACCACTCGGGGTGGCACAACATCTACGTGGTGCCCGAGAACGCGCGCGGGCCCGCCGAGGCCCACGAACTGCTCGACCCGTCTGCCGACGTCGTCGAGATCGGGAAGCTCGCGGCGCCCGCGATCGCGGGCATCGTCGGGCTCTGGGCGGGCAACGACCGCACCCCCCTCGACGACGCCTATCCGCCGAACGGAGTGCGGGCCGGGCGGGCGTTCTATCGGCGCATCGACGCCAGCCCGGTCGAGAACGAGCTCCGCCGCCGCGTGCTCAGCACCGACCCGCTTCCGGTGCCGCGCGATCGCATGATCAGGGCCATCCCGTTCAGCGAGCCACGCGGGCCGTCCAGGGCGATGGCGGAGGGGTGGTGGCAGACGCACCGGGAAGCCCTCGTCGGCCAGATGCAGACCCCCGAGCCGGTGAGGCCGCATGAAGTTGGCGCCCTGGCCCTGCTGAAGCTGCTGCTGCGGTTCATCGGGTCCCAGCTGTCGACGCGGCCCGAGGCCTGGTGGGCAGGCCTGAAGACCCGCATCGGCGCGCTGACCGCCAAGGTCGTCCACGACACCGCGCTGGGTGCGGGGGACAAGGGCTACAGCGTCATCGTGCGGGGGCGCAACGAGCATGGGCTCCCGGAAGGCTGGCGGGCGCTGGGCGCGGCGACGGGGCGCCTCGACGACCAGCTCGCCGCCGCCGGGTACGTCGGACATGACGTGCGACCGAACCTGCGCTCGGCATGGGACGAGTTCGCGGGGGGCGCGATGGCGCTCGCGGATGGAGGCAGGCACGGCTCCGTCCCGCCGCTGAGCGAGGACAGGGTCAACCCGAGCGTGCTGCGCTCCACCGCCGACGCCGCCCCTCCCCCCGGCCGGTCGTTCACCATCCCCGGCCCCCTGCAGGCCGGGCTCGGCGAGAAGGTGCTGCCGGGCGACGTCTTGGGCGCCGAGGTGCTGCGGAGGCGCCTGCGCGCGATCGAGCGGCAGGACGCGGTCACGGCCGACGAGACGGGCGCCGCCCTCCACGACCTGAACGCCTGGCAGGAGGCGCACCGGCACACGTACTCCACTCAGGTCGGCGAGCGGATCGCGTACACGCTCCTCGACACCATCGAGCAGATCAAAGAAAACCTGCAGTGGCTGCGCGAGCACGCCGAGGAGCACGCCGAGGAGGAGCCGGAGCCCAGCCGCTTCGTCAAGTGGATGACCCGGCTGCTGATGTTGCTCGCGGTGGCGGCGCTGATCGCCGCGCCGATCCTTGAGTACAAGGGGGTGCTCACCCCGGTGCGGGCCGTCCTGCTCGGGTTCCTCCCGCTCCTGGTGCTGATCGTTTTCGTCGTCACCGCCTTCGTCCACGAGCAGCGGCAGATCTTCCGCATCCTCCTCAAGCGTCGCAAGCTCGACAGCGAGCTGACCGCCCGGAAGGCCAACCTGCGCCAGTCCGCCATCAACGCCCGCCGCCTCACCGAGGCCTACGAGCAGTACCTCGTGTGGAGCCAGGTGGTCGGGGCCGTCATCAACAACCCCTTCGGCCCGCTCCCCACGGCCGCCGACGGCGCCACAATGATCAGCTACGGGCTGCCGGACACCACGCGCATCGCGCAGGTCGAGCCCGTCGAGCACGCCATCGGCGCTGCCGCGACCATGCTGCGCTCGCGGCTCTACAACACCGGCTGGATGGGCAGGCGGTGGGACAGGCACCTGCGGGGGGCCGGACGGCAGATCGGCCGCTACGACCTGATGGGCGACGATTGGGAAGGGATCCTCGACCTGCGCGGCGGGGTGGCTGGCTCGGCGCTCGAGCAGTGGTCGGAACGCCTCGGGGAAGGCCACATCTCCCCCGACGTCGGCGAAGAGACCTGGCGCGAAGTCATGGGATGGCTGTACGAGCAGCAGAACGAGCCGTTCCGCGAATCACTGCTCTCGGCGGTGCGCAGCGTGGACCACGACCTGCCGGAGGACATCACCACCTTCCTGGCGGGCATCGACCGCGATCTTTCCGCCCTGCCGCAGCCGCCTGCGTTCGACGGGGTGCATTTCACCTCGGAAGGGCAGCGCAGTCAGCGCACGAGGGTGGACGCGAAGGGCCACCACCCGATGTCGGCGCGGATCGGCCTGAGCCGGATCGAGGTGCTGGTGCAGCTGAGCGAAGCCTGCCCGGAATGGGAGTACGCCGTCACCGAGCAACGGAACGCGGGCGTCCCGACCACGCCCACCCCGATTCCCGCCTTCCCGACGTCGTTCGCCCCGCCGCAGGACGATCCGCACTCCGGCGTCGCCCGCCGAACGACCGCCGTACCCGAGCCCCCGCAGGGATACTCGTGATAGGCACTGGCAGCGGGGTGGAGGTGGCGGGCGAGGGTGGACAGGGTGCAGAGACGGATCGACATGCTGCTCGACTGGCGCGACCAGGTCGTGTCGGCGGGCCACCCTGCGCCCTCGGCGGCCGACATGATGCGGATCGGCGCGGCGGGCGTGGTGCGCCCCGACGGCGTCGAGCTAGACGGTGTGGCGCCGTGGGCGGAAACGATCGCCTATCTCATCAAACAACTCAAGTTCGGGGTGATCGATCCCGTGTCCCAGCTGCCCGACGACCTCAGCACCCCAACCCGCGTTCCCTCCGCCTCCGGCTCCCGGACGTCGGCCGTCAACGGTAACGGCGAGGAGCCCGTCCTGGCGGCGCTGCTGGACTGGTGGAAGGCCGAGCAGACCACCGATCCCCGGCTGCGTTCGCTCAAGGAGCACCAGCTGCGCAGCATCGCGATGGCGGGCAGCCGCACCGAGACCGCTATCCGCCGCCACCTGCCCGGCTCGCTGGCGTTCGTCGCCCGCCAGCTCGCCGAGGTGATCGCGCAGGCCGCGCCGTCGGCCAACCCGGCCAACCCGGCCGCGCCGGGCGCGCCGTCGCCCACCGACCCGCGCAGCGCGTCACCCCGGGCGGAGGACCCGTCGGCGACGGCCATCGCCGACGCTGCCGACCGCGAGGAGCTCACCGAACTGGAGCTCGCAGACTGGGAGTACACCCCCATCGAGCGGCCGGTGCCCACCATCCGTCACCGGATCGGTCCCTCGGGCATCGTGCTCACCTGGCCCGCCGCGGACACCGCCGACGCGACCGTGCTCTACCGGGTGGTGTCGACCGACTCCGTGTTCCCGCCCGAAGAGCCGCAGTCGGGCGATCCGCTCGTCGTCACCGAGGCGGTGCGCTGCGTGGATGCGCGGCCGTTCCGCGCGCCCGTGCGCCACATCCAGGTGTGGCGCCATTCCGGGGCCAGCCTCGCCGGGGCCGCGGCGACCGAGCCGGTGCTGCACGCCGAGAAGGTGCTCGTCGCCCAGGTCACCGACGCGTACGTCGTCGACGACGGCGGGAGCGTCGTCGGCCGCTGGAAGGTGCCGCGCGGGGTCACGGCGGTGGAGGTGCTGCGGGTACCGATCGAGAGCGCCCGGCGGGAGGGGCACAGCAGTTCCGAGTTCCGGCTCCGCTCGCCGCGACCCATCGTCACCGCGTTCGTCGACGAGGCGGTCATGCCCGGCCAGACCTACATCTACGAGCTCTCCGTCGAGGTCGAGCTCGAAGGGCAGACCCTGCAGTCGGACCCGGTGAAGTTCGAGGTCGCGGTAACCGCGACGCTCATGCCGGTCACCGACCTGCGCATGCTCGAAGCCGCCCCCGGCTCCGGCGCGTTCGACCTGCGGTGGACCCCGCCCCCGGCAGGCGAGGTGCTGATCTACCGCACCTCCGAGCCGCCCGCGGCGGGCATTGAGGACCGGGTGGTCGAGGTCGACGTGCTGCCCCAGGCCCGCCTCGCCGAGGGCATGATCGTCGTTCGGCCGACCGACCGCGGCCCCGAGGGCGACACGATGCGCGGAGTGCCGTGGCCAAAGGACTGGACCACGGCCTACCTCACCCCCGTGACGGTCCTGGACGGCAAGGCGGCGGTCGGCCACTCGGTGCTCGTGCAACGGCCTGCTGCCATCCGCAACGCCCGCATCGTCGAGCGGACCGACACCCAGGTTCTGACGTTTGCGTGGCCCGCGGGGGCGGACAAGGTGCTGGCCTACCGCGGCGGCCCCAACCAGGATCCCAACAGCGCCCGCCGGGGCATGCCGTGGGAGATCTCCCAGGACCAGTACGTCCGCTACGGCGGGATGTACGTGCTCCTGCCGCCGCGTGGCTGCTCGGTCCACCTGGTGCCGGTGGCGTTCAGCCACGGCCGCATCACGTGGGGCCCGCCGACGTCGCTGCCCTACCAGGGCCTGCTGCGGGTGCGCTACGACGTGCGCATCGAGCGGACGAAGGAGGGCGTCCCGTATGCGATCACGATGGGCATGCGGGCGCTGGATTCGGAGAACCCGTCGGCGCCGCCGTTCGCGATGGTCCTCAACCCGGAGCGGCTGCCGCTCGACGAGCACGACGGCCGCCCGCTGAGGATGGAGCCGTCCGGCGATCCCACCGCCACCGGGGGCACGCAGTTCCGCCCGTCGGCGTTGTGGGCCGACCCCGGCAAGGCGGTCTGGACAGCCCGCGTGGACGGGATGCACGGGTTCCTGCGGCTGTTCGCCTGTCTGCGGCCCGACCAGCCCGCGAGCCTGGCGGTCCTCGACCCTCCGGTGGAGGGCCTGATGATGTTCCCGAAGGCGAGGCCGTCGTGAACGGGTTGCCCACCCCTCAACGGCGCACCGCGGCCATCGAACCGGCGGCGATGAACCTCCCGACCGAGCTGTCCGCCCCCATCCCCGGGGACGACCCCGGCGCCGACCGGGAGGCCTCCGGCACGCCGCAGCCGGGCAGCGGCGGGCGGTTCGCCCAGCTGACCTACACCGCCTTCCACCAAGCCGACGGCTCCGGCGCGGGGTGGCAGGTCAAGAACACCCTTGGCGAGGTCACAGCCACTGAGCAGGCCCTGGTCGTCGACCGGATCTCCACAAAGCTCGACGCAGTGCCGAAAGGCCAGGGCTTCCTCACCCACGAGGAGATCGACCTGCTGCCCCGACGCCTCGTGTACGCGCCGCTGGGCGAACGCGATGCCGACGGGATGCCGAAGAAGAACGGCGCGATGGCGTGGTGGCACACCGCGGCGGCAGGCATGAACAGCTCGCGGCGGCCCAACAACGTGTTCGTGCACGTCGTGCTCGACCGCACCCCGGCATTACCGCAGCCGCCGCTGCGGCCCAGCGACCTCCTGCGCGCCCCGCAGTGGCTGCGCCCCCACGGGCACGAGGCGGTCCTCGCGACCACCCTCGACGGCGTGCCCCCGCTGCCGTGGGCCGACCCCGTGATGAGCGCGGCGACCGCGGCGGAGTTCATCGAGTACGCCGCCGTCCACCGGCCTGGCACCCTCGCCCACCTCCTGGACGCGGTGGTGGGCGCCCTGCAGGGCGACCAGATGGCGGTGCTCGGCGTCGACGAGCCCGAACGCGCCGACCAGTGGATCGCCGCGATCTGCCACCTCATGTCGCCGAACACCAGCCGGGGGCTGGCGTGGTCGACCGCGGAGCGCGCCGACAGCATCACCACGGCCAGGGCGATGGGGCTGCACCTGGTTGCGTTGCCGATCGCCGACCTGGCCGCGGTCGAGCTCGACGAGAACGAGGTCGTGCTGGTCAGCGACGCCGAGGAAGCGGGGGAGCTCGGCGACCTGCGCTCGGGCGAGCCGCACGTCACGGCGTCCGGATCCCGGATCGCGGTCACACCCTGGTCGGCGATCGCCGCCGCGGTGGGCAACCTCGCCCTCACCCGCGAGGCGCTGATGCTGCAGGACCGGGTTGCGCAGGAGGTCAACGACGCGGCGCTCACCTGCGCGTGGCCGCTGGCCATGGCGGTCGCGCAGATGAGCACCCTGCGCGACGTCACAGACGAGGCGATGCTGGCCGTGAGCGGGCCGCCGCCCCCCGGCCTCAAGCGCGGTAGCGCGCTCGACAAGCTGCGCCGCGTGCTCCTGTCCGGCGAGCTCGGGCACACCACCGCGGACGCGTGGGCCGCGGTGAGCAAGCCGGACGCCCGATCGTCCCCCGGCTGGATCTTCGCGGCGAACACCTACCTCGAACGCGCGGTCACCGACGCCGATTGGCTCACCAAGTCCCCACCCGCACCGGTACCTGGCATCCCGCCGTCGGCGATCGACGACGAGGTGTTCGGGAAGGCCGAGCGGTTCCTGGGTCGGCTCGCGAGCCAGATCCCGGCAGGCGATCCGGCGCACTCGGCCCGGAGCACGCGCAGCCCCGTCGCCCTCGTGTCGCTGCGGCTGCTCGATTTCGTCGTCCGGTCGCACATGATGGATCCGCAACGGGTGGATCCGGGCCAGAGCCCCTTCGCGGAACTGATCGACTGGGCGGGCAGGCTGATGGCGGACGACGCGGCCGGGCCTGCGCTCATCGAACGGATCGGGCCGATCGACAGCGCGCTCCGGGCGATGTTCCTGCGGCCGTGGTTCGACCGCTATCTCGACCGGGCCACCGGACGGCTGGGCTGCAGGCTGGCGCCGCCGGTGTTGGAGTGGCTCCTCCCGGAGCCTGTTCCGCGCGACGATTCCGCGCCCGTCCCTGCGACCCTCGCCGAGGCCGCAGCGCAGGCCACGCTCGTGTTCGGCGATCCGGCCGGGCTGCGGTCGGTCGCGCTCGATGCGGCGCTGCGCCGTTCGGGCGAGGACCTGCGCGCCGTACGGCGCCTGGGCACGGCACCGCCCCTGCCCGTCACCGAGCTGCGCACGCTGCTCAAGCGGCACCACCCGGCCGCGCTCGCGGCGGCACTGGCCTCCACGCTGCTCAGCTGTCCGCACGGACCCGACCTGCAGAGCGTCCTCGATCTGCTGGACGTCGACCAGCAGTACCTGCGCGCTGGCGAGCCCGACCAGCAATCCGTGCTGCTGGCCGCAAACCTGCGCCGGGCGCAGGCATGGTGGTGGCGCCAGACCCCCACCGGGGTACCGGACGCACCCACGCAGATGCTGGATGCCGCCGAGCAGGTGCTCGTGGAATGCGGTGAACCCCAGTCGTGGAGCACCGACCTCACGTGCTCGACTGCGGCGGCGCAGGTGGTCGAGCACGTCGCCGCCACGACGTCACCCCCGGCGCGGCCGAGCGTGTGGCGCCGCCTCCGGGGGGTGTTCGGCGCCGACAAGATCAACGCGGTGGCGACGGCCACCAGCGTCGCCGATCACCTCGACTACGTCGTCTTCCAGAAGTTCGTCTCCGACTTCGACCTGGTGGTCGTCGCGCAGGCGGGCATGCCGTCGGATGCGAACGCGATCGGGCGACCGTGGCTGGCGACGTTGGGCGAGCTGCGCCTCGCGGCGCGCCCCACCCAGCCCGCGCTGCTGGACTGGATCATCCACCTGCGGATGTTCGACGGCCGGTTCCGGCCGAACGCCGACTTCGTCCACGACGTGCAGACGTGGCTGAAGAACCACGGCGCGGGGGACGCCGACCACGCGCGGGAATGGTGGGGCCGCGTCGGGGTGACCGACGAGGCGACGCTGGCGCCGCTGGCTTCGCGTAAGCGCTGGTTATGACCACGAACGGAACGTGACACGCGGATGTACATCCTCGAAGGGGACGACCAGGCCGTCATCGGCAGGCGCGCGGTCAAGATCGACGTCGCGGCGCTGGACCCGTCCGGCTACCGCCTCCCGGAGGGCGCGGTGCTGCTCATGGCCGTCTGTGACGGCGCGCCGGTGCGCACCGAGCAGTCGCGGCCGAGCCGCATGACGCTGCCGCACATCGCCGAACGCACGGTGGTGCGGGTGCAGCCCGGGCAGGGGCGCGACCTGTTCGCCGAAGGCACCACGCTCGATCTGACGATCCGCACCGACCGCACGCGCGATGCCGACGAGGACCTGGTGGTGGTGCGCGACGCGCCGGTCTCCGGCCTCGCGCACCGCGACCTCGTCGCCATCACGGCATACGACGACTGGCGGCTGCAGGTCACCGCGCTGGCGCTCGTCGAGGACGTCCCGCTCCGGCCGCTGGCCAGCGCGGCCCGCGCCGCCGCGCGCCAGCGCCTCGGGTCAGAGCGCACCGCGGTCACGTCCGACGTGGACATCGCGATCGACATGTCGACGTCGATGGCCCGGATGATCGCCGACGGCCGCGTCGGGGCCGCCGTCGAGATCCTCGTCGGCCTGGCCCAGGTCATCGGGGCCGACCACGACCTGCGGGTGCGGCTGCTGACTCCGGACCCGGTCACGGTCGAGGCGGTCAGGCCCATCGAGGTGGTCGAGGCCACGCTCACGAAGATCCGCCGGGCGGGGCTCGGCTGCGGATTCCGCTCCACACCACCGGACCCGACGCGGGGCGGGGACCGGATCACCTTCGTCGTCACCGACGCCCTGCCCCCGGACGTGGCGGCGCTGCGGGGGGCCCGCAAGCACGGCGACGACCGCCGGATCGTCCTGCTCGACGGGCAGCCGGTCCCGACGAGCGCCGCCGATCTGCCCGCCACGGTGATCGGCCCACCGCCGGACGGCACGCCGCCGGAGGCGCACCTCCTGCAGCACCTGAACATGCTCTCGGCGTTGGTGGGATCGCTGATGGGCCCGATGCAGGCGCTCGCCCGATGATCCGGTGCCCGCACTGCTTCACCCCGGCGCCCCTGCCGCGGCCCCCGCAGCCGCCGCCGGTCGCTCGCGGACGCGCTGTTTCACCACTGCCGCCGCCCACCGACGGCGACCGGCCGACGCAGTGCCCGACGTGCGAGCGGCCCTACCCGCCGCGTTGGCTCGACGCGAGCACGACGTCGATCGTGATGGCGGGGGCAACCGGCACCGGGAAGAGCATCTACATCGCGGTCATGATCAAGCAGTTGGAGCAGTGGGCGGCGGCCCGCGGCATGGACCTCGCGCCCGCGACCCCCGCGGTGCGGAAGGTCTTCCAGGAGCACTACGTGAACCCGCTCTACGTCGAGCGCGGCATCATGGGCAACACTCCACCGAGCAGCACACAGGACGCCTACCAGCGCGAATCGCTGGTCTTCGAGCTCATCGGGCGCGACGACGTCCGCCATCACCTGATCATCCGCGACGTGGCGGGCGAGGACCTGGAGAAGGCCGACGAGCTCGCGCCGGGCCAGCTGGCGTTCTTCGGCAACGCCGACTGCGTGCTTTTCCTCGTCGACCCGCTCAAGATCGACGGCGTCGCGACCTCGTTGCGCGGCCTCGTGCCCGAGCAGGAGCTCGGCGGCGATCCCAAGCAGGTGCTGGCCGCCACCTTGGCGTTGGTCGCGCACGGCACCCCACGACTGGGCGTGATCATGTCGAAGTTCGACGTGATGCAGGCCCTGCGCAACGTGCAGGGGGGCGGGCAGTGGTCGGCGATCATGCGCAACCCCGGGGCGGCGTTCTTCCGGGACCCGGGGCCATTCGTCGCGGCGGCCGAACACGACGGGGCGTTGCTGCACCACGAGGTACGCAGCCTTCTGATGCGGCTTGACCAGCGCGCCTTGGTGGCTCGGCTGGAGAACGCGGGACGAACCGGTGGCTACCAGTTCTTCGCGGTGTCGGCGCTGGGCGACACCCCGCGGGGCGACCAGCTCAGCACCCGCGGCATCGCGCCGTTCCGCTGCCTAGACCCAGTGCGGTGGGCGTTGGCGGGCAGCGGGTTCCGGACGTGACGCGGCGCAGCCGTTGCCGCGAAACTGTCGGACCGGCGTGTCATCGTGAGCTCGCTGGGCAGCGATCAAAATCGTCTTCGGATTGGTCCCCGCCGCCGCGATCCTCGCCATGATCGTGTCCTCACCGACCCGCTGACCGACCAGCGCTTCCGCGAAGTCCGCGACGAGACCGAAGTAAGAGCGCCCGGCAATTGACGGTTGGCCGCGCATGATCGGCGAAGGTGGTGCCGCAAGGGCACTGCGACCGCACCCGGTGGGGACCTGACCTCACGCCCGCCTGCCCGGGCTGATCGCCGCCAACCAGGGCCACTTCGCAGACCGCGCATGCACGTCGCAGGGTCCACAGACCCTGCGAAGCGACAGCGGACCCTGCGAAGACGGTCTCGCGACGACCGGAGCCAACTGGCGGAGGACGTGCGACACGACAGCAGGACCAACCCAAGCACCTGCCAGACCACCCCCGACGCGTCGCCACGGCCTGCAGATCGGGCAGCACCCCGCAAGACTGCGAAACACGAGGGTCACGACGGGGTCGCCAGCAATCTGCTGGCAGTCTCGGCATCGGTCACGAGCGTGTCGAGCCACCCGCCGAGTAGGGCGGCCCTGATCACAGCGAACTTGCCCCGCCCCCCGGCCACCGCCCAGCGCCGCCCTCAACTGCTCCAGCGTCACCCCCGTGACAAGGTCATCAAGGGGCGACGCGACGGGCGTGCCGTCCGCGGCGAGGAAACGCAGGCATAGCTGTCCGATGGCACCTGCCTCCAGCACGCACCGCAGCTGGTCCTCGCCAAAGACGCCGTCCGCGGCTTGGAGCGGATCCGCCTCGCAGCCGCCGATGCCGACCAGCGCGAGATCCAGCCTGTCGAAGAAGCCCAGCGCCTGCTCCGCACCGGTCAGCGCGGCCAGGCGCTGCGTAGAACGGGTCGCGTCGTGCTGATGCTGCGGTGAACCAAGGTCGCCGAGCAACTCCACCACAGTCGCGGTGCCGGTGCGCATCGGCTGCAGCGCGTCGATCATGTGCCGCAGCGTTCGGCTCCACGACGTCACCCCCCGCACCAGCATTTCGACAGACAGGGCAGCGAAGATCGAGGCCGCCGCCACCCCCAACTCGGCAGCGAGATCGGTCTCGTCGTCCGCAACCGCGTCGACGACGTACACCTCCCCCAGCGCGTAGCGCTCCTCGATCTGCTCCTCGACCTCGACGTGGAAGCCGACGAACGGCACAACCACCGTCTGCACGATACCGTCGGCCTCGGCCTGCTGAAGCAACCGCGAGACCCTCGCCTGAGAGATCCGCAGCCGTTGAGCGATCTGACGGAGACCGAGGTGATGATAGAGGCGGGCGACCTTGGCCAACAGCCGTCGCCGGTCCCCGTGCTCCATGGGGCCTCGTGCTCCGCTCGCTCGACGGCCGGGGGTACCTGCCGCACCGGGATCAAACCTGGTACCAGCCGCGCATAGGCCCCCAAGGGCACAGACCGGTAGTGGTCATTGTAGTTCTTGAAATGATCGACGTCGGCCATGACCACAGACATGGGCTGTCCGGGTGAGCGTGTCCAGTCGGCCGCTAGCACGGCGTCGAAGCTGCGGCGGTTGGCCACGCCGGTCAAGCGTCGGTGGCGCTGAGCAGTTCCAACTGAGCGTTGGCGACCGGGTCTTGCCGAGCAGGCACCGCGACCTCCTCTGCGTCAGACAACGAATCCGTGTCCACGCTGTACGACGTGATCCGAGATCTGAGACCACCACCCGAGCGGGGCCAGACTTGTACTCCAGAGCAGTGCAACCCTCGGCGAATCGCCAGGTCAACGCCGAGTGGCGGGCTCGTCGCAGCGGCTGGACAGTTGCCGCGGAACGTGGCGGAGCGCCGCCCGCGGGTACGTCCCATCGACCACGCCGCGCTCATCCGCCATCGCCCGAGTGTCACCCGCCACACGGACAAACCGGGATCGCCGACGCGGCCGCCAAGGTGAATCCGTCGCCGCACACCGCCCGGCAGCACTACGCCCGCCGAACGACGCTCGCCAGCCTGACCACCATCCAGACGTGCCGCCTGCCGCCAGGCGACGACCCCCTTGTCCTAGTATCGACCGGACCTGCCGCGCGACTGGTCAAACCCGACGCGGGGACGGTAGTTGTGGGGCGCTGCGCGCATGGACGGTCACGAGGGGTATGCGGATGACGAATCTGGGCAACGCGTGGCACCTGCCCACACACCCGGAACCCGGCGGGCTCACCGGCATGCGCGATCCGGTCTTTCCGACCGTTCCGGTCGACACGGTGACAATCGTCACCGGTAACCAGTTCCAAGACGGCGGGAACCCCGGAAATCAGCTCCAGGACGGCAGCTCACTGCTCTACCGGCAACACGGCGACCCGACATGGACCCCAGCCCACTGGTCTTCACTACCACGATCGGCAACAACAAGTACTACACGGCGCCGATCCCGATGGCCGGATTCACTGCAGGCATGATCCTTGAGTACTACCTCCGCATCGCCTACGACGACCACGACACCACCTACCTCATGGCAAACGACGCACTCTCGACGACTACGGCCGACGAGAAAGCGGCACAAGCGACGCCGTTCTCGTTCACCGTAGACCCTCCCCGCCCACCGTCGTTTTTCGGCAGCCTCAAGTTGGTCATCCTGCGGGTCCTGCATCCCCGAGAGAAATAGTGATATCAGCGCCCGCCTACAGGTGGCACCCCGCCACGTTCTGGGGCGCCCATCGGCGTGCTCAGGTCGCATGACGTGACCCGGTTCTCGGCACCCACAAGACCAGTCCACGATCTGGGATGCCTAACGGGGTGGATGATTCATCCGGTGTGGTCTGCAAGACGCATGCGCTGTCGCGGCTCGAGACGCCATCTGACTCCCGATTCCCACAAACAGCAACATTCGTAGGCAAACCGCCCACACGCCCCCACCTTGAGGGCATGACTCAGCACGACGTCGCGATCATCGGTGGAGGCGCCGCAGGCCTGTCCGCCGCCCTGGTCCTCGCACGGGCCCGCCGCAACGTCCTCGTGATCGACGCGGGCGCACCACGCAACAGCCCGGCCACCCACATGCACGGCTACCTCTCCCGCGACGGCATGCCACCCACCGAGCTGCTGGCCGCCGGACGCCGCGAGGTCCGCAGCTACGGCGGCGCCATCATCGGGGGCACCGTCACCGATCTGCTGCCCGACGGCACCAGCGGATTCTGGGCCCTGCTCGACGGCGGGCGGCGCCTCTCGGCACGGCGACTGATCATCACAACCGGCCTGCACGACGAGCTGCCCGACATCCCCGGACTCCGCGACCGGTGGGCCCGCGATGTCCTGCACTGCCCCTACTGCCACGGCCACGAGGTCGCCGACCGGCAGCTCGGCGTCGTCGGTGGGAGCCCGGGCGCGGTCCGCTACGCCCAGATCGTTCGCCAGTGGACCCACGACCTCGTCTACTTCACCCCACCCGACATCCTCACCGCCACCGAACGAACCCAGCTGCTCGCCCGCGCCATCGACGTCGTCGAAGGCACCATCGAACAACTCGTCATCGACGACACCGACCATCTGCGCGGCGTGCAGATGCGCGACGGCTGCGTCATCCCCCGCGACGCGCTGTTCGTGCCACCCCGTTTCGTCCCGAACAGCACCCTCCTCGTCGGCCTCGGCGCCGAAGCCGACGCCGACGGCTGGGTCACCGTGGACCCCACCGGCCGCACCACCGTCGCGGGAGTGTGGGCGGCAGGCAACGTCGTCGACCCGCGCGCCCAGGTCATCACCGCCGCAGGCGCCGCCTCCGCGGCTGCCATCGCGATCAACGCCGACCTCGTCGACGACGACGTGCGCAACGCCGTCCGCGACCTCGACCACGGCCTCCCGCCCCGCCAGACATCTACGGGTTCATGCCGCACCTGCACCGACTCCGCGGACGCCTCCTGGCCCGCACCGTGAGCAGCTGAAGACCCGGTCATCGGATCGCGGCTCGGCGTTCGGGTGGGACATGTGAACTGTCCTTTACTCTCGTCACCCCGCACGGCTAACCACGCGACTAATCCGAGCTCGAAGTGATCGTCGCCCTGGCAGGCATCGGCACAGCCGTCACCCTGTTCCCCGTGGTCAAAGGGCAGAACGAAGCCATGGCCCCTCGGTTTCGTCGCCGTCCGCACCCTCGAAGCAGCCATGATCTTCACCGGCGTCCTGAGCCTGCTCTCCCTCGTCCACCTCCGCCAGGGCCTGGGCGCGAGCGGCGGAGCGGACCCGGCCTCGCTGGTCACCACCGGCGCGTCCTCGTCGCTACCTACGACGGGACCATGCTCCTCGGACAGATCCTGATGCCGTGCCTGAGCGCCGTGCATTCAGCCACGCTTTTCTCCGTCGAGCTTTTCCATGTCGATGAACTCCACGGCGCCGTAACCGTCGAATGTCTCGACATGCTGGCCGGTCTCGTCGAAACCGAGGCGTCGATACAGGCGGACGGCACGTTCGTTGAAGGCCGCGACATCCAGCACCACCCGGCGCGCGCCGTAGAGGAGGCGGGCGAACTCCAGGCCGGCCAGCACGAACTGCTCTCCGAGCCCACGACCGGTGAGATCCGGCCGCATGCCAAACCCGTAGAACAGCGCGCCATCGAGTGGCTCGATGAAGTAGAAGCCGATGAGGGTGTCGTCCTCGTCGCGGGCGGCGAAGAAGAACTCGGGGTTCTTCACGGGCAAGCCGTCGCTGTCGTAGAAGTCGTAGGGCGGCTCGTAACGCCAGGCGTCGCGTTCGCCGAACATGACATCGTCCGCCGGTTCGATTCTCACCGCTCCCACCTGTCCCCCACGCCGGTCCCGCGACCGATCTTGCTACTTCCTGGCCTACGCCGCGCTGGAGTTCTTCCTGCTGGCAGGACTTCAAGGCCAGCCCCTCGGGAAGAGTCTGATGGGCCTGCGCTTCGTCGCCAGCCGCCGCGCTTTCCCCGGACGTGACGGTGTCGGCGGCGCTGTCGCGTCTGCTGGTCCTGTTGCTGCCGTTCGTTCTCGCCTCGCTGGCTGGCAGTCACCCCGCCTGAGCTGCACGGCGAAAGATCGTTCTCCGCGAGGATGTACGCAAGATGGTCCTCGGCAAGGTGGACATGACCAAACGAATCTGAGGCCGCGAGCGCGCCCTTCTGAGCTCAAGATTCAGTCATTCGTGGAGGCTCACACTAGCGCCCTCCTCGCGTCCTGGCTGGCACCGGCGAAGCAGTCGGGGTCAACCCGGTGCGCGGAAGCGCGCCTTGGTGGCCTCGTCGTGGCATTGCCGGGCTGGCGGCTCGTCTGGTTCCATGTGACCGACGGACGGCGCCAACTCGCCCGTACCTGCTGGACGGGCCTGCGGGGGCGTCGTCAACGACCCCCGTGAGAGATTTCACGAGCGATAAGTGGTGTGAGCAGATCGTCGATGTCGGTGTTCATCGGCGCCAAGGAGAGCGGGCTGAGGTCCTCCCCGGTAGAGGCTTGTGCCGCTTCGATGGTCGCGCGGTGCTGCGACAGCCATTGACGCTTGTCGGGCGTTTTTGCCAGTTCCTCGAGGCGGTCAAGGCACGCAAGGATGCGCGTGAAGTCCGTGCGCGCCTCGTGAATCACCATCGCGAAGTAGATCCTCGTCCTCGTCCTCGTGCTGGAGCAGGTCGTCGAGAGTGGCGAGCGCGTCCGGATCGTCGCGCTGAGCGAGTAGCCTTGTAACACGCTCCAACGTCTGCTTGAACTCTCTGTCCAGGCCGGGCATCTTCGGTCCCCTCAGTTCGTCACCCCGTCGCCACGAGGCTGACTATGCTAATAGCAAGGGGATGAAACGCCGACCTACTCGCCGCTTCCGCCCGGACGATCCGCATGGCGGATGCGATCTCGGGGAACCCCTCACAGCGCTCGCGACGAGCGGACCGAACTCGGGCCTCGCCTGGGCTCGCGAAGATCCTTGTGCAGGATCCGTGGCGCGAGCGGGTTGAGCCCTTTTCGGACCTGCGTGGATATCGCCAGTGATGCGGTGCTCGCCTGCTTCCGTTCGATGCCCGCTGCCGAGCCTGTCGGGCGGTGCCTCGACTCAAGATGCGACCACCTCGCCGGCGAGGATTGTGGTGTCAAGGCTGTGCAGCGCGCCGATGTCGGAGAGGGGATCACCTTCGAGAATGATGAGGTCGGCGTCGTGGCCGACCCGGACATGTCCCTTGCGGTCACCCAGGCCGCAGGCATCCGCGGCGAGGGAAGTCGCGGTCGCGAGCGCTTCGGCAGGGGACAGGCCACCGGATACCAGAGCGATGACGGCGCTGGGCAGGATCCCGTGCGCCTTGCCCGGGTTGATCCCGCCATCCGTGCCGGTGATGATCCTGACCCCTGCCCGGTGCGCATGAACCATCTGCCCGGCGCGGGCGGCAAGATCCAAGCCTGCCTGGCGCATGCGCTCGACCAGCTGCGGCGGCGGGACGGCGTCTGGCGCTCGACCGAGCGTCGGACAGACCACGATGCCCCGCGCGGCCACTGCCGTGAGCACGTCCTCTGCCAGGTGCACGCCGCCCGCGGTCAGGAACGTGAAATGCTCGATCCCGTCGACCCCAGCCGTGATCGCGTCCCGGATGGCCACGAGCGCGTGAGCATGAGCCGTGACAGGCAGGCCCGAGGCGTGCGCCTCATCGACGACGGCCGCAAGCTCCTCGGCAGTAAACTGGCCACAGTCCACCTCCGTACCCGGCGTCATCATGCCGCCGCTTGCCATGATCTTCACGATGTCGGCGCCGCGTTCCACCCGCTCCCGTACAGCGGCCTGAAGTTCGTCCACTCCAGGGGCTTCCCCACCCATGTTCCAGCAATGGCCGCCGCGGCTGGTGATCGGCGGCCCGGAGGCCACCACCGTCGGCAGCCCACCGACGTTACGTCGACGCCACTCCACGACGGACCACCCGATGTCACCGAGGTCGCGAACCGTGGTGACGCCGGTGGCCAGCTGGATCCGCAGCGACTCCTCGATCGTGCGTGTCAGATCGTCGTCGGAGAATTCAGCAAGCCGATCGAGTGCGCCCCACCTCGAGTCGGCGACCAGGTGAAGGTGGGCGTCGATCAGGCCCGGCAACAGTGTCCCTGTGGGGCGATCGAGAACCTCGCAGGCCGCCGGAACGGCGAACCCGGTTGGCTCCACCCCGGCGATCCGATCACCGTCCACGAGGACCACACCCGCGCCCGGTAGGAGGTCATGACCGTCGAAAATCCGTGGGATGCGGATAGCCAGCATGCTGATCCTTCCGTGGGACGCCGTCGGCGGTGGCAGATCGCGATTGTCACGCGGCCAGGGCGGGCAAGGATATGTCCCACCGCCTATCGACGATCCAGATCGGGTCACAAGATCCGCCGCTGGAACCGGCTCCCCCTCGCTGCCAGTGCCATCCCGTCGACAGTGAGATGGGACGAAGTCCCGACCGCGCGGACGGATGGCGCCCCCATCCGGGAGACGCGGCTCAGTGCGATGGCACGCACTTGCTTTCAAGGTGCAGCGCACAAGAGCTGACCGTTCGGCTCGGCTGGTCGGGCGTTCGCGGGGCCGCTGCCACGACGAGGGCAACGCCGAGCCCCGGGCCGGGGCGGCGACCACCGACTGACGCTGTTGGCCGCTGCGACAGACCATGACAATGCCGGGTGACGACGTTCCGGGAAGGGTCCGGTGGAGCGCTGCGTGCGAGCCGCCCGTCGTTCCACCTTGCTGCGGTAGCGTGCGACGGCGATGTCTGGGCTGCGGGACTACGAAGAGTGACTAAAAAACTACGACGACCCGGCCTCAGGGATGTCCTGGCAGCTACAGCTCGTGCATGGCGCGATCGGCGCGGTGCTGGATGCCCAGCAGGGTCGGGTGCGGATCATCAGCGCGTGCGCCGGAGACGGACGCCCCGCGAGGGTCCTCGAATATCGCCGGTGTCGGCGTCGGCGAGCGCGTGCCGCACGAATGGCGTCCCGCCAGGTCGGTGAACCCGGCGACCAGGACGGGCGTCAGACGAGGATCTTTCGCCTGCACGAACTGCTGGTTATGCCCTGGCTTCTTCGCCGTGCTGGCGGTGATCTCGATCGCGCGATGCAGCCGGAGCACGGCTCCCAGCTCGGCGATCACCTGTGCGTGAGCTTCCCGGCCGCATCCTCCGCGGCGGCCCGCTATCCGCCAGCAACGACGCACGTTTCCAGCAGTCAGTTGATCTTGTCAAACACGCTCTGGCACCATGCCCTATCGTCGTGACTGGGCAGCGGTAGCTCCTGGTCGACCACAAGGATTCCTTCAACGTTTCCGCAGGTCATCCCGGTTCCCATCTGCGATGTGTCCCGCCGGGGGCACGTACTGCATCTGTGCTAACTAGCCCGAGTGTTGATGCCAGTGCTGCTCGGGCATCGTCGATGGGCAGCCGCGCCGCCGTGTGCCCGATGTGTTGCAGGTCTGCGGCGGCAAGGGTGACCGCGATGGTGACGTCGTCACTGTCGGGATGCATGTGGACGGTGAGGCGGGTGGCCTCACCCCTTCACCGGTGCCTCGGTCCGTTTCCAAGCAGGCGCCTACCAACAAGCCGACTCCACCACCGGCAGCTCCGGCTCAAACGACGGCGCGCGGGTCACCTTCCACGCCCTCACCGTCACCTGATCCACCTCCCACATCCACCTCCCACTGCCGACGGGACTTCCCGGCCCCGCAACAACCACGACCGACACAACACCCTCAAGGCGCAGAGCGGCCTGCACCAGGACGTGCAGGCGACAGGCTGCCATCATCTAAAGATATCTAGGGCGGATCGGAGGGGTGGTCGCTGGTGCGGGGCGGGAGTCATCGGGCGTCGCCGCCGAGTAAGAACTTGGGCGTCGGGGTGTTGCCGCGGATGGAGGCTTGGAGCGGTCGGGGCGGGAGAGTGACCCGACGACAACGAACGCGAGACGGTTCCCGATCATGTTCAGCCCGGCCGAGAGCGGATCGCTCGGTGGGGTCATCCGCCTGCGGCGGGCGGTCCCGGCACGGCCGCGTCCACGGTCGGCGGCGACACCGGATCGAGGAGGCCGGTGCGTCCGGCGATCCATGGCAGTGCTGTGACGAGGGCGTCGCTGGCGATCGCCCAAGAATGTTCACCAGGCACCTCCCGCAGGGTCACCGCCAGTCCGGCGCCGCGGGCGGCCACCGCGAGCTGTTCGGCCTGCGGCCGGTACACCTCATCGTTGCGGCCGACAACGAACATCCCCGCCGTGTCGGGATAGCGTGTCGTGCGCAGCTCGGTCAGCGGGTCGGCCCGCCTGTAGGCCCCCATGTCGCCGCCGAACGCAGCGCGGACCGTTCCGGCGAGGTCACCGAGGGTGGGTGCGAGCTGTCCGGAGACGTCCAGGAAGGTGCGGAACACGTCGGGACGGCGTAGGGACAGCTGCAGCGCGCAGGTGCCGCCGAAGGAGAACCCGCCGATCGCGAACCGGGTCATGTCGACGTCCAGGGTCGCCCCGGCCCACTCCGGCACATCGTCGGCGAGATAGGTCTCCGCCGCCCCGAGCCGGGAGTCCAGACACAAGGTGTTGCCCAGAGCAGAACCCGTCACGTCGGGCACCACAACAATGGGTGCGAGCCCGTCGTGGGCAGCGGCGAAGGCGTTCATTATCGCAGGGAGCCGACCAGCGAACACCCAGTCCTGCGGCCCACCCGGCTGGCCCGCGATCAGGACCAGGACCGGCAGCCGGGCCCGTACCGAACCGAGATAAGCGGGCGGCAGATACAACCAGGCCGGCCGGGCCGGGAAATGGGAGCGGCGACCGGGAATCGGGATGGTGGTGATCCGCCCCACCGCGGGCATGTCCGGCGGGGGGTGCCAGGAATGCGACAACGCCTGCCGTGGCAAGGCGACCACCAGCCCGGGGCGGTGCAGCAGGTCGTCCGGGGCAACCTGATCGGCGCCGGGGATCCCCAATACAGCCGCGATGGTGGGGCGATAGCCATAGTAGGCATTGATCTTTACCAGCGACATTGCCAACACCGCGACGACCGCCAACACCGCCGCCGCGCCACGCCACCAGCCATCGCGCCGCCGCATCCACACCAGACCAACCGCGACGACGGCTACCCCCATCCACGCCAGCACTCTCAGTGGGAGTAGGTCAGGGAACGGGCGCAGCGCCGCCACTGCCACAGCGGCCGCCCCGGCGGCAAGCACCCCACCGGCCACCGCCACCGGCACCTGCCGTGTCCACCATCGCCGCGGACGCCGCACCAGCAGATAGACTCCAGCCAGCGCGCCGAGCATCGACACCGTCGTCGGCACAGGACCGGCGATCAACGATGCGTCGAGCACGAAAGTCACTGTGCCTGCACCGATCTGGGGCTGCAGTCAGGTGCGCTGGAACCGTCCGACCGAGTCGAGCGCGCACCCCGCGGGCCGGCGCGGAAGAATGTCGGGTCATGACCGCGCCCGCAACATCGAGGCCGCTCGCGCTCGGCATGGTCGCCGTGTTGGCCGTCGCGGGCTGTGCCAGCCCCGCAGGCGCCGCCGGATCGATCGCCCCGGTGTCGGCAACGGCCGCATCCCGCTCGTCCGACGTCCGGTGGCCTGCGACGGGTGCCCTGTTCAATGCGCCCCCCGATCAGCACGGCGACCACTACTGCAGCGCCTCGGTCGTCCACACCCCGGCCGGGAACACCGTGATGACCGCCGCGCACTGCGTCGCGGACGGCAACGGCACCCCCGCCCACACCGGTATGTCGTTCGTCCCCGGCTACCACGATCACAGCGATCCTTTCGGCGTGTGGACCGTCACTGCCGCAGTCGTCGACGACGCGTGGCTCGACCACGCCGACCCCGACCACGACATCGCGTTCCTTACCGTCAGCCAGGACGGCGCACCGCCGATCGAGCAGGTCGTCGGCGGCTACCACCTCATTCTCGACCCGGGCTCGACGACGGCCGTCGACGCGCTCGGCTACCCGGACGCCGCTGACGCTCCCACCACGCGGTCCGGTGTCACCACCCGCTACTCCCCCACCCAACTCGAACTCGACGCGCCCGGCCTCGCCGACGGCACCAGCGGCGGACCATGGCTGCGCACCGAGCCCAATCGCGCCGCCGGGAACGAGACCGACGTCATCGCGGTCACCGGTGGTTATGACCAGGGCGGACTCGACCCCGACACCTCCTACGCCACCTACCTCGGCGACGCCGCCGCGGCGCTGTTCCGCCAAGCAGGCGGCACCCCCTGACCGACCGGCCCACGCCTGCAGCGACACACCGGTCATCCCGCCACCCCACTCAGCATCCCGCTCCGGCGACCAGCCGACCATATCACCGTCCGGTCCGGCCAGACCGTCAGACCGTCGAGAGTCGGACCGACGGGGCACGCTCGGCCGCAGCCGCGACCATCCCGAGCAGGTCGTTGCGACGACGGGGACGAGCCGTGGACGATACCGATCGTCCAACACCGCATTCCACCCCGACCGGCCCGCAACGCATCCCCCGAACGATGATCACGACGGCCGGTGCAGAGCCGCGGCCACGACGTCGAACATGACCGTGGTTGCGGCCTGCAGGTCCATGCCGGTGCTGCCGCCACGGATCTGGCCGCCCGACGATCTGCATGCCCGAGCGTCAGACTGCGGACCGCGTCGTTGCCCACGCCGTCGGCGGACAGGTCCTTGACCTGCTGGATTCCTGTCACCGCGGCCTTCTCCGCCGCTATCGTCATATGGGTCGACGTCCGGGTCTGGTATAAGCCCGACGTGCCGCCGTGAAGGAATGCCCAGCCCATCGGTCCCCCCATGAGTGAGACCCTATTCATGGTGAACCGCCACCCGCGCCGCGCTCGACCCGCAGCGCGGTGCGGCTGCCCTTCACGGTAAGCCCGTCCAGCAGGGTGTTGTGTCCGCCGATCTCCATCCCGGCCTCGTGCGCGCCCTCGATCGTGGAGCCGGTGACGCGGAGGCCCGCGGTGGTCTTCTCCTCCAGGATTCCAGTGCGCCCACCGGTCACCGTGATGGCGTCGAGCACCATGTTCGTGGAGTTGATGTGCAGGAAGATCCCGTTGGGTTCGTCGGCGGTAGGTGATGTCGTGCACCTTGCTGTCGCTGTCGCGGCTCAGCTCCAGCCCACCAGCCCGATCCCCTGACAACGCCAGGCTGCCTGATGTCCACGTTGCGCGAAACTGGCCCACCACCGACAGCCCGTAGGACTGGTTGCCGGTGGTACCGATCCCGGCGATCGTGTCGGCTGGTAGACGGTGCCCGACACCAGCACCCCGTTGGTCCCGTTGTTGTCGGCTTTGACACCCGGACAGCACCGTCGCGACGTCGCCGCGCAGGATGATGCCGTTCTCGGCCGAGTTGTCGGCGGCTGACATCCTGCAAACGGACACTTCGGGATCCGGCGAGGATCAGTCCGCTGGAGTTACGCAGCAGCGAGACGCGCGTCAAGGCGCCCGTGCTGCCGCGGCCGTGGGAGACCGCCGGGTTGCCGCGGTTGTCACCGGTGGGTTTGGTTCCCAGGTCGATGATCGTGCTGTCGGTGGCGTCCAGCCTGCCCAGCGCTGCGACGACGATATGCGGCGGTCCGGCCCCGGGCCGACACCCGCCTGGAGACCACAACCACAGCTCTCGGTTGTCAAGAAATTGACCAACCCATTACCTAATCCCACGACGCCAGGGATAGGCATATACCACCGACTGGTGACCGTGACCCCGTGCAGTTGATCCGACCGCTGCCGGTGTAGAGGTCGCGGCGGTCGGTCCGCATCCGGCCCACGGAGCAGGTGCAACACCTCGAGCACGATGGCCAGGACGATCAGCGGTACGCCGATCGCGCCGAGCACGTTCAACGGCGGCAGGCTGAGATCGTTGAGACCGCGGAGGGTACCGTCAGCTGCAGCGTCTTCACACCCGTGACGTCGACAGGGTGGCGGGGGTGAGCACGACGGCCGCGTTCGGCCGCGCCGTATCGCCGTCGACCGTCATCCACGACGACGGGATCGCGGCATACCGGCGTGGCCAGAGTCACCGACCGACCGCTGCGCACCACCCGCTGCACCAAGACGCCCCCGGAGACCGAGTCGATCGACGTCGTCCGCACGATGACCAGCTTCTTCGGGCGCCCGCGATGAACCCAGACGGGACGTCTCGCACGCTGTGCGGCAGCAGCCTGCTGCACAGCCAGACTTCGCCGCCAGTGGCCCGTGCCCGAACCTGTGCCTTGACCAACGCCGCCTGCTGCTTGGCCGCCAACGCAGCCTGCTGCTGGGCCGCCGCGGCGACCTGCTGTTGGGCAGCCACGGCCGCGGCCTGCTGCTGAGCGGCGGCCTGCTGCCGAGCAGCCAGATCAGCCTGCTGCTGTGCCGCCAGGGCGGCGGCGTCCGCAGCGGTCTGTTGTTGCTGCGGCTGCGGTTGCTGTGACGGTTGCGGCTGTTGCGGTTGCTGCGGGTCGGTGGCGGGCGGGCCCGCGGCCTGGGTGGTCGGGACCTGGCCGAGGACGACCGGCGTGCTCGGCGCGGCCCCGGCGACATCGATCGGAACCGCGAGGACCGCCACCCCGACGAGCGCGCCGAGCACCAGCGCCCGCGTGACCATCCCCGGCTTCACGCGTCACCCCGGCGAGCGACCGCGGGCTGGCTTGGCGGCGCGGCGTATTCGGGCCAGTTCTCCGAGCGCGGTGGCCCCACCTGACGGCCGATGGGCAGTGTTACGGACCCGGACGCTCGCGGCCCGACCACTGGAAACGGGCAGGTCGGCGGCTCTGACGAAGCCCGAGTTGTCGACGATGTCCGCGATGTCGACGTGGGCACCCGCTCGGGCGTCGGACCGGGCCCGGCCGCAGTCGGGATCGACCGCCGCGGGCGATGGATGGTCAACAGCGGCTGGACGGTGATGATCGCCATGATCCACGAGACGGAGCGGGGCCCCGGGTTGAAGAAATACGAGGACGGGCCCTTGCGCAGATGGGGCAGCAGATGCGCCGAGCGGCGCAGCCGCCACCACGCTGCGAGCACGACCGCGAAGGCCGCGTCGCCCGCGATCAGCGAGTGCGGCATCAACGCAGAACTCCAGCACCACGTGGGATCCGGACGGGCCATCGAGAAGGACGCACGGAACGCGACCGTACGAGCGAATCTCCATCCATCCGGTCATACTGAGAACCTGGCAGCGCAACCGCGCCAACAGGTCGCGACGGAGCGCCGACGAGCGTCGAGATTGCACTGTCCTGGCTCTGCGATAACCACTATGCGTATCAACGCTCAGATAACAGAGCGCACACGCAACACGCTCATAATACCCGCTGGTCGCCTACCGCGCCCGATTTCAACCAGATAACAACCGAAGAACCTCTCAAGGGGTTTCGTGACACATGACCGATTCGTGACGGGACGATCACGACACACCGGATTAAGCGATCGATTGGGTATTCCCAGACCACGATCGAGGCGACTGACCGCAGTTCGATGTGGCAGCTTCACGAACACCGGCGATGGCCCGATCGACACACGGGTCTCTCGGCTGCCACCCCTAACGACGCAGTCGAACGTGCGTTGCCTTCTCGCTCCCTCACCCTCCGCAGGCGGGAGCGGCGCACCAATCACACCGCACCGCGTCGAGTACGTCCCGTTCTGCGTCGTTCTGGACCCCAGCTACCGGCTGGCCGCGGCCCGGACCACCACACCTCCCCCCGCCACCAATGTCTACGGGCCAGCCCGGGTCGGCGACGCGATCAGCGGAGGCGGCATCCCGCGCATCAGCGACGCCGCCCACTCTCGCTGACAGCCCTACCCGACCAAGCACAGTCGGCGCCGGTGGAGTGAAGGTCCAGGCCAACACTGCGAGCGGTAAACCGTCAGCAAGAACTCGAGATGCCCGCCACACATCCGGGCAGCATGAGCCGCCTACGACACCGATGTGCCTGTGCGCACGTCAGAGCCCGCGGAAGGACTCGAGATGCACAGCCGAATCACCTTCCTGTCCGTCATGGTGGCGGGACTTGCTGTCGTCCTGTTCGCCGTGCCCCTCGCGGTGGTCGTCGTGGCCTACCTCTTCAACGACGAGCGCGCCGAACTCGAACGGGCCGCTGACATTGCCGCTATCACTGTCGCCGGTGAGATCGGGAAGGGCGATTCGGTCACGACGCTGGTAGGCGCAGGCCGCGATCCGTCCGCGCAACTCGCGCTCTACGACGGGAAAGGACGGCGCCTGCTGGGCGATGGCCCGGCGCTCGCGGACAACGTTGTGCTGGCAGCGGATGACCCGAGCGCCCCGGTCAGTGGAAGCGCAGGTTCCGACCTCGTCGTCGCCGTTCCGGTGAACAACAGTGGGGACACCTCGATGACCGTGCGCGCCGCCACGTCCCTCGGAGAGGTCTACCGCCGCGTGGTCGCCACCGGCCTGGGCATGGTGGCGCTTGCCTTGCTGGCGTTGGCGTTGGCCTGGTTCCTCTCCCGCAGGCTTGCCCGACGCCTGGCGCACCCGCTGGAGGAGCTCTCCAGCGCGGCGGCTCGCCTGGGCGAGGGCGACTTCACCGCCCGTGGCCCGATCATCGGGATAGCGGAGATCGACTCGGTCAGCCGTTCGTTGGCCAAGACCGCCGACCGCATCGACCGCTCCATCGTCCGCGAGAGGGCGTTCTCCGCCGACGTCTCCCACCAGTTGCGCACGCCGCTGGCGGGGCTGCGGCTCGGCCTCGAAGTGGCGCTCGAGGATCCGCACGCCGACGCTCAATCGGCCATGCGGGCAGCGGTCGCCACCGCCGACCGCCTCAACAGCACCGTCGAGGACCTGCTCGCCCTGGCCCGCGACACTCACCGGACGGGCGAAACGCTCGACCTCGACCGGCTGGTGGCGGAGGTCGGCGATGTGTGGCGCGGACAACTCGCCGCTGCGGGCAGATGCCTGCTCGTTCGCCGCGACACCGATGTCACGTCGTGTACCGCCTCGGCGATCGCGGTGCGCCAAGTACTTGCCGTCCTGATCGACAACGCGCTGGTGCATGGACGCGGTGCGGTCACCGTCGTCCTGCGTGACGCCGCCGGAGCGCTAGCGCTCGACGTCACCGACGAGGGGCCCGGGGTAGTCGACAGCGCCCGCCTCTTCACGCGGCTCCCGCCCGACGCCGCAGGCCACGGCATCGGCCTCAGGCTGGCCCGCAACCTCGCCGAAGCCGAAGGCGGCAGGCTGAGTCTGTCGCGGACCTCACCCCCGACCTTCACGATCCTGCTCCCCGTCTCGGTGCCCTAGTGCGGTGTCCAGAAACGTTCACCGGGTCCTCGCGGGCCCAGACGACGCCTCGCGGCGTTGCCGCCCTCGCGAAGACGCCCGGTATGAGCTTCGGGCGGCGCCTTGCGAGGCGCCGCCTGGATCCCGCGATCACCCCGGCAACGTTCCTGGACACCGCACTAGACGGGCGAACGTCCGCAGGTCCACAGTCGAGACTGAGCATCGTCTCGCACGCACCGATGAGGGCTGAGGCTGCGGACCGAGAGTTCGTGGCGATCGGCCCACTGTCGCAGCCGAACCCCGAGACGTCATCGGCTCAGCGAGGCCGCACGCTTCGGCAGCGGGCCGGTGCGGTGCAGTGGTGTCGGTGATCGAGGGGTGGTCAGGCGCCGCCGGCGGTGACAACCATGTCGGTCACGAACCCGGCGGCGAGACCGACCAGTATTCCGACATAGAGCAGGATCCGGCGCGAGGAACGCAGCGCGACGCCAACAAGCTGGATGACGACATAGAGGATCGACCCGGCAGCCAGGGTCAGAAACACCACCGCCAGCGGGTCACTGCTGAACTCGTGCCCCACCACCGTGCCCAGGAACGTCGGGCCGCCCCCGATCAGGCCCATCAGCGCGAGGAAGCCCCAGCCGGGCCGATCACCCTCGGCGGCGAGCGGGGCGACGATGCCGAACCCCTCGGTGGCGTTGTGCAGCGCGAAACCGATCACCAACAAGGTGGCCAGCGCGAGCTGACCGCGGGCGGCGCTCCCACCAATCGCGAGTCCCTCCCCGAAATTGTGCAACCCGATCCCGACCGCGATCAGCAGCGCCAGTCGCCGCGGCGCCGACCATCCGCGGCGTGCGGGCAACTCGGTGACGGCCATCGCACCCGGCCCGGCCGCCGACTTGACCGAGGCCGCCGCATCCGCGCCCCCTCGAGCAGCGCCCCGAGCGGTGGCGCGACGAGTCATCCACTGCTCGTACCCGGCCAGGCTCAGCAGACCGACCCCCACCCCGACCAAGAACAACACGCCATAGCCCACCACCGGGCCCAACTCGCCGCTACCGTCGCGGAGCGCCCCCAGAGCGGCGTCCACGGGCTCCCAGGCATGACTGAGCACGTCCCAGACCAGAAACACCAGAATCCCGATCGCCACAGCGTTGAGGAACACCCGCAACCCGGGCGCAGACGCACGCATCCGGCCCAACGGCAGTCCGAGCAAGATTGTCACCCCAGCGATGAAGCCCAGCAGCAGCGTCGGTCCCTCACCCATCCGCGATCCTCTCCCCCGACAGGGAAACATCTCACATCCTGCGTTGAGGTAAGGCTCACCTCATCCGGGGAGTGTGTCAACCGTCGCGGACCGGTGATAGCAGTCGAGATCACTCCTAGAGCGCCGGACCGGGAGGCATACCAAAGTCCAGCCCGACGACTGATCACGACCGACGGTGGCTGGAAGCCCCTACGTCGGCCGCGAGCCGGTAACGCTTACGGCCGGCTGTACTTCGGTTGTCCTCGGGTTGGTGTTGCCGGGTTAGCGTCGAGGTGGTGGCTACCAGCGTGTCGGCTCCCCCGACCCGGCCGCGATCGCGGCAGCGGGGCCGTGAGCTCGCGTTATTGGTGTTCGCAGCGGCCCTGGTGACCGTGGCGCTGGTGCTGGTCGACGCCACCTTGAGCCAGCCGCTGTCGCTGGATGTGATCTATCTCGGACTGGGCTACCTCGCGTTGTTCACGATCGCTCACCTGGCGGTCCGCCGCTTCACCCCGTGGGCCGACCCGCTGATCCTGCCGATCGTGGCCCTGCTCAACGGGCTGGGCCTGGTCATGATCCATCGCCTGGATCTGGGCGCGGCGACGCGGGCCGCAGAGTTGGGGGGTGCCGTTCCGACCGCGGCCGCACCCCGACAACTGGCGTGGACCGGGTTCGCGGTGGCGCTGCTGGTCGCGGCCCTGTGGCGGATCCGCGACCACCGCACATTGGCCCGCTACGCCTACACCTGCGGGCTGGCGGGGCTGGTGCTCCTGGCGCTGCCCGGCCTGCTCCCCGCGAGCATCTCCGAGATCAACGGCGCCAAGCTGTGGGTGCGGGTGGGTCCCTTCTCGATCCAGCCCGGCGAGTTCGCCAAGCTGCTGATCATCGTGTTCGCGGCGGCGTTCCTGGTGGCCAAACGGGATCTGTTCCGCAGCGCAGGCCGACGGTTCCTCGGCACCGACCTACCGCGCCTGCGCGACCTGGCCCCGCTGATCGTGGCCTGGCTGGTGTCGATGGGCGTGCTGACCCTCGAACGCGAGCTTGGCGCATCGCTGCTGGTGTTCGGGGTCGTCTTGGCTCTGGTCTACGCCGCGACCTCCCGGGTCTCCTGGGTGATCGTCGGCCTGCTGTTCTTCGCCGTCGGCGCGTTCGCGGCGTACACGCTGTTCACCCACGTGCAGACCCGGGTCGCCGTGTGGCTCGACCCAGGAGGTGAGTATCTCGGCAGCGGCTATCAGGTGTCACAGTCGCTGTTCGGGCTGGGCACCGGCGGATTGGGCGGAACCGGTCTCGGAGCGGGGCGCCCGGACCTGGTTCCCCTGGCCAACGCCGACTTCATCGCCGCAGGCATCGGGGAAGAACTCGGCATGATCGGCCTGTCCGCCGTACTCGTGCTGTACCTGGTGCTCATCATGTGCGGGTTCAAAGCCGCGGTGGTCTGCCGCGACCCGTTCGGCACGCTGCTGGCCACCGGACTGTCGGTCACGATCGCGCTACAGGTGTTCATCGTCGTCGGCGGCGTGACCAACCTCATCCCCGAAACCGGTCTGACTACACCCTTCCTGTCCTACGGCGGCTCCTCACTGTTGGCCAATTACATCCTCATCGCGCTGCTGCTGATCATCTCGGAAGCGGCGCGTCGTCCACCCACCGAACGCAGCCCCACCCCTGCCCCGCTGACCGATGCCTCCACTGAGATGGTCACCCGACCACCTCCAACCCTGCGCTGACCAGAGAGGAGTCCGGTATGGGTGGCAGTGCAGCGCGATGGAGACACCGTGGGCGGCACACCCGCCGGGGTTATCCCGCCGCAGCGGGCGTCCAGCCGCCCAGGCATGGACCCCACCCTGATCCCGCGGCCGCCTGCATCCCAGAACGCGCGACCCCAGCGCCAACTGGCACACCCCAGCATGATCACCGGCAGCGCGCACGGACTGGCGGTGGCCTTCAATGGCGGATTCCGCTCGACCGACCCCAGCCACCCCGGCTACTACAGCGGAGGTCGCGTCGCCGCGCGACTGAACTCGGGCCAGGCCGGCCTCGTCCTGCGCACTGACGGCACCGCCGACGTCGGCACCTGGAACCAGGAAGTCCGGATGACGCCCGCGGTGGCCAACGTCCGACAGAACCTGCACAAGCTCGTCGACCACAGCGACGTCGACCCAGTGGGTCACCGGCACCTGGTGCCACCGCCGCCGCGGCGGGGCACCGCAGGGCTCCACCTTGTTCCCCGACGAACGCGTCACCCCCCAGCATTACCTGACGGCAGCCTCCAGCCGCGACTTCTACACCCGGACAACCCGCCGGTAAGCACCCTTTTTGGTATCAACGCGGTGATATCTCCGGGCGATGCGGCACGGCCGCTCGGATTCTCTTGCCCTGCCCTTGCCTGACGCTGACCAGATCGACGCGTACGGCTCGTAATCTCATTCACGCAGGCCTCGCTCCCCACCAGGCCGATGACCAAGAACGATGGTTGCTCCCTGCCGACATTTCAGACGTACGACGTGCGGTCCGAATGAATGTCCGAGTTGCTCCCATCTCGGCGAAAGGCGAACATGCAGTCCACAGTTGCACGCGCCGCGTGGACGGATCACCGCGCCGCAGGGCACACGTACGCCGTATATCCGAGCCGCCCGGCCGCGCCGCCGCGCACATTGCTGGACATTCTCGAGGCCACCGCCGTCATGTTTCCCGCGGCCCCGGCGATAGACGACGGCGTACGCCTTTTGACCTATTCTGCGCTGCTCGCTCGGCTGCACGAGATCGGGAGCCGCATCGGGGCGTACGGCATCGGTCCTGGCGACCGGATCGGCATTCGGGTCCCTTCCGGCACGGCCGACCTGTATGTGGCGATCCTCGCGGTGTTGGTTGTCGGCGCCGCATACGTACCGGTCGACGTCGACGATCCGGACGAGCGTGCCGAGATCGTGTGGACAGAGGCCGGAGTGTGCGCGGTCATCGAGAGTGGCGGCCGCATCAGTGTCCGCCCGGCCCCGCCGAGCGGCCTGGGCCCGCGGCGCCCCCAGCCGTGCGACGACGCGTGGATCATCTTCACCTCGGGGACGAGCGGCAAACCCAAGGGCGTCGCCGTCACCCACCGCAGCGCCGCGGCCTGGGTCGACGCCGAAGCACGGCTGTTTCTTCAGCGCGCGCCACTGCAACCCGGGGATCGGGTACTCGCGGGCCTCTCCGTCGCCTTCGACGCCTCCTGCGAGGAGATGTGGCTCGCCTGGCGCCACGGCGGATGCCTCGTCCCTGCCCCCAGGTCACTGGTCAAGACCGGCGCAGATCTGGGCGCCTGGCTGGTGCGACGCAGGATCTCGGTGGTGTCAACAGTGCCGACACTCGCCGCGCTGTGGCCGCCCGAGGAACTACGCGGCATCCGGCTCCTGATCCTCGGCGGGGAAGCCTGTCCTCCGGAGCTAGCGGCCCGGCTGGCGTCGATCTGTCCGGAGGTGTGGAACACCTACGGACCGACCGAAACCACGGTCGTGGCCAGCGCCGCGCGGCTGACCGCCAACGGCCTGGTCCACATCGGACTCCCACTCGACGGGTGGCAGCTCGCCGTCCTCAACCCGGACAACGGACAACCGGCCGGCTGGGGCGAGGCGGGCGAACTGGTCATCGCCGGGGTCGGCACGGCCCGCTACCTCGACCCCGAGAAGGACGCGGCGAAATTCGGCCCGGTTCCCGCGTTGGGTTGGACACGCGCTTACCGCAGCGGCGACATGGTCCGTGCCGACCCCGAGGGCCTGACCTACCTCGGACGCGCGGACAACCAGGTGAAGATCCGGGGCTACCGCATCGAGCTGGCCGAGATCGAATCAGTGCTGCTGCAGCTGCCCGGGATCGCCCAGGCTGTGGTGACCACCTACCAGCCTCAGCCCGGGCTGGTCGAGCTGGTCGCCTATTTCAGCACCACTCCGGTTGTGGGGACACCGGACCACCGACAGCTCCACGCCCGGCTGCGTTCCTGCCTTCCCTCACACATGGTGCCCGCCTACCTGGAGGAACTCGCAGTCATCCCGACGATGACCAGCGGCAAGGCCGATCGCAAGAGCCTGCCACCACCGCGGCGCCGTCAGACCTCCACCGGCGCGCACATCCATGTGCCGCCCACAACTCCGACCGAGGCCATCCTCGCCGAGGAACTCGCCGCGGTGATCAACCGCGATCAGGTTTCGGTGGACGCCCACTTCTTCGACGACCTGGGCGCCAACTCGCTCACGCTGGCCCATTTCTGCGCCAGAGCCAGGCAGCGTCGCGAGCTGCCGTCACTGGCCATCAAGGACGTCTACCTGCACCCCACGATCCGAACCCTTGCCAGGGCACTTGCGAACACAGCACCCGCCTCCGGCGAGTCCGGGTCAGCATCGACGCCGCCGCCCGCAGCGCGGCGCACCAGCACCGGGCAGTACGTCCTGTGTGGTGCGGCGCAGCTCCTGCTCCTGATCGGCGCGGTATGGGGGAGCGCCCTGGTGGTCGACGCGGGACTGCGGTGGGTCTGGCCTGCAACCGGGGTTCTCGACACCTTCTTGCGATCGGCTGCGTTTGTAGCCGCGACGTTCGTCCTGTTCGCCGGGCTGCCGGTCGCGGCGAAATGGGTGCTGGTCGGGCGCTGGAGACCACGCGAGATCCCGGTGTGGAGCCTGGGGTACGTCCGGTTCTGGGCGGTCAAGACGTTGATCCGAACCAACCCCATGGCGCTGTTCGTCGGCTCTCCCCTCTACGTGCTCTACCTCCGGGCGCTCGGCGCCCGGATCGGTCGTGGAGTCTCGATCTTCTCCACGACGGTGCCGGTCTGCACCGACCTGATCACGATCGGCGCGGGCACAGTCATCCGCAACGGCACGTCGTTCACCGGCTACCGAGCCCAAGCGGGCGTCATCCGGACCGGACGAATCGCGCTCGGTCAAGACGTGCTCGTCGGCGAGGGATCGGTGCTCGATATCGACACCGCGATCGGCGACGGAGGGCAACTGGGCCATGCCTCCTCGCTCTACTCGGGGCAGCTGGTCCCGGCCGACGAACGGTGGCACGGATCCCCCGCGCTGCGGACCGAGGTCGACTACCGCGCCGTGACCCCCGCGCGCTGTGGCCTCGGTCGCCGGGCGACGTTCGCTGTCGTGCAACTGCTCAACGTCTTTCTGCTCGCCCCCGCGCTGACCACAGTCGCCCTGCTCGTGCTCCGGCGAACCTCCTACGTCGCTGCCTTCATCGACACCGGGCCGTTCGCGGCCACAACCGGAACCTTCTACATGCAGCAGCTTGTGGTGTCCTCGGTACTGTTCCTCGGCGCCACGGTGCTCGGTCCGATCATCGTGATCACCGTGCCGCGGGTCCTGCGCCTCGCACTCAAGCCGGACCGGGTGTATCCACTCTACGGCAGGCACTACTGGATTTACCGGTTCATTGCGCGGCTGACCAACACGCCCTTCTACATCAACCTCCTGGGCGACAGCTCCTACATCACCGGGTACCTGCGGATGATCGGCTACAAGATCCCCCGCTTCGGTCAGACGGGCTCCAACTTCGGTGCAGCGCTGACACACAAGACGCCCTTCTTGTGCTCCGTCGGCGCCGATACGATGGTGTCCGACGGCGTCGCATTGGTGAGCGCCGACTTCTCAGCCACATCTTTCCGCACATCGTCGACGACGATCGGATCGCATAGCTTCCTCGGGAATTCGATCACTTATCCGGCCGGTGGAAAGGTCGGCGACAACTGCCTGGTCGGCACAAAAACCCAGATCCCGATCGACGGAACGGTCCGCCAGAATGTCGGGCTGCTCGGCTCACCCTGCTTTGAGATTCCGCGATCGGTGCAGCGGGACAGCAGGCTGGACCTGTCGAGGGTCGAATTCCGGCACCGCCTCCACGCAAAGAATTTGCACAACATCTCTACCATGGCCATCTTCCTGTTCGCCCAGTGGCTGCGCACCTACATCTTGCTGCTGATCGCGGTCGGCGCCGCCAACCTGCACGCCGAGATCGGCACGCCCGCGATCGCCTGCGGAATGCTGCTCGCGGCCATCTTCACGTTCGGGTACTCGGTTCTGACAGAGCGTCTCTCGACCCGGTTCCGGGCGCTCCACCCGCAGTTCTGTTCCATCTACGAGCCCTACTTCTGGTGGCACGAGCGCTACTGGAAGCTCAGCACCCAACCGAGAATTCTCAACGGCACGCCGTTCAAGAGCCTCATCTGGCGGCTGCTCGGCGTCCGCATAGGCAGGCGAGTCTTCGACGACGGCTGCACTATCGCCGAGAAGACCTTGGTCAGCATCGGGGACGACTGCACACTGGGCGCACAAAGCGTCCTTCAAGCCCACTCCATGGAGGACGGCATCTTCAAGTCCGACTACATCGCCATCGGCGCGAACGCCACCGTGGGTGCCCGTGCCTTCATCCACTACGCAGTGACGATCGGCGATCACGCCACGATCGCGACCGACGCATTCCTCATGAAGGGCGAACAGGTCGCGACGGGCACACGCTGGAGTGGCAACCCCGCCCGGCCCACCCAGACGCAGACACCGCGCGCCGAGTCCGCAGCCACCACCGTCGAGTTGCCGGGCCCGTCGCGGACCCCATGCGATCAGACGCACAGTCAGGATCGCGCCACCCTGATCTCGACCCCACGACCGGCCCGGACGACTCCTCGGCCTCCGACGAGCTCAGCGCGGACCTCGCCGATGGAACGTGCCGCGCACCACATGTAGTACCCCGGCGCGGCGGCTCGGACCCCAAAGGTTTCCTCATGGCGAGGCTGTTGTTGGTGGAGGACGATCAGACCATCGGCGACGCGCTGCGCACAAGTTTGAGCGCGCATGGCCACGACGTCCGCTGGGAGCGCACCGGCCGCGGCGCCCTCGTCTGCACCGACGCGTTCGATCTCGTTCTGCTCGATCTCGGCCTGCCCGATCTCGATGGTATCGAGGTGTGCCGTCGGCTGCGAGCGGACCTGCCCGCAGCGGTGCTGGTGATCCTCACTGCCCGCACCGACGAGATGGACGTGGTCGTCGGCCTCGAAGCGGGGGCGGATGACTACCTGACCAAGCCAGTACGACTCGCCGAACTGCACGCCCGCCTCCGCGCTCATCTTCGCCGCAACGCCCGGTCGGGTTCAGCCGCAAGCCGAGTGAGGAGGTCGAACTCCTTGGCCCGCATCGCCACCTCGCGCCCGGCCACCGTGACCCGGCGGGCGTCGGGTCCCCGGAAATGGCAGCGGCCCTATCATCGACTGGGTAAACGGAAGGCAATCGGCGGGTGAAACATCGCACAGCGGGAGCAAATTTATTCCGCGATCTGGGCGAATTCGGCGAAACCGTACAACGATGCCCTGCCGGACGGGAGACCCCACGGCCGACAATGATCGACCGTTCACAGCACCTACTATTCCCGGATCGCCCGCGCTAGCATTCCACTGAGCTATCGTCGAGCTGCGGCCAACAATTCATGATGACGCAAAACGGCTCACGGGAGGTCCGGTATGCCCACAGCCATCGCCGAATGAGCCTGCCGACCATCGAGACCGCCGCCGTGGTCGATCCGCAGACGCACTCCGATCAGCCACCGGCCGTCGCATCAAGCGGTGCGCGGCGGGTCGTCAGGGCGGTGGGGCGAGCTCCGTTCACAATTGCCCTCCTCACCGCGCTGTGGGTGGTGGGGGCCGGTACGCATAGCGTGATCGCGGGCCCTCCGCCGGGGCTGCTGGTCGGAGTGAGTCTGGGCGCGCTCACCGACGGGCGGTGGTGGTCGATCGGGTCGAGCCTGTTCTGGTGCCCTGGCCTGCCGACCTACGTGGCGGTCAGCGTGGGGCTGGTCGGCCTGTTGGGGCCCGCCGAGGTGCGGCTGGGCACGCGCCGGACCGTGATGCTCGCCCTCGTCGTCCATCTAGTCGGCCTCGTTCTCGGACTCAGCCTGATCGGCCTCGGCGCCACGCTGGGTGATCCGTGGTCCACGCGCCTGGCGCAGTCGGACGCCATCGGCCCGTCGACCGTCATCTTCGGGGTCGCACTGGCCGCGACGACACGCCTGGCCGTGCTGTGGCGGCGGCGGTTGCGGCTGGTCCTGCTCGTTGTGCTGGTGATGGCGGCGGTGTACTCCGGCGCGCTGCAAGACGTGCTGACCTTGGCGGCCGGTCTGGTCGGACTGGCCGTCGGGATCGGCGTGCGCAGACCGGGCACCCCACCGAGGTGGCGCGCTTCGAAGTCGGAGTCGCGGCTGTTGGTGGCACTGATCGTCGCCGCCTCCGCGGCGGGCCCGCTGATCGCGGCCGTGACCGGCACCGCGATCGGACCGCTCTCGGTGGCGCGATTCTTCCTGCTGTCCCCGATGCCGACATCCGCGACCCTGCAGAGAGTGTGCGCCAACCCGACCTTGGTGCAGGACTGCAGCGCGCTCGCAGCGCGGCTGCGGCTGCGCGGGCCTGGGCCCGCCATCCTGTCGGTACTACCGGTGCTTGTCCTGCTCGTGCTGGCGGGCGGCCTACGCCGTGGCCGACGTTTCGCCTGGTGGGCGACACTGCTCGCGAACCTGATGCTGGGTGTCCTCGCCGCCATCCTCGCCGCACTGACCCTCGCCGACCCCCTCGAGCGGCTGGTCGCCTTCGGCGGCGCCGCCGACGCCCCCTACACCACCGGCATCATCGCGGCACTGGCCCAGCCGATCGGCGTCGCCGTCCTGCTGCTGGCCACCCGCCACCGGTTCCCCGTGCGTGCTCCGCGCGGCAGCTACCGCGCGTGGACAGGCATCATCGCCACGGCGTTGGCCGCGACGTCCGCGCTCTACCTGGTGGGCACCAGGCTACTGGCAGGGCAGTTCGAGCCCCGACCACAATTCGTCGACGCCCTGGCCGACCTGCCGACCAGGTTCCTGCCACCGGGCTATCTCGGCGAGGTAGAGACGACCTTCACCCCGATCCGGCCTGCCGCGACGGTGCTCTATGAGTGGACCGGAGTCGTGTTCTGGGCCGTCGCGCTCGCCGCCACTGGATGGGCGCTGCGCCGGACCTCGGTCCCCGCGGGCGACGCCGCCGCCGCCCGCGCACTGTTGACCCGCACCGGCGGATCCAGCCTGGCCTGGACCATCACCTGGAGCGGCAACAGCTACTCGTTCGACGCCCGCGGCCGCGCCGCCATCGCCTACAGAGTGCTCTCCGGTGTCGCACTGACCAGCGGCGAACCCTTCGGCGAACCCGACGCGATCCACCCCGCCGTCAACGGGTTCGCCCAGCATTGCGCCGAACACGGCTGGATCCCCTGCTTCTACGGCGTCGGCGACGCCACCGCCGACACCTGCCGCGACCTCGGATGGCACGCCACCCAAGTCGCCGAGGAAACCGTTGTCGCACTACCCGGGTTGGCATTCACCGGACGTCGCTGGCAAGACGTGCGCACCGCGCTGAACAAGGCCGCGCGCGTCGGACTCACGGCCCGGTTCCTCACCTTCGCCCACGCCCCCCGGCGCATCACCGACCAGATCCGGGAGATCTCCGAGCAATGGGTCGCCGAGAAAGGGATGCCAGAGATGGGCTTCACCCTCGGCGGGCTCGACGAACTGGCCGACGAGCGCGTCCGCTGCCTGGTCGCCGTTGACGCCGACGCGGTGGTGCACGCGGTGACCAGCTGGATGCCCATCTTCGCCGACGGGGCGGTCATCGGATGGACCCTCGATTTCCTGCGCCGCCGCGAGGACGCGCTCCCGGGCGTCAACGAGTTCCTCATCGCCTCCGCCGCGTTGCGATTCCAGGAAGAGGGCGCGACGCTGCTGAGCCTGTCCGGGGCGCCGCTGGCCCGGCTCGACCGCGGCGCACGCCCCGACGCACTGCAACGCCTGCTCGACCAGATCGGCCGCGGCCTCGAACCTGTCTACGGCTTCCGGTCACTGCTGGCGTTCAAAGCCAAGTTCCAGCCCGACTTCCGGCCGCTCTATCTGACCTACCCCGACACCACCGCACTGCCCGCCATCGGCACCGCCATCGCCCGCGCCTACCTACCCGACCTCGACGCCGCGGCCACCGTCACCCTCGTCCGCAAGCTGATGCGCAGGCGCTCGACCAGAGCGTGAGACACGCGAAAAGAAGATCAGCTACACGTCGGCGAACCGAGCGCTCAGGCTTTGCTCTCAGCTCACCGGCATCCGATCAACGGTTGACCCGGGGCTACCTACCGCGGCATGCGCCGGGTGAACTCGGTGTCGCCCAAGGAGGTACGGGAGCTGTTCCGCGTGCGAGCTGCGCTTGAGGGGCTCGCCGCCGCCGAGATCATCGCGTCGCCCGAGCGCGACACTGCTCTGGCTGCCCTCCGACAAGCGCTGACACAGCTCGCGGACACCGACGGAGACTTCGCCGCGCGGCTGGAGAGCGACCTCGCATTCCATCTGCTGCTGTGCCAGTTGTGGTCGGCCCGTCGCTCGTCCAGCAGCAGGAGCACAATGGTCAGATCCCGACCGCGATCGGGTTGGCGTCACCGGCCAGCTACCGCACCCGGGTTGTGACCGTCCCGGCCGTCCAGCTGGCCGGGGACACGCGGTCTCCGAGGGTTGGTCGTCATCGCCCGGAAGCATAGCCGGGTGCGTCACCGCCGAGGTTCCATAGTCGGATCACAGCCCCCGCGAACGCGGCGACTTCGAAC
>CAWGYF010000017.1:0-234302 GCA_963826705.1 uncultured Actinomycetota bacterium
GCCCCGACGGGATTTGAACCCGCGCTACCGCCTTGAGAGGGCGGCGTCCTAGGCCGCTAGACGACGGGGCCCTGGGACAAGTGAAACCAACAAACGTGGCGAATCGTACGACACGATCTGCTCTGCGGTTTCGCTGGGGTACCAGGACTCGAACCTAGACTAACTGAACCAGAATCAGTCGTGCTGCCGATTACACCATACCCCACCGGCCGCCGATGCCTCGGCGGTCTGTTGCTCCAACTCTAGCGGAGGCCCCGCCGTCCCCTCCACACGGGCCGGCCCGCTGGGCCGGTCGCGGCAATCGCTGCGGCATGAGGCGACGGGGTTGTCAGCCTGGCGATACGGGGTATTATTCAACGCATGACGAAAAACGAGCGCACGACCTGCCTCGTCGTCGGCGGGGGTCCGGCGGGCATGGTTCTCGGCCTGCTGATGGCCCGCGCGGGTGTCGAGGTCACGGTGCTGGAGAAGCACGCTGACTTCCTGCGCGACTTCCGCGGCGACACCGTCCACGCGTCCACCCTCACCCTCCTCGACGAGCTCGGCCTCGGGGAACGCTTCGCCGAGGTGCCGCACCGGCTGATGGAACGGATGCAGGCCCAGCTCGACGAGGGCACGGTGCCGATCGCCGACCTGCGGCGGCTGCCCGGGCGACACCAGCACATCGCCTTGGTCCCCCAATGGGACCTCCTCGACATGCTCGCCGACGCGGCCGAAGAGGAGCCGACGTTCAGCCTGCGCCGCAACGCCGAGGTCCACGACCTCCTGCGCGAAGGCGGCCGCGTCGTCGGTGTCCGCTACGTCGACCGCACGACCGGCGAGGAGCACCAGCTGCGCGCGTCGGTGACCGTCGCCTGCGACGGGCGGGGATCTGCCGTCGCGGCGGCGGCGGGGCTGCGGCCCCGGTCGTTCGGCGTGCCGATGGACGTCTGGTGGTTCCGGCTGCCGCGTCGCGAGGACGACCCGCCGGGCGGCGTCGGCCGCTTCTCGACCGGGCACTTCTGCGTGATGATCGACCGTGGCGACTACTGGCAGTGCGCTTACCTCATCCGCAAGGGCAGCGACAAGGAGCTACGGGCGGCCGGGATCGAGGAGCTGCGCCGCCGCTTCGCCACGCTGCTGCCCTGGATGGCCGATCGGGTGGACCAGCTGCGGTCCTGGGACGACGTCAGCCTGCTGGACGTGCGGCTCGAACGTCTGCGCCGGTGGGATCTCGACGGGCTTCTGCTCATCGGAGACGCCGCCCACGCGATGTCGCCTGTCGGTGGTGTGGGGATCAACCTGGCGATTCAGGACGCGGTCGCGGCGGCCAGGGTCCTCGGGCCCGCGTTGGCGTCCGGGGGCATCGTGCCCCGCTCCATGCTGCGCGAGGTGCAGCGACGGCGGTGGTGGCCGACCCTGTTGATCCAGGGCTTCCAACGCCTCGCCCACCGCGTCGTGCTGGGCAAGGCCCTAGCCGACGCCCCCGGTGGGGAACCGCGCACCGTGGCCGCCGTCGGCATGGGCGACACCGGTAGCCACACGTCCCACCTGCCCTTGCCGATGCGGCTGCTCACCCGGTTCCCGTGGCTGCAGGGGCTACCCGCACGGATGATTGCGATCGGTCCCCTGCCCGAGCACGCCCCTGACTGGGCCAGACGGGGTGACCATTCTGCACGAGCAATCGGCGTGGCGCAGGGAATCGCCCAGCTGCCTGTTGCGGACCGTCAGCGGTGACTCAGTATCGTCACCTGGTCGGACGGGTCGTCGCAACTGAGCGGGAGCACTATGGCCGAAAGGGTGTTCGGACCCTATCGGTTGCTGTCCCCGCTCGGTCGAGGTGGGATGGGCGAGGTCTGGCGCGCCCTTGACACCCGCAAAGATCGCCACGTAGCGCTGAAGATCCTCGGCGTCTGGCTGGCGTCCGAAGCGGACTATGCCCGCCGGTTCAGCCGCGAAGCCGCCCTCGCGGCCGGACTCAACGCACCCCACATTGTGACCATCCACGACTACGGCGAGATCGAGGGTCGCCTCTTCATCGATATGCAGTTGGTCGAGGGCACCGACTTGCACACGATGATCGATAGAGACGGAGCCCTTGCGCCTGCTCGCGCGGTCGGGATCATCGACCAGATCGCTGTCGCTCTGGACGGTGCCCACCAAGCAGGCGTGATACACCGCGATGTCAAGCCGTCCAATGTGCTGATCATGCATCCGCGGGCCGAGCTGGACTTCGTCTACCTCATCGACTTCGGGATCGCCGCGCCGGTCGACGGCACATCGATCTCGCAGGCCGGGATGCTGCTGGGCACCCCGGCCTTCATGGCCCCCGAGCGGTTCACCGGCGAAGGTGATCACCGCGCGGACGTCTACTCGCTGGCCTGTGTGCTGTACATGGTGCTGACCGGACGCCCGCCGTTCGAGCCCGCCCCCGACGCGCGCATGCTGGGCTACATCCTGGCCCACCTCCATCACCCCCCACCGCAGCCCTCGAAATGCCGTGGGATACCCCAGGCGCTCGACGCGGTCGTCGCCCGCGGAATGGCCAAGGACCCCGAAGATCGCTATCCGAGCGCAGGCGACCTCGCGACCGCCGCCAGAGTCGCGTTGGATCCCGTACTCGAGACCGTCGAGCCCGTCGGGGACATCACCAGCACGGCATCCACCGTTGTGGTGCGCAACCATCCCGATGCCATCGACCATCCGACGGTCGGTGCCGCGGATTTCACGACGCAGCGCATCACTCCCCCAGCGAGCGACCCCGACCATGGCATTTCGGCCCTCGCGAAGTTGATCGGAGGCAGCGAACGGCATTCGTCGGGCCTGAGACTCGTCCCGGGACCCGGGTCGCCCGCAATGATCACCGGCCCACCGCCGCGGCCGCATCCCTCCGCGCCGCTGCCGCCTCCGCCGCCGAGCCCCTCGCACCGCGGCCGGAACCTGATCGTCCTCGGGGTTCTCGTCGCGGTGCTCGCCGTCGTCGCCGTCCTTGTGGTCCTTGTCCGCCCGACGCCGGTCCCGCCGCCTGCGCCTCCGTCGCCACCGTTGAAGGAGATGCAGCTCACGAGCAAGTACGGCTACGTGTACGCCGTGGCCACGGCCCGGCTCGGGGACCGTCCGGTGGTGATCACCGGCAACTCGGACAACTCGGTGACCGTGTGGGACCTGGTCACCGGCGCGCCGGTCGACGCCCCGCTGATCGGCCACACGGGCTGGGTGGACGCGGTGACGACCGCGCAGCTCGACGGCCGAACCGTCATCATCACCGGCAGCCGCGACGGTACGGTGCGGGTGTGGGACCTCGCCACCCACGCGCCGGTCGGCTCCGTGATCACGGGCTACATCGACACCGTCGCGACGCTCACGACCGCGCAGCTCGGCGGCCGCACCGTCATCGTCGCAGGCGACAGCCATTTCGTCTTCGACCGCGAGGCTCCGGGTGCGGCGGCGCACGCCGTGCGCGTGTGGGACCTCGGCACCCACCAGCTGATCGGCTCCTACGTCAGCGAAGCGGGCTCCGTGCTCGCGGTCGCCACAGCGCAGGTCGACGGGCGCACCATGGTGGTCAGTGGTCACGCCAACGGCAGCGTGTCGGTGCGGGATCTGGCCACCGGAACCGTCGTCGGCGCTCCGCTGTTGGGCCACACCAACTGGGTGAGCGCGATAACCACTGCCCAACGTGACGAGCAGACGGTCGCCATCACCGGCAGCCGCGACGGGTCGGTGCGGGTGTGGGACCTTGCGACCCACGGCTTGATCGGCTCTCCGATTCTCGGCCAGGGAGGAGCCGTCACCGCGGTAACCACCGCCAAGCTCGGCACCCGCACCGTCATCATCTCCGGAGACGCGGACGGCAAGACGGAGGTCCACGACCTGGCGACGCTGGCGGTAGTCGGCGCACCTCTGAAGGGGCACGCGGACACCGTGGAGGCGGTGGCCACCGCGGACCTGAACGGCCGCACCTGCCTCGTCACCGGCAGCCGGGACCGCACGGTGCATACGTGGGATCTCGCCGCCCGCTTCCCCGGCTGACGCGCAGGCCGACCGGGCGCGCGCGGATTCCGGGGTGACCGTGATGAAACCCCGGGGTGACCCGTGGTGGAACCGCCAACTCACCGGGGTGGGGCGGGCGACTCGGCGGGGTGGAGTGGGCGACTCACCGGGGTGGGGTAGGCGACTCAGCGGGGTGGAGTGGGCGACTCAGCGGGGTGGAGTGGGCGACTCAGCGGGGTGGAGTGGGCGACTCAGCGGGGTGGAGTGGGCGACTCAGCGGGGTGGAGTGGGCGACTCAGCGGGGTGGAGTGGGCGACTCGGCGGGGTGGAGTGGGCGACTCGGCGGGGTGGAGTGGGCGACTCACCGGAGCTCGGCGATCCCGCACTCCCCCACTCTGCGGAAGCCGACCCGCTCGTAGACGCGCGCCGCGGTGTCGTCGCCCGCGGCGAGGAACACCAGCTCGGCGCCCGCGTCCAGCGCGGCGCAGGCCAATGCCGACGTGACGGCCGCGCCCAGGCCTCGGCCGCGGACCGCGCGGGCCGTGGCGATGCCGACCAGCTCGACCACCCCGCCCGAGCGCTGCGCCGACCCCGCGGCCACCGGGCCGTCGGGGCCCGTGACCAGCACCCTTGCCACCGCGCCTGCGGCCAGGTCGTCCTGCAGGATCCGCAGGTCGGAGACGGTCGGCGGGGCCGGGGCGGGGGCGCCGAAGGCCACGGCCGTGACGGCGGCGACCGCGTGCGCGGTGGCCGGGAGATCCCCGTCGGCAGGCCCGAGCAGGTGCACCTCGTGGTTGGGCGGGAGCTCCGTGGCCCTGGGCTCGCCGTCGAGCACGAGCAGCGGGCAGCGCTGCACCGGCAGCCCGGCCCCGGTGACGGCGGCGAGCATGGTCGGCGTGTTCAGCAAGATCCACTCGAACGCCTCAGCCACGTCGGCGGCCCGCTGGCGGGCCCGCGTCCGCTCGACGTCGGCCACTGTCACCGGCGGACCGCCGGGCACCGGCCGCGCGTAGAACGGCCAGCCCGGCCCGTCGCGCACGAACAGCCGCAGCGGCCCGTCATCGCACACCGATGCCCAGCGACGGGGCAGCGTGTCGCAGAAGGTGTCGATCCGCTCCAGCAGAGCCCTGTCCATCTGCGACGCCGGGCGCGTTTCACCGTCCCACTGGCCTTTCCCCGTGGTCGTCACCACAGGGCCGCCACCCCGCGGGTGCGCCTGAAGATGCCGCTCCCCTGCAAGCCGATTGCTCCTGTCGTCAGCCATACCGGCATCGTGCCGGGGCGACGGCGCGCCATCGGCAGGGGGCGGCGGGGTGAGAGGCCATCCGGGCAGGGTGATCATGGTCTGCGAAGGCGCGCGGGGTGGTGACTCCATCCCGGCCGCGTGGCCTGACAGGGTCCTCGCAGGGTTCACTGTCGCTTCGCAGGGTCTGCGGACCCTGCGACGTGCGTGCGCGGTCTGCGAAGTGGCCCTCTCCGCGGTCGCGCCCGCCCGCCCACGTGCGCACCCCGGGGGGTGACGTCGCAACCCGTGCGGGGCGTGCAAGGTGCTGTTGCGGGGTGCGAAGTGGGCTGACAGCGGCCCGGTGATCGCCAGCAGTGGTGCCAAAGATGCACGGGGGCCCCTGTGGCACCACTTTTGCCGATCACGCGCGCACCCCATCGGAGCAGGGCCACCCTGCTGCAACCCCGGCCCCCATCGGAGCAGGGCCACCCTGCTGCAACCCCGGCCCCCATCGGAGCAGGGTCAGCCTGCTGCAACCCCGGCCGTCAACGGAGCGCGTCGTCGCAGCGCCGCGAAGGCCAGCGCGTCGACTAGCGCGAGCCACGACGCCTCGACGACATTGCCGTGCACGCCGACCGTGGTCCACTCGGCCCCGACCGGCGCGCCGTCTGCCCGACCCGTCGAATCGAGGAGAACGCGCGTCACCGCGTCGGTGCCGCGGGTCAGGATGCGGACCTTGTAGTCCGAGAGCGCGATGTCGGCCAGCCACGGGCAGGACGGGGCGAGCGCGGCGCGCAGGGCCGCGTCCAGCGCGTTGACCGGGCCGTTGCCCTCCGCTGTCGCCATCAGCCGCTCCCCCTCGACGACGATCTTGACGGTCGCCTCGGCGACGACCTGCCCGTCGGCGCGGTGCTCGGTGATCACGCGGTAGGAGTCGAGCACGAACGGGGCCGCGGCGGACTCGCCGAGCGCCGAGCGCATCAGCAGCTCAAGGGAGGCGTCGGCGGCCTCGAACGACCAGCCCGTCGACTCCCGCTCCTTCACCGTCGCGACCACCGACGACACGACGTCGGGATGGGCGGCCAGGTCCAGGCCGAGCTCGGACCCCTTGAGCTCGACGCTGGCCCGGCCGGCCATCTCCGTGACCAGCACCCGCTGCCCGTTGCCGACATCCACCGGGTCCATGTGGTTGTACAGCTCGGGGTCCACCTTGATCGCACTCGCGTGCAGGCCCGCCTTGTGGGCGAACGCTGACGTCCCGACATAGGCCTGGTGGGTGTCGGGAGCGATGTTGGCGATCTCCGCCAACGCGTGCGAGGTGCGGGTCAGCTCGCTGAGCCTGTCGCCCGGTAGGACCGGCATGCCCAGCTTGGTCACGAGATTCCCGACGACGGCGAACAGATCGGCGTTGCCCGCCCGCTCGCCGTAGCCATTGGCGGTGCACTGCACGTGCGTCGCGCCCGCCTGCACCGCGGCCACGGAGTTCGCGACCGCGCAGCCCGTGTCGTCCTGGCAGTGGATGCCCAGCCGGAAGCCCGTCCGGGCAGCCACCTCCGCCACGACCTCGGCGATGCCCAGCGGGAGCATGCCGCCGTTGGTGTCACACAGCACGGCGACGTCGGCACCGGCGGACACGGCGGCGTCGAGCACCCGCAACGCGGTGTCGGGGTCGAAGGCGTGGCCGTCGAAGAAGTGCTCGGCGTCGAGGAAGACGCGGCGGCCCTCGCCGCGGAGGAACGCCACGGTGTCCGCGACCATCGCGCAGTTCTCCGCCACGTCGGTGCGCAGCGCGCGCTCGATATGGCGCCGGTCGGACTTGGCCACGAGGGTGACGACCGGCGCCCCGCTCTCCAGCAGCGCCCTGACCTGAGGGTCCGCCGACGCCGTCGCACCGGGCTTGCGCGTGGCGCCGAACGCGACGAGCGCGGCGTGGCGCAGCTCCAGCTCCCCGGCCGCGGCACGGGCGAAGAACTCGGTGTCCTTGGGCAGCGCGCCGGGCCAGCCGCCCTCGATGAACCCGACGCCCAGCGCGTCGAGGTGGCGGGCGACCGCAAGCTTGTCGGCGACCGAGTACGAGATCCCCTCGCGCTGGGCGCCATCGCGCAGCGTGGTGTCGAAGAGGTGGAAGGCGTCGCCGAGGGGGGTCGCGGCGGGCTCGGTGCGGGACATCGGTACTCCTGGAGCGGGCGGGAGAAGGGCTGGAGAAGGGCTGGACAGTGGGGCTGGGCAAACAAAAAGACCCCCCGCGGATGCGAGAGGTCTGCGCGTCGGCCGTGGTGCGGTTAGCCGACGCGCTGCTCGATAATGGTCACGCTGAGGAACATGCCGCGGAGCATGGCACGGGACATCGCGATCTGTCACACTCGGCTCCCACATCGTGAGACGGCTAGTGGTCTCAGCGCAGCCGGGCGGGGTAGTCGTTCGCCTGGAGCCGGGGCAGTTGACGTCGCGGCCGTGATCTCGGAGGTGCCCCGTGTACCAGCTCACCGTGCTCTACAACCAGCCAGAAGACGCCGCCACGTTCGACAAGTACTACGACGACGTCCACACGCCCATCGCGCGCAAGATCCCCGGTCTGCAGCGCTTGACGGTGAGCAGGCCCGGGCCTGACCCGGAGGGCAACCTGCCCGCTTACCACCTCGTGGCAGCACTCGAGTTTGCCGACGAGGCCGCCTTCGGTGCGGCGCTGAGCAGCGAAGAAGCCCAGGCGGCGCAAGCCGACTTGGCCAACTTCGCGACCGCGGGCGCCACGCTGCTGGCGGGACCTGCGGCCGACATCTGACGGCCCGACCTCGCAGGATTTGTGGCGTCCTCGCAGACGGCCCAACCTCTGCAAGCACACCCTAGGGTCTGCGAGGTCGACTTCGGATCAGTCCCCATGTCCTTGTGAGGACGCCGCGCGGGCGTGAAAATAGGCGCCGGGCGGGTCTGTGCGGACCGGCAAGTTTGGTGTGCCCGCCGGATCGCCTATTTTCCGGTCAGCTCGACGAGGTGGCGTGCGCGCTCACCAGCGCCGCCAACCGGTCGCCGATCGAGCGCGTGTGGCCGGTGGCGCTGTGGTCGCGGGTGGCGAGGTCGAACGCGACAGCGGCCTCGACGCGTCGAGCCTCGTCGCGCTCGCCGAGGTGGTCGAGCAGCAGCGCCACCGACAGCACCGCGGCCGTCGGGTCCGCGATGCCCTGACCCGCGATGTCGGGCGCCGAGCCGTGCACCGGCTCGAACATGCTCGGGTTGCGCCTGCTGACGTCCAGGTTCCCGCTGGCGGCCAGCCCGATGCCGCCGGTGACGGCGCCCGCGAGATCGGTGAGGATGTCGCCGAACAGGTTGTCGGTGACGATCACATCGAACCTGCCGGGGTCCTGCACCATGTGGATCGTGGTGGCGTCGATGTGCTGGTAGGCCACCGAGACCTCCGGGTGCTCCAGCGACACCTCCTCGACCAGCCGCGACCACAGCCGTCCGGAGAACGTGAGCACGTTGGTCTTGTGCACGAGGGTGAGGTGCTTGCGGGGGCGCCGCTCGGCGCGGGCGAAGGCGTCGCGCACCACCCGCTCGACCCCGTAGGCGGTGTTCGTGGAGACCTCGGTGGCGATCTCGTGAGGCGTGTCCTTGCGCAGGAGGCCCCCGGTGCCCACGTAGGGACCCTCCGTGCCCTCGCGGATCACCACCATGTCGATCTCGGGATTGCCCGCGAGCGGACCACGCACGCCCGGGTAGAGCCGGGCGGGCCGCAGGTTGACGTGATGGTCGAGCTCGAACCGCAGACGCAGCAGCAGGCCCCGCTCGAGGATGCCGCTTGGCACCGAAGGATCACCGACGGCGCCGAGCAGGATCGCGTCGTGCTGCTGCAGCTCGGTGAGCACCGTCTCGGGCAGAAGCTCGCCGGTGGAGTGCCAACGCGCGGCCCCGAGGTCGTACGTCGTCAATTCCGTTGCTGGCGCGACCTCCGCCAAGACCTTCAGCGCCTCGTCGATGACCTCCGGCCCGATGCCATCTCCCGGGATGACCGCAAGGCGCATAACCTGAATACCTCCTCCAGCCGGCCGAATTCCGGCCCGCCGCACGCTACCGGCTGCAACGGCCAACGCCGTCCGCCTACCATCCCATCGGGGTCACCCCAACAGGTGAAAGAGCAACCCGACACCGCCCCGCCCGAGGAACATGCCGCGCCCCGGGCGATCCATTGTGCCCGCATCCCCGACCGTGTCCGCACACAGGTCCGGCGGCGGGCCCGCAGCGAGCCGCCGAGCCCGGCGTCACTCGAACGAAATCAGCCGGGTGGTCGTGGCGCCGATCGACGCGCCGATCGGCTCCAGCACACCGGGGTCGACCGGCCGGTCGACCCGCAGCAACATGATCGCGTCGGTGCCGTCGGTGGTCTGGCTGATCTGCGCCGCCTCGATGTTCACGGCTGCCTCACCGAGCAGCGACCCGACGCGGCCCATCACCCCTGGCCGGTCGGCGTATTCGAGTAGCAGGACATCGCCCTCGGCCCGCAGGTCGAAGTGGCGGCCGTTGACCTCCACCAGCTTGTGCACCTGGGACCGGCCGGTGAGCGTGCCGGACACGGTGACCGCCGCCCCGTCGGGCATCGCACCACGTATCTGGACGACGCTGCGGAAGTTCTCGCTCTCCGGCGCGGTGGTGAGCTCCACGGTGACCCCGCGGGTCTGCGCCAACACCGGCACGTTGACGAACGTGACCTGGTCCTCGACGACATTGGTGAACAGCCCCCGCAACGCCGCCAGCAGCAACACCGACACCTCCTCGGCCGCCAGCTCGCCCGCCACGTCGACGGTGACCGAGGACGGGAGCCTGCCTGCCAGGGCGTACAGCATCGCCCCAAGCTTCTGCACCAGCGGCAGCCAGGGCACCACCTCTTCGCCGACGATGCCGCCGACCTGCACGTTCACCGCGTCCGGCACGAACTCGCCTGCGAGCGCGAGCTGCACGGAGCGCGCCACGTCGGTGCCCGCGCGGCTCTGGGCCTCTTCGGTGGACGCGCCGAGGTGCGGGGTGACGACGATCTGCTCCAGCTCGAACAGCGGGCTGGAGGTGGTGGGCTCCTCGACGTAGACGTCGATGCCCGCGCCGCCGACGTGCCCGCTGCGCACGGCGTCGGCCAGCGCGTCCTCGTCGACCAGCCCGCCGCGGGCGGCGTTGACGATGATCACACCCGGCTTGGTGAGCGCGAGCTGGTCCTTGCCGATGAGGCCGAGCGTCTCGGCCGTCTTGGGCAGGTGGATGGAGATGATGTCGGCGCAGCGCAGCAGGTCCTCGAGCGCGAGCATCTCGATCCCGAGCTGGGCGGCACGGGCGGGCGCGACGTAGGGGTCGTAGGCGACCAGCGTGACGCCGAACGCCGCGAGGCGCTGCGCGACCAGCTGGCCGATCTTGCCGAGCCCGACGACGCCGACGGTCTTGCCGTTGAGCTCGACGCCGTTGTAGCTGCTGCGCTTCCACTGGCCCTGGCGCAGGCTCGCGTCGGCCGCCGGGATGTGCCGCGCGGCCGAAAGGAGCAGCGCGATGGCGTGCTCGGCCGCGCTGACGATGTTGGACGTGGGCGCGTTGACGACCATCACGCCGCGCGCGGTGGCCGCGGGCACGTCGACGTTGTCCAGGCCCACACCCGCGCGGGCGACGACCTTCAACCGGGTGGACGCGGCCAGCACCTCGGCGTCGACCTTGGTGGCCGAGCGCACGATCAGGGCGTCGGCATCGGCGATGGCCGCCAGCAGTGCGGGGCGGTCGGTGCCATCAACGTGGCGGATCTCCACGTTGTCGCCGAGCAGCGCAACCGCGGACGGGGCGAGCTTCTCGGCGAGCAGGACAACGGGACGGATGGCGACGGTGCTCACGGCGGACGGGCTCCCAGTTCGGCGAGTGATACACCCGATCGTAGAGCGACCCCCCGACAAGGCCGGCGGTAACGGGGGGCCCGCGCAGCGCGCCAGCATGGTCGTCGGCACAGGGATCGGGCAGTATGAGACCGAGGAGGTCATCGTGCATACGTCGGTCGCAGCGGCCCTCCCCGAAATCGCGGCCCTCTGCGAGCGGCTCGGGGTCAGTCGATTGGATCTTTTCGGTTCAGCCACCGGCTCGAGCTTCGATGAGCACAGGAGCGACGTCGATGTGGTGGTCGAGTTCGGTCGTCCTGCGACGGCCAACTACTTCGACTCGTACTTCGCTCTCAAGGAGGGCCTGGAGCATGTCCTCGGCAGGCCGGTCGACGTGGTGGTCGCCTCCAGCATCCGCAACCCTTACTTCCTGAAACAGCTGCGCGGCGAGGCGGAGCTGCTTTATGCCGCGTGACCCGCGCACTTATCTCTGGGATGCCCTGCACGCAGTGGAGCTCATCACCCGCTTCGTCGAGGAAAAGGACTTCGCGGACTACCAAGCCGACGATCTGGTCCGGTCCGCCGTCGAGCGACAGTTCGAGATCGTCGGTGAGTCGCTGAACCAGCTTTCGCGGGTGGATCCGGGCCTCGCGGCGCAGATCGATGACCTGGCGAGGCTCGTGGCGTTTCGAAACATCCTGATCCATGGATACGCGATCGTCGACGACGCGTTGGTGTGGGACGCTGCGACCACCAAGCTGCCCGGCCTCCGCGTCGCGCTCGCAACACTTGTGAAGGAATGACCGATCCGCCCGGCTGACGCCCCAGCAGGTGGGATGACCTGGTGCCCGGAACACAGACCGCCCCGGCCCGGACCATCCACGCCACGCCGCCCGCCTTGATCGCCAAACCCGGCGCTTTGTGCTGGCGCACGGAAAGCGCCGGACGCGGCGATCATGAGCGCGGAGCGGCGAGCCCGACCCGCTCGGCCGAGGGACCGGATCAGGTCGCCTTCGTGCCCACCCAGCTCATCAGACCGCGCAGCTTCTCCCCCACCTGCTCGATGGGGTGCTCCTGGCCCTCCTTCTGCAGGCGGGTGAAGTTCGGGCGGCCCGCGTCGTCCTCGGCCACCCACTCACGGGCGAAGCGCCCATCCTGGATCTCGGCCAGGATCGCCCGCATCGCGTCCTTCGTCGCAGGTGTGATGACGCGCGGACCGCGGGTGAGGTCGCCGTACTCGGCGGTGTCGGAGATCGAGAAGCGCTCGTTGGCGATGCCGCCCTCGTACATGAGGTCGACGATCAGCTTGAGCTCGTGCAGGCACTCGAAGTAGGCCACCTCCGGGGCGTAGCCCGCCTCGGTGAGCACCTCGAAACCGGTCTGCACCAGCGCGGCCGCGCCGCCGCAGAGCACGGCCTGCTCGCCGAAGAGGTCGGTCTCGGTCTCCTCGGTGAACGTCGTCTCGATAACTCCGGCGCGCGCGCCGCCGATCGCCGCGGCGTAGGAGAGCGCGAGCGCCTTCGCGCCGCCCGTCGCGTCCTGCTCGACGGCGATCAGGCACGGCACACCCTTGCCGTCGACGAACTGGCGGCGCACGAGGTGCCCCGGCCCCTTCGGCGCGACCATCGCTACGTCCACCTCCGACGGCGGCTTGATCAGGCCGTAGCGGATGTTGAAACCGTGGCCGAAGAAGATCGCGTCACCCGGCTTGAGGTTGGGGGCGATGTCGTCGGCATAGATGTGACGCTGCTTGGTGTCCGGCGCCAGAATCATGATCAGGTCGGCCCAGGCGGCGACCTCGGCGGGCGTGCCGATCGTCAGCCCCTCGTCGGCGGCCTTCGCACGCGACTTCGAGCCCTCCGGCAGGCCGATGCGCACCTCGACGCCCGAGTCGCGCAGCGACAGCGAGTGCGCGTGACCCTGGCTGCCGTAGCCGATCACCGCGACCTTGCGGCCCTGGATGATCGACAGATCGGCGTCGTCGTCGTAGTAGATGTTGACACTCACAGGTCTCTTCTTTCGCTCAGCGGACGGCGGTGGCGGTGATGGAGCGCGGCCCACGGCCGACGGCGATGGTGCCCGACTGGACCATCTCCCGGATGCCGTAGGACTCCAGATTCTTCAGCAGCGCCGCGATCTTCTCCGCGGTGCCCGTCGCCTCGATCGTCAACGACTCGGGGGTGACGTCGACGGCCTTGGCGCGGAACAGTTCGACGATCTCCAGCACCTGGCTGCGGACGGCGGGATCGGCCCGCACCTTGACCAGCAGGACCTGGCGCTGGACCGACTGCATCGGCTCCAGCTCCACGATCTTGATGACGTGGATCAGCTTGTTGAGCTGCTTGGTCACCTGCTCGAGCGGGAAGTCCTCGACGGCCACGACGATCGTCATGCGCGAGACGTCCGCGTTCTCCGTCGGCCCGACCGCGAGCGACTCGATGTTGAAGCCGCGCCGCGAGAACAGCCCCGACACCCTGGCCAGGACACCGGGCTTGTTCTCGACGAGCACCGAGAGGGTGTGGCGCACCATCATCGCTGCCCCCGCCCCTCGGCGGCGTCCGCGGTCGCCTCGGCGGTGACCGCGGCGATCGTCGCGGGATCGGTGATGAGCTCGTCGCCGTCGAACAGCGGCCGGATGCCGCGCGCAGCCATGATCTGGTCGTTGCCGGTGCCCGCGGCGACCATCGGCCACACCTGGGCGTCGGCCCCGACCACGAAGTCGATCACGACCGGCTGGTCGTTGATCGCCATCGCCTGGTGGATGACGCGGTCGACGTCCTCCTTCGACTCCGCCCGCAGCCCCACGCAGCCCATGGCCTCGGCGAGCAGCTTGAAGTCCGGGATCCGGTGTTTGTGCGTGCCGAGGTCGGTCTGGGAGTAGCGCCCGGCGTAGAACAGGTTCTGCCACTGCCGGACCATGCCGAGGTTGCCGTTGTTGATGATCGCCACCTTGATCGGGATGTTCTCGATCGCGCAGGTGGCGAGCTCTTGGTTGGTCATCTGGAAGCAGCCGTCGCCGTCGATGCACCACACGACCGCGTCCGGCAGCGCCATCTTCGCGCCCATCGCCGCAGGCACGGCGAAGCCCATGGTGCCGAGGCCGCCGGAGTTGATCCAGGTCCGCGGGTTCTCGTAGCGGACGAACTGGGCCGCCCACATTTGGTGCTGCCCGACGCCCGCTGTGTACAGGGCGTCTGGCCCCGCGATCGCCCCGATGCGCTCGATGACGTACTGCGGGGACAGCGAGCCGTCGGCTGGCCAGTCGTAGCCGAGCGGGAAGTTCGCGCGGAGGTTGTCGAGAAACGCCCACCAGCCCGTCAGATCGGCGGAAGGATGCGCCGCCTGCTCCGCGGTGACCGCGTCGATGAGCTCGACGATGACCTCCTTGCAGTCGCCCACGATCGGGACGTCCGCCCGGCGGTTCTTGGAGATCTCCGCGGGGTCGATGTCGGCGTGCACGACCTGGGCGTTCGGTGCGAAGCTGGCAAGCTGTCCGGTGACGCGGTCGTCGAACCGCGCGCCCAGCGCAATCAGCAGGTCGGACCTCTGCATCGCGGCCACAGCGGCCACCGTGCCGTGCATGCCCGGCATCCCGACGTGCTGGGGATGGCTGTCGGGGAACGCGCCGCGCGCCATCAGGGTGGTGACGACCGGGATGCCGGTGAGCTCAGCCAGCGCCAGCATCTCGGCCGACGCCTCGGCCTTGAGCACGCCGCCACCGACGTAGAGCACGGGCTGGCGAGCGGCGGTGATGAGCTTGGCGGCCTCGCGGATCTGCTTGCCGTGCGGCCGGGTCGTCGGCCGGTAGCCGGGCAGCTGCAGCTCAGGGGGCCAGCTGAAGGTCGTCTGCTCCTGCAGGACGTCCTTGGGGATGTCCACCAGCACCGGGCCGGGTCGGCCTGTCGAGGCCAGATGGAAGGCCTCCGCGATCGCCCTCGGGATCTCCCGGGCGTCGGTGACCAGCATGTTGTGCTTGGTGATCGGCATGGTGATGCCGGTGATGTCGGCTTCCTGGAACGCGTCGGTTCCGATCAGTGCGCGGCTCTGCTGACCGGTGATCGCGACGATCGGCACCGAGTCCATGTGGGCGTCGGCGATGGGGGTGACCAGGTTGGTCGCGCCCGGGCCCGAGGTCGCCATACAGACCCCGACCTTGCCCGTGGCCTGGGCGTACCCCGTAGCCGCGTGCCCGGCGCCCTGCTCGTGGCGGACGAGGACGTGCCGGACTCTCGTGGAGTCCAACAGCGGGTCGTAAGCGGGGAGGATCGTGCCTCCGGGGATGCCGAAGACGACTTCGCAGCCAACCTCCTCCAGCGAGCGCACGAGGGACTGCGCGCCGGTCATCGGCACGGCGTCGATGCGGGATCCGGCAACGGCGTCGACGCGCGGGGTCTCCGGGCGCTGTACCGGGCCGGGCCTGCCGGGCGGTGGCGCCGGTTTCGGCCCTGATCGGGGAGTTGCGGTGGTCATGGGGGTTTCGCCTCGCTGCTCGTGACGGTTCCGAACATGAAAAAACCCCCGACCGCCGTAGGTGGCGGAACGAGGGGTGGCGCGTCGACGACCGAGTGCTCGATCAGGCGTTGACGCGCCTGACAAGTACGAGGAGGTGGTCGACGAGCATGGTTTGACGCTAGCGGCCCGGCGACCGACGCGTCAAATCGTCTGATGCGACGATGAGGACGTGAGCGAGCTTGCGAGCTCACTATTCAATACAGCAGCGCAGCGAACGCCACCGACGAGCGCTAACGAGGAGGGTGCAGTGAGCGAGCAGCCGCCGCCCGGCCGCGCCGTCTTCCGGCCGCCGCGCCTGTCGATCCTGGGCGCCGTCCTGCTCGCCGTATGCGCTACACCGGTGGCGTTCGGGGCGTCGTACTTCTGGCTGATCTATCTCGTCCCGCTCGGGATGATCGCGTGGGTGCTGCGCGTGCGAACGGTCGTCGATGCGGACGCGCTGACCGTTCGGCGGGTCGTCGGCTCCCGGCGCGTACCGTGGTCGGAGATCAGCTCGCTGCGTCTGTACAACAAGGCCAGGGTGCGGGCGGTGCTGACCGACGGTGCCGAGCTACCGCTCCCCTCCGTCCACATCCGTGACCTGCCTCAGCTCGCCGCCGTGTCCGGCGGGCGCCTTGTCATGGGAGACGACTCAGGTATGGGAGACGACTGATGCCCGCGCTGCGCTCGCGCGTCACCACCCACGGCCGCAACGCCGCCGGAGCGCGCTCGCTCTGGCGCGCCACCGGCATGACCGACGACGACTTCGGCAAGCCCATCGTCGCCATCGCCAACTCCTACACACAGTTCGTGCCCGGCCACGTCCACCTCAAGGACCTCGGCGAGATCGTCGCCGACGGGGTGCGCGCGGCAGGCGGCGTGCCACGGGAGTTCCACACCATCGCGGTCGACGACGGCATCGCCATGGGGCACGGCGGGATGCTCTACTCGCTGCCCTCGCGCGAGGTGATCGCCGACGCCGTCGAGTACATGGTCAACGGCCACGCCGCCGATGCGCTCGTGTGCATCTCGAACTGCGACAAGATCACGCCGGGGATGCTCAACGCCGCCATGCGGCTCAACATCCCGACGGTGTTCGTGTCGGGCGGCCCGATGGAGGCGGGGAAGGCCGTTGTGGCCGACGGGGTGGCCCACGCGCCCACCGACCTCATCACGGCGATCTCCGCGTCCGCGTCGCAGCAGGTCGATGACGACGGCCTCGCGCTCGTGGAGCGTTCGGCATGCCCGACGTGCGGCTCGTGCTCGGGCATGTTCACGGCCAACTCGATGAACTGCCTCACCGAAGCGCTCGGCCTCGCGCTGCCCGGCAACGGCTCCACGCTGGCCACCCACGCCGCCCGCCGCGCGCTGTTCGAGCGCGCGGGCACCACCGTCATGGACCTGGCTCACCGGTGGTACCACGATGATGACGCCTCGGCGCTCCCGCGGAACATCGCCACCAGGGCGGCCTTCGAGAACGCGATGGCCCTGGATGTCGCAATGGGCGGCTCCACCAACACCGTGCTGCACATCCTCGCCGCCGCGCAGGAGGGCGAGCTCGACTTCGACCTCGCCGCGATCGACGCCGTCTCCCGCCGGGTGCCGTGCGTGGCCAAGGTGGCGCCCAACTCCGACTACCACATGGAGGACGTGCACCGGGCGGGCGGCATCCCGGCCATCCTCGGCGAGCTGCGGCGGGGCGGCCTGCTGAACGCGGGCGTCCACACCGTGCACTCCCCTTCCCTCGAGGCCTGGCTGGACGCGTGGGACGTGCGCGCCGAGTCGCCGTCGGCTGAGGCGGTCGAGCTCTTCCACGCCGCGCCCGGCGGAGTGCGCACGACAGAGGCGTTCTCGACGTCCAACCGCTGGTCGTCGCTCGACACGGACGCGGCAGGGGGCTGCATCCGCGACGTCGCGCACGCCTACACCCGCGACGGTGGTCTCGCCGTGCTCCGCGGCAACATCGCCCCGGACGGCGCGGTGATCAAGGCGGCCGGGATCGACGAGGAGCTGTGGCACTTCGAGGGCCCCGCGCGGGTCGTCGAGAGCCAGGAGGAGGCCGTCTCGGTGATCCTCGCGAAGCAGGTGCAGCCGGGCGACGTCCTGGTCATCCGCTACGAGGGGCCATCCGGCGGGCCGGGGATGCAGGAGATGCTGCACCCCACGGCGTTCATCAAGGGCGCGGGGCTGGGCCGGGTGTGCGCGCTGGTCACCGACGGCCGGTTCTCCGGCGGATCCAGCGGCATCTCGGTGGGCCACATCTCGCCGGAGGCCGCGGCGGGCGGGCTGATCGGGCTGATCGAGGACGGCGACCGCGTCGTCATCGACGTGCACGAGCGCACCCTGGCCCTCGAGGTCGCCGACGAGGTGCTCGCCGAGCGGCGCGCCAAGATGGAGGCGAGCGAGCGGCCCTGGCAGCCCCGCGACCGCGACCGGCCGGTGAGCAGGGCATTGCGGGCCTACGCCGCGTTGGCGACGAGCGCGCACACCGGGGCCGTTCGCCGGGTGCCGTAGGCGCGCGCTCTGGCGGGGTGCTGGCGGGCGCGCACCGGCGGGGTGCCGCAGGTGCTCTGGCGGGGTGCGGCAGGCGCGCTGGCGGGGTGCCGTAGGCGCTCTGGCGGGGTGCCGTCAGCGCGCACTGGCGGGGTGCCGTAGGCGCTCTGGCGTCGGGTGCCGTAGGCGCGCTGGCGGGGTGCCGTAGGCGCTCTGGCGGGTCGGGTGTCGTAGGCGCGCTGGCGGGGTGCCGCAGGCGCGCTGGCGGGGTGCCGCAGGCGCTCTGGCGGGTGATCGGCGAAAGTGGTGAGAGAGGTGCACTGCTGCACGCGTGGCACCACTTCTGGTGATCACCGACCCGTCGGCAGCCGACTGGCACCACTTCTGGTGATCACCAACCCGTCGCCAGCCGACTGGCACCACTTCTGGTGATCACCAACCCGTCGCCAGCCGACTGGCACCACTTCTGGTGATCACCGACCCGTCGGCGGCCGGCTGGCAACACCCGCTAGCGGACGCGCCTGCTCGCTGCGGGTCGCCCCCGGCGCTCGCCCTTCGCCTGCAGCCCGCGCGCTCGTCCGTTGCCCCGCCGCCGACGGGCCCGCCGCTCGCCCCGCCGCCGACACCGTGATCGTCGGAAGTGGTGGGAGGCGTGCAGATCTGCACGTCCCACACCACAACCGCCGATCTTGCTACCCGACGCGGAGGCGGGCGAGGGCAGCTTCGGCTGTCGCGATCATCTCGCCGACCCTGGCGGCGCCGAGGTAGTCGGCGGCGAAGCTCAGGTACTGGACGTGGACCTGCACGTCGGCCCAATCGTTCTCCAGCGGGGTGGGCCGCGGGTAGTGCTCGGGCGGGGTGGCGCCCACCGCGCGCAGCGTCGCCAGGTCGACGGCGGCGGGGGCGACGCGGGCGTTGCCCCAGTCGATGAGGACCGCGCCGTCGCCCCGGCCCAGCACGTTGCCGCGGTGGGCGTCACCGTGCACGAGTGTGCGCGGCATGCGGGCCAGCGCGGCGGCGATCACGGGTTCGGCACGCCACGCCATGAGCGCCCGCTCGGCGTCGGCGAACTCCCGCTCCCCCGTGCGCGTCAGGCCGCCCCGAACGGCGATCAGCGTGTGGTCACACAGCGCCGCCCACCACGCCGCGTCGACGACGGGCACACCCCGCGGTCGCCGGCCCCGCCAGTGGGCGTGCACCCTGGCCAGGGTGCGCCACACCGCGTCGGGCACCGGGTCGTCCGGCCCGAGCGCCGCCCCGTCCACAAAGGGGAGCACCAGCCAGCCGGAGCCGATGGCCAGCGGTCGCGGCTCGATGTCGCCCACCACCGCGATCGCCCGCATGGCCGCGATCTCGACCGGCCCCGCCGCCTTGATGACAACCGACAGCTGCCTGCCCGCAGCGGCCAGCTCGACCCTGTCCACCGAAGCGGAAACGTAGCCGCCGGTCAGCGCCGCGCGCCCGACCACGGTGAGGGGCAAGCCGAGACGCCGCTCCAGCAGGGGCAACCACTCCTCGTCGGCGGTCACGCGACGTCCTGGGCGGAGGGCGACGCTGAGGGCGCGGTCCGGGGTTGCAGCATGGTGACACTGCTGCGACTCAATTGGAGGAGCGTCACCCTGCTGCGACGGCGGGGCGCGGCGGCGACGGCGAGGCGCGGCGGCGACGGCGAGGCGCAGCGGCGACGGCGAGGCACGACGGCGACGGCGAGGCCACGACGGCGACGGCGGGCGCGCCGCGGCGGCGCGCGGCGGCCACGGCTGACCGCAGCCGTCAGGCCACGACCGGACGCCGCAGGAGGATGTAGACGAGTATCGCGGCAGCGATGCCGATCACCAGCGCCAGCACACCCCACGAGGCGGGGCGCCGGTGCCAAGCCCGGCCGTTGTCGACCGCGATCCGCCCCGGGCCTGTGAACACCAGGCAGGCCGCGCCGAGCCCGAGCACCGCGGAGTACTCGACGGCGTTCCCGCCCGACGGTCCCGTGACGAAGAAGCCATTGCCCAGCTTGAGCAGCACAGCATTGATCATGATCGCCAGCACGGCCGCGGCGGCCAGCGGCGTGAGAATGCCGAGCACGACGAACACGCCCGCCACGAGCTCGGTGATCCCGGTGACCCACGACAGCGTTGTGGCCTGTTGGTAGCCGAAGGTCTCGAGGTTGCCTGCGAACCCGACGATGCCGGGGCCGCCCCAGAGCCCGAACACCTTCTGCGCGCCGTGCGCGAACACGGCGCCTCCGACGCCGAGGCGCAGCAGGAGCAACCCGATGTCGGTGCCGCCGTTCCAGGCGAGCGGGCGACGGGTGGGACGGGTCGCGTCGGGCTGTGACGGAGTGCCGTAGTTGCCGTAACCCGGGTACGCCGTTGGCTGCTCCGTCATGCGCGGCACAGTATCCGCAACGGCTGGTCAGTACCCGTCCAGGACCAGGTTCGGTGGCGTGTTCCCCGCGGCGAACTCCGCGATCTGCTCGGCCGCGACCCGGAAGGCCCGGGCCATGGCCTGCGGCACGCTGCCGCCGACGTGCGCGGTGAGCAGCAGCCCTGGCGCGGCCCAGAGCGGGTGGCCCTGCGGCAGCGGCTCGGGGTCGGTGACGTCCAGTGCCGCGCGCAGCCTCCCCGACGTCAGCTCCGCGACGATCGCGTCGGTGTGCGCTACCGGCCCGCGCGCCGCGTTGACCAGCACCGCGCCGTCGGGCATCGCGGCGAGGAACGCGGCGTCGACGAGGCCGCGGGTGGCGTCGGTCAGCGGCACGATCACCACGCAGGCGTCGTGCTGGGGCAGCAGGTCGTGGACCTCGTCGATCGCGTGCACGCCGTCACGGGCGCGGCGGCCGACGAGCGTGGTCGTCACGCCGAACGGGACGAGCCGCGCAACCGTCTGCTCGGCCACGTCGCCCGCACCGATGATCAGCACGCGCTTGTCGGCCAGCTCCTCGGTCTGGTGGTAGTCCCAGCGCCCCTCGGCCTGGGCGGCGGCGAAGCGCGGCAGGTGCCGGTAGATCGCCAGCAGCGTCGCGACGATCCACTCGGCGGTGGCTCCGCCGTGGGCGCCGCGACCGTCCGAGAGCGCGACACCCTCTGGCAGCTTCCCGATCCACGCCTCGGCACCCGCGGTGAGCAGCTGCACCAGCCGCAGCTTCGGCAGGCTCCCCAGCTTGGCCACGATCTCGCCGGTCGCGAGGAACGGGGCGACGACCACCTGGGCGGTCTTCGCCTCGGGCGGCAGGTCGGCGGCGGGGTCATAGAGCACCGCGCGCGCTCCGGGCACGTCGGCCAGCGCGGCGATCCCCGCCTCGTGTGGGACCAGCACGTCGATCTCGGCCTCCATCTGGACCATGTGTCCGACGGTACTCACCGGCCACTCACCCGGCCCCACCTAGCCTGCTCGCGTGGTGAGACCGATGCTGGGCGCGTTCGCGCTGCTGACCGTCCTGCTGCTGGCGGCCTGCGCGTCGTTCCCCGACTCGGGGCCGCACGACTGGCACGACAAGATCGAGGGTGTCGGCGAGCTGGGCGGCCCACCCGCGGTGGCCAACCCGCCCACCCGAGAGCCGACACCGCCGGACGGGCCAGGGCCGAGCGGCGCGCCGCGGGCGCCAGCGGGGTGCAGCGACCCGGATCCGCAGGTCGTGGCCACCTGTCTGGCCCCGGTCGGCGCGATCGCCGTCCTGCCCGACGGGCTGTCCGCGCTGGTCGGGGAGCGCACGACGGGCCGCGTGCTGCGGGTGCGCCAAGGCGAGGCTCCTGTGCTCGTCACGACGATCCCGGTCGACGCGAGCGCTGGCGGCGGACTCACCGGGCTGGTGCTGTCCCCGGCGTACGCCGAGGACCAGCTCGTCTACGCCTACGTGTCCACGCCGACCGACAACCGGGTCGTCAAACTGGCTCCCGGCGAGCCGCCCAAGCCGGTGCTGGTCGGGATCCCACGCGGCGCGACGCACAACGCGGGCGCGCTGGGGGTGGACGCCGACGGCTCGCTCCTCGTGGCCACGGGCGACACGGGCGTCGACACGTCACTGCCGGGCTCGCTCGCGGGCAAGGTGCTGCGCATCGACACGCTCGGGCGGCCCAGCACGGACAACCCGGACCCGAACTCGTCCGTGCTGAGCACCGGGGTCAGCGATCCCGGCGGGCTCTGTGTGGACGACACGAGCGCGCTGGTCTGGGTGTCTGACCACACGGACGCGGGTGACGTCCTGCATCTGGTCATCCCCGGACCGCTGCCCGCACCCGCCTGGCGCTGGCCCGAGAGCCCCGGTGTGAGTGGTTGCACGGCGCACGCGGGGATGCTGACCGTCGCCGAGAACGGCGGCGCGGCGACCTACGTCCTGCAGGCGGACAAGAACGGGCTGTTCAGCGGCCAGCCGCAGACGCTGCTCAAGGGCGTCTACGGCAGGCTCGGACCTGCCACGGTCGGGTCGGACGGCTTCCTGTGGCTCGGCACGGTCAACAAGCTGGGCGGCACACCGGTGTCCAGCGACGACAGGGTGATCCGGATCCAGGTCAACGGCGGAGGCGGTGCGGGGCGCTCCTGATCCCGTGCTGGGGCCGCGCGCATCGCAGCAGGGTGACACTGCTCCGACTGAGCTGCAGCAGTGTCACCCTGCTGCGAACCCCGGCGCGCACCACACCGCCTGCGAAGTGGCCTATCCGCTCGCGGGCGTGCAGCGCTCCAACACCAGCTCGCGCACCCGCTTGGCGTCGGCCTTGCCGCCGGTCCCCTTCATCACGGCCCCGACAATCGCGCCCGCGGCCGCCACCTTGCCCCCGCGGATCTTCTCGGCGACGTCGGGCTGGGCCGCGAGCGCCGCGTCGACGGCAGCGACCAGAGCGCCCTCGTCCGACACCACCGCGAGCCCCCGCGCGGCGACGACCTCGTCTGGGTTGCCCTCGCCCGCCAGCACTCCGTCGACGACCTGACGGGCCAGGTTGTTGGTGAGCTGCCCCGACGCCACCAGCGCGATCACCCGCGCCACCGCCTCCGGCGTGATCGCCAGCGCGTCCAGGGTGACCTCGCGGGCGTTGGCCTGCTGCGTCAGGTACGAGACCCACCACGACCGGGCCTCTCCCGCGGGCGCGCCTGCCGCGACGGTGGCCTCGATGAGCTCGAGCGCGCCCGCGTTGACCAGATCGCGCAGCTCCTCGTCGGTGAGCGACCACTGCGCCTGCAGCCGCGCCCGTCGCGCCCACGGCATCTCGGGCAGCGTGCCGCGCAGCTCCTGTACCCATTCCGCGGGCGGGGCGATCGGGAGGAGGTCGGGCTCGGGGAAGTAGCGGTAGTCCTCGGAGGTCTCCTTGCGCCGCCCCGCCCGGGTGGTGCCCGACTGCTCCTCGAAGTGCCGCGTCTCCTGCACGATCGGCTCGCCGGACTCCAGCACCGCGGCCTGGCGCGCCATCTCGTAGCGCACCGCCCGCTCCACCGAGCGCAAGGAGTTGACGTTCTTCGTCTCCGTGCGCGTGCCGAGGATCCCCGAGCCGCGCGGCGACAGCGAGAGGTTGACGTCGCACCGCATCGAACCCTGGTCCATCCGCACGTCCGAGACGCCGAGCGCCTTGATCAGGTCACGCAGCGCGGTGACGTATGCGCGCGCCACCTCCGGCGCCCGCGCCCCGGTGTCGGGGATCATCTTCGTGACGATCTCGATCAGCGGTACGCCCGCGCGGTTGTAGTCCAGCAGGGAGTACTCGGCGCCGTGGATCCGCCCGGTCGCCCCCCCGACGTGCAGCGACTTGCCGGTGTCCTCCTCCATGTGCGCCCGCTCGATGCCGACGCGCACGACCGTGCCGTCGTCGAGCGTGACGTCCAGGTACCCGTCGAACGCGATCGGCTCGTCGTACTGCGACGTCTGGAAGTTCTTCGGCATGTCGGGGTAGAAGTAGTTCTTGCGCGCGAACCGGCACCACGGGGCGATCTCGCAGTTGAGCGCTAGCCCGATCCGGATCGCCGACTCCACGGCGGCGCGGTTGACCACCGGAAGCGACCCCGGCAGCCCGAGGCAGGTCGGGCAGACCTGGGTGTTGGGCTCGCCGCCGAACGTCGTCGGGCAGCCGCAGAACATCTTCGTCTGCGTGTTGAGCTCGACGTGCACCTCGAGCCCCAGCATGGGGTCGAAGCGGTCGACGACCTCGTCGAAGGCCACCAGCGTTGGAGCAGTCACGATTTCACCTCCGCGGGAAGGAGTACGTCGGCGGTCACGATTTCGCCTCCGCGGGAACGAGTACGTCGGCGGTCACGATTTCGCCTCCGCGGGAACGAGTACGTCGGCGGTCACGATTTCGCCTCCGCGGGAACGAGTACGTCGGCGGTCACGACAGGACCTCCGGGGCGGTCGGTGTTGGCCGGGAGGCCTCGTAGGCCGCCGCCACCCGGTACATCACGGCCTCGCCGAGCGCGGGCGCCATAATCTGCAAACCGACCGGAAGGCCGCTTGGGCTGTCATCGGAGACGGCGAGCCCGGACGGGACCGACATCGCCGCGGTGCCCGCGAGGTTGGTCGGGATCGTCGCGAGGTCGTTGAGGTACATGGCCAGCGGGTCGTCGACCTTGTCCCCGATCGGGAACGCCGTGGTCGGCGTCGCGGGGGAGACGAGCACGTCGGCGTGGGCGAAGGCGGCGGCGAAGTCGCGCGCGATCAGGGTGCGCACCTTCTGCGCCTGCCCGTAGTAGGCGTCGTAGTAGCCCGACGACAGCGCGTACGTGCCGAGGATGATGCGGCGCTTGACCTCGGCGCCGAAACCGGCCTCCCGGGTGGCGGCCATGACCTCTTCCGCCGACCCGGTCTCGGCCACGCGCAGGCCGTAGCGCATCGCGTCGAACCGGGCGAGGTTGGACGACACCTCGCTGGGCAGGATGAGGTAGTAGGCAGCGAGCCCGTACTCGAAGTGCGGACAGCTCACCTCGACCACCTCCGCGCCGAGCTTCTCCAGCTGGGCGACGGCCTGCTCGAACGACGCCCGCACACCCGGCTGGTAGCCCTCGCCACCCAGCTCGCGGACGACCCCCACCCGCATGCCCGACAGGTCACCCTGTGCCCCCTCCCGCGCCGCGGCGACGACGGCGGGCACCGACGCGTCGATCGACGTGGAGTCGAGCGGGTCGTGGCCCGCGATCACCTCGTGCAGCAGGGCGGCGTCGAGCACGGTGCGCGCGCACGGGCCGCCCTGGTCGAGCGACGACGCGCAGGCGATCAGGCCGTACCGGGAGACACCCCCGTAGGTGGGCTTCACCCCGACCGTGCCGGTGAACGCCGCGGGCTGGCGGATCGACCCGCCGGTGTCGGTGCCGATCGCGAGCGGCGCCTCGAAGGCGGCGAGCGACGCGGCGGAGCCCCCGCCGGAGCCGCCGGGGACCCGGGTGAGGTCCCACGGGTTGTGCGTCGGCCCGAACGCGGAGTGCTCGGTGGACGAGCCCATCGCGAACTCGTCCATGTTCGTCTTGCCCAGGATCGTGATCCCGGCGGCGTGCAGACGGGACGTGACCGTGGCGTCGTAAGGCGGACGCCAGCCTTCGAGGATCTTCGACCCCGCCGTGGTGGGCATGTCGACCGTGGTGAAGACGTCCTTGAGCGCCAGCGGCACACCCGCCAGGGGGGAGGCAGGCGGGGTGCCCGCGGCGAGACTGTCGTCGACGAGCACCGCCGACGCCAGCGCGGCCTCCTCCGCGACGTGCAGGAACGCGTGCACCTGGCCGTCGACCGCGGCGATCCGTTCCAGATGCGCCCGCGCGACCTCGACAGCCGACACCTCGCGGGAGTGGATCTTCTCCGCGAGCTCGGCCGCGGTGTAGCGGGTGAGGTCGGCGTTCACTCTTCCCCCAGAATCCGCGGCACTCGGAAACGGCCGTCTTCGGCCGCCGGAGCGCAGGCCAGCACCTGCTCCTGGGTGAGGCTCGGGCGCAGCTCGTCGGGGCGGAAGACGTTCTCCAAGGGCACGGCGTGCGACGTCGGCGGGATGTCGTCCGCGGCGACCTCGCCGACGCGGGCGACCGCGCCGAGGATCACCTCGAGCTGGCCCGCGAAAATGTCCAACTCCGCGTCGGTGACGGCGAGCCGGGCCAGCCGGGCGAGGTGCGCGACCTCGTCCCGGGTGATCGCATGCGTATCTGCGGCCAAGATCTCCTCCACCGGTGATTGCGGGACGTCGCGGCGGCAGCGGGCGCGGACGTCGACCTGCTCACGAGTCTAGGCCGTGTCCCGTGGATCACAGCCGATGGGCTTCGTGATGGCACCTTGCAAGGCAGGGGGTCGCGCTCGTTCCATGGGCACGCTCGAGACGGCCGACAGCGCAGCCAGGGGTCGGCTGGAGGGCGAATCCCGCGGCCGTGATCCACGGGCGCGGCGCGCGACCGACTTCGCACACGGTGTGCCCGAAGGGGCGATCGACGACCGGCCGCCGCGCGCCCTCGCTCGGGCGGCCCTCGCCCTGACACAATCACCGGTCGAGGCGCGCTTGGTGGAGACGCCTCCTGCGGAGTCGGCGAGAGGGCGTGTCTGGCGTGTCGTACCTGCTCCGCATCGTGTTGCCGGACAAACCAGGAAGCCTCGGGGCCGTCGCCACGGCATTGGGCAACGCGGGGGCCGACATTCTCGGGGTGTCGGTCGTCGAGCGTGCCGCGGGGCATGCGATCGACGACATCGCGGTCGAACTGCCGGTCGGCCGCCCTCCGGACGTGCTGATCACCTCGGCGGAGTCGGTGCCGGGGGTCGAGGTCGAGTCGATGCGGCCGCATTCGGGCCGTCTGGAGACCCATCACGAGCTGGAGCTGATCGACGAGATCGCGGGGGAACCCGACCGCGGGCTCGAGCTGCTGGCCGACGGCGTGCCGCGGATCTTCCGGGCGGGCTGGGCGCTGATCGCGCGGCGGGAGCGCACGCGCTCCTACCGCCTCGCGCAGAGCTCCGCGGCTCCCGAGACGAGCGCGGGCGATCTGCCGTGGCTGCCGCTGTCGAAGGCGATCGTGCTCGATCCGGTGGTGCACTGGGTGCCGGACCCGTGGAGCAACCTGGACACCGAGCTCGCCGCCGCCCCGTTCGGTCCGGTGGGAGACGCACAGGCGCTCGTCGTCGGCCGACCGGGTGGCCCGGCGTTCCGCCCATCGGAGCTGGCGCGGCTCAACCACCTTTCCGGCATCGTCACGACCATTCTGGGCGCCTGAAGGCGGCGCAGCGGTCGACTTCGCAAGGGTTGAGGTGAGGTCGCAGAAGGTCGAACATCTGCGAGGTCGCCGTAGCGTCTATGAAGTCGCCCCTGGTAAGGCCCGCCTTGCCTGACGCCGCTCGTCGAGTCTTTTCCGCCGTTCGACGGAAGGCTCGGACGGGGGCGCAACCTGTCGCCCGTTGGTGGCGGCGAAGGCGACCGGTCGCCGCAGCCGCGGGGTCGACGCCTACGCAGCGGGGTCACGACGTGGTTACGGCGGGAAGCCCTGGTTCCACACGGATGACACCGCGCCCCTGCCGCCCGGCCCGATGCACCTGTGCATCCAGCTGGACTGGTTCCCCCAGGGGCGCAGTGCCCAGCGGTCCCAGATGCAGGTCTACACTGCCGTACCAGATGCACGGTATCTCGGCCACCTGCACGGTCTCGGTGCGCCCGTAGCGGTACACGCGGGTGGTGCGCCAGCCCGCGTCGGCGATGCCGGTGGCCAGGGCGGCGGGCCGGCCGAGCTTGCGGCCCTTCAACGCCGGACGCCCGCGGCGCCCGGTCCGCGGTGGCGCGGTGTCGAACAGGGCGGCGTTGGCCGGGAGTCGGGTGGTCCAGGTCGTCGCGGGTATCAGCAGCGGCGTGCCGTGGTAGGCGGCGTCGCCGACCCCGTGCACGTCCCGGTCGCCGAACTCGGCGACGATCAGCTTCAGCAGTTGGGCGGCCAGCTCCACCGGGGTGGTGGTGGCCTTGCCCGCCCACAGCCGCAGCAGCACCGGCAGGCACACCGGCGCGGTACAGAACGGTAACCGGACCACGATCCCGGCGATCACCCACCGGTTGCCCCGGGCGATCTTCTTGCCGCCCTGGGCGGCGCCGTCGTGGGTCCAGTGCGCCTGCCAGACGTGGCGGCCCCAGCGTTTGAACAGGGTGTCGTCGATCACCACGGTGATCGGCTCGCCCGGCTTGAGGAGCCGGGTCACGATCAGCCGGGCCACGACCAGGCCCAGCCGGTCGATGTCCCACACCGCACGGGAGAAGAACCGGCACGCGGCGTGGAAGGAGATCTGCTGGGCCATCCGGGCCCCGGCCAGCATCCCGACCACCGAGCGTCGCCCGGTCGTCGCGACCATGCCGGTGGCCAGCACGCTGAACAGCACGAACGTGCCCCGACGGCGAAACACCGGCCGGCACGAGTCCAACACCCCGGCCCACGACCCCGGCAAGATCATCGCGCGACGGTAGGGACACCCTGGCCCCGGACCTGGTCCGACACGCCAGGCGACCCCGATCGCGGCCGGTATCGGCCGGCCACCATCATGCGACCCGTGCCCGACGCCCCCAGCCCGCAGACCTGCACCGCCGTCACCGCGCGGATCATCGCCCATGTCAATCAGGGCTGGCCCCAGCTCGGCAAGCCGGTCGTGACCTACCGCGGGCGGTTCTGCTACGTCGCCGCCCGCCTGCCCGGCCACCGCCAACCCCAGCCGATCCTGCGCCTGCGCTACCAAGGATCACCAGAGCGCTGGGCCATCGGCATCTACCTGGCCAGCGGCGAGCGCTACACCGAAGCCGAACTGCCCACATCCTTCGGACCCAAGACCGGAACCCCCGAACAGGGCATCGACCACACCTTCATCCTCTACGCCGGCCCCGACCGCCGCCAGCCCTGACACCGGTCGCGACCGAAGCAAACGCGAAACCAATGGGTAAGGCAATACGCCGTTAAAGAGGGTCTGGCGAACGGCGAAGTGCGCACAGCGCGCGGGACCGCACATTGGACCCGGTCGCCATGGTGATCGCCTTAAGTGGTGCCAAGAGTGCAGCGGTGCGTCGCCGACACCACTCTCGACGATCACGGCCCGGCTGCGGGCGTCCGGCGGACGGTGATCGCCAAAATTGTGACATAACGGCCATATGTGGCGCTCATGTCCCACAACCGACGATCAACGCTCGGCGGCCACCGCAAGAAACGCAGCCCCCGCCGACAACCCCGCTACGACCGGCCCCCCGAGATCAAGGCCATCAGACGCGTCGTTCCTGCCCTTAAGTGCGCCCGGCACATGAGGCACGCGGCGTGGCGGGACAGGGTCTTCGCAGGGTCCGCTGTCTCTTCGCAGGGTCTGTGGAGTCTGCGATGTGCGTGCGCGGTCTGCGAAGTGGCCCTGGTTGGCGGCGATCAGCCCGGGCAGGCGGAGGCTCGTCACGTCTGTTGAGCCGGTGATCGCCTGCAGTGGTGCCCGAGGTGCACCAGTGCCCTTGCGGCACCACTTTCACCGATCATGCGCGGCCAACCGCCAATTGCCGGGCGCTGTGAAGGAAACGGTCCGTTTCGTCCCCTTCGAGGCGGCCCACCGGGCCATGGGATCTCTCTAAGTCGAAATAACCGGCATTGAGTTCGACCCTCTGCGACCACACCGAAACCTCTGCGAGGTCGACCGCGGTGCGCACTGGCCATTGAGGGTGCCGCCGGAGATCGCTGGCGTCAGCGGCTGCGGCGCGAGCGCATCTTCTGCTGAAGACCCCACGCCCGCTTGCCGGCGCCGATCTCCAGCGCCTTGGTGACGAGGTTGTCGTTGCCGGTGGCCAACCACCCGTCGGGAAGGACGAGGACGTCCTCGAAGCCGATGCGCGTGTCGACGTTGAGACCCATCGCGTACTCGAGCACCGGCCAGGCGCCGCCCTCCTCGCCGTGGAGGAGCACCGGCACCCCGAGCTCTGACCCCAAGGCCCGCATGATCCGGACACCTTCGGCAACGGCCGTGCTCGGATCGGACACCGTCGACTCCGCAAGGACCCTCGTGGTGCCCCTCGGCACCCGGTTGCGGCGCAGCGTGACGGCATCGCCGCTGGTCCAGACGCCGAGCTCGACACCGATGCCCACGGACTCGGCAGCGGAGCACACCCGCTCCCAGCCCTTCTCGTGCACGTTGACCGAGCACACGTCGGGCTTGCCGATGCCCAGATGGCCCCACGCCAGCACGGCCTCGACCCGCCGCTGCGGATCGGGCTCGATCCAACGCCCGGTGGGGACGCCGATCTCCATGCCGGGCACCTCAGCGCGGATGGCGGCGACCGCATCGCCCACGTAGGCCGGATCGAGCGTCTCCATGCTCTCGCGATCGCGCGGGTGGATGTGCACCGAGGAGACGCCCTGCTCGGCGACCGCTCTGGCGTCGCGGGCGAGGTGGCGGGGCACGATGGGCAGCGCTGGATGTGCGTCTTCGGGTCGCGAACCGTTTAGCACCGCCTGCAACACCGCGACCCCCCCATCTTCACGACCATATCCCGCGAACACGTCGCGCACTGCCTCCGTTCGGAGACCTTTCCGGGGATCGCACGCCGATCGTAAGGGCTACGGCCGTCCAGACGCGCCATCGTTACACCCGGTGGGACCACGCATGTGTCATACGCCACTCGTCGCGCTCCCGCCCTCCAACATCACTACTTCTGGGCCACCTCCCGGGCGGCCTCGGGACCGCGGTCGAGCAATACCCGGAAGCCGTCCTCGTCGAGGACCGGGACGCCGATCTCCATGGCCTTGTCGAACTTGGAGCCGGGCGCCTCCCCCGCGACGACGAAAGCGGTCTTCTTCGACACCGATCCCGCGGCCCGCCCGCCGCGCGCGGCGATGGCCTCCTTGGCCTCGTCGCGGGAGAAGCCGTCCATCGATCCGGTGATCACAATGGACAGCCCTTCCAGGCTGCGCGGTACCGACTTGTCGACCTCGTCGACCATGCGCACGCCCGCGGCGCGCCACTTGGCGACGACCTCGCGATGCCAGTCGACGGAGAACCAGTCGCGCAGCGCCGCGGCGATCGTCGGACCCACACCCTCGACGCCCGCGATCGGCGCGAGCGCGGCGACCAACTCCTTCGTCTGAGCCCGGACCGCCGCCCGCGCCGCCTTCTCCGCGACGGCGACCCGCGCCGCTTCATCATCGGCGCCGTCCTTTTCTGCCGGAGCAGCGCCGTCGACGCCCCCGGCCACGGAATCGACGGCGCCCACGGAATCGACGGGCGCTCCACCGACGGATGCCGTGTCGGGCTCGTCCGCCGGGTCGCCTGCGCTGCCGTCGGACGTGATCGCCAGGCCCGCCGCCTCCGTGGCGCGCGCGGCCTCCTCCGCCGCGGCTTCGATCGCCTCCATCGAGGTGAACTCGCGCGCCAGAGCCTGGGCTGCCGTGGGCCCGACGTGCCGGATCGACAGTCCGACCAGCACCCGCCACAGCGGGCGGTCCTTGGCCGCCTGGAGGTTGACCAGCAGTTTCCGCCCGTTGGCCGACAGCTCCCCCGCCTTCGTGCGGAACAGCTCGGTGCGCAGCAGATCGTCTTCGGTGAGCCCGAAGACATCGCCTTCGTCGTGCACCACCTCGGCCGCGAGCAGCGCCACTGCCGCCTCGTAGCCGAGGCCCTCGATGTCGAACGCGCCTCGACCAGCGACGTGGAACAGCCGCTCACGCAGCTGGGCGGGACACGAACGGGCGTTGGGGCAGCGCAGGTCGACATCGCCCGCCTTCTGCCGCGCCAGCGCGGTGCCGCATTCGGGGCAGTGCGTCGGCATCACGAACTCCCGCTCGGTGCCGTCGCGGAGGTCGACGACGGGCCCCAGCACCTCGGGGATCACGTCGCCCGCTTTGCGGATAACGACCCGATCGCCGATCAGAACGCCTTTGCGCCGCACCTCGTCGGCGTTGTGGAGGGTGGCGAGCGACACCGTGGACTGGGCCACGACAACCGGCTCCATGAAGGCGAACGGGGTGACCCGGCCGGTGCGCCCGACGTTGACCCGGATGTCGAGGAGCTTCGTGGTGACCTCCTCTGGCGGGTACTTGAACGCGATCGCCCACCGCGGCGCCCGCGAGGTGGCGCCCAGCCGCCGTTGCAGGGCGACCTCGTCGACCTTGGCGACCACACCGTCGATCTCGTGCTCGATGTCGTGCCGGTGCTCGCCCCAGTAGACGGTGTGGGCGATCACCTCGTCGATGCCGGTGAGCACCACCGAGCGCTCCGACACCGGCAAGCCCCAGGCACGCAGCGCGTCGTAGCCCTGGGACTGACGTTCCAGTGTGAAGCCCTCGCGCTTGCCGAACCCGTGGCAGATCAGCCGCAGCTTGCGCGACGCGGTGATACGCGGGTCCTTCTGGCGCAGCGAGCCCGCGGCGGTGTTGCGCGGGTTGGCGTAGACGGGCTTGCCCGCCTCGACCATCAGGGCGTTGAGCGCCTGGAAGTCCTCCAACCGGAAGTAGACCTCACCCCGCACCTCGATCAGGGTGGGCACCGGGAACTCGGCGGTGCCGGTGAGCTCCTCCGGCACCTCCTCCAACGTGCGCATGTTCAGCGTGATGTCCTCGCCGGTGCGCCCGTCGCCGCGGGTGAGCGCCCGGGTGAGCCTGCCGTTCTCGTAGAGCAGGTTGACCGCCAGGCCGTCGATCTTCAGCTCGCACAGGTAGTGCAGCTGCTCCGCGCCGACGTCGCGGGTGACCCGATCGGCCCACGCCCGCAGATCCTCGGGGCTGAACGCGTTGTCGAGGCTGAGCATGCGCTCGAGATGATCGTGGGCGGTGAAGTCGGTGGAGAAGGTGCTGCCGACCTGCTGGGTCGGCGAATCCGGAGTGACGAACTCGGGATGCTCCTCCTCGATGGCCAACAGCTCGCGCCACAGCTCGTCGAACTGACCATCGGACAACACCGGCGCATCGAGCACGTAGTAGCGGAACCGGTGGCCTCTGACCTCCTCGGCCAGCTGGACGTACCGCTCACGGATGGATTCTGTGCTCACGGGGCGAGGCTACCGAGGGACACCGACAGTTCCGCGATGTCGAGCTCAACCGTGTCATCGTCAACCCGAGGTTGACCCATCACGATCGTCAACCTAGAGTTGACGTATGACCTCCGCGGTGCGCCTCGACGACCTCATCAACCTCGTGAAGAACCGCCACCCCGACGGCGGCGCGCTCGAACGGCTGGGCGATGCCGTCGAAGTCGGCGAGCACCTGGGTGAGGTCGCCGACCACCTCATCGGGCACTTCGTGGACCAGGCCCGGCGCGCGGGCGCCTCGTGGACCGACATCGGGCGCCACATGGGGGTCACGAAGCAGGCGGTGCAGAAGCGGTTCGTGCCGCGCGCGGAGGGCGCGACCACTGCGCGCGACTTCGCCCGTTTCACGCCCCGGGCGCGGAAGGCGGTCGTCGAGGCCGAGGCGGCGGCTCGCCGCGGCGGTCAGGACCAGATCCTCCCCGAACACCTCTTGTTGGGGCTGCTGGTCGAGCGGGCCGCGCTGGCGGCGACGACGTTGACCGGACTCGGCGTCGACCTTGACGGCCTGCGCGAGGCCACCGAGGCCAACCTGGTCGCCGGGGACGCCGTTCCCGACGGGCACATCCCCTTCAACGGCCCGTCGAAGAAGGTGCTCGAGCTGGTGTTCCGCGAGGCGCTGCGGCTGGGCCACAACTACGTCGGCACCGAGCACCTGCTGCTGGGGCTGCTGGCCGACGACGAGAACCCGGCCGCGCAGCTCCTCGCCGGGTTCGGCGTCACGCACGAGGCCGCCGAGGCGCACATCACCACGGCTCTCGCGGCGCTGCTGGCCGAGCGGGACGCGGACTGACCGCCGCGCGCATCACTCCCGCTCGTCGAGCGGATCGAGGAACGCCTCGCCCAGCTCACGGCACAGGGCCAGCGCCCGACGGGCCCAGTTCGGGTCGGCGCGCGCGAGGCCGCAGCTCGGCGTGGGGACGGCGAGCTGCGCGAGCCGCACCCGGTCGAAGCCCAGCCGGTCGGCGAGGTCGAACGCCGTGCGGGCGAGCGCTCGGCTGGTCGGGCGCCCACCGGGGTCGCGGGCAGGCACCATGCCCAGCAGCAGCGGCGTGCCCACGTCCCACACCTCGCCCAGCGCGTCGAGCGCCGCGGGGGACGCGGTGGGACCCGCGACGGAGGGCAGCAGCGCGTCCACCCCGATCGCGACCGCGCCCACACCGCCCAGCACCGAAAGCGGCGGGCGGTCGGCACAGCAGTGCAGCGCAACCGGCACGCCGACCGCGGCGACCAGGTCGCGAAGCACGTCGGTCGCGGCGTTCTCCGACACCGCGCGGACCGAGCCGTAGCCGGAAGGAGTGGGCACCCGACCAGCCAGCACCGCAGGCAGCGACGGCTCGTCGAGCTGCAGCAGGACGGCGGCGTCGGTGCGCTCCGCGACCTCCGCGAGGTGCGCGCGCAGCCCCTCGGCAAGACTCGCCGCGAGCTCACGGACGGCGCCGCGGTCGGTGAGCATCGCATGGCCGGAATGCAGCTCGACCGACGCCGCCAGCGTCCAGGGGCCCGCCGCCTGCACCTTGACCCACGGCGGACGGACCGGATCGCACGCCTCGTCGAACGCGTCCATGTCGGAGCGCAGGAGGTCGATGGCCCTGCGCTGGTCACGGCCCGGCCTGGCGGCGATCCGATAGCCGGAAGGGCGCACCTCGACCGCGATGTCGACGAGCATCCCGGCGGTCCGGCCGATGATGTCCGCCCCGACCCCGCGGGCGGGCAGCTCCGGCAGCGCGGGCATCACCGGCAGCTCGCCCACCACGATGGCGGCCGCCTCCCGGGCGTCGGTGCCCGGCATCGATCCGACGCCGGTGGCCGCGCCAGCGGGCCACCGCGCGGGCGGGGCGGCAGGCGCGTCGCGCTCCGGCGCGGGTTCGGGCGCGGGCGTCGGCATCGTCTCGCCCGGCCGCGCCCCGGTCAGCCCGGCCGCGGCGAGCGCAGCGGCGAGCGGGTCTTCGGCGCTCACGGCGCGCTCCCAGGACTCATGTCGGGCTGTCTACCACCGGGATCGGTCACGTCGGTGGCCGGGACCGGTACGCGAACGCAGACCCGTCGACGGCCGAGGGTCGTGTGCGGAAATGGTGGCCGGACAACGTTATCCGCTGTTATCCGCTCACGGGGGTGTCAGCGGGCGGAGGTGATCGTCGCGCTGCCGACCACCCGGTCATCCACGTAGAACGCCACCGCCTGGCCGGGCGCCACCCCGCGCAACGGTTCGCCGAGCTCCACCCGCACCGGCCCGCCGTCGCCCCCGCCGTCACCCCCGCCCTCGGGGAGGACCCTGGCCGAGGCGAGGCCACCGTGGGCGCGGACCTGCACTACCGCGTCGAACGGGCCCGCCGGGCTGCCTGCCGTCCACACGGGGCGCTCCGCGTCGATCACCGTGACGTCCAGCGCCGCGGCGGGGCCGACGCGGACCGTTCCCTCCGCGGGCTCGATGCCGAGCACGTAGCGCGGGCGGCCGTCGGCGGCCGGTGCGGCGACGCCGAGGCCCTTGCGCTGCCCCACCGTGAACCCGTGCACACCGTCGTGGCGCCCCAGCTCGGTGCCCGTCGCGGCGTCCACGACCGGACCGGGCCGAGCCCCGATGCGGGCCGCGAGGAACGCGCGGGTGTCGCCGGAGGGGATGAAGCAGATGTCGTGGCTGTCGGGCTTGGCCGCGACCCGCAGGCCGCGGTCGGCGGCTTCGGCGCGGACGTCGGCCTTCACCGTGTCCCCCAGCGGGAACATGGCGTGCCGCAGCTGCTCCGCGGTGAGGACGGCGAGGACGTAGGACTGGTCCTTGTCGGTGTCGACGGCGCGGCGCAGCTCCCCCTGGTGCAGCCGGGCGTAGTGGCCCGTGCAGACGGCGTCGAACCCGAGCGCGAGCGCCCGGTCGAGCAGCGCCGTGAACTTGATCTTCTCGTTGCACCGCAGGCACGGGTTGGGCGTCTGCCCGGAGGCGTAGGCGGCGACGAAGTCGTCGACGACGTCGGCCGCGAACCGGGCGGCGAAGTCCCACACGTAGAACGGGATGCCGATGACATCGGCGGCGCGGCGCGCGTCGGCGGCGTCCTCCTTCGAGCAGCAGCCGCGCGATCCCGAACGCAGCGCATCCGGCGTCTGGGAGAGGGCCAGGTGCACGCCGACCACGTCGTGCCCGGCGGCGACGGCCCGCGCGGCGGCGACCGCGGAGTCCACGCCGCCCGACATCGCCGCCAACACCCTCACCGCGCCACTCCTCGCTCCCCGGGCAACCCGCCCGGCCCGGTCATCGACTCTGCCCCGCCCGCCGCGCCCGCTCGACGACCTGGCCGATCACGGCCGTCACCCGTTCGATGTCGGCCGCGGTCGTGGTGTGGCCGAGGGAGAACCGCAGCGACCCGCGCGCGGTGGCCTCGTCGGCCCCCATCGCGAGCAGCACGTGGCTGGGCTGCGCCACGCCCGCGGTGCAGGCCGAGCCGGTTGAGCACTCGATCCCGTGGGCGTCGAGCAACATCAGCAGGGAGTCGCCTTCGCACCCTGGGAAGCTGAGGTGGGCGTTGCCGGGCAGCCGCGAAGGGCCGCCGTCGATCACGCCGGACCCGGGGTCGCCGTTGAGGATGACGTCCGGGACCGAGGCGAGGATCTTGCCGACGAGGTCGTCGCGCAGTCCGGCGATCTCGACGGCTCGCTGCGGCGCCTGCGCCACGGCGAGTTCGACGGCGGTGGCCAGCCCCACCACGGCAGGTGTGTCGAGCGTGCCCGACCGGACGTCGCGCTCCTGACCGCCCCCGTGCAGCAGCGGGGTGACCGGCACCTCGCGCCCCAACAACAGCGCACCCGCACCGTAGGGGCCGCCGAGCTTATGTCCGGTGAGGGTCAGCGCGTCCACGCCGGAGGCGGCGAAGTCGACCGGCAGGATCCCGACGGCCTGCACCGCATCGGTGTGCAGCGGCACCCCGTGCGCATGCGCGGCGGCGGCCAGCTCACGGACCGGGTTGACCGTGCCCACCTCGTTGTTGGCCCACATCACCGACACGAGCGCGACCGAGCCCGGGTCGTCGGCCAGCGCGGCCCGCAGGGTCTCGGGACGGACGCGGCCGTGCCGGTCGACCCCCAGCACCTCGACCTGCGCCCCTTCGTGCGCGGCCAGCCAGTGCGCGGAGTCGAGCACGGCGTGGTGCTCGATCGCGGACACGAGCACGCGGCGGCGCCGGTCGTCCGCGGCCCTCCTGGCCCAGTAGAGGCCCTTGACGGCGAGGTTGTCGCTCTCCGTGCCGCCGGTGGTGAGCACCACTTCAGACGGGCGGGCGCCGACGGCGGCGGCGATCTGTTCCCGGCCCTCTTCGACCTCACGTCGGGCCCGCCGTCCGGCGCTGTGCAGGGACGAGGCGTTGCCGGTGCGAGCCAGCGCCTCGCACATCGCCGCGACCGCCGCGTCCAGCATCGGCGTGGTCGCTGCGTGGTCGAGGTAGGTCACAGGGGAACTCACGTCTCCGCCATCCTCGTCCCTAGCATCTTGGTACCCAGGCGTGCCCGTCTGGGTGAGCCCAGGGTAGTCGCCGCCGTCGGGGCCGTCGGTCAGGAGGCGTCGACGTAGACCGCGGACACGATGACGTTGCGGAGGTAGCGGCGCGCCTGATGGTCGAACTCGCCGCCGCAGGTGACCAACCGCAGCTCCGAGGCCGGAGTGGGGCCATATACCTGGTCGGTGGGGAACTCGGTCTTGTCGACGATGGTCACATCGGTCACCCGGAAGTGGACGGTGACGCCGTCTGACCGGCCCACGGAGACCAGATCGCCTGGCCGCAGTGTGTCGAGGCGGAAGAAGATGCCCGGCCCGGCGTAGGAGTCGACGTGCCCGACGATCACGGTGGGTCCGGTCTCCCCCGGCACCGCACTGCCGGTGAGCCAGCCCGCGACGGCGGTCGAGTCCGGCGGGATGAGCACCCCGGCCGCGTCGAGGCCGAGGTCGACCAGCGCCGACCGGTGGATCCCCAGCTGCGGCACGTCCAAGGTGGTGGCCTTGGCCACCAGCGGAGCAGGCTGCGGGGCGGGCTGGACGGGGTCGAAGAGCACCGGCGCGGGACCGGAGGCGGCGACAGGCACGGGCAAGGGGGTCGACGCGGCCACAGCGGTTGAGGCGGCGAGCGCTCCGACCACCGCGATCGCCAGTACGGTCTGCGCGACGGCCCGGCCCGCGCGGGACCGGGCCGTCGCGTGCAGGAGTTGGTCAGCGCGAACGAGCACGCCGGATTCCGGCGGTCAGCGTCAGCGCGGACACACCGCCCAGCGCCGCCGCCGCGGTGCCGAACGCGAGGAGCTCGAGCGGCGCGACCGGCGCGGGCGGCGCAGTGCCGCCGAACCCGGTCTCGACCCCCCCGACGGGCACGACCGACGATCCGATGCTGTCTTTGATCAGCTGGGCGCTGAAGGCACCCTTCTTGTCCAGCAGCACGACCGAGTAGGTGGAGTTGGCGTCGATCGTCACCGGAAGGTCGACCGCGGACTTGTCGGGCGCCGTCACGTGCAGCGTCCACGTGCCCAGGGAGACGTCGGTGTAGGGAGTGGTGGTCGCGAACTTCACGCCGGTGGCCCACGGCTGCTTACCCGCCTGCCCGAGGTCGACCCACGACGCACTGACCGCGCCGTTGATGCACCGGACGGCCGCCTTGCCCGCAGGCGGAGGGTCGAGCTGGTCGGTGAGCACCGTGAGGCCGAGCGAAGCCGAGAGGCCGGTGCCAGCCACGGTATAGGCCTGGCCTGCCTTGGCGTCGACGGTCGCCGAGATCACCGGGGGTGAGTCAGGAGCGGCGCCTGCCGCCCGCATGCTCACCACGTAGGAGCCGGGCGCCAGCGGGCGGTAGGGCGACACCGCCCCGTATCCGACCCCGGGCACGACGAACGACGCGGACGGATTGGCGACGCTGCTGACGTACACGTCGACTTTGGGGGTGTCAGGTGACAGGTGAGCCAGACGCACGTAGGCGTCCGTCGCCGCCATGGCAGGCACGGCGAAGGCCAGCAGCAGTCCGAGGGCGGCGCCCACACCTGCTACAGAGATCAGAATGCGGCGATGCAGTGTCCGAAAATGCAGTGTCCGAAAATGCAGTGTCCGAAAATGCAGTGTCCGAAAATGCAGTGTCCGAAAGGGCAGTGTCATAGCGACCTCCTACATCGATCACTCGGGGGATCGTTGCAGGGTGTTACCGACTTCGGGGACGCGGGCCGGATCGTTACCAGGCCGGATCCCTAAAGGGGGAAGCAGTCCGGCACATGAGGCACGTGGGGTGGCGTGACAAGGGTCCTCGCAGGGTCCGCTGTTGCTTCGCAGGGTCTGTGGACTCTGCGAGGTGCGTGCGCGGTCTGCGAAGTGGCTCGGGTGGGGTGGAGCTGACGTTTCGGGTTTCGGTGGGTGGTCGTGGCCCGTGCCGAGATCGTCGCGTGCCGCGCTGGGTGGGCTGGGCAGGGTGGCGGTGTGCGGATGGCGCCGATCAGCCCCGGGCGGGCGGGGTCGAGGTCAGCTCCCACGGGGTGAGGTCGCGCCCGGACGAGACTCCGTCTCGCGCCCGACCCGGCCGACTGCGGCTGGCTGCGGCCGACTGTGCACGGCGCGGGGTGACGTCGCACCCCGCCCGGGTCGACTGCGCATGCCGCGGGGCTGTCCTCGCACCCCGTGCGCGGTGTGCGAGGTGCTGTTGCGGGGTGTGAGGTGGGCCGGGGTGGTCGGTGAGGCCGCAGGCAGGTGGGCGCTGTCGGCCCGGCGGGCGCGGCGGCTCCCGCGGGGTGAAGGCCGGCAGCGGCCCGGGTGTGCAGCAGGGTGGCCCTGCTGCGATTGGGTCGGAGCAGGGCCACCCTGCTGCGATGCGGACGTGGCCCGGCCCCGGCCCCGGCGTCGTGGCCAAGGCGAGGCTCGTCACCCATCGGTTGAGCCCGTGATCGCCAGCAGTGGTGCCACTGGTACACCAGCGCCCCTGTGGCACCACTCTCGCCGATCATGCGAGCCAACCCTCAATTGCCGGACCCCTAAAGGGGGAGCAGTCCGGTCGGGGACGGCGCTGGGTAGTTGAGGACGAGGTCCGGGCCGACGGCGGTGACGCTCGCGGGGGCGAAGGGGGCCTGCTGCGCGCTGAGCCACGTCCGGAGCAACTGCGACGACGCGGGCGCTGCCCCGTCGAACGACGAGAGCACCACCATCCGCCGGAGTGCTCCGGCGGCGTCGAGGCGCACCGCGGGGAACTCGGTGACACCGACACGGTGAGCGCTGGTCAACGCGGCCAGCGTGAGCATCAGGCGAGGGTCGACCAGGCCGTCGCGCAGTGTGCTCGCGGCGGCGGACCCCAGCCTCAGCGAGGTGTTGGTGGTGAGCTGCTCCCCCAGGCGCGCCCTGACCCGGCCCTCCACGACGGTGGCCGGGGTGATCGCGCCACAGACGACGGCGGGCGCCCCTCCGCTGCCTCGCGCGGTCTCGGCGAGCACCGCGCCCGCGGGGCAGGACATGACCATGCCGCCGGGCCGGTCGCTGACCAACCGCAGCTCACCGGCGACGGGCGGGTCGGCAGGCGTGCGCAACAGGGCGGCCGGGTAGCCCCCGGCCTGCAGCTCCGCGCGGTCGAGCACGTCGGCGACGACCAGCGTGCCCGGTGCGGTCTGGGTGGTCACCCACCTGGCGAGCGAGCCGCCCGCCGGGGTGGGCCAACCGGCCGCCACCGTCAGCGGTACAACGAGCAAGGCGACCAACGCGAGAGCGGCGGAGACGCGCAGGACGCGGTTCCTGACCCTGGCCCCCGCCTGGTCGGCGACGACGCCGAGCGCGACGGCGAGCACCGGGGCGACGAGGATCGCGGCGGCGGCGCGGGAGGGTCCGGACAGCAGCCAGGCGGCCAGCAGCGGCACCGCGGCGGCGAGCACGGGCCGCAGAAGGCGGTCGGCCAGCCCGGCGGTCACGGCCACCACCACCGCGAGTGCGCCCCCGGCGATCGCGATTCCCGTCGAGATCTCCGGTCCGGCCGTCGCGGCCAGCGGGGCCCCCGGCAGGACCGCGGCGATCGCGACGCCGAACGCGGCGAGCGCGGCGAGGATCCCCATCGGCGTCCGCAGCTTGGCGGGCAGCCGCATCGTGCCGTCCAGGCAGGCAAAGGCGGCGAGCGCGAGCAGCGGCGCGGCAGCCAGCGGGACGGTGACGATGGCGATGAGCGCCACGACGCCCGCGGATCGGATGCGGTTGCTCACCGCCAGCGCGGCAGCGAGCGCGAGCCACACCACACCGACCGCGGCGGTCGTCACGCCGGAGTGCAGCGCGAGCATCGGCTGGGCGGCGCCTAGGGTGCCGACAGCGATGGCCGATGCGGGGACAGAGCAGCCGAGGCCGCGCAGCACGGGCCAGAGCAGCAGTGTGGCGAGGGCGCCCAGCGCAAGGCAGGCCCAGCGGGCCGTCTCGACCGGGTCGCCCGTTGGCAGCAGCAGTTGGACAGCCGCGATCTGGATCGCCGCCAGCCGGTCCCACAGCGGAAGCGGCACCGGGACGATCGTGGGGTCGCGGATGGCGAGCACCGCCACCGCAAGGCGAGCCTCGCCGGCGGTCGCGACCCACAGCGACGTGAAGGTCGCGGCGACGGCGTGCGCGGCGACCGTCAGCACGGCAACGCCGAGGAAGGCGCCCAGCGCGGCTGGTGGGCGGCGACGCGGGCGCTCCGGCAGGTCCGGCACGACGTAATCGGCGGGCACCACCTCACCTACCGGCTGACGCGGGGCAGGGGTGAACAGGCTCGGCGCCGGTGGCGCCGCGGGCCGCTCCGCAGGTGTGTTGTCCCCCGAACGGGCCCCAGCCAGCCGCGGACGCGTGGTCACTCCCCTGCGTGCGAGCTTCGGGGACCCCTGCGCGCTGCGGCCGTCGGCTGCGGCTCCTGGCAACGTGGTCAGCGGGCCACCGCCCTATCGGCACCCTCATCGGCGACCTCATGGACGACAAGGCGCTGCCCTGACCCCACGATTGTCATCACCCCTCCGTCGGTCGTGCGTGGACACCGCATTCTGGCGCGCGTGACCACCTCGTCGCCACTCTCTGCAGCAGCGTGCCTTGATCGGGTGCCGCCGCTGCGGTCACCCGATCGTTCCCCGACGGGCTACCGCTGCTCGTCGGTGTCGCCGTACGCGCTGTCCTGCCCCGCCATCTCCGACGATGCCGTCCGGACGATTTCCACGATCCTCGCCAGCTCCTGACGGGTGGACTCGCGGAGGTTGTTGAGCCGCGCGACGTCCTTCTCGACCGCCTCGACGGCGCGGGTGGCCACCATCTCGGCCGCGGCCCGCTTCTCTTCGATCTCGTGACGGGCCTGGTCGCGCAGCCGGTCGGCCTCGCGCTGGGCGGCTCTCGTCAGCATCTCGATCTCGCCGCGGGCCGCCTCGACCTGCGCCTTGAGCGAGCTCTCGCGTTCGTCCAGCGCGGCGGTACGGCGCGCGGCCTCCTGGTCTGCCTGGGCCGACCGGGCGATCAGCGCCTGCTCGGACTCGTGCCTGAACTGCTCGGCGTCGGCCCTGGCCCGCTCGACGATCGCGCTGGACTCGGCCGCCGCTGCCGCCCGGATCTCGGCCCCCTCGTTCTCGGCGAGGCGCAGCAGCCGCTCCGCGCGCATCCCGAAGCCCTCGGTTGGCGCCGCGGCGGGCTGCTGGCTCCCCACGCTCTCGGCCTTGCGTTCGGCCGCCGCAGCGCGCTCCTCCGCGGTGCGGCGGGCCTTCTCCGCCTCGGCGGCCGAGGTGCGCAGCGTGGTGACGACGGCGAGGAGGTCATCGACGTACTCGTCGACCTCGATGCGGTCGTAGCCGCGGATCACGGTGACGAACCGCCGCCGCTCGACGTCGTCCTCGAACGAACTCGCCGTGCCGGACGAGCCACTCGCAGTGGAGCCGCTCTTGGTGGGTATCGACCCTGCACGGGGCCGGGCCGCGGTCGTTGTCCGGTTGGTGGGTTCCATTACCGCTCCGTCCGGGTGCGGGCACCGTTGCCTGCGGAATCCGAGCCCGCCGGGAGCTCGTTGACGAGCACCTCGGCCAGCCTGGCGAGCTCGGCGTGGACGTTGCTGCGCAGCGCGGACAGGCGCATGAGGTCGTGCTCTGCCTGGTCGCGGACCTTCTTCGCGGCGGCTTCAGCCCGCACCCTGATCTCGTCGGCCTTGGCCTCGGACTCCTGGCGCAGACGGTCGGCCGCCCGGGTGGCCGCGGCGTGCAGCTGCTCGGTCTCGGCCCGGGTGGCCTCGAGCTGGTCGGCGATCTGCTGCTCGCGCTCCTGCAGCTCGACGGCCCTCCTGGCGGCGGCCTGGTCGAGCTGGGCGGCCCGGGTGATCAGCGACTGTTCCACCTCGTGGCGGTGCTTCTCGGCCTCGGCGCGGGTCTGCTCGAGCAGCGACACGGACTCCTGCCGGGTGCGGGCCCGCACCTCGGCCGCCTCCTGCTCGGCCAACCGCAGGAGCTTCTCCGCGCGGAACCCGAAACCCTCTTCTGGCGGGGGTGCCTCGCGGCCTGCCGACGAGCGCAGTCGCCGGTTCTCCTCCTCCGTCGCCTCCGCGTGCTCGGTGGCAAGCCTGCGCTGCCGCTCGGCTTCGGCGAGAGTGGCCCGAAGCGTCGCCATCTCGTTGCGCTGCCTGGAGACGTACTCGTCGACCTGGCGGCGCTCGTAGCCGCGCAGGGCGCTGTCGAACGGCGAGGTCGACGCCCGCTGGTCGGACCCACTCCCGCTCTGGCCTGCCGGGGGTCGGGTGCTGGTAACGGGCTCGGAGAGGGACATGCCGGGGAGCTCCTTCCGGTGGGGCGCCGGCCGGGGGGCGCGGTCGAGGTGCCCGGTGCGTTGGAACGCGACGGCTGGGACGTCGATGGCGATCCGGCGCACCGAGCACAACTAGAGCGGACTCTACGAGGCTCCCATGACGCTGATCCGCGCGGTTCTCTTTCTCGCGGAAGACACCTCCGCCGATAGCCGTCAGGTGGACCAACTTCATGGACTGAACGGTCTAATTTCGGCGTGGCGAACCCGTCTCCCGGCCGACCGCGGCCGCGATTGCGGAGAATCCTGAGGCAGTCAGGAATTCGCTGAACCGGACCAGTGAACCTACGTTCATGCGCCGTGCGCAACCACTCGCCGACAGAGCGTGTTCATATTCTTAACGCAGCGCATTTGCTTGATTACCATCAGCTGAGCATTGCTCCGGATGCGCCGAGACAACCCGACGGCCGTCGATTCCCGCGCGTCAGAACGGCGTGTCCGGATCCATCTGACCCTCCAGCCTGCTCAGCTCGCCGCGCAACATCACGCTGTCGGGGTGGTTGGCGCCCAGCAGCGCGGTGCAGTCGTGGAGTGCCCTGGCCAGCAACGGCTGGGCGGAGGCCGGGCGGTCCAGCTGCAGCAGACAGCGTCCGAGGTTGGCCCGCAGCACCACCGTGGACAGGCTCGGCGGCCCCGGCACCTCCTCAGCGTCGACGAGCGCTGCCGAGAGGACGTTCGCCGCCGCACCGGCGCTACCTGCGGCGATACGGGCGAGTGCGAGGCCGCACCGCGACGTCAGGGTGTCGGGATGCGCGGGTCCGAGCACCCGGATCCGCTGCTCGACGACCCGCATGTGGAGCCCGACAGCCGCGGCCACCTGCCCGGCCAGCCGGTAGGTGACCGCCAGCGCGTCGCGGGCGGTCAGGGTGTCGACCTGCTCGTCGCCGAGCACCCGCTCCCGGGCCGAGACCACGTGTTCGAGCAGCGGGACGGCGTCGTCGAAGAGGCCCATCCAGGCCCGAGCGACGCCGAGGTTGCCCGCCGCGGTCAGCGTGTCGGGGTCGTCGGGGCCGAGGCCTTCCACGCACCGCTGCACCACGTCGCGCAGCAGGTCGGCCGCTTCGGCGAAGCGCTCGGCCGCGCAGTAGGTGGCGGCGAGTGCGTTGCGCGCGGACAGCATCTCGCGCACCCCGAGCTCGGTCCCGTCCGCGCCGACGCCCTCCAGCACGGCGCTCTCCAGGGCGAACAGGGAGCCTGCGAGGGGATCGGATTCGTCCGTGTCGGGCAGTCCCGGGGTCGACCCTCCAGCCGGATCAGCGCCCAACTCAACGCCGGACCGTGAGCGACGTGGCCGCCGCCGCGATGCCGAGGCCGTCGAGCAGTTCGCGCAGCGTGACGGGCATCCGCGCCCTGATCCGCTCGACGAGATCGACGCTGCCGCGCTCCGACCTCGCGTCGAGCACCGCCTCGATGCCCAGCGCCCACACCATCGCGATGGTGAAAGCGCCCGCGAGGTCGAGGTCGCGCGGCGTGGTGAGCATCCGCTCGATCCGGGCCTTCGGCGCCGCGGCCCGCAGCAGGTCGACCGCCGGGTAGCGCTCGGTGCGCCGCCTGCTGAAGCCTCCGCTGCTCTCCCGGCGCACGATCCCGTCGTCGACGAGCTCGGCGACGATCATCTCGTGCAGCGGGTCACCGAGATTGTCGGTCCAGGTCCGGACGGTGTGGTGGCGGGGCTGGGCCAGCACGCACTCCATGACGTACTCGGCAGCCGGGCGTGCGTTGCCGAGCGGATCGGCGTCCAGAGGTTGGAGCCGCCCCTCGGCTACTCCCATCCGACCGGCGATGACCAACTCTCCGAGCTGGGCGCCGACGAGTCCACAGCGAAGGAGGTCTGCACTGCAGCGCGCCCGTCCGCTGAACTCGTCGTGAACCAGCAGGAGGAACGCAGCCGCCATCGATTCTCGGCTCATCACCAATCCCTGTCACGAGGCTGCCCGTTGGGGATCCGATCGTACGATGACGGTGCGCGTACGGCTGAGGCACACCACACTGAGTTCGCATCGTGGACGTTTCGACTACGCCATTCGTGTGTTACAGCGTCTCAACGGGTGAAGTAGGGTTACTCATCGTCGTCGGTCAAAACGCGCTCGCTAGCCTCGGCGAGCCCAACCGCTCCCTCCGAGAAGACCACACGGAGCCCTGATGCCCCCCAGTACCCAGTTGCGCCGCCGACGGCTCGGCACGTTAGACATCGTCTTCTTCAGCGTGGCGGCTGTCGCGCCACTGGCTGTCACCGGTGGCGTCGTCACCGCGACCTATGCCGTTACCGGGGTCACCGGCATTCCGTTGTCGTTCATCATCCTGGCGGTCGCGCTATCACTCTTCGCCGTCGGCTACGCCGCGATGAGCAGGTACGTTGCCAATGCAGGCGCGTTCTACTCGTACCTAGCCAACGGGCTCGGCCCGACGCCTGCTGTCGGCGGAGCGTTCGTCGCGCTCGTCTCGTACAACGCGTTGCAGATCGGCATCTACGGCCTGTACGGCTCGGCGTTTGCCGACTTCATCAGTTCAACGACGGGGCTTTCGCTTCCGTGGTGGGTGTGGGCCGCCGCCGCGCTGCTCCTGGTCGGCCTGCTCGGCGTGCGCCGCGTCGATCTCAACGCGCACGTACTCGCGGTGCTATTGGTCTTGGAGTGCATCGTGGTCGTGCTCTACGACATCGGCGCGTTCGGCCACCCCGCCACGAGCGAGTCGACAGTCGGCGCCGCATTCCTGCCGTCCTCCTTGTTCGTGCCAGGCGTGGCGGCGGTCTTCGCCTTCGGTGTCACCGCGTTCATCGGCTTCGAGGCAGGTGCCATCTACAGCGAGGAATGCCGCAACCCGCGGGTCACGGTGGCCAGGGCAACGTTCATCGCAGTCGGGTTTGTCGGGCTGTTCTACGCGGTGTCGTCTTGGGCGATGCTCGTGACGGTCGGTCCGGCAGACATTCAGAAAGAGGCTACAGAGAACGGCGTGGGCGTGGTGTTGGCCGGGCTCACCGCGCACTGGGGCGGCACCGTGGGCACGATAGCCACCGTCCTGTTCCTCACCAGCAACTTCGCCGCGCTGCTGAGCTTCCACAACGGCGTGGCCCGCTACCTGTTCGCGCTCGGGCGCGAGCGGGTCCTGCCGGTTGCGCTCAGCCGCGTGGGCACCCGCTCGGGCGGCCCGGTCGCAGGCTCGCTCGCCCAGACGGGGCTCGCGGTCGTTGTGCTGATCATCTTCGTGCTTGCGGGCACTCAGCCAGTGCTGGAGATGTTCACCTGGCTGTCCGGGATCTCAGCTGTCGGCGTTGTGCTGCTGATGGCCGGGACGTCGGCCGCGGTCGTCGGCTTCTTCCGCGGCAGGCCGACAGCAGCGTCGGCATGGCAGCGGATGGTGGCACCTACGCTGGCCACGATCGCGCTGGTCGCGCTCGTCGTGCTGATCATCGGCAACTTCGACGCTCTGCTGGGCACCGATCCGACGTCCTCGCTGCGCTGGGTGCTGCCGGGTATCGTGCTCCTCGCGGGCGTTCTCGGTGTGCTGTGGGCGCTGAGGCTCAAGAGCCAACAGCCGGACGTTTACGCGTCGATCGGCACCACCGGCGGCGGCGGCCTCGACGATGATGAGGATGAGGCCGTCTTGCTGGATCTGCCCAGCACGCCACGCCACTCCTTGTAGGTGCCGCACCGCTACGTGGCAGTCACGACGGTGCTCGCCTGGCAACACCGCTGATGGTCGTTCGGTTCGGCGAAGTGTCGGCTGGGAGTGGTGAGACCCGCCGGGACCCGTGTGCAACGACGCACGCGGGCCCCCGGTGGCACGCCCGTCAATCGCACGCTCCACATTGTGGAGCGTCAAGGAAGGACATCAGGAATGGGAACGGTCTCGACTAGAGAGCGCACATCGGTGCATCCGTTGGACCAACTGAACGCCGACGAGATCGAGTCCGCAGCCACCATTCTGCGGGAGAGCAACTCGGCGTTCGCGACGGCGCGGTTTGTCAGCATCGGGCTCGACGAGCCGCCCAAGGAACAGGTTCTCGCCTATGCCGATGGTGACGCGATCGATCGCAGAGCCTTCCTGGTGGTGCGCGACACGACGGAGCGGAAGACGTACGAGGCGGTTGTGTCCCTCTCCGAGCGCCGGGTCGTCTCCCTCGACCACGTGCCTGAGGGACAAACGGCTCTCACGGAGGAGGACTTCGGCAACGCCGAGCGCATACTCAAGGCAGATGAGCGCTGGCAGGAGGCCATGCGCAAGCGCGGGATCACCGACTTCGAGCACATCATGATCGATCCCTGGCCCAACGCGTACCTCTCTGACGAGGACGCGCCGACCCGCAGGCTGAATCGACCGCTGACTTACGTGCGCAGTTCGGCTGACGAGAACGGATACGCGCATCCCGTCGAAGGCCTGCTGGCCCTGCTGGACCTCGACCGCGGCGAGGTCCTCGATGTCGTCGACCACGGCATCATCGACATCCCCTCGGCCCCCGGCGACTACACGCAAGCGGGGATGCAGACCGAAGGCAACGTCCCGCATTACACGCAACCCCGCGCCGACTTGAAGCCGCTGGAGATCACGCAGCCGGAGGGCCCCAGCTTCGAGGTCGACGGCTACGAGGTCCACTGGCAGAAGTGGCGTTTCCGCGTGGGCTTCACCGGACGCGAGGGACTGGTGCTGCACACCGTCGGATACGAGGACCGCAGCGTGCTGCGGTCGATCCTCTACCGCGCGTCGATCTCGGAGATGGTCGTACCTTACGGCGACCCTGCGCCGACGCATGTCCGGAAGAGCGTCTTCGACGCAGGCGAAGCCGGACTAGGCGTCAACGTCAACAGTTTGACGCTCGGCTGCGACTGCCTTGGGGAGATCTTCTACTTCGACGCCGTGCTGGGCGACATCGACGGCCATGCGCAGGTCGTGAAGAACGCCATCTGCATGCACGAGGAGGACTACGGCGTCCTGTGGAAGCACACCGACTTCCGTACGGGCAAGGTCGAAGTCCGGCGCTCCCGGCGCCTCGTCATCTCGACTTTCATGACGTTGGCCAATTATGACTACGGGCTCTTCTGGTACCTCTACCAGGACGGCACGATCCAGTGCGAGGTCAAGCTCACCGGGATCATGTCGATGGGTGCCCACCAAGCGGGTGACGACCCGCAATACGGCGTCAAGTGCGCCCCCGGCCTCTACGCACCGCATCACCAGCACTTCTTCAACGCGCGCCTGGACATGGCCGTCGATGGCCAGCGGAACACGATCGTCGAAGTGGACAGCGTTCCGGAACCCCTCGGCCCGGAAAATCCTTACGGAAACGCGTGGCGTGCGGTCTCAACTCCGTTGACGAGCGAATCAAAGGCCCAGCGAGACATCGACACCAAACGGGCGCGCTACTGGAAGATCTGCAACGAGAACAAAATCAACCACGTCGGCGACCCGGTCAGCTACAAGCTGCAGCCCGGCGAAAACGTGCACCACATGTTCCACGAGGACGCCCCCGCGCTCAAGCGCGCCGGCTTCATCGCCCATCATTTGTGGGCGACGCAGTACGCTCGACGCGAGCAGTACGCCGCAGGTGACTTCCCCTACCAGAACCGGGGTGGCGCAGGCTTGCCGGAGTACGTCAAGCAGGACCGTCCCCTGCAGGATCAGGACGTGGTCGTCTGGTACACGTTTGGTGCCCACCATGTGGCTCGGCCCGAGGATTGGCCCGTCATGCCGGTCTCTTACGTCGGCTTTCATTTGAAGCCGAGCGGGTTCTTCGATGGGAATCCCGCACTCGACGTACCGGCGTCTGAACCCGCCTGTCATACCAAGTGAGGTGGCGGTTGGCCCCACATGATCGGCGAAAGTGGTGCCAGGGGGACCCTGGTGCACTTCTCGCACCACTGCAGGCGATCACCGGCTCAGCCGACGGTGACCAGCCCCCGGCGCGGCCACGTCCCTGCCGGGGCTGGGCCACGTTCGCATCGCAGCAGGGTGACCCTGCTCCGACTCAGTCGCAGCAGGGTGACACCGCTCCGACTCAGTCACAGCAGGGTGACACTGCTCCGACTCAGTCGCAGCAGTGTCACCCTGACCCCGCGGCGGGTGTCGCTGACAACCTGACCCCGCGGCGGGAATCGCTGACAAGTGGAGGAGTGTTACCACCGAACCTCACCTGGTGATCGCCGAGCGCGGCAGCTTCCGGTCAGCGCTCGAGGTGCACACCGGCGGGGTTCGATCTCGGGTGGGCCCCGCTCACGGTGCGCCCGGCTGACATCCGTCGGCCGTGAGGCGCTGATGATCGCCGCAAGTGGTGCCGATGGCGCACTGGTGCACTCCCCACACCACTTCCGACGCTCACTCGCCCGAAGCCAACCCGCTCGCTCAGGCGCCGGGGCCTGGCCGAGGCGGCCAAGCCCCTGGCGTGAGCAGGCCCGTCGCGTAGCCCCTGGCCACCACTCCGGCCGTGGTGGCCGGGATGCCGCCCGGGTCGTCGGTGCGCAGCTTCTGCCGCAGCCGGGCCAGCCGGTAGTCGACGCCGCGGCGGGTGAGCCCCAGCCGCCCGGCCACCTGCTGCAGCGTCAGGCCCGACGCCAGCCCGGTGAGCACGGCGATCTCCGCTGCCGTCGGCTGCTCCAGCGCCGCTGGCGACGAGGTCGGTTTCCGGGTTTCGGGCACAGCGACGGCCACGGCTCCGGTGACCTCGCCGTCGCTGTCCACCACCGCCGTGACGATCACGTAGCCGGGTGCGGAGGTGCCGTCCGGGCGACGCAGCGTGGCCGCGATCTCGTAGCGGGCGCGCGTGCCGTCGATCAGCTCCTGCCACAGCGGGGCGTGGCGCAGCCCGTCGGCGCCGGTCATCGCCGAGATGGCGTGCCTGCCGACGATGCCGGGAACGCTGTCGCGGAACATCGGGTTCGCGTCCACGACCCGACCCTCGCGGTCCAGCTCGAGCACGCCGACGGAGGCCGTGTCGAACACGGCCCGGTACCGCTGGGCGACCTCGTCGCCTTGCGGTACCGGGCCGATGGCCTCGTGGTGAGCGGTGGAAGTCAGCGAGAGCGTCCGTTCGAGGACGCCGTCTCCTTGTCCATGGTCCCCCCGGCGGACATCCCGCGCTTGGAGGTGGCCCGGTTGTCGGCCGACAGCTCGTTGGTGAGGACCTCGGCGAGGCGCGCGAGCTCCGAACGCACGTCCGACTGGAGCGCGGTGAGCCGGGCGATCTCCTGTGCCGCGCTGTCACGCCCGCGCTGTGCAGCGGACTCGGCGCGGGCCCTGGTCTCCTCCGCGGCGGCTTCGGACTCCTGACGCAGCCGCTCGGCGGCGCGGGTGGCCGCGGCGTGCATCTGGTCGGCCTGCTCACGGGCGGCGGCCAGCTGGTCAGCGACCTGCTGCTCGCGCTCCTGGATCTCCGCCGAGCGCTGAGCCGCCTGCTGCTCCAGCAGTGACGCCCGCGAGATGAGCGTCTGCTCGACCTCGTGGCGGTGCTGCTCGGCCTCTTTGCGGGCCTGCTCGATGATCGACGCCGACTCGCGGCTGGCGTTGCTGCGAATCTCGACCGCCTCCTGCTCGGCCATCCGCAGCAGCTTCTCGGCGCGGAAGCCGAAGCTCTCCTGCGGGTCGGCAGGCTCGTGCGCCGACCGGGCACGCACCTCACGCAGCTCCGCCGCGGTGGCGTCAGCCCGTTCGGTGGCGGCCTGGCGCTGCCTGCGCTCGTCGGCCAACTGGGCCTTCAGGCGCGAGATCTCCTTCGACCGCGCTGAGACGAAGTCATCGACCTGGCGCCTTTCGTACCCGCGCAGCGCGGTGTCAAACGGCTGGTCGGCGCCACCCTCGGGCGTCGACAGCGGAGGGTTCGCGGTGGCGGGACCGGCCACGTTTCACGTCCTTCTGATCGTTTTCTCGGATCGCCCGTGGGCGCGAATTACGGAGCCGTATCAGGACCGGCCGTCGGCGGCGGCGAGCCGCGCGGCACGCGTAGCAGGGCTGGGACGGTCGCCGTTCGTCGGCCTGCCGATGCGATGACCCGACATCGATGACTCTGCCCGGTCCTTCTGGCTGCCCTCGAGCTCCGCGTCGCCGGAGGTGTCACTTTCGGTGCGAGAGGACGGGGCGGCCGTCCCGGACACGGCGGGCACAGCAGGAGTACGTGCGTGCTCGCCGGTTGCACCCGGCATCTGCGGAAGGGTCCAGTCCAGCAGCGCGCGCACGGAGGTGAGCTGCTCGGACACCTGGTGCTGCAGCGAGCGCAGCTCCTCCAGCTCGCGCTGGGCCACGGCGACGTCGTGGCGGGCCTCGGCCCGGATGCGCTGGGTCTCGGCGCCCGCGTCCGCGAGCTGAGCGCGCGCCTGCTGGGCGGCCGACTCGAGGATCCGGCCCGCGTCCTCGCGGCGCGCCGCCTCCTGCGCGGCCAGCTCGGCGAGCATGGCGGAGCGGCGCTCCTCCATCTCACCGGCGAACTGCTTGTCGGTGGCGGCGCGGCGATCGGCGAGCTCGGCGTCCAGACGAGCGCGCTGGCCGTCGGACTCGCTGCGCAGCTGCTCCAACCGGGTGCGGCTCTCCTCCAGCTGACTGCGCAGGGCCTCCTGCGCGGTGCGCCGCTCGGTCTCGAACTCGTGGCGCTCCTTCTCCGAACGCTCCCGCAGCTCGTCAGCCTCGGCCTGGGCGAGCGCCAGGACGTGCGCGGCGCTGCTCGTGGCGCGCTGGCGCATGTCGTTCACCTCGTCCTGGGCGATGCGCACCATCTGCTGCAGCCGCTCGCTCATCCCGTCGACCGTGTGCGGGATCGTCGACAGCTCAGCGACCTGGCCACGGAGCTTGTCGGCCTCGGCCCGCCGCTGCGCGACCTCGCCCCGGGCCGCCTGGACCTCCCCGATGCTCGACTCGAGCCGTCGCGAGAGCACCTCGACCTCCGCAAGGGCGGACTCACGCGCCGCGATCGCCGTGCGTAGCTGCGTGGAGACCAGGTCGAACTGCTCATCCACCTGGGCACGGTCGTAGCCGCGGCGGACCACGGTGAACTCGGTCTCGTCGGCAACGGTCATCGGGGGGTGACCTTTCGAACAGGGCGCCTTGGGGCGGGCGACGCTTGGACCCGGGCCTCTTCCGGGGGAGCGAGGCCGCGCTGGCGGCGAGAATAGTGGCGGACTGCGACGAGACCTCCGCGGGGGTCCCCTGAACGGTTCAACCGCCGAACGGTCACCACGACCCACAGTAGTTGGCGTAGCGATATGGGCCGAATGCCGATCCAGTCAGACGAGCACGGCGTCGACCACCACATTGTCCTCGTAGCTGCGCACGCTGCGGTCAAACACACCGCCGCAAGTCACCAGGCGCAGCTCCGGGCCGGACGTCGGCCCGTAGACGGCCTGGGTCGGGAAGGCGTCCTTCGGGTAGAAGGCGACGGCGATCACGGAGAACCGTACGGTGCGCCCGTCCGATCGGGTGACGTCGACGAGGTCGCCCGGCCGGAGGGTGCGCAGCCGGAAGAACACCCCGGGTCCCCGGCGTGAGTCGACGTGCCCGCCGATGACCGCGGGGCCCTGGTCGCCCGGGACGACGCCCGCGGCGTACCAGCCCGCGCTCGACGGGTCGTTCGGCGCGGACAGCTCGCGCGTCTCGGGGTCCGCGAGCAGATCCTCCAGCGGGCCCGCGACGCCGAGCGCCGGGATCGAGACCGCGACCGGCCGGACGGGCGCCGCGACCGCCGCAGGCGCGTACGCGGGTGGCCGCAGCAGTGCGGGACCTTGCCCCGCGACCGTGGGCGTCAGCAGGACCGTGCTGCCGACGACCGCGGCGCCTGCCACCGCGACGAACGCGCGCCTGGCCAGCACGGCCGTCGTATCCTCAGCCGCGATGGCGGTCAGCAGCGCGGCCATCGCGACGACGACGAGCGTGGCGTCCGCGTCTGGACCAGGGATCCAGAGGCACGCGACCAGGCCCAGGACGGCCGCGCAGACGGGGCGCAGCCACGGCAGCCGCCGCCACAGGATCCCGACGACGAGCAGCGCCCACAGCGTCAACACCGCCGGTACCAGCGTGGGCAGCGCCGCGGGCTCGTCGGGCTGGGCTGCCACGACCGCGACCGCCACGGCGAGCGCGAGCGCGAGCGCCGCGACGGCGATCCGCAGCGGCTTTGCAAGTCTGCGCACGAAACCGCCCGTCAGCGCCATGCCGCCGAGCAGAAGGAGCAAACCGACCGCCGCCACCGGGATCACGCCGACGGCCAGCACGAGCAGCGCGAGGGCGACGCCGTTGCGCACCGCGCCGCCGCCGACCGCCAGCGTCGCCGCCGCGACGAGCAGCAGGAGGCCGGTGCCGTCCACCCCTGGACCCAACTGCAGGTCGACGACCAGCAGTGCGGCGGAGTAGAGCGCGAGCACCGCGGCACCGGACGCCGGAGAGACCCGCAGCCTGCCCGCGAGCACCCAGAGCAACACCCCGGCCGCGATCGCGGAGCCGAGTGCGACCGCGGCGGCCGCGTCGTCCCCGATCAGGGCGTAGAGCTCGTCGGTCAGCACACCCGGCCCGAGGACCCCCTACCCCGCCGCGAGAGCACGACGGAGGCGATCCCGGCGGCCAGGGCCACCCCGCCAAGCAGCAGTTCCGACAGCGGGCCGTGCGGGTCGGCCGCGCCGCCGTAGCCCGCCGCGATCGAGCCCGGCGGGACGTTGCTCGGGCCCGCGGCATCAACGTGCGGCTGGGCCGCGATCCGCGGCCCGTCGCTGACGAGCACCACCGAGATCACCTGGTTCGGCCCGACGGGCACGCTGAAGTTCGTGCCGATTCCCCCGGGCGGCCCCGCGGACAGCGGCAAGGTGCCCGCGTCCACCGTGCGGTAGCCGCTGACCTGCGAGAGCGGCAGACCGGTCGAGAACGGCGACCCACCGGGCCCGCGCACGTCCAGCACCGGGGCAGGCGGCGCGGCGTTGATCACCCGCACTCGGGCACGGCCCGCGGGTGGTGCCGTGAGGTCGTCGGTGAACACCGAGAGCGAGCGCTTGTCCGCCGCACCGATCGAGGCCAGCGTGTAGGACGACCCGGACTCGGCCTTGAGCGCCGAGCTGACGACCGGGGTGGCGGCGCCTTCCGAGCGGATGGCGACGACATAGTCGCCAGGCTCGATCCGCTGGTAGGCCGACAGCGCGCCGTAGGGCTCCCCCGGCAGCATGATGTCGTGCGAGGGGTCGGCGACCGAGGTGATCGAGATCGTCACGCCGCTCATGTCTGGCGAAAGCTGCGCCAAGCGCACGTAGGTGCCGGTGTCGGCGCCCGCCCCGGTAGCCGCCAACGGAAGCGCGAGCAGCGCAGCCGCAAGCACAAGCACCGTCAGCGCCGCCCGCCGTCCCCATCGGAGGCTCGCGGTCGACTGTGGGTGCCTGCGCATCCGAGACCTCCTGCGGGTGCTGATTTCGATGAACGGCAGGGAACTCACGCACCGCAGTCAGACTACGCCGACTGACTGGGCCGAACGTGGGACACCTGTTCGCGGCGGAGGTTATCGTCGCCTTCCGGCGGTCGCGCACGGGGGACGGCGTGTCGGCGCAGTTCAGTGCAGATGCACGTGGCTTTGGGACCGGACGGCCCATTGCGGTAGCGGCGGAAGCGGGGTAACTCTCTGTGAGCCGAGTCGGGGGTGGATCGGGGAAAAGGGGTGCAACCATGGCCGAGCGGCCCGTGGTCGCGGTCGAGGGCGGCCCCACGTGGGCGGACGTCACCTGCCTCGAAGATGGCCACAGCCATGCGGTCGCCGACGGCGTGCTGGCCGAAGGCGGTATCGGCTCCGGCCGTTTCCCGGCGCGTTGCGGGCGGCTGATCGCGCCAGTTGCGCTCTCCGCGCCAGAGGGGCCACCCTGTCCACTGTGCGGGTGAGGGCTTCACTCGCAGCGGTCGGGCAAACTTTTCAGAATGGTCACTCTGACGTTACAATGACCCAAGAAACGCGCACGCCTTCACTCTTGTGGCCCAACCGGTCCACCCCTCCAGAGCATGACAAGCAGCGGCCGCGGGACAATAGTCGGCCGGTGCACGACGACGGCACGTTCACTCCGGCCTCGGCCGCTCCCGCTTCGCGCACAGCGTTGAGCGCTGCGTTCGACATCGACCAGCCACCGTTCGCGACCGTGCGACGGGGCTACGACCCCGCCGCCGTCGACGCCCATCTCGCCCAGTTGGACGAGTCCGTGGCAGCGCTGCGCTCTGCGCTGGAGGAGAGCGAGCGCAGGCGGGCCATGGCGGAGCAGCACGCTGTCGCCGTCGAAGAGGAGATCCGCGTCGTGCGCTCCGGGATGCTTTCCGCCCCGGCGTCCGACACCGGTTTCGGCGCACGGGCCGAGCGGATGCTGCGGCTGGCCGAGAGCGAGGCCGAGCAGGTTCGCGCGGCCGCGCATGCCACCGCGTCCGAGGTGACAGAACGCGCGCTCAGCGAGGCCGAGCAGCACCGCCACGACGTCCGGCAGCAGCTGATCGCCGAGTCTGCGCGAGCCGAGGAGCAGGCGGCGCGGCGCGGTTCCGAACTGCAGGAACGCGAGGAGTCCCTGCGCACCCAGATCAACAGGATGCGGGCGGACGCCGAAGCGATCCAGGCGGCCGCGGAACGGGCGGCTGAGTCGCACCGCGCCGCCGCGCGGGCCGACGCCGACGAGCTGCGCAACCGGACGGCGAGGGACCTCGCGCGGGCCCGTGAGCTGGAGGAGCGGGAGCTCACGCGGCTGCGCGACCTGCAAGGTGCCGCCCGCCTCGAGCTCGCCAGGCTGGCGTCGACGATCCGCGCCGCGCTCCCAGCGGCACCGCCACGTCCGTCCCCCGGTCCGGCCAGGGGCGCCAGTCGAAGTGTGAACACCGAACGGGGTTCGGGCGGGGCAAGCCCGGACACTCCGCCGAACCGGGCCTACGCGGAGGTCGCCGCAGCCACCCAGTAGCCCCCGCGGTCCGCGGCGCGCAACGCCCGGGGCCGCTCTGCCCGACCGCACGCAGGCGTCGTCGTGGCGATGCCACTGGTGGAAAGTTCACGATCATGGCTGTGCACGGGCCGCCGCCTGGCTGCGGCGCCGCGGTGGTCCCCGCCATCCCGCCCGGACCGGCGCTCACCGCACTGCGGCTGCCGCTGTCGCGAGAACGATTCGTCGCCGACCTGGTGGCCGCGATGAGCGTCGAGGAGAAGGTCGGCCAGCTCACCGGGGCCGTGCTCGGCCCGAGTGGCGCGACAGCCACGCATCCGAGTGCCGTGCCGCCGGGCGTCGTCGTGGTCGGCCCCCGGCCACTCGCCGCGATGGCGCAGGACCTCGCGGAGGCGCAGCGTTCGATCCGGGCGACGGCGCGGCTGCCGATCCCGGCGCTCACGGTCGCCGTCCACGACGCGACGGACCTGCCCGCCTTCCCGCTCGCGCTCGCCAGAGCGGCCACATGGGACACCGACCTCACCGCCGCACTGGCCGCGGCCACCGCGGGCGGGTTGGCGTCAGCCGGGGTCCACGCGACGACGGGGCTCTCGGTGGCTCCCGCGCTCCAGCGGGCCGCGTGGGCCGACATCGCGGGCAGCCTCGGGAGCGACCCTGTGCTCGCCGCGGAGCTCGTGCGCGCCCACGTCCGGGGCCTGCAAGGCACGACCGCCCGGTTCGGCAGCGGCACGGTCGCCGCGATCGTGCCCGACGTCGGCGGGTCGGCCGGGCAGGCGGTTGCGGGCAAGGACCACGCATGGTCAGAACGGTCGCTGCGGACGAGCGTGCTGGCCGCGAGCGAGTCGGCCGTCCGCGCGGGCGCCGGCATCGTGCTTCCGGCCGCCGTCGCCAACGACGGCATCCCCGTGCACGCCGACTCCCGGCTGCTCCAGCAGCTCCTGCGCGCCGAGTGGGGCTTCACCGGGGTGGTCATGGCCGCGGCAGGCGAGGTGCTCGCCCTCGCCGAGCGGCACCGGGTCGCCGAGACCCCCGACGCCGCGCTCGCGCTGGCGATCGAGTCCGGGGTGCACGTCCTCGTCGCTCCGGCGGGCGACGAGGACATCCCCCGGCGGCTGCGGCGGCTGCTCGTCGAGGGGGGGCTGGCGAGCTGGTTGGTCGACGCGGCCGTGAGGAGCGTCCTCTTGCTCAAGCTCGCCGTCGGGCTCTTCGACGACCCGCCTCCGCCGAAGGCGCCGCTGAGCCATGAGGCCCGGCAGGCGCTCGCGGCCAGGGCCGCTGCCGAGTCGACGGTGCTGCTCACCGACCCGCGCGGAGTGCTCCCCCTCTCGGGGCCGGGCGAGATACTGGTCACGTCCGCGGGCGCGACCGTCAACGCGGCCGCGATCAGCGCGCTCGTGGAGGCGCTGCGGCGCAGGCATCCCGACGGCGCGCGGGCGGTGGACCCGTCGGGCCCGGGTTTGCGGCGGGGCGCGGCCGTCGTGGTGCTGGTCGAGGACCCCGACGGGGCGGAGGGCCCGATCGGCAGGCTGGTGGCGGGCGGCCAGCCGTGCGTGGCGCTGGTGAGCGGCGGCGACCCGCGCGCGCTCGGGCCGATCGTCGCGACGACCGCCGCCATCCTGCTGTGCTGGCAGCCGGTGGTCGGCCACCCCGACACCGTCGCCGACATCCTGCTCGGCGGCATCGAGCCGGGCGGACGGCTGCCGGTCCCGATCACCGGCGACGGCGGCCAGGTGGTGTTCCCGCTGGGCCACGGCACGGGCTACACCAGCGTTGAGTACTCCCACCTGCGCATCTCCGCTGACCGCGGCGGGGGGCCCGGGCAGCTCGTCGTCCAGTGCCGGGTCACCAACACCGGCGACCGGCCGGGCAAGGAGGTCGTGCAGGTGCACCTGCGTGACGAGGTGGCCTCGATCGTGCGGCCCACCACGAGCCTCGCGGCTTTCACCGTGGTCGACATCAGGCCCGGCCGCACGCAGACGGTCACCCTGCGAATCCCCGCTGCCCGCCTCGCGCTGTGGAACCGGGCGATGCGCCAGGTCGTCGAGCCGGGCACGTTCACCGTTATGGTCGGGCGGTCGGCCGCCGACCTCCGGCTGCACGGCACCGTGACCGTGGACTCCGGGGTCGACCTGACCGCGGCGGGCGTCGAACCGTCCTGACTTGCGCTCACCTCGCAGACCGCGTGGGGCGCTCGAGGTGAACAGGCGCGGGGTTTCGCGTCGGTCAGACCCTTGTTCCGCTCGGCCGGACGCCGGACGAGGCCGCCCACCCGATCGCTGGGAGGGCGCCGTCGATCACGCCACCCCGACTGCCGGGCGTTCCAACGCGGTCGGCCCGTGCGGCACACCGGTCGCACTCACCCCTTGCGCTTGGCGATCTCCTCCTTGAGCTGCGGGGCGACCGTGAACAGGTTTCCCACCACCCCGAAGTCGGCGATCTCGAAGATCGGCGCCTCGGGGTCCTTGTTCACCGCGACGATCGTCTTCGACGTCTGCATCCCCGCGCGGTGCTGGATCGCGCCCGAGATGCCCAGCGCGATGTAGAGCTGGGGGGAAACGGTCTTTCCGGTTTGGCCCACCTGGAACTGGTGCGGGTAGTAGCCGGAGTCGACCGCGGCGCGCGACGCACCGACGGCGGCACCGAGCGAGTCGGCCAGACCCTCGACGACCGAGAAGTCGTCTGCGGAGCCGACGCCGCGGCCGCCGGAGACCACCACGCTGGCCTCGGTCAGCTCGGGGCGGTCGCCGCCGGTGATCGGCTCACGGCTGGTGACCGTGGCGCCGCGCCCGGACGCGGCGGGCACCTCGACGGTCTCCTCGACACCCGCGCCCGCGGCCTCCTCGACCTCGACCGAGCCCGGCCGCAGCGTGATCACCGGATGCGCGGTGTTCGCCTTCGCCTGCGCGATGTAGCCGCCGCCGAACACGGAGTGCGTCGCCCCCTCGGCTGTGACGTCGACGACGTCGTTGAGCCACGCGCTGTCCGTGCGCACCGCCAGCCGCCCGGCGATCTCCTTACCGTCGGCCGACACCCCGATCAGCACCGCTGCGGGCGACGTCGACGCCACGAGCGCGGCCAGCACGTCGACCTGGGGGGACAGGAAGTCGTCCCGGTCGGTCTCGGCGACGTAGATCTTCTCCGCGCCGTGGGCCTTCAGACCGTCGGCGAGCTTGCCCGCGACCCCGGGTCCGCCGACGACGACCGCGGACGGCTCGCCGAGCGCGCGGGCCGCGGTCAGCAGCTCGTAGGTCGCCCTCTTGATCTCACCCTCGACGTGGTCGACGAGGACCAGCACCTCAGCCATCTTTCCTCCGTCTCAGATGAGCTTCTGCGCGACCAGGTAGGCCGCGATCTTCGAACCGCCGTCGCCCTCGTCGGTGACCTTCTCGCCCGCGCTCTTGGGCGGCTTCGGCGCGGCCGAGGTCACCGTGGTCAGCGCGTGTTCGAGGCCGACCTCCGACGCGTCGACGCCGACGTCGCCCAGCGTGAGCGCGACCACCGGCTTCTTCTTCGCCGCCATGATCCCCTTGAACGACGGGTAGCGCGGCTCGTTGATCTTCTCGTTCACCGAGACCACGGCGGGCAGCTCGGCGGTCAGCACCGTGACGCCGTCATCGGTCTCCCGGCGCCCCGTCACCGTGCTCCCCGACACCGTCAGCTCGCGGACGTGGGTGAGCGCCGGGTAGCCGAGCAGGTCAGCCACCATCGCGGCCATCGCGCCGCCGCGCCCGTCGGACGCCTCGTTGCCCGCGACGACCAGGTCGACCCCGTCGACCGTGCCGATCGCTTTCGCCAGCACCTTGGCCGTGGTCACCGCGTCCGAACCGGCCAGCGCGACGTCGGAGAGATGCACGGCTTTGTCCGCGCCCATCGACAGCGCCTTGCGGATCGCGTCGGTGGCCCGGTCGGGGCCCATCGTCAACACCGTGACCTGTGAGCCGTCCCCAGGACCGGAGCCTGCTTCCTTGAGCTTCAACGCCGCCTCGACGGCCCGCTCGTTGATCTCGTCCAGCACGGCGTCGGTGGCGTCCCGGTCCAACACGCCGTCCGCGTCTCGCAACTTGCGTTCCGAGTAGGTGTCGGGCACCTGCTTGATCAGCACGACGATGTTCATCGGACCTCTTCGACCTCCTGCCGCTGAGTCACACGCCTGTGCGTCGACCCTTCGTGTCGACTCTGCCACCGTCGCCGCCGCGAGGCTCGACGGGCTGCTGTGCGCGCAATTGTTACCAGGCAGTAAGTGCTCGGCAACGTGGCCGGGAGGTGAAACTCCTCACCCGGATCGACGGAGCGGGGGGCGTCTTCCGAAACCCATCGCCGGTGATCTACTGATCAGGGCCTAGGGTCGCATGCGTGATGGCCCGCACGACCCGCGTCCCGCGACAACGCATGATCTTGAGCGCTGCGCTCGCGGCAATCCTGCTCGTCGGCACGGCCGGGTGCGGCGCGACGGCCACCGGCGAGGGCGTCACCGCGCTCGCCCCGCCGCCGCCCACCGCAGGCCATCCCCCGGGCACCGTCACCGTCGCCGTGGCAGGCGACATGGCCGCGGCGGTCAAGAAGGTGCAGGCCGCGATCACCGCGGGGGGCGGCACCGTTCTGACGACGGTCGACAACGCGGCCGACGCAGGGTCGACGGGGGCCGCCGTCGCAGGCAACACCGTCGTGATCGGGGGCGCCGCGGCCGTCGGGCTCCCGATGCTTCGGGCCAACCAGCAGGCCGCCGCCGCGTTGCCGGAGCGCTACCTGCTGCGTCAGGACGGCTCGGGCGTCTCGCTGGTCTACAACGGGCCCGACTACATCGCCGCCGTGTCCGGCGTGGTCGACCTCGATGCGACGAACCCGTTCGCGACCGCGACCGCGAGCGTCGCCGACCAGGCTGCGGGCGCGCCGGGGTTGCACGTGTCCGCGCCACTGATCGGCGTCACACCGAAGGGGTTCCTGCGCGTCGCGGCGGGAGACGCCACCGTCCCGATCACTATCGCGCAGCTGACCGGCGCCATCGCCGACGGCGAGACGGTCGTGACCAACCAGGACCTGGCCGCGGGCTCCGGCCAGGGGGGTCCGGCGCTGCGGGCCACCCAGTCCCTGCTGGTGAGCGCGCCCGTCTTCACCTCGCCGCTGGTGGCCGCCGCGCCGACGTTCGGGCTGGAGCTTCCGCTGCGGTTCGTCGTCTGGCTGGACGACACGAACACCACCGAGATCGGGTACGTCGATGTCGGCGTGCTCGCCGCGCGGCACGGGCTCAAGGTCGACGACCCGAACGTCGTGCGGCTCGCCGCGGAGTGCAACCGAATCGCCAATGTCGCTGCGGGAGCGGGAGCGTGACGCGATGGTCGTGACCGGCTACGACGACCGCCACGGCTGCGGCTACGTGGTGAGCACCGGGACCGACATGCCGCGCTCGCTGCCGGGGGCGCTGCCCGTCGCGCACGACGGCGTGACAGTGCTGGCCACCCCCGAACTGGCTGCTTCGCTGCGCGACGCGTTGCGCCACCGGCCGTTGGCGCTGCTGACCTGGTCGGGGCCGGAGGTGCCGCTGGCGCTGGACGACCGCACGCTGCTGGCGTGGCTGCGCTACACCGTCGGCGGCGTCCTGACGGTGACCGGCGACCCCGGCCCCGATCCCCGCGTCGGCCGCACGCGCGGGTGACGGGCTCGACGTCGCCGATCCGCGGGCGGTCCGCGACGTGGGGGGAAGCCTCGGACGCCCCGGGCACCGCTGACGCCTGCCTGCCTCTGACCGGCGAGCGGACCGTTCCCGGAATCGCCGCTGAGAACTACTGGTTCCCAGAGACAACACCGGTGTACGACCTGCGATAACAGCAGCTCAGACGCCACCACTGTACGGCCAGTTCTCGTCACAGATGAGTACGGCCCCCGACGGTGATCCTGCTGCGCCGAGACCCCCCAACCCCGTGGTCCACGCAGTGACGCTTCCCCGGGTCGGCCTCGCGTGCCTGACCACGTGGCGTCCCGGCTCACTTCTCCCGATACAGCTCGCGGAACTCGGCCCGTAGCTCGGGCATCGACCACCGGTAGTGCCGCCGCGTGGTGCCGGTGGCGCCCGCCGGGGTCAGCCGTCCCTCACCGGCCAGTCGGTTGAGCGTGCGGGGCGAGATACCGATCAGGCGGGCGGCGGTGGCGGTGTCCACCAGCTCCTCGGGGTCGGCCATGACGATCAAGGTAGTTGACCTTGCTGGCGCTGGACCACCTAAACGTCTCTGTAGAGAAGACGCTAGTGACTCTGCTGGCCTTCCTGTCCTACGCTGAGTCTCATGACGTCGACGCAGGACAGGGCCGATACGGCCGATGCGGAGTTCGAGGCGCGCGGTCGCTGATCGAGTCGCTGCGCGCGCTCAACGCGCTGGTCCAGGCGTTCGAGGACGGTCGGTGACCACCGCAGCCTGCGCGGCCGGGCCCGCGATCACGATTGCGTCTGCGTCGCGGGTCGATGTCGGCCCGGACGGGCAGCGGTGAGATGCCGCCGCCGCTGGACCGCGAGCCGCGCTCGGTGCGCCACCCGTGGGAGGCCGACGACCAATTCGCGCATCTGGCCGCTACCGACCCGCAGGCGTGGCGGCGCGCCGTGCAGCTCGACCGGGAGGCGGCGCTGCGCGAGCCGTTGGCCGGGATCGAGCTGTCCGAGCGGGAGCACGCGGTGCTGACCTGGCTTAGCGGCTGGGATGTGCCGACGGTGGCGGCGGTGGTGTCGCTGCTGCACCGGGCCCGCGGCGCTGGGCCGCTCGGGGGTGCGGCGTGACCGTCCGCTACGTCTCCTCGATCTTCACGTAGGGCGCGAGCAAGGCGGCGATGCGCCGGTAGCGGGCCTCGGTCCACGGCGGGGCGGCGTCGATCATCGCGGAGACGTGCGCGACGTAGGCGTCGACCGCGGCGTCGTCCGGGAGCCAGTCAGGGATCTCACCGCCGCCGTTTCCAGGGTGTCGGGCATCTGGGTGGGGTCGATCGACACCTGCCCGCGCCGCCCGCCCTTGGGCAGCTCGTCGCGCACCTGCGACCACAGGTCCAGATACGTGACGGTGCGCGAGACCTGGTTGTCGTCCACCGGCATGCGAGGAATCTTCACGATCCCGGACTCGATGGCGTCGATCAGCGCGAAGTCGCTGACCACCCAGGGGAACAGCGTGCCCTCCTGGTAGCCCGAACCCCGCAGGAAGAACGGGGTGGCCGAAAGGTCATAGACGGTCTTAACCCCCACCGAGCGCTCGATCGCCTGCAACCCGGTCAACCAGACCCGGGCCTCTTCGTTGCGCTCCTTGGCCTCGGTGCGGTCGATTCCGGTGAGCTTCTCGTCGTCGACCTTGCCGCGGTAGCAGTGGTGCGCCTCGTCGTTGAAGACCACGATCTCCTGCGAGCCGCTGAGATCGCGCAGCACCCGGGTGATGATCTGGGCCCCGGTCTCGGTGAATGGGCTCGGTCCGCCACCGGGATTGAGGACGTCCTTGGTCAGGCGGCTGACACCGCGTGCCACGGCCAGCTCCCGGGGCAGGAACGCGTGGTAGTTGGTGATCACGAGCTGCGCCTGTCCGAGCCTGCCGCGCAGGTCGGCGGGCACCAGATCGCGCAGCCGGTAGTAGTTGTCCGGATCAGACGGCAACAGCACGCGCAGCCGGTCGCGGATCGTGAGGCCGGGAGTGACGACCAGAAACCGTTTCGAGTAGAGCTTGTTCTGCGGTGCGACGGCCTTGTTGAGCACCTGCCAGGCGATCAACATGGCCATCACCACGGTCTTGCCCGAGCCGGTCGCCATCTTCAGCGCCACACGGTTGAGGCCGTCGTTGTACTCGGTGTTCGCCTCCGCCAGCTCGTTGCGGATCCAGACATCCCCGGTACGCGGCGCCACCTCGGCCAGGTAGATCGCGGTCTCTGCTGCCTCGCGCTGGCAGAACAGCACGCGGTTGTCCCGCTCGGGATCCGCCCAGTACTCCAGCAACCGGCGTGTGGTGGGGCTGACGTTCGCGTAGCCCGCGTGCCGCCACACCGTGACGTGCTCGCGGATGCGATTGACCAGCAAATTCACCTGGATCTGGTCGGCGGTCAGCTCGGTAAGTTCCAGCTGCCGGCCGCCCTTGCGGGACTGCGGGACCGGGATGAAGTACGACGACGCTCCGCGATCACGTCGGTGATGCCGTCGACGTCGAACTCGAAGTGTCGGCTCGGTTCGTCATAGGGCCGGTTCAGGATCGGATCTTCGATGACCCCGTCTGCCACCGGGTCCCCCTTCGTCGACGACGGCGGTCACCCTAGCGGCGCCTCTCGGTCACCCTCCGTCCGACGTCAACGCGAACGCCACGCCTTGCGGCCCCGCATTGCGCAGGTCGCGGCGGTGCTGGGTAGCTGCACCGCCGTGGCCCGAGCCGAGTCGCCGCCCATCGCGGTCTGCCCGTTGCCCGGGTCTGCGAGCGCGGCCCTTCCCGGCGCTCTCGTAGCCGTAGGCGTAACTGGCCGACGGCGTGACGTCCGACGGCGGCATTCGCGGCCCGGCCGTCGTGCAGGCGCTGCACGACCCTGCGCCGGTCCAGCTCGGCGAACACGCCGGCGACCCGGGTCTGCGAAGGCTCGCCGACCCGACCGTCGGCGTGGCGGCGACCGGGCGGCGGCAGCCGCGCCGGTCGTAGCGCGCACTATCGGCGAGCGCGACGTCCGCCGCGGCCCTCCCGCTCCTCCAGTAGGCGCAACAGCTCGGGCACGACGTCGACGACGCGCGTGAGGCTGCGACGCTGCCGCCCGGCGATCTCGGGAGTGACGTCCGGGGCGAGCCCGTCGGAGAGTTCCACGCGCCAAACGCGCAGCTCGGCGATGACCAGCTTGACGTGCATGCCGGTGAACATGTCCGCATCAGGGTCGGGGCGGGTCGGACGGGCGGCGGCGGGCGGCGGCGCGGCAGGCGGGGCGGGCTTGGGTTGGCTCTCGACGACCCGCAGCGTCCGCCGGGCAGGCCCTCCCGCGGGCGTTCCAGATGGAACGCTCGGATCCGGCGGCGACGCCCCTTCGGGCGTTCCAGATGGAACGCGTGCCGCCAGCTCGCGGTGCACCGTGCCGACGCCGAGACCGGTCGCCGCCGCGATCTCGCGCAGCGACAGGCCGAGGTCGCGCATCGAGGCGACGACCGCCGGTCGCCGGGCGCGGGACAGCCCGGGCTGGCGGGCCGGGGGGATCTCCGCAGCGCAGTAGTCGCCCCAGCCGCCGTAGCCCATCGCCTGCCACGCCCGCAGGCTCCACGCCCGCTCGATGAGCGGCCAGGGACGGCGGCGACTGTCCCGGATCCGGTCGCTGAGGACAGCGGCCTCGACCGGGCTCATGCGCAGGTCGCCGGTGGTCATGCCGTGGCCTCCGTCTCCTCGGCCAGGGCGCGGTAGAGCGTGGCGCGGCTGACGCCCAGCGCGCGGTGGATCTGGGCGACGGACTCCCCGGAGGCTCGCATCCGGCGGGCCAGCGCGGCCTGCTCGTCGTCGAGCACGCGGGGCCGGCCGATGTGGCGCCCGCGGCTGCGAGCGGCCTCGCGGGCGGCCTCGGCGCGCTCGGCAATCAGGGCGCGCTCGTACTGGGCGAGGGCGCCGAAGATGCCGACCAGCAGGTCCCCGACCGCCGTCGACGTGTCAATGGACTCGCGCAGGCTGCGCAGCACGATGCCGCGTCCGGTCAGCTCGGCGACGGTCTCGATGATGCCGCGCAGGCTGCGGCCCAGCCGGTCGAGGGCGACGACGACGACGGTGTCGCCGGGACGGACGTAGGCCAGCAGCGCGGCGAGCCCGGGACGGTCGTCGCGGGTGCCGGAGAGCTTGTCGCGGTAGATCCGCTCGGGGTCGACGCCCGCCGCGGTGAGCGCGTCGAGCTGCTGGTCGAGGGACTGCCGCGAGGTCGAGACGCGGATGTAGCCGAGCGTTTCCGCCATGTCTCGACTGTATCAAAAGTCGGCCGACGACGGATCTGCCAGGATCGACTATTGGACAGAGTTGTGAGACTAGTCGACCTGGGGCGATGCGTCGCCGTCGTCGTCCCGACGATCACGTCCCGATTCGTTCACAGTGGGACGCTCACCGTGGGTGACCCCGGCGACCAGGGCCAGCGCATCCGCGGCGCCGCGGAGGTACGCCAGCTGTAACGGGTCCGCGGTCGTGTCCGGCGCGGCGGCCAGCCCGTCCAGCACCGCGCGCAGGGTCGCCGCGGCCTCGGCCGGCTGTGCGGGCGACGACGGCTCGGAAGCGGTCACGCACCCATGGTCCCGCGGGCGCCCCACCGGGCGCGGGCCGGTCACCCCGTCGACGGCGTCTCCTCGACCAGTGGCCGGGTCCACCCGACGCGCTCGCTCACCGGCTCGACCGCGGGCGGCACCCCGCCGGGCGGGTCGGCCGCGCCCCAGGTCGAGCTGCCGTCACTCGGGGCGACGTGCCCGCTGACCGGATTGCCCCAGTGGGTGCCGGGCACGGGCGTGGTCGGGTCGGGCCAGGGCGGGCCGACGCTGTAGAGGCTCATGGCGATGAGCCTGCTCCGCGGGGGCGCCGAGCGGCGCGAGCGTGGCCCGGTGTGTCGCCCGCAGCGTTGACAGCGTCGTGTCAACTTACGCGGACGATCTTCCCGGACGCCCCACCGGCCATGATCCGCCGGGCTCGGCATCGTCGCAGGTCAGAGGCTTGATCGCCTCGCGTGTACGCGCGCACGCGAGACCAAGATCGTTCTCAGCGGTCCGCGGCGAGATCATCCGCCCCGCGAGCGCCGGGCGAGATCGGCCAGGATCAGCCCGGCCAGGTCGTCCCCGTCCGCCGCAGGCATCCCGCCCTCGGCACGCAGCTCGGCGGCGATCCGGTCGTCGGCGGACGGCCGGGACGAGGAGGGACGTCCGGCCGGGTCGTCATGGCGTCATCGTCGCGGCGAGCAGCTTGCGCACCTCTGCGGCGGTCGGGACTCGCCCGGAGCAGACGAGCTTTTCGTCGACGACGAGGGCGGGGGTGGCCATCACCCCGTAGCCGACGATGGTCGGGTAGTCGGTGACCTTCTCGACAGTGGCGTCGAGCCCAAGTGCGTCGATGGCTTGGCGGGTAGCGCGTTCGAGGTTGACGCATTTCCTGCAACCTGGGCCGAGGACTTTGACGATCATGATCGCGTTTCCTTTCGGTACGTGGGTAGCTCAGGTGAGCAGGGCGTTGAACAGGTAGCCGACGGCGACAATGGACAGCCCCACGACCGTGACGAAGACGGCGAGCAGCTGAGGCTTGAGGACACGGCGCAGCAGGATGACCTCGGGCAGAGACAGCGCGACCGTGGCCATCATGAACGCCAGCAGGGTCCCCATCGGGAGGCCCTTGTCGTACAAAGCCTCAACCAGCGGCAGGATGCCGGCGGCGTTGGAGTACAGCGGGATACCGATGACCACAGCGATCAGGACACCGAACGCGTTGCCCGCCCCGGCGTACCGGGCGAAGAAGTCCTCGGGTGCCCAGCCGTGGATGAGGGCACCGACCCCGATGCCGACCAGCAAGTAGGGCCAGATCTTGCGGAGGATGGCGACGACCTCTTCGGCACCCATCTGCACGCGCTGGTTGAACGCCAGCCCGGCGGTGGAGTCGATGACCTGCCCAGCGAGCTTGGTCTCGAACACAAACGGCTCGACGTAGCGCTCGAGGCGGAGCCGGCCGAGCACCCAGCCGGCAACAATGGCGATCACCAGACCGGTGCCGATATAGAGGGCGGTGACCTTGAACCCGAACAGGCTCAGCAGCAGACCAATCGCGATCTCGTTGACCAGCGGGCTCGCGATCAAGAAGCTCATCGTCACCCCAAGCGGGACACCGGCCGCGACGAAGCCGATGAACGCAGGTACGGCACTGCAGGAGCAGAACGGGGTGATCACGCCGAGGCCCGCGGCCAGGACGTTGCCGACGCCCTCACGTCGGCCCCCCAGCATCGCCCGGGTGCGCTCGATGCTCATGTAGGAGCGCAGGATCGTGATCACGAAGATGATGCCCGTAAGCAGCAGCGCAATCTTGATCGTGTCGTAACAGAAGAAGTGCAGCGTCTCGGTGAGGCGGGCGTCCGGTGCCATGTCGAAGCGGTCGTAGAGGACCCAGTCCCACAGCCGTTCGTTGACCCAGTACGCGGCCACCCAGAGCAGTGCGGCACCGGTCAGGGTTCCCCAGCGTCCGCGGGTCGAGGTCGGCAACCGCTCGGCGATGCTCACAGTTCCGCCCTCCGCGTGCCCGGCAGCGCAGCCGTCAGTCGTTCCATCGCGTCGCCAGCGAGTTGGTTGTCGATCCACCGGCCGCGTCGTGCGCACGTGACCAGCTCGGCCTCGCGCAGCACCTTCAGGTGGTAGCTCAGCAGGTTCGGCGCCACCGCCACCTCGGCCTGCAGCTCACAGACGCAGGTCTGTCCGGCCGTGAACAGTAGGAGGATGGTCCACCGGACGCGGTCGGCAGCCGCGGCGAGCAACGCGACGGCGCTTTCCGTCGCGGTGCCTGACGAGTTCGACACTTCAACGGTGTTTGAGGCAGGCACACTTGAAATGTAAGATCAGCGGTTGCCGCCTCCTAGAGACGCTCGGCCTTCATATCGGGTGCCAACGGCCCCACCTGCCTCTCCCCTTGCGCTGCCCATGCACTGTCAGCGCCGATCCTGCAGCGAACCGCAGGCGGGTTCATTGCTCGATGCGCTGATGCACCGCGGCGGCTGCGAAGGGCGGCGGGTGCCATGATGCCGAGCCGCTGGACACAGCAGAGGGCCGGTGAGTGATTCACCCACACCGGCCCTCTTGACGGTCGGCCCAGGGAGGACCTGGCCAACCGGCGGCTGCGACGAAGCCGCTGCGAACGCCCATGCACGACGCATCGGCGGTTCGCGAGGGCGCCGAAGAAGCCGCGTGCTGCACTCCCACCGCGACGTGCTGACCGATCCGATCGACCCTGTCGCGGATCACAGGCCCGAAGCTGCCGAGCCTGCCTCTGTGGGAACGCTGGGAAGCATCGGGGCCCCGACCGGCCCGCGTCGCCGAGGCGACCAGCCCGCTGGCCGCCACGGCCGGGCCTCGCACTCTCCCGCAGGTCAAGGGCTTGATCACCTCGCGTGGGCGCGCGTACGCGAGGGAAAAATCGTTCCCAGCGGTCCGCGGGGAGATCATCCGGCGTCGGACAGCGCGAGCGCCAGCAGGTCGACCGCCGCCGATCCGACCGTGTCGTAGTGGTCACTCAGCACCGGTCCGCCCGGTCCCGCCTCCGCCAGCAGCTCGGCGACCAGCCGATCCCGGTGCCGGTGCGGGCGCGTGCGCGCCACCTGCAGCGAGTCGCCCGCGGCCTGGCACAGCTGCACATACAGGGCGGCCACGTCACGCTCGGAGCCGTGCGGGCGCAACGCCTTCGCCAGCCGCCAGGCGCTCGAGGTGGTCGGCCGCCGGATGCCGCACTCCAGCCGCTTCACCGTCACCAGGTTCATGCCCGCGGCGGCGGCCAGATCCTCGGCCGTTCGCCGTCGCGCGCGCGACGCAGCTTCGCCCCGAACGTGCGCGCCAGCCGGGCCCGCTCCTCGGGGCCGACGCGGCGCACCTCCGGTTGCCCGTCCCGGGCGCGGGTGGTCACGACCGGCTCGACACCCTGCCCGGCGGGCTCGGGCTCGACCGGCTCGACACCCTGCCCGGCGGGCTCGGGCTCGGGCTCGTCGCAGGCGCAGGCGCAGGCGCAGGCGCAGGCGCAGGCGCAGGCGCAGGGGTGTCGCCCGGCCCCCGCCGGGCCAGCCCCGCCCGACCCGCGGCGATCAGCTCCGCCGCGCTCACCTCGTGCTCGCCGTGGCCGTAGTTGAGGCAGACGACAAGCAGGCGATGCCGGGCCGCCGCGATCCGGTCGGACGGCAGCACCATCGCGTCGGTGTCGGCGAGGCGGGCGCCGGTGGTCGTGACACCCGTCCGAGTCAGCTCTGACACGGTGGTGCGCAGCGACGCGCTGTCCATCGCGAGCAGCCCCACCTCGGCGAGCCACAGCGGCTCCAGCCCCCGCTCGGACCGGTCCAGGTAGAGCACCGCGCCGAGCAGGGTGCGCTCGCGGCGGCAGCGCAGCAGCGCGGCAGCGCGGCAGCGCGGCGACCTGCAGCCGGTCCGCAGCCGTGCCCAGAGCGTCCACCGCGGTCACACCCGGTCCCCTCGGGCGAGACGGCGCGCCGAGTCCCGGGCCCGCGCCGCCGCGGCGGAGGCCCCGTACCGGCGGACCATGGTCGGCGAGCGCCATCCGGCCAGCCGCTCCACGTCGGACTCCTGCGCGCCGTGGGCGAGCTGATCGTGCGCCCAAGTGTGGCGGAACTGGTGCGGATGGAATGCGGGCAGCCCGGCCAGCTCGCATCGCCGGTTGAGCATCGCGGCGACGCCGCCGCCGGTGATCCGCCACGAGCCCGACTCGTCGGATCGGATGGCGAGGAACAGCGCTGCCGATCCGGCGGCCGGGCGGCGGGCGCGGCTGCGCAAGTACTTGCGCAGCGCGACCGCCGTGCGGGCGCCGACCGGGACCAGCCGCTCATTGCCGCCCTTCGTGCGGCGCAGCCGCAGATCCTGGGTGCGCAGCTCGACGTCGGCGACGTCGAGCCCGGCCAGCTCGCCGCGGCGGCACCCGGTGTCCAGCAGCACCCGCAGCATCGCGGCGTCGCGCACGTCCACGAACGACGTGCCTGCACACACCGCGAGCAGGGCGGACAGGTCGGCGTCGGCGATTACCGGCACCACGTGCTCCCTGGGGGTGGGCAGCGCGACCCGCTGCGCCGGGTTGGCGGTGACCGGAATGTCGGGCTCCTCGAGCAGGTAGTTGAAGAACAGCCGCACGGCGATCAGCCGCAGCCGTCGCGTGCCCTCGCTGCGGCCGGCCGCGGTGAGGTGGGCCAGCCACCCGTCCACGTGTCGACGCGCCACCTGCTCCGGCTCGGTGACCTCCGGGTGGTGCGCGGCCAGGTACTCGTGGAACTGCCTGACGGAGCGGGCGTAGACCACGCGGGTCGGCTCTGACACCGTTCCGAGCGTGAGTCGCCACTCCTCGGCAAGGTCGGTCATCGTGTCCATGTCGATCCAAGGTAGATCGTCCAGTTTCGTCGACAAGAGCCGCTGTACGGAACCGGAACGGGGCAGGGCGTCCCGCCGATGACCGACATATCAGCAGCTCAGGCGCCTGGACTGCCGCTCACCGGCGAGCGTACGCTACCCGGTGTCTGTCACGAGAACTACTGGTACCGGCGTCACCTCGTCGTCTACGAGGCCCTGCTCCCCCGGTGTTCGGGTGTGGTCGTGGAGGCGGGGTGCGGTGAGGGGTACGGAGCCGACCTGCTGGCCGGGATCGCAGAGCGCGTCCTCGCGCTGGACTACGACGCGCAGGCGATCGCCCACGTCGCGCGCCGCTATCCGAGGGTGACGGCGGTGCGGGCCAACCTCGTCGCGCTGCCGGTGCGCGACGGTTGCGCAGACACCGTGGTGTCGTTGCAGGTCATCGAGCATCTGTGGGAGCAGGAGCGGTTCCTGCGCGAGTGCCGTCGGGTCCTGCGGCCGGGGGGTGCCCTGTTGCTGTCGACGCCCAACCGGATCACCTTCTCGCCCGGCCGCGAGACGCCGCTCAACCCGTTCCACACGCGGGAGCTGTCGGGCGCCGAGCTGGCCGGGCTCGTGGCCGACGCGGGGTTCGTGGACGTCGCCGTGCTGGGCCTGCGCCACGGCCCGCGGCTGTGCGCGCTCGACGCGGCCCATGGCGGCTCGCTCGTCGCCGCCCAGACCGCGGTGGCGGTGGCGGGCACCCCGTGGCCCCCCGCTCTCCTGCGCGCCGTCGCCGGGGTCTCCACCGCCGACTTCACCCTGATCGCGGCCTCGGCGAACTCGGACCAGCTGGACACGCCGACCGTGGACCAGCTGGACACGAGCCTGGACCTGGTCGCGATAGCGCGCCGCCCCCCACGGTGAGTCGCCCACCCCACCACGCCGAGTCCAGCGAACCACCACGCCGAGTCCAGCGAACCACCACGCCGAGTCCAGCGAACCACCACGTCGAGTTGGCCGAACCACCACATCCGCGCCCGCGCCCAAACGGCCAACTCGGCGTGGCCAACCGGGCGACTCACCCGGGCGGGGTGTGCGCGATCGGCCAACTCGGCGTGGCCAACCGGGCGACTCACCGGGGCGGTACCGTGGCCGCGATGACCGACGCCCCCGTCGGGACGTTCTGTCTCGTCCTGCACTCCCACCTGCCATGGCTCGCCCACCACGGGCGTTGGCCCGTCGGTGAGGAGTGGCTCTACCAGGCCTGGGCGCACGCCTACCTGCCCGTGCTCGACGTCGCGGCGCGCCTGGCCGCAGAAGGCCGCCGGGACCTGCTCACGCTCGGCGTCACCCCCGTGCTCGCCGCTCAGCTTGACGACCCGCACTGCCTGCGCGGCATGCACGGATGGCTCGGCGGCTGGCTGCTGCGCGCCCACGGGGCCGCACCCCGGCTGCCCGACCTCGCCGCGCACGAGCACCGGCTCGCGACCCGCGCCCTGGCGACGTTCGAGGCCCACTGGCGCCACGGCGCGTCGCCGCTGCTGCGCACCTTGTCCGACGCGGGCGCCGTCGAGCTGCTCGGCGGACCGGCAACCCACCCTTTCGGCCCGCTGCTGCTGCCAGAGGTCCGGGCGTTCGCGCTCGAGACGGGCCTCGCCGACGCCCAGCTCCGCCTCGGCTCCCGCCCCCAGGGCATCTGGGCGCCCGAGTGCGGATACGCCCCCGGCATGGAGGACGGCTACGCCGCGGCTGGCGTGCGGCGCTTCCTCGTCGACGGCCCGGCGCGCCGCGGCGACACGGCGTTCGGCCACCCCGTCGAGGCGTCGGACGTCGTCGTGTTCGCGCGCGACCTCGACGTCACCTACCGGGTGTGGTCGCCGCGCGCCGGTTATCCGGGCGGCCGCGACTACCGGGACTTCCACACGTTCGACCATCCCTCCGGGCTCAAGCCCGCCCGCGTGACGGGCCGCGCGGTGGCGCCGCAGGACAAACGGCCCTACGAGCCCGAACGCGCCGAGGCGGCCGTCGCCAGGGACGCCGCGGATTTCGTGTCGATCGTCCGCAAAAGGCTGGTGTCGCTGCGGCAACGGCACGGGCGGGAGGCGCTCACGCTGGCGGCCTTCGACACCGAGCTCTTCGGCCACTGGTGGCACGAGGGTCCCGCGTGGCTGGAGGCGGTACTGCGGGCGCTGCCTGCCGTGGGCATCCGGGTGACGACGCTGGCAGGCGCGGTCGAGGCGGGGCTGGTCGGCGGGCCCGTGGAGCTCCCCGCCTCCTCGTGGGGATCGGGCAAGGACTGGCGGGTCTGGGCGGGCGAGCCGGTGGCCGATCTCGTCGCCCGGAACGAGGACGTGCAGAAGGCCCTCGTCGGTGTGCTGCAGCCCGCGCCGGTGCGCGACCGCGTCGCCGACGCGCTCGCCCAGGAGGCGCTGCTGGCACTGTCGAGCGACTGGGCGTTCATGGTCAGCAAGGACTCCGCGGCCGACTACGCGCGCCACCGAGCGAGCACCCACGCCGACCACGTCGACGAGCTGGCCCGCCTGCACGCGGGCGGCCGGACCGATGCGGCGCTCCGCCGGGTGGCTGCCTGGCCCGCTACCCCGTTCGGCCACATCGACGCCCGGATCGGCGCCTCCGGCTGTGGGCCGCGCCCCTAAATGGTTGCCGATGACAACTAATTATGGTCACCTGGATCGGTGAACTCTCGGCCGGCCGTCGTCGTCGGCGTCCTCGCGGCGTGCGGTCTCGCGGTCTCGCTCATGCAGACCCTCGTCGTTCCCCTCCTGCCCCGCTACCCCGAGCTCCTGCACGCCTCGACGTCCACCGTGACATGGCTGGTCACCGCCACCCTCGTGGCCGGGGCCGTCTGCGCGCCGGTGCTGGGCCGTCTCGGCGACATGTACGGAAGGCGACGGATGCTCGTCGTCGCGCTCGGGCTGGTGACCGCGGGCTCGGCGCTTGGTTCGCTCGCGCCCGACGTGGGCACCCTGATCGCCGCTCGGGTGCTGCAGGGAGCGTCGCTCGGTGTTGTGCCGCTGGGCATCAGCATCATGCGCGACCTGCTCCCAGGGGGGCGGGTCGGCAGCGGCGTCGCGCTCATGAGCTCTTCGCTGGGCATCGGCGGCGCGGTCGGGCTGCCGGTCACCGGGTTCGTGGCCGAGCACGCGAGCTGGCGGTGGCTGTTCGCCGGGGCATCGGTGGTGGGTCTGCTCCTGCTCGCGGCCGTGCTGCGCTGGGTGCGGGAGTCACCGGAGCGCGCGGGGGGCCGTTTCGACCTGCGAGGCGCGCTCGGGCTCACGGTGGCGCTCGTCTGCCTCCTGCTGGCGATCTCGAAGGGCGTCGAGTGGGGCGCGGTGCCCGCGCTCGCGTTGCTCGGTGCCGCGCTGGTCGTGTTCGCCGTGTGGGGTCGCTTCGAGCTGCGCACCCATTCGCCCCTCGTGGATCTGCGGGTGTCGGCGCGGCCTGCCGTGCTCTGGACGAACGTGGCCTCCGTCCTCATCGGCTTCGCCATGTTCGCGAGCTTCCTGGTGACGACGCAGGTCCTGCAGGCGCCCGTCGCCTCCGGCTACGGCTTCGGGTTGTCGCTCGTGCTCGCGGGCGTTGTGCTGCTGCCGATCGGCGCAGCGATGGGGGTGTTCTCGCCCGTCTCGGCCCGGATCTCCCAGCGGTTCGGCGCGCGGACCACGCTGGTGCTCGGCACGGCCGTCCTGGTCGTCGGCAACGCCGGGCTGGCGCTGATACCCGGCTCTGTGGCGCTGGTCATGCTCGCGGCGACGGTCACGGCGGTCGGCACGGCACTGGCGTACTCCGCCCTGCCGTTGCTGATCATGGACTCCGTCCCGTCGACCGAAACCGCGGCGGCCAACAGCCTCAACACCCTGATGCGGATGCTGGGCACCTCGTCCTGCAGCGCGGTGACGGCGGCGGTCGCGACGGGGCTCGTGGTGGTGGTCGACGGGCGGACGATCCCGTCGTCCGCGGCGTACACGGTGGTCTACCTGGCGGCGTCGGGCGCCGCGCTGGTGGCGATGGCGATCACGGCCGTGCTGGCGCGGGTCGTCCAACCTGCCCCGGAGCTCGAGCCCGCCCGCTGAGCCTGGTCAGGCAGGGCGCAGGAGCATGCACGAGCTCGTCGCGTAGGCGCACAGACGGCCCGCGCAGTCGGTGAGACGGGCCTCAGCCAACGCCGTGCTGCGACCCATGTTGATCAGCCGCCCCTCGCAGCGCACCGGCCCCGACCCGACGGTGAGGCCCCTGAGGAACTTCACCGTCAGATCCAGGCTGGTGTAGCGGACGCCCGCGGGCAGCGCCGAGTGCACCGCGCAGCCGCAGGCCGAGTCGAGCAGCATCGCGTAGACGCCGCCGTGCACTGAGCCGATCGTGTTGTAGTGGAACGCGGCGGGCTCCAGGCCGAACACCACCCGCCCCTCCTCGACCTCGTCCAAGGTCATGCCGAGCGTCGCGGCGATCGGCGCGGGCGGGATCTCGCCTGCCGTCAACCGGCGCAGGAACGTCAGCCCGTCGAGGTCCCGCGCGCCGGACGCGGTGAGCGTCGGGTCGACCCAGGTGTGGCTGCGCTCGTGGATCGCGGGCTGGATGGTGGTCATGCATGTCCTCCGGAGATGCGAGGGGGGTGAGTCAGGCCGAGGGCGTCGGATCGGCGATCGGCGCGACGGTCAGCGCGCGATCCGACGCCGCAACGGTCGGCCCTGGGGTGGTGCCTGCGGGTCCCGAGGCCGCTCGGACATCCGCGCCGACCGCGAAGCCCGCGACGGCCGTGGCGCACGCGGCGATGACCATCAGCGTCCACGCCGTAGAGAAGTGCGCGCCTGCGGCGAGCCCGGACAGGAGCGCCGAGATTCCGAAGACCGCGCCGATCTGCCGAGCGCAGGTGCCGACGGCGCTGCCGGTCGCGTAGCGGTTCGGCGGCAGCGCGGCCACCGCGGCGACCCCGAGCCCGGAGAAGACCGCGCCTACCCCGGCGCCGGTCAGCAGGGTTGCAGGCAGGAAGTGGGACAGGTAGGCCGGGTCGGGCCCGATGCCGGTGGCGAAGAGCGCGCAACCCGCCGCGAACAGCAGCGCGCCAGGGACGACGACGGCCCGCGCGCCGAACCGGTCGGTGAGCCTGCCGCCCAGCGCGGAGCCGGTCGCGGCCATCAGCGGCCCCGGCGTGACGGCGAGGCCCGCCAGCAGCACGCTGTAGTGCCAGACGCCGGTCAGGTAGAGGACGTTGGCCAGCAGCAGCGCGTAGAACGCCGCCGAGAACACGAGGTAGCCCAGGATCGACGCCCGGAAGGCGCGCACCCGGAACAGGGCGGGCTCGACGAGCGGGTTCGCCACACGTCCGCTGCGCCACGCGAAGAGCGCGAGCAGCGCCAGCCCGCCGACCAGCCTGGCCAGGGTCGCGGGCGCGGTCCAGGATGTCTCGCCGCCGACGATCCCCCACGCCAGCAGCGCCACACCCCCACCGAGCATGACGACGCCGAGGAGGTCGGGCAGCCGCGAGGTCAGGTCGCGCGACTCGGTCATCACCAGCGCACCCGCCGCCAGCGTGAGCACGACCACCGGCAGGTTGACCAGGAACACGGCGCGCCAGCCCAGGCCGTCGACGAGGAGGCCGCCGAGCGCGGGACCGGTCGCGGCGGCGATCCCGCCCATGGCCCCCCAGGTCCCGACGGCGAAGCCGCGTCGCTCCGGCGGAAAGGCGGGCAGCAGCAGCGCCAGCGACGACGGCGCGAGCAGCGCCGCCGCGACGGCCTGCACCGTGCGTGCGGCCACGAGCAACGCCACCGTCGGCGCCGCGGCACAGGCTGCCGACGCGAGGCCGAAGAGCGCAAGCCCCGCGAGGAACGCGCGGCGGCGGCCCAGGAGGTCCGCGAGGCGTCCGGCAGGCACGAGGAGCGCCGCGAAGGTCACGTTGTAGGCGGTGAAGATCCACGACAGGTCAGCGGCGGAGGTCGCGGGAAACGCCACGGTGATCGCCGGGAACGCGATGTTGACGATGGTGACGTCGAGAAAGGCCAGGAAAGCCGCGAGCGACGAGACCGCCAACACGAGCCATGGGCGCTGAGTTCTCACAAGAAACGCAGCCTAGAGTGCTGAGTATCGATGCGCAACTCACGCTAGACTCGCTTCCGTGGACTGGAAGGACTTCGACAGCAGCCGGTGCTCGGTGGCGCGCACCGCGTCCGTCGTCGGGGACAGCTGGACCGTGCTGGTGCTGCGCGACCTGTTCAACGGCATCCGCCGCTTCGACGACCTCGCCGCGCACCTGGGCATCGCCCGCAACGTCCTCACCCGACGGCTCACCGCGCTCGTCGACGAGGGCGTGGTGGAGCGGGTGCCCTATCGCGAACCGGGGTCGCGGGAGCGGCACGAGTACCGGCTCACCGCCGCCGGGTACGACCTGCGTCCGGTGATGCTCGCCATGCTGGCCTGGGGGGACGCCCACCGGGCCGGGCCCGACGGGCCGCCCGTCCACATGGAGCACCCCGGCTGCGACGCGCCGGTGCACGTCGAACTGCGCTGCGCGGAAGGCCACGTGATCGAACCCCGCTCGCGGCTGCGCTCCGTCCCGAGCCCCGCGGCGATCGCCTCCGCGTCCCGCTGACGACACCCGTCGGATGGCGGACGCGAGGCCGTCGTCAGTGAGCCGGTAGGGTTACGACCCTCGTCCGCGGAAAGGGTGGCCGGAACAGTGTTACCCGCGCACGGGCGGCGGAGCCCATGTGCGCGCGGTCGCGGATCGCCGGGCTCCCTGAGGAGGGTCGTCCGCGCGGGTGAGCTCCGGCGTGGGATCTTGCGCTGAAGCACCGTCCCCGCACGACGGTTGTGCCCGAACGGGGCGTCGGCTTGGGTGGGGCCGGGACAAGAGAAGCGAAGGAGCGCGAGGCGTGACGGCACAGGCTTTCCGGCGGGTCGCCATCGTCAACCGGGGTGAGCCCGCGATGCGGTTGATCAACGCGGTCAGGGAGTGGAACGCCCAGGGCCTCGCCCCACTGCGCACGATCGCCATCCACACGGCCGTCGACCGGCACGCGATGTTCGTCCGCGAGGCCGACGAGGCCGTCCTGCTCGGCCCTGACGATCCGGACTATCTCGGCCCCTCCCCCTACCTCGACTACGCGGAGCTGGAGCGCGCCCTGACCGTCGCCCGTGCCGACGCCGTCTGGCCGGGCTGGGGGTTCGTGTCGGAGAAGGCGGAGTTCGCGCGCCTGTGCCGGGATCTGGGCATCGTCTTCGTCGGCCCCTCCCCTGAGGTGATGGAGCGGCTCGGCGACAAGATCGCCTCGAAGCTGCTGGCCGAGAAGGTCGGTGTGCCCATGGCGGCGTGGTCGGGAGGCTCCGTCGCCGATGTCGAGGCCGCCCGCGACCACGCGGCCAAGATCGGCTACCCGCTGATGGTCAAGGCCACGGCAGGCGGGGGCGGACGCGGCATCCGCAAGGTCGAGCGCGCCGAGGACCTCGAAGAGGCCTTCGAGCGCGCCGCGTCGGAGGGCGCCAAGACCGCGGGCGACCCCACCGTGTTCCTCGAGCGCGCGATCTCGGGCGGCCGCCATGTCGAGGTGCAGATCGTCGCGGACGCCACCGGCGAGGTGTGGACGCTCGGGGTGCGCGACTGCTCGGTGCAGCGGCGCAACCAGAAGGTGATCGAGGAGTCCGCCTCCACCGCCCTGGACGACGAGCAGGAGCAGCTGCTGCGCACCTCGGCCGCCGCGCTGGTCAAGGCCGCGGGCTACGTCAACGCGGGCACGGTCGAGTTCCTGTACGAGCCCGACGAGCAGCTGCTGTCGTTCCTGGAGGTCAACACCCGGCTGCAGGTGGAGCACCCGGTGACGGAGGCGACCACCGGAGCCGACATCGTCAAGCTGCAGCTGCACGTCGCGGCAGGCGGCACGCTGGCGGAGATCGCGCCCGAGACGCCGCCTGCGCGCGGCCACGCCTTCGAGGCCCGGCTGACCGCGGAGGACCCGGAGGCAGGCTTCGCCCCCGCACCAGGCCGCATCGAGCACCTCGCCCTGCCTTCGGGACCCGGCATCCGGGTCGACACCGGCGTCGCGGCGGGCGACGTGATCCCGCCCCAGTTCGACTCCATGATCGCCAAGGTCATCGCGTGGGGCCGCGACCGCGGCGAGGCCCGCGCCCGGCTGTCGCGCGCGCTGCGCCAGACCGCCGCCGTGATCGACGGTGGCACCACGAACAAGGCGTTCCTGCTCGACCTGCTCGACCGCCCCGAGGTGCGCAACGGCGAGCTGTCCACCACCTGGCTCGACACGATGATGGCCGACGGCTACACCCCGCCGCGGCGCACCGACGTCGCGCTGTTGGCCGCGGCCGTCGAGGCCCAGGACGCGCACGTCGCCCGCCAGCGCGCCCGGTTGTTCGCCTCGGCGGAGCGCGGCCGCCCCGAGGTCGGGCACGAGACCTGGCACCAGGTGGACGTCCGGGTCGGCGGCCAGTCCTACCGGCTGCGGGTCGCGCAGTCGCGCGCCAACCGCTACCACGTCGAGCTCGACGGGAAGTCCGTCGACGTCGAGGCCGAGCACACCGGGCGGTTCGAGCGCAAACTCGTCGTCGGCGACACGACGTTCGCGGTGTTGTCCGTGCCGCAGGGCAGCGACTACCTCGTCGAGGTCAACGGGGCGGTGCACCGCATCTCCGGCGGCGAGGCGGGCATGGTTCGCGCGCCTGCGCCCGCGATGGTCGTCGCGATCCCGGTGGCGCCCGGAGACGAGGTGGCCGCGGGTGACGTCGTCGCCGTCGTCGAGAGCATGAAGCTGGAGACGGCGCTGCGCGCTCCCCTCGCCGGACGTGTGCGCGAGATCCTCGTCGCGCCGAACACGCAGGTCGAGGGCGGCACGAAGCTGATCAGGCTGGAGCCCGACGCCGAGGGTGACGTCGTGGTCGGCACCGAGCGCGCGTCGCTTGCGGACCTGAGCACCCCGGCTGCCATGAGCTCCGACGCCACTTCCGTGGCGGCCGACGCCCTCAACTCGCTGCGCCACATCGTGCTCGGCTACGACATCGACGAGACCGACACCCGGCCGCTTCTGGCCGCGCTGAGCGCCGCGCGGCAGACGCTGCCGCCCGACGACCCGACCGTCCTTCAGGGCGAGCTCGCGACGTTCCAGATCTTCGCCGACCTCTGCGCGCTCTCCCGCAACCGCCGCGGGCCGGAGGACGAGAGCCGACAGGTCGATCCGATGGGCGAGGAGGCGCGCAACCCGCAGGAGTACCTCTACGCCTACCTGCGCTCCCGCGACGCCGACGCCGAGGGCCTACCGGAGTCGTTCCGCGCCAAGCTGCGCAAGGCGCTCTCGCACTACGGCGTGGCCGACCTCGAGCAGTCTGACGCGCTGTCGTCGGCGCTCTACCGGATGTTCCTCGCGCACCGCAGGGCATCCGCGCACGTCCCGGTCATCCTCGACCTGCTGGGCTGGCGGCTGCGCCATCCCGACTCCCTGCCCGACGGCGCGCGGGAGAACTACCAGCGGGTGCTCGACCAGCTGGTGAACGCCACCCAGCTGCGGCATCCCGTCGTCGGCGGGTTGGCTCGGCGCGTCCGCTACATGTGCTTCGACGCCCCGGTGATCGAAGCCGAGCGCGCGCAGGGTCAGCACGCGGTGCGCGACGTGCTGGACCACCTCTCCGACGACCCCACCGAGCGTGCCGCGCAGATCGACCGGATCGTCGCGGCGGCGGAGCCGATCCTCGGCGTGTTCGGACCCGCGCACCACGCCGTGATGCTCGAGGTGATGACGCGCCGCTACTACCGCGTGCGGGAGCTCTTCGACGTCCGCGTCGAGGATCGAGCTGGACGGCCGCTGCTCACCGCGTCCTACGCCTACGACGGTCAGCAGCGCGTGGTGCTGGCCACGACGGTGCACACCGAGCCGAACTCCCCCGCGGGCACCGACCCGATCTCCGTGCAGGGAGACCTGCGGCGACTGTTCGGCCAACTGCCCGCGGACGCGACCGCGCTGCTGGACCTCTACGTCATCGCGGGCGACGCGCCCGACGCCGATCCCGAGCGCTCGGCGGAGAAGATCCGCGCGCTGTTGGGCAGGTTCCCGGAGCGCCTGGAGCGCGTCGCGGTCGCCGTGCGCCGCCCCGAGGGGGACGAGCGCTCTGCGTGGTTCACGTTCCGGCCGTCGAGCCACGACCGGCGGCCCGTCGAGGACCGCACCCTGCGTGGCCTGCACCCGATGGTCGCCGAGCGGCTCGGCGTCTGGCGGCTCGCGGACTTCGAGCTCACCCGGCTGCCCTCGCCGGTCGACGTGCACCTGTTCCGGGCGGTGGGACAGAACGTGCCCGACGACAAGCGGCTCATCGCGCTCTCCGACGTCCGCGACCTCACGATCCTGCGCGACGAGGAGGGCCGCATCCGCGCGCTCCCGCAGCTGGAGCACGTGCTCGATGCCTGCATGGACGCGCTGCGCACCGCCCGTGCCGCCGACCGCAACGACGCGCGGCTTGCTTGGAACCGCGTGCTGCTCTACGTCTGGCCGGTCGTGCACCTCGGCCTCGACGAGCTGGACGAGGTCGTGCGCATCCTCGCGCCCCGCTCGGAGGCGCTGGGCCTTGAACAGGTGCTCGTCCAGTTCCGGCACGCGGCAACGCCCGCGGACGAGCCATCGGAGTACATGCTGCGGATGTCGCGGCCGCCCGGCGCGGGGCTCACCGTGCGCGTCACCGAGCCGCCTCCCGCGCCGATGCGAGAGCTGGACGCCTACACGCAGAAGGTGATCCGGGCGCGCCGCCGGGGCGCGGTCTACCCGTTCGAGCTGGTCCCGATGCTGGCCCGCAACCCCGACCGCGGCGGCCCCATCGGCACGTTCACCGAGTACGACCTGGACGGTGAAGCCATCAACGGTGTATCGAGCGCGGTGCCCACCGACCGCGGGCCGGGCACCAACACGGCAAGCATCGTGCTGGGCACGGTGACGACGGCGACGCAGCGCTATCCGGAGGGCATGACCCGCGTCGTGCTGCTCGGCGACCCGACCCGCGCACTTGGCGCGCTGGCCGGGCCGGAGTGCGAACGGGTGTGCGCGGCGATCGCGCTGGCGCGCAAGCTCTCGGTGCCGATCGAGTGGTACGCCGTCTCGGCGGGCGCGAAGATCGCCATGGACTCGGGAACCGAGAACATGGACTGGATCTCCCGCGTGCTGCGGGCGATCATCGAGTTCACCCAGGACGGCGGCGAGATCAACGTCATCGTCACCGGCATCAACGTCGGCGCCCAGCCGTACTGGAACGCCGAGGCCACAATGCTCATGCACACCAAGGGCATCCTCGTGATGACGCCGGACTCGGCGATGGTGCTCACCGGGAAGCAGAGCCTCGACTACTCCGGCGGCGTGTCGGCCGAGGACAACTTCGGCATCGGCGGCTACGACCGGATCATGGGGCCGAACGGGCAGGCGCAGTACTGGGCGCCGGACATCAGCGCGGCGGTCGACATCCTGCTCGCCCACTACGGGCACACCTACCGGGCGCCGGGTGAGCGGTTCCCGCGGCCCGCGCCGTCGAATGACCCCGTCGACCGGGACATCTCGGCGTCGCCGCACTCCGGGCCCGGCACCGACTTCACGACGGTCGGCCAGGTCTTCACCGACAACCCCGGCCGCAAGAAGCCGTTCGACATCCGCTCGGTCATGCGTGCGACCGCCGACTCCGATCACCCGACCCTGGAGCGCTGGGTGGACATGATCGACGCGGAGGGTGTCATCGTGCTGGACGCGCACCTCGGCGGCCAGCCGGTGCAGATGCTGGGCATCGAGTCGCGGCCGCTGACCCGGCGGGGCCGTGTGCCCGTCGACGGGCCGACGACGTTCACGGCGGGCACGCTGTTCCCGAAGTCGTCGAAGAAGGCGGCGCGGGCGATCAACGCGGCGAGCGGCAACCGGCCGCTGGTGGTGCTGGCGAACCTGTCGGGCTTCGACGGGTCGCCGGAGTCGCTGCGCGAGGTGCAGCTCGAGTACGGCGCCGAGATCGGCCGCGCGGTGGTGAACTTCAAAGGGCCGATCGTGTTCTGCGTGGTGTCGCGCTATCACGGCGGCGCGTTTGTGGTGTTCTCCGGAACGCTCAACGACAACATGGAGATCGCCGCGGTCGAGGGCTCCTACGCCTCGGTGCTCGGCGGGGCGCCTGCCGCCGCCGTCGTGTTCGCGGGCGAGGTCAACAAGCGCACCGGGGCCGATCCGCGGATCTCCGGACTGGAGACGCGGATCGCCGACGCCCGCTCGGCGGGGCAGGAGGCCGAGGCGGCGCGGCTCACCGCGGAGCTGGTCGCGCTGCGTCCCGAGGTGCGCTCGCAGATGTTGGGTCAGGTGGCCGACGAGTTCGACGCGGCACACAGCATCCAGCGCGCGCAACGGGTCGGGTCGGTGGACGAGATCGTCGCGCCCACCCGCCTGCGGCCCTACCTGGTGGACGCGGTGCGGAGGGGGATGGCGCGCTGAAACCGCCGTGCGCGGCGGCGCGCGCCACGTCATAGTGGAGCAGGGTCACCCTGCTGCGACTGAGTTGCAGCGGTGCCACCCTGCTGCGATTCGCCGCCGCGCGGTTAGAGGGTCCGGGCGATGTGAGACTTAGTGACGGCTGCAGACGCCCTTCGCGGCGAGCACCCGTTGGACGGCCTTGTCGTTGGCGGCGGCGTCCAGCGCGCCGGACGTGAGCGCCTGCTCCAGCGCGTCGAGCACGGAGGGCACCGGTTCGCCGGTGGTCCACAGCGCCACGTCCGCCCCCGCAGCCAGGGCGCTCACGACCGCGTCGGGCAGCGTCAGATCGTCGACGATCGCCTTCAGCGCGCCGAGGTCGTCGGTGATCGCGACGCCGTCGAACCTGTCGGTGTCGCGCAGCAGCTGGTAGGTCGCCGGGGTGAGCGAGCTCGGCCGGTCGTCGGTCAGGCCCGGCACATCGAGATGGCCGACCATGACCCCGGTGTGCGCAGGGTCGGCCAGCGCTCCGCCAGGCTTGATCAGATCGGCGTACGGGACGAGGTCGTCGGCGGTCAGTTGGTCCAGCGGCGGGGTGGTGACCCGGTCGACGTGCGAGTCGCCGTTGGCGTGGCCGTGCCCCGGGAAGTGCTTGAGGACGGTGAACACCCCGGCCTCGTGCTCCCCCTGCGCGTAGGCCGCCGCGTAGGCGGTGACGGCGGCGGGATCGTCCGAGAAGGAGCGGTCGCCGATGAAGCCTGTGCGCGGCTGGTCGCTGACGTCGACGTCGGGCGCCAGGTTCATGGTGATCCCCCGCGCCGCGAGGGCCACGCCGCGGTCGCGAGCGGCCTCCCGCACCCCCGCGGGGCTCTGCGACGTGGCCAGTGCGCGGGCACTGGGCAGGTCGCCGTTGAGGGCTCTGATGCGCTGCACACGTCCGCCCTCGTCGTCGACGGCCACGGCGAGCGGCAGCCGCGACACCGCCTGCACACCCCGCAGCGCCTGGCCGGTGAGCAGGGTGTCCGCGGTGCCGTCGACGAAGATCCCGCCCACCTGGGTGCTCAGCACAAGCCGGGCCGTAGCCGCGGGGTCGTTGCCCGAGACGCCGACCATCAGCCGCTGCGCGAGCTTTTGCCGTGGCGTGAGGCCCGCGGCGACCGGCGCGCAGTCGGGCAGCCGGTCATCGCCCAGCGCGAGCCCCGTGAGCTGCCCAGGGGTGGCCAGGAGTGCCGCGGTGGCTGGAGGCGCGCTGATCCCTGTCTGCGGTGTCGGGGTGGCGACGGCCGCCAGCACCAGCCCGACCATGAGCCCGGCCAGCAGCGGCAACGCGGGCCGACGCGACGCCCGCCCACCGCGCGCCTGCGATGAGCCGCCCAGGCGTCGGACAAGTTTGGCGTGCTGGAGGACAGGGCGTCGTCTTGTCCTGCGGGCGCGCACGGACCGGGGTTCACCGGCGCTCCCGGCGGAGGTCGTCGGCTCCGCTGGCCTCAGCCCCAGCACGGCGGCACGCGGTGGCCGTGAGCCGTCGCGTCGGCCTGCGGAGGTGACCTGCTCAACAGGCCCCAGCCCGACCACATCGATGAGGCGCCGTATCGGAGTCGTCTGCTCGGCAGGCGGCCCTGCGCAATCACGCCCGGCCCTGCGGGGATGCGCCTGCGGTGGCTCGCTGCGATGGCGGGCAGGAGTCGTCTGCTCGACGGCCCGCAGCCCGTACGCCGCCGGAGCGGCAGGACGGTGGGCTGGGCCTGCGCGGTGGGATGGGGTCGAGACGGAGCGCGGCTCGTCAGCGGGTTGCGGCGCGGCCAGACCCCGATCCAGCCGGTCGTCGCGCGCTGAGTCGGGCACGGCACGGTTCGCAGGCGGTGCGGGCGCAGGCGCAGCCTGTCGCGGCTCGGCATCACGAGCCCGGCCCGGTGTGGAGGAGCCCGCGGGTCCGTACCGCACCACCACGGGTTCGTTGGGGTGGCGGCCGGGGGAACGTCGGAGCCGGGACAGTGGGGAGCTGACCATCGCCTCCCATCTTCGCCGGATCGCCGCCATAGGGCATCCGTCCCCGGGATGCGCGACCGCGAGCGGCAGCCGGGGTGCGCCGGGTGTCCACCTATCGCGCGGTAGCCTCGCGGCACCGCACTCCGCCCACCCACCGCCCACCCGCGACGCCGACATCCCCCGAGTCCGACGATCGCGACCCGCTGATCATCGCGAACCGCGCCACACGGTGCCCAGACCGCATCGGGTACGGATCGCGCCGATCACCCGCAGCTCACCCGCGGTGGCGAAACGGGGAACTCGCCGTGGCGAAACGCCGGACTCACCCTGTGGATGCCGCACACGCGCCCACCGATTTCACCTTTCCGGTTGAGGGATTGTTGAGCAATCGGTAGCGTCGCCGACCACATCGACTCTGCGAGGTGACCCGTGAGCGCGACGCCGACCGAGACCCCGTGCGAAGCAGGCGCATTCGCCTGGTTCCGCACACTCGGCGCGCAGGGGCGACGCGCCTTCGCCGGAGCGTTCGGCGGGTACGCACTGGACTCCTACGACTACCAGGTCCTGCCGCTCGCTCTCGCCGCGATCAGCGTCGCGTTCGGGCTCACGACCGGGCAGGCAGGCCTCCTGGCGACGACGACGCTGGTCGTCTCGGCCGTCGGTGGGGCGCTGGCGGGCGTGCTGGCCGACCGCATCGGGCGGGTGCGCACCCTGCTGATCACCGTCATCACCTACGCCGTGTTCACGGTGGCCTGCGGCTTCGCGACCAGCTACGAGATGCTGCTGGTCCTCCGCGCCCTGCAGGGTCTCGGGTTCGGCGGCGAGTGGGCGGCCGGTGCGGTCCTCGTCGCGGAGTACTGCAGCCCACGCCACCGCGGCCGCGCGCTCGCCTGGGTGCAGAGCGCGTGGGCGGTGGGCTGGGGGCTGGCCGTGATCGTCTACACCGTGGTCTTCCAGCTCGTCGGCCCCGAGCTGGGATGGCGGATTCTGTTCTGGACCGGCGCCTTGCCCGCGGTGCTCGTGCTGTACGTGCGCTGGGCGGTCAAGGACGCGCCCGAGGCCGAGCAGAAGCGGAAAGAAGAGGCCCCAGCGCGGCTCGTTCCCGGCGATCTTCAAGGGCCCGTTGCTGAAGACGACGCTGTTCGCTTCTCTGCTGGCCACCGGCATCCAAAGCGGTTACTACGCGCTGTTCACGTGGCTGCCGACCTACCTCAAGACGGCGCGTGGCCTTTCGGTGATCGGCACCGGCGGCTACCTGTTCTTCCTCATCACCGGGGCGTTCGTGGGCTACGTCGCGGGCGGCCACGTCGCCGACCGGCTGGGCCGCAAGAAGGCGTTCGCGCTGTTCGCGGTGGCGTCGGCGCTGCTCATCGTCGGCTACACGGCCATCCCGACCGGCGCCAACACGGCGATCCTGTTCCTGGGCTTCCCGCTGGGCTTCTGCGCGTCGGCGATCTTCTCGGGCTTCGGCTCGTACCTCGCCGAGCTGTACCCGGCGGCCGTGCGCGGCACCGGGCAGGGCTTCACCTACAACTTCGGCCGCGGCGTCGGCGCGCTCTTCCCCGCGGGGATCGGGTTCGCCGCGCAGACGATGGGCGTCGGCGGGGCGATGGTGTTCGCCGCGGCGGCCTACGGCATAGCGGTGCTGGCGCTGTTCGGCCTCCCCGAGACGATGGGCCGCGAGCTCGGCTGAGCTGAGGAGACCGCTCCGAGCCGCTGATCTTGCCCGGCTTCATGCAGCGGTGATCACCATTTGTGGTGTGCGGGGTGCACCTGTGCACTCGTAGCACCACTCATGCCGATCGTGCCCCGGCCGGGCAATACGACCTAGGATCTTGGCGGTGGACGTTGTGGAGTTCCGGCCGACGCCGGACCAGTTCGCCTGGACCTTCGGTGGGGTCGCGCCGACCCACCGGATCACGCCTGGCACAGCGCTGAAACTCTGGACGGAGGACGCGTTCTCCGGACGGCTGCAGCGGACCACCGACCGTCCGTCGCAGGTGCTGGACATGACCCAGGTCAACCCGCAGACCGGCCCGTTCCACGTCGAGGGCGCGGAGCCAGGGGACACTCTCGCGATCCACATCGTCGACCTCACGCCCGCGCGCGACTGGGCGGCGTCCACCACCATCCCGTTCTTCGGCGCGCTGACCGGCACGGACCGCACGGCGCTGCTGCAGGAGCCGCTCCCCGAGCGGACGTGGATCTACCAGCTCGACCGGGCCAAAGGCACCGTCCTCTACCAGGCCGCGGCGCTCAGCCTCGAATTGCCGGTCGCGCCCATGCTCGGCACGGTCGGCGTCGCCCCGGCGGGTCGGGAGGTGCGCACGAGCCTGGTGCCCGACACGTTCGGCGGCAACATGGACACCCCCGAGATGCGCGCAGGCACCACCTGCTACCTGGGCGTCAACGTGCCGGGCGCGCTGTTCTCCGTCGGCGACGGGCACTACCGCCAAGGCGAGGGCGAGAGCTGCGGCACGGCCGTCGAAGGCGCGATGGACGTGACGCTCGTCGTCGACCTGATCAAGGGCTCCACCGACCAACCGCCGCCCGCGTGGCCACGGCTGGAGCACGACGGGGACTACGCCGTCGTCGGGTCCTCGCGGCCGTTGGAGGACGCCTGGCGGGCCAGCCAGGTCGGCATGATCACCTGGCTCGGCGAGCTGTACGGGCTCGACCGGCTCGACGCCTACCAGCTGCTCACGCAGATCAGCCGCTCTCCACTGGCCAACGTCGTCGACGCGAACTACTCCGCGGTCACGCTGGTCGAGAAGGCCCTCCTGCCCACGGCCAACGCCTACGGCGGCATGCACGCGCACCTGCGCTCCGTCTCGAAGGGACTCACCTGATGGATCTCCAGCTCGACGGCAAGGTCGCGCTCGTCACCGGCGGCACCAAGGGCATCGGCCGCGCCTGTGTCGAGGCGCTGGCCGCCGAGGGCGCGCGGGTGGCGTTCTGCGCACGCACGGCGACCGAGGTCGAGGCGGCCGCGAAGGAGCTGACGGCGGCTGGGCATACGGTCGTCGGCACAGCGCTGGACGTGGCCGACGGCTCGGCGCTCACCGGCTGGGTGGCCGCGTCGGCGGAGGAGCTCGGCGGGATCGACGTCGTGGTGGCCAACGTGTCGGCCCTCGCGATCGGCGCGACCGAGCAGAACTGGCAAGCGAGCTTCGAGGTCGACCTCATGCACACCGTCCGCATGTGCGAGGCGGCGATTCCGCACCTGATGACGTCGAAGGGCGCGATCGTCGCGATCTCGTCGGTCTCCGGGAGGGAGATCGACTTCGCCAAGGACGCTTACGGCACCATGAAGGCCGCGGTGATCCACTACGTGCAGGGGCTGGCGTTCCAGCTGGCCGCCGACGGCGTGCGCGCGAACGTGGTCTCGCCGGGCAACACCTACTTCCCCGGCGGCGTGTGGGCCGGAATCGAGACGGGCAACCCGGAGCTCTTCTCCACCGCGCTGGGCCTCAACCCGACCGGCCGGATGGCCGCACCGGCGGAGATCGCCTATGCCGTGACCATGCTGGCGAGCCCGCGGGCGTCGTTCATCACCGGCACGAACGTGGTGGTGGACGGGGCGCTGACCCGCGGCGTCCAGCTCTAGGAGGGTCGGAAAAAACTCCGGCCGTAGCGAGCGGCGGCCAGGTAGCCGCATCGCAAGGCGGAGGAGGGGCCGATACCGCTGTTGTATCGGGCCCGACGACAACGCGGCGAGGTGGCTGCCTGGGCGTCGCGCAGTAGGCCCGAGTTTTTCAGGGCGCTCCTAGGTGGGTGCCCGTGCGACCGTTCCGCTTCGCCGTCCCCCAATCCGATCTCGACGACCTGCGGGAACGCCTTTCCCGCTGAGCCCGCTCAGCTGAAGGCGAGCACCGACGCGGTGAAGCCGTGCAGGTGGTTGCGCCCGCCGACGGGGCCGATCTCGCCTGCCGCGAAGAACCCCGCGACCCCGGACGCGCCGAGCGCCGCCTTGACCGTCCGGACGTCGTGGTCGGCGCTGGGGAACATCGTGGTGCCGCGCCCGTTGCAGGAGAACAGCAGGGCTCCCCTTGCCGGGTGGGCCGTGCCGTCGAGCAGCACGGTGAGGTCCTCGCCAGCGCCTGCGGCGTCGCGCACCTGGAACCGCACGGTCTGGCCGACCTCGACGACCTCGCCGACGGCCACCGCTCCGCTCTCCTCGTCGGCGCCGACGACGCCGCGGATGAGGAAGTCGCCGCGGCCGTGCTCGTCGGCGTACTCGTCCATCGCGACCCCCAGGTGCAGGCCGCGCGTTGCGAGCTCCTGCTCGGCGGGCGGGAGCGCCGAGACGATCTCCACCAGCCGCGTGTACGCGGGCGACCCGGCCAGCTCCAGCAGGAGGTTGCGCTCCGCCCGCGTGACGATCATGGCGGGCCCGATCGGCCTGCACCCCTGGCTGACGACGGCGCGTGCCGCGACCTCGCCGCCGAGAACAACGCCGACACCGCCGCGCTCAAGGACCTCGCCGTCGCAGAACAGCCGGTTCGCACCGGCTCCACCCCCAGCTCCGGCCAGGCCCCCGACGAGCGGAAAGCCGGGTGCGATGGCGTTGCCGCGCTCGAGGAAAGGGCCGACGGGGAAGGAGTAGGGGTCAACGAGCATCGCCGCGACCCGGTCGTCGGACACGGGTTGGGGCAGCCCGCCGATGTGCAGGCCGTCGCTGACCCGCGTGACGTCGAGCCGGTAGGGGGTGATCCGCACCCCGGGCAGCACCGCCGCCCACACCGACACGGCCGGGCCGTGTTCGCGCCCATGCCCGTCCCCGATCACGCCGCTCGCCGTGGCCCCGACCGTCGCCGCGGCGCCGCCGAGCGCCATCGCCCGCCGCCCGGCCGCGGCGGCCCGCTCGGGGTCCTGGACCGAGCCGGGCGCGACAAACACGCACAACAGGTCGGGCCCGGCGCCGTCCAGGGCGGCGAGGGCCTGGCCGACGGCGACCTCCGCGGCGCCTTCCAGGTCGGGGCCCGCCGCCAGTCCGTCGCCGAACCGCCGCCCGTCGGGTGTAGTCGCGTCAGCCACAACCCCTCCCCACCACCGAGCTCTCCTCCTCCATCGTCGCAGGGCGCGGCGGCCTGGGCCACCGCCCCGGCGGATCGGCGGAGCCGACGACCTCACCTGGTGATCGCCGAACGCGGCGGTTTCCATGCGCCTGCACACGAAAACCGCCGGCTTCGGCGATCATGAAGGTGTGGGAGACCTGGGCGTCACCACACGCCACAGCAGGTGCATCGCCCAGTCCGTCGAGCGCTCACGGACGTCGGCGCGGCTGCCGGGCAGCTGTGGGTCGCGGGCCAGCACCAGCCCCTCCGCCGTGGTGAGGCAGAAGCAGACGTAGCCGACGGGCTTGGCGGGCGTGCCGCCGTCCGGGCCCGCGACGCCGGTGATCCCGATCCCGACGTCGGCGCCGAACCGCTCCCGCGCCCCGTCGGCGAGCGCCCTGGCGACCTCCGGCGACACCGCGCCGTGCGTCGCGATCATGTCGGCGGGCACGCCCAGCAGCGCGGTCTTGGCCTCGTTCGAGTAGGCGACGACGCCACCCGCGACGTACGCGCTCGACCCCGCCCGGTCCACCAGCCGCGACGCGAGCATGCCGCCGGTGCAGGACTCCCCCGTCGCGACGGTCCATCCCCTGGCGAGCAGGCCGCGGGCGACCAGCTCGTCGGTCGTCAACCCGTCCGCGCTCACCAGCTGCCTCGCGTGCCGCGCGGCCAGCTCCGCGTGCAGCTTGGCCGCGACGTCCTCGTGGCCGGGGCGGGGCCGGATGTCGACCTCGAGCTCGGAACGCCGCTGGCAGGTGGTGACCTCGACGCCGGTCTGGTCCAGCTCGCGCAGCGACGCGGCGATCTCCGACTCGGGCAGGCCGAAGTAGCGCAGCTCCAGCGAGCCTGCCGCCGGTGTCCCGGCCAGCAGCGCCGCCACCGGCGCCGATGCGAGGGCCGCGGGCCACATCCTCGACAGCTCGCGTGGCGGACCGGGCAGCACGACGACGAGCGGGCCGCCCGGCCGGTCGACGACGAGGCCGGGCGCCGTGCCCACGGGCGGCAGCGCGAGCGCGCCCCGCGGCACCATCGCCTGCTTGCGGTTGGCCGCATCCAGCGCGGGCCCGCTGAAACCGGTGCGGGCCGCCCAGGCCGCCAGTATCCCGGCGATGTGCTCCCGCATGACCTCGTCCATCTCCAGCGGGACCCCGACGAACGCCGCGACGACCTCGGCGGTGAGGTCGTCGGCGGTCGGCCCCAGCCCCCCGGAGGTGACGACGAGCGCCACGCCGTGGTCGGCCGCGAAGCGCAGCGCCTCGGCGAGGTCGTCAGGGCGGTCGCCGACGATCACGAGATGGGCCACCTCGAACCCCAGCCGCCCGAGCTCACGCGCGAGGAAGGGCCCGTTGCGGTCGGAGATCACGCCGGTGAGCAGCTCGCTGCCGGTGACGACCACGGCCGCGCGCGGGCGGTCGGGCGCCCCTTCGCGGGCGGTGGCCGCGGCGGGCCAAGACTCTGACATGCCGCCGACTCTAGGCGGGATCGAGATCCATCTCAGCGGCGACGGCGTCGAGCGCGGCCACGGCGGACTCGTCCCCGACGCGCACGGCCTCGCCGATCCGACCCTGCTCCACACACAGCGACCCCACGCCAGCCGAGCGCGCGGGGCCGATCCCGCAGAGGTGCTGCGGGCCGCGGTCGGCCCGCGCGGCGTCGACGATGAGCCGCAGGTCGGTCCCGTAGCGCCGCGACCCCTGGGCGACCGTGCCCAGGCCGGGGACGAGCCGGTCGAGCGTGCGCGCCCACAGCGAGAGCCCGGCGTCGGCGTCGTGATGCAGGTCCTCGGTGCCGCGGCAGAGCATCACCAGCACGTGGGTGGCGCCGCCCTTGAGCGCGCGCTCGATGGCCAGCGGCTCCCCGACCGACCCGTCCACCCACCGCCGCCCGCCCCAGGCCACCGGCGACCCCGCCAGCAACGGGATCGACGCGCTGGCCTGCAGCACCACCCGCCAGTCCGCGACCGAGCTCATGCCGGTGAGCGTGTGCGCCGACAGGTCGGCCGCATCGGTGGCGATGACGCGCAACGGCGCGGGCGTGTGGCCCAGCTGCTCCCACGCCATCGGCTTGCGGTGGCGCAGCACTTCGTCGAGCAGCAGCTCCAGCGCCACCACCGGGCGGCGCGACCCCAGCCGCCGCATGTCGATGAACGCGCGTGTGCACAGGTCCTCTGGGTAGCACGCGGCGCATCCCGCGGCGTCGCCGGTGAGGAACGCGGCCGCGCTGATCGCGCCCGACGACGAGCCGTAGACCTCGTCGAACGCCGGTCGCACCCCGGCCCGGTCCAGCGCGTGCAGCATGCCCGCGGTGTAGGAGCCGCGCATGCCGCCGCCGCCGATGACGAGCGCGACGCGATGGTCGTCGAACCGGGCGTCCGGCGTGGAACCCGTGGCCCGCCGCTCCAACAGCACGCGCAACACGGAGCGATCGCCGTGAAGGAAGGGCAAAGACGCCGGTGTCACGCTCGCCACGATACGGTCAGCGGCGCCCGTTCAGGCTCGGCGCCCTTTCTGCCAGTCCGCCGGATGGACACTGCGCAGTGCCGCGACACCCGCTACCACGCCGACGATGATCAGCGCGGGCACCAACGCCCAGCCGCTCCCGGCCCGCAGGAACATCGCCGCGCCCGCCGCCAGGTCGTTCCAGATCCGGGGAAGCGCACCCGCTTCGGTCACGTCGACAGTGTCCACCCGGGCGCACGGCGGTGACCTGCGCGCACGTCACTTTCCTACCGTTAGGCTGATCGTGTGCCGATCACGGTCGTCCTCGCCGAGGACAACGCGCTCCTGCGGCACGGGCTCGCCCGGCTCATCGACTCCGCTGCCGATCTGGAGACGGTGGGCACCGCGGCTGACCTGCCCGGCTGCCTCGCGCTCGTCGAGGAGCACGCGCCCGCTGTCGTCGTCACCGACATCCGGATGCCGCCCACCCACACCGACGAGGGCCTGTCGATCGCCGCGCAGCTGCGCGCCACGCGCCCCGACACCGGAGTGGTGCTGCTGAGCCAGTACGCGGAGGCGACCTACGCGCTGGCGCTGCTGGCCGAGGGCAGTGCGCGGCGCGGCTACCTGCTCAAGGAGCGCGTCGCCGACGGGGACGAGCTGGCCGATGCGATCCGCCGTGTCGCCGTGGGCGGGTCGGTGATCGACCCGACGGTCGTCGAGGGCCTGGTGGCGGCCAACCGCGCCCGCCCGTCGAAGCTGGATGCGCTGACACCCCGCGAGCTGGAGGTGCTCGGCGAGATGGCGCAGGGCAAGTCGAACGCCTCGATCGCCGCGGGCCTGGTGTTGTCGGAGCGCGCGGTGGAGAAGCACACCAACTCGATCTTCGCGAAGCTCGGGCTCTCCGAGGAGCGCGACCTCAACCGCCGGGTCAGCGCCGTGCTGGTGTATCTGCAGAACCAGTGACGGGCCTGACACAAGGGGCGCCCGCATCGCAAGGGGGCGCCGCATCGCGAGGGGGTGCCCGCATCGCAAAGGGGCGCCCGCATCGCAGCAGGGTGACACCCCTCCGATTGAGTCGCAGCAGTGCCACCCTGCTGCAAACCCCCCGCCGCCGCCTGCGAAGTGGGGCGATCAACGCCCGACCGGGAACCTACCGCGCCGTGATCGCCAGAAGTGGTGCCACGAGTGGCCTGGTGCACGTGTGGCACCACTTCTGGCGATCACCGGCTCGTCAGACGGTGCCCTGGGGATGCGCGCCGGGGTCGGGGGCGGGCTCTGCGGCGAGGCGAAACCCCGCTGGTGTGCACCTCGGGCGGCGCAGGCCGCCGCCAGACCACCCAAGCCAGGGCCGGAGGTCGTCACCTGGTGGATCCGTGGTGGGGGTAGCTACACCCGCCGCACGGTGGTCTGCCCCCTCGGAGAGTTGGGCTCCTGCCGTGCACACTGGACGCATGCCGCAGCCGCAAGTACGTGTCCTGGTCGTCGACGACCAGCGGCCCTTCCGTGCGGTCGCGGCGGCGGTCCTGCGTCGGATGCCGGACTTCACGCTCGTCGGAGAGGCCGAGACCGGCGAGGACGGCGTGCGCGTCGCCGCCGAGCTGCACCCCGATCTCGTGCTCATGGACATGTTCCTGCCCGGGATCGACGGCATCGCCGCTGCCGGTCGGATCCACACGACCACGCCCGACAGCGTCGTCGTGCTGTGCTCCTCCTACGCGCGCGAAGACCTGCCGCGCCTGGACGGCGAGCCCGGTGTCGCGGGCTACCTGCACAAAGAGGAGCTGCGCGGGCCTACGCTCCGCGATCTCTGGGCCAGGCTGGCCCCCTAACTAAGAGCGCCCGGCACATGAGGCGCGTGGCGTGGCGGGGCGGGGCAGGGTCTTCGCAGGGTCCGCTGTCGCTTCGCAGGGTCTGTGGACCCTGCGACGTGCATGCGCGGTCTGCGAAGTGGCCCTGGTTGGCGGCGATCAGCCCAGGGCAGGCGGGGGTGGGGTCAGGTCCCGCCGGGTGCAGTCGCACCCCGTGGACACCGACTGCCGCACCCGTGGGGTGTCGCGCGCCCCGTGCGCGGCGTGCGGGGTGCCGTTGCGGGGTGCGCAGTGGGCTGATGGCGACTCGACGTGGCGGACGTGGCCGGGGGACGGTCGTGGCGTGATCGCGGGAGGCTCGTCACGTCTGTTGAGCCGGTGATCGCCTGCAGTGGTGCCCGAGGTGCGCCAGTGCCCTTGCGGCACCACTTTCGCCGATCATGCGCGGCCAACCGTCAATTGCCGGCGCTCTAATCCGACCAATTCCTAAGGTGTCGGTGCGGCGCAGCGTCTGTCGCGGAGCCTCGTGATCGCCGAAACCGGCGGTTTCCGTACGCCAGCAGCACGAAAACCGCCGCATTCGGCGATCATGCCGCTGGGGAACGCACCGGCCGCGCGCCTGAGGCCGATCAACGCGCGAGGTTTACCTCAACGGGGTTCGATCATGGGTGGACCCCGCTCACGTCGCGCTCGGCCGACATCGGGCGCTACGACGGCCGACACCCCTTGTCAATTTGTCATCTTTGGCTAGTCGACCTACTCCTCTGCGAGCCGCGCGGGCTTCAGGTCGCGGGCCGCGCGCAGGCCCGGCACCAGCGCCAGCCCGAGCGCCAGCAGCAGGGTCGCGGGCACGGCGACGGCCAGCAGTCCGATCGGCGGCGTCAGGTCGCCCGCCACCCCGATCGACGTCGCCACCTCCCACCACAGGAGCCGCGCGGCGGCCAGGCCGACCGGCACACCGATCACCAGCGCGGGCGCGACGATCGCGACACCCAGCACCGACAGCGCACCACGGATCTGCCCCGGCGTCGCGCCCATGGCCGCCAGCACCGCCATCTCGCGCGTGTGCCTGCGGGCCGCCGTGATCAGGGTGTGGGCCATCGCCGCACCCGCGACGACGGCGAGTGCCGCGGCGAGGATCTCCGGCAGCCAGGCGAGGTCGGCGAGGTTGCGCACCTCGGGCGGCGTCTGCCGCGGCAGGATCTCCGCGCTCCGGCCGAGCTGCGCGGCCAGCGGGCCTGCTTGGCCCGGCGCGGTGATGATCTCGGCTCGCACCAGCGGGTCGGTCCGGGCCAGCCCGCCGAGCGCGGAGTCGGCCACGACGTTGCTGGTCCCTAGGTGGCCGCTCTCGTCGACAGCGGCGACGATGCCGGTGACCGTCAGCGTCAGCGGTCGGTTGTTGCGGTTGAGCACGGTGAGGACGTCGCCGACATTGAGCTCGCGGCGGGCGGCCACCCGCGGGCTGAGCGCGATCTCGGTGGGGCTGTCGGGGAGCCGCCCGGTGACAAGCCCCGCGGGCACCGTCGCCTTGCGCGGCGTGCTCGCCTGCACGGGCAGTGCGCTTCCATCGACGAGCGTGGCGGTGACCCAACGGGTGATGGCAAGCGCGGTCACCCGGGGGTCGCCGACGAGCTTGGCGACGTCGGACTCCTGTGGGTCCTCCAGGGTCAGATCGGCGGCCTGGCCTGACCGCACCGGATCGGCCGAGAGCAGCGCGACGCCGGAACCGAACGCCAGCGCCGCCACGATCTCGGCTACGGCGACCGCGGCCACCGCGGAGACCGCGACGGCCCGCCCGTGTCCGCGCACGGCCAGCCGCAGGCCCACCAACGCCTCCGGCCCCAGCCCGATCCACGCGGGTCCGCGGGGGCGCGCCGGGAACGCGGCCGCCCGCGTCCGGGGTCCGGCCAGTGCCGCGGTCGCCGCGACCAGTGCGAGGAACAGCACCGCCGTCGCGAGTGCTCCCCCGACCGCGACGGCCCACGGCGCGCGGAAGCCCGGCTCCGGCTCGAACCGGGCCTGGCTGCCAAGCGGTTCGAACAGCCCGGCCGCCATCGCCAGTGCCCCCGCAAGTACGGCCGCGACCAGCGCGGGAGCTGTCGCGGCCAGGATCCGGGCCGCCACCCGCTCACCGCGGGTGAACCCCAACGCCCGCTCGACGGTCTGCGAAGCACTGTGTGCGGTGTGATGGCGCAGGAGGCCCTGCCCGACGACGAGCAGGCCGCCCGCCGCGAGGGCGCAAGCGAAGATCGTCAGCCCGACGACGAGGGTGCGCTCGGCCGCCCCCGCGGCCGGGTCGCCGTCCACGCGGGGCTGTTGCAGCTGTGACGGCAGATAGCCCGCCAGCGCGGACGGCGGCGCCGCCGCGGCGGCCGCGGAGAACGCCTTCGTGAACGCCTCGGCCGATCCCGGGGCGTCGTCGAGCCGGAGGAAGGTGGGCCTGCTCGCGGCGGTGTCGCCGTAGCGCTGCGCGAACGCCGGACTCGCCAGAACGTCGGCCAGCGGAGGGCCCCATGCGGGCATCCGGGCGATCCCGACCACCCACATCCGCAGGATCGGCCCCTGCGGGTCGCCGACGCCGTTACCGAAGCGCGCGACCTGGTCCCGGGTGAGGATCCGGATGGTCACCGGGGTGCCGACGGCCAGGCCGCTCTGCTCAGCGAACGGCTCGCTGACCATGATCTCGTCAGGGGCGTCCCCGGCGGGCGCGCGGCCGTCGACGAGCACCGGGTGCACGAGGTCGGGCGGTTGGCCTGCGCCCGCGCCCAGCGAGACGAACCGCAGCGCCGCCCCCTCGACGCGCACGACCCAGCCGTCGGTGAGCCACGCCGTGCGCACGCCGGGCATCCGGGGCACCGCTTCGGCCAGCGCCGGTTGGTCGGCGGGCACCTGGAGCCGCACGTCGTCGAGGTCGACGGCGTCGGTGAGCCGGGGGTAGGCGCTCGCCGTGCGCTCCGTCAGCGCCACCGTGCCCGCCACCAGGCCCGCGAACAGTCCGAACAGCACCCCGAGCAGGAGCAGAGACCGCCTGCCTGCGCGACGCTCGGCGGCCGCAGCCGCGGCCACCGCCGCCCAGGCCACCGCTGGCCTGTCCCGCTGGGCCACGGATCAGCCTGCCCTGGCCGGGACGGGCGCACCCGGCCGTGGGTCAGCGCTCGGCGCACCCGTCCCCGCCATCGGGGCCTTGCCGTCGACCTCGGTGCCCTGACCGCGGACCGACCGGATCGCCAACGTGCCGCCGACCGCCCCGAGGCGGTCGGCCATGTTCTGCAGGCCCGCGCCGCGCACGACGTCGGTGAGGTCGAACCCGGGGCCGTCGTCGGCGACCGTGAAGCGCAGCTCCCCGTCCCGGGCGGCGAGTCGGATCGTGACGTGCGCGTGCGCGGCGTGTTTGGCGACGTTCTGCAGCGCCTCGAGGCAGCAGAAGTACACCGCCGCCTCGACCGCCTCCACCGCCCGGTCCGGCCCGTCGGATGTCACGGTGACGTCGAGCGGAGTGCGGGTCGCCACCGCCCGCAGCGCCGCGGCCAGGCCTGCGTCGCGCAGCAGCGGCGGGTAGATGCCGTGGGCGAGGTCGCGCAGCGCGGCCACGGCGTCGCGCGCGCCGCGGTCGAGCTCGTCGAGCAGCTCGATGTCGGGCGAGTCGGCCGGGATGCCGTCGCGCAGCAGCCGCAGCCCGACCGCGAGCGCCACGAGGTGCTGCTGCGCGCCGTCGTGCAGGTCGCGCTCGATCCGTCGCCGTTCCGCGGTGGCCGCCGCCACGAGCCGAGCCCGCGACGCCTGCAGCTCGGCGTTGCTGCGCCGCAGATCCACGAGGGTGGCCTGCAGCGCCTCGTCGAGCGCGCGGCTGCGCAGCTCGACCGCGAGCCTGCTCGCCACGGCCGCCAACGCCCGCTCGTCGGCGCCGGTGAACGCGGCGGCGTCCGCGGCCCGCTCGATCACCACCAGCGCGAGCACCCTCGCGCCGTCGACGGCGGGGGCGAAGCGCATCTGCGGCGGGTCGGGCGTCTGCGGGAGCAGCCGCGGCAGCCACGTCCGCAGCCAGCCGGGCCCGGCGACGCCGACCCTGGCGAGCAGGCCGCGCTCGGCCGCGGTGAGCGGGATCGGGGGCGGGGCGCCGTCCAGCCGCGCGGGCACGATCGTCGCGCACTCCAGATCACCCTCGCCGAGCCTGCCTTCCGGGCCTGTCCAGATCCGCACACCGGAGAGGCGCCAGTCGCGGCGCATCGACTCGGCCAGCGGGCGCAGCAGCTCGGCCACGGGTTCGGTGCGGCGGGCGCGGTCGCCCACGTCGGCCAGCAGCTCGTCGGGGGATCGGCGCACGCCCGCGAGCGCCGACCGGGCCGACCGCGCGAACCGCCTGCCCAGCGGGCCCGCGAGCGTCGCGACGAGCAGCATCCCCAGCAGCGCCGGGTCGACGAGGTCGTGCTGGGCCCCGACCGGGAGCCTGCCGAAGGTCAGCAGCATCAGCAGCAGGCCGAGATCGACCGCGACGGCCAGCCCGGCGAAGTCCGAGGCCGCGACGAAGATCACGGTGCCTGCCCGCCGTGCCCGCGCGCTCGCCCTCGCCGCCACGCCGAGCGCGACCGGGACCAGCGACAGGGCGACCGCAACGGGGAACGGCGGCCCTCCGCCCAACAGCCTGACGCAGACCCCGACCGACGCGATCCCGAGGCCGACGATCACGCCGGACACGAGGAGCGACCGCGATGCACGACCCCCCGCCGACGGCCTCATGCCCGCCTCGCGGGCGCGGGCTCGTCGACGTCCCCCGGCGCGGGCGGCTCGATCGACACTGCCGCGGGCGGCTCGGTGGGCACTGCCGCGGGCGGCTCGGTGGGCACTGCCGCGGGCGGCTCGGTGGGCACTGCCGCGGGCGGCTCGATGGCACTGCCGCGGGCGGCTCGATCGACACTGCCGCGGGCGGCTCGATCGACACTGCCGCGGGCGGCTCGATCTGCCCGTCGCGCATCCGCACGATGCGACCCGCGCCCGCGGCGACCTCGGCGCTGTGGGTCACCATGAGGATCGTCTGGCCCCGCAGATGCAGTTGTCGGAACAGCTCCAGCACCTCGGCCGCCCCCTCGGAGTCGAGCGCTCCCGTCGGCTCGTCGGCGAGCAGCAGCGTCGGCCGGTTGGCCAGTGCGCGGGCGATCGCGACCCGTTGGCGTTGGCCGCCCGACAACCGCGCGGGCAGCTCACCCGCCCGTTCGAGCATGCCGAGCCGGTCGAGCAGCTCCTGCGCCCTCGCGAGCGCGGCCTGCCGTCGCGTACCGCCGACGAGCGCCGCCAGCGCAACGTTCTCCAGCGCGGTCAGGTGCTCGATCAGCTGGAAGAACTGGAACACGAGCCCCACGTGCCGCCGCCGCAGCCGGGCGAGCGCCGCGGAGCTCAGCTCGTCGAGCCGCACGCCTGCCAGCTCGATGCTGCCCTCGTCGACGGGCTCCAGCCCGGCGAGCACGTGCAGGAGCGTGGACTTCCCGCAGCCTGACTGCCCCATCAGGGCGACGAACTCGCCGTGCTGGACGACGAGATCAACGCCGCGCAGCGCACGCACTGGGGCTGTCTGTGCGTCGAAGGTTCGACGCACACCTCTGGCGACCAGATCGGCGCCCACCCTCACCCCCAGTACGCGGCGATCGCAGGTGCACTCGCCCGAATGACCGTAGACGTTAACGTCGAGGCCGCCCTTGTTGTGCGCGTGTCAGGGCCTTCCGTAGGGTTCGCGAGGCGGCTGAACCACAGCCGCACCGTCACGAGCCCGCGACCCCATCGAGGAGCCGGTACGCATGAACGCCGATCCACCCGTCGACGGCAGCGTCGGCGCCGGTGACGGGGCCGAAGTCGGCGAGGTCATCCGTTTCGACGTCGTCGACCACGGCCCGGAAGTCCGAGTGCTGCACGTGGTCGGCGAGCTCGACACGCTGACCTCCCCGCTGCTCGCTTCCCGGCTGGCCGAGCAGCAGGCTGCGGTGTCCCATCTGGTCGTGGACCTGTCCGACGTCACCTTCCTCGGGTCCGCGGGCCTCGCGGCGCTCGTCGAGGCGAAGGAAATGGCTGATCGCCGCCGAGGGCAGCTGCTCGTCGTGCCCGGCTCACGGATCGCCCAACGCGCGCTGGAAGCCACCGGTCTGCTGGGGCTGTTCACCACCGCAGGCGACGTGCCCGAGGCGCTCGCGGCGGCGCGCTAGGACGCCGTGCCCGTGTCCGGTGCCCCTCGAAACGGGCACGCCGCGGCATGTCCGCTCCCGATCTCGGCGGGTCGGTGCCAGGCTGGAGGCATGGACGCCACCGACCTGACCGCCCTGGGTGCGGCCGAGATCGTGGCGCGCGTGCACGACGGCCGCACCAGCGCCGTGGCGGTCGCCATGGCTCACCTCGCCCGCATCGCCGAGCGGGACGGGCATCTCGGTGCCTTCCAGGAGCACCACCCCGAGCGGGTGCTGGCCGAGGCGGGCGCGGTCGACCGCCGCGCCGACCGGTTCGCACTCCCCCTCGCGGGCGTACCGGTCGCGATCAAGGACTGTGTCGACGTCGCGGGCTACCCGACCCGCCACGGCAGCGCCGCCACCTCGACCGAGCCAGCAAAGCGGGACGACGAGCTGGTCAAGCGGCTGCGCGCGGCGGGAGCGGTCGTGGTCGGCAAGACCAGGATGCCCGAGCTCGCGATCTGGGGGTTCACCCATTCCGCGCTGGGCACGACGCGCAACCCGCTGGATGGCGCGCTGGATCCCGGCGGCTCCAGCGGTGGCAGCGCCGCCGCCGTCGCTGCCGGGATGGCCACGCTGGCGTTGGGTACCGACGGCGGCGGCTCCCTCCGTATCCCGGCCGCCTACTGCGGCCTGGTCGGCGTCAAGCCAGGGCTCGGCGTCGTGCCGCTGCCGCGCGGGGCTGACGAGCACTGGTGCGGGCTCTCAGCCGCCGGGCCGCTGGCGCGCACCGCTGAGGACGCCGCGCTGATGCTGTCCGTGCTCGCCGGTCGGCCGTTCACGGTCGACGGTCCCGGGCCGGGGCATGTCGCCCTGTCGCTGCGCGCTCCCCTTCCGTTCACCAGGCTGCACCCCGACCACCGGGCCGCGGCGGTCGGCGCCGCCGCCCGTCTGCGCACCGGACCCGGCGGCGCCGCTGTCACGCTGGCCAATCCCCCGTACTCGCGCACGCTGGGCCTTTCGTGGATACGCCGATGGCACGCGGGCGTCGCGCAGGAGGTGGCGCACCTCGGTCTCGACCTCGCCGCCGTCGAGCGCCGGACGGCCGCGGTGGCGCGGCGTGGACGTCGGGTCTTGCGGTTCACCCCGCCTCGGGCCGCCGCGGTGACGGCGTGGCGCGACCAGGTGCTGGAGTGGTTCGACGAGGGCGGCTACGACCTGGTGGTCGGGCCCGCCACCGCCCTTCCCCCCGTCGCCGCGGGTGGTCTCGCGGGCCGGGGCTACCGAATGACGCTCGCCAAGTCCGTTGGGCGCCTGCCCTACACGCAGGCGTGGAACCTGGCCGGGCTTCCCGCGATGGTCGCGCCGGTTCTGATCGGCGGACGGCCGGTCGGCGTGCAGCTCGTGGGCCGCCCCGGAGCCGAGTCGGCGCTGTTGTCGGCCGCGACCCGCTTGGAGCAGCGGGTCGTCCCGATGGCGGGCGCCGCCCCGCGTCGGATCTACGTCTGAGTCCGCCCGGCCGAGCGGCTGGCGTTGCCCTGAGTGGCATAGCGGTCGCCGGGGCCCTACCGTGTTCAGCAATGTCTGAGACGAGCCCGAACTCCGCACCACCCGCGGTCCCGCGGGAGGACGCTGACGACCAGCTCACCCTCGCCGTGCGGGCCCAAGGCGCCCGCACCTTGATCGTGGTCGGGGGCGAAGTCGACATGTTGACCTCCCCTCAGCTACGGGCGACCGTCCTCGACCAGCTCGGAGAGGCGGCAGGAGTCGAGCTGGTGGTGCTTGACCTCAATGCCGTCACCTTCCTCGGCACGAGCGGCCTCGCCGTTCTGATCGAGGTCAGAGAGGCGGCGCACATGGCCGGAGTGCAGCTGCGTTTGGCCTGCACCGCGCGGCGGGTGCTGCGCCCGCTCACGATCGCGGGCCTCGTGTCGCTTTTCGACATTAGAGAGTCTCAGGAGGACGCGCTCACCGCCACCTGACACCGCTCCGCCGCAAGTGATGCGCGTCACACCTCGTTTGAATGTCCACACACGAGGGAAAACGCCTAGACACCGGCTCGAACCTGAGGCGAGAGGCGATCATGAGCGACGTGTCCCGACTTCCCGGACCTATGGATTTCGCCTGGCAATGGCAGCGACTTGGGTCGTGCCGCGGCATGGACAGCGCGGTCTTCTTCCATCCCGATGGCGAGCGCAACCCCTCCCGGGCCCGTCGCACCGCCGAGGCCAAGGAAGTCTGCCGCCGTTGCCCGGTGATGGAACAGTGCCGTGAGTTCGCCCTGCAGACCCGTGAGCCGTTCGGCGTGTGGGGCGGCCTCGCCGAGGCGGAGCGTAGGGTGATCCTGGAGCAGCGCGGCGTCGCGATGGCGAGCTGAAGGTCACAGCTGTGATCACCGGCTCAGCTGACGGGCGACATTGTTAACCCGCTTCGCTGATGTCGGGGTCCACAACCGACAGCTCCAGGCAGCGGTAGCGCAGCAGCGGAAGCCCGTAGACCCGGGCGATCCGCTGCGCGGCGCGGGCGATGGGGCCATTGGCGGGGGTCGCGGGGGCCAGGCAGTACACCCCGGGCTCAGGGTCGAAGCCGATCAGCTCGCTGATCGCGGCCACCAGCAGGTCCTCCGTGTCCGAGCCGATGGGATGACCGAGTCCGAGGCGGTGCACGACGAGATCAGGGTGCGCTAGCGCGGCGGCCTCTGCGCGGACGTCGTCGGCGACCTCGCCCTCGTAGGCCCAGTCGTCGGGATCGTCCTCGTCCACCATGATCGGCACACGATCGGCGGCGAGCAGAATGTCGGCGCGGCCGAAGCTCTCCAGGAGCCTCCCGAGGTCCGAGGAAGGCCGCAGCAGCTCCATGGCGTCTGGCGCGATGGCGACGACGCGCCGATCGGCGTCCCGCATCGCCCGTGCCACCGCCGATGACCCCTCTGCGGAAGCGAGTACCGCAAACCCCGCCTCCGGATGCGCGCCCATTTCCGAGCCCCCTCTGACGCCTGGCACCGCCGTTGGTGCGTGATCACAGTGAACCGGCTGCGCGCCATCGAGTCGCGGCTCCCGCGGCACTACTACGCCGAACGGCGCCCGCCGATCCGTGAGTGGCGGGTCAGCAGGCGTCAAGCGGGCAGCCGTAAGGGCCCCGCCTCGCCAGCGGCCACCGCGATGCTGCGCGCCGCCCGTGGGTTGAGCGTAGACCTCGGCCCGGCCGCACGCACATCGCCGTCGGCCGGATAGGGTCGCGCCCGGTTGAGAAGACAGCCGCCACCGCTCCGGCCGCGGCAACGACCGCACCCGGCGCGCGCTCCCCGTCTTGCCTGTCGGAGGTGACCGTCGTTGCTCGACCCTGCCATGCCCCGAACCAGCCCCGGACCCGGTGAGATCGGCGTGACGCTTGAGCGTTGCGACGCACGCAGCGCATTGCTCGCGATCGAAGGCGAGATCGACACCTTGACCGCCGACGATCTGGAGCAGGGAATCGAGCAGCTCCTGGCCGCTCCGTCCGACCTGCTCGTCGTCGACCTGACCGACGTGACGTTCCTGGCCTCGAGCGGCCTCGCCGTGCTGATCCGGGCCGCGCACAAGGCAGGCAAACGCAGACTGCGCCTCGTGGCCGCCGCCCGGGCGGTGTGCAGGCCGCTGGAGATCACCGGATCGGACCAGCTGTTCGACCTCTACGCCGATCGTGGCGCCGCACTCACCCGCCCGGATTGATCCGGTCGTGCGGAGGGTAGGAAGATAACCGTCCAACACTATAGGCACCGAGAGGAGACCGACAGCGTGTCCGATCTGGACTCCCACCCGCCCGCCGACATGCCCGGTGGGCCCTCCGTCGTGGAGGTCCGGACGTCGGCGACGGCCGCGCTGATCCCGACGATCCGTGCCGTCGCATCCGACCTTGCCGCGCGCGCCGACTTCGACCTCGACGCGATCTCCGACCTGCGGATGGCCGTCGACGAGGCCTGCGCGACCCTCGTCGATGTCGCCGCTCCGTCCACGATGCTGCAGTGCACGTTTCGGGTGCACTCCGAGCACATCGAGGTGCATGCGCAGGTGCTGGCGGGTACCGCTGACGCGGCCGTGTCCACCGACACCTTCGGATGGCGGGTGTTGCAGACACTCGCCGACGACGTGGAAGCCATCCGAAAGCCCGGCGTCGATCATGGTGCGCCGACCGTCGGCATTCGGCTGGACAAGCGCGCAGGCGCGCCACCCCGGTGACCGTGGCCGACCCCGAGTACGGCCACCTCGTCCCACTGCTCACCGAGTACGCCTCCCTCGACGCCGATGACCCGCGTCGCGATCGGCTGCGGGATCAGCTGGTGACCGGCTACCTGCCGGTGGCGCAGCACATCGCCCGCCGGTTCGCGGGGCGTGGCGAGCCGTTGGACGATCTCGTTCAGGTGGCGACGGTCGGCTTGATCAACGCCGTCGACCGCTTCTCGCCCGAGCGCGGAGCCGACTTCTTCTCTTTCGCCGTGCCGACCATCAGCGGCGAGATCCGGCGACACTTCCGCGACCTCGGTTGGTCGATGCGGGTGCCGCGACGACTCAAGGACCTGCACGTGGCGATCAACGGTGCCGTGTCGTCGCTGTCGCAGGGCCTCGGCCGGGCGCCGAAGCCGACGGAGATCGCCGAGCACCTCGGGGTGCCGATCTCCGATGTGCTCGAGGGGCTCGAGGCGTCGGAGGCCTACCGCAGCTCGTCGCTGGACGAGATGCTGTCCTCGGAGCAGGGCAGCGCCACCGTGGGCGAGCTGGTCGGAGCGGCCGACGCCGAGCTGGACCAGGTGGACAGCCGACAAGCACTCCGGCCCATCCTCGCCGAACTGGACGAGCGCGAGCGGACAATCGTGCTCCTGCGCTTCTTCGGGAACATGACGCAGACACAGATCGCCGAGAAGGTCGGGATCTCGCAGATGCACGTGTCCCGGCTGTTGGCCCAGACGTTGGATCGCCTGCGTTCCCGGATGGACCCCGACACCCGGCTGAACTGACCGTTCGGACAGGAGGTCTGTCGCATGAGTCAACCGGAGCACGTCCTTGTCGTCGGGGCAGGCCTGGGTGGGCTCCGGACCGTCGAGCGGCTCCGCGGGGCTGGATACCAGGGCAGGCTCAGCCTCGTCGGTGACGAGCAGTACGCGCCCTACGACCGGCCGCCGCTGTCGAAGCAGGTGCTGACCGGCGAGTGGGAGCCAGAGCGCACGGTGCTCCGGTCCGTGGAGGGCCTCGACGAGCTGGGCGTTCGCCTCCATCTCGGCCTGCGTGCGGTGGCGCTTCGCACCGGCGAGGTCGAGATGGAGAACGGGGCGTCGCTGCACTCGGACGCGATCGTCATCGCCACCGGGCTGGCGGCCCGCACCATGCCCGGCCAGCCCGCGCACGTGCACACCCTGCGCACCATCGACGACGCGATGGCCCTGCGCGCCGCGCTGGAGCGGGCGCGGTCGCTCCTCGTTGTAGGAGGTGGCTTCATCGGGGCCGAGGTGGCGAGCTCCGCCCTCCGGCGCGGCCTCGCCGTCACCGTGCTCGAGGCGCTGCCGGTGCCCTCGGCCCGCGCCCTCGGCGAGGAGCTCGGTGCCCTCGCGGGGCGGCTGATGACCGAGGCCGGGATTGACCTGCGCACGGGCGTCCGGATCAGTAGGTTCATCGACGCTGGTCTGCGAGCCTCGGTGGCGCTGGAGGACGGCACTCTGGTGGATGCCGACGTCGCGGTGGTCGGGATCGGCGGTGTGCCCCGGCTGGGGTGGGTCGAGGGCGTGTCCACTGCGAACGGGTTGGCCTGCGGACCGACCGGGCGGGTCGAGGGCCTCCCGGATGTGTGGGCCGTCGGCGACGTCGCGGCGTGGACCGACCCTGGCCATGGCGACCGACACCGCCACGAGCACTGGACCAGCGCAGGCGACCAGGCGACCGTCGTATCCCGCGACATCCTCGGTGAGCCGCCGCCACCGCCGCCGGTGCCCTACTTCTGGTCCGACCAGTTCGGCCTGAAGATCCAGCTCATCGGGCGCCCCGAACACGCCGACGCCCTGCTCCCGCTGCACGGCAACGGGCTCGACGGCGGCGCGATCAAGGGCACCGTGGTGGGCATGCTCGCGGGTGACCGGCTGGTGGCGGTGGCGGGCTTCGGGGCGGCGCGCTTCGTCGCGCGGTACCGCGCCCTGCTGCAGGCAGGCGCGGACCGTGCGGCGGCACTGGAGCAGTCGGCGCAGCTGGGGGGTCGCGCAAGCTGAACCGGCCCGATCAGCGGAAGAGCCTGCGCAGCACGGCGAGAACCACGATCGCGCCCACGGCGATGAGGCCGTACTTGACTTTGGGATCGGCGAGCCGCGCCTGCAGGCTCGCCCGGCCCTGGTCCACGAACCGCTTGGGGTTGGCGCGTTCGCTGAGCACGTCGAGACTCTCGGCGAGCGCCTCCCTCGCCTTCTCGATCTCGTGCTGGATGGTGTCCGGGTTGCGCGCCACGGCGCCTCCTGACGTGCCGGTGAGTGGAGCAGCCAACACCGTAGATCACACCGCGTCGGCCCAGCCGGGCGACGTGCCAGGATCGAGGTATGACCACCCGTCTCGCCCCCGGCGACGCCGCTCCCGCGTTCACCCTTCCCGACGCGGAGGGGAAGCCTGTCTCGCTCGGCGACTACCACGGCCGCCGCGTCGTCGTGTACTTCTACCCGGCAGCGGGCACGCCCGGCTGCACCAAGCAGGCGTGCGACTTTCGCGACAACCTCGCCCAGCTCAATGGCGCGGGCCTCGACGTGCTGGGCATCTCCCCGGACAAGCCCGCGAAGCTCGCCAAGTTCCGCGACAAGGAGGGGCTGACCTTCCCGCTGTTGTCCGACGCCGACAAGGAGGTGCTCACGGCGTGGGGGGCGTTCGGGGAGAAGCAGATGTACGGCAAGACCGTGACCGGCGTGATCCGCTCCACGTTCGTGATCGACCCCGACGGGAAGATCGAGGTGGCGCAGTACAACGTGCGGGCCACCGGCCACGTCGCGAAGCTGCTGAAGGACCTGGCCGTCTGACGTCGGGCGCCCTCCGTATCCTGACGGAGTTGCCGGCGTAGTCCAACTGGCAGGAGACACGATCTTTAGGTGGTCGACAGTGCGGGTTCGAGTCCCGCCGCCGGTACGACCTCTCCCGCGACGGCGGCCCGTCGCCGCTCGGCGGTGCCGTGCGGGCATCGGGCCGCCGCGCGTGATCACCTGTAGGTCGGGTCGGCCGTCCCGGTCGGTGTCGTTCCCGGTGACGGCCACGTCGCCTGCGGTGTCGGTGCGCCGCACGACCGCACCTGCGTGCTCCAGCGCGGCGAGCAGCGCGACGTTCGGCTGCCCGTAGGAGTTGCCCGCTCCCACGCTGACGAGCACGGCGCGCGGTGCCACAGCGGCCAGGAAGGCGGGCGAGCTGTAACGGCTCCCGTGGTGGGGCATCTTGAGGATGTCGGCGCGCAGGGACACGCGGGCGGCGAGGAGGTCGGCCTGCTCGGAAAGCTCCGCGTCGCCCGAGAGCAGGATCGATCCCGCGGGCGTGGTGGCGCGGACGACGAGCGAGCTGTCGTTGACGGCCGTGCCGTCGTCCGGATCGACGATGGACGCCGGATGGGGCGGCCCCAGCACGTCGAGGGTGAGGCCGGGCCAGACCAGCCGCCGACCAGCGGCCAGCGCGACAAGAGGCACGCCCGCCGCGGCGGCGTCCCTGGCGACATCGCGCAGCGCCCACGCGGGCTCGTGGACCGGGCCCACGGCGATCCCACCGACGGGTCGCCCGCGCAGCGATTCGGCGAGGCCGCCGACGTGGTCGGCATGCAGATGGCTGAGCAGCACGAGCGCGATGCCGCGCACGCCCAGCCGGGCCAGGCAGGCGTCGACGTGCCCGTCCTCGGGACCGGTGTCGACCAGCACGACCCAGCCGGGCCGAGCCGTCGCGAGCACAAGGGCGTCGCCCTGCCCCACGTCACAGGCGACGATCACCCAGCCCGCCGGTGGCCAGCCCGGCGGGACAAGCCGTGTCGGGACGAGGACGAGCGTGCACCCGGCGAGCCCGGCGACTATCACGGCGCGGCGCCGTCGGGAACGGCCGACGACCGCCGCGACCCCGAGCGCCGCGACCATCAACAGCGCACCCGGTGGGCCTGCAGGCCATGGCAGTGCGGCGTCCGGCACCGCCGCGGCGTGATCGGCCACCGCGATCAGCCACGCGGAGGGCCATCCGGCGAGCCATACACACGCGCGGGCGAGCGGCGGCGCGATCGGGGCGACGAGGGCCGCCAGGACGCCCAACACGGTGGCGGGCGCGACAGCCGGAGCGGCCAGCAGGTTGGCGCCCACCGCGACCGGGCTGACCAGCCCGCCTAGCCCGGCGATAAGCGGCGCGGTGACGACGAAGGCGGCTGCGGGTACGGCGAGGGCCTCAGCCGCCCAGCGCGGCACCCGTCGCCGGTGGAGCGCGCGCGCCCACGGGGGCGCCAGCAGCACCAGCGCGGCCGTGGCCGACACCGACAGGGCGAACCCGGCGTCCAGGGCGAGCGCCGGGTCGGCCAGCACCAGCACGAGCACCGCGGCGGCGAGCGCGGGAAGCGCCGACCGACTTCGACCGGCGCCGAGCGCCACGAGCGTGACCGCGCCCATCACGGCCGCCCGCACGACGCTGGGCGACGGCCGGGCCAGTACGACGAAGCCGACCAGCACCACACCCGCGACCACCGCGGACAGCCGTGGATCGGCCCGGACACGTCGCAGCACAGCGAGGACGGCACCGGTCAGGACCGCGAGGTTGGCGCCCGAAACCGCCACCAGGTGGGTGAGCCCTGCGGCCCGGAAGTCGTCGTCGACCTCTGTGGTGAGCGTGCTCGTGTCGCCGATCGACAGACCCGGCAGGAGCCCGGCCTCCGCAGGCCCGACGGTGGCGGCGGTCGCGGCTCGCAGGCCCGACCGCAGCCCACCCGCTGCGGACTGCCACCACGGCGGCGCGCCGACGTCGCGGGGCCCACCGCGCACGCGCAGCACCGCGATCGTGAGATCGGCCCGCTCGGGCGGAGCGAGCAGACCCTCGGCCGTGACCGTCTGCCCGGGCAACAGCCCGAGCCAGCCCGCGGCCGGTGCCAGCAGCAGCACCCTTCCTCCGCTGCTCCACCGCCCCGCGCCTGCGGTGACCTCGACGAGTTCGGCGGGTACGACGACGCGAGCCGCGGCCGGACCGCCCGACGGCGCCGACGTGCGCACCTCCCGAGGATCGTCGCGCAACACGACCCGGAGCGTCGCTGCGGCGCCCCGTTGGGCCAGGTCGTGTGCGGGATGGGTGAGGACAAGCAGTGTCTGCGCCGAGACGACCAGACCCGCCGCCGCCGCGCATCCCGCGACGGTGACCAGCAGCGACGACCGCCTGCCGCGATGCGCAACGACCGCGACGCCACCAGCCACCAGCACGACCGCCGCGCCCGCGGCCGGACCGAGCCCCAGCCCGAGCGCGCTCACCGCCCAGGCTGCGGCCGCCGCAGGGACGAGGCGCAGGTCCGCGGGCCGCTCCGCGACGGAATCGGCATTCGGGGCGCGCATCAGACCGTCACCAGGTCATGCAGCTGCTGGTAGCGGTGTTCACCGATGCCGTCGATCTCGCGGAGCTGCTCGACACGGGCGAAGCGCCCGTTGCGGGTGCGCCAGTCGACGATGTGCTGCGCGGTGACCGGACCGACCCCGGGAAGCGCGTCGAGCTGCGCGACCGACGCCGTGTTGAGATCGACCTTGGCCGCGGGCGCGGGGGCGCCTCCCGAGGGCGTCGCCGCCTGCGGGCCTCCCGCATCGGGCGCGGTCGGAACCCCGACCGCGACCTGCTCGCCGTCGCCGACCCGCCGGGCGAGGTTGAGCCCCGCAAGGTCGACGCCGGGCAGGGCGCCCCCCGCCGCAGCGATGACATCGGCGACCCGCGACCCGTCCGGCACCCGCACGAGACCGGGGCGTACGACACGACCCGACACGCTCACCACCACCATGCCCGCCGGGCCTGCCTGCGCGCTGGACGACGCCGGAGACGACTCCGGGGACGACTCGGGGGCCGCCGCAGACCCCCCGGCGGCGTCAGCGGTCGGCCCGGCGGTGGGGTTGGTACCGCCGACGACCACGGCTGGTAGTCCGCGCACCGGTTCGGCCTGCGGTCTGGCTGTCCAGACCCCGATGGCGGCGAGGATCGCGGCCACCACAGCCACCACCACGAGCGCCGTAGCACCGGGGCGGCCCGGATCGACGCGAACCGCGCGCCAGGACCTCGGTGCGAGCCTGCCGATCAGGCGCCGCAGCCACGGCCCGAGGCCCGTGCCCGGCGGTGGCACGGGTGGTGACACAGGCAGGGGCAGCGTGGCCGGGTCGTCCGCGGAGTCGTCCCAAACGTCGTCCCAACCGCGGGCCCAGGCGTCGGCTCCGACGTCGACGTCGGCTTCGGACCTGCGAACGGTCCCAGCACCGGAGATCACACCGGCGGCAGGCCCCGACCTGCTCGGGCCACCCAGCACCGACGCGAGCCTGCCATGCGAGAGAGAAGCGGTTCTGACCACACCTCGAAGTTAGGGAGACTCCCGCCGGTTCGGGCATGATCTCGTCGGGCTGTGGACAACTATGAGGCGATGTGGACAAGTGGCCCGCCGCGTCCCACACCGACCCGAAACGTCGGACAGGACTGGCAAGCTGGTCAACGGGAGTCTGCGGCCGACTCGCCCCGCGGCACCACGACGACACCGAGCAGCCCCGTGCCGACATGCGCGCCGATCACCGCGCCCACCTCCGAAACCAGCAGCCGCGCGACGTCCAGCCGCTCCCGCAGACGTGCCGCCAGTTCTTCGGCGCGGGAGGCGGCGGCCAGGTGCTGCACGGCGATGTCGACCGGCCCCTCGCCCGCGGCCGCCGCGGCGAGCTCCGCCAGCCGCTGCGCGGCCCTGGCCGTGGTCCGGACCTTCTCCAACGGGAGGATGCGGCCGTGCGCGACGTGCAGCAGTGGTTTGACGGCGAGCACGGTCCCGAAGAGCGCTGCGGCCGCTCCGATGCGGCCCCCGCGCCGCAGCCGTTCGAGCGAGTCGAGCGAGAAGAACATGCGGCAGCGGGCGGCGACGTCCACGGCCGCCGCGGCGACCTGGTCCAGGCACTCGCCCGCGTCGGCGGCGTCCGCGGCGGCGAGTGCGGCATAGCCGAGCCCCATGCACGCCGCGCGCGAGTCGACCACCCGTACGCGGTCAGCGCCGACCTCCTCGGCGGCCAGCCGCGCCGCCTCCCACGTGCCCGAGAGTTCTCGCGACAGGTGCACCGACACCACGGCCGTCGCACCGTCGTCCAGCGCGTCGCGATAGCGGGCGGCGAACTCGGCAGGCGCGGGGCGCGAGGTCTGGACGTCGAGGCGCCGGTCGGCCAGCGCGACGCAGAGCTGCGCGGCGTCGATGTCGACGCCTTCTTGCCCCACCTGCGATCCGAGCCGCACCTCTAACGGCACCACCCGGATCCCCCGCCGAGCCGCGAGGCCTTCCGGGAGGGAGGAGGTGGAGTCGGTGACGACGGCGACGGGCACGCGTCAGCCTATCCGCTCGCGCGTGGTGCTCCCCTGAGCCGATCAGCGCTGAGCCGATCGGCCCTGGGAAGCTCGGCCCCGAGAAGATCGGCACGGAGCAGATCGGCGCAGGCCCGGCCGACGTCGGCGTGCGCGGACCAGCCCCAGTGCATCCCGTCGGGGTTGCCCCGCCCGGTCAGCACGTGGTCTTCGACCAGCGCCTTGAGGTCCAGCAGCGCGACGTCGTGCGCTGCTGCCCACGCCCGTGTCGCCCGTTCCGCGGCCGGACGTCCAGGATGGACGTTCGCGTACTCGGCCGCGCGGTGCACGGGCGGCAGGACCGCCACGACCGGGATGCCCGGCCGGATCGCCAGCACCGCGGCGCGGCACAGCTCCAGATGTCGAACCGTCAGGCGGGGCGGCAACGCGACCGGGCCGCCGCCCGGCAGCACTCTGGCGAACGCGCTCGCCAACGTCGGCTGCAGCCGCCGGTAGCCCCCACGGACGAAGCGACGCAAACCGTCTGGCCGCACCACGGAGATGAGTTCACGCAAGGCGGTCGGCAGCGGAGAGGGCAGCGTGTCCATTCCGCCGACACCGAGCACCAGCGCGTCGACGCGCGGCAGCACCGCCCACACCCGCGGATCGTTGGTCAGCGCGTGCCATGCGTGGCGGGCCGTCCAGCCGATGCCCGCAACCAGCTCTGCGCGGCCCCCGAGCGCCGCCGCGGCGACGTTGGGCCACAACCGCGGATCGTCGGCAGGTTCGCCACGCTCCGGCCCGTGGAAGGCGAGGGAGTCGGCGAGGACCAGCAGCATCACCTCACCCCAGCACAGGAGGCACTGTGGCCACGCCGCCGCTGACGTTGTAGCCCACGAGCCGCCAACGCGGGTGGTCGTCGCGCCGGGCCAGCGAGGCCCAGTGGCAGTTGCCCATGCCCCCGATCGACGGCCAGGTGGACACCGGGAGGCGGAGCAGGCCGCACACCAACCCGGCGATCATGCCTCCGTGGGCGACGACGACCACGATGCCCTTGGGATTGTCGGCGTACTCCTCGTCGAGCTCGTCGATCACCGGGCGGGACCGGCGCACCACCTCGATCCGGGACTCGCCACCCGGTGGCGCCCACGCGGGATCCGAGCGCCATTCCCCGATCGCGCCGGGCCACTCGCGCTCCACGTTGGCGACGGTCCGGCCCTGCCACTCCCCGAGATGGGTCTCCCGCAGTCGGGGATCGACCTTGACGTCCAAGCCTGCCGCAGCGGCCACGACGGCGGCGGTGTCGACGGCCCGGCGCAGGTCGGAGCTGATCAGCCGGTCCGGACCGAGCGCGGCGATGCCCGGCGCGACGGCCGCGGCCTGCGCGTGGCCCGCCTCGGTGAGCAGTGCGTCGAGATGGCCCTGCATACGACCCTCGGCGTTGTACGTGGTCTGGCCGTGGCGCAGCAGGACCAACCGGCGCAGTGTCACCCGCCGTCTCCCACCGGTTCGACCTGTGCCTCGGGGAAGACGACGCGGGGGCAGTCCTTCCACAGCCGGTCCAGGCCGTAGAACCCGCGCTCCTCCGTGTGCTGGACGTGCACCACGACGTCGACGAAGTCCAACAGCACCCAGCGGCCCTCGCGGGCCCCCTCCCGCCGTGTGGGCTTGGCGCCGTGCAGGCGCAGCCTCTCCTCGACCTCCTCGACGATCGCCTGTACCTGGCGCTCGTTCGGCGCGGAGGCGATCACAAAGCAGTCAGTGATCACCAACTGCTCCGAGACATCGAGCACAACGATGTTCTGCGCCTTCTTGTCAGCTGCGGCGGTCACGGCCACCCGGGCCATCGCCAGCGCCTGGTCGGTCGCCGTCACACTCGTCCCTCCCGGCCGGCCCGGCGGGCCGACGTGCTGCCAGTGTCCCAGCCGGGTCGCCGTCCCGACCTGGCAGGGCCCCGGGCGAGCAGGGGTGGCGGCGAGCCTGTTCACCGCCCTTTGGACCATCTATCCCGTGCCCTGTTGACGCAAAGTAGCCACTCGGTCACCTTAGCCAGAGAAGCGGGGGCCTTTGCAGGTGGACGTCGCCGTGACCATCTCCGCGTCGTCGCGCGGCGGCGTGGGACGCAATGTGCAGCATCACCCCAATACCACATCGCCCTGGCCTGGGTCGCGTCCGATCCTTCGGGGCGACCTGGCGCCTGAACACCCTCGGGAACCACTCCCGTCCAGTGGTCGCCGCCATGGACCTCGATGATCGCGCTCACCTGCACGTCCGGAGGCCCGCGAGACCGTGAGGTGCGGCTCGCCAGGATCACAGTGGTCTCGCACCGTGGAGCCGCTGGCCGAACCTCTGGAGGTCGACCGCGATCACCCGCACACCGTGGCGGCGCGCACGACCGTCAGGTGCGGCTCGACGCGATCACGGAGGGCGGGAATCGCCACTTCGCAGACGCTGTGGTGTCCTCACAGAGGGTCGGCCACCTGCGAGGACACCACACGCCCTGCGAAGTCGCCCGCCGCCACCACGGGCGGTGCGCCGTCGGGGCGGCCCGACCCGGCCAGGCCCCACTTCGCACACCTCTCGGCGTCCTCGCAGACACTCGACTGCACTCGGCCTCCAGTGAGGACACCAAAAGGTGTACGAGGTGGGATCGTGTGGCGCGGCGGGCTCGGCCCCCTTGGCGGTGAACCCGCAGCTCAGCGGTTCAGTCCGGTAGAGGTTGCGTTTGGAGATGTACTGCACGACCCCGTCCGGGACGAGGTACCACACGGGGTGGCCCTGAGAGACACGGTTGCGGCAGTCGGTGGAGGAGATCGCCATCGCCGGGACCTCGACGAGCGTGACCACGCCCTCGGGAAGGTGGCCGTCCGCCAACTCGTATCCCGGCCGGGTGACACCGACGAAGTGCGCCAGCTCGAACAGCGCGTCGATCTTGTGCCACGACAGGATCTGGCTGAGGGCGTCGGCGCCGGTGATGAAGTACAGCCGTGAGCCCGGGAACTGGTCGTGCAGATCGGCGAGGGTGTCGGCGGTATAGGTGGGGCCACCGCGGTCGATGTCGACCCGGCTCACCGAGAAGCGCGGGTTGGACGCCGTGGCCACGACCGTCATGAGGTAGCGGTCCTCCGCCGGGCTGACGATCGTGGTCGACTTCTGCCACGGCTGCCCGGTGGGGACGAACAGCACCTCGTCGAGGGAGAAGCGGTCGGCAACCTCGCTGGCCGCCACGAGGTGTCCGTGATGAATGGGATCGAACGTCCCGCCCATCACCCCGATCTTGCGCACCCGCGGAGCGTAGGCCGTGCCCGGTCAGTCCGCGTAGGCGTGGCGGAACTGCACACTGATCCGCGGGCCGACGCCACGGGTCTTGGGCACGCTGTGCTGCCAGGTGCGCTGACAGCTGCCGCCCATCACGAGCAGGTCTCCGGGCCCCGGCGCGAACCCGACGGAGGGCCCACCGCCGCTTGGCCGGAGCCGGAACGGGCGCATCGCACCCAACGAGACCAACGCGACGGTGGCCGAGGGCAGCTCCCTCGCGACCCGGTCGCCGTGCCAGGCGACGCTGTCGGCGCCGTCGCGGTAGAGGTTCGCCCCGACCTGGCTGAACTCCACGCCGTAGCGATCCGACAGCTCGCTCGCCATCGCGGCCAGCTCGGCAGGGGCCTCGCTGAGCCGCCACCGGTGCGTGAGCCGCGGTTCAGGCACGACTCGGTCGTACATCCGCACGCGCCGCGGCCCGTCCCACGGCGTATCGGCCAACAGCCGGGCAAACAACGCATCGGCGTCCGCGCACCACTGCGGCGCGATGTCGACCCACGCGCCACCCGCCAGCTCGTGGCGCCGGACCCCGACATCGACTTCGACGCGCACCCCGTCGAGCAAGGAGGGCTGCCACGCCAGATCTGTGACCATGCACCGAGGTTACCAGATATCGAACGGATGTTCCTTTGCTTCTCGCTCCACCCGAGGCCGGGTGCCCGGCTCCTGGGTCGGCGGGACCTGGGCCATGCCGGGCATGCGCGGAGTGGGCAGCCGCGCCCACGTCTTGGCAGGCGCGGTCGCGGGTGCCAGGGGCAGCGCAGGCGCATCCGCGGGCGGGTCGTCGAACCGGAAGACCGAGGTCAGGTCGCCGAACGTCCGCCGCCGCCACGCGGAGATGTTCGGCTCGGCCACGCCGGTGACCCGCTCCAGCAGGCGCAGGGCGGAGGTGTGGTCGAACGGCTCGGAGCACACCCAACCACCGGCCGTCCACGGCGAGACGATGATCGCGGGCACCCGGAAACCCGCCCCCACCGGAAGCCCGTTACCTGGAGTGCCACCGGGTGAGGTCCAGTGGACGAACTCCCCCGGCGTGCCCCGCGGCGGGGTCGGCGGAACGACGTGGTCGAACAGGCCGTCGTTCTCGTCGTAAGCGAGGATGAACGCCGTCTTGGCCCAGACGTCCGGGTTCGCCGCGATCGCGTCGATCTTGCTGGCGATGAACTCCGCGCCGTCGGAGGGCAGGTACGAGGGGTGCTCCGAGCCCTTGCTGGTGCAGATGATCCAGGACACCGTCGGCAGCCGGTCGGCCCGCGCGTCGCTTTCGAAGGCGCCGTCGGGCCTGCGCGTGACACCGTCGATGGCCAGCGCCGAGCCGCGGCCCGCGTGGCGGAAACCCGCGAACTGCTCGAGCACGTTGCAGCCGAACGTGTCCTCCTGCTCGTAGACCCGCCAGCTCACCCCAGCACGGGTGAGGCGCTCGGGGTAGGTCGTCCAGCGGAAACCGCCGCGCGGCGTGGCATTGTCGAGGCTCGGTCCGCCGCCGCGGCCGTCGGGATCGATGGTGCCGGTCATCCACATCATCCGGTTGGGCCAGGTCGGGCCCAGCACAGACGAGTGGTAGGCGTCGCAGATCGTGAACGCTTCGGCGAGTGCGTACTGGAACGGCAGGTCGGCGCGGGTGTAGTAGCCCATCACGTAGGGGGCGTTCGTGCCGTCCACTGCGCGGTGAGCGGCCATCCAGCCGTCCATCCGCCCGCCGTTCAACGCGTCGTGCTGCACCTGCCATGCGTGTGACGTCGACGGGATGCTCGCCGCCTTTGTCGTCTGCGTGTTGAGGCGGAACGGGAGGACGTGGCCTGCGGGGTGCAGGACGTCGGGCTGCAGGAAGATGCTGTTGCCGTTCGGCAGCACCAGCGCATTCGGGTCGTCGAACCCCCGCACGCCCGACAGGGTGCCGAAGTAGTGGTCAAACGAGCGGTTCTCCTGCATGAGCAGGACCACGTGGCGGATGTCGCGCAGCGATGCGCTGCGGGAGGGCGGCGCCGGGGGCGACGTGGCGAGCACGCGGCGGACGTTGGGCGGCATCAGGGCCGTCGCCGTAGCGGCGGCGGCTGTCGCAGCCGCCGAGGCCAAGAGCCGTCGACGCGTCAGCCTGGCCACGGCTATTTGCCCCCGGCCGCGAGGGCAGCGACAATCAGGTCGATCTCGGGGTCCATACTCTCCGACGTGCCGTGGCGGGCGATGGAGTGCCGGTAGGACAACGCCGAGGTCAGCAGCCGGGCAGCGCTGTCCACGGCGGCCCGGGGCGCGTCCACGCTGGCCGCGATCACGGCTGCGACAGCGGCTGCCACACGGTCGTAACGGTCCCGCAACGCCTCGAGGACGGCCGGATGGGTGTCGGCCTCGCGCCACAGCAGATGCGAGAGCACAGCCGAAGACTCCAACTCGGCGTCCAACACGGTGACGACCCGCCGCAGGTTGCCCGCGAGCCCACCCGGGAGCGCTTCGACCTCGCCGTGGTCGTTCGGCAGACGCTCGACCAGCGCTTCGAGCAGGTCGGACTTGCGCGTGAAGTAGTAGTGCACGAGCCCCTTGGGCACCCCGGCCCGCTCGGCGATCCGCGATGTCGGCGTGGCCGTGAAGCCGTGCTGCGCGAACAGCGCCTCAGCGGCGGACAGGATGCGCTCACGCGCAGGCTCGTCGTCCATCGAACAACAGTGTCGGCCATGCGAAACGGCCGGGGCGCCCTGCCTCGGCCGTTCCGCGGTCGACGGTCAGTGCTGCGCGACCAACCGGTGCTGCTCGTTGGCCGACGGGATAGCGACGACGCCCACGATCACGGCGAGGACGCCGCCGATCCAGGACGTCCAGGACGCCCCGGCCAGCGCGCTGTAGCCCAGCACCCAGGGCGCGATGAACAGCAGCACGCCGAGGACGATGTGCACGTACTCGCTCGCCACCGAGCCCGGCATCGCGAGCGACCACAGCCCGGTCAGCGCCAGTACGACACCCAACACCACCAGGCCCCATACGGCCGCGGCCGACGTCGTCACGACGACCGGCGCGAGCGCGACCAGCACTCCGATCACCAGCGCCGCCCAGTCCTGCCAGCGGCGCCACGTTCCGACCTGTCCGGTAGCCATTGCCACCACTTCCCTTCCTTATGACAAGACCGGTTTACGCCTTGACTGGCCGGCCGGTCAATGTGGCCGCAGAGTTTCGTACGTCACTCCTGGAGATCGGTCTCAGACGGGAAGCAGCGCCTCCACGACGGCCGTGAGCTGCGCGGCGGTGCGGCACTCGTGCATGGGCAGGACGTTGGCGTAGCGCAAGGCGGCCGAGTCGCCGCTGCCCCACTGGCGCCTCGGCTCGGGGTTGAGCCAGTGCGCGTGCCGCGCGACGCCGACCAGCCGTCGCAGCACCGCGAGGTTGGGGTCGCGGTAGTTGGTCCGGGCGTCGCCGAGGATCAACAGCGAGGTCTTCGACGTGATTGCCTCGCCCCACTGCTCCGCGAACCCGCCGAGGCTTCCGCCGTAGTCGCTGTGGCCGTCGAACGCGACGAGATCGGCCTCCCGCAGCACCCGCTGCATCACGTCTGACAGCTCCGCGCCCGCCGAGAACAGGTGCGTGACCTCGTCGGCGCGCTCGACGAAGGCGAACACCCGCACCTTGGAGAACTGCTCGCGCAGCGCTTGGACCAGCAGCAGCGTGAAATGGCTGAACCCGGCGACCGAGCCGGACACGTCACAGAGGATCACCAGCTCCGGACGCCCTGGCCTGCGCGTTCGGTAGGCCGGGCGCATCGGCACGCCACCGGTGGACATGGAGCGGCGCAGCGTGCGGCGCATGTCGAGCTGGCCCCGCTTGGCATGCTTGCGCCGCACGGCGAGCCGGGACGCCAGGCGGCGGGCGAGCGGCTGCACGGTGCGGCGCAGCTGGGCGAGCTGTTCGGCGTGCGCGGACAGAAACTCGACCTGTTCGGCCTGCTTGGGCACGGCCGAGCGCGCCACCTGCTCGCGCCCGCGCATCTCGGCGGTGCGCCGCCGCACCTCATCGGTGATCATCTTGCGGAACGCGGCGATGCGGTCGCGGATCTCACGACGCAGCACCTCGTCGGCGAAGCTGCCGTCCTCGACGTCGCCACGCAGATCGGCCACGATCCCGGCCAGCAGCGTCTCCGGTGAGAGCATCCGCAACGCCTGGTAGCCCGACCAGCTGGGCTGCCCGTTGGCCCCGCGGATCCCGGCGCCCGCCGCCCCTGCGCGGCCCAGCGCGTCGACGACGGCGCGGGCGAGCTCGGCCAATGCCGCGGTGTCGCCGTCGCGGAGCAGCTCGGCGAGGACGTCGCGCAGTGCGTCGATGTCGACCGGGCCGTCGTCGGTGTCGGCTAGCCGCGGCACCTCGACCTCGCCGCTGCCCGCCCCGAGCGCGGCGGGCCAGTAGAGGTCGAAGAGGGTGTCGAACGCCTGGCGCTGGGCCGAGCGGCGCAGCAGGGCGGCCGCGAGGCCTTCGCGCAGGTGCTCGCGGTGGACGAGGTCGAGGACGCCGAGCACACGTGCGGCGTCCACCGTCTCCCCCGGACCGACCGCGACGCCGTGTCTGCGCAGGGCGCCGACGAACTCCACCAGGTGCCCTGGCAGGCCGTGCCCGGGTGCAGCCGCGGACGTCACCCCCTCATCATGCCTCGACACCCCGACGATTTCGCGTGGTCGGGCAACCCGTCAGTTGAGCCGCAGCTCCGCCGCCGCCTTCACCGCGTCCGACTGGTGCTTCAGCACGACGCCCAGCGTGGCGCGCACGGCGTCGTCGTCGAGCGTGTCGAGGCCCAGGGCGAGCAGGGTGCGGCCCCAGTCGATCGTCTCCGCGACGCTCGGGGCCTTGCGCAGCTCCAGACCGCGCAGCACCCGAACCGTGCGCACCAGCGCGTCGACGAGCTGCTCGGCCAGCTCCGGCACCCGCGACAGCACGATGCGCCGCTCGAGGTCGGCGTCGGGGAAGTCCAGGTGTAGGAACAGACAACGGCGCTTGAGCGCCTCCGACAGCTCGCGCGTGGAGTTGGAGGTGAGCAGCGCGAACGGCCTGCGCGCGGCGGCGATGGTGCCCATTTCGGGAACCGTCACCTGGTAGTCCGACAGCACCTCCAGCAGCAGGCCTTCGACCTCGACGTCGGCCTTGTCCATCTCGTCGATCAGCAGCACCGTCGGCTCGGTGCGCCGGATCGCGGTCAGCAACGGGCGCGGGAGCAGGAACTCCTCGCTGAACACGTCATCGCGCGTCGCGTCCCAGCTCTCGCGGCCCTGGCCCGCGGTGATGCGCAGGAGCTGTTTGGCGTGGTTCCACTCGTACAGCGCACGGGCTTCGTCGATGCCCTCGTAGCACTGCAGCCGCACCAGGCCCGACCCGGTCGCCTCCGCCACGGCCTTGGCCAGCTCGGTCTTGCCGACGCCTGCCGGGCCTTCGACCAGGAGCGGCTTGCCCAGCCGGTCGGCGAGGTAGACGGTGGTGGCCACGGCCGTCGACGCGAGGTACCCGACGTCGGAAAGGCGCTGCGCCACGTCGGCAACAGAGCCGAACAGCGGCGACTGGGGCAGGCTCACCCGGCCATCCTGCCCTGCGGGGCGTCATCGTGACACCGCACCAGCGTTGTCGTGGTCACACCAATGTCCTGGCGCTTGTGGGCACCACAACGCCGGTGCCGTGCGGAAAGTGTCGGACCCTCGGGGCACGATGGCTTCCGTGACGACCACGGAGCAGGACCTGCGCACGCAGGCCGAGGAGACGCTCATCCGGCTGGCGGGCGCGGGGTCGCGGCTGCGCGAGGATCAGTGGCAGGCGGTCCACGCGCTCGTCGCGGAGCGCAGGCGCGCGTTGGTCGTGCAGCGCACCGGGTGGGGCAAGTCGGCGGTCTACTTCGTGGCCACCGCCCTGCTCCGGGCGGCAGGCGCCGGGCCCACGGTGATCGTCTCCCCGCTGCTCGCGCTGATGCGCAACCAGATCGAGGCCGCGGAGCGCGCCGGCATCCGGGCCGTCACGGTCAACTCGGCCAACACCGCCGAGTGGGAGCACACCTACGCCGCGGTCGACGCGGGCGAGGTCGACGTGCTGCTGGTCAGCCCCGAGCGGCTGAACAACCCCGACTTCCGCGACCGGGTGCTCCCTCGGCTCACGGCGAGCGCCGGGATGCTGGTGGTGGACGAGGCGCACTGCGTGTCGGACTGGGGGCACGACTTCCGGCCCGACTACCGGCGGCTGCGCGCGCTCATCGCCGAGCTCCCGCCGGGCATCCCCGTGCTGGCCACCACGGCCACCGCGAACGACCGGGTGGTCATCGACGTCACCGAGCAGCTCGGGCTCGGCGCGGGGGAGACCGACGGGGCCGCGCCGCCGCTGGTGCTGCGCGGCTCGCTCGACCGGGAGAGCCTGCGGCTGTCGGTCGTGCGGCTGCGCACTGCCGCCGAGCGGCTGGGCTGGCTCGCGACCCGGATCGACGAGCTGCCCGGCGCGGGCATCATCTACACGCTCACCATCCAGGCGGCCGAGGACGTTGCCGAGTTCCTGCGCGAGCGCGGCCATCGCGTCGCGTCCTACACCGGCAAGACCGATCCGGAGGAGCGCCTCGCCGCCGAGGCCGACCTTCTCGGCAACCGGGTCAAAGCGCTGGTCGCCACCAGCGCGTTGGGCATGGGCTTCGACAAGCCCGACCTGGGATTCGTGGTGCACCTCGGCGCGCCTGCCTCACCCGTGGCGTACTACCAGCAGATCGGACGGGCCGGGCGTGCGGTCGAGCGGGCCGAGGTGGTGCTGCTGCCCGGCCATGAGGACCAGGACATCTGGCGCTACTTCGCCTCGCTCGCCTTCCCGCCGGAGCCGCTGGTGCGCCAGACGCTCGCCGTGCTCTCGGCGGCTCCGATGTCCACGGCGGCGATCGAGACACGAGTCGACCTGTCGCGCACCCGCCTGGAGATGCTGCTCAAGGTGCTCGACGCCGATGGCGCCGCGAAGCGCGTCAAGGGCGGTTGGATCGGCACCGGCGAGGCGTGGGTGTACGACCGCGAGCGCCACCAGCGGATCGCCCAGGCCCGCATCGTCGAGCAGCGGGCGATGCTGGAGTACCTCGACACGCAGGAATGCCGTCTGGTGTTCCTGCGCCGCCAACTCGACGATCCCGAGGCGTCGCCCTGCGGCCGTTGCGACACCTGCACCGACACGGTGTGGAGCCCCGACGTCGCGGCGGCCGACGCGGAGGCCGCGCAGGAGCGCCTCACCCGGCCCGGCGTCGAGGTGGCGCCGCGCAAGCAGTGGCCATCAGGCATGGCCGAGCTCGCGGTTCCGGTCTCGGGGCGGATCGCCGCGGCCGAGCTCGCCGAGTCAGGGCGGGTGATCGGGCGGCTATCGGACATCGGCTGGGGGGCCCGGCTGCGCGAGGTCACCACAGGAGAGGACGTGCCCGTGCCCAAGGACGTACTGGAGGCGTGCGTACGGGTGCTCGCAGGCTGGGGCTGGGCGCAGCGGCCGGTCGGCGTGGTCGGGATCGGCTCGCGCACCCGCCCGCACCAGCTCGCCCACCTGTCCCGGCGGATCGCGGAGATCGGCAGGTTGCCGCTGCTGGGCGCGCTGGAGCCACAGGGCGAGCGCCCTGCCGCCCACGCGAACTCCGCCCAGCGGCTCGCTGCCGTGTGGGATGTGTTCGGCCAGCCGGGATTCGCCTTTCCGGATGGTCCGGTGCTGCTCGTCGATGACGTGATCGACAGCGGCTGGACGATGACCGTCGCGGCCCGCCTCCTGCGCCGAGCGGGAGCGACGGCCGTGCTGCCGCTCGCCCTCGCCCAGGCGGGCTGACCCACCTCGCAGGCCTTCATGGCCCTGGTGGGCCGCCGGTGAAGGGATGAAACTTGACACGGTTAGGCGAGAGTCATCACCGATCTGTCGCGTGCGGTGCGGATCCCTGCGTCTCGACGGCTGCGGCCGGTGATTTCTGCGCCTGACCGGAAATAGGTGCCCGTGAGGCTGGTGGTGCTGATGTCAGATTTCGGCGCTGAACGCCCGGCCCCGTCAGGGGCCACAACCGCTGAGATGAACCTGGTGGGGTTGGGCTCTCGGGCTGTAGCCCGCTGGCGGTTGTCTCAGACGCCGGGCACCGGCGCCTGAGACTGTGCAACGCCACCGTGGTTCCGCCTGACCCATGGGCGCGTCGGGGCAGTAGGCGCCGCGCCACTTGCGCCGATCTTGCCCGGCTTGCGCAGGGTGATCACCGGCTGTGGTGTCCGGGGAGCACCTCTGCCTTCGCGGCACCACTGCTGCCGATCTTGCCCGGCTTTGCCCAGGGGTGATCACCGCTGTGGTGTCCGGGGCGCACCTCTGCATTCGTGGCACCACTTGCGCCGATCTTGCTCGGCTATGCCCAGGAGTGATCACCGCTGTGGTGTCCGGGGCGCACCTCTGCATTCGTGGCACCACTTGCGCCGATCTTGCCCGGCCCACCCCGGCCCGGCCTACCCCGGCCCCGCTCCGCCCCAGCCCGCCCTACCCGGCCCGGCCCCAGCCCTGCCCGGCGCGGCCCCCGGGGCCCGCCCGGCCCGGCCCCGGCCGGGCCCAGACGGGTCCGGCCCCGCCCACCCCGGCCCACCCCACACGGGTCCGGCCCGGCCCACCCAGCCCAGCCTGGTGCGGAGTGGGGACGGATCGGTCCGGCCGGGCAACGCGGCGGTCGGGGCCTCCTCAGCTCAGGGGCACCAGGTCGTCGGCGTGGACCACCTCGCGGCGCTGTTCGGGGGGTAGGTCGCGGGTGCGGCGGCCGATGAGCGCAGGCAGCTCGGCGGCATCGAATCCGACCACTCCGCGCGCGACGACCGCGCCGTCGGGGCCCACGAGATCCACGACGTCACCCGCCACGAAGTCGCCGCCGATGCCGTGGATGCCTGCCGCGAGGAGCGAACGCCGGTTCAGCACGGCCGCGACGGCGCCCGCGTCGAGATCGAGGCGCCCGCGCACGTCGGCGGCGTGGCGCAGCCAGAACCGGCGCGCCGACATCCGCCTGCCCGACGGTCGGAAGGCGGTGCCGACCGTGGGCCCCGACGCCGACGTGTCCAGTGCCTCGACCGCGGACTCGGCCGCCGCGAGCAGAACCGGGATACCCGAGGCCGCGGCCATCCCCGCCGCGGTGATCTTGGTGGCCATCCCGCCCCTGCCGAGGCCGCTGCCGGACCGGGCGACCCGCACGGAGTCGAGTTCGGTCGGCGCGTCGACGTCGACCAGCAGCCGCGCCCCCGGCGTGCGCGGATCACCCTCGTAGAGGCCGTCGACGTCCGACAGCAGCACCAGAGCGTCCGCCCCGACGATGTGGGCGACGAGCGCGGCGAGCCTGTCGTTGTCGCCGACGCGGATCTCATCGGTGGCGACCGTGTCGTTCTCGTTGACGACGGGCAGCACGTCGAGGCCGAGCAGACGCTCCAGGGTGCGCTGGGCGTTGCGGTAGTGCGCACGCCGGATCATGTCGTCGGCGGTGAGCAGCACCTGCCCGATGGCCTGGCCGTAGCGGGCGAACGACCCGCCGTAGGCCTGCGCGAGCAGGAGCTGGCCGACCGCGGCGGCGGCCTGTTGGGTGGCGAGATCCCGCGGGCGGCGGGCCAGGCCGAGCGGCGCGAGACCGGCCGCGATCGCTCCCGACGAGACGAGCACGACCTGGCTACCGGCGGCCCTGCGCTTGGCCAGCGCGTCGACGAGCGCGTCGAGCCGGGCGGGGTCGAGGCCTCCGGTGAGCGAGGTCAGCGACGAGGACCCCACCTTGACCACCACGCGCCGCGCGGCGGCGAGCGCGGGGCGGGTCACGGCGCGGTCCGCATCGCAGCAGGGTGACACTGCTCCGACTGAGTCGCAGCAGTGTCACCCTGCTGCACACCGCCGGAGCCCAACTAATGCTCCTTGGACCAGCGCTCAAAGGCGAGCTCGGCGTCCGTGCGGTGCTGGCGGCGCTGCGCACGGGCGACCTTGCGGTCGGCCGCGCCGATGCGGTCGTTCGGCTCTAGCCGCTGGTCGGTGCCGCGGCCCGACAGCAGCACCGCGGCACCCGCCGGGGTGCTGGGCTCCCAGTCGAACGTCACGTCGCCGATCGTCACCGGGCAGCCCGGCACCGCTCCCGCCTTCGCGAGCGCGTCCTCGACGCCGAGGCGGGCGAGCCGGTCGCCCAGGTAACCGACCGCCTCGTCGTTGTCGAACGCGGTCTGGCGAATCCAGCGCTCCGGCCGGGTTCCGCGCACGATGAAGGCGCCGTCGAGCGCGGGATCGGGTTCGATCGTGAACCCGGCGTCGTCCACAGCCTGCGGCCGCAGCACTACGCGGCTGGGCTCGGCCACCGGCTGCGCGGCCCGGAACTCGCGCACGGCCGCAGCCATCGCGAACGTCAGCTCCCGCAGGCCCGTCCGAGTGGCCGTGGAGATCGCGTACACCGGCCAGCCGAACTGCTCCGCGACGTCGGCAGCCACCAGCTCGGCCAGCTCCCGCGCCTCCGGGACGTCGATCTTGTTGAGCGCAACGATCCGCGGGCGGCTTGCCAGCTCGCCACCCAACGCGGGGGTGTAGCGGCCGAGCTCGTCCTCCAACGCCTGGATGTCCGACACGGGATCGCGGCCCGCCTCGAAGGTGGCGCAGTCCACCACGTGCACCAGCACCGAGCAGCGCTCGATGTGGCGCAGGAAGTCCAGCCCGAGCCCACGGCCCTCGGCGGCGCCGGGGATCAGCCCCGGCACGTCGGCGACGGTGAAGACCTCGTCCCCGGCGGTGACGACGCCCAGCTGCGGCACGAGCGTGGTGAACGGGTAGTCAGCGATCTTGGGGCGGGCCGCCGACAGGGCCGCGACCAGCGAAGACTTGCCCGCCGATGGGAAGCCGACGAGCCCGACGTCGGCCATCGACCGCAGCTCGAGCACCAGCTCGCGGGTCTCCCCGGGCTCCCCGAGCAACGCGAACCCCGGCGCCTTGCGCGCCGCGGAGGCCAGCTGGGCGTTGCCCAACCCGCCACGACCGCCCTCAGCGGCGACGAAGCGGGTGCCCGGCCCGACGAGGTCGGCGACAATCTCGCCCGCGGTGTCGAACACCACGGTGCCGTCTGGGACGTGCAGCTCGAGGTCCTCGGCATTGGCGCCCGCTTTGAAGCTGCCCTGACCGCCCTTGCCGTTGCTCGCCATCGCGTGCGGGCGGTGGTGGAAGTCGAGCAGTGTGTGCACTCCGGGATCGACGACGAGCACGACCGATCCGCCCCGGCCGCCGTTGCCGCCGTCCGGACCGCCGAGCGGCTTGAACTTCTCGCGGTGCACAGAGGCGCAGCCGTTGCCGCCCGCCCCCGCGGTGGTGTGCAGCACCACCCGATCGACGAACTTGGCCATGGAACTCTCCTCACACGTGACGGCGGGCCACCCTTGCCGGGCGGCCCGCCGTCACGGAAATCTGCTGGTGAACCGCCCTCAGACGAAGACCGGCACCACGTTCACGACCTTCCGGCCGCGGGCGAACCCGAACTCGACCGCGCCTTCGACCAGCGCGAACAAGGTGTCGTCGCTGCCGCGGCCGACGCCTGCGCCGGGATGGAACTTCGTGCCGCGCTGGCGGACGATGATCTCGCCTGCGTTGACGACCTGGCCGCCGAAGCGCTTCACACCGAGGCGCTGCGCGTTCGAGTCGCGGCCGTTGCGCGAGCTGGACGCACCCTTCTTGTGTGCCATGGCTGCGTCTCTCCTACTGTGCTTTGTTCTGGGCGATGCTCGTGACCTGCACGCGCGTCAGCGGCTGACGGTGCCCCTGACGCTTGTGGTAGCCGGTCTTGTTCTTGAACTTGTGGATACGGATCTTCGGGCCCTTGGTGTGCTCGACGACCGTGGCGGAGACGGTGGCCGAGGCCAGCGCCGCGGCATCGCTGACGACGTCGTCGCCGTCGACCAGCAGCAGCGCCTGCAGGGCGATCTCGGATCCGACCGGGCCGTCGATCTTCTCGACAGCGACGATATCGCCTGAGGCCACCTTGTACTGCTTACCGCCGGTCTTGACGATCGCGTACATCGACGCACTGCTCCAAAGCTCGAGGGTCGTAGCGCGGGGCATCCCCGCACGGCCGCGGCCGACGAATCGACGCGCGCGGCTCAGATACACCAGGGTACGGAAGGGTTTCGGGGAGGGTCAAACCGGGTCTCCCCCGTTGCCTTCCGCACCCTCGACCGGCGGTCCTGCAGGTCGGGACGCGCCCCGCCTTACCCGACGCGGCCGGGTGGTGGCGGTCGTGGTGGTGGGCGCGGGCGGAGGCGCGGGCTCCCCGGCTTCGGCCGGGGCGACTGCGGCGGCCTGGTCGACGCTGTCACCGACCCCGGACACGGTCACCACAGCTGCGGCAGGCGCGTCGCCGCCGGTGACAGTCGGGGCGCCCGCGGTACGGGTGACCCGTCCGCGCCGTCGGGTCCGCGGCGCGGGAGCGCTGTCGGTGTCGGTCGGCTCGCCCCCGGCGCTACCGTCGACGGACTCGACGATGTCGGACGCGACCGGCTCCGCGACGGCAGACGCGACCGGCTCGGCGACGCCGCTCTCCGTCGAAGTGACGACGACCTCCTCCACAACCGCCACCGCGTTGTCGACCTCAGCGGCCTCGGCAACCTCGGCGGGCGCGGCGACCTCGGCGGGCGCGGCGGGCGCGGCGGGCGCGGCGGGCGCGGCGGGCGCGGCGGGCGCGGCGGTCCGCGCAGCCGCGGCGGCGATCGCGGCCGTGGCGGCGACGGCGGCGGCGTGGTCACCGGGCATAGCCCCCTCGGCGGCGGCTGCCCCGTTGCCCTGGTGGCCGTTGGTCTGGTGACCGTTGGTCTGGTGGCCGTTTGCCTCGCCGTCCGAGCGACGGCCACGGCCTCCGCGGGTGCGACGGCCGCTGTTCTGCTCCTGCGGGCGGACCGGCTCGACGTACTCGATCGCCTCGGTGTCGATGATCACGCCTCGGCCCCGGCAGTGCTCACACGGCACGGAGAAGTGCTCCAGCAGCCCGCTGCCGACCCGCTTGCGGGTCATCTGCACCAGCCCGAGCGAGGTCACCTCGGCCACCTGATGGCGGGTGCGGTCCCTCGCGAGGCACTCGGTGAGCCGCCGCAGGACGAGATCGCGGTTGGCCTCCAGCACCATGTCGATGAAGTCGATCACGATGATGCCGCCGACGTCGCGCAACCGGAGCTGGCGCACGATCTCCTCGGCCGCCTCGAGGTTGTTGCGGGTGACGGTCTCCTCGAGGTTGCCGCCGGACCCGGTGAACTTGCCGGTGTTGACGTCGACCACGGTCATCGCCTCGGTGCGGTCGATCACGAGCGTGCCGCCGGAGGGCAGCCACACCTTGCGGTCGAGCGCCTTGAGCAGCTGCTCGTCGATCCGGTACGCGCCGAAGACGTCCTGCGTGCCGACGTGACGGTGCATCCGCGCGGCGAGCTCGGGCGCGACATGGGCGAGGTAGCCGTGCAGCGTGTCCCAGGCGTCGTCGCCCTGGACGACGAGCCGGGAGAAGTCCTCGTTGAACTGGTCGCGCACGACCTTGAGCAACAGGTCGGGCTCCTCGTAGAGCAGCGTCGGGGCCTTCGGCCGTCCGGGGCCGGTCTGCTCCGACCGGGTCTTGACGACCTCCCACTGCGCCTGCAGCCTGCGCACATCGCGCTCCAGCGCCTCGTGGCTCACGCCCTCCGACGCCGTGCGGATGATCACTCCGGCTTCGCTGGGCACGATGTCGCGCAGCATGTCCTTGAGCCGTCGACGCTCGACGTCAGGCAGCTTGCGGCTGATCCCGGCGGCGCCGCCGGAGGGCACGTAGACCAGGAAGCGGCCCGCGAGGCTGATCTGCGTGGTGAGCCGGGCGCCCTTGTGCCCGATCGGGTCCTTGGTGACCTGCACGAGCACGCTGTCGCCGGTGGACAGCGCCTGCTCGATGCGGCGCGACTTGCCGCCAAGCCCGGCTGCGTCCCAGTCCACCTCGCCCGCGTAGAGGACGGCGTTGCGGCCCCGGCCGATGTCGACGAACGCGGCCTCCATGGAGGGCAGCACGTTCTGCACGCGACCCAGGTAGATGTTGCCGACGATCGAGACGCCGTCGCGCCCGGTGACGAAGTGCTCGACGAGCACGTCGTCCTCCAGCACGCCGATCTCCACACGGGCGGCGCGCTCGCGCACGACCATCGTGCGCTCGACCGCCTCGCGGCGGGCCAGGAACTCGGCCTCGGTCAGGATCGGCTGACGGCGACGACCGGCGTCCCGGCCATCGCGGCGGCGCTGGCGCTTGGCCTCGAGTCGGGTGGACCCCCGCACGCTCTGCACGCCGTCGCCATCGGCTGGCTCGTCGCGGGCCTCGCGCGGCGCGCGGATGCGGGTGACGGTGCCGGGCGGGTCGTCGTCGGGGGTGTCGGTGGCGTCCTCGCCCGATCCGCGTCGGCGACGGCGGCGGCGCCGACGGCGGCTGCCCTCGGACTCCGCGGCCTCGGACTCGTCGTCCTCCGCCTCCTCGGCGTCCTCCGCCTCGTCCGCGGTGTCGGGGGCGTCCTCGCCGGTCTCGGCGTCGTCGTCGACACCCCGACCGCGGCCACGGCCCCGGCGACCCCGGCGCCGCCTGCGCCGCGCGCTCTCGGCCGCATCGTCGTCGGTGTCGTCGTCGGGCGCGTCGTCGTCGGTGTCCTCGGCCTCGTCGTCGTCGACGACCTCGACCGCGGCGGGCGGCTCCTGGATGGGCTCCTCGGCCCGCGCCCGGCGGCGGCGGCGGGTGGGCGGAGCTTGCTCCGCCACCTCCGCGGCGGGCTCGGGCTCGGGGGCGGCAGCGCGACGGGACCGCGCGGGGCGCTCGGGCGGCTGGAAGAGCGGGGCCGGTGGCGCGAAGAGGGGCGCGAGCGCCGGCACGACAGGCGGCTCCGCCACAGGCGCGACGTCCGGTTCCGCGACGTCGGGTTCCGCGACGACCGGTTCCGCGACGACCGGATCCGCGACGACCGGATCCGCGACGACCGGATCCGCGACGACCGGATCCGCGACGACCGGTTCCGCGACCGGTTCCGCGACGTCGCGTTCCGCAGCCGCGGCCGACGGTTCCGCGACAGGCGGGGCGGCCTCGTCCCCCGCGCCGGGGACGAGCGCGATGACGACCTGCTCGACGGCCTTGCGGACGACGCTGGACTGGGCGGTGCGGGCGTCGTGTCCGAGCCCCGCCAATGCGGCCAGCACCTCGCGGCTGGTCCGCCCGATCAGCTTAGCCAGCGCGTGCACTCGCATCTTCTCGGGGAGATCGTCCAGCGCGGGTACAGTGGCCTGCCCACCGGTGCTCCCGGCAGGCGAATCGTTCTTCGACATGCAGCTCCTCCGCCCCCGGGCGCCTCGTGGGAGGGCAGCCGCGCAGGGGCACGTGCTCTACTCCGCGTCGCGCGGTACGCGACGGGCAATCCTGTTCGTGACGGGCATGCTCGGCGATGCCGCCGTCTGCTCGTCAGGCCCGGGTGGTGACCCGGTCAGGGCCGAGTGGATCAGCGAGGCCACCCCCGTCGTCGAGCAGTCCTTGGGCCATCCGGGTCGCTTTCGCGGGCACCGGGGGCCGAAGATCTGCGACAACGTCGAGTGCACCCAACACATCGTCGGGTCGAACGGCGGGTGTCGTCTGCCGCACGACCGCCGTCAGTATCGCACAGACATCCACACGGCCGGTCACCGTCGCGGGTGAGTCGGGCTCGGGACCCGCCACCGCCTCCAGGAGCGCCGCCCGCACATCGATCTGCCTGCGCCCCGACGGGGTCACCCTTTCGACGACGACGGACTCGCGGGCGAGCAGGGCATCGAGGGCGCCGCGCAACGCGGAGGGCGCGACTCCTGGCAGCTCGATCCGCCAGCAGCTCGCGTCGATGCGATCGGCCAGCGATGCGCCCTCCCCGACCGCGGCGGCGAGCACGTCGAGGCCGTCGGGGAGGGCGTCGTCGAGCGCTTTGGCCAACACCGCGGGGTCGACCGCTTCGGTCAGCCCGATCTCGACGTACTCGGCCTCGCTCGCCGACCCGGTGGGCGCCGCGCCGACCCACGACAGCCGCGGGTGCGGGTTGAAGCCGTGCGAGTGCGCAACCGGCAGCCCGGCCCGGCGGACGGCCCGCTCGAAGCTGCGGGCGATGTCGCGGTGGGACAGGAACCGCAGCCGACCGCGCTTGGCGAAGCGCAGGCGGACACGCGCCACCGTGGGCGGAGCGGGGTTGGCGGCCTCCCCCGGCCGCACACGAGCCATGCGGAGAGCGTACGGGGGCCGCTAGTTGCCGACCCCGCTGGCGGCGCTGTAGCCCGTAACCGCGGCGGGGTCCATCGAGAGCAGGGACTCACCTGCTGGCGCGAACCCGGCCCTGCGGTAGAACGCGGTGCTCCCCGCGGTCGGGGCGAGCAGCAGTCGGCGGTAGCGGCGTTCACGGGCGTGCTCGACCACCGCGTCGAGCAGCGCGGCGGGCACCCCGCGGTCGGCGAACGAAGCGAGCACAAACGCGTTGCCGATGTGTCCGATCCGGCCGGGGCGGGCACCGGGGCGGGGCATGTGCACGATCTCGACGACGTTGATCGAGCCGATCGCGGTGAACCCGCTGCGCTCGGTGCCGACCTCGGCCAGCCAGAACGTGCGCCGCGGCAGCTCGACGCGCCACCACTCGGCGAACGCCGCCTCGAATCCCGGAGCGTCGACCGGATGCCCCGCGCGCTCTTCCAGCCAGGATCGGCGCAGGTGGGCCAAGGCGGTCATGTCGCGCTCGTCGGCGACCCGCACGCTGAACTGGCGCCCGTCAGCCACCCTGGCCCTCTGAGGTGGAGGTCGAACGGGACGGCCATTCGTCGACGCTGCCAGCGGCTTGGCCGGGCGGAGAAGTGGAGGTCGAACGGGACGGCCATTCATCGACGCGGCCAGCGGCTTCGCCGGGCGGAGAACTGGAGGTCGAACGGGACGGCCATTCATCGACGCGGCCAGCGGCTTGGCCGGGCGGAGAAGTGGAGGTCGATGGGCCGGGCCGGGACACTTCTCTGACGATCGGGGTGAGCGGCAGCAGCGTGGTGCCGCTCGGCCCGACCTCGATCTCGGTGCCAGTCGAGGGGCACACCCCGCAGTCGAAGCAGGGGGTCCACCGGCAGTCGTCCTGCTCACGCGCGGCGAGCGCGTCCTGCCAGTCGGCCCACAGCCAGTCGCGCTCCAGGCCGGAGTCCAGGTGGTCCCACGGCAGCACCTCGTCCTCGGTGCGCTCCCGCGTGGTGAACCACGGGAGGCTCACACCCAGCGGCTCCAGCACGTCGGCGGCGGCGCCGGTCCACCGGTCGTAGGAGAAGTGCTCGCTCCACCCGTCGAACCGGCCGCCGTCGCGCCACACCCGCTCGATCACCGCGCCGACGCGTCGGTCTCCGCGGGCGAGCAGGCCTTCGATGAGGGAGGGCTGGCCGTCGTGGTAGCGCATCCCGACGTTGCGGCCCAGCTTGCGATCGGCGTTGACCGCGGCCCGCAGCTTGCGCAGCCGTGCGTCGACGACCTCGGGATGGGCCTGCGCCGCCCACTGGAACGGCGTGTGCGGCTTGGGCACGAACCCGCCGATGGAGATCGTGCAGCGCACGTCGCCCCGCCCGGATGCCGCGCGGCCCGCCCGGATGACGTTGTGCGCCATGTCCGCGATCTGGACGACGTCCTCGTCCTCCTCGGTCGGCAGCCCACACATGAAGTAGAGCTTGACCTGCCGCCAGCCCTGCCCGAACGCCTCGGAGACGGTGCGGATCAGGTCCTCCTCCGACACCATCTTGTTGATCACTCGGCGGATCCGTTCCGACCCGCCTTCGGGCGCGAACGTCAGGCCAGAGCGCCGCCCGTTGCGGCTGATCTCGTTGGCGAGGTCGATGTTGAAGGCGTCGACGCGGGTGGAGGGGAGCGACAGCGACGTGTTGGTGCCCTCGTAGCGGTCGGCGAGCCCCTTCGTGATCTCGGCGATCTCCGAGTGGTCCGCGCTGGACAGCGACAGCAGCCCCACCTCGTCGAACCCGGACGCGCGCACGGCGGAGTCCACCATGGCGCCGATCCCGGCGAGCGAGCGTTCCCGCACCGGGCGGGTGATCATCCCGGCTTGGCAGAACCGGCATCCGCGCGTGCACCCGCGGAAGATCTCGACGCTCGCGCGCTCGTGCACGGTCTCGGCGAGCGGGACGAGCGGGGCCTTCGGGTAGGGCCACGCGTCCAGATCGACGGTGGTGCGCTTCGTGACCCGGCGCGGCGCGCGCGGATCGGTCGGCGTCACTGTGGCGATCGCTCCGTCGGCGGCGTAGGCCACCGCGTACAGCGACGGCACGTAGCAGCCTTCGACGCCCGCCAGCCGCAGCAGCAGCTCCGGCCTGCCACCGGGGCGGCCCTCGGCCTTCCAGTCGCGCACGACGTCGGTGATCTCCCCGACGATCTCCTCGCCGTCGCCGATCGCGGCCACGTCGACGAACGCGGCGACCGGCTCGGGGTTGAACGCGGCGTGCCCGCCCGCGACCACGATCGGGTGTTCCTCGGTGCGCCGGTCGGCGTGCAGCGGGAGACCGGCCAGGTCGAGCGTGGTGAGCAGGTTGGTGTAGCCGAGCTCGGTCGAGAAGCTGACGCCCAGCAGGTCGAACGCGGCGATCGGGCGATGCGCATCGACGGTGAACGCGGGCACCCCGTGCTCGCGCATCAGCGCCTCGAGGTCCGGCCAGACGGCGTAGCAGCGCTCGGCCAGAGCGTCGGCCCGCTCGTTGATCAGTTCGTAGAGGATCTGGACGCCCTGGTTGGGCAGGCCGACTTCGTACGCGTCGGGGTAGAGCAGCGCCCAGCGGACGGCCGTCGCGTCCCAGGCGGCGTCGTCGGCGTGCTGCGCGTTCAGCTCGCCGCCGACGTACTGAACCGGCTTGGCGACGCGCGGCAACAGCGCTTCCAGCGCCGGGAACACGGAGGGTGTCACGCCGAGCCAGCGTAGCCCTGACGGATGACCCCTGCTGGGCCGCCCGGCCCCTAGCTTAGAGGAGGCCTGCCGCGCGCAGGGCCGCGCGCACGTCGTCGTGGAAGGCCGGGTCGAGCGGAACCAGCGGGAGGCGGATGCCCTCGTCGATCAGGCCCAGCTCGGCGAGGGCCCATTTGACCGGAATCGGGTTGGGCTCGACGAACAGCGCGCGGTGCAGCCCGGCCAGGTCGGCGTCGATCGCGGCGGCGGCCTCCGCGTCACCTGCCAGCGCGGCGGCGCACATCCGCGCCATGGCCTCCGGAGCGACGTTGGCCGTCACCGATATGTCGCCCTGGAAGCCGAGCAGGATGCTGGCGCGCGCGCTGGCGTCGTCGCCGGAGTAGAGGGCGAAGTCGGGCAGGCCGAGCGCCACGAGCTCGCGGACGCGGTCGAGGTCGCCCTTCGCCTCCTTGAGCCCGACGATGTTGGGCACGTCGGCCAGCCGCTCAACGGTGGCAGGAAGCATGTCGACGGCTGTGCGGCCGGGCACGTTGTAGAGGATCTGCGGGATCTCCACGGCTTCGGCCACCGCACGGAAGTGCCGGTAGAGCCCCTCCTGGGGAGGCTTGTTGTAGTACGGCGTGACGAGCAGCGCCGCGTCGGCGCCCGCCGCGTGCGCCGACGCCGTCAGGTGGATGGCCTCGGCCGTGCTGTTGGCGCCCGTGCCCGCGATGACCGGCACCCGGCCCGCCGCGACCTCGATCGTGCGACGGATGACGTCAGTGTGCTCGGAGACGTCGAGCGTGGCCGATTCACCGGTGGTGCCGACCGACACGATCGCCGCCGAGCCCGCCTCGATCATGCGGTCGACCATCTTCGCGAGTGCCTCGTGGTCGACGGCGCCGTCCGCCCGCATCGGGGTGACTAGCGCGACGATGCTGCCCGTGATCATGGTGTCCTCCGCTCGCCCATCGGCCAGCGTACGGGCGTGGCGGGCGGCCCGAGAAGGGAAGGAGGTCGGGGTGTCGTCGGAATGTCGTCGGAATGTCTCAGCCCCAGGCCGCGCGCACCCTGCTGCCTGCCGTGGTGACCCGGCGGACGGTGGCGGCCAGCACGATGACGATCGCGACGGCGCCGGTGACGACGACCGCCGCGGGCGGGGCGTTCAGCGCGATCCCGATGAGCGACCAGACCACCGCGGCCGCGTAGGGCACCACGGCGGTGCCGGAGAGCACCACCCACACGACGATCCCGGACGCGGCCAACAGCACGACGACAGCGGCGATCGCGGCCAGCGCGTTGTCCCCGGGCAGCCCGGCCCAGACGCCGGTCGCCGCAGTGCCGAGAACGGTGGCCATGGACACCCAGCCCGCGTAGAGCGCGAGGGGGCCCCGGAACGCCGCGCGCTCGACGCGGTCGGCGGCGGGCTCGCGCGAGAGCCGTCCGAAGACGGCGGCGAGCACGATCAGCAACACGACGAGCAGCAGCTCGGCCAGCAAGATCACGCGCCCCGCGAACGCCAAGATCCAGGCCGGGTTGAGCAGCGCGGACGCCGCAGCCCACCATCCGGTGCGCCGATGGACCTCACGACCCCGTTGGGCGGGAAGCAGCTGGTAGGCGGCATAGAGCAGGAACCCGACGTAGATCGGCGCCCAGATGACGAACGCCCAGTTCGCGGCCAACAGCGGTGTGCGCAGGCTGTTCGCGACGGCACCGACCGACCCCCCTGCCATCGCCGCCACGAAGATCTGCACGATGGCGAGTACCGCCACCACGGCACTGCGGACGATGTCCACGCGCGCCGAGCGCTGGGAGAGGACCGACATAGGCTCATCATCGACCTCGCCGCGCGGCCCGGCCACCCCGGCCGCCCCCTGCGTGGAGAGGGTCGGCGGCCCGGGTTTGCAGCAGGGTGACACTGCTGTGACTCAGTCGGAGCAGTGTCACCCTGCTGCGACGCGGACGGGCCGGGCATGGCGGCGCGCGCCTGGCCTTAGCCCATCAGAGGGCAGGGAACCAGAGCTTGATCTCCCGGGCGGCGCTTTCTGGCGAGTCGGAACCGTGGACCAGGTTGAGCTGGGTCTCCAGGCCGAAGTCGCCGCGGATCGAGCCGGGCGCGGCCTTCTCGACGGGGTCGGTGCCGCCCGCGAGCTGCCGCCAAGCCGCGATGGCGCGCGGACCCTCGACGACGGCGGCGATCACCGGTCCGGACGTGATGAACTCCAGCAGGCTCTCGAAGAACGGCTTGCCGTCGTGCTCGGCGTAGTGCTGGCTGGCCAGCTCACGCTCGACGACGCGGAGGTCGAGCGCGACGATGTCGAGCCCCTTGCGCTCGATCCGGGAGATGACCTCGCCAACCAGCTTGCGTCCGACACCGTCGGGCTTCACGAGGACCAGAGTGCGTTCAGTCACGGCGCGCAGCCTATCGGCGGCTTTCAGGTGATGGGGCTGTGGTCGGGTGATCGCGGCGAACCGCACCTCACGGTCGCGCACGCCGCCATAGCGCGCGGGTGATCACGATCATCGACGGCCGCGGTCGGCCTGCTGGCTCGGGAGCTCACCGCGAGCCATCTTGCGCGCGACGTCCTGGCGCATCAGCAACAGCCCGGCCCACACCAGCGCGAAGACCACCCCCACCACGCCCAGCGGTGTGGTGAGCACGAACCCGGCGACCACCGTGGCCACCTGCAGCCCCAGCGCAAGCCAGAGCCCCCAAGGTCGCCGCTGCAACCCTGACCCGACGATCATCAGCACGGCCAGCCCGACGATCACGGCCACGCCGACCGCGGCCGGGCCCCTGCCGAACCGCGCAAAGACCAGCAGCGCGAGGAGCACCACGATCGCCTCGAGCACCAGGGCCGCGGCGAACACCCCCCGGATCCCCTTCATCGGATCGGGCGCAGTCATGGCTGCATCTCCGCTGGTCGTGCGCGAAAAAGCAGGCCAGAGCGACGGTTTCCGCGCACGGGGGTCATGCGGGCTCCAAGCCGAACAGCGACCGCGTCTCTCCCGCCGTGACGACCGAACCGGTGACGATCACCCCGACGCCGGACTCGCCACCCTCCTCCGCGAGCTCGCGCGCCTCGTCGATCGCCCCGCGGAGCGACGGCGCGACGCTCACCCGATCGGCGCCGAACACCTGTGTGGCGACGGCGCCCAGCTCGTCGGGATCCATCGCGCGCGGCGAGGAGTTCGCGGTGACGACGACCTCGCCCAGCACCGGCTCCAGCTCGGCGAGGATCCCGCGCGCGTCCTTCTCGCGCATCACGCCGAGCACGCCGACGAGCCGCGTGAACCGGAACTCGGTGGCCAGCGCCGCCGCCAGCGCCTTGGCGCCGTGCGGGTTGTGCGCCGCGTCGACGAACACCGACGAGCCGCCCGCAGCACCGCCGCCCGCGACCCGCTCCAGCCTGCCGGGCGAGCGCACCGCGGCGAAGGCGGCGCGCACCACGTCGGCGTCGATCGGCTGCTGCGGGCCCGCGCCGATCAGCGCCTCCGCCGCGGCGAGCGCGAGCGCCGCGTTGGAGGCCTGATGCTCGCCGTGGAGGGGCAGGAAGATCTCGTCGACCGTGCCGGACAGCCCGCGCAGCATGAGCCGCTGCCCACCGATCGCGACCTCCCGCTCGACCACGCCGAACTCCGCGCCCTCCCGCGCGACCTGGGCGTCGACCTCGACGCAGCGCTCGAGCAGCACCTGGGCGACGGCCGGGTCCTGCGCGGCCATGACCGCCACCGCGCCCTGCTTGATGATGCCGGACTTCTCGCGCGCGATGCCCAGCACGTCGGTGCCGAGGAACTCCGCGTGGTCGAGGTCGATGGGCGTGATCACCGCGACCGTGCCGTCGGCGACGTTGGTGGCGTCCCACCGCCCGCCGAGGCCGACCTCGATGACGGCTGCCTCGACCGGCGCGTCGGCGAACGCGGCAAAGCCCATGGCGGTGAGCACCTCGAACTTCGACAGCGCGCCGAGGCGGGCGTCGACGATGTCCACGAACGGCTCCACCTCGTGGTAGAGCTCGACGTAGCGCTCCGGGGTGACCGGCCGGTTGTCGATGTTGATCCGCTCGGTGGCCCGCTGCAGGTGAGGGCTGGTGTAGCGGCCAGTGCGCAGCCCGATCTCCGACAGGAGCGCGTCGATCATCCGCGCGGTGGACGTCTTCCCGTTCGTGCCGGTCAGGTGGACCACCGGGTAGCCGCTCTGCGGGCCGCCGAGCGCGTCGACCAGCGCCGCGATGCGCTCGGTGGAGGGTTCCATCGCCGTCTCGGGCCAGCGTCTGTCCAGCGCGGCCTCGACGGCGAGGAACTCCGCGTAGCTGACGACGCTGGAGGTCGCGGGGACGACGTCGGGTGTGTCGCCGCCGCGGATGGCGTCCAGGACGTGGGAGATCAGCGCGTCTTCTGGGGCGGGGATCTCCCCTTCCCCCTCCGGACCGGTCACGTTCTCAGTCTACGAGGGGTCACCGACAGGATTCACAACACCAAGCTGAGCGCCAGCACGAAGACCAGGCCCACCACGGAAATCAAGGTCTCCATCAGCGACCACGTGCGGATGGTCTGGCCGACCGTGATCCCGAAGTACTCCTTGACCAACCAGAACCCGGCGTCGTTGACGTGGGAGAAGAACAGCGAGCCTGCACCGATCGCCAGTACCAGCAGCGAGGTCGCGGCCGGTTCGAGCGTCGAGACCAGCGGGGCGAGGATGCCCGATGCGGTGACCGTCGCCACCGTCGCGGAACCGGTGGCCAGCCGGATGAGCACCGCGACCAGCCACCCCAGCACCAACACCGAGAATCCGCTGCCCGCGACGAAGCTCGCGACCAGGTCACCGATCTTGGTGTCGACCAGCACCTGCTTGAAGCCGCCGCCCGCCGCGACGATCAGTATGATGCCCGCGATCGGTGGGAGGGCCTGCTCCGTCGAGCGCGCGACCCCGCGCACGCCCATCCGCGAGCCCCCGAGGGTGAACATCGCGACGAAGACGGAGATCAGCAGTGCGATCAGCGGCGTGCCGATGAAGTCGAGCGCGCTCTTGACCCCACCCTTGCCGAGGAGGATGTCGGCCAGGGCCTTGGCCAGCATCAGCACCACGGGCAGCAGGACGGTGGCCAGCGTGACCGCGAACGTCGGCCGGGCCTGCGTCTTGCGCTCGGTGGCGACACCGCCGCCGCCTGAGCCTTCTTCGGGCTCGGTGTCGAACAACTCGGGTGCCTCGACGGGCACCCAACGCGCCGCAAGCTGGGCGAACAGCGGGCCCGCGATGATGATCGTCGGTATCGCCACGAGCACGCCGAGCGCAAGGGTGAGGCCCAGGTTGGCCTTCAGCGCGGCGACGGCGACCAGCGGGCCGGGGTGCGGCGGCACGAAGCCGTGCATGGCCGAGAGCCCCGCGAGCGCCGGGATGCCGACCTTCATCAGGGGGAGACCGGACCGCCGGGAGACCAGGAAGATCACCGGCATGAGCAGGACCAGGCCGATCTCGAAGAACATCGGCAGCCCGATGAGCGCACCGACGAGCGCCATCGCCCACGGCAGCGTCCGGGTGCTCGACCGGCCCACGATCGTGTCGACGATCTGGTCGGCGCCGCCGGAGTCGGCGAGCAGCTTGCCGAACATGGCGCCGAGCGCGATCAGCGTGCCGACGCTCGCTGCGGTGCTGCCGAACCCGTTGGAGTAGCTGGTGATCGCGGCGTCGAGCGGGAGCCCGGCGATCGCGGCGACCACCAGCGAGCCCACGGTGAGGCTGAGGAACGGGTTGACGTGGAACCGGGTGATCAGGACAACGATGACCCCGATGCCGACGAGGGCGGCCAGGATCAGGCGAGGCCCGTTGAGGGCGGGAGCGGCCTGCGCGAGCACTGTCGTGACCATGATCAGGCCTCCGTGGCGAGGTAGGCGACAGCGGCGAGGTAGGCGTCGACGATCGCGTCGACCGGCTGGTCGAGGTCCAGCACGAGGCCGTTCTCGTCGTCGTCGAGCGGCTCGAGCGTCGCGAACTGGGACGCGACGAGGGTCGCGGGCATGAAGTGGCCCGGCCTGCCCGCCACCCGGCGCGCGACAACCTCGGGACTGCCCGCGAGGTGCACGAACAACTGCCGCGGCGCGGCTTCCCGCAGGACGTCGCGGTAGCTGCGGCGCAGCGCGGAGCAGCTGATCACGCCACCGGTGGCGGTGTGGTCGGCCAGCCAGGCCCCCACCGTCCGCAGCCACGGCAGCCTGTCGAGATCGTCGAGCGGGATGCCCGCCGACATCTTCGCGACGTTGGCCGCCGGGTGCAGGTCGTCGGCGTCCTCGAACGGCACACGCAGGCGCTGCGCGAGCGCGGCGCCGATGGTGGTCTTGCCCGAGCCCGACACCCCCATCACCGTGAGAAGGGGAGGCTGGCCCGGATCCGGCTGGACGTGCATCGTTGCGGTCCTCTCTCCTCGCGCCGAACTCACTAGGCAGGTAACAGCACCGCATGCAGACGGTCAAAGCCGAGCAAGGGGGCAATCGCCCGGCGGCGCACGAGATCGACCGCGACCGACCGGACCTCCCCGCTGGCCGGCTCGTACACCCGCCAGCCGTCAGCGCCGTCACGTGCGAGAGCCAGGCAGTAGTGCCGCGGCACGAACGTCCCGACCAGCAACGGCACCGGCCGACCCACGGCGAGCGCGGCGTTCACGGCGTCGAGAGCGACGGACAGGTCGGACGCGGAGAGGTCGTCGACCAGCCGGACCCGGTAGGGGCCCGCGCCCGAGGCGTGGCGCCGCAGCCAGGCCACCATCCCCCACGGCGACGTGCCGAGCGCCTGCGGCCAGAACCGGGTGGACTCGCCGTGCACCTCTCGTTGCCGCGCGTCGTAGCGGGTTCCGAAGCCGCTCGCCACCCCTGCGGGCGCCGTCCCGCCGACCGCGGCGACACCGCCGTCCAACCGCTGCGTCTCCGCCGGGTCGGCCCACGCCGCAAGCGCGACGAGGACGGCGCTGCCGCACGTCGTGCCGTCGACCTGGTCGAGCTTCACACCGCCTCGGCTCTGCAGGCCGAGCCGGTCGGTGATCAACGATGCGCGCCCGCCCGCGAGCGGTCGGACCGCGGCCACGGTCACCACCCGGCCCTTGCCGCGGCCGGTCAGTGTCTGCGCCAGCCGACCCCAGCCGCACACCGTTCGCATGGGCGCATCCTGCCTGCTGTCACGCGTCCGCGCGATTTCTCCGGTCCACCACGCTGTGGGGCGCGGCGAGCCGGATCGACGCCACGACCAGGCGCCAAGCCCGCCGGAGGGCGCCGAGGGCGCCGACCATTCCGGACCGCGATCCCCGCCGGGGCCGCCGACCATTCCGGACCGCCGATCTAATGAGGCTCCTCCTCGGACCGCCGAGGTGATGGCTGACGCTGCCCGGCGTCGACGTCGGGCCCGCGGGCGGCGTAGTAGCGCACCCCCACCACGAGGGCAGCGGCGACGACGAAGACGGCCACCACTGGGACGAAAACCTCCCGTGCGCGGATAACACTGTTCCGGCCACCTTTTCCGCGCACGACCGGCGACGGCCTCCCGTTCGCCATCGTCCCGCCTCGCCGAGGCACGGCTCTCCTCAGCGGCCGTCTGAAACTCTGGACACTGCCAAAGCCCTAAGCGACAAAGGCTCCCTAGGGTGGGGTGCTATGGCCGAGCTGACACCGGAGATCCGCGAATTCCTCTCCCACGGCACCCGCACGGGCAAGCTGGGCTATCTCGCGGGCGACGGCCGTCCGCTGGTCGCGCCGATCTGGTTCGTCGTGCACCGTGACGAGCTGTGGTTCAACACCGGCCGCGACACAGTGAAAGGCAAGGCGATCGCGCGCGATCCGCGCCTGGTGCTCTGCGTCGACCTCGAGACGCCGCCGTACGCGTTCGTGCAGGTCCAGGGGGTAGCGACGGTGTCGGAGGACCTCGACGAGCTCATCGCGTCTGCGACCCAGATCGGCCGTCGCTACATGGGCGCCGACCGCGCCGAGGACTTCGGCCAGCGCAACGCCGTGCCCGGGGAGCTGCTCGTGAAACTGCGCCCGACCAAGGTCGTCGCCAACATGGACATCACGGGCTGATCAGGCAGGCAGGAGGGGCGGGGTATTGCAGCAGGGTCACCCTGCTGCGACTGAGCCGCAGCAGGGTGACCCTGCTGCAATTGGGCGGCCCGGCACCCTCTGCCGAGCCGTGATCGGCGGAAGTGGTGCCCCTGGTGCGCCAGTGCTCCCCTGGCACCACTTCTGGCGATCACGGCGGTCGACGGGCCGACCTCGCAGACCTTGCGGCACCCCGCCCCGCATGTAGCCAGACCTCGGCCGAACCTCTGCGAGGCGACCCCGGGCCGCCCCGGCCACCGCGCCATCCCGGTCGCTGACTCAGCTCCCGAACAGCGCCGGAATCTTGATCACGAGCTGGTAGAGCCCGTAGGCGAACGGGACCAGCACCCAGAGCCAGGCCACGATACCGATGATCAACGTGCCGCCCGCGGGTCGGTCCTGGCTGGTCATGCCCGCGCTCCCGTCGGGGTGGATGTGGCCCGCTCCTCGTGGAACCGGTCGGCCACCGGCCGGATCAGCTCGTTGGCGACGAACCCGATCACCAACAACACGATCATGATGATGAACGATGTGGTGTACCGGGCAGGCCCTGCGACCTTGGCCGCGATCTGGGCGTCGGCGATGGCGTTCACGATCAGCGGGCCGAGCACGCCCGCCACCGACCACGCGGTGAGCAGCCTGCCGTGGATCGCGCCTACCTGGTAGGTGCCGAAGAGGTCGCGCAGGTAGGCGGGCACGGTCGCGAAGCCCGCGCCGTAGAAGGAGAGGATCAGGATCGCGCAGACCAGGAAGAGCACCTTGCTGCCGTTGCCGATCAGTGTGACCAGCAGGTAGAGCAGCGCGCCGACCCCGAGGTAGAAGCGGTACATGTTCTTGCGGCCCACCAGGTCCGACGTGGAGGACCACAGGATCCGGCCCAGCGCGTTGGCCAGCGACAGCATCGCGACGAAGCCCGCGGCGGCGGCGGTCAGCGCGGCAGGCGACGACGCGTTGGGGAAGAAGTCCGCGTAGATCGGCGCGGCGCGCTCGAGGATGCCTATGCCCGCGGTCACGTTGAAGCACAGCACCACCCACAGCAGCCAGAACTGCGGGGTGCGGATCGCGTTGCGGGCCGACACGTCGAACTTGCCCGCCAGCACACCCGCGGTGGGCGGCGTCCAGCCCGCGGGTCGCCATTCGTCGGGGGGCACGCGGATGAGCAGCCAACCGACGGACATGAAGACGGCGTAGATCAGACCCATCACGAGGAAGGTCTGGCCGACCCCGGCGGGCGTCGCAGCCTTGCCGGTGCCACCGAACGCGGCGAGCAGCTGGGTGGTCAACGGCGAGGCGATGAGGGCGCCCCCGCCGAAGCCCATGATCGCGATGCCGGTGGAGAGCCCTGGCCGGTCGGGGAACCACTTGATCAATGTGGACACCGGCGAGATGTAGCCGATGCCCAGCCCGATGCTGCCGACGAACCCGTAGCCGACCACAACCAACCAGAACTGGCCGATGTAGCAGCCAAGGGCGGAGATCAGGAACCCGGCGACGAAGCACGAGGACGCGACAACCATCGCCCACCGCGGCCCGTTGGCGTCGACGCGGGTGCCGAACAGCGCCGCCGAAAGGCCCAGCATGATGCCGAGCTGAAACGGCAGCGCTGTCAGCACACCGGCGTTCGGGTTGCCCGCGAGCATCGTGGCTGCCAGCGGGGTCTTGAACACGCTCCACGCGTAGGCCTGGCCGATCGCGAGGTGGATCGACAGCGCAGCAGGCGGTATGAGCCAGCGGCTCCATCCACGAGGTGCGATTGTCCCATCGCGAGCCAGGAATCCGGTGGCCATTGCTGCTCCCCCGCGTCCGCCGACGTTGGCGAACGCACCGCAAGCAGGGCAGTAACCAACCGCAACCCGAAGGTAAAACTGTTGCTAAGCCGAGCGCTCCCGACGCTCCCGACGCGCGGGGGGGACGCGAGGCACGATCGTCGGGTTCACGTTCTCGCGCACGGTCTGCTCGGTGACCACGACCTTGGCGACGTCGTCGCGGCTGGGAATGTCGTACATCACCGGGAGGAGAACCTCCTCCATGATGGCGCGCAGGCCGCGGGCTCCCGTGCCGCGGAGGATGGCCTGGTCGGCCACGGCGTCCAGCGCGTCCTCGGTGAACTCCAGCTCCACGCCGTCCATCTCGAACAGCTTGCGGTACTGCTTCACCAGCGCGTTGCGCGGCTCGGTGAGGATCTTGACCAGGGCGTCCTTGTCCAGCGACGTCACCGACGCGACGATCGGCAGCCGCCCGATGAACTCCGGGATCAGCCCGAACTTGATCAGATCCTCGGGGAGCGTCTCGGAGAAGCTCTCGGACGTGTCGAGGTCACGCTTCGACCGGATCTCGGCCCCGAAGCCGAGGCCGCGCTTGCCGACCCGATCGCCGATGATCTTCTCGAGGCCCGCGAACGCGCCCGCCACGATGAACAGCACGTTCGTCGTGTCGATCTGGATGAACTCCTGGTGGGGATGCTTGCGCCCGCCCTGGGGCGGCACCGATGCCGTGGTGCCTTCCAGGATCTTCAACAACGCCTGCTGCACACCCTCGCCGGAGACGTCGCGGGTGATCGACGGGTTCTCCGACTTGCGGGCGATCTTGTCGACCTCGTCGATGTAGATGATGCCGGTCTCGGCGCGCTTGACGTCGTAGTCGGCAGCCTGGATGAGCTTCAGCAGGATGTTCTCGACGTCCTCGCCGACGTAGCCCGCCTCGGTCAACGCGGTGGCGTCGGCGATGGCGAACGGCACGTTCAGCAGCTTGGCCAAGGTCTGCGCCAGATAGGTCTTGCCGCAGCCGGTGGGCCCGAGCATGAGGATGTTGGACTTGGCGATCTCGATGCCGTCGCCGTCGGGGGTGCGTCCCTTGTCGCCCGCCTGGATCCGCTTGTAGTGGTTGTAGACCGCGACCGAGAGCGTGCGCTTGGTCTGGTCCTGCCCCACCACGTACTGGTCGAGGAAGTCGTGGATCTCGGCAGGCTTGGGCAGCTCGTCGAGCTTGACCTCACCGGCCTCGGCCAGCTCTTCCTCGATGATCTCGTTGCAGAGATCGATGCACTCGTCGCAGATGTAGACGCCTGGACCGGCGATTAGTTTCTTGACCTGTTTCTGACTCTTTCCACAGAACGAGCACTTGAGCAGATCACCGCCATCGCCGATGCGTGCCATGAGTGCAGACCCCAGTCCCATCCGGCGCGCGGGGTGCGCGCCCTCGTGACGGTACCCGTTCGACCCGCCCATCGGGGAGCATCGGGCTCCCCGACTTCGTGCGGTATCGGTGGGTGGCTGTGCCGGACATGCCCTTGTCAGACGGCCGAGAGCTTGCGACTCTGGATGATCTCGTCGACGATGCCGTACTCCTTGGCTTCCTCGGCCGTGAGGATCTTGTCGCGCTCGATGTCGAGCCGCACCTGCTCCGGAGTTCTCCCCGAGTGGTGCGCCAGCGTCGACTCGAGCAGCCTGCGCATCCGGGAGATCTCGGCCGCCTGGATCTCCAGGTCCGACACCTGCCCGTAGATGCCTTCCACCGCGGGCTGGTGGATGAGGATGCGCGCGTTCTGCACTGCGAGGCGACGCCCCGGGGTGCCCGCGGCCAGCAGCACAGCCGCAGCCGACGCGGCCTGGCCGAGGCACACGGTCTGGATGTCGGGCCGGATGAACTGCATCGTGTCGTAGATCGCCATCAGCGAGGTGAACGAGCCGCCCGGCGAGTTGATGTACATGCTGATCTCGCGGTCCGGGTCGGCCGACTCGAGGCACAGCAGCTGCGCCATGACGTCGTTGGCCGAAGCGTCGTCGATCTGCACGCCGAGGAAGATGATGCGCTCCTCGAACAGCTTGTTGTACGGGTTGGACTCCTTGACCCCGTAACTCGTGCGCTCCACAAAGGACGGCAGCACGTACCGCGACTGCGGCGCCTGGTAGCCCCGCGCCGACCGCTCGCTCGTCAGCTCGCTCATCGCGATCTCCCGTTCCCGTTCTCGCTGATCGCGTCCGGCAGCTGACCTGCCCGCGAGATGACGTGGTCGACGAAGCCGTACTCCAGCGCCTCGGCCGCGGAGAACCAGCGGTCGCGGTCGAAGTCGGCGATGATCTTCTCGACGGGCTGGCCGGTGTGGGCCGAGATGAGCTGGGCCATCTCCTGCTTGTGGCGGCGGAACAGCTCGGCCTGGATGGCGATGTCGGACTCGGTGCCGCCGACACCGGCCGAGGGCTGGTGCATGAGGATCTGGCAGTGCGGAAGTGCGTAGCGCTTGCCGCGTGCCCCTGCCGACAGCAGGAACTGGCCCATCGAGGCCGCCAGCCCCATGGCGTAGGTGGCCACGTCGCAGGGGATGAACTCCATCGTGTCGAAGATGGCCATCCCCGCCGTGACGGAGCCACCCGGTGAGTTGATGTAGAGCGCGATGTCGCTCGCCGGGTCTTCCGCGGCGAGCAGCAGCATCTGGGCGGCGATCCGGTTGGCGATGTCGTCGTCGACCTGCTGGCCGAGCACGATGATCCGCTGCTGCAGCAGTCGCTCGTACACCGAGTCCGACAACGTCATCGACGAGGGCGAACTGCCCCGCCGCATGGCCGCTCCGATGAGACGGTCCTGGGTCGTCACTTCACCCTGCCTTGTGCTCGTGTCTGCTCGGTTTGCACGTGAGCGACCCTACGCGGCGGAAGGTCTCCGCCGCCGCTAATGGCCGCCGTGTTCGCTGTGGGCGTTGCGCTCAGGCGTCCACAGTCTTCTCGGACTGCCCCGCGTCGTTCTCTGACTCGTTTTCCGCGTCGTTCGCTGCATTATTGTCTACGTCAGGTTCGGGTCCGCTCTCCTCGTCGTCCCCGAGGAGTTCGCCGACATCGACCTGCGCGCCGGACGGGTCGACGACGGTGGCCTCGCGCACCGCCGCGATGAGGGCCTTGCTGCGGCGGACGTCGGAGTAGATGGCGCCCAGCTGGCCCGCCTCCTGGATCCGGCGGACGAACTCCTCCGGCGGCATCTGGTACTGCTGGGCCTGGAAGATGATCCGCTCGGTCAGCTCCTGGTCGTCGACCGTCACCTTCCGGGCGTCGGCCAACGCGTCGAGCACCAGCCGGACGCGGACCGAACGCTCCGCTTCCTCCCGTGCCTCGGCGTCGAACTCCTCGCGCGTCTTGCCGTTCTCTTCGAGGAACTCCGCGAACTTCTCCTCGTCGTGGTCGAACGGGTGAATCGCCTCGTGCAGCCGCGCGTCGTACTCCGAGGTGACGATGCCCTCCGGCAGCGGCACCTCGGTGGCGTCGACGATCGCGTCGAGCACCTTGTCCCGTGCCTCCGTGAACTGCTCCATCTGCTTCATCCGCTCCATGCGGCTGCGCAGGTCGGCACTCAGCTCGTCGAGGGTGTCGAACTCGCTGGCCAGCTGCGCGAACTCGTCGTCGGCATCGGGGAGCTCGCGCTCCTTGACGGCGGTGACGGTGACGGTGACGTCGGCCTCGCGGTCGGCGAACTCGCCTGCCACCAACGTGGTGCCGAACGTGGCCGACTCGCCCGCGGACAGCCCGGTGATCGCCTCGTCGATGCCGTCGATCAGGCCGCCTTGGCCGACCTGGTAGGAGAAGCCCGTGGTGGCGGCCTCCTCGACGGCCTCGCCGTCGACCGTGGCCGACAGGTCGATCTGGACGAAGTCGTCCTTCGCCGCGGGGCGCTCCACGCCGGTCAGGGTCGCGAAGCGGGCGCGCAGGCTGTCCAGCTGCTCCTCGACGTCGGCGTCGGTCAACGCGACGCCATCGACCTCCACGCGCACCGCCGCCAGATCCGGCAGCGTGATCTCCGGGCGGACGTCGACCTCGGCGGTGAACGCGAACCGCTCGTTGGCGATCTCGGTGACCTCGATCTCCGGCTGCCCCAGCGGCGATACGTCCTCCGCCGACGAGACGGCCTGGGAGTACCGGGTCGGGATCGCGCCGTTGACGACCTCCTCCAGCACCACGCCGCGCCCGAGGCGGGCGTCGATGATGCGGGCGGGCACCTTGCCCTTGCGGAAGCCGGGCACGTTGACCTGCTGGCCGATCTTCTTGTAGGCGCGGTCGAAATCGGGCTTCAGCTCGTCGAAGGGCACCTCGACGTTGATCCGGACCCGGGTCGGGCTCAGCCGCTCGACGGTGCTCTTCACTTCTGCTTACCTCTCGATCGGCTCACACTGGGGGTCCGCCCAACCCGGGCGACCGCTCCACGACGTCGTCTGAGTCTAGGCGAGACCGCCGGTCTGGGGGCGGGCCGGGTGGACAGGCGCGGCGGCGGCGCCTGTCCACCCGGCGACCGCGGCACCAGGGACCGCCTCGACGTCGGTGACGGTCACGTCGACCGGAACGGGGCCGGTCACGGCGGCGACCGCGTCTCCCAGCTCGGCGGCGAGCAGCGGCAGGACCGCCCCCATCCGCGCCACGACGGCGATCTCGACCGGGTCGGAGTCCGCAAGCGGCAGCCGCACGCCGACCAAACGGCGTCCCGGCAGGTAGGAGGCCACCGTGCCGAAGAGCCCGCCGGACAGCCGCACGACCGCGGGATGGGCGAGAACGGCGTCGGCGACGGCCTCGGCGAGCGCGGGGTCCTGGTCCACCCCGTCACGGTAGGCCCTGTCCCGCGGATCACGGCCGATGGGCTTCGTGAACCAGACGGCACCTGGCAAGGCGGAGGGCGGCTCTCGTACCGGGCGTACTCGAGTCGCCCGACAACGCAGCCAGGGGCCGTCTGGGCGCGAAGACCGCGGGCGCTGATCCGCGGGACAGGGCCTTGGTGTCCACCGGCGCTCGTCCGCACAATCAAGATCGAGCCGATACCGTGGCACCGTGGCGGCGACCGGCGAGCAGGTGGGGCAGCTCGAGCTGGACGACCTCACGCTCGTCGTCCGCGCCCAGGAAGGCGACGTTCGTGCCTTCGAGGCGCTCGCCCGCCGCCACCAGAGGGCGCTCTACCGGGTCGCGCTGCGCGTGACGGGCGACGCGGGCGAAGCGGAGGACGCGCTGCAGGATTCGCTCCTGGACGCCTGGCGCCACCTCGACCGCTTCCGCGGCGACGCGGCGTTCACGACATGGATGTACCGCATCGTGACCAACCGGTGCCTGGCCGCCCTGCGCCGCCGCCGCCCGCCGCTCGTGGCCGACGCGGCGCCCGAGGTCCCCGCGCCGGACTCCCCCGAGCGCGCGGTCGAGCTCGACGCAGAGCTGGCCGCGCTGGCGAGCGCGGTGCAGGATCTCCCTTACGACCAGCGCGTGTGTTGGGTGCTGCGGGAGCTCCTGGGCATGAGCTACGCGGAGATCGCGGAGATCGCAGGCGTGGGCGAGGCGGCTGTGCGCGGCCGGATCTACCGCGCGAGGGTGCGACTGGCGGAGGCGATGCGGCAATGGCGGTAGAAGGCCCGGCGGACGGCCCGCTCGACGGTCCAGCCGACGGCCCGGCCCTCGGAACTGTGGCGCCGCTGGCCTGCGGGCGCGACGCCGCAGGGGTCTGGGACCACGCGGAGGCGGGCATCCCGCCCGACGCGCACGAGCTCGGCTGTCCCTACTGCACGGCCGTCTACGCCGAGGCCGGGTCGCTCGACGCGGTCGTCTACCGCATGGCTACGGAGCCGGTCGAGCCGCCCGCGTCGTTGCTTCAGACCGTGATGGGCGCGGTCGACACAGAACTGCGCCCGCAGGAGACGCTGCGGCTGGCCTCCCCGCTCGAACCCAACCAGCTGGCCCACTCCGCCGCGGCGGCGGTGCTGCGCGCCGTCGTCGACGCCGTGGACGGGCTGCGCGCCCGCAGCTGCCGGATCGAGCAGCCGGAGCCGGGGTTCGCCGTCGACATCGCGCTCACCCTCACCGCCCGGTTCGGTGTCGATCTCGCCGGGGCCACCGCCGAGGTGCGCCGGTCGGTGCTCGCCGCGAGCGAGCAGGTGCTGGGCCTTCCGCCGCGGCGGGTCGACATCGAGGTGGTCGACCTGTGGCTGGTGCCGTGAACCCGCAGGTCCGGCTCCACGTCGAGGAGCGGGCGGTCGCCTCGATCGCGGCGGACGCGGCCCGACGGGTGCCCGGCGTCGTCGCGCTCCGGCCCGGCCTCGCGCGGGCGCTGGTCGGGCTGGCGGGCTCCATGCTGGGCCAGGCCCGTTCCGCGTCCGACGGTGTGGACGTGGCCGTGGTCGACGAGGAGGGCGCGACGACGGCCACGGTGACGGTGACGATCGCGACGCGGCTCGGACACAACTGCCGCGACCTCGCCGCGGCCGTACAGCAAGCGGTGACCCTCGCGGTGACCGAGCAGACCGGGCTCGCTGCGCGCGCCCGGGTGACGGTGGCGGAGGTCCTCCTCAACGAGCATGCGCTACCGAAGGTGACGAAACGGTAACCAGATCAGCGTGGTTGTGCTGGTCACGCGGCTTCTCTCTGGTTATCGTCGGTGCCACGTGCGACGCTGTGCTACGCGATCGCACCCGCCGTTGTGTGCGTCCGGCCCTGTGCAGGTCTCCCGTCGGTCCTCGGGTCTCCGGCACACCGCAGATACACCCGAATGGGCCGTCCTGCCAGCACCGGACGGTCCATTCCGCATACTCGCTAACCATCACGTCGTCCCGATGCTGGCTATCGGGGTGCACCGAGACGACCGGAGGCAGATTTTGGCTGCATTCAGTGCCGATGCAACGCTGGCTCTCGCCCCGCAGGACCTGTACGTCCCGGAGTTCGAGCACGACGCCTGCGGCGTCGCGATGGTGGCCGACCTCAAAGGCCGCCGCGGCCACGGAATCGTGCGCAGGGCGCTCACCGCGCTGCTGCGCCTCGAGCACCGCGGCGCCCGCGGGGCCGAGTTCAACACGGGCGACGGCGCGGGCATCCTGATCCAGATCCCGGACGCGTTCTTCCGGGAGGTCGTCGGCTTCGAGCTGCCCCCGGAGGGCGCCTACGCCGCTGGCGTGGCCTTCCTACCCATCGAGGGGTGCGAAGCGGTCGTCGCCGAGATCGACGCGCTCGCCGCCGAGGAGGGCCTGCGCGTGCTGGGCTGGCGGGAGCTGCCCACCGACGCCGACGGCGCCGACCTCGGGCCCACCGCGCGCAGCGTGATGCCCGCGTTCCGCCAGCTGTTCGTCGCGGGCACGGCAGGCGAGACCGGCATCGAGCTCGAGCGGCTCACGTTCTGTCTCCGCAAACGCGCCGAGCACGCCACCGGCGTGTACTTCCCCTCGCTTTCGCCGCGCACGATCGTTTACAAGGGAATGTTGGCCGAGCCGCAGGTCGAGGCGTTCTACCCGGACCTGTCCGACGAGCGCGTCATCACCGCGCTGGCCGTGGTCCACTCCCGGTTCTCCACCAACACGTTCCCGGCGTGGCCGCTGGCCCACCCCTACCGCTACGTCGCGCACAACGGCGAGATCAACACGTTGCGCGGCAACCGCAACTGGATGGCCGCCCGCGAAGCGCTCCTGGATTCGGACCTGATCCCCGGCGACCTCCAGCGGCTGTCGCCCATCGTCACCCCGGACGCGAGCGACTCGGCCACGTTCGACGAGGTGCTCGAGCTGCTGCACCTCGGAGGGCGCTCGCTGCCGCACGCGGTGCTCATGATGATCCCCGAGGCGTGGGAGAACCACGCGGAGATGGATCCCGCGCGCCGCGCCTTCTACGAGTTCCACTCCACGCTCATGGAGCCGTGGGACGGCCCCGCGCTGGTCGCGTTCACCGACGGCACGCTGATCGGCGCGGTCCTCGACCGCAACGGCCTGCGCCCCGCCCGCTACTGGGTCACCGAGGACGGCCTGGTCGTGCTCGCGTCCGAGGTCGGTGTGCTCGACGTCGAGCCGTCTGCGGTCATCCGCAAGGGCCGCCTGGAGCCCGGTCGCATGTTCCTCGTCGACACTGCGGCCGGACGGCTCGTCGACGACGCGGAGGTCAAGGGCGCGCTGGCCGCCGACAAGCCCTACGAGGAGTGGCTGCACTCCGGGCTGATCCACCTCGCCGACCTGCCCGACCGCGAGCGTGAGGTGCCCAGCCACGCCGCGCTCACGCTGCGTCAGCAGTCGCACGGCTACACCGAGGAGGAGCTCAACATCCTGCTCAGGCCCATGGCCGCCACCGGGGCCGAGCCGATCGGCTCGATGGGCAACGACGCGCCGCTCGCCGCGATCTCGGAGCGGCCCCGCCAGCTGTTCGACTACTTCTCCCAGCTGTTCGCGCAGGTCACGAACCCGCCGTTGGACGCGATCCGGGAGGAGCTGGTGACCTCACTGCAGAGCCAGCTCGGGCCTGAGCAGAACCTGCTCGACGCGTCGGCCGCGCACTGTCGCACGATCATCCTGCCCGATCCCGTGCTCACCAACGACGACCTCGCCCGGATCGTGCACATCAACGACGACGGCGACTACCGCGGCTTCACCTCCGTCACCGTCCGCGGCACGTTCCGGGCGGCCGACGGCGGCGCGGGCATGAAGACGCGTCTGGAGCAGATCTGCAGCCAGGTGTCGGAGGCCATCGAGGACGGCGCCCGGCTGATCGTGCTGTCCCAACGCGGCGTCTCGAAGGACTTCGCGCCGATCCCGTCGCTGCTACTGACCGGAGCGGTCCACCAGCACCTCGTGCGGGAGCGCACGCGCACCCGCGTCGGCCTGGTCGTCGAGGCGGGCGACGCGCGCGAGGTCCACCACATCGCGCTGCTCATCGGCTACGGCGCCGCGGCGGTCAACCCCTACCTGGCGATGGCCACGGTCGAGGACCTCGCCGCGCGCGGCGACATTCCGGGCATCGAGGCCGAGACCGCGGCCAAGAACCTGGTCAAGGCGCTGGCCAAGGGCGTGCGCAAGACCATGTCCAAGATCGGCGTCTCCACAGTGGCCTCGTACACCGGCGCGCAGATCTTCGAGGCCTTCGGGCTGGGCCGCGACGTGATCGACACCTGCTTCACCGGCACCACGTCCCGGCTGGGCGGCGTCGGTTTCGACGTGCTCGCCGAAGAGGTGCTCACCCGCCACCGCCGCGCCTTCCCCTCTGACGGGGTGCACGCGGCGCACCGGGCGTTGGAGATCGGCGGGGAGTACCAGTGGCGGCGCGAGGGCGAGCTGCACCTGTTCAACCCCACCACTGTGTTCAAGCTGCAGCACTCCACCCGCCAGGGCCGGTACGACATCTTCAAGGAGTACACGCGGGCGGTCGACGAGCAGGCCCATCGGCTCATGACGCTGCGCGGGCTGTTTCGCTTCAAGGAGGGTGCGCGGCCGCCCGTCGACATCGACGAGGTGGAGTCGGTCGAGGACATCGTCAAGCGGTTCGCGACGGGCGCGATCTCCTATGGGTCGATCTCCAAGGAGATGCACGAGACCCTGGCCATCGCGATGAACCGCATCGGCGGCAAGTCCAACACGGGTGAGGGCGGCGAGGACGCCGACCGCTACACCCCCGACCCCAACGGCGACAGCCGCCGCAGCGCGATCAAGCAGGTCGCCTCGGGGCGGTTCGGCGTCACGAGCGAGTACCTGGTCAGCGCCGACGACCTGCAGATCAAGATCAGCCAGGGGGCCAAGCCCGGCGAGGGCGGCCAGCTGCCAGGGCAGAAGGTGTACCCGTGGATCGCGACCACCCGGCACTCCACGCCGGGCGTCGGGCTGATCTCGCCGCCGCCGCACCACGACATCTACTCGATCGAGGACATCAAGCAGCTCATCCACGACCTGAAGAACGCCAACCCGCGCGCACGCGTGCACGTCAAGCTGGTGAGCCAGGTCGGCGTCGGCACGGTGGCCGCGGGTGTGGCGAAGGCGTACTCCGACGTCGTGCTCATCTCCGGGCACGACGGCGGCACCGGCGCGTCCCCGCTCAGCTCGATCAAGCATGCGGGCGGCCCGTGGGAGCTCGGGCTGGCCGAGACCCAGCAGACGCTTCTGCGCAACGGCCTGCGCGACCGGATCGTCGTGCAGACCGACGGGCAGCTCAAGACGGGCCGCGACGTGGTCATCGCCGCACTTCTCGGCGCGGAGGAGTTCGGCTTCGCCACCGCGCCGCTGGTGGTCTCGGGCTGCATCATGATGCGCGTCTGCCATCTCGACACCTGCCCGGTCGGCGTCGCCACCCAGAACCCCGAGCTGCGCAAGCGCTTCGACGGGCGGCCGGAGTACGTCGTGAACTTCATGCGCTTCCTCGCCCAGGAGGTGCGCGAGTACCTGGCACAGCTGGGGTTCCGCACGTTGGTCGAAGCCGTCGGGCACGCCGAGATGCTCGACGTCGACGACGCGATCCGGCACTGGAAGACCGAGGGCCTGGATCTCTCACCGATCTTCGCGGTGCCGCAGCTGCCTCCGGGCACCGTGCGCCACCGCACGAAGTCACAGGACCACGGCTTGGAGAAAGTTCTGGACAACACCCTCATCCAGCTCTGCGAGGGCGCGCTGCGCTCGGGCGACAAGGTGCGCCTCGACCTTCCGGTGCGCAACGTCAACCGCACGGTCGGCACGATGCTCGGCTATGAGCTGACCACGGCGTGGGGCGGCGAAGGCCTGCCGGACAACACGATCGACGTCACGCTCACCGGATCGGCCGGGCAGAGCTTCGGCGCGTTCGTGCCGAAGGGGATCACGCTGCGGCTGATCGGCGACTCGAACGACTACTTCGGCAAGGGCCTGTCCGGCGGGCGGCTCACGCTGCGGCCGGACCCGACGGCGCCGTTCAAGGCCGAGGAGAACATCATCGCGGGCAACGTGATCCTCTACGGGGCGACGGCGGGCGAGATCTTCGTGAGCGGCATCGTCGGTGAGCGGTTCGGCGTGCGCAACTCCGGCGCGGTGGCGGTCGTCGAGGGCGTCGGCGACCACGGCTGCGAGTACATGACCGGTGGCAAGGTCATTGTGCTCGGGCGCATCGGCCGCAACTTCGCGGCGGGGATGTCCGGCGGCGTCGCCTACGTGCTCGACCTGCCGCAAGGCCGGGTCAACCCTGAGATGGTGGACATCGACCCCCTCGACGACGCCGACCGCGCGTTCCTGCGCGATGCGGTGGAACGTCACTTCGCCGAGACCGAGTCGTCCGTCGCGAAGCAACTGCTCACCGAATGGGAAGACGCGGTCGGGCGGTTCGGGAAGGTCATGCCCAAGGACTTCAAGCGGGTGCTCAAGGCCCGTGAAGCGGCAGAAAGGGACGGCCGCGACGTGAACCAGGCAATCATGGAGGCCGCACATGGGTGACGGCGGCTGGATGGAGACCACCGGCTTGGTTGCGCAAGAAATGGGAGCGGCCGCACATGGGTGACGTCGGCTGGATGGAGACCACCGGCTTGGTTGCGCAAGAAGAGGGAGCGGCCGCACATGGGTGACCCCAAGGGCTTCATGACGACCCCCCGGGAGCTGCCTCCGCGCAGACCGGTGGAGCTTCGCCTGCAGGACTGGCGTGAGGTCTACGAGGACTTCGAGCACGGCATCGTGGAGAAGCAGGCGGGCCGGTGCATGAACTGCGGCATCCCGTTCTGCCACCAAGGCTGCCCGCTGGGCAACCTCATCCCGGAGTGGAACGACCTCGTCTACCGCCACGAGTGGCGCGAGGCCACCGAGCGGCTGCACGCGACCAACAACTTCCCCGAGTTCACCGGCACGCTCTGCCCCGCGCCGTGCGAGGCCGCCTGTGTCCTCGCGATCAACTCCGACGCCGTCACGATCAAGCAGGTCGAGATCGAGATCATCGACCGGGCGTGGGAGGAAGGCTGGGTTCCGCCGCAGATGGCCGCCACCCGCACCGGGAAGAAGGTGGCGGTGGTCGGGTCGGGCCCTGCGGGGCTCGCGGCGGCCCAGCAGCTCACGCGGGTCGGCCACAACGTGGTGGTGTTCGAGCGCTCCGACCGCATCGGCGGCCTGCTGCGCTACGGCATCCCCGAGTTCAAGATGGAGAAGGCCCGCCTGGATCGGCGGCTGGCCCAGATGCGCGAGGAGGGCACGATCTTCCGCGACTCGGTCGACGTCGGCACCGACGTCACCGCCGAGCAGCTCAGGGAGGACTTCGACGCGGTCGTGCTCGCGGGCGGGGCCACGGCGTGGCGCGACCTTCCCGCGAAGGGCCGCGAAATCGAGGGCGTCTACCAGGCGATGGAGTTCCTGCCGTGGGCCAACCACGTGCAACAGGGCGACATCGACGCTCCGCTGATCACGGCCGAGGGCAAGCACGTGATCATCATCGGCGGTGGCGACACCGGGGCCGACTGCCTGGGCACCGCGCACCGGCAGGGCGCGGCTTCGGTCACCCAGCTGGAGATCATGCCGACGCCGCCGGAGCGCCGCACCGACGGGATGCCGTGGCCGACCTACCCGATGGTCTACCGCGTCTCCTCGGCGCATGAGGAAGGCGGCGAGCGGCTGTACTCGGTGAACACCACCGCGTTCGTCGCCGACGCCGAGGGCAAGCTGGCCGCCATCCAGATCGTCGAGGTCGAACGGGACGCCGACGGCCGGTTCGCGCCGATCGAGGGCACTGAGCGGGAGCTGCCCGCCCAGCTGGTGCTGCTCGCGATGGGCTTCGTCGGACCCGAGAAGGGCAAGCTGCTCTCCGACCTGGAGGTGGAGCTCGACGAGCGGGGCAACGTCGCCCGCGACCAGCGGTTCATGACGAGCGTGGAGGGTGTTTTCTCCGCTGGCGACATGGGTCGCGGTCAGAGCCTCATCGTGTGGGCGATCGCCGAGGGCCGAGCGGCGGCGGCGGGCGTGGACGCCTACCTCACCGGCCGCACCGTGCTCCCCCGCCCGATCAACCCGACCGACCGCCCCCTCACCTGAGACCCAACCCGCTCGCACACACCGTCGCGGGCTCGCACACACCCCCCACAATGTGTGCGAGCCCCGCACGGTGTGCGTGAGCCGGTGGCTCGGCGGCGGCGAGCGGCGCGCAGGCGGCGGCTCAGGTGCCGGTGAGCCGCTCCACCACGGGCGCCAGCTGCTCGAAGAACGCGCCGTTGACGGACATGTAGCTCGTGCCGAACGCGTCCCGGCGGCGCCGCAGCTCGTCGGCCATCTCGTCGACGCTGCCGCGCAGCATGGTGAGGGAATCCGCCGCGATCAGCTCCGCGGCGTCGGCGCCGATGAAGTTGCGCGTCCACGGGGGCACCTCGTCGCCGACGACGAACAGGTTCATCGCGAACTCGATGTCGGCGGCGCGCGAGGCCGCCGTCGTGCGCAGGCCCGCAGCGATGGCGGCGACCTCGTCGCGCGTGGCGAAGGGGCCCGCGGCGATGGTCACGATGTCAGCGATCTCGGCGGCCAGCGCCAACGCCCGCGGGCCGCCCGCGGCCATCAGCACGGGAGTGTGCACCTCGCCGTCGAGCTCGCGGAGGTGGGCGACGGTCTGCTTCACCTGGTCGCGTCGCTCGGATGCGGTGCCGTAGGGCATGCCCAGCTCCGCGGCGCCCTCCGGGACACGCTCGTGTCCGGTGCCGATGCCCATCTCGAACCGGCCGTCGGTGAGCACCGCCAGGCTGTGCGCCTCCCACGCCGCCTGCCGCGGCGTGCGCAGGGGACTGGCCAGCACGAAGGTGCCGACGCGCAGCGACGTGGCGGTCGCGGCCACGGCCAGCGACGAGAACGGGGATAGCAGCTGCACCCCGTCGGGCATCAGCAGGGTCGAGTAGCCCAGCTCCTCCACGCGCTTCGCGGTGGCGATCCAGCGCTCGGCCCCGCCCTCCGGCGTGCCGACGACGCCGAAGCGGAACGGTCGGGTGGGCACGGCCGCGGCCATGGCGCCTCCAGTCATCGATGTCAATGCGTTCGATATCGAACTCTACGCCTGGGTGGGGTGACTGCGGCCGCGGGGCAGCAGCTGCCCGGGTTGCAGCAGGGTGACACTGCTGCGACCGGGTCGGAGCGGTGTCACCCTGCTGCGATGCAGACGCCGACGGTAACGGGGAGCCTTCGTTCGGCGGCGATCCACTACTCGCCCGCTGCGAGCACCCGGAAGACGGGGTGCTTCGGACCGATCTGGCGCAGCGTCTCGTCGGAGGCCGAAGCGTCGACACCGTCGAAGAAGACGCCGACCTCGAACTTCCACCGCCGCAGGTAGGCCCGCAGGATCGCGGGCTTCTCGGCTTCGGTCAGCTCCGTGACGCGGATCGGCTCGACCCTGCGCCCGAGCCGCAGCTCGGCCTCACCCGCCACGCGGATGTTGCGCACCCACTGGGTGACGCCCCGCGGGGCGACCAGGTAGCGCACGCCGTCGACGGTCAGCAGGTTGACCGGGGTCGTGCGCATCTCCCCGGAGGTCCGGCCCCGGACGCCGAGGATGCGGCTGCCCCAGATGCTCAGGCCCATGCGGGTGAACCCGGCGACGATGCTGTTGAACAGCGCGGTGCTGCGGCCGGGGCGGACGTAGCGAGCGGCGGCGGTCATGACGTTTCTCCTCAGTTTGAGAGCGGTGCTCTTGCTGACCACAGCGAACTCGAATCAGTGCACTTTGTCAAGAGCAGTGCTCTCACTTAGACGCGCGCCACACCCTTCCAGGATCTTGTGCGGGTAGCGTTGTCGGGCATGTCCACTGATGAAGGGCTCCTGTCGGGGCGGACCGCAATGGTCACCGGCGCCGCGTCCGGGATCGGCGCGGCGTTCGTCGCGCGGCTGGTCGCCGACGGTGCGACCGTGCTGGCCGTCGACCGCGACCCGGACGGCGTGAAGGCCATCGCCGACGCGACACCGGGTGTCGAGCCGATCGTGTGCGACCTCTCGGACCTCGACGCGGTGGACGCACTGCCGTCGCGGGTGGACCTGCTCGTCAACAACGCGGGCCTGCAGCACGTCGCCCCGGTGCCGGAGTTCGACCCGGAGCGCTTCTCGCTGATCCTGCGGGTGATGCTCGAGGCGCCGTTCCGCCTCGCCCGCCTGGTCCTGCCCCACATGTACGAGCGCGGTTGGGGCAGGCTCGTGCACGTCTCCAGCGCGCACGGCCATCGCGCGAGCCCGTTCAAGGCGGCCTACGTCAGCGCGAAGCACGGCCTGGAGGGTCTGTCGAAGGTGATCGCCCTCGAAGCCGCAGAGCACGGCGTGACCAGCAACTGCGTCAGCCCCGGCTACGTCAGGACACCGCTGGTCGAGCGGCAGATCGCCGACCAGGCGCGCGCCCACCAGATCAGCGAGGACGAGGTGCGCGACCGCGTGCTGCTCGCCCCCGAGGCCGTCAAGCGGCTGATCGACGCAGCGGAGGTGGCCGAGGTCGCCGCGGTGCTGTGGGGGCGCGCTTCGACTTCGATCACCGGCTCGTCCCTGTCCGTCGACGGCGGCTGGACCGCGAGGTAATTAGGCCCTGTCCTAATCAGGACTCGTGCAGCTCCAGGTCGTACGCGTCCTCGCCCACCCAGATGCGCAGGCCTTCGCCGTCCTCGGTGATGTAGCCGTCCTCCTCCTCGCCGAGCTCACGGATCGCCCCGAGCGCCAGCGGCGACAGCTCCAGCAGTCCACCTCCGAGGTCGACGGGCCGGTACTCGCGGGCAAGCCGCGCGGTGCGGGCCTCCGTGGAGAGCCACTTCGCGTTGTCCTCGCCGACGTCGGCCACCCAGCGCTGGACTGTCATACCGGCAGTATCGGTCATTCACCCAGCGGGTCCGCACCGCACCGCGCGGGCAGCGGATCGAGCGGCCTCAGCCGAAGGGCCCGCGGCGGCTCGCGAACCGCCGCTCCGCCGCCTGGGTGGCCAGGATGGACCGGATCTCCTCGGTCTCGCCGTCGTCGTAGCGCTCCATCATGGCTTCGAGCTCCCGCAGCTCGGCAGGCGTGGTGTAGGTGCTGAGCTCGGCGGCCAGTCGACGCTCCCGCAAGGTGTCGCGCCACCGGATCTTCACCGAGATCGTGGCGCGGACGTCGACAGTGCGCGAACGGTAGGAGGCCTCGGATTTCAGCTTGATGACGGCCATGCTTGAGTGTGCGCCCGGTCACAGGGGCTCGCAAGGGTGGTTCGGCGCAGGTGGCGCTTCGTCAGCGAACGGCCCGCGCCGCGGTGATCAGGGCGTCGGCGACCGTCGCGGCTCCGCCGTGGAGCCTGCCGGGCAGCCGGGCCAGGACCAACCGGCGGGCTTCCTCCGGCTCGCCCCGCACGGCGACCGCGCGCACGCCGTCGGGCAGCACGCCCAGCGCCACGGGCGGCAGCGTCGTGATCGCCAGGTCGGCGGCGACGAACTGCAGCTTGGCCAGCCAGTCCCGGACGACGTAGCGGACGTCGGGCCGCTCGGCGAGGCCGGGCCACACCCCCAGCGGCGTGTCGCCCTCCCCGGCTCTGGTGCCCACCCAGACCTGGCCCGCCAGCTCGTCGACCTCGACCGAACGCCGTCGCGCGAACGGGTGGTGCGGCCCGACCGCGATGACCAGCTCACGCTCGGCGAGAAAGGTGGACTCGAGAGCGGGCGACTCGGTGTCCAGCGGACGGAACGGCGGAGTCAGTGCGAGGACGGCCATGTCGAGCGTTCCGGCGCGCAACGCCCGTGTCAGCGTCGGCGTCGACCCCTCCCGCACTGTGACGACCAGTTTGCGCGGCAGCGTGGCCAACGCGACCGGGACGAGCCCGGCCGCCGCGGTGGCGAAGGCCCCCAGGCGCACCGGCCCGGCCAGACCCGGCTCCTCGACCTCCCGCGCCGCGGCGTTGAGCTCGTCCAGCACCCGGACCGCACGCGCCAGCAGCCGCGCGCCCGCCGGGGTCAGCGTGACGCCGTCGCGTCGACGTTCGAAAAGCGCGCGACCCGCGACCGCCTCGAGGCCCGCCATCTGCCGCGACACCGCCGACTGCGTGTAGCCCAGCACGCGCGCGGCGGCGGAGAACGAGCCGGACTGCGCGATCTCGACCAGCACCCGCAGCCCCGTCGTCGAGAAGTCGCCAGCCATGCGCAGATGGTATGGCCGATGTGCCGAAGAGTCGCTTCAAGCATGGCTGGGGCGGTCGTAGCGTGAACGCATGACGTCCTTTCGAACCGCACTTGTCACCGGCGCCAACCAAGGACTCGGACGCGCACTCGTCGCCGGGCTCGCCGCCCGGATGAACGCCGAGGACCGGGTGTTGCTCACCGGCCGCGACCGCGAGCGGGTCGACGCCGCGGTGGCCGCTCTCCCGTCGACCGGTGCCCGCGTCGAAGGCCGCGTTCTCGACGTCCGCGACACCGGTGCCGTGGCCCGCCTCGCCGCCGAGCTGGGTGAGGTCGACATCGTCTTCTCCAACGCCGCCGCCCGGATGAGCCGCGAAGACGACCCGGCCGACAAGGTCGACGCGGTCGCGCAGACGGGCGCCCTCGCCACCACCGCCGTGCTGCGCGCCTTCGCTCCAAGGCTGCGGGCAGGCGGACGGCTGATCATCGTGGCCAGCGCGCTCGGCACCCTCGACAAGCTCGACGAACGCGCCCGACCGCGGTTCGAGGCCGCAACCGCGAGCCTCGACGCCGTCGACCAGCTGGTCGCCGAGTGGCGCGACGCCGTCCACGCGGGACGGGCGGCGGAGGAGGGCTTCGGCACGTGGCTGAACATCCCGTCGAAGGTCGCCCAGGTCGCCGCCGTGCGCGCCATCGCCCGCGAGCGCCGCGACACCGACCTGGCGGAGGGCACGCTCATCGCCGCGCTGTGCCCTGGCCTGATCGACACCGACGCCTCGCGGCCGTGGTTCGCCGACATGAGCAGCGCACAGACCCCCGACGAGGCCGCCGAGTGGCCGGTCGCGCTCGCCGTGGGCGACACGTTCGACCCCGCCTTCTACGGCGAGCTGGTGCAGTTCGGCCAAGTCCTGCCCTGGGCGACGGGCATCCCGGTCCCGCACCGCGCCGTCGCGTCGGCGTAGGAGGGGTGCGCGTGCTGAGCGTGATCGCGTCGAGTGCGACGTTTCCGGTGATCCAACCCCGATAACGTCGCTCTCTCCGCGATCACCGACGCCGGGATCACCCCGGCGCGTGCTTGGATGCGCACGGGCGGCGCGACGAGGGAGCGGCAGTGGACGACGCGGGCTGGTCGGACTTCGTCTACGAGGCGCTGCCCATGCGGGTGGTGTTCGGGCCCGGCCGCTCCGCCCGGCTCGCCGACGAGCTCGACGCGCTGCGCGTGGGCCGGGTGCTCGTGCTCAGCACACCCGGGCACGAGGAGTTCGCGACCGGGCTGGCCGCGCCGTTGGGCGACCGCGTCGCCGGGGTCTTCGCAGGAGCCAGGATGCACGTGCCGGTCGAGGTCGTCGCCGAAGCGGCCAAGGCGGCGGCCGCGGCAGGCGCGGACGGCTACCTCGCCGTCGGGGGCGGGTCGACCGTCGGGCTGGGCAAAGCGCTCGCGCTACGCAGTTCGCTGCCGGTCCTCGCGGTGCCCACGACGTACGCGGGCTCGGAGATGACGCCGATCTGGGGGCTCACCGACGACGGCGTCAAGCGGACCGGGCGCGACCGCGCCGTCCTGCCCCGCAGCGTCGTCTACGACCCCGACCTCACCCACACGCTCCCCGTGGGCCTCTCGGTGACCAGCGGCCTCAACGCGTTGGCGCACGCCGTCGAGGCGCTCTACGCGCCTGACGCCTCGCCGATGACCTCCCTCATGGCCCGCGAGGGCGCGCGCGCCGTGCTCGCCGCGTTGCCCGACATCGTGGCCGATCCCCACGACGGCGGCGCACGATCGCAGGCGCTCTACGGCGCCTGGCTGTGCGGCGCGGTCCTTGGCGCGACCACGATGTCGCTGCACCACAAGCTCTGCCACGTCCTGGGTGGATCGCTGGACCTGCCGCACTCCCCCACGCACGCCGTCGTCCTCCCGCACGTCCTGGCCTACAACGCGCCGTGGGCGAGCGCCACGCTCGGCGAGCTCCTCGCCGCCGACGACCCCGCCACGGCACTCTGGCTGCTCGGCCAACGCCTCGGCGCTCCGCACTCCCTGTCGGAGCTGGGCATGACCGAGGCCGACATCCCCCATGTGGTCGACGACGTGCTCGCAACGCCCTACGCCAACCCGCGCCCGGTCACCGCCGAGGGGCTGACCGCGCTGCTTCGCGCGGCCCTCGACGGCGAGCCGCCACCGTCCAACGGGCGCTGAGAAAAGGGGGCTACGCGTGCGCGGCCGCAGCCGCCGCGACCAGTCGGCCGATAGCGGGCTTGTAGATGTCGGAGTGGGCACCCGCGAACGCCTGACCGTCGGTGTTGTTGATGATCGCGGCCGCGTTGACCCGGCAGAACGTGCCCGCGACGAACGCGCGGTCCGTGGTCCCGGACGCGTCGGCGGTCGTGTCCACCGCCGGGTTGACGGCCAGGAATCCGTCGGCCCCGATGGCGTCCCAGCGGCCAGCGTCGCTCGACTCGGAGTCCTGTTGGGCGAGGAAGGAGGCCTTCGGGTACCACCGGCCCAGCGCCCAGTCGAAGGTTGTGTAGGTGGCGACGAGGGGACCGTGCACCCGGTCGACGAAGGCGTTGAGGGCGCCCGCTTCACCGAAGGGGTTGTCCTGGGCGTGCGCGAAGCTCCAGTGCGAGAACGCCCCTTGCACGAGGGTCAGGGACGCGACCGGGCTCTGGTCGGGCGTGCCGACACCGGAGAGGGCGAACGACACGAGCCGCGCGCCGAAGCTGTGCCCCACCAGATGCACCCGCAGCGACGGGGAGCCGCGGTGCAGGTCGGCGAGCAGCGGACCGAGGCCGGTTCGGCCGATCACTCCGGCCCGCGCCTTCATGGTGTTGTAGGAGAGCACGCGGAGCGCGTCCTTCGCGCCGTTGAGCGCGGTGGCGAACCAGTCGCCCAAGCCTTGGGTCGACGAGCCGGGCGCGACGCTGCCGAACTTCGCCGCCGTGGCCAGATAGGCCGCCTTCGGGTCGGGCGCCAGTAGCAGTGCCGTCTCGCCCTGGTCTTCGACCTGGCCGTCGTCGGGTGCGGGCGGGACCAGCGACCGGATGCGGTTGCGGATGGCGAGCAGTTGCTGCTTCTTGTCCTCATCGGTGGCCGTCGAAGCGCCTGCGAGCCCGTCGTCGATGAGCTTGCCGATCTCCTCGACGGTCTGGCGTTCGCCTGCGTCGGGAAACCCGTCAGCGAGGGACGCGGCGATCTCCGCCCCGGACAGGGCCGCGGTCCCGGCGCTGGCGTCGACGACGGCCCCGGTCTCCGCCTGCGTCGAACCGCTCGCGTGCGGGGCCGTCGCCGCCGTGTCCGGGAACCACAGCGACGGCCAGTAGATTCCCACAAGACCGAGGGCGCCGAATCCCGAACGGGCCACCATCGCGTCGCGAATCATCGGGAACAGCTGGGCGCAATGGTCGCGGGCATCCTTTTCCGAGGTGTTCCAGCCGTGGCTGAACAACACGAGGTCGGTCACCCCTTCGGTGGTGACGCCGTCGAGCAACGCCTGCCGGGCTCCTGGGCCGAGACCCCCGTCGGCGGCGAAGACGAGGTCCCATTCGGGCTCTCCGGTGGACAGGCGCTGCATAGCGGTACCCCTTTCAGACGTTGGTGAGCATGCGCATGAGGTCAACCAGGCCTGCGCCTTGCGCGTAGCGTTCCCGGCCGAGATCGGTGGCGTTCTGCGTGAGGATTTCTTTGAGCTGCTGCGCGCGGCCGATGAACTCCGGGCGCGCGGAGAGGAAGGCCGCGATGACGCCGGAGACGTGGGGGGCCGCCATCGACGTGCCGGACTGCTCGGCGTAGGTGAGCAGTTGGGCTTGGCTCGCGTCGGCGGGCCGCAGCCCGGCCTTGGCCCGCACTTCGCCCGTCGCCGCCGAGGAGATCCACTCGCCGGGCGCGACGACGTCCGGCTTCATCCGGCCGTCGAGCGTCGGGCCTTTGCCGGAGGTCCAGGTGATGCCGAAGGCGTGCGGCGCGTCCCGGTGGGTCGACCCGACCGCGATCGCCTCCTGGGCGTGCGCCGGTTCGGTGATCGACCCCATCAGCGACGACGTGCTCGCGGAGTCTTCGGAGCTGGTGCGGGCACCGAAGTTGCCCGCCGACACGACGACCACGACCCCCGCGGCGACGAGCTGGTTCACCGCCTGGCACAGCGGTGACTGGCCCGCCGCGTAGTCGTCGGGCGCCCACTGACAGCCCAAGCTCATGTTGACCCCGTGCACCCTGAGCAGCCCGGGGTCCACGTTGACCTCGGTGCGCAGGTAGGTCAGCGCCCTGATCACCGCGGACGACGAGGTCACCCACGTGCCCTGCCGGGTGCGCCGCATCACCTTCAGGCTCACCAGCTCGCAGGCGGGCGCCATCCCCGACAGCACCCCGTGACGGGTGCGCGGGACGAACCCGCCCCCCGCGACCTCCTTCGACTCCGCGAGCCGGGGCCGGACGCCTTCCGGAGCGCAGCCCGCGATGATGCCCGCGACGTGCGTACCGTGCCCCGCTTCGTCGACGAGAGCCGGGATGCACTGCGGCGCGTGCGCCGCGGTCGGAGGTCCGGGCGGCGGTGACGCCCCCTCGGTGTCGTCGGGGTTCACAAGATAGCTGAAGTCGCGGTGCAGCCCGGTCGTCGCGCCGTCTGCGGGGGCGTTGACCTGGCCTTCCGTGGCCAACTCCAGTGCGCCGAAGTGCGGGTGCGCGCTGTCGATCCCGCTGTCGATCACCGCCCACACCACCCCGTTGCCCCGGGCTTCGTAGGAGCGCCACGCCGCGTCGGCCTTCACGGTCGGCGCCGAGCGGTCGATGTGCGGGTCGAGCCGGTAGTCCGGCCACACCCGGAAGATGACAGCCGGGCGCCCCAGCTCGGAGGAGTTCTGCGCGTCGATCTCGACGAGGTCGCGAATCGCCTCGCGGGTCAGCACACACTGGAAGAGCTTCGGTGCGACGTAGGCCAGACCCGGCGGGATCACCGGTCCGACGCCCATCGCCTGCTCGGGTGGCCCGGCGAGCCCGCCCGGATCCTCGACGTTGCTGCGCCAGAGGTCGAAGAAGGCCGTCTGGGCGGCCAGCAGCCCGCCGGGGTAGCGGACGTTGAGCTCCACCACCATCGGGACGCGCTCGGAGGGCTCGGCGGCGACGCCGTCCCTCTCGTCCTCCGGTGGGAGCCGCAGATCGCCCACGATCGGTGATCGAGACCGCGGCGCGCCTTCGTAGCTCACGATGGGAGGAGGTGGGGCTCGCGCCGTCTGATACCAGAAGCGGCGATCACTGCGGCGCCGAGTTGTCCCGTTGAGTGGGACGCCGTTTTGGCGCCGCCGCCGACGTGGCCGAGTCTCGGCTGCATCTCAACCTGCCCGCTGCAGTCGAAGGAGACCAGCAAATGACGGCAGAAGTGTCGGCGCCCGCCGCCCGCCAGAGCGCACCCGAGATCAACCGGCCCGTCCAGGAACACGGACGTCAGCCGGATGCGATGACGCTCGTCATCCCGTTGAAGGCGAAGGTCGGGATGTCCTTGGCGGACTTCTATGACTATTGGCTCAACGCCCACGTGACGTTGCCGCCGCGGTTCCCGGGGATCAGCTCGGTCTGGCTGCACAAGACCACCTTGGAGGACTCGCTCTGGCCCGCGGTGGACGGGGTCTCGTCGCGTCCCGACGAGGAGGACGCCTTCGACGGCGTTCCGGAGGCGACCTTCCCGACAATGCAGGACCTGCAGGCGTTCATCGGCGCCTCGCGGGTGCAGATGCAGGACGGGATCAACTTCCTGTCCCAGGAGATCGGCTACGCCGGGCTGGGACCCAACAGCCTGACCGTGCGCGACACCACCGATCCGGCACCCGAGGGAACCGACACCTACATCCGGCATCTGGTGTTCCTGCGCAAGCGGCCCGACGTCACGGTCGCCGACTTCCGGGCCTGGGTGGACGCCACGCTGGTGCCGAGGCTGGCGGCACGGTCGGAGGTGCTGAAGCTGCGCAGGCACCTGTTCGAGGAGCTCGACATCACCCTCGACCACCCCGGTGTGACGATGACCAAGCCGCTGGACCGCCAGTACCAGGCGATGATCGAGGTGGTCGTCGCCGATCAGGAGTCCTTCGCCCAGTTCACCGGCTCCGACGACTACCAGGCCGCGGCGGCCGAGCTCGCCGCGATGTGCGCGGCGGTGCACGCCGCTCGCGTGCACCGCTGCATCACCACCAAGCACGACGGCCAGATCACGCTCGCCGGGGTGCGCGGCGTCGCCGTCGCCGACCTCCTGCGGAAGGTCGGCGCGACGAGCCAGACCCACGACGACGTGTCGCGAGAGTTCCTGCCGCCCGCGGACCTGGTGCGCGGCTGACGGCGTCGCCGGGGCGACACCGCGCTCAGTGCGCCGGTGTCGCCTCGACTGCCGCGCGGATCGCCGCCTCCTGGTTGTCGCAGGCGGCGCAGGGCCATTCCGCGACCGTCTGGTCGTCACTCGCCGAGATCAGCTGAGTGTTCCCGCCGGGGACGAAGACGGCGTCGTTGACGGAGTCGCCGTGCTGGCGGACGAGGGCGACCGTGCCGCCGGTGCTGACGTCCCGCACCTCCACCAGGCCGTCCGCGGTACCGATGGCGAGCAACGACCCGTTCTGGTTGAACGAAAGGCTCCCCAGTCGGTTGGTGCGCGCGGTGAAGTCCTGTTGGGGCGCATCGCCGGTTCCGGAGGTCGACCAGACCCGCACCTCGCCCCCATCCGCCGCGGCGGCGATCCGGTCGCCTGCCGGGTCGAACGCGACCGTCGTCGCGTTCGGCAGGCTGAGCGTGCGCTGGGACCCGTCGGGACCGGTCAGCCGGACTCCGCCGCGGACGGTCACCGCGAAGTAGCGGCCAGAGCGGTCGTAGGCGAGAGAGGCCGCCCAGTCCCCGTCCCCTGCCTGCTCGCGGTCCGGGAGCAGCTGCCCCGTGTGGCTGTTCCAGTAGTGCAGGCCGCCCGCGGTGTCGCCCGCGACGATCGTGTTGCCGTCCGGGCTGAAGACGACGTCGTTCAGCGTGCTGTTGTCGCGCAGCGGCGCCGCATCGAAGGTGACCGGCTGGGTGCTGTGCGTGCCCGCATTCCACTGCCAGAGCTCGGGGACTACGGCGTAGAGCCCGAGGGCGACGACCCGGTGGGAGTCCTCGGGGTCGAACTGGACGTGCTCCATCGCGGGCGACCCATTGCCGAACCAGGCGATCCGGCGCGTGATGTCCGCCGGGTCGAGGATGGAACCGTAGCCGTCAGACGACGCCGCAGCGAGCTCGTGCCCATCGGGGCTGAGGTCGAGGTCCAGCATCCAGTTGTTGTCGCCGTGGAAGCGCGGTGGGCGGGGCAGATCCCACCAGCGCATGGTCCCGTCGCTTTCGAGAGCGAGTACACCGCTGCCAACCAGGGCCGCGGACGAGACGGAGCCGCTGTCGCCCTGCAGCTCGTAGGTGGGGCGGACGGGCTGTGTGTCGCCCTGTTGATTCCAGACGTGGACCTGTCCGTCACTGCCCGCGGTAACAGCCCAGCCTCCGTCCGCACTCGTCGTCACGTCGTCGACCCAGTCGTCTTGCTGCGGAAGGAGTAACGACTCCTTCCCGTCGTTGGTCCGGAACTCTTCGACGGTCTTGTCGAAGGCGACGAGGACGTTGTGCTGGACCGGGTCGACGGTGACGGCCTGGACGAGGTTGCGCGGGTAGAAGGGGGTACGCGCGGCAGGCTTGCCGGAGCGCCAGTCCCAGATGACCAGATTGTCCGACCCGTCGAGCAAACCAGTGATCACTCCGACGATCCGGGTGCCGTCCTGGGTGAGGAAGCCAGGCACCGGCGCGAACGTCTCCGACTGCGCGAGCAGGCTGCCGGTTGCGGCGTCCCACACCTGCAGTGCGCCGCTGGTGCTCCACGGGGACGTGACCACCTGGCCCCCGCCGCCGAGGCCCGCGACCTGGTAGAACTGCCCGGGCAGCCGGGCTGTGACCGCGCCCGTCGCGGGGTTGAACAACGCGACGGAGTGGTCGGCCCCGTGCACCAGCACCCGGCTGCCCGCGGCGCTGCCCAGCCAGTGGACATCGGGGCTGGCCGAGAGCCCGGCGGCAAGATCGACCCGGCGCCCGGACGCTACGTCGACGACGGCCACCTGACCCTCGTCGGTGGCGATCGCGACCTGTCCGCCGTCGGGCGCCGTGGCCAGGTCGACGACCTCTCCGTGGAGCCCGGCGACCTGGGTGTCGACCTGCTTGTGGCCTGCGTCGTCGATGACGATCAGCCTCCCGGTGCTGTCGTATGCGACGGCGTGCCTGCCGTCCGTCGTGGCCGTCATCGCCTTTAGCGTCGTCCGCCCACCAGCGGGGCCCGGGCCTGCGACAACCGTGCTGCGGGGCGCCGAAGCGGCCGCGAGCACCGCGGAGCGTGTCTCGGTGTCGTCGCCCAACCGGTAGGCGTCGGCCGCTGCGGCCAGACTCTGCGCGGGATCGTGCAGCAACGCCGAGTTGGCTTCGGCCAGCTTCGACATCTGCTCGCTGTCCTGCGAGGCCTTGTGAACCTTCCAACCGGCTGCGACGAGCAGCAGCACGATGGCGAGCAGGCTCGCGATCACCAGCCGGGTGACCCGCAGCTTCCGGCGCGCCGTCATCGCCTCGGCCTGGGCGTGCTCCCGCTCGGCGACGAGCCGCTGGTTGGCCTCCTCCAGGTGGGCCTTGGCGAGATACCGGCGCCGCCACGCGAGCACGGCGATACCCATCACGTCATGGAAGATCTCGTAGCGGGGTGGCCCGCTCAGCCCGGCGGCGGGCGGGACCGGGCGCAGGATGCGTTGCCGACCAGAGGCGAGCGACTCGAGCAGCCGCTCGACGTCGTCGTCGGGCTGGCCAGACCAGTCCGCGAGATCCACGGCGGTGAGCGCGATCTTCGAGCCGGACGCGGTGACGAGGTGCCGCAGGCATGCGGCGGCCACCGGCACCTGCTCGGGTGAGAGGCCTGCGATGACGGTGTCCAGATGGGACGAGACGACGGTCTGGGCGCCACCCAGCTCGGCCAGGGTCGCCTGCTGCAGCACGTGCGAGCCGCGACCGACCTCCTGCTCCCAGATGCGCGTCAACACCAGCTGCAGGTACGGCGCCTCGATGAGCCCGCCGTGGACGAGATCGCTCGCAGCGGTGGAGGTGCCGTCGGGGTCGACCCGGACGTTGCCCGCGCGCACCTGGTCGAGGATGTCCTCGACAAGGCCCGGCTCCACCGTCATCGCCTCGTCGGCCGGGACCAGGCGGTTGTACTCGGTGAGCGGCCCCTCGATGGCGCTGCGCGCTGCGTCGCGGTCGAGGTGTTCGAGGCGGAGGTAGTTGCTGAACAGGTGCGGCACCTGCCCCTTGAAGCGGTCGAGCCCGGCGAGGGCGTCCTCCCGCACCGACAAGAGCATGTGGACGTTGACCTGGCGGGAGGCGATGATGTCGGCGAGGGCGGCGACAAGCGGGTCGGCCGCTGCGTCTGCCGCATGGTGGTAGAAGAAGTACTCCTCGAACTGGTCCAGGACCAGGTAGAGAACGGTCACCCCGGCGTCGTCGAGCAGCTTGCGCAGCCAGTCGAGGCCGAGCTGGGCCATCGCACCGTCGGACGGCGCTTCGGCGGTGTCGACCACCGGGGCCACGGCCTGGCGGATGGCCGCCGCGGCCGTCTCCAGCGGGCTCGTGCTCCAGTCGCTGACGTACGCGACGGCGGCCACGGTGGGCTCGAGGTCATCGCCAACCTGACCGCGGCCCGCCTGCGCAGCTGGGGCAGCACCCCGGCACGCAGTACCGAGCTCTTGCCGACGCCGCTGGGTGCGTAGAGCAACGTCAGCCGGGCCGCGGTCAGGTTGGCGATGATGGTCGCCGCCTCCCGTTCCCGACCGAAGAAGAACGGGGCCTCCTGCTCACCGAAGGGGACGAGGCCGACGTAGGGGCACTCGGGGACGCCGATCGGCTCGGCGGCCTGGAGCCGCGGTGGTGCCGTCGCGACCGTCATGACGCCACCACCTCCGCGACCATCTGCTCGGCGGGCAAGCGGCAGCTGATTCCCTCGATGAAGTCCTGGACCAGCACTGGCAGGATGTCGACCCCGCGCTCGTCCCACGCCGCCTGGTCGATGGGGCTCGGTTGGGACTGGACCGCCCACGACTTGTAGGTGCGGCCCTCCTGCTCGCCCCACAGCCGGTAGAGCATCACGCGGAGGTTCCAGTCGCGCAGGCTGTAGCCGAGGAACAGGAAGTGGCTCTCGTGCAGCTTGGCCGCGAGGGTCACCGGGAACAGCGAGTTGATGTCGGCCCGGCTGATGTAGTCGATGTAGTGGTCCTCGGTGATGACGAAGCTGTCCCTCTTCTCGGAGCGGTCGATCGCGCCGTGCACCTTGGCGATCACCGTGCGCTCGTCGAGCCGGAGGCCCGCGTACTCGTTGGGTCGCGGGATGACGGTGCTGGTCCCGTCCGGGGTGGTGTGGCGGAACTTCCCGCGGTCTCGACCTTCCGCGATGTAGGTGACGAGATCGTAGGGCTCGTCGGCCTCCCGGAAGGCCCGCTCCAGCGAGTCGTCGTAGTTCATCGTGACGCAGAGCATGCAGTCGGCGCCGGGGGTCTCCCGCAGGTGACGGGCGACGCGTGCCAGTGTGCGGTGCAGCCGGGTCGTCGGGTAGTCGGCGTCGAAGACGTCGTGGAGCTCTTCGTACAGCACGGCCTGTCCCTCGCGGGCCGTGATGTACTGCGACACCTGAGCGAGGTCGTAGCCGTTTCCGATCATCGGGCGGGCGTGGGCCAGCTCGGCCGCGAGCTCAGCGCCGCTGGGCAGGTAGCGGCCGCGCAGATAGCCGACGTCGGGCGGCCGCTCGCTGAGGTTGACCCCCGCGCCCAGCACGGGCACGACCTTGCCGCGCAGCAGCCGCCGGACGATCACGTCGTAGGCCTGGTCGAGGTCGTCACGCATGGGAGGCTCCTGTCGGTTGCCCGGCCATGGCCGGAGCGCCCGAGCGGGGGGACGCCAGTCGTTTCCGCAGTTGCGTGGGCACGCGCCGCCCGTCGGGATCGATGACGTCGACGACGTCCATCAGGCGCTGGTGGATGATGCGCAGCCGCGCGTCGTGCCCGGAGGAGTCGGCGACCAGCAGACTGATGTCCGCCCGCAGCCGCCGGAACCAGCGGGCCATCCCGGGCTCGTCGAGCATGGCGACGAAGGGCGCGTAGCCGAGGCACTCCCATCGCGGGACGCCCGGCGGCGGATCGACCACCGGCACGAGCATGACCTCACCCATCGCCCGCTGCTCTCCCCGGAAGAGGCGGAAGCAGGGCTCTTCGATTCCGCAGCTGTCGGCGAATGCGTCCCGGACGGCCTCGAGACCGTGGGAGAACCTGACGTTCCGCTCGTCTTGGCGGGGGTCGACGAACTGTGAGTCGCGGCGGAGGATCTCGATCCAGCAGAAGTACTGGGCGGCGACGTAGAGGGTGTTGAGCGCCGCGTACTCGCGATCCTCCGGCGAGCTGTCGGCATGGTGGAAGCGGTCGAAGAAGTCGAGCTCGACGATGTTGTAGATCCGTGTCTCCAGGTTGGAGATCGCCTGCAGCAACGGCTCGGTGAAGCGGGTCGCCAACTGCTCAGCGGCCTCGCGACGGTCGCTCCGCGCGATCCGTCGGCTGTAGACGATGCTCACCAGCGCCCCGGCCAGAGAGATCACAGCGGGGACGACGGAAGCAGCCCACGTCTGCCAGTCGCTCATCTCATCACCGATCGCTTCCGCCGCTTGAACTGAGGAGGCCACGCGTTCGTGGTAGATACATGGTGGAACCGGGCATCCCCGGTGACGATCGGCCTGCGGTGATGCTTTGTCTGCCCGGCCTAGAAGGGTTTCCTTACCTTTTGGCAACCCCGTCGACACGGGCCCGCCGCGCGCCCCCACGCCACCCACGTCGGCGGCGATGCGCGCCTTGCTTTCTCACCCGGGGGTTGCGGTTGGCCCCGCATGATCGGCGAAAGTGGTGCCGCAGGGGCTCTGGCGCACCTCTGGCGCCACAGCAGGCGATCACCGGCTCAACAGACACCGCCGCATCACCGTAGCCGGGTGCCGGTAGCCGGTCCGACCGGCGATGAGTCTCGCAGTGGGCTCCGGTCTGTACCTCTACCGATCAACCGCACCCGAGGAGAACGCCATGACCACTACCTACACCTTCGACGTCTTTTCCAGCCTCGACGGCTATGGCGCCGCCAGCGCCAACTGGTCCGGCTACTGGGGTAAGCAAGGTCCCGAGTTGCTCGACCACCGGTTTGCCTTGTACGGCGCGGAGCAGCGGATGGTCTTCGGGGCCAACACGTTCGGGCATTCGTGCAGATGCTGGCCTCGAGCACCGAGGAGTCCGAGGTGCGTGACCCATGGGTCACGCGGATGTGGAACATGCCGGCAACGGTGGTGTCGACGACGCTGCAAGGGCCTCTTGACTGGCCGAACGCGACCGTCGTGAGCGGTGACGCCGTTGACGTCGTCGCCCGGCTCAAGGAGGAGTCCGAAGTGCCGTTGCGCTCGCACGGCAGCCTGTCGTTGAACCGGGCGCTGATGGCCGCGGGCCTGGTCGACCGCGTGCAGGTGACGCTCTTCCCCGTTATCACCGGTGAGACCGGACTGGACCCGATCTTCCAGGGTGCGGCCGACTTCGACCTGGAGTTGCTCGAGAACCGGACGCTCGACGGTCACATCCAAGAGCTCATCTACCGACCTACCCTGCATTGACCTGTACGGACTCGAAGAGGATCCGTCATGCGTGCATCCGTGCACAGCGCGGGCAGAGTGACGAAGCACGACCAAAGGTGGAGCTGGTGACGGGAATCGAACCCGCGTAGCTAGTTTGGAAGGCCATTGCTTCACCCCGCCCAACCCCTCGACCAGCAATGATCCCCGTGGGCACACTCCGTGGACCGCTGCAGCGGTTGGCCGCGCATGATCGGCAAAAGTGGTGCCGCAAGGGCACTGGTGCACCGCGGGCACCACTGCAGGCGATCACCGGCCCAACAGACGTGACGAGCCTCCCGCGATCACGCCACGACCGTCCCCCGGCCACGTCCGCATCGCAGCAGGGTGACACTGCTCCGACCCAGTCGCAGCAGTGTCACCCTGCTGCAGACCCGGGCCGCTGTCGCTGTCAGCCCACTTCGCACCCCCGCGACGGCACCCCGCACGCCGCGCACGGGGTGCGGTCACCGCGCGGGGTGCGCAGTCGGTGTCCACTGGGTGCGGGTCACCGCGCCGGGGTGCGCGGTCGGTGTCCACGGGGTGCGACCGCACCCGGCGGGACCTGACCCCCACCCCCGGTCTGCCCGGGCTGATCGCCGCCAACCATGGCCACCTCGCAGACCGCGCATGCACCTCGCAGGGTCCACAGACCCTGCGAAGAGACAGCGGACCCTGCGAAGACCCTCCCGCCGCCACGCCACGTGCCTCATGTGCCGGGCGCTCTTAATCCGGATTGAGGCATACCCTGCAAGAGCCTGGTCAGAAGCCTGAGCGGGCGACGGGAATCGAACCCGCGTCGCTAGTTTGGAAGGCCATGCGTCAGCGCCCACCGAGCCCTCTACCTGCGACGATCTCCACACGCGCTACCTCTGTGCTCTCCGCTGACATCGCCGGTAGGCGACATCTCGTGTCACGTTTGGTGTCACGCGGCATCGGCCTATCGCCCGACACGTGCTCCACACGTCGGCCTGCCCGCGAGGCTGAGGACTACCATCAGTTTGGCGCTCACGCTCTCATGCGCGAACACCCTTGACCGTCGGGAGGAACAGACTATGTCCACGACGGACCCCCACAACCCAGCGATGAAGCGGCCGCCGACACCGTCCCTCGATGACATCTTCGGCAACAGCGAGCCCCTGAGATCGGCCGAGGACCTGGCTCAAGACGGGATCTTCGACGACGGCGAGGTCGACGAGTTCATCGCCGACCTCTACGCCATGCGCCGCTCGGACGTCGCCTGAGACATGCGCCGGGTTGTCCTCGACACCGACGTCGCGTCCTTGATCATCAAGCAGCAGCTGCCCGCTACGCTGCTGCGCCAGCTCGTCGGCGCGCAGACCGGCATCACTTTCGTCACCCTCGGAGAGCTCACCCGGTGGGCCACCATGCGCCAGTGGGGCGGTCCGCGGCGTGCCGATCTCATGCGATGGCTGGCCGCCCGCCCTACGCTCCCCTATACCGACGAGATCGCCCGAACCTGGGGCGAGATCTCCGCCTATGCCGCACGACGCGGCAGGCCACGGCCGCAGAACGACACCTGGATCGCCGCCTGCTGCCTTGTCTACGACCTGCCCCTCGCGACCTTGAACGTCAAGGACTTCAAAGACTTCGCCGAGCATGAGGGCGTGATCCTCATCGGTGCCTGATCGCCAAGCACAGAGACTCCGATATACGCGTTTCGTCGGACGATTGAAGGCGCGGGAAAAGACACGCCAGCACAGCGCGGCCTATTCGAAGTAGTCCTCGTCCAGCTTGACGATCGTATACGTCTACACTGCTTGTACACCGACACCACGGTCGATCATGAGGTTTGCGAAACGTTCGCCATCGATCAAGATTACGCTGGCATTGACCGAGCGCGCATAGTCGATCGCCTCGCGAGAGAAGCTGCTCGTGGTGATAAAAATTCCCTGACTGGCCTGCTGCCCATAAAGCGCGCCGACAAAGCCCTGCACCTGAGGTCGACCGACAATATTGTCGGACGCATACCGCTTGGCCTGGACATAGATGCGGGCCAGGCCCAGGGGTCCTGGTCGATCACACCGTCGACTCCGCCGTCACCGCTCCCACCGATTCGGCGAGCCCTCTGCTCGACGCCGCCGTAACCCATCGCCACCAGCACATCCAGGACGGATTGCTCGAGGAAGTCGGGACTCGCGGCTCGGAGTCGTTCGAGCAGTTGTGCTGCTACCTCCGCACGGAGACGCGCGATACCTGCGTCGATCTGCTCGACCGGATCGAGATCAGAACTCCGCTCGGACTCCTCACCCGGGGCCACGCGAACTGAGTTCGTACGCCGTACAGGAACGTGGTCGCGGTAAGCGGGGATCTGCCGAAGGTCAACCTCGTCGAGGCGGTGCGGGTGCTCGGCAAGCAAGCGCCGCCCAACATCAGTGACGGTGTATGACCCGCGCCGCGGGCGGGCGAGCGCCCCTGCACGGGCGAGAGACGAAACAGCCCAACCGATACGGTTCCGAAAGCGCAGCCGGAGTCGAGCACCTCACCCCGCTGGTCCTCCGTGAGCCCGACGTGCTCGGCGACCCGGTCCGGGACGTCGCGGGCCTGGACCGTCTCCCCGTCCCTGAGGACCTGAAGGACGGGAAGTAAGAAGCCGTCCCAGGTCGGCATCTCGCTCACGGTCTGCGCGCCATCGCCAACGCGCGGCAGGCTATCCGTGCGACCGAGAACCAGCGCATCTCGGTCTGCTCGCCGTTCACAGGCGTCAGTTCTCGGAGTAGTCGGCCGCCACCCAGAGACATACAAGAGCCCATCGCCGGGACCGGCGACGCCGTCACGCGCTCCGCCGCACAGTCGGAAACGGCCGTCGACGCCTTGCCCACTCGGGCTGGCTCAACCCTGCCGCGCACGAACCTCCTGTCCTCTCCCTGGCCGAGTCTCCATCGAGGCGAATCCGGGAAGGTCGCCCGCCCAGGGCAGCCGATGCGACCGCCGTGGGCCGGTTCTCCTCGCCCTCAGCAGCACTCACCAGTTCGGCGTCGACATCGCCAGTCTGAACCAATTCGTGTCATGACAAGGGCTCACCGTTGACTCCCGTCGCCCCTACTTCGCCGTCATTACATACATACCGCGCAAAAGCGCTGGTCAGAAGCCTGAGCGGGCGACGGGAATCGAACCCGCGTAGCTAGTTTGGAAGGCCATCCATCACCGACTACCAGGCCTTCTACCTGCGACGATCCTTAACCATCCGTCATCACACCGGGACACTCACATCCACAACTAACGCCAGATCGTGTCACGTTTGGTGTCACGTCCCGGACACCGAGTGCAGACCAGCGTCGTGTGGATCTTCCCGCACATCGGCGCCAGGTTTATACATCGCGGCCGCGAGCCTTGGAGTGGGCGACCACCGTTGGACACTGCTAACGATACTGAAGTCAAGCGCCGATCGTTCGGGCGCCGTCGCCATCGTTTGCTTCAATTGCCCCACTATCGAGGTTGTGGTCGAGGAGGGTGTCGCTCAGGCCCAGGCCCAGGCCTCCTCCGCCGAAGAGACCCGACATGAGCAACCACAAACACAAGAAATGGTTCGATCGAGTGCCAAGTAAGAGAACCATCGCGGTTTTGAACTACAAAACGAGGAAAAGTACCGTTGCCAAGATCAGAAGAATAATGACAAGTGTGCCCCAGCTAAAGGGGTCATCGCGACTCCAGAGCCTGGCTCGACGGACAGCGGCCCCCTCCATACGACGAACGGCAGCTGCACGATCCAGAGCTTCCTTCCGGCGCTCTTCAAGCTGCTTAGCCGAAGCTTCCCTTTCCACATCCGTGTACGGTGAACCGAATATCTCGCGACTTGCCTTATCGATCTCGCCGAAGTTTTCCTCCACGCTAACCAGGCCATCGATAACGCGCCCCAGCAAACGCGTGGGTTGAATGAGATCCAAGTAGAATGGCCATCCGGCGGGCGCCGGGTCAGTGATGAGCTCCTTCTCTATTGTCGGCGACGCGTACACTGCCAGGGCGGATAAAGCAGTCTCATACCCATGTCGAGCAAGGACCTGGATCTCTTCTAGAGAGAATGCATCCAGATCAGTCCGGACGAATCGACACGCCCGCTGAAGGTCCACTTGTTGCGGCTCAAATTCGGAAGCGATTGAAATATCGTCTGGCGTAACGATATCACCAATTGCAACTAGCTTGATTACTCGCCGCGAAGAGGCGAGCGCATGGGATTCGAGTTCACTAACGCGGCTCATGAGGATATCCGAAGCACGCACATTGCGTGACACTAGCCCCCAGGAATGACGGTCTATCCGCGAGTCAAAGCCGGCGGAGGCATCAGAAACGACGAGCAGGGCGCCTTGCTCTCGGGCGCCGTGAAGCTCCATCATACGATGAATTCCTAAGTTGTCGAAGACGCCACCGTCAGTCAAATACTCGACGTGCGGGAACTCCGACTCCTTTGCATGTAGGTCACGCCGGTCGATGCGTATTGGCGCAACAAGAGGCGGGAATGCCGACGATGCAGTGACGCCGCGCGCCAAAGGCAACGAGGAGGCCGGAAAGACAGTTGGGCTCTTCCAGGTTCCTCCGCTGAAGCCGACCCCTTTGGCGCTGAAGTCAACCAGCGCACCAGTGGTCACGCTCGTTGAGAGCAAATGCAGGTCCGGAGCAGACCCGGATATATCTTCCAATCGGGCGTCGTTCAACAATTGACTGTAATAGCGTTCCAGTTGGCGAGTAACACGAAAGCGTGGAGCGATGCCGAGCACCGCGGCACGTCTAATGCACCGCCCCCGAATGTCTCTTAGACCCATCAGTGCCAGTTCGGCAGAGGCAGAGAAGAAGGGGCCGTCGTCGTGCGCCGTAGTGGCGTATCGATCCCAGTTCAGGCAGACGTGCGCCGCAACGATGCTGCCGCCCGAAACGGAACACATTGAACGAACTTGTCGAAGAAGGTCCAAATCGCGGAGCAATCGGAGCACGCCAAGATGAAAAAAGGTGGCACGAAAGCCGCCCCCGGAAAGACAGAGATCCAGTCTGATACTATGCGTATCGTGGCCATTCTTTGGTCCCATTGCGCCGACCCTTCCCGAGTGCACACCAGACAACAAGGCATTTCGCGCGACGTCAGCCGACTCGGAACCTAGCGGAGATTGCCTTTAAAATCTAGGGTGACCGAAGGCGTCGGGCAGGTACGACGTCCTGACGGTAGCATTTTGATCAGCGCGATTCCGAACGATTCAACCCCTGCGGCTGCTCCGAACCCTCAGTCGCGAGACGCGCAGTGCATCGATCGCTGAATAGGGGCCCACAACGCTGGGACTCGCTCCGCCGTCGGTCGGGCGTGCGTAGCAAGGCCGCGGCGGCGGTGGGACTGCAAGCAGCAGTTCCGCTTGCGGTCCCGCCGTCGGTGTGGCATCCCTCCGGGCGACCGAGCGACGGCGGAGCCTCCGCACCCACCTACCGGACGTGACCAGCGCTGTTGTGCCCACCCCGCCGTAGGGAGGGCCGGGGTCTGGGGCGGAGCCCCGGTGCATTTCGGTTGTTCCGAATCGTCGGTGTGCGGTCGCATACTCGGGTGCGTGTCCACGCTGGTTCTGCCGTCGTGGGTGGTGCCGGAGTTCGATGCGGTGCGGGAGTGCGAGCGGGTCGCTCTGCGCCTGCTGGAGCATCAGCCGTACGGGGCGACCACCCGCGATTCCGGCGTGGCCTCGGCGCTGGTGTGGTTGACGTTGGGCGAGGTCTCCCCCATCACCCGGCGGGTCAGTGTGGGGGTGTTCGATCCGCCGGACCGCTCTGGGACCTGGACCAGCGGCGTCACGCGGGAGCTGGCGCGGGCGGAGAGCTGGGTGGCGTTGTGCGTCGCGGCTGACGCGCCGCCGCCGACCGCGCAGGATTGGGACCGGCTCGGCGTCGAGCCTGCGGAGGCTGTCCGCGACGACCGCGAGTACGCCTACGGGGTGTGGCGCACGCTTGTCGTGGCTGCTCGGCGTTCGAGAGGACTTTCCGATCTACACGAGCTGGCACCGTGCGGCGGGCATGCCGCACGACCGCCCGCACCTCGTCCGACGCACCTCCGCGCGATCCCGTCACCGCGGCCTGGTGGGCGGCCGAGCAGGCGGCGCAGGATCAGGCGCGGACGGATGCGCGGCGGTGGTGGGAGCACGTGCGGGCCCGGGCCGACGCGACGGCCTGACCGCCTGCCCGGACCGTGGGTCCGGGCAGGCGATGGCGCGTCAGAGCTGGCGGTCCAGCGCGTCGCCGTCATCCACCGCGGTCTCTGCGGCGGCTGTCGGCTTCGTTGCTCCAGCGGGCCAGCTCCTCGCGGCGAGCGTTCTCCTCGGCCTCGCGCGCCGCGTCGGCCGCCTCGCGGGCGGTGATCTCGGCGAGCGAGGCCTGCGCGCGGGCGACGGACTCGGCGGTCTCGTCGACCGTCCGCACCCGACGACGCTGCGCGGGGTCAGTGCGCTCGGTCAGGTCGGGCGCACTGGTCTCGCGCACGTCCGGGGCCACGGCCTCGACGGCTGGGCCGCGGTCGTCGAGCTGCTCGACGTCGCGTGTCGGCTCGTGCAGCTCGTACTCGTCGTAGATCTCGCGGTCGCGGTCAGCGTCGGCCTGCTCCGCTTCGTGGGCTTCCATCCATTCCTCTGCGGTGACGCGGTCCGCCTGGCTGTGGGGATCGATGCCGCGGGCCCGGAGTTCCATGCCGGCGCGGTGGGCGTTCTCGCGGGTGACCGCGGTGTGCACGTACCAGCGGGCCCGGGCCTCGTCGGCTTCCTCGAGCACGGCCGCGCGGGCGGCCAGTTGCTCGGCTTCCCGGCGTGCGGCTTCGGCGTCGGCGCGCAGCTGCGCGGCTTCGGCCTCGTCGACGTCTGGTGCTTCGGCGCGGGCGCGCCCAGATCGCCGCGTTCTCCCGCGCCTGGTCGGCGGCCTGGTGGGTGGCGTCGAGTTCGTCGGCCACGTTGCGGGGCGCCCAGTTCTCCTCGCGTTCGTAGGCGACGAACCGGGCTCGTAGCTGGCCTTCGGTCATCTCGGCTTCCTCGGCGCCGACGTCGAGCAGCCCAAGTGCTTCGTGGGCGGCCCGGAACATCGCGGCCTTCTCGACCAGGCCGGAGGCGGGGGCGTTGCCGAGCGGGTCGTGGTCGTCGGTGTAGCCGACCAGCTCCCGGTAGGCGGCGGCCCATCCGGCGCGGTGTTCCCACTCCTCCCGAGCGACGACGTCGTCGTCGGCGGGGACCGGGCCGAGGGCCTCGACCGCCCACACAGGCGACTGTCGTGCGACCTCGGCGCCCAGCTCGTGGCGGCGCTCGTCTGCGGCGTCGGCGCGGTCGCGCAGCCACGCCGCCCACTCGGCGGGCACGTGGGCGGGGATGAGGTCGCTCATGTCGGTCAGGTGCGGGGTGAGGCGCCCGGCGTAGGCGTCGCTGATCCGCGAGTGCAGCACCTGCGCGGGCGAGCGGGCACCGTGCAGGTCCCGCATCTCCACGGCCGCGGTGAGGACGGCGTCGGGGTCGTGTCCGGCGAGTTCGGCGGTGCGCAGCAGCCGCTCCAGCGAGCCGAACGCCTCGTCGGCGGCCAGGGCTTGGCGCTGATCCGGGGTGAGTGCGCCGTCGGCGGTGAGCCGGTCGAGCGTGGCGGCGGTGCGGCCGGGAGTGACGATGCGGGAGACGACGTCGACCAGCTGGTCGACGTGGGTCGTGGTGGAGCGGGCGTTGATCTCGGCTTGCTCGCGCTCGGCCAGGGCGGAGCGTTCGCGCTGGTGGCCTTCGAGGATGTCGGTCAGCACCGCGGCCGCGGTGCGGGGCTCGACCTCGAAGGTCTGCCCGGTCGCGGCGTCGGCGGCGAGCGTGGTGGTGACCACCCATGCCGTGTTCGCCTCGCGCCCGCGGGTCATGGGGACCAACAGGCCCGGCAGGTTGGTGGCTGCGCCGACCACCGAGTGGCCGGTGTCGACGGTGCGACCCTCCGCGGCGTGGACCGTGGAGGCGTAGCCGAGGGTGAGGTCGGTGGCGACGTAGGAGGCGGGCAGCACGAGGGGGTCGCCCAGCACCTCCCCGTCCGGGCTGCGGGCGATGATCCGGGCGACGGTGAGCCCACCGTCCGGGCGCAACGCGACGACACGGTAGGTGTCGCGGTTGATCGGCGCGCCGGTGTTGCCGTCGTGGCCGATCAGCTCCCAGCCGTTGCGGCGGCCCTGCACCAGGTCGCCGACCCCGGCCACCACGCCCTCCCAGCCGGGACGGGCGAGCGGGACGCCCTCCTCCTCGACCCTGCCGAGCGCGACCAACTCGGCGCGCAATGCGGCGGAGACGCGGGCCGCGGCGGCGTTGTCCCCGACCATCAACAGCGATTCCAGTCCGGCCACCGTGTCGGCCAGCCACGCGCGCGACGCGGCGGCCTCGGCCTGCTCGGCCGTGCCGCCTTCGCGCAGGCGGCCGTGCTTGGCGTACTCGGCGAGCACGCCCACGTCGCCGTCGCGCAGCCGAAGCGAGGCGGTGCGCTCCCACTGGTTGTGGAACCGGCGGACGTCGGCGAGCTCGTAGCGGATACCGCGCTCGGCGAGGTCGATGAACGCCCCGCCGGGCCCGACCGCGCCGAGCTGGCTCGGGTCACCGACCAGCAGCAGCTTGGCCCCGACCGCCTGGCAGCGCGCCAGGATCGCGGCGAGGTGCTCCGTCGACGCCATGTTCGCCTCGTCGACGACCACCAGGTCACCAGAGCGAAGCCGCCACCTCTCGTCGGCGGCGTCGGTGAGGCCGCCGCGGATGAGTCGTTGCTGCGCGCCCAGCCACGCCGCAGTGTTGGCCGCGGCAGTGAGGCCTTCCTCGGCCAGCACGCCGGCCGCGACCTGGGACGGGGCGAGCCCGAACACCCGTCGCTCCTCACCACCGGGCCACGCCTCGGCGATCGCGGCGACGACGAAGGACTTGCCGGTGCCCGGGGCCGCGGAGAGCACCTCGACCTGCGCGCCCGACGTCAACACGCCGCGCAGGGCGGCGGCCTGGTCGACGCCCAGCGTCCGCCCGGACACTGCAAACCGGGCAAGCACCGCCGCGGCGTCCTCGGCGGAGAAGGCTGCGGCGCCGCGCAACACGAGCGCAGCCCGCAGGGCGTGCTCGGCCGACATCTGCCCCTCGGTCGTGTAGAGCCCGACCGCGGGCGCGCTGTAGGGCGACTGGCCGTTGGCCAGCAGCTCCGACACCGGCAGGTTCGCCGTGTCCGCGGCCTCGGTGACCGGGACGGCGTGATGCAGCGCCGCGTCGGTCAGGCCGTCCAGCAGCGGGCGCACCTGGTCGGTGCCGATCCGCAGGTTGCCCGGCAGCGCGTCGGACACCGCCCGCATCAGGGCCGAGCGCGTCCACGCCTGCTTCGTCTCGGCCACCCCGGCCAACGCCCGGGTGATGACGTCGCGCGGGGACCAGCCGGCGGCCTGGGCGGCGTTCTGGGCGCGGGCGAGGACGTCGCGGGCGACCTGGGCCAGCCCTGCGCCGATGGTCTGCTCGCACTGCTGGGTCCAGCGGGCGAGCTGCTCGCCGCGGGTCTCCCCGTCGTGGGTCTTGCCCGCCCGGGTGGCCAGCGTGGACTCCTGGGCGATGTAGTACCGCTCGGCGGGCGACGGGTCGCGCCCGTACGTCTCCCGGAACTCGCTGATCATCTCCCGGGTGCGGGCGGTCACCGCCCGGCGGCGGGAGGAGAACAGGTCCATCACCTCCTGCGACACCCCGAGCACCTCCCGCGCTCGCCCATCCGGGCGGGTGGCGAACTCCACCCCGAGCGAGCCGGTCATGTGTGCCTCCATGACCCGCTCGGCGATCGCCGACGCCGCGGCGCGCAGGGCGTGGATGGCGCGGGAGTCCAGGGTCCGCCATTCCCCGTCTGCGCACAGGACGCGGTTGAGGATGGCCTGGTGGACGTGCAGCTGCGGGTCCTTGTCGCGCGAGTCGTGCTGGAGGAACTGCGCGACGACGAAGTCGTGGGCGTCGACCCAACGCCCCGCGCCGCCGCCGTGGTGGCCGACGCGGGAGTACCCGGCCTGCTCCTGCAGATAGTCGATCGCGGCGCGGGCACCGGCCATGACGGCGTCCTCGACGGCTTGGGCGTGCGCCTCCCACGCCTGCGCGGCTTGCTCGTCCCCGGCGGCGCGGGCCTCGCTCGCGGCGCGCTCGAACGCGACCGCGAGCACGGTGACGCTCTTGGGCGCCGAGAACGTGACGTCGATGAACGCCACCGCCTGCCGCGCCGACCGCTCGGCCTGCGCACGCAACGCGGCCCGCTCTTCCGGGCTCGCGTCCGGGTGTGCCTCCAGCAGGCCCTTGTAGACGTCGTCGGCGCTGCGGTACTTGCGGTGCCCGGCGGCGAGTTGCTCGGCCTCTTCCCACGTCTTGGGTGACTGCGCGCGCGGGTCGCGCGGGTCGCGGAGATGGGTGTAGAGCGCCTCCATCAGGTTGGCGTCGACCTCGCCGGTCAGCCCGAGCGCTGCGGCGCCCGCGCCGTACCAGAGCCCCGGCGGCTCTCCGGCGTCGACGGCCTTCGTGTAGTAGTTCTCGCGGCCCTTCGCGACGGCCTCGGTGAGGTACCGCACGGAGTGACCAGTGGCGATGCTGAGCACGGCTCACGCTCCATAGTTGATCTTGAACGGCTGTCATCGAGCGAGCCCGCCAGGGCGCAGCGAAGATCACCAATCGATCAGGATGCCTCGGTGTGCCTCGTAGTTGATCTCTTGGTCTTTGCTCTGGCAGTGATCGCTTGTGGGGTTCGGTATGTCGGTTCGTGGATGGCTGGTTCAGGTGCGTCGGTGTTGCTGGCGGGTGTAGGTGTCGGCTTGGTCGAGCTGGATGTCGGTCGGTTGGGGTCGCGGCGCGAGTGGGTCGGTGGCCCATGCGGCGGCCAGGACCGGAGCGTGGTCGCCGAGCGGCGGCGCGAGCGCCGGGTGCGGCGAAGGGACCGCCCCGATGCAGCGACAGCTCGCACGTCCCGACCGCACCCCGCACGCGCTTGGCGACGCCGGGCCGTTGCCGCTCGTGCCACTCGGCTACGCGCTGCCAGGTGCCGTTCGTCGGGTGGTAGGCGTCGGCGTGGGCGTGGCGGAGCCACCACAGCTCCTCGATGACGTCGGGGTGCCAGAGCCAGCACGCCGACAGCACGGCGTCCGGGTAGCGCAGGTAGACGCGGCGGGTCCAGCCGATCAGCTCGGCGAGGTCGGTGACGGCGCGGGCGGGATCGTCGGCGAGCAACCACGACCGCACCACGGCCGGATCGCCGCCCTCCGGGGCCAGCGTGGCGGCGGCGATCTCGGCCAGGTCCCCGGCGAGCTGGCGGACCAGCCGCTCCAGATCGGTGACCCGCCTGCTGGTGCGTTCGACGGTCCGCGCGAGCCCGGCCAACGGCTCCTCGCTCATCACCGACCCACCTCGGCGACCGTCGCGTCGTCCTCGGCGACCTCGGCTGCGGCTGGGGTCTCGTCGTGGGTGGCCACGTAAGGCCTCTGGACGGCGGTCGTGTGCCGCCTCGACCGCCTCCTGGGTCCGGTTGGCTTCGGTCGCGCGGATGGCGTCCAGGTCGGCACCGTCGAGGCCCCACTGGTGTACCGAAGTACCGACCTGCTCGGAGACGTCGTCGAGGTAGGCCCGCACGAGGGCACGCGCCTCGTCGAGCGTGCGGCCGTCCGCGGCCAGCTCGTGCGCCGCGTCCTCGGCCGACAAGGCGGGTCCGGCGTCGATCAGCGGCCCTTCCGCGCCGATCAGCCCGAGCTCGGCCGGGATGTCGTCGTAGTCGTCGCCAGAGGCCTCGACCCAGCCGTGGTTGTAGGCCCAGTAGTCGCGCTCGTCAGTTTCGGGTTCGTCGGCGACGGGGATGACGGCGCTCACCACCTCGCCGTCGCTCCACGCGGGCTCGGCTGTCGTGAGCTCGTCGCGGCCGAGCAACTCGCGCACGGCGCGGTGTTCGGCCTCGGATGCTGGCTCGGTCGGTTTCCCGGTGGCGGGGTCGGTACGCCAGGTGCGCGCGCTGGGCCCGACGAGCGCATAGCCGCCTTGGTCGGCTCGTAGGCGCGCGACCTCGGTCACGGCGTCGGCCGCAGCGTAAGCGACCTGGGCGTCAGTCCGGGCGCGCATCGGCGGAGGTGGGTCGTTGTGGCGTGACGCGGCGGAGATGCGGGCGAGCAGCTCGGCCTTGTCGGCGAGGAACCGGTCGACCTCGGCGCGGTCGGCATCGCGGCCTGCATCGGACAAGGTGCGCAAGCGGGCGGTGAGGGCGGCGATCTCCTCGATCGTCGGGCGGCTCATGGCTGCCACCGCCGGTCCGCCTCGTCGTCATCCGCGTCGGGAAGGACGCGCAAGGGCACCGTTTCGACCGGCACCAACGCCGTGCGCCGACGTCGTAAGCGACCCAAGAGACGCATGACCGCGATCCACATCCGACGGGCGACGTCCACCAGCCACGCCGCCCACCGGGCGAGCGGAGCGCCGACGTGGGCGGACAGCCACGCCAGCACGGCGAGGGCGCGGGCACGTAGCCGCACGTCGAGCGCGTCGGGCTGGAAGAGCGCGCGGATGTCCGGGCGGCGGTAGGCCATCTGCACCCGACCGATCACGGGTGGCATCCCACGTCGGAACGCCACGACCCGCTCGGCCGGGAGGTTGGCGATCTGGGCGGGCGCCAGCACCGGCACGCGGCGGGTGGTGCGGGAGGCGACCCGGCCGTGCATGTCCGTGGTCAGCGTCGGCTCGTCCCGGTCGCCACCCAAGGTCGACCAGTAGGTCAGGTCCTCCCGTGACCGGGTGCCGCCGAACACCATGACCGCGGCCGTGTTGTTGAGGATCACCTCGGCCCGCGCTTCGCCGTAGCGGTCGAGCAGCTGCGCGCGGGACTGGAAGGCGCCGATGATCGTCACTCCGCGCCCGCCCATGTCGGCCGTCCACTGGTGCAGCGGCACCGGGCAGATCAGCGCGGCCTCGTCCAGCGCCAGCGTCAGCGGCGGGTCCAGCCGCCCACCCGGCTGGAACGCGGCGATGCGGCGCGCCTCGCGGGCGATGTGCCCGGTCAACGCCGACACCAGCGGCGCGGTCTGGGTCTCCTCGGCGCCGAGCAGGTAGACCGTGGCTCGGGTGGCCAGCAGCTCGGCGACGTCGAACCCGGCTCCGCCGGTCCGCGGCCCGGTCGCGGCGGCCGCGGCGGCGTCGTGCATGAGCCATCCCAGCGCGGGCATGATCGTCGAGGTGATCGACGACTGGGTGCGGTCGTTGGTCGTGAGGAACTGCCGGGCGTCCTCCTGCAACGCCTTCTCCGGTGACTTGCGCAGCAGCGAGGTCACCTCGAGCTGTCCGTCGGCCGGGTCGGCGACCCACCGCTGCACGTCGCGCATGGTCAGGTCCTCGCCGAGCGCGGCGGCGTGCAGGAGCGCGGTCAGCACCCGGCGGGCTTGGGACTCCCAGAACTCGCGGTCTCCCGCACTGCCGTTCATCGAGCCCGCGGCGAGCATGTCGGCGGCGCGCTCGGCGGCCGTGACGGGGCTGACGCAGCCGGTGAGCGGGTCGAAGGTGATCGTGGACGCGAGCCCGGCCAGACCGACCGGGTTGAACACGTACACGGGGCCGAGCCGAGCCCTCAGCGACGGCGGTCAGCTCGTAGAGGTCGATGCGGGTGGAGGTCACGAGGACCGCGCCCGCGGCGTCCAGGATGCGGCCGGCGAGCCACTGCGACTTGCCGGTGCGTGGGCCGCCGAAGATGCAGATGACGTCCTCGATCGACGCCCACACGCGCAGCAGCCCGGCCCGGCACAGCAGCACCGCGACGTCGGCCGTCCGCGCGGGTCCGGAGCCCGACCAGCGGGCCCAGCGGGTCGTCGGCGCCAGCGAGGGACGGACGGTGGCGGCCCGGCGCCGCATGGCGCGGCTGCTGGCGACGCGCACGATGTCGGTGGTGGAGGCGACACCGGCCTTGCGGCGGGCGCGAGCGCCCCAGCGGACGACGATCGCCGAAGTGCGCGCGTGCCGGTGCCACAGCCACAGCGCGAACGGGGCGGCGAGCAGGGCGAGCACCCACCAGGGCGTCTCTCGGAAGAAGGTGATGGCGGGCAGGATCGAGAAGGCGCCGAACCCGACGCCGATGAAGCGGGCGCCGCGGCGCCAGGCGATCCATGCCGCTCCGGCGGAGATGGCGAACACGAGCAGGGTCGAGAAGTTCATGGCGTGGCTCCGGTGAGCACGGCGGCGCTGGGCGCCGCGTCGGATGGGGTGGTGGGCCGGGCGCGGTCGATCAGGCGGCGGGCCTCGTACTCGCTGACGCCCAGCTCGCGCGACAGTCGGCGGCGGCCGACTCCGGCGGCGATGAGTTCGGTGACCCGCTCGGTCTCGGCAGCGGGTGGCGCGGTTTCCCAGAGGCGGGACAGGCCGTGCTCGTCGAGCGTCTCCGGGTCGACGACCGTGGTGTCGTCCTCCACCACCTCGACGGCGTGCAGACGACCGACGAGGACGGCGAGGTGGACGACGGCGCCGAGCACGGCCGGGGCGATGGCGGAGACGATGACCACGACCCACCACGCGGGCGGCAGTCGGTAGGCGTCCAGGCCGTGCGCGAGCGCGTTAGCCGCTACCGACAGCCCGAGCAAGGTCAAGGCCAGCGCGCGGGCGAAGCGACGGGCGAGCTCGGCCGACCCGGCCACCGAGCCAGACCAGCGACCCGGCCGCGGCCCCGGCGTCGACGACGACCGGCAGCAGCCACGCCAGCTGTGGCGGCGAACCCGCACAGCAGCGCGAGGTCCCGCAGCGCGGAGAAGGACAGGACGGCGGCTGCCGCGGCGACGACGGCCAGCAGCGCGGACAGGATCAGACGGGCGGCCATCAGCCGATCACCCCCGCAGTGGCGTCGAACGACCGGCGGGCGCATGCCTTGCCCTGCCGGGTCCGGCTCGCGACCACCGACCAGGGCAGTCTCGTCGACAACGCGCAGCCGCACGACCTCCCGCTGAGCGGCGGTCGCGGCAGCCATTGACCGGTGCAGGTCAACGATGCTCGCAGATCCGGTCGGCGTCGTCCTCGATCGCGCCCGCGCCCTCGTCGTGCCAGGCCGCGAGGATCGGTCGGGTCGGTCGCCTGCCTCCCGGGCGCGCTGTTGGACTCCGGTTCGGCGCGGTAGTGGTCGACGACGGTGTGGCGGGCGATCGTGCACAGCCACGCCCGCTCTACCGCGGGCGACGCCAGCTGCACGCCGGGCAGCGCCCGCCACGCCCGGAGGAAGACCACCTGGGCGAGGTCGTCGGCTACGTCGCTGTCGCCGCGGCGGACCTGGCGGCTGAGGTAGCGCGGCGAGCCAGCGGTTGGTGCCGCGGAAGAAGGTCGTCGAAGTCGGTGCGGTCACGGCGTCACCTCGACACCGATGTGCGCGATCTGCCGACCAGAACGCGTTCGCCGCGGCCGTTGCCGGTCCCAGCGCCGCGCGGACGTCGCGGAGGCACTGGACCGCGTCGGCCAGGCGGGCGGCGGGGTCGACGGTGCGGGTGTCGTCGTAGAGGACTCGGCCCTGGCCGTAGCCGCCGACCTGGGCGGCGAGCACCACGGTCAGGTCGTTCAGCGCGTACAGCGTGGCGACCAGCTCGCCGGCCAGGGCGTAGAAGTCGGCGTGGCGGCGGGCCGCATCCTGCTGGTGTTCGACGGTCTCGGCCCAGGCGTGGACGCCGCTTCGGCGCTGCGCAGCGCGCGTGGGCGTTCGTCGGTGGGTGTTCATTAGAGTTCGGGTCCTTCCTGCGTTCGATGTCCCTGCCTGGGGGTTGTGCGTGTGGGAGATCAGGAGGGGAGCCCGGTGGCCGCCGGCGCTCCCCTCCGCCGTGCTGGTGGTGTGTCGTTGCGCGGGCGCGGGCGGCCCAGCGGGCGGCGGTGCGTTCGCCGACCCCGCAGCGGTGGGCGACCTCGCGGATCGGTCGGCCCGCGGCGAGCAGGACCCGCCCGGCGGCCTCGCGTTCGCCGCGGCGGGCGCCAGCGCGCAGGCCGGCTTCGACGACGACGGTCGACTCGTGGGCGACGTCGCTGGCGCAGCCCGCGCCGCTCCTCGGGGGTCAGTCCGCCCGCGATCCCGTACGGGGATGCGGACCAGCGCCTCCTCGAGGCACTCGGCTCGGACCGGGCAGCCCGCGCAGACGGCCTTGGCGACCGCCACCTGCGCCTCGTACGTCGGTCCGCCGACGGCGGTCGGGAAGAAGATCTCGCCGTCCATCCCGCGGCAGGCCGCTGCGCGACCGCCACTCCCGCCGGGCGTTCATCCGACGCCCTTGCCGTTGAGGGCCGGCGTGGCGGCGTGGTCGAACGTCGACAGGAAGCTCGACAAGCGCTCCGGGCAGACCGGCCCCGACGGGCGTGGAGATGAACAGGACGACGGCGACGACCGCGAAGAAGATCGCGCCTCCGGCGAACCGCGACCGCGCGCAGATCGCCGAGCCGACGATGGCGAAGAAGATGAGAACACCAGCGCTGGGCATCGCTCACACCCCCCGGCCGTTGCGCTGCTCGGGCACCCACTCGGCCGCGTCGACGAGGCCCTGGTCGGCCAGCGCGGCCTTGACCATCTCCTCGATCGCGCGGGCCGGGACGATGAGCCGCCCCCGGACGCGGACCGCGGGGAACTCCCCCGCCGCGATCGCCCGGTAGACCGTCATCGGCGACATCCCGAACATCCGCGCCACCTCGGTGACGCTGTGGAACTGCCGCGGCCTGTCCTCGTCCGCTTGCCTGCTTGCGAAGGGTTCGCATGACCTGGTTCCTCCTTGTGTACAGGTTTGGTACGTGTACTAGACATCGTAGGTATGTGTCGGTGGTTGGTCAACCGCCGTCGTGCTGTGTGGCACCGAGATTCCGCTGGTGAGGACCGCGGCGGCAGATGACGCGAGGTGACGCGAGATGACATGAACCGCGCGCCCAGTTGAGCCGTGCTGGTCAGAGCGGCAAGGTGGAGACGCGGAGCTGAGGGGGTCCGATGGGAAACCAGTTGGCCCGCGTGCGCGCCGAGCGCGAATGGAAGCAATCGACGCTCATGCGCGAAGCTGCGCGCGGCGGCCGCCCGCCAGGGCGAGACGCTCGTCAGCGACGCGAGCCTGAAGCGCCGCATCGCCGGGTGGGAGAACCAGGACAAGCCGGTCAGCGACCGCTACCGGGAGCTGCTGTGCGAGGTCTACGGCATGACGGCGGTGGAGCTCGGCATCGCCGAGCCGCCCGCGTTCCCGCCGGAACCGCCGCCGCCGAGCAGCGACCTGGCCGAGCGGATCACGTTCTCACGCCTCGACGACGGCCTCGTCGTGCTGCTGCGCGAGCAGACGCAGAGCATCCGCCTGCTCGACCGACGCCTCGGCGGCAGCGACGATCTACCAACAGGCCGCCGCGCACGTCGAGCAGCTGGACAACCTCATCCGCTTCGCCCTGCCCGGCACCCATCGAGAGGCCGCGGCCGACGAACTCAGCCAGGCCGCCGCGCTCGCTGGTTGGCAGGCCCTCGACATGGGCCGGACGGCCGACGCCTGGCGCCTCCACGAGCTCGCGGTCGCGGCGGGACGCGAAGAGCGGCCAGGCGGCAGCGCTCGCCTACGCCCAGGCCCAGCAGGCGTACATCCTGCTCGACGCCGGCGAGCTCGACGCCGCGCACGCACTCGTCCAGGCCGGCCAACGGCACGCCGGGACGCGCGTCTCCCCCGTCCTGCGCGCCTGGCTGCACGCCGCCGAGGGCGAGACGCTCGCCGCGCTCGGCCAGCGCGACGCCGCGCTGCGCGCCCTCGACGCCGCGGCGGCCACGCTCCCGGAGAACGCCGAGGACGACGCGCTCCCGTACCTCATGCTCGACGCCGACCACCTCGCCCGCTGGCGCGGCCACTGCCTCGCCCGCCTCGGCGACCACGGCGCGATCGACGACCTCACGAGCGCGCTCGACGCCATGGGCGAAGGCCAGTACGGGCGGGCGGAGGTGAGCCTGCGCGTCGACCTCGCCCTCGCCTTCAACGCCCGCGGCGACACCCACCGAGGCGCAACTGCACGCACGCCGCGCGGCCGAGCTGGCAGGACGGACCGGCTCGGAACGTCAGCGCCGGCGCATCGCGCAGCTACTCACCGCGTGACGCCCGCGCAGCCGGCCCGCTCAGCGCCAGCACGTGCAGCAGCCCGACCAGCGATCCCGAGTTGACGATCCGGCCCTTCGCGATCAGCTCCGGCACGTCGGCCAGCGCGACCCACTCGAACGTGCCCTCGTTCAGCTCGGTCGCCTCGGCGACCTTCTCGGCGCCGCGCGCGAGGAACACGTGGTGCGCGTTGCGCACCATGCCGATCATCGGCTCGAACGTCACGAGGTGCTCCAGCGACCGCGGCCGGTAGCCGGTCTCCTCCTCGACCTCGCGCGCCGCCGTCTCGGCCGGCGTCTCGTCGGGTCGAGCAGCCCGCCGGGAAGCTCCCAGTTCCACACGTCCGGCACGAACCGGTGGCGCCACGACATCAGCACGTGCTCGCCCGCGTCGTCGAGCACGACCGTCATCGCGGCCGGCTTCATCGTCACGGTGTGGTGCTCGAACCGCTCCCCCGACGGCTGGGAGATGTCGGCGAGCCCGACCGTGATCCACTCGCTCTCGTAGACCGGCCGCTCGCCGTGCACGATCCACCGGGCGTCCTCGTCCTGCGGGCTCGTCACCCCTGAACCGTAGCCACCGCACGGCGGCTGCCGTCAGCGTGGCGCCGGGAAGGCGCCAGCGCCATGGCGGATCACAACCAGGCCCTCGTCGACGAGCTGCCTGTAGGCGCGCCGGACCGTGTTGCGCGAGACCTGGAACTCCGCGACGAGCTCGGCCTCGCTCGGCAACGGCCCGGCCGCCCCGAACTCGCCCGCCTCCAGTCGATCCCGCAGCGCCCCGCGACACGTTGCCAAGCGGTGCGCGGGCTCGGCTGCTGGGCGTCGCCGACGACCCTTCGCCCCTGTCCAGGAACGACCTCGATGAGCCCCTCGTCGACCAAGACAGCGAGCGCCGCCCGCGCCGTGCCACGGGCGACCGACCGCTCCTCGGCGAGCGACAACTCGGAGGGCAGCATCGCGCCAGACGGCAGGTCGCCGGTCTCGATGAGCCGCCGGAGATCGTCCGCGATCTGCCGGTAGGTCCCGCGGGGCGCCACGCGCGACTGCTCCTTTCGCATGTCCTCGGTGGAGAACCAGGCTACTGATCGTCAAACCCGTCATCGGCTTCGGTTGCAGTGCGGCACTCAATGGGGACCCTCTTGACCCCAGGGCGCTTGCAGGGCCACCATCAGCACGATCAGCGTGTTCGCGTCAGTCGGTCGTCCGCCGTCACCCGGGTTGTCGCGCCACGCCATGCCGGTTGTCACCCACCCAGACGCGCTGCGGCATCAGTTCCATGATCTTTGACTACCGGAGCCAACAGCAGCCTAGCGGCCTTGGCTCACCAAACTCGACTATGTACGTCCGGCACCCCTTGGCTCCCCCCAATCCGCAACAATCAGCGAGCCTCGACCATGCCCTCTATCCCAAGATCATCTGAGACAGCTTCATCCCAGCGGTTCCCTGTAGAGGGCGTGATCGGAGATCCTGGTGTCTGTGTCAACCGAGGAGCGGCGTGGCCAAGGCGGCGGGCGGGCGAGTCGTCTCGGTCGTCGGGTCCGCGTGCCGATGACGGTGCATCGCCGCGGCCCTGGCGTCGTTCGTTTCCTGCGGAGTACAAGCTTGGGATTGTCGCCGAGTACGAGGCGGCGCCCAATGGTGAGAAAGGCGCGGTCCTGCGCCGGGAGGGTCTGATTCTTCGCATGTGATGAGTGGGCCCGCGCTCGGGATGCGGGAGCGCTGGAAGGGGTGGCCGATTCCCGGCGATCGGGGAAACGTCCGAAGCGGTCGGCAGAGACAGCTGAGTTGGAGCGGCTCCGGGCCCGGAACGCCAAGCTTGAGTCGCAGTTGTCCACGACGCGAACTGCGTTGGACATCATGGGAAAAGCACACGCGCTCTTGGAGCAGCTGTCCGAGAGCGCGGAGAACCAGGAATCATCGCGGCCGCCGAAGAAGTGATGGACACGGCGTTTAGCGAGTTGCGGGCTGCGGCGGTGTCGATCGCGGCCGCGTGTGGGTTGACCGGCCGTTCCCGGGCCACCCATTACCGGCGCGTCGACCCGGCCGGGGTGGCGCTGGGCCCGCGGCACGGGCCCTGGCTCCCGCGCCGGTTGCCGCCCTCGACGATCACCGACGAGCAACGGGAGCGGGTGCTGAGGTTGCTGGCCTCCCCCGACTACCGGGACCTGGCGATCCCCCAGGTGTGGGCCCGTGAGCTGGACGAAGACCGCTACTGGTGCTCGGAGTCGAGCATGTACCGGATCGCGCGCCGCCGCCGGGCAGAGCCGGGAACGACGCGGGCAGGCCACCCATCCGGCGCGGGTCCGCCCCGAGCTGGTCGCTCGTGGCCCGAGCGAGGTGTGGTCCTGGGATATCACCGCGTTGAAAGGCCCCGGAAAGGGGAATGGTACAAGCTGTACGTGGTGCTGGACATCTTCTCCCGTTATGTCCCGGGGTGGCTGGTCGCGAATGCCGAGGACGCGGTCGTGGCGAAGGATTTCCTTGCGAGCGCGTAGCCCGTAATGGGAGCGTGCCACACACGATCCACGCCGATCGGGCGCTCGATGACCTCGAAACCGGTGTCGGAGATGATGATCGACCTGGGGGTGTGTCGCTCCCATTCACGGCCGCGATGCTCGAATGACAACCCGTATTCCGAGGCGCAGTTCAAAACCCTGAAGTATGTGCCGGACTTCCCCGACCGGTTCGGCTGTCTCGCTGATGCACGTGCGTTCTGCGATCGGTTCTTCACCGCCTATAACCACGAGCACCGGCATTCCGGGATCGGGATGCATACCCCGGCATCGGTCCACTTCGACACCGCGACAGAGGTCCGGGCCTACCGTCAGGCGACCCTGGACCGCGCCTATGCCCAGCACCCCGAGCGGTTCAACCGCCGACCCCGACCGCCACGTTTGCCCGAGCAGGTGTGGATCAACCAGCCCGTTCCACAGCCAACTCAGTAAGATCAAGTGTCTCATTTGACTTGACAGCTACCGATGAGTGGCTCTTGCTCCAGGCGCGGACGGTGGTTGGGCTATGGGTCGGGCACGGCGGTTCCCGGCCACCGCACGCTTAGTGGGTGAGTCCGTAAGTCCGTCGGGGGTCAGCTGAGCCCGGCGAGGTGGATCGTGCATGCGGTGTCGAGGGCTTCTTGTGGGTGCCGGTTGGGAGGCCGGTGCGCAGGACGGCGTCGTCGTAGCGTTCGCGGGCCGCGGAGTAGACCGCGAAGCCGAAGGAGTGGGCTGAGCCGCCGTAGCGGAGTCGGCAGAGCGGGAACTGCTCGCCGCCGGGTAGGACGCCGGACACGTAGGCGAAGCCGCCGCGGTAGTTGACGCGCACCGTGTCCAGTTGTGGCCAGTGCGTTCCCGCGTGGTCGCGCAGCCGCCAGGTGATCGAGTCGCGGGTCGAGGAGGGGATGCCGGGCACGCGCCTCATTGTGCCGCCGGCCGATGCCGATGGCGGCTAGGGTGCTCCGAGCGAATTACATCCATGTAGTTTTCCTCGGGAACCTCGATGCGCCCTCGTGCCGTGCCGGTCATGTTGACCGCAGCTGAACGCAAGACCTTGAAGACACGTGTCCGCGGCGCCAAGACGCCGTACCGGGACCGGGTACGTGCGCAGATCGTGCGGGCCGCCGCCCGTGGTCATGCCAATGAGCGGATCGCCGCCGAGCTGCGCGTCGGGGTCGATACCGTGCGCAAGTGGCGGGGCCGGTTCGCCGAGCACGGGCTGGGCGGGCTGGTCGACCTGCCCCGGACCGGGCGGCCGCGGCGGATCACCGCGCTGGAGCGGGCAGCGGTGGTCGCGCTGGCCTGCCAACTCCCCGCCGCGACCGGGGTCCCGCTGGCCCGCTGGACCGGCCCGGAACTGGCCGCCGAGCTGACCGCCCAGGGCCTGGTCAACTCGCCGGTGTCGGCATCGTCGATCCTGCGGATCTTGAGTGAGCATCCGGTCAAGCCCTGGCAGTACCAGTCCTGGATCTACCCTCGCGACCCGAACTTCACCACCCGGGCGAGCGTGGTCTTGGACCTGTATCAGGGTCGTTACCAGGGCGAGCCGCTGCGGCCGGGTGACCGCATCCTGTCCGTGGACGCCAAGCCGTCCATCCAGGCCCGCGGCCGCTGCCACCCGACCCTGCCCGCCGCGCCCGGCAAGCCCGCGCGGGTCGAGCACGAATACGTCCGCAACGGCGCTCTGGCCCTGCTGGCCGCGCTCGACGTGCACACCGGGAAGGTGTTCGCCTCCACCCCGAAGACCACCGGCATCGCCCCGTTCATGGCGCTGATGGCCCAGGTCATGAGCCAACCCGAGTACGCCAACGCGCCCCGGGTGTTCGTCATCGTCGACAACGGCTCCGATCACCGCGGCCGGGCCGCGATCGACCGGCTCCGCAAGGCACACCCCAACGCGATCATGATTCACACGCCGGTGCACGCCTCCTGGCTGAACCAGGTGGAGATCTTCTTCTCGATCATCCAGAAGAAAGTCGTGACACCCAACGACTTCGCCAGCACAACCGAACTCGGCCAGACACTGCTGGCCTTCGTGGATCGCTACAACCAGACCGCCCGACCGTTCAACTGGAAGTCACCGCCGACGACCTGACCTCACTGCTGCGCCGCATCAGCGAACACGAGCAGAAGCCAGCCACCACCGGCCCCTCAGCTGACCTGGCCCCCGCCGCCTGAAGACCCCAGACGAACTTCCGGAGCCACCCACTAAGGTAAGCGTCAGCCTCGTCGGCGGGCACGGCGCGGGTGGAGTTGTTGAATCGAGCGAAGAAGACGCGTTCGCCTTACTGGTCTTCGCCCACACCGGTTCGCTGTGTCTGGCGACGTCGACGCGGCAGATCTCCTTGCCCTCGTGGACACGATCCGGCGCGGATTCGAGTCACAGGGGTGTGTCCGAGCGCGTTGATCAGGTGGGTGGTCAGCCAGTTGACGAAGCCGTCGCCGTTCTTCGGCTTGGACTCGCTCGTAGTCGTGGTCGAGGCCGAGCACCGTGCCGGAGTTGTCAACGCCGATGAGCAGGGTGCCGCCGTCGGTGTTGAGGAAGCCGGCGACCGTCTTGACGACGGCGTCCTCCATCGCCTTGTTGGGCTTGCTTCTCCCGGAGGTCCCAGCGGGCGGTGGACTTGAACTCGACGGCGAAGTCCTCGTCGTTGGCGATGATCTCGTCGACGGTGCGCAGCGCCGCCCCGCCGGGGAGGCCGAGCTGCTCGGCGACAAGCGAGGCGAACTCGGCGTCGGTCCGGATGCGCTCGACGACGCCGTCGGTGATGGAGGCGAGATCAGGTGCGGTGAGCATCGCGACTCCCGCGCCGGCAGTCGCGGCTCGACGCGGTCGCCGCGCGTAGACGCTCGAGCCGTCGTCGCCGTAGGCGGTGAGGACGTGGTCGAAGACGGCTTGCACCTTGGCGTCGAAGACCTCCGGCGGGTAGGGGTCGGCGGGCAGAGTCCTCGTCGAGGACATCGCGAGATCGTGACGCGGACGTCGGCGGTCGTGGCCGCCTTGCGCCGCCAGTCCAGCACGAGCTTGTCGTGCAGGTGCGCGAGCAGCCGCTTGGCGCTGGCCTTCACCGGCTCGCGTTCGGCGTCGGTGAGCACGGGTCGGGCTTGGTGAGCAGGTCGAAGATCGCCAGCTCTTCCTCGGTCAGATCCTCGAGGACCGCGCGCTGTTCCTCCTCGCTGAGCGTCTTGGACAGCTCGATGAGCCGGCGCAGGTACTCGTCGATGTTGAGGCTGCCGGCGTTGTACTCGGCGATGAGCTCCTCGATGCGCTCGACCAGGTCGTAGCGGGTCGGGTTGCGGGTTGCCGCGCGCGACGGCGCGCTGCTTGCAGCAGGGCCGCGAGCCGGTCGGTCTCGGCGCGCTTGCGCCCGGCGAAGCTGCGGCGAGCCCGTCGAAGTCGATCTGGGACAGGTCGATCAGCGGGTCGGGTTCGCTGCCTTCGGCCGCGGCCCGGATGACGTACTCCTCGGCGCCCGACCGACCGGTCGAGCAGCGCGTCGACCGCGTCGGCGACCGCGTCGATGTCGGCCTTCGGCGGCCGGGACACGTCGGCGATGCGCTCGGCCAGGACGCGGATCGCGGCGACCGTGCGCTGGTGCGCGGCGGCCTCGGGTCGGGCAGCAGCGCCTTGAACAGCTTGCGCACCTGCCGCGCCGCGGCCAGGAACGTCGGTGCGCGTCTCCTCATCGACCAGCAGCGCCTCCACGGCGCGTCGCGCAGCGCGATGTGCGCGAAGCCCGTTCGCATCCCGCAGCGCGATCAGGTCGACGTCCGTAGCGCCGCACAGAACCCGATCGACGCTGTCGACCGCCGCGTCCAGCGCCGCGGCGAGCGGCTCGACTGTCCTGGATCGGCGAGTCGACGTCCGGCTCGGCGTTCGCCGCGCCGTAGATCGCGAGCGCCTTCTCCAGGTTCCGGAAGACGCCGACGTAGTCGACGATCAGCCCGTTGTCCTTGTCGGGGAAGACCCGGTTGGCGCGGGCGATCGTCTGCATCAGCGTGTGGTTGCGCATCGGCCGGTCGAGGTAGATCGTCGACACGCTCGGGGCGTCGAAGCCGGTCATCCACATGGCGCAGACGAACACCAGCCGCAGCGGGTCGTCGGCGGTCCTTGAACTTCTCGGCGAGGTCCTCGTCGGTTCATCCGCTCGCGGTGCGGCCGGATGTCGAGGCCCTAGCTTGTCGAGCGTCGGCGATCTCGTTCTGGCCCTGGCGAGACCACGACGGCCATGTCGGTGGTCTCCATCAGCTCGATGCGGCTGGCCAGCCACGGCCGCTCCAGCTCCGGCAGCGCGTCGTGCTGGCCGCGCAGCTCGGCCAGATGCTCGGCCCACGCCTCGCTGCACGTAGGTCGTACATGCGTACCGCCGCGGCCTTGTCGATGCCCGACGTACATCGCCTTGCCGGCGAACCCGCGGCCGACGAAGTGCGCGCACCAGATCCTTGGCGACCCGCCGCAGCCGCTCCGGCCGGGTGAGCAGCGTGTACTCGCTGGCCGAACCGGCGGGCCAGCTGCCCCTCGGCGTCCTCGTCGAGCTCGGCCTCCTCCAGCAGATCGCGTCGAGCTCGTCGGCGAAGTCCTCGTTGACCAGCTGCAGCTCGGGGATGCGGTTCTCGTAGTAGAGCGGGACGGTCGCGCCGTCCTCGATGGCGTCGCGGAAGTTGTAGATGCTGACGTAGTCGCCGAACTGCTGGCGGGTCAGCTCCTCGCCGGCGATCAGCGGCGTGCCGGTGAAGCCCATGAACGACGCGTTCGGCAGCGCCCGGCGCATGTTCAGCGCGAGCGTGTCGTACTGGCTGCGGTGCGCCTCGTCGGTGATGACGATGACGTCGGACCGGTCCGACAGCACCGGCATCGTCGTCTCGCCGGCTGCGCGTCGGGCGGAACTTGTGGATCAGCGTGAACACGTAGCGGTGGTCGGCAGCCAGCAGCTCGCGCAGGTGTCGCGACGGACGAGGCGTGCACCCTCGCCTCGCGCGAGATCGCGCCGGCGTCGGCGAACTCGCCGTGGAGCTGCACGTCCAGCTCGGTGCGGTCGGTGACCATCACGAACGTCCACGCGCCCGGGATGCTGGCGCAGCACCTTCTGGGTGAACCACAGCATCGACAGGCGACTTGCCGGAGCCCTGGGTGTGCCAGAACACCCCGAGCCGCTTGTCGCCCGCCGCCCGGACCCGGTAGCAGGTTCTCGATCGCGGCGTTGACGCCGAGCAACTGGTGGTTGCGGGCGACGACCTTGATCAGCCCGCCGGGCCGCTCGATGAACGCGACGAAGTTCTCGATCAGATCGAGCAGCCGGTCCGGCGCGCAGGTGCCGCGGATCGCCGTCTCCAGCGCGACGACGCCCCGGGTGCCGTCGGCGTCGATCACCTTCCAGTCGCCGAAGAACTCCCACGGCGCGTAGGTCGAGCCGACCTTGGCCTCGCGAGCCGTTCGACAGGAGCACGAACCCGTTCGGCACGAACAGCTGCGGAATCGTGTCGCGGTAGTCGGTGAGGTTCTCGTCGTACGCCGCCTTCACCGGCCGGTTCGGCTCCTTGAACTCCACCAGCACCAGCGGGATGCCGTTGACGAACAGCACCGTGTCCGCGCGGCGCCGGTGCAGATCACCGGCCACCCACACCTGCGACGCGGCCAGCCAGTCGTTCGTTCGTCGGAGTCGCGGAAGTCGACGTAGCTGAACCGTCGCGTACTGCCGGCTCTCCACGTCGTCCTGCCACTCGGCGCGGTAGCCGTCGCGGATCAGGTCGTAGACCTCGCGGTTGGCGCGCACCCGGTCCATCACCGACCGGTCCTTCGCGACCGCTGCCAGCGCTTCCTCGCGAATCGCCTCGGGCACCCGAGGGTTCAGCCAACGCAACGCATCGCGCAGACGGTGACGTGAGCACGACGTCATGCATCGAGTCGCGGCCGAGCGTGCCCGCCGGGCCGAACGTCTCGCTGAACGCGTTGACGACCGTCCACCCGAGCTCGCTCAAGCAGCTCAAGGGCAGGCCGCTCGACCAGCCCGCCCTCGGTGTACGGCGACGGGCATCTACGCCACCGATCCCTCGACTAGCGCATCAAGATCGAGCGACGACACGTCGATCTGGCCAGTCACGAGCTTCGGCAGGAGAAGATCTCGAACCATCTGGAGGCGCTGCGATTCTGGCGGCGGAGCACCTCCATCGAGTCGAACATCGGTGCCGCCGCCAAGTCCCACTCTTCGATGAGCTTTCGAGGCGGACATACGGCTGCGAGCGCGTGGACAACATTGCGGTTGAGCGTCGGAACGGCAGCCCCCGACGCTGCGTGCGCGAGATCAAGTGACGACAGAAGGAAGTACGCGAACCGCGGCGTCGAAAGGCGAAACTCCTTGACCCACAGCGACGTGTTCAACGGCCAGAAGTCACTGGGCACGTAGGTCACCACGCCGACCGTCCCGCTTCGGCCCGTCGTCAGGCCGGGCCCCTGGGCCTTCGCAGCCGAATGAAAGCCCTGCACGCCGGACGCGCCGATAATTGGCACGGACCCCGACTCCCGCGCGGAAGCGGGCAAGTCGAAGCCCCTCTGTAGGACGAAATGCGAGTCGACCCGCCCTACCTCCCAGGCTCTAGGAATCGGTCCCAGGGCGGACTCAACGAGGGGCGCATTCTCAGAGCCGGGGTAGCGGAAGTGGATGAACCACTCGCAGTAGATGGCCCGCGCCATCTCCTCCAACACCTCAACCTGCCGCCGATTGTTTTCGATCAGGTGGTCAATCGAATCGAGAACGACGCAGATCCGGTCCTGATCTCCGAGTTCTGGGAGCAGGAATCCGAAGGATTCGATCTGCGACTGCGATATGTGGGGCACTGTCGCGCCGGTGACGATGGCCTGCAGATACCTACTGAACTCTTCGGTCGCTAGTAGGTGGTGGATGAAGCTGGTTCGTATCTTGTCGGTACCTCGGAGTCGAGCGACACGCTGGACCAAGAGCGCGGGCAAATCGTCACGACGTATGCGGGCACGCTTGAGACCCGCCTCGATCCAGGGACGATCCATCGCGAGAACGACGTCGTCTTCGGCGAGGTGATACCTCGACGCCTCCAGATCTTGGTTTGGCCAAAAGGCAACGCGATTCCAGTCGATGACTCCTTGGCCGATGTTCACTCCGCGCAGGAGCCGCACGTCATTCACGTCGTTGGTGAAGTTTGCGCTCTTGAACGCGAATCCGACGAGCAAGTCGGCGACCGCGCCCAGAGTCGTCTTTCGCCAAGCACTCATGCGTCAAGAATTACTTGTACGGCTGCGTCAACCTTGGCCCGTATCGCGTCCGCTTCGTCGGAAAGGCGGCTGAATTCATCGTACAGGCTGGCGAGCCTCTCGACGAAGTCTTCGCCGTCGTCGTCCGCTGCAGCGGTCCCCGTATACCGGCCTGGGTTGAGGGTCCAGCCCTGGGTTTCGATCTCGGCGCGTGTGGCGACTCTACACAGACCAGGCACGTCCACGTACTGGCCGCCAGGGAACTGCTTCTTGAGCAACGCGTCGCTGCCGTGGACAGTCTCTACGTCCTCGCCGCGATAGAGCCGGACGACGTTGGCAAGAAATTCGATGTGCTCGGGCAGGAAATCGCGGTGTGCGCGATCGATCTGCCGGTAGAGGTGCCGCGCGTCCAGGAACAGCACCATATCCTCGCGCTCGGTTCCGCGCTTGGACTTGTCGAGGAACCAAAGCGTGACGGGCAACGTTACAGTGTAGAAGAAGTTCGTGCCGATCGCGACCATGACATCCACAGCGCCCGACTCGACAAGCTGACGGCGGATCTCCCGTTCGGAGTGGCCAGCATCGCCCGCTGAGTTCGCCATGACAAATCCTGCTCGGCCACGGTCGCCGAGCGCCGCAAAGAACTGTTGGATCCAGAGATAGTTGGCGTTGTCCGGCCGCGGTACGATCGGGAACCGCGGATCGCCCGCCAACTTCTCTTTGTCGACGCCGTTCACATTGAATGGCGGATTGGCCATCACGAAGTCGAATGCGCCGACAGCGTGGTGCGGGTCCTCGTAGTAGCTGTTGGCCAGGCGGATGTCGCCGGACAGGCCGTGCAGCGCCAAGTTCATCTTGGCGAGCGGGACGGTTCCTCCCTTCTGTTCCACGCCATACACGGACAGCTCGCGGGTGGCGGACTTGTTGTGCCGATCGACGAACTTGGCGCACTGGACGAACATGCCACCTGATCCACACGCGGGGTCATAGACCTTGCCGTGGAACGGTTCGATGATCTCGACGATCAGTCGGACGATCGAGTACGGCGTGAAGAATTCCCCACCGAGGCGGCCCTCGCTCGCGGCGAAGTTAGAAAGGAAGTCCTCGTAGATCAGCCCGAACGCATCACCGGACAGCTGCCGCGGCAGCGGCGCGAACAGCCGAAGGAGCTCACTGAGGGTGGACTTCTCAAGGCGCTGGTACCCGCGCGGCAGCACGTCGCGCAGCTCTGGGTTCGAGCCCTCGATCAGCTTCATCGCCTCGTCGATGGCCTTGCCCAGGTTCTGACCCTCAGGCAGGTTGACCAGATATGACAGTCGGGCGCCGTCCGGGATGAAGAGGACCGAACGAGCGCGATAGTCGTCCGCGGAGACCGGCCTTCGGGCAGTGGCCTTGGCCTCGAGCTCGGGACGCAGCTGCTCGAACCGGCGCTCGGCATAAGCAAGAAAGATCAGCCCGAGCACCGGACCGCGGTACTCAGCGGGCGACAATGTCGAGTTTGCGCGCAGCTCGTCGGCGGCAGCCCACAGTGCACGGCGTACGCGCGCCAGCTCGTCGGTCTTCACTCAGTCCGTCCTTGGTGGATCACGGCGCGAGGGTATCGCTCGTCGGCCCGCTGACCGCGCATCAGTTGCGGGTAGCCTATGCGGCATCTCGTCGATAGTGCATGGGCGACCGTGGGGCGGCCCCCGGGGGCAGTACTCGGCGTATGCGAGGGACCAACTTCAGTAGGTTCTGCCCCTGGGCCGACTTGTTGTCGCGCTCTAGGGGTCGACGGGGATGCCGCACACTGCCGACCACCTCGCTAGCGCGAGTGCACCGGTCCAGCCATCCCGGAGATCTGCTCAGCCGGGGAGGGCATGCGCGCCTCTGTGTCATCCCTGTAGGGGCGGGGCGGTCAACCACCTGTTCTTGTCGTTGATCTTTGTTCTGTCGTCCTCCGCGTTGTTGTTGGGCGCGTCGAGGTAGGCGGCGGGGTCCAGGATCGCCCGCGAGAGCGACCACTCGCGGCCACCAGCGCCGACACGCCGCAGATCAGCCGGGGGTCTGACTGCTTACCTTGTCCGATTTTTTGCCATGGAGCCATACGTGGCGCGAAGTGCAGGCGACCGCGGGACGCAAAACGGGGCTAGGGACGCCGGTCCGCCGAGTTGTTTGCGCTGGTAGAGGGCAGATTAGACACCATCCGGGCGACTTCTAATCTCTACGTGATCCACAGTCGGCGACTGCCGTCCGAGTGAAGTCCTTCAGACGACGACAGCGCGCTGGCCGCGGCTCACTGCGACCATGCCCCATTCCTTGAGCAGGGCGACCGCCCGCTGAGCAGTTCCCGTGGCGACTCCGAACGCGGCTGCAAGCTCCTTACCCGTTGGCAGCAGGTCGCCAGACGAGAGCTCGCCACCGAGTATCTGGGCCCGGAGGGCAGTCGCAACCCGCTCGTAGGAACGCTCGGGGGTCGGCTTGCACGAGGTCGGCATCGGCGCTGGCGACAGGACGAGTCGGCATGCGGGCAACCAGTCCGGCGGCCGCACGCTGGTCAGCCTCGGATACCCACGCTGTGTAGGTCCGCAGAGTAGTTGTTCCTCCGCCGCCATGCCCGAGCCGACCAGCCACTGTCCGGATGTCCACGCCACCGAGAATTAGCTCGGTCGCCGAGTAGTGCCGGAGCTTGTGGAGCGTCGTCTCGATCCCGAGCCGCCCACCATCCGGTCGTAGCGCTGGGTCAGGCTGTCGGGCGTCGGCGGAATCGAGCCGTCCGGTGCCGACGAGAATGCAAAAGCCTCGTCGGTCAGCTCCAGCCGCAGCGCACTCGCGCGGGTCGCGCACATCTCGCGGTGCGCTCGGAGAACTTCCGCTGTCTCAGCTGTCGAGGGCGATCCGGCGCTGCTGGTGCGTCTTCAGGTCGCCCTCTGCCCACCCCTCCGGGCTCCGCCTGATCGCGCCGCGCAGCCAGATGGTTTCGCGGCCGGGTTCGAGCGAAACGGATGACCAGCGGATCGCGCACAGCTCGCCGCGGCGAGCGCCTGTGGTCATCGCGACCCAGAGGAACGTGCCCCAGTCGGGATCACGCCACGCCGCGTTGAGGATCCGGGCGGCCTCGTCCGGCGACGGAGGCTGCGGGTTCGGCTTGGCCGCCGCCGGCGGCTCTGTCTGCGTCGTCGGGCTCACGCTTACCCAGCGCCACCTCACTGCCCGCCGGTAGGCGCCGGACAGGATGTAGTGGACGTGGCGGATCGTCGTCGGCGAGAGCGGCTTGCAGACGTGCTTGCGGCAGCGCTCGTCGCACTCGTGGTCGCCTTCGGCGCGGTGGTCGATCGAGCGGCGGCTGCTGCAGTGCGTCCGACAGCGCCTCAGCTCGGCGTAGAACGAGTCCAGCGTCTCCGGGGTCAGCCTGGCCCACCTTCAAGTGCCCCAGCAGCGGGGAGATGTGGTTGCGGGCGTGCGTGCGGTACAGCTCCAGCGTGTTCGGCGAGCCGTCGAACAGGTCGAGGTAGCGCTCCAGGAGCTGGTCGACCGTCGCGTCCGTCTTCGGCGCACGACGGTCGGCGACCTCGCGCTGCATCCGATCCAGCACCGCCTCGGCCTGCTTCTTGGCGAGCGGGCCGGGCTGGGATCGACCTCGACGAGGGTGTGCCGCTTCTTCGTGAGCGGGTCCTGGCCCGCGTAGACGCGCACGCGCAGCGCGCCGCTCGGGAGGAGGTCGATGCTGCCCTCGGCGCGGGTCCTTCTGGGCACTCCGGACGCTGCCACGAGCGCAGGATACCGCCAGTTCGTGTCACGTTTGGTGTCACGAACGGCCGCCGGAGCGATCTTGCCAGAGGCGAAACCCCTGGTCAGAGGTGGAGCGGGCGACGGGAATCGAACCCGCGTAGCTAGTTTGGAAGACTAGGGCTCTACCATTGAGCTACGCCCGCGTACCGCGTTCGGCGGCCTGCCCAGCCTAGCGGATGCCCGAGGTGTGATCCGCGGGAGCACCGCCCAGGCAGACCCCCTACACTTCAACGGCACGGGGTGTAGCGCAGCTTGGTAGCGCACTCGCTTTGGGAGCGAGGGGCCGCCGGTTCAAATCCGGTCACCCCGACCAGGTCAGACCAGGTGTCGGAGATCTTGCCACCCCGCTGGCAGCGGTCGGTGACAGCGACGCTGGTCACTCTGTCTCCGTCGTCGTCCTCGACGAGCTGCGCGTTGAGCAGGTCAAGCGCGGCGCGCTGGTTGTCCAGGGACACATTCGCGTAGACGTTCATCGTCATCTCGATGGCCGAGTGCCCGACGATCTCCATGACCACCCGTGGGCTGACCCCGAGGGCGAGGAGCAGGCTCACACAGCCATGCCGGAGATCATGAAGCCGCACCCGCCGCAGGCCGTGCCGTTCACAGAGCGCATGGTAGGTGCGAGTCAGCGTGCGCGGTTCGATCGGTGTGCCCCGGATCATGGCGGGCATGAGGCTTACGCCGCCCGGCCAACGCGGTGGAAAGCTCGGCGGTCAGGGTGGTCCGCTCACCGAGGTCGGCCAGCCGCGACCCGACATGTGACACCACACCCCACCGTCGCGGCGGCGATGACCTTCGGCCGCGTCGTTGTAGCCGATCGTTATCGCCCTCGCCGGATACCTCCCGGAGACAACAGCGGACGCTCGCTACCCTTCACGGAACTGGACACCGAACCCGCTGCGAGGGTAGTGCCATTTCAAGGCACCGGGGGCGGCGACAGCAAGGCAGGTTCCGCACTCGAGGCAGGCGGCGTACTCCACGGAGATCGTCCCGTCGGCTTCTTCGGTGTAGACGTGGGCCGCGCAGCAGGCGACCAGGTCCTTGCCGGTTCCGGTGGCCTTGGCGATCTCCTGGTTGACCTCGATGTGGCTTTCCTGCTCGTCGAGGTTGAAGCGGTTCTTCGTAAGGCGTTCAGGGACAGATAGTGGTTTCATAGTGCGCGCGCTCCTGCAATGCCGTCTCTGACTAGCTGCCTCATTGTCACCGGTGACCGCATCAGCGCCTTGCGTGCGACGCTCAGGAGATGCTGGCGGGGCTGGGTGTCGAGGTTGAAGGCGCCGTACAGGACGTCGGCGAAGAGCTCGCCGTAGTCCTTGTAGAGGCGCTCGAGCTCAAGGAAGGCGGGTGCCTTGGCGTAGGTCTTCATGTCCTTTCCTGCGTAAGAGGCAAAGAGCCGTTCCCGATACCCAGACAGGCCGGATTTGGAGGTGTCGTTCTGTTCCAGAGCCGAGTGGATGCCCTCGGCGGCGGCGACCGCCGAAGCGACCGCCAGGTCCATGCCTCGCACGGTCAGGCCGGTGTTGAGGGTAAGCCCGGCGGCGTCACCTACGACGAGCATGCCGTCCATGGCGATCTCGCCGATCATGTCAAGGCCACCTTCGGCCACCAGGTGACAGCCGTACTCGGCCACCTCGCCGCCCTCGAGGTAGGGGGCGATGAACGGGTGCGCGAGGAAGTGGTCGAAGACGTCGGTGACGACCTTCCTCTTGGCCGTGAGGTCGTCCAGGCGCAGAACCACGCCGACGGAGATGGAGTCGATGTTGGTGTAAACGAATCCACCACCACCAACTCCCTGGGTGCAGTCACCGACGGCAGCAATGGCGGCACCCTCGTCGCCGGTCAGGTTGAATCGTGCCTCGATGGTCTCTCTCGGCAAAGAGACCACGCACTTCACGCCCGTAGCGAGGTGCTTCAGCGGCTCCTTCTTGCGTAGTCCGACCTCACGGGCCATGAAGGAGTTCACGCCGTCCGCAGCCACCACCACGTGGGCGCGCAGCTCGTCGGTGTCGGCCTGTACCCCGACGACCCGTTTGCCGGTGGCACCGTCCTCGGTGAGCACACGGTCCACACGCACCGCGGGCAAGATGAGGACCCCGGCCTCCTCGCACTTCTGAGCCAGCCACGCGTCGAGCTTGGCGCGCAGCACCGTGACGGCGTTGACCGGGTCGGCAAACCGATTGTCCCGGTAGTCGATTCCGACCGAACTCTCGGCATTGAGGAAGTTGACGTAGTTACGCGTGATGCGACGCTCGATCGGGGCCTCGTCGAGGAACTCGGGAAAGACCTTCTGGATGCCGCGGGAGTACAGCACGCCACCGGAGAGGTTCTTCGAGCCGGGCGACTCGCCCCGCTCGATCAGAACCACCGAGTGTCCCTGCTTGGCGAGCTGATAGGCCGTGACACAGCCTGCGATACCTGCGCCGACGACGATGACGTCGAAGTCGGGCTCAGCCGTTTCTGGCATGTCGCACCGTCATTTCAGGGCGCCGGTGATCGCCGGCACGATCTCGTAGAGGTCGCCGACCAGGCCGTAATCGGCGTCCTTGAACACCAGGGCCTCCGGGTCGGAGTTGATCGCCACAATTGTCTCCGCCCCGCGCACGCCCGCCATGTGCTGCAGCTGGCCGGAGATGCCGATGGCGAAGTAGAGCTGGGGGGCGATGTGCTGGCCGGAGATCCCGACGTAGCGGTCCTTCCCCAGCCAGTTCAAGCCCTCGGCCAGTGGCCGTGAGCACGCGATCTCGGCCCTGGCGGCCTCGGCGAAGCTCTCGATGATGGCGAGGTCTCCCTGGGCTTTGAGGCCGCGACCGATGCCGACGACGCGCGGAGTCGCGCCGAGGTCGACCTGCTCGAAAGCGGACGCCTTGGTCTCGATCACCCTCATGCTCAGCGGGGTGGCCGCGACCTCCTCAACGGGCGCGGCGCCGCCTGCCGACGGAACCGACCCGCCGTCGAGCACGAGGGCGACCGGACCTGCGACGGCGACGGTCTCCTCGGCGATACCGCCGAAGACCGAATGGGCCACGATGACATCGTCGCCCTCGGATGAGACCGAGCGGGTCCCGGTCAGGACCGGCACCTGCAGCCGGGCGGCGGCGGCGCCGAGCAGCACCCGCTCACTCGGATGACGGCCACCGAGCACGACGCCGGGGTCGGCCGCGATGGCCTCGGCCACCGCCGTGGCGTAGGCCTCCACGGGCGCATCACCCGGCTCGCCGAACCAGAGGACCTTGTCCACGCCGCCCGCCGCCACCGTCTCGGCCACAGACCGCGGTCCGGCAACAGCCGCCGTGACGTGCCCACCCAACGAACGCGCGACCGTGATCAGGTTGCCGATCGCCGGGTGATCCCCGACGACGATCCAGGCGTTCACGCTCACTGTCGAGCCCTCTCTGTTGTCTTTGGCCTTGTCATAGCACGCCCGAGCCGCGCAGAGCTGCGACCAGCTCGTTGGCTGCGATAGCGGGGTCGGTCGTGTCGAAGATCTGCACCTTGCGGGCCTTCAGGTCCGGGCGTGCGGTGCCCTTGACCGTCACGGCCGCGCCAGCAGCGGGCACGTCCAGTGCGGCTACCTCGAGGTGCTCCACCGGCTTCTTGCCCGCTGCGAGGATGTCTTTCATGCCGGGCACACGCGCCACCTCGGCATCCGCGGCCGCCGCAAGGACCGCGGGACCGGAGATCTCGAGGACCTGCACGCCACCCGGGACCGCGCGCTCGACGCGAAGCTTGCCGTCCTGGCCCGACACGGCGGTGACCTCGGCGACAGCAGGCCAGCCGAGCTGGCCCGCCAGGACCGTCGGCACCATCTTCGCGCCCACGTCCACCGACGAGTCACCCGTGATGACGAGGTCCACGTCGCCGACATGACGCACCGCGCTCGCGAGGACGGCGGCCAGCTCGGTCGCACCTGCGCCCTTGAGGGCGTCGTCTTCGACGATCACCGCGCGATCCAGGCCACGCGAGAGGGCGGCCTTGGAGGCGATGGCCGCACCCACGCCCTTCGCCCCCGCCGTCAGACCGATCAACTCACCGCCCGTGGCCTCGGCGAGGCGACGGGCCAGCTCCACCGCCACGGTGTCGTACTCGCCGATGCCGGGTTTCGCCCGGCTCCAGTCCACCCGGCCGTCAACACCCACGGCGGCCTCCTGCGGGTCCGACGCCCACTTGTAGGCAACCACGATCCTCATGACGACCCTCCTGACCGCAGCCTGCTCGACAACAGGGGACGCACTCTCTCGTACACCGGCCTACCGACCCACTTTCTTGTCACGTTGATTCGACCCGTAGTCTTGAGCGCCACGATGTGATCTCCGCCACAATCATGGCCGATAGTCTCACCGCAGGTTGCTGCCCGCGATGACGAGGCGTTGCACCTCGGAGGTTCCTTCGTAAATCTCGGTGATCTTGGCGTCGCGATAAGCTCGCTCGACCGGATAGCTTTCCGTGTAGCCGGCCCCCCCGTGAATCTGGATCGCCTTGCCTGCCACCCGGGTGGCCGTCTCCGAGGCGAACAGCTTCGCCATCGCCGCTTCCGTGGAATACGAGCGGCCTTTGTCTTTGCAGAAGGCAGCCCGATAAACCAGGAAACGAGCCGCGTCGATCTCCGTGGCCATATCCGCTATCATCCACTGAATAGCCTCGAAGCTCGCGATCGGCTTGCCGAACTGGACCCGCTCCTTCGCGTACGCAATCGACGCATCCAGCGCGCCCTGGGCAATACCCAGGGCCTGCGCACTGATTCCGATTCGCCCACCATCGAGCGTCTGCATGGCGACTCTGAACCCCTTGCCCTCCCCGCCGAGCAGCGCATCCTTGGGAACGCGGCAGTCAGCGAAATACAGGGGCGGCGTTGTGGACGCACGAATCCCCATCTTCCGCTCCCCCTCGCCGATGGAGAGCCCGGGGTTGTCCTTTTCGACGATGAAGGCGCTGATCCCCCGTGCCCCCGCCGCCGGATCGGTCTTCGCCATGACGATGAACACATCGGCCGCGCCGCCATTGGTGATGAAGACCTTTGATCCATTGAGGACATACTCGTCGCCTTTCAGCACCGCGGTCGAGGTGCCCGCGGCCACATCCGTGCCCGCGCCGGGTTCGGTGAGAGCGAAGCACGCCAAGCGGCGGCCCGCCAGCAGATCGGGGAGATACCGATCCTTCTGTTCTTGGGTGCCGAACTCGTAGATCGGCCACGTGCCAAGGGAGGTGTGCACCGACATGATGAGGGAGGTGGTCGCACACACCCTCGCCAACTCCTCCACGGCGATGATGTAGCTCACGTTGTCCGCTCCCGCACCACCGAACTCCTCGGGGAAGGGCATACCCATGAGGTTCAGGTCGGCCATCTTCGGAAGAAGCTCTTTGGGGAAGCGATGCTCACGGTCGATCGCAGCCGCGATCGGCGCCACCTCGGCTGCGGCGAACTCCCTGACCATGCCTCGGATCAGCTCTTGCTCGTCAGTCAAGTCGAAATCCACGGTACGGGCACCTCCCAATTTCAGCGATCAGGGTTCTCATTGAACATCTGCGGGTCCATCACGGCCAGGTCGTCGGGTGTGAGCGGCAGGCGCATCGAGAAGAACAGCGTAACCATGTCCTGCACGGCCCCAGCGAAGATGGCGCCGACGGTGATCCGGATCGTCCCGGGCGAGTAGCCCATCTCGGCGGCCAGCACCAGCCCGACGAGCGGCCCGGCGCCAGCAGATCGCCACGAAGTGGTGGCCGAGAAGGACGCGCCGGTCGGTCGGGCCAGCACACCCCACGCGACCGCCGCGACGAGGGAGACAGCCGTCCAGGCGGCAACCTGCTTGCATCGATCCGCCGCCTGCCCGTCGCCGGTAGCGGAGGTTCGCGCGACGGCAAGTCCGAGATGACCATGTACCTACCTCCCAGAGCCCGGTAAACCTCTACGGCACGTGCCGGTCGCGGCCAGTCCAGAGCCCAACGAGGCATCCTCCAACTCCGGTTTGCCCATGACAGCCTGAAATACGTGCCCGATCCTTGCAGGTGAATCGGGACGTGACCAGCGGCTCCGCCATTCGGACGCCTGAGTCAGCGGCATCGCCGGGAGCCGGGCCCGATGGCCACCGCGCGCTCAACTGGCCCCCACGGCTGCCACCAGCAGTTCCTCGGACACAACCCGGCCGGTCACATCGGGCGCTCGCCCACGAGCTGATCCCCCGCGCCACGTGTGTCAGGCTGCCGGGACGTTCAACAGAGGGAGCCACCATGATCATGCGGACGTGGCGTGGCGCGGTCAGGCACGAGGACGCCGATCGCTACCTCGACCATCAAGCGAAGACGGGCATCCGGGAGTACCGGGAGACACCCGGCAACCTCGGCGCCATGGCGCTCAGCCGCTCGGGCGCCGCGCTCGTCGAGGTCACCACCGTCTCGTTCTGGGTCTCGATGGACGCGATCAAGGCCTTCGCAGGCGATGACCCTGAGCAGGCCAGGTTCTATCCGGGTGACGACGAGTTCCTCGTCGAGAAAGATCCTCGTGCGAAGCACTTCGAGGTCGTCAGTGCCGACCTCGACGTCGATGCGATGAGGTGACTGTCAAGCCACCAACTGCAGCAGTTCCTGCCGCGACGGTGCCGGGACCTGGAGCGGGGGCTCGGTCTGCGCGATCGCCATGACCCGGTCGACGAGGCCGGGCCGGGAGAAGACCTCCCCCGGCAGCTCGATGACCCCGACGATGTCCATGAACGCGCGGTACGCCTCGGGGTCGTACGCCATCGCCACCCTCAGAGCCCGGCCGATGGCCGCTGCGTCATTTGCCGGAGGTGGCACGGGCCGACCGTCGATGATGGCGTCGATCTCGGCCTGCCGGTCGAGGTCCACGCCGAGGGTCGCCCGGTACCACGGCGTCAGCTCGGACTCGGTCATCGTGTCAAAGGCCTCGGCAAGTCGGCCTGGCGCGCCGAGTTCGGATCGCACGATGTCTCGCATGCGCACGGCGTGCCGCAGCCCGAGCGAGATGCCGCGGCCCAGCGACGGGTTCGTGCATGCCCAAGCGTCAGCCACGGCCAACACTCCTGTCGCCACGGGAAGTCCGTCGACCACAAATCGGCGGTAGCGGTCGATCGTGCCGCTGATCGCGAGAACATCCGTAATCGGCTCACCCTGCACCAGGTGCGCGTGCAACGGACACGACTCGACCAACCGCATCCACACCTCGTTGCGGCGCAGCTCGCGCATGGCCAAGTCACGCGAGGACACGTAGATCGTGACCGACCACGTCTTGTTGTCCGCAGGCAGGTAGAGCACAGAGAACGAGCCTGCCGGGACCAGAAGCCCGGCATGCGCTTGCGGGGGACCGCTTGGCGCGCGGAAGTAGCGGGTGTAGTAGAAGAATCCGGACTTCTCAGCCTCCTCGATCACCGGCCTCGCCCCGACGGCGTCCAGCCAGCCCGGCAGGACCGAGCGGCGGCCTGTGCAATCGACGACGAGATCCGCCTCGATACGTTCCCCGTCCGCGGTCTGAACCCCGGCCACATGCGGGACGCCCGGGATGTCAGAAGGGCCGGTCAGCAGCTCGGCCACGGTCACGCCGCGGCGGATGACGGCGACCTTCTCCGCCACGCTCGCAACGGCTTGCTCGATCACCGGGCGGCGACCGGTGAGGGTGAGGAATCGCTCGTCGCCCGGCTCCGCTTCCAGGTCGACGATCGGCGGCGGCGCCGGATTCAGCAGGTCGTAGGTCAGACCACCGGCTTGGGCCAGCGCGTTCTTGACCGCCGGAAGCTGGGAGTCGAGTACCGCCCTCCCGCCCGGATGCAGCCAGTGTGGTCCGCGGAACTGCGCCACGCCGTGGCGCGACCAGTCCTGCCACGCCTCTAGACCGGACGCAGGCAACCCGGCCCGGTCCCGTTCCAGGACGACAACGTCGTGCCCGTCCTCGGCGAGGAGAACCGCCGATGCCAACCCGCACACTCCGGCACCCAAGACGACGACGTCGGCCATGTCTCACCCTCGCTCCCGCGCATCCAACAGCGACAAGGATTGAGAGGTGCGGGCATGGCCGTTGATACAGCTCAATTCGGGTGAAACACACGAAGAAGGCCCACGAGGCGGTGTCGCCCGGAGGGTGTCAGCCACGGAAGGCGGTGGCCTCGACCATGAAGCGCGCATCCTCGCCCTTCCGACCGAAGTCGGGCGACTCGATCGCCGACCGCGCGGGCCGGTGATCGCCGAACTGCTCGACCCACACCTGGTTGAATACCGGCCGGTCACGTTGCAGTGCCCGCATCACGATCCCCACCCGGACGACGTCGGTCAGGCCCGCCCCCGCGGCCGCCAGTATCGCCGCGAGATTGGCGAAGACCTGCTCGGCCTCGGCGCGTGCGTCGCCCGGGATGGCATGCGTCTTGGGATCCGCCCCGAACAGAGCCGAGACGTAGACCCACCCGCCCGCCTCCACAGCCTGCGGCACCGGTCCCGTGTGTGACGGCGCGTCGGGCGTCTGGATGATCCGCACCGTCTCACCCTCCCCGGCACGCCACCGGAGATCAACGTTTCGATCCAGCCCTTCCAGACAGCGGAACGCTCATCCGCGGAGGCGTTCGATGACCGGCGCGAAAGCCGTCATGAACGGGCCGTGGACGGTGTAGTAGGTGAAGCCGTAGCGGTCGCGGTTGCGCAGCACCTGCTCGGCCATCTGCTCGACGTTGCCGATCAACACGAACGGCGTGCCGAGGATCTCCTCAGCCGACATCACATTGCCGAACCGGGTGGCCAGCGCGCTGGCGGAGGCGCCACGGTCATCGCTCGGCACCACCGCCTGGATGAGGGCGTGCCACTCGACGTCGGATGCGCGGTCACCGGCGCACTCCCGGGCAAGACGCACCCGCTCGTCGGCCTCCACATCCGACGCCACGCGCATCGTCCCCGGCGGCAGGCCGCCCCGCTGGAACGCGCCCGCGACGCTGATGATGTCCGCGAACTGGCCCGCCAGTCGCAGTACGCGGTCTCCGGTGCCGCCGATGATCAGCGGCGGGCCGTGGCCGCCGAACCCGCTTCGCTGCACCGGCGCCAAGGTCGGGATGCCGAACTCGTCCCGCAGTGGCGCCTGCTGCGGGAACCCGTCCGACGCGAACTCCGCGCGCAACCGCTCGATCGTCGCCCGGAGATGTTCGACGCGCGCGCCGAGCGGCTCCCATGGGATCTCGGCGTGGTCGAACTCCCACTTCATGTGGCCCGCACCAAGGCCGAGCTCCAGCCTGCCGCCGGTCAGCACGTCGGTTGTGGCGATCTCGCGGGCCAGCAGGCTCGGGTTCCAGAACGACGCGTTGAGCACCATCGTGCCCACCCGCATGCGCTCGGTGACCGACGCCGCCGCGACCAGAGCCGGGAACGGCGACGCCGTCCCCAGATGGTCGGTGGCGAACACGGTGTCGTAGCCATAGCGCTCACCGCGGCGGCAGGTCTCGACGAACTCCTGTTGCGAGCCGAGGCCGAATATGTTGTAGGAGAAGCGGAACTCGCGCACCACGGCCACGCTGCCACGATCGTCGCACTGGCGCAGCGGCGTTCGCTGTCAGCTCTCGAGCAGCCCGTCGATCTGGCCCATCGCGGCGGACATGCCCTCGTCCATGCCCATGGCCATGAGCCGCTCCATCGCCTCCGGGCTCGAGAACGTCGAGACGACCTGCATGCGCGTGCCGCCCGCGTCCTGACTGGTGAGGGTGACCCGCATGACCGTTACGGGCATGTCGGGGCTCGGCGCGCCAGAGGCGTCAGCGAACCCTTCCTCGAACTCGAGGCTGTGCGGAGCGTCGGCGGAACGCACCCGCCACCACCCGTTGTACTTGTCGCCCTCGGGGCTGGTCATGAAGTAGCTGATCGCGCCCCCGACCGCGAGGTCGTGGTCGACGACGGTGGCCGGGTAGGTCGGCGGGCCCCACCAGCGCTCCAGCTGCCGCGGGTCGGCCCACACCTGCCAGACGCGGTCGACGGGTGCGCCGAACTCGGCGGTGATGGTCAGCGTGAGGTTTTCGGGGTTCTTGACGACGTCGGTGACGGCCATGGTCAAGCTCCTTCTCTGGGGTCGAGGGGTTCAGCGAGGATCTGGTCGATGCGGTCGATGCGGGCCCGCCAGACGACTTCGAGCTGGTCGAGCAGCCGGTGGACGTCGCGGAGCGTGTCGGGGCTGCCGCGCACCCGCTGCTCCCGGCCTTGCCGGTGCTTGGTGACCAGCCCGGCGCGCTCCAGCACGGCGACGTGCTTCTGCACCGCGGCGAAGCTCATCGGGTAGCGGTCGGCCAACGCGGACACCGACTGCTCCCCGGCCAGCACCACCGCGAGGATGTCCCGGCGGGTGGCGTCGGCGAGCGCGTGGAACAGCTCATCCGCGCGTCTCGTCGAGCTTGATACAACCACAAGGTTGTACGTTAGCGGCCCAACGAATCCGGGGCAAGACCCCCGGCGCTCAGATGACGTCGCGGGCCAAGAGGCTCTCCGCGCACTCGACGACCGTGGTGTTGCCTGCTCCTGCTCCCGGACTGATCGCGAGTTCGTTAGCGTGACGCGTGGTCACGATCCGTCCAGCAAGGCCGGAGGACGACGCTGCGCTCTTCGCCATCGACACAGCGACGTGGCTGCCTGCGAACAGCCCGGTCGTCCGGTCGGACGACATCACCGCGTTCTTCGGTGACCGCGTCGATCCGGCCGACGTGCTGGTCGCCGAACTCGACGGCGAGGTGGTCGGCTACGCGGCGCTCCGAAACGCGGTCCGGATGCCCTCGCGAGCGCACGTGTGGGAGATCAACGGGGTGGCCGTCGACACCGCCGCTGGCGGGAAAGGAGTGGGCCGGGCACTGGTCGAGGCCGCCTTCGCCGAAGCGGGGCGCCGAGGAGCGCGCAAGGTGTCGCTGCGCGTTCTCGGGTCCAACGCCGCGGCGCGCAGGCTCTACAGGCGGTGCGGGTTCCACGAGGAGGGCGTGCTCCGCGAGGAGTTCCTGCTCGACGGCCGGTTCGTCGACGACGTGATCATGGCCCGCTTCGTCGAGTGATCTAGGCGGCCGACAATGCTGCCACCTCCCGCCACAGCACCATGGGCTCGGTGCAGTCCGGACACGGCACCTCGTAGCCTGAGAGATCGAACTCGGGCAGCTCCGCGTCGACGCCGCAGCCCTGACAGCTCCACCATCCGGTCGTGTTCGTCGTCTCCATGGGGCCACCGTAAATCACAGGTCTGTCATTTTCCGGCAACGACTCCCCTGTCGAATGGCGAGTAACGAAGCGTCATCCTCCCGCGAGTGCACGTGCAGGGGACGGGTAGCGAAGCGGCAAACCCCGGATGCCTGCCCGTTCCGGCCGATCAGACCCCTCCCCTGACCGGCCTTGGGTCCACGTCGGCCGTGCCAGCCGACGTGGACCCGACATGGTCCTTTTGAACCATCACCTCGGGTGAGAGAGCACACTCAGTGACATGACTGCCGTGACGCTGATCGTGCTGCTGGCGGTGATTGCGGGGGTGGTGTGGCTGGTGCGGCAGCGGGCGGTGACCCGCACCCGCGAGCTGGACGACGCGCGCGCCGACGCCCGACGATGGGTCGAGCGGCTCGGCGGCCAGGTGCTCGCGCTGACCGGCACCGATCCGGCCTCGAAGCAAGCGCTTGCCGACGCCGCGGAGCGCTACACGGCGGCAGGCTCGCAGATGGACCAGGTCACCAGCGTCGCGCAGGCCCGTCAGGTCAGCGAGACCGCCTACGAGGGCCTCTACTACATCCGGGCGGCGAGAACGACCATGGGTCTCAATCCGGGGCCCGAGCTGCCGCCGCTGCCGGGCCAGGGGCACGCGGGCGCCGTCAGCGAGGAGCGGACCGTCGACGTCGACGGCCACCCGTACAGCGCATCGCCCACCCCGTCGGGGCGCAACCGGCACTACTACCCCGGCGGGACGGTCGCGGGGCGCTCCGTGCCGCAAGGCTGGTACTCCGAGCCGTGGTGGCGGTCGGCGCTCATCGGGGGCGCGTGGGGCGTCGGCTCGGCCCTGCTGTTCGACTCGCTCTTCTCGGGGATGTCGGGCAACGCCTATGCCGACGGCTACGCCGACGGGCTGGCAGCTGACGGCGGCCAAGGCGATGGCGGCTGGGGCGACGGCGGCTGGGGCGACGGCAACGGCGGCCCGGACGGGCTCGACCAGAGCGCGCTCGACCAGAGCGCCGGGGACTGGGCAGGCGCGGACCAAGGCGGCGGCGGGAACTGGGGCGGCGGCGGGGACTTCGGCGGCGGCGGCTGGGGCGGCGGGGGCGGCGACTTCGGCGGCGGCGGCGACTTGGGCGGCGGCGACTTGGGCGGCGGCGACTTGGGCGGCGGCGACTTGGGCGGCGGCGACTTCGGCGGCGGCGACTGGGGCGGCGGCGACTTCGGCGGCGGCGACTTGGGCGGCGGCGACTGGGGCGGCGGCGACTGGGGCGGCGGCGACTGGGGCGGCGGCGACTGGGGCGGCGGGGGCGTCGGCGGCGGACTGGGGCGGCGGGGGCGGCGGGGGCGACTACTGACCGCTCACACACACCGTGGCTCGCACATGAGGCACGTGGCTCGGCGTGACAGGGCACCTCGCAGGGTCCGCTGACGCCTCGCAGGGTCCGGGGACCCTGCGACGTGCGTGCGCGGCCTGCGAAGTGGCCCTGTGGGGCGGCGGGATCGCCGCGAGCCGCACCGGGGGGAGCCGGGGAGGCTGCTGGTGTGCGGGGGGCGCCGATCAGCCCGGGCAGGCAGGCCGAGGTCACATCCGCGAGGACACTGCACCCCGCTGATGCCCACCCTCACTCGCCGGACCCTCTAGGGCGGGCGGCGTGCTCGCGCCCGGTGGCTCTGGTCTCGGCCAGCCGCTCCCCGGTTTCCCAGATCGCAGCCGGTCGTGCCGTTCGTCGTGGACCCGACAGCCAGCCACTTGACATATTTGGTTACTGCGTACACGATGGTTACACCGTAACCAACCTGAAAGGTCAGTCATGAGCACCAACACCACGCAGGGCCGCACCCAGACCGTCGCCCACGCGTTCGCGAAGCTGATGAACGGGCACGATCCCAACGCCGTCGACGGGTTCGTCGCCGAGGACTACGTCAACCACAACGCCTACGTCGAGGACGGCCGTGAAGCGAACAGGGCGTTTTGGACGATGTGGTTCGCGGCGTTCCCCGACACTGAGGTGAGCCTGGACGATGTGCTGGTCGACGGCGATCGCGTCGCGGGCCGATTCACCTACCGGGCGACGTTCCAGGGCCCTTTCATGGGGCTACCACCCACCGGCCGCCCGGTGGTGATGCACTCGATCGACATCTGGCGCGTCGTCGACGGGGTGGCCGTCGAGCACTGGGACCAGCTCGATGGGCAGGCGTTCTTCGCGCAACTGACCGGCGAGGCCAGCGCCAGTGACACCTGAAGACCAGGACCAGCTCGGGCCGACACCGGCCCAGCGGCGCAGGGAACGGGAACGGGCCGCCGCGCGGGAGTCGATCCTGTCCGCAGCGCTGGACGTGGCCCGCCGGGACGGGTGGGACGCGGTGACCATGCGCAGGCTCGCCGAGGAGATCGACTACTCCGCGAACTTCGCCTACCGCTACTTCAGCGGCCGCGACGACATCCTGCTCGCCCTGGTCCGCGAGGGGTTCGGCAGGCTTCGGGACGCGATGGCGGCCGCAGGCGAGCACGCCGGGCCCACACCTTCGGGTGGGTCCACCACGGGTGCTTCGGGCACGGCTGCGGCGGCTGTACGGCGCGCGGCGCACGCCTACCTCGACTTCGCCCTGGCCGACCCCGACCTGTACCAGCTCATGTACGGCCTGGGCGGCGTGCGCGTACCCGCCACCGACACATGGGATGAAGGCCAAGCCGTCGGCGACGTCCTGACCGGCCTGCTCGCCACCGCCGGGGACACCCAGCCCCAGCAGCACGTCCTGCAGCTCTGGGCGACCGCCCACGGGCTGATCGCCCTCCAGGTCGTCAGCCGCGTCGAGGTCGACCCCGCCGGATTGCACGCCCTCCTCGAACAGGCGCTGACCGACTGCCTCACCCGCGCTCTGCCCACACCGAACAGGCTCGGACGAACCCCCGATCTCACGCAAGGAACAACCCAGTCGCCATGAGCGGCCCCGCCATCGCCGTCGCGCTCGTCGCCATCCTCAGCTCACACACACCGGGTATGGCTCCCACATCGTGGGACGTGTGAACCGCAAGCCCCACAGGGTGTGTGCGAGCTGGCGGGCACGCGTGGCCCGGGAGCAGACGGCCTGGCGGGCCGAGGTCAGGCGGACCGCTGACAGGTCGGGCACCAGAACAGGTTGCGCGCCAAGTGGGTGTCGTGCGCGATGGGCGTCCCACAGACCAGGCACGGCTCCCCCGTGCGCCGGTAGACGTAGACCCGACGCGCGCTGCGCTCCCTCGGAACGTGCCGGGCGGGAGTGTGCTCCTCGCGCAACGTCTCGATCCGACCCCGCCGCACCCCTTCGCTCAGCAGCCCGACGAGATCGATCCAGACCGCGTCCCACTGCTCGCGCCGCAGCGCGGTTCCGGGCAGCAGCGGGTCGAGCGCGTGCCGGAAGAGGACCTCGGCGCGGTACACGTTGCCGACCCCCGCGATCACTTTCTGGTCCATGAGCAACGTGGCCAGGGGCGCGCGGGAGCGGGAGATGCGCGTCCAGGCGCGATCGGGGTCGGCGTCGGCGCGCAGCGGGTCCGCGCCCAGCCGCGCATGGATGGCCGCGGCCTCCGCGTCGGTGATCAGCTCGCAGGCCGTCGGGCCGCGAAGGTCGCCGTAGTGGGTCGGGCCGACGATGCGCATCCGGACCAGCCCGCGCGGCGGCACGACGGGCAGCGCGTCGTCGGAGAACCTGCCGTAGAGGCCCAGATGGACGTGCACAACCAAGTCGGGGCCGTAGTGGTGGAACAGGTGCTTGCCGTGCGCCTCCGCGCGCCGCAGCACGCACCCGTCGACGATCTCGGCGCTGGTCGCGAACCGGCCCTGCGGGCTGGACACGGTCACCTGCTTGCCCGCGAAGCGCGTGCGGTGGCGCCGGGCCAGCCGGTGCAGCGTGTGACCTTCAGGCATGCGGCTGTCAAGCAGGCAGGGGCGGCGGCACGTGCGTCTTCTCGTACTCGTCGAGGATGCCGATGCGATGCTGGTGGCGCGGGTCCTCGCTGAACGGCTCCGCCACGAACGCGGTCGCGATCTCCGTGGCGGCTTCGATCGTGTGCATCCGCGCCCCGATCGCGACGACCTGCGCGTTGTTGTGCTGACGGCCGAGCGTGGCCGTCTCGAGGCTCCACGCCAGCGCGGCGCGGATGCCGGGCACCTTGTTGGCGGCGATCTGCTCGCCGTTGCCGGAGCCGCCGATGACGATGCCGAGGCTGCCGGGGTCGGCGAGCACCGCGAGGCCGGTGGCGATGCAGTAGGGCGGGTAGTCGTCACCCGCCTGGTACACCGCGGGGCCGACGTCGACGACGTCGTGTCCCAGACTGGCCAGATGGGCCAGGAGGTGGGACTTCAGCTCGAAACCTGCGTGGTCGGACCCGATGTGGACGCGCACATCGCAAGATCCTGCCCTATCGCGGGTGTGGATGGGGTGCCCGGTGGCTGGGTTGTCGCCGTCGTGGCGGCCGGGCGGGTCGGGTGGACGGTCGCGCCCGACGCCGCGGGGGTGCTCGCCGCGACGCGGGGCTGCGCCGCGGTCGGCGTCGACATCCCGCTCGGGCTGCCCGTCGGACGTGGCCGTCGAGCCTGCGACGACCAAGCCGCGGCGCGGTTGGGCCGGGCCCGGTCCTCGGTGTTCCCCGCCCCGCCGCGCGAGGTGCTCGCCGCTGCGGACTACGCGGAGGCCTGCGCTACGGCCCGGCGGCTCACCGGCCGCGCGATCAGCCTGCAGACCTTCCACATCACATCCAGGATCGCCGACTGGGACGCCGTCACGTTGTCCGACCGCGTCGTCGAGGTGCATCCCGAGCTGGCCCTGCGCGCGCTCGCGCCGGGGACGGAGTTCGCGCCCAAGAAGTCCGCACGCGGTGCGGGCCAGCGGATCGCCGCGCTCGCGCGCTTCGTGGATCCGGCGGTCGCGCTGGCCGACCTGCCTGCGGGCGCCCGGCTCGACGACGTGCTCGACGCGCTGGCCGCGGCCTGGTCAGCGGGCCGGTGGGCCCGCGGCGAAGCCGAGGTGCTCGGCGGTGAGCGTGACGGACGCGGACGGCCGATGCGCGTCGTCGTGTAGTGGTCGGTCGTGTAGTGGTCGGTTTTCTCGTGAAGTGGTCGGTCGTGAAGTGGTCGGTCGTGAAGTGGTCGGCCCTGAAGTGGTCGTGCGCGGAAAGGTGGTCGGGACGACGTTTTCCGCCCCCGGGGGTCAGCGAGTCCCGCCGCCCAGCAGACCACCCAGGATCGAGCCGAGGTTGGGCCCGCCCGGCGCCGCTGCGCCGCCCGCACTGCCGCCGCCCAGCGCCCCACCGAGCAGGCCGCCCAGCAGACCGCCGAGGCCGCCGCCGGAGCCTGCGTTCGCCGTCGCGCCGGTCAGCTGCTTCGCGAGATAGGCCATCACGATCGGGGCGAGGATCGGCAGCAGCTTCTGGATCAGCGCCGAGCCGCCGGAGCTCACCCCGCCCAGCTGCTGGACGACCTGGTCCTGGCTGGCGCCGAACACGTGGTTGACGATCTTCTGACCCTCCGCGGGGTTGACCTGGTTCAGGTCGACGCCGCCCTCGACGAGGGAGGGGTCGTGCTGCTGCACGGCCTGGCCGAAGGACGCCGCACCGCCCGGGTCCTGGGTGTTGGCGTGGATCCCGCCCAACAGCGCCGGAAGGGTGGTGCGGACCGCCTGCTCGGCTTCCCCCTCGTTCACACCGAGTTGGCCCGCCAGCTGGCCCAGGGGAATCTGGGACAGGATGTCGTCGACAGCACTCATGGCAGCTTGCTCCTCTGTGAGGCCCTACGGTGACGCCGCCACTGCGGCAGCGGGTCCGAGCCTAACCCTGTGATCTAGGTCGGGCCCTCCGGTGCGGCGGGCTCGGACGGGGCGGCGGACTCGGGCGGGGCGGCGGACTCGGACGGGGCGGCGGGCTCGGGGGCGGCGGGCTCGGGGGCGGCCGGCTCGGGGGCGGCGGGCTCGGGGGCGGGCTCGGGGGCGGCGGGCTCGGGGGCGGGCTCGGCCAGGGCGACGCGCGCGTCGATGCGCTCGCTGAGATAGCGCAGAATGACGGCGACGGCGGCCGTCACCGGAACGGCGAGGAACGCGCCCGCGATGCCGTAGAGCGTGCTGCCTGCGGCGATGGCCAGCAGCACCACGGCAGCGTGCAGGCCGAGCCCGCGCGACTGCAGCACCGGCTGCAGCACGTTGCCCTCGACCTGCTGCACGACCACCACGATCAACAGCACGATCAGAGCGGCGGTGAACCCGTTGTTCACCAACGCCACGAGCACCGCGACCGCGCCCGCCACGAACGCCCCGATGATCGGGATGAAGCCGCCGAGGAACGTCAGCACCGCCAACGGCAGCGCCAGCGGGATCCCGACGACCACCAGGCCGGTGCCGATCAGCACCGCGTCGACGAGGCTGACCACGGCCTGTTGGCGGATGAACGACCCGACCGTGGCCCACATCCGGCTCAGCACCTCGGCGATGTGCCCGCCAGCGCCCTCGCCCGCGACGGTGCGGACCCACGGCAGGAACCGCGGCCCGTCCTTGACGAACAGGAAGGTGAGGATGACCGTCAGCACGGCCGTGACGATGCCTGACGCGATCGAGCCGACGCCCGCGAGAACGCTCGTCGCGATCGTCGACACGCTCTCCTGGATGCGGGCAGTGACCTGCTGGATGAGCGCGTTCAGCTGGCTCTCACCCAGGTTGAACGGCGGCCCCGCGACCCAGTCGCGGATGCGCTGAACGCCCGTGGTGACGCTCTGCGCGATCTGCGTGAGGCTGCCCGACACCGCCGACACCACGAGCGTGATCAGGGCGGCGAGCACGACGAGCCCGGCGAGCAGGACCGTGGCCGACGCGAGCGCGGGCCGGAACCGGTGGCGGCGCAGCCACGCGGCGGGCGGCCACAACACGGTCGCGAGCACGATCGCGAGAAGCACCGGCAGCGCGATCGTCCACAGCTGGCCGACGAGATAGCCCAACAGCCAGACCGCGGCGGCGACGAGCAGCAGGCGCGCGCTCCATCGCGCCGTCCATGCCACGCCGGAGCCGATCACGCCGCCGCGTCCGGGGCTGGTCACGCGATCAGCCTAGATGACCAACTCAAAGGGGTGTCGGTCCGTCGCAGCGCCCGCTGAGCGTGGTTGGGGTGCCCAAAGACCAGCGCTTCGAGAGGTCGCGCGGCTTGATCACGTGGTGGTCGCCACCCGGCATAGCGAACACGGAGCAGGCACGCCCTGCCGAGCGACGCCTCGGGTTGTCGGCCGAGCGCGACCTGAGCGGGGCCCATCCAAGATCGAACCCCGTTGGCGTGCATCTCGCTCGCTGATCGGCCTCAGGCGCGCCGCGGCCGCTGCGCTCCCCACCCGTCATGATCGCTGAAACCGGCGGATTTCGTGTGTAGGCGCACGGAAACCGCCGGGCTCGGCGATCACCACGTGAGGTTCGGTGGCAACACTCCTCCACTCGTCAGCGACACACGCCGCGCCGCACCGCCACCTGGGACTTGAGCGCTAGAGGCGATCACGATCGGGAAGGTCCGGCCCGCCGACCAATGTCTCGCGCACTCGACGGGTCAGTCGTGGCTCGCGCCGACGAACACCTTCTCCGAGCAGCCGAACTCGTAGGGCGGGGGCATCACGTCGGTCGTGCGGCCCGACGCGGGCAGCACGATGCCCCGCCGGGGGACGACGACGAGCCGGGTGCCGCGGCCGTCGTCGATCTGGGTGGCCCCGTTGCCCAGGTCGCGGACCACCTTGGCGCCGCTGAACCGATCGGGCTCGACCACCGGGTTGCCGACCAGCTGGGCGAACGCCTTGCAGGGCGCCTCCTGGGCGCGGAAGAAGGCCAGCGGGTCGGAGGCGGGGACCCCGGTCGTCTCGGGGGTCGCCGTCGCGGGGGCGGTCGTCGCGGGGGTCGCCGTCCGGGGCGGTCGTCGCGGGGGTCGTCGCCGTTGGTGTCGGGGGTTCCGTTGTCGGCGAGGGCGTGGGTGTGCCGCTGGCCGAGCACCCCGTCAGGGTCACCAGAACGACCCCGACGATCCAGACACGAAGCCCCATTCGCGCAGTCTGGGGTGAATACGCGACAGGCGCATCCGCCGAAGGCGCTAGTGCGGTGTCCAGGAACGTTGCCGGGGTGATCGCGGGATCCAGGCGGCGCCTCGCAAGGCGCCGCCCGAAGCTCATACCGGGCGTCTTCGCGAGGGCGGCAACGCCGCGAGGCGTCGTCTGGGCCCGCGAGGACCCGGTGAACGTTTCTGGACACCGCACTAGAGCGCCCGGCCCCGCTAGCTCGCCGGGCCGCGACCCGACCACGTCCACGCGTAGCCCGGATCCTCGCTCGCCCGCCCGCCTTCACCGAGCTCGAGGGGGCGGAAGGTGTCGACCATAACGGCCAGCTCGTCGAAGAACTCCGCGCCGATGCTGCGTTCGACGGCGCCTGGCTGCGGGCCGTGGCTGTGGCCCCCGGGATGGAGGCTGATCGAGCCCTGGCTGATGCCGGAGCCCTTGCGCGCCTCGTAGTTCCCACCGCAGTAGAACATGACCTCGTCGGAGTCGACGTTGGCGTGGTAGTAGGGCACGGGGATGGACAGCGGGTGGTAGTCCACCTTGCGGGGCACGAAGTTGCAGATGACGAAGTTCTGGCCCTCGAACGCCTGATGGACCGGCGGGGGTTGGTGCACCCGTCCGGTGATCGGCTCGAAGTCGCTGACGTTGAACGTGTACGGGTAGAGGCAGCCGTCCCAGCCGACGACGTCGAAGGGGTGGGTCGGCACCGTGTAGCGGGTGCCGGTAACGCCCCGGCTGCCGCGGTGCTTGACCAGGATGTCGACGTCCTCGTCGTCGACGAGCAGCGGCTCGGCAGGCCCGTGGAGATCGCGTTCGCAGTAGGGAGCGTGCTCGAGCAGCTGGCCGAAGCGGGACAGGTAGCGCTTCGGCGGGGCGATGTGCGAGCTGGCCTCGATCGCGTAGAGGCGCAGCGGGTCGTCGCCGAGCGGCACCCAGCGGTGCGTCGTGGCGCGGGGCAGCAGGACGTAGTCGCCGCCGCGGGCGGGCAGCGTCCCGAACACCGTCTCGACGGTCGCGGCCCCGGACTCGACGTAGACGCACTCGTCCCCGACCGCGTTGCGGTAGAGCGGGCTCGCCTCCCCCGCGACGACGTAGGAGATCCGCACGTCGGCGTTGCCCAGCACGAGCCGCCGACCGGTGACGGCGTCGAGCGCCTTCCAGTCCTCGCCGGGGAACAGGTCATGCAGCTTGAGGTGCCGCGGCAGCAGCGGGCGGTTCTCCGTGGTGGCCGGGTCGGGCAGCTCCCAGGGCGTGGCGTCGACGACGGCCGACGGCACGCCGCGGTGGTAGAGCAGCGACGAGTCCGACGAGAACCCCTCCTCCCCCATCAGCTCCTCGGCGTAGAGGCCGCCGTCGGGGCGGCGGTGCTGGGTGTGGCGCTTGGGCGGGATGTCACCGCAGCTGCGGTAGTACGGCACGGTCGTCATCCTTCGGGTCGAGGGCGGCGCAGCGGACGGCGAGAGCGCGGCGCAGCGCGGCAGACGGGCTGGTCGTGGCGGGGACGACGGCGGCGACATGCGCGTCGGGCCGGATCACCCATACCTCGCCGGACCGGGCGCCGAGCGCGGTGGCGAGTGCTCCGGTGGGGTCGAGCGCGGCCATCGCGACGGCCTGGACGGGCGCGGCGGCCAACCGGGCCGCGGACTCGGCCGCTCGCGCGTCGGCGCCGTCGGCGAGGAGCAGGAGGAAGCCGCGGCGGGCGAGCTGCCGCAGCCGGGTCGCAGCAGGGTGACACCGCTGCAACTGGGTCGCAGCAGGGTCACCCTGCTGCAACGCAGGCAAGAGCACCGGCACGTCGGGGACCAGCACCCCGGGCCCCGGCGGCGGGACCTCACCGCGCGGGGGGCGGCCAGCAGCCGGGCGGGTCGCATCCGGCGTCGTGAGGGGCGAGTGGGTGTACCAGAACGGCTCCGCGAGCCGACCGGAGTCGACCAGGGCACGAGCCGCGGGATCGTCGACGGCGCGGGCGAGCACGTCGGCCCGCAACGCCGCCCGCGTAGGGTCGGGCGGGACGAGGAAGTCCATCGTCGCCGTCGTCACGGCCACGTTTTCGCGCGCCGCGGCGTGCCGCTCCGCGTGATAGCTCTCCAGCAGCTCGACGGGCGCCCAGCCGTAGCCGACGTGGGCGATCTTCCATGCCGCGTTCTCGGCGTCGGCGACCCCGGAGTTCAGCCCGCGTGCCCCGAACGGCGACACCAGGTGGGCCGCGTCGCCCGCGAGCAGCACCCGTCCCACCCGGAGGCGGTCGGCGATGCGGGAGTGAAACCGGTACACCGACATCCAGACGACCGTGTACTCGCGCTCCCCGATGATCGCCCGGATGCGCCGGTCCAACGCGCCGGAGGCGACCTCGGCGTCCAGGTCGTAGTCACTGGGCACCTGCCAGTCGATGCGGAACGTCGAGTCGGGGCACGGATGCACGAGCACCTGCCGCCCGGGGTTCCACGCGGGGTCGAAGAAGAACCGGCGCTCCGACGCCCAGCCGGGGAGGTCGGTGCGGATGTCGCAGATGAGGAAGCGGTCCTCGAACGAGACGCCCTCGAAGGTGACGCCCAGTGCGCGCCGCAGGCCGCCCGCGGCGCCCGTGCAGAGCACGGTGAACGGAGCGGGGTGCGCGGCGAGGTCGGTGACCTCGCAGCCCCAGCGCAGGTCGACCAGCGGTTCGGCGGCGATGGCGTCGTCGAGGATCTCCTCGGTGCGGGCCTGCGAGAGGTTGACGAACGGGGGGAACGGCGAGCGGCCCCGGTCGGCGAACGTGTGCGCGAACAGCTCCCGGTCGCGGTGGAACGTGCGCGCCGTTGTCCAGGTGACGCCCTCGTCCGCGATCCGCTCGCCGACGCCTATCGACGCCCAGATGTCGAGCACGTCGCGCTGCTGGCAGATGGCCCTCGACCCGACCAGGTCGCGCCGCGGGCGCCGGTCCAGCACCACGGTCGGCACACCCCAGCGGGCGAGCAGCAACGCGGTCGTCTGCCCCACCGGACCGGCCCCGACGACGAGGACGGGCGCGTGCGGCCACGTCACGCCTGAAGCTCCGCCCAGACCTCCCGGTCCCGCTCGGCGGTCCAGATCACCGGCCGCTCGATCCCCGACAGCTCGTCCCAGAGGCGTGAGACGTCGAAGGGAAGGCAGTGCTCGAAGATCGGCCAGCGCCCATACCGTTCGTTCAGAGCGGCGTGGCAAGCCTCGAAGGCGTCCTTCAACGTGCCGCCGCGCGACTGGGCGGCCCCGACCTCGCGGATCATCACGTCGAGGAAGTGGCGGGTCTGCGTGATCGCCGACGCGACGGCGGCACCTCGGCTGACCGCGCCACGGCCGCCGACCAGCGCGTCCGCTCCCAGCGCGGCGACCGCGTCCAGCGTGGAGGACGCCCACTCCCGGTGGAACGCGTCCCCGGTGTAAAGCGCCGCCTCCGCCTCGACGAGGTCGCCCGCGAAGAGGATCTTGTGACGCGGCAGCCACGCGACCAGGTCGCCCTCGGTGTGCCCGCGCCCGCAGTAACGCAGGACGAGATCACCGCGGTCGCCGCCGAGGTCGATCGTGAGCCGGTCGGAGAACGTCAGCGTGGGCCAGGTGAGGCCGGGCACGGAGTCGGCCTGCTCAGCCAGGCGCGGCATGCGGGCGAACTCCGACGCCCAGTCCTGCTTGCCCCGCTCGGCGACCAGCTCGCGGGTCTTCTCGTGCGCGACGATCATCTCGGCGTCGAACGCGCTGGCGCCCAGCACCCGCACGGCGTGGTAGTGGGAGAGCACGAGGTAGCGGACGGGCTTGTCGGTGTGCTCCCGCAGGCGCGCCAGCCACCGCCGCGCCGCCACCGGAGTGGCCATGGCCTCGAAGCAGACGAGGAAGTCCTCCCCCTCGATCGCTCCGACGTTGGGGTCGCCCTCCGCCGTCAGTGCGTAGACGCCGTCGGCGAGCACCTCGAGCGTCTGCTCCTTGTCGGCCAGATCAGCGGACGAGGCGAACGGCTTCGGCGGCATTCAACCCTCCATCAGTCAAAGCTTTGACTAATAGGTGGGAATCGTACGCCGCCGGTCAGCCGCGCACCAGCCTCGGCAGGAGCGCGGACGCCCCGGCGATCATCAGCGCGGCCGCCGCGAACAGCACGCCGAAGTCGAGCGCCAGCCGGGCCGGTGTGCCGATCAGCAGGCCGCGCAGCGCCTCGACCTCGTAGCTCAGCGGGTTGACGCGATTGATCACCTGCAGCCAGCCGGGCATCAGCTCCACCGGGTAGAGCGCGTTGGACGCGAAGAACAGCGGCATGGTGATCGCCTGCCCGATGCCCATCAGCCGGTCACGGGAGAGCACAACGCCCGCGATCGTGATCGACAGGCAGCAGAAGAACGCCGACCCGAGCATCAGCGCGACGATGACGCCCAGCCAGTGCAGCGGGTTCGCCGACAGGCCCACCCCCATGATCAGCGCCAGCACCAGCACCACGACGGCCTGCGCCACGGCTCGGACGCCCGCTGCGAACGCCTTCGCGGCGACGAGCGCGGCCCGCGGCGTCGGCGTGACCAACAGCTTCGCCAGCACCCCGGCGTCCCGTTCCCAGATGATCTGGATGCCATAGAAGATCGCGATGAACAGCGCGGACTGGGCGAGGATCCCCGGCGCGAGGAAGTCCAGGTAGGGCACGTTGCCGGTCGGGATGGCGTGCAGCCGGGTGAAGACGTTGCCGAACACCACGAGCCACAGCGCGGGCTGCACGGCGCGGGTGATCAGCTCGGTGCGGTCATGGCGGAGCTTCTGCATCTCGACGAGGCACATCGTCGCGACGCGCGAGGCGCCGGTGAGCACGACCTTCGCAGGACCGGGCTCCGCGTCGACGACCAGCTTGGGCTCGATGATCATTTCAGGAGCTCCGTTCAGCCTCGGTGATCACTGCGCAAGCTCCGTTCAGGGTCGATGATCACTGCGCAAGCTCCGTTCAGTGTCGATGATCACTGCGCAAGCTCCGTTCAGCCGAGGCGTCCGGCGGTGCGGCGGGCGGCGCGGACGTCGCGCAAGCCACCCTTGTGAGAATCGGCGAACGCGTCGCCGGTATGGCGGCGGAAGACGTCGTCGAGCGTGGCGTCGGGCCCGATCGCCGCCTTGAGCTCGGCGGGGGTGCCGAGCGCGCGGATGCGGCCGCGGTGCATGAGCGCGATGCGGTCGCAGTGCTCGTCGGCCTCCTGCATGGCGTGCGTGGTGACGAGCACGGTCATGCCGGTCGCGCGCCGGATGTCGTGGATGCGGTCCCACACCGCGTCGCGGGCGACCGGGTCGAGGCCGACGGTCGGCTCGTCGAGGATCAGTAACCGCGGCGCACTGACCAGCGCCTGCGCCAGCTCCAGGCGTCTGACCATACCGCCGGAGTAGGTCTTGGCCAGGCGCTCGGCGTCGTCGGCGAGGTCGACGGACACCAGCACCGCCTGCACCTGCGCGGCCCGCTCGCGGCGCGGGACGTCGTAGAGGCGGGCGAACAGCGTGACGTTCTCGCGGCCGGTGAGCGAGCCGTCGGCCGAGAGCTGCTGGGGGAGATAGCCCAGCAGCCGCCGCACCGAGGTCTTGCGCTGCGCGACATCGAGCCCGAGCACCTCAATCGCCCCCAGCGGCGCCGGGAGCAGGGTGGTGATGAGGCGGATCGTGGTGGTCTTGCCCGCCCCGTTCGGCCCGAGGAGCCCGAACACCTCACCTTGGGCGACGCGGAGGTCCAGCCCGTCGACCGCGACGGTCTCCCCGAAGACCTGTCGCAGCCCGACACAGCACACCGCAGGCGTGTCCATCAGTCCTCCAACTCCAGAACGAGGTTCTTCAACGCGGGCAGCGCCGCCTCCAACGCGGCGACGTCCTGCTCCGACAGCCGCGCGACGGCGTCCGCCACGAGCGCGCTCCTGGCGCCCCGCCAGCGGGCCAGACGGGTCTGCGCCGCGTCGGTGAGAGAGAGGCGCGCGGCCCGGCGGTCGTGGGGATCGACCCCCCGGTGCAGCATCCCGGCGTCGACGAGCTGGTTGACCAGCGTGCTCACGGTGTTGCCCGCCAGGTGCAGGCTGCGCGCCGCGGCGGCGACGCCGACCTCCGGCTCGGCCTCCACCAACTGCAGCAGCTCGAGCTGCGCGCCACGCAGCACAGGCCCGGGCAACTCGGCCCGCAGGCGCCTGCGGACCACCCTCCGGACGCCCAGGACCAGCGTCATCAGCTCGTCCGCGGCACCCACAGAAGCAGAATACCTCTGTGTCAGAGCCTACGCTGGCCGTGGCCGCTGCCCGGCGTGCGGGCGGGCGGCGATCGCCGGTTGCGGCGTCGTCGCAGAGGGCCGAACACTGGCCGATGACGTCGCGGTGTCGGCGGGGCGCCGGATCGGCGTCCGCGGGGCGACTCCGCGGCCCGGCCGAGCCGCAGCCGGGCCGCAGCCCGCGCCGACCCCGCAGGCGGCCCGGCCGCAGCCGGGCCGCAGCCGGGCCATGATCGTCAAGAGTGGTGTCGGCGGTGCAGCGCCGCACTCATGGCACCACCTGCGGCGATCACCCGGGGCGACGGGGCGACCGGGACGACCCGGGCGACCGGGCGACCGTGCGGTTCTGCGGGGCCCGCACTGTGCGCACTGGCCGAACCGCGGCCGAACCCCCGCCGGGCCGCAGCCGGGCCATGATCGTCAAGAGTGGTGTCGGCGGCGCAGCCCCGCACTCATGGCACCACCTGCGGCGCATCACCGGGGCCACCGGGGCCACCGGGGCCACCGGGGCCACCGGGGCCACCGGGGCGCAGGGCGACCGGCGGTTCTGCGGGGCCCGCGCACTGGCGCACTGGCCGCCGCGGCGACCGCCGCCGCCGCGGCCGGGTGCCGCCGGGCGCCCCGCGCCGGGCCTCCGCCGGGCCTCCGCCGGGCGCCCCGCAGCCGGGCCTCCGCCGGGCCTCCGCCGGGCCATGATCGTCAAGAGTGGTGTCGGCGGCGCAGCGCCGCACTCATGGCACCACCTGCGGCGATCACCGAGGCGACCGGGGCAACCGGGGCCACCGTGGCCACCGGGGCGACCGTGGCCACCGGGCGACCAGGGCCACCGTGCGGTTAAGCGGGGGCCCGCACTGTGCGCACTGGCCGAACCGCGGCCGAACCCCCGCGACGACCCCACAGCATCTGCGAGATCCACCGACCGGCGCCTGCGGCCAGGTGTCACCGACAGCCGACGAAGTCCACGTACACCGAGCGGGCGCGGTTCCGCGGAACCAACTCCGTTCACTCGACCCGCAGGACCAGCTCCTCGCCCTGGGCGGTGATCTGCACGCGCTGCCCGGGCGTCACGTCGCCCGCCAGCAGCATCCGCGCCAGGCGGCGCTCGACCTCCCGGCCGATCGTGCGCCGCAGGGGGCGCGCGCCCAGCTCCGGCCGCTGCCCCCGTCCGGCGAGCAGGTCGACGGCCGCGTCGTCCAGCGTCAGCTCGACCCCCCGCGCGCCCAGCCGCCCTCGGGTCTCCTCCAGCAGCAGCGTGACGATCCGGCGCAGCTCCTCGCGGGTGAGGCGGGAGAACAACACCACCTCGTCGACCCGGCCGACCAACTCGGGCCGAAGCCGGGTTCTGGCCTCGGCGAGTACGGCCTCGCGGACGTCGTCGATCTCCTCGGCGGCCAGAATCCGGTCGGCGCCCACGTTGCTCGTCATGATCACGATGGCGTGCCGGAAGTCGACGACCCTTCCGTGCGCGTCGGTGAGCCGCCCGGCGTCCAGCACCTGCAACAGGAGCGCGGCGACTTCCGGGTGGGCCTTCTCCAGCTCGTCGAGCAGCAGGACGGTGTAGGGGTCGCGGCGCACGGCCTCGGTGAGCTGCCCCGCGTCGTCGTAGCCGACGTGCCCGGGCGGAGCGCCGATCATGCGGGTGACCGCTGAGCGGTCGGTGTACTCGGACAGGTCCAGCCGGACGAGCTTGTCCGGCGAGCCGAACAGCGCCTCGGCCAGCGCCCGGCCCAGCTCGGTCTTGCCCACACCCGTCGGGCCGAGGAACAGGAACGACCCGACCGGCCGCCCCGGGTGCCCCAGCCCCGCCCGGCCGCTGCGCACGGCGTCGGCGACGGCCTCCACGGCCTCGTCCTGCCCGACGATGCGCCGGTGCAGCAGCTCCTCGAGGCGCAGCAGGCGGTCGCGCTCGACCGCGCCCAGCTCGGCGACGGGGATGCCGGTGCGCCGCGCGACGATCTGCGCGACGTCGTCCGCCGTGATCTGCGGCTTCTTGTCCAGCGAGGGACCGGCGCCCGCGGCACGGCCCGCCAGCCGCTCCAGCTCGCGGGTGAGCACCATGGCGCGCTCGTAGTCCTCGGCGTCGACGGCCACGTCGCGGGCCCGCGTGAGCTGCTCGACCTCCTTGGACGCCGCGCTGCTCGGCGACCGCATGCCCGCGCGGGCCGCGGCGCGGTCGATGAGGTCGATGGCCTTGTCGGGCAGGAAGCGGTCGCGGACGTAGCGGTCCGACAGCTCGGCGGCCGCCTGCAACGCCGCGTCCGAAATCGTGACGCCGTGGTGCTCCTCGTAGCGGCCGCGCAGGCCGCGCAGGATCTCCACCGTCTGCTCGACCGTCGGCTCCGGGACCGTGACCGGCTCGAACCGGCGCTCCAGCGCGGCGTCCTTCTCGATGTGGCGGCGGTACTCCTCCTGCGTGGTGGCGCCGATCAGCCGCAGCTCGCCGCGGGCGAGCGCGGGCTTGAGGATGGTGCCCGCGTCCATCGGGGCGCCCTGGCCGATCCTGCACCGACCACCTGGTGCAGCTCGTCGACGAACACGACCAGCGAGGGCCCGGCCGCGGTGACCTCCCGGATCAGGCTCGTGAGCC
>CAWGYF010000018.1:0-183933 GCA_963826705.1 uncultured Actinomycetota bacterium
GTGCGCCCGAAGGGATTCGAACCCCCAACCTTCTGATCCGTAGTCAGATGCTCTATCCGTTGAGCTACGGGCGCGTCATATTCACTTATGGCTCAGCCCGGCTAGGCCGTGCCTGCGCGGAGGCTCCGGGATTTGAACCCGGGATGGGGGGTAACCCCAAACCGCATTAGCAGTGCGGCGCCATAGACCAGACTAGGCGAAGCCTCCCGGGGGCGGTGAGCCTCCAGCGAAGACAAGCGTACACAGCCCGGTCCAGCCGTTCTCATGCCCCCCGGCCCGCCAGTTCGAGGAAGGGGGCGAGGGCGTCGGGGTTCGCCAGCGCCCCGCGGCTGACGGCCTTGTCCGCGGCCACGCCCGCCAGGATCTTCTTGACGGGCACCTCGCACTTCTTGCCGTTCAGCGTACGCGGGATCGCGTCGACGACAACGAACCGGTCGGGGACGTGCCGCGGCGACAGCTCCGTGCGCAGCGCCTTGCGCAGCGCGGGCTCGACGTCCTCCAGCGCGGAGTCGGGCGTCAGCGCCAGGAAACAGAGCAGCGCGCCCTCCTCGCGGGACCCGAGCTCGCTGGTGTCGATCACCAGCGAGTCATCGACCTCGGTGAAGGCCTCGACCACCGCGTAGAAGTCGGCCGTGCCCATGCGGACGCCGCCGCGGTTGAGGGTGGAGTCGCTGCGCCCATAGATGACGAAGGACCCCCGCGGGGTGACGCGCACCCAGTCCCCGTGTCGCCAGACGCCCGGGTAGTCCTCGAAGTACGCCTCGCGCAGGCGGGTGGCGTCCGGGTCGTTCCAGAACATCACCGGCATGGACGGCATCGGCTGGGTGATCACGAGCTCGCCGACCTCGTCGATGACCTCCTTACCCCTCTCGTCGTAGGCGACAATGTCCGAGCCCAAGGAGGCGCAGGAGATCTCCCCCATCCACACGGGCACGTTCGGGGCCGACCCGACAAAGGCCGCGCAGACGTCCGTGCCGCCCGACGTCGAACAGATCTGGACGTGGCCGCCGACGGCGTCGCCGATCCACCGGAAGCCGTCCTCGGACAATGGTGCTCCTGTGGAGCCGATGCCCCGGATGGCCGATATGTCGTACTCCTCCCGGGGCCGCACCCCCGCCTTGAGACACGACTGGATGAACGGCGCCGACACCCCGAGGTACGTGACGCCGTGGCGATCGGCGAGCTTCCACAGGGCGCCGAGGTCGGGATAGCCGGGGTTGCCGTCGAACAGCACGATCGGGGTTCCGACGAGCAGGCCGCCGATGAGGAAGTTCCACATCATCCAGCCGGTGGTCGTGAACCAGAAGAACCGGTCCTCTGTCGTGAGCTCCAGCTGCAGCGCCAGCGCCTTTCGGTGTTCGAGGACGATGCCGCCGTGCCCGTGGACGATCCCTTTCGGCAGTCCGGTGGTGCCGGAGGAGTAGAGCACCCAGAGCGGATGGTCGAACGGGACGGGGTCGAACGCGAGCTCGCCGCGGTTGGCGGTGAAGTCCTCCCAGGTCACGGTGCCATCGAGGGACTCGCCGAGGTAGGGGACGAGAACCGTCGCACGGAGGGTTGGCAGCTGGCTGCGCAGCGTCTCCACCGTGGGACGGACGTCGAACCGCTTGCCGCTGTAGACGTAGCCGTCGACGGCGAGCAGGACCGCGGGCTCGATCTGGGCGAAGCGGTCGTGGACGGCGCGGACGCCGAAGTCCGGCGAGCATGACGACCAGATCGCGCCGAGGCTCGCGGCCGCCAGGAACGTCACGAGCGTCTCGACGCAGTTGGGCGCCAGCGCGACGACGCGGTCGCCCGGCCCGACCCCGATCGCGACGAGCCCCGCCCGCGCCCGTCCGACGAGATCCCGCAGCTCACCGCGGGTGACGGTGCGCTCGAGGCCGTCCTCGCGGGCGTAGATCAGCGCGACGTCGGCGTCGTCGCCGTGGGCCAGCGCGTGCTCGGCGTAGTTCAGAGTGGCGCCGGGGAACCACTCCGCACCCGGCATGTCGCGGGAGCCGAGCACGGCGCTCGGCTGGGCGTGGAAGCGGATGTCCAGGTGTTCGACGATGGCCGACCAGAAGCCGTCGAGATCGGTCACCGACCAGTGATGCAGCGACCGGTAGTCCTCGACCTCGACGCCCTTGTGCTCGTGCACCCAGTCGGTGAACCGGGCGAGCGGGCCGTGGTGGCTCGGGTCAGGGGTCCACAGGACGTCAGGGGTATCGGCCACCCGCCCAGCATGCCATCTCGCGCACCGCGATCGTGCGCGGAAAAGGTGGCCAGAACAGCGTTATCCGCGCACAGGCGCGTCAGCGCAAGTGGCTGTCGAACCAGTTCAGCGTGCGCTGCCAGGCGTCGGCGGCCGTCTCGGGGTCGTCGTCGAAGCGATCGCTCTTGCGCGGGTAGACGACGATGTCGGTCGCCACCTCCGACGACGCCGCCGCGACGCGCAGCCGGTCGATCTCCGGGTCGGCGGTGCCCTCGGCCCCGTAGATCCCCAGCCACGGACAGGTGAGCCCCTGCGCGGCCGAGACAAGCGCCGTGACGTTCGCCGACGGCACGTCGTTCGCGACCGTCACCGCCGCGCCCAGCGTCCGTTTGGCCGCCACAAGCAGCGCGACCGACCCACCGACGTCGAACCCGACCACGCCCATCCGGTCGGAGGCGACGTCGCGCTCGGCGAGCCAGCCGAAGGCGGTGTCGGTGTCGGCGAGAACCTCGTCGCGATCGAGTTTCCCAGCCCGCTCGTCGGCCTCGTCCGCGTCGACCTCGTCGACCTCGTCGCGGTGGTAGAGGTGGGGGGCGACGGCGAGCCAGCCATCCCCCGCCAGACCGTGCACGAGGCTGCGGACGGCGTCGGTGATCCCCCGCGCCTCGTGCAGCACCACGATCCCGCCGCGGATCCGGCCGTCCGGCTCGGCGACGGTGAGCCGCAGCGTGCTGCCGTCGACCAGGGGTACGGTCTCGGTGCGGATATCCTTCATAGCTTCCAGCCTGGCACGGATCGGTCGCGAAACTGTCGTGGGGCGCCACTACCGTGATGGGCATGACGCTCATCCGGCCCGATCTGGAGTCGCTGCCCGCCTACGTCCCCGGCCGGGCGATCCCCGGGCTGGTCAAGCTGGCCAGCAACGAGGTGCCGCTCCCGCCCACGCCGCGGATTCTGGCTGCCATCGCCGAGGCGGCCGCGCTGGGCAACCGCTACCCGGACCTGGCCGTCGTCAGCCTCACCGAGCGGCTTTCCCGGGCGCTGCAAGTGGAGCCCGCGCGGATCGCGGTCGGGTGCGGCTCGGTGAGCCTGTGCCAGCAGCTCGTGTCGGCCACCTGCCTGGAGCGCAGCGACGAGGTGGTGTTCGCGTGGCGCTCGTTCGAGGCCTACCCGATCGTCGCGCAGATCGGCGGGGCGCGCCTGGTCACCGTGCCGTTGGACGCGCAGTTCCGCCACGACATCGACGCGATGGCCGCCGCTGTCACCCCGCGCACCCGCCTGGTGTTCGTGTGCAGCCCCAACAACCCGACGAGCACGGTCGTCACGCGGGCCGAGCTGGAACGGCTGCTCGCCGCGGTCGGGCCCGACGTGCTGGTGGCCCTCGACGAGGCCTACCACGAGTACGTCACCGAGCCCGACGCCGTCGACGGGCTGCCGCTGCTCGACGCCCACCCCAACCTCGTCGTGCTGCGCACGTTCTCGAAGGCCTACCGGCTGGCCGGGCTCCGCGTCGGCTACGCGGTCGGCGCGCCCGAGGTGATCACCGCTCTGCGCAAGGTGTGCTCGCCGTTCAGCGTCAACACCCTCGCGCAGGCCGCCGCCATCGCCGCACTCGACGACGCGGAGGCGCTTCTCGCCGCCTGCGCGGGGATCGTCGAGGAGCGGGTCCGGGTGCGGCGCACGCTGGTCGAAGCGGGGTTCACGGTGCCGCCGACCCAGTCCAACTTCGTGTGGGTCGCGCTGGGTGAGCAGACGAACGCGTTCGCCGCCCATTGTCTGGAGCACAAGGTCGTGGTGCGGCCGTTCTCCCCCGACGGGTGCCGGGTGACGGTGTCCACACCGGAGGAGAACGACCAGTTCCTCGCCGCGGCGAGCGAGTTCGGAGCGGGGTGAGGCCTATCTGTTGATGCCGCGCCGCCCGTAGACGCCTGCCACCACGCTGACGCCGATGGCCGCCACCACCACCTGCAGGATCAGCTCGATCCAGTCGATGCCGCGGGTATCGGCCACGCCGAACAGGCGGGCGATGAAGGTGCCGATGAACGCGGCCACGATCCCCACCACGATCGTCAGCCAGAACGGGATGGCCTGCCTGCCGGGCGCCACGAGCTTGCCCACCACGCCGAGGATGGCGCCGATGATGATCGCGCCGAGGATGCTGCCAATAGTCATGAGCACTGCCTAGCACGCGGTTGGGCACGAAGAACCAGGCTTGCGGCGTATGCGTCCGAAGCGTTATCCACTCCTCACCGGAGTTCAGGCCTCCAGCACATACCCTTCACCGCGGACGGTCCGGATGCGCTCAGGGCCGATCTTGCGGCGCAGGTAGGAGATGTAGACCTGCACGAGGTTGGGGGACGCGGGCTCGGACCACACCTCGCGGGCGAGCCGCTCCGGCGGCACCACCTCACCCGGCGTGCCGATCAGGGCCAGCAGCAGGGAGTACTCCGTCGGCGACAGCGAGATCGGCGAACCCTCCACGCTGACCTCGCCGAACTCGGTGTCGACGATCAACTCGCCCTGCCGGAGCACCGTGCTTTCGACGGCCGGGCCGAGCCGCAGCCGCAGCCGGATGCGTGCGGCCAGCTCGTCGACGGCGAAGGGGCGCAGGATGTAGTCGTCGCGGTCGCCGCGCAGCAGCGCGAGCAATGCGGTCCGGCGTTCACGCGGCGTCACCGCGATCACCGCGATGTGCGGCGCCTCGGACTGGATGGCCGCCAACACGGAGGCCTGGTCCGGTCCCGGTAGCTCGACATCGAGCACCACGAGCGCGGGGTCTCTGGCGCGAACGGCGTCGAGCACGCCGATGCCGTCGGTGACGGCGCTCACGCTCACCCCCTCGGCATGGAGGCTGCGCAACACGGAGGCCGACGTGGCCGTAGGGGGCAACGCCAGCAGGACACGGTCATTGGGGAGCGCAGACGCACGAGGCACCGACATCAGCGTCGGGTGGTACGAGGACGCACCCCCCGGGGGAGCGACGGGGAGCATCGCCGACAGTCTGCTCCGTCCGGGTCGGGATAACAATCCTCTAACGGAGCGACATCACCCTTACGGCGAAGACCGCCTGCCGTGAGCTGAGAGCCGAGATAGCCCGAAAGGCCTACGCATCCTCAGATCCGCGCCGTTCGAGTGCGGTCCGGCGCGCCGGACCGACCTGTGGGCGCCGACGCGCAACCCCACCTCTCAGGTTGCACGACCGTCCGGCTTCGTTCTGCCTAGTGTCTCGCCTCATGCGACGGACCGATACCGCCGCGGAGGATCTGCTTGAGCCATCGACTGAGCTGATCGCCCGTCTTTCCGCGGAGCACGACGTCTCCCCCGGGGAGACCACAGGGCGGCACCGGCATTCCGCCGACGCCGTCATCACCAGGGCCGTCCCCGCGACCCGTCTCACCGGCATCCGCCGCCTCGCCCCCGTCGCGGTCGGCGCGATCGTGATGCTGGTCGCCACACTGGCCCTCACCACCGTCCGCTCCCCAGCGGCACCCGCGGCCCCCGCGCTCGCCGACCAGTCGTCGCTCGCGAGCCCCGCCACCGACCCCGCCACCGACCCCGCCACCGTCCAACCTGCGGTCCCGACCCCGGCAGCCACCCCGACTCCGCTCCCCAGCACGAGCCCGGCTGCCGCCGCGAAGCCCAAGCCTGCAGTGCCCCCGGTGGCGGCCAAGCCGTCGACCGTGGCCGCCCGGCCTCCGGCTGCCGCAAGCGACGGCACACAGGCCGCCGTCGCCCACGGTTGGACGCTGGCGACCAGCGACGAGTTCGCCGGAACTGCCCTCAGCAACCACTGGTCGCCCTACGACGGACCCGGCAACGGCGGCGATGGCATTCGCGCGCCCGACGCGATCACCGTCCAGAACGGGATCATGACGATCCGCGGCGACAGCAAGGGCACCACCGGCGGCATGTCGTGGACCGACGACCAGCAGTTCGGCAAGTGGGAGGTCCGCGCCCGCTTCCCGAAGGGCGACAAGCAGTACCACCCCGTGCTCCTGCTCTGGCCGCAAGGCGAGTGGCCCCAGGGCGGCGAGGTGGACTTCGCCGAGACCACGAGCGCGTCGCCAGACGTCGAATTCTTCCTGCACTTCGGCGCGTCGAACAAGCAGAAGTCGGCCGACAAGACGCTGGACCTGACGCAGTGGCACAACTACGCGGTCGAGTGGGTCGCCGGGCGGATCACCGGCTACATCGACGGCCAGCAGTGGTTCCAGAGCACCGACAGCAGCACCCTGCCACCCGGCAAGATGCACCTGGCCATCCAGTTGGACTACTTCCCCGAGAATGGATCGCCCAAGCCGACCGAGATGGACGTCGACTACGTCCGGATCTACACGTAGACAACTCCCGCGGCACGACCCGTCCCGCCCGGCGCTCCCCACCGGGCGGGACGGCTTTTTCGGACAGGCAGCGGACAACCCGCTCCGGGATCGCCTGGATGACTGGTATGGCTACGCTCGGTGCACTCGTCCTGATGGCCCTGACCCGTCCGGCGGTTCTGGTTTACTTCGGCGTGGTCGGGTCGATCACCGACCGTGGCCGACCGTCGTAGCGCAGGCGCTCGGCCTCGCCGGACTCCTTGCGCTCCCCGGTTTGACGATCACCAACTGCCCACACCGACCGGCGGCCCTCCGGCCGCGGTCGAGGCTGTGCTCGTCGCCCTTCCTCGCCGCAGGGGGCGCGTGGTCCGCGCCCGTTGACACCACCGGGTTCACCCCCCTGAAGCCGGTGGGCTTCTTCGACCGCAATCCCACGCTGGACGTCCCGGCGCCGAAGGGGCACTGCGAGTAGCACGCTGCCGAGGCACGGCGAGTCCGGCGGCCGGGCACGGCGAGTCGGACGGCCCCGGCCCGGCGAGTCCGGCGGCCGGACACGGCGAGTCGGACACCCCGGCACCGGCGAGTCCGGCGGCCGGACACGGCGAGTCGGACACCCCGGCCCGGCGAGTCCGGCGGCCGGACACGGCGAGTCGGACACCCCGGCCCGGCGAGTCCGGCGGCCGGACACGGCGAGTCGGGTCCGCCGGCACGGCGAGTTCGCTCTTCCCCACGGTGAGTCGGGCGGCCGGGTACGGGCGAGTCCGGCGGTTCGCCACGGCGTCGGCGGTTCGCCACGGCATGGTCGCCGCCGCCCGCGATCGCCTAGTTGGCTTGCTGCCAAGCACTTGATCGCCGGTTGTGTGACATGAATGCCATATATGGCCGTTATGTCACAATCTTGGCGATCACGGCCCACCGGGAGGCCCACAGCCAGGCCGCAGCCCGCTCGCAGCCGGGCCATGATCGTCGAGAGTGGTGTCGGCGGCGCAGCGGCGCACTCTGGGCACCACATGCGGCGATCACCGTGGCGACCGGGTCGAGCGTGCGGTCCTCGCGGGGCCCGCGCACTGTGCGCACTTCGCCGACGCAGCCTTCAGTCAGCGATCATCACAGCTCGGGTGCTGTCTATCCGGGCAACCATCAGCTGCCGGACGTCCCACCTCAAGTAACCGGCATTGTGGCCGAACTCTTGCGAGGACGCCCCGGATGTCTGCGACGTCAGGCAGAGGACGCCCCCAATACCTGCGAGGTCAGGCACGGAAGGCGCGGCGAAGTTGCGCCGCTGTCTCGGTGAAGGGGTCGAGGTCGACCCAACTCCAGCGGACCATCCGCAGGTCCTCCGCGCGGAGGGCGTCTTCTCGGCGCTTCTCGTCGTGTGCCGCCTCGCCGGCGTCCTGGCCGGGCCGCAGCAGGCGGCCGTACTTGGCCACGCCGTCGAACTCTGCGACGGTGCGGAACGCAGGCCATGCGAAGTCGACCCGTCCGATGAACATCCCGCTCGCCGAGAACACCTTCCACTGCAGCACCGGCGTCGGCAGGCCCGCGGCCTCGATCGCGACTCGGCTGCGCGACTCACCGACGCTGCCGCTGCGCCCGTCGGCGAACGCGACCACCCGTCGCGCCGCCGGGGTGCCCGGCCGCCGTGTGCCGCGCTCGAGCGCCGAGGCCAGGTCGGCGGGGGTGGCGAGCGGAGGGAGGTCGCGCCGCGGTCTGGCGAGCGCGGCATCGGCCACCGCGACAGCGGGCTCGAACGCTGCCGAGCGCGCGACGTCGAGAACGGCACGGGCGGGCGTCGTCACCGGGATGCCGTCGACCACCGTGATCTCGTCGGGGTCGAGTCCGGCGGAGTGCAGGTGGACGTCACGGCCGACGCGGCCGCCCGAAGTCCGGTCCCGGGTGACGTGCACCCGCCTCAGCGAGAGGCCCCACACCGGAAGGCCGAACAGGACGGCGGCTGACACGTGGCTGACGACCGCGCCGGTGCCAAGCTGACGGACCGCCGCCTCGGTGGCCAGCCGATGTCGGGCGACCGCCTCCGCCAGGCGTTGGTCGTGCGGGTCGACGTATGCGCCACGCCTGATGTTCGCCAGCTCGCGACGCCTGCGCCGCTGCCGCACCTCACCCGGCGTCATCCCCGCCCGCAGTAGATCGCTCCGCAACACCACACCCTGTTTGTCCATGGGCCCAGCACACTCCGCACCCGGACCGCGCGAGGCCGAATCGGTGAGGCTGTGGACAACTTCGGCGACGTCGCAGAGGTTGTGGTGTCGTCGGAGAAGTTCGGCCGTCTGCGAGGAGGCCACAGCCGCTGAGACGAAAGTAGGTGCTGGTGGGACCGATGGTGCCCCTGGTGTGCGACGGGCAATACTTTCAGTACCTCCACGGGCCACCCGGGGCCATGAAGGTCCGCGAAGTGGGTGGCGGGCTGTGGCCGGCTGCGGACGCGGAGGACAGCGCACGGGCTGACCGCGGCGCGGCAGACAGCGGCGCGGCAGACAGCGGCGCGGCAGACAGCGGCGCGGCAGACAGCGGCGCGGCAGAGGCGGGGGCATAGTGGACGGCGGGTGCCGGGCAGTCGGGTCCGGCCAGCTTCCACCTCGCAGATCCAACGGCGTCCTCACAGCAGTTCGGCCACATGCCACTTAGCTAATGTTGATCAATGTGCCGGCGCGGGGTGCGGTGCTAGAGATCGTGCTGGGCCAGGGCCTACCCGCGCCTGCCCGTCACCCCCGAGATTGCCACCAACGGGGATCCGCCCGACCAAAACCCCGCTCACCGTCATCTCGACGCAGCCGCAACACTCCCAGCACTCCACCACCGTCTCGCGAACGATGCCCTGCCCGTCGAGGTCGACACCAGCGGGATTTCGCCGCGACGCAACCCCCGCCACGTCGACCTCGACCGTTAACCGTTAACGGCGGCCTCACGACCTCTACCGCCACGGGCCACGACAGCCGCCGCGCCGCAGCAGTGACTCGGCCATTGCCGCGCCCCGCCCGCCACCGGCACGAGAGCACCAACCACGCTCCCCACGACCAAGATCGTCTTAAGCTCAGTGGCATTGAGTTCGTGCGACGACACCACAACCCCTGCGACCTGGCGGTCCAACGGCCGCGTGCTGCCCGACCGGGCCTGCTGCCCGACCGGGCCTGCTGCCCGACCGGGCCTGGTGCCCGACCGGGCCTGCTGCACGACCGGGCCTGCTGCACGACGGGGGTGGTGCGCGACCGGGGGTGGTGCGCGGCCCGGTCAGATGGGGGTCAGGGCCCGGCGGACCAGCAGGCGGGTGACGTCGGGGTCGCGGCCGCGGAAGGCGCGGTAGGCGTCCATCGGGTCGACCGCTCCCCCGACGGCGAGCAGTTCGCGGCGGAAGCGCTCGCCGCTCTCCCGCCGCAGGCCGCCCTGTTCGGCGAACCACTCGACGGTGTCGGCGTCGAGCACCTCACTCCAGATGTAGGAGTAGTAGGCCGCGGAGTAGCCGCCGCCGAAGACGTGGTTGAAGTAGGTCGAGCGGTAGCGGGGTGGGGCGCTGGGGACGTCGACGCCAGCGGCCGCCAGGGCTGCGGCCTCGAACGCCTCGACGTCGGCCACCTGCTCCCCGGCCTCGAGGCGGTGCCACGCCTGGTCCAGGAGGGTGGCGGCGAGGTACTCGGTGGTCGCGAACCCCTCACCGAAGCGCTGCGACTCCGCGAGCCGCGCCACCACCTCAGGCGCGAGCGGCTCGCCGGTCACGTGGTGGCGGGCGTAGGACGCCAGGATCTCCGGATCCTCCAGCCACATCTCGTTGACCTGGGAGGGGTATTCGACGAAGTCACGTGGCACGGCCGTCCCGGCGAACGTCGGGTAGCGCACGTCGGAGAACAGGCCGTGCAACGCGTGGCCGAACTCGTGGAACATGGTGCGGACGGAGTCGACGGTGAGCAGCGTGGGCTCGCCGTCGGCGGGCTTGGGGATGTTCAACGTGTTGAGCACGACCGGGCGGGTGCCGAGCAGGTGCGACTGCGTGACGAACGAGTTCATCCACGCCCCGCCGCGCTTGGTGTCGCGCGCGTAGAAGTCGGCGACGAAGAGCCCGAGCTGCGCGTCCTCGTCGAACACGTCGAACACGCGCACGTCGGGGTGATAGGTCGGCAGGTCGTGGCGTTCGGCGAAGCGCAGGCCGTAGAGCCGTCCGGCGGCATGGAAGACGCCGTCGTGCAGCACGCGCTCCAGTTCGAAGTAGTGCCGCAGCGCCGCGGTGTCGATCGCGAAGCGGTCGCGGCGCACACGTTCTTCCTGAAGCGGCCGGTCAAAGGCTGCGATCGGAAATCCGGCGGCCGCCGACAGCTGCGCCGCCTCGGCTTGCGCGTTCGCCGCCGCCACCGGGGCGAGCTTGCCCAGCATGGCGTCAATGGCCTCGACGGACCCGGCGGTCGCGGTCTCCACGACCCACGACGCGTGGTGGGGATGGCCCAGCAGCCGCGCCCGCTCGGCGCGCAGGGCGACCATCTGGAGCAGCGTCGCCCGTGTGTCGTGCTCGCCGCCGAGGCCCCGGCTGGTCGACGCGGTGTGCAGCCGCTCGCGCAGCGCGCGGTCGGTCAGCGTGCTGAGCGCGGGCTGCTCGGTGGGCAGCACGAGCGTGAGGAGAAATCCGTCGAGGCCGCGGGAGCGGGCGGCGAGCGCGGCAGCGGAGACCGCGTCGGGCGCCAGGCCATCGAGCTGCGCGGGGTCGCTGACGTGCACGGCGGCGGCGTTGGCCCCCTCGAGCAGCCGCTTGCCGAACTCGGTGGACATGCAGGAGAGCTCGGCGTTGATCGCACGCAGCCGCTCCTGGTCGGCGGCCCCGAGGCGGGCGCCCGCGCGCACCGTGTCGCGGCGGTAGCGCTCCAGCAGGCGACGCGACTCAGCGTCGAGGTCGGTGTCGTCGACGGCCTCGGTGCGGGCGAACAGCGCGGGATCAAGTGTGATCGCATCGTGGTGCGCGGCGAGCAACGGCGCCACCTCGGCCTCGATCTCCCGGATGCCCTCGGTGCTGCAGGAGCTGACCAAGGTGAAGAACACGGCGGAGGCGCGGCGCAGCATGTCGCCGGAGCGCTCCAGAGCGACGATCGTGTTGTCGAACGTCGCGGGCGCCGGGTCGGCGGTGATCGCGTCGACCTCCGCGCGCTGCCGCGCCATGCCCTCGATGAGTGCGGGCAGGAAGTGCTCCCCGCGAATCGCGGCGAAGTCGGGGTAGCCGAACGGCAAGAGGTTCGGCTCGAAGAACGGGTTGGCCGCCATCTGTGCAGCTTATGTGGACGCTCGATCGTGACCTCGACGGTCAGGGCGACAGGAGCACCGCGGCCTTCTCCCCGATCGCGATGGCCGTGGCCGCCGGACCGCGGCGTGGGGAAAGGGGCAGGACGGAGGTGTCGGCGACGCGGAGCCCGGCGACGCCGTGGACCCGCAGCTCGGCGTCCACCACCCGGCCCAGCGCGGCGCTGCCGCACATGTGCACGGCCGTCGTCAGGTTGGCGGCGACCCATCCGTCGAGGGCGCGGTCGTTGCCCAGCACGTCGCCTCCCGGCGCGGTGCGGGCGCCCAACCCCGCCCGCAGCAGCTCGGCGCCCGTCCGCAGCGCGTGGCGCAGACGGCGGCGGTCGTGCTCGGTGCGCAGGTAGTCGTAGGAGATCCGGTCGAGGTCGAGGGTGCCGCGGCTGTCGGGCTGCTGCAGCGCACACATCAGGTGCAGGTCACCGCCTGCGACGAACGGGCGAGTGAACAGCATCACCTCCATGTCACCCGCAGGGTCCGCGCCCGAGTCCCAGTTCAGCGCGGCCTGGGCGATGGGGGCGTGCGGGTGTGGCGGCGGGTCCTCGGTGCGGAAGGGCAGGAAGACGGCGGGATGGTCAGACCAGCCGCGGCCGACGTCGGGCAGGTCGATGTGGACGTCGATCCCGGCCGCGCGGAGGGTCTCAGCCGGGCCGATGCCCGAGCGCATCAGGATCCGAGGCGTCCCCACGGCGCCTGCGCAGAGGACCACCTCGTCCGCCGGGATGCGCTCACCGCCTGCGAGCTCGACGCCGAACGTCTGGCCGTGCTGCACCAAGACGCGCATGACGGTCGAGTTGGACCGCACCACCGGCGCGCGCGGCTCGACGATCAACTCCGAGTCCAAGTACCAGACGCGCTGCCGCCTGGACTCCGCCTCGCTCGGAGGTGGCGCGTCGATCCGCTGGTCCCCCGGCAGGAACGGCGTGGACAGGTAGGCGCGGGCCGGGTCGATCCGCAGGCCGTCGCGGCTGTTGCTCGGCACCAGCCCGGCGCCCGGCGGTCCGCCCGCGTTCTTGTACGGCTCCTCCGCGAAGCCGAGTGCTGCGGCGGCGGCGAGGAACCGCTCGGTGCTCGGGTGCAGCAGTGGGCCGGTCGCCACCTGCACGGGCACGGGCCCGTCGGTCGCGTAGATCGGCTCCCGCTCGGCGATGGCGTACCAGTAGCGCATCGACCGGTAGCTCCACCCCGGCACGCTCCAGTCCTGGGCGTCCGACGGCGTGACGTAGGTCCACACCGCCGCGTTGATCGCGCCCGAACCGCCGACGCCCCGCCCCCGCGGCACCACCGCGGGCAGCCCCGGAGCCAGCTCCACCGGATGTGTCCAGTTGCGGGGATGCCCAGGCGCCGTGGCGGCCAACGACCCGACGTCGGGGTCCGCGAGATCGCCAGAACCCGCCTCCAGCAGCAGCACCATCCGCCCCATGCGTAACGCCAGCCGCGCGGCGAGCGCGCAGCCTGCCGATCCAGCACCCACCACGACGACGTTGAACACGTCCGGGAGGATGCACCTTGATGAACGGACTCGCCCAAGATCTTGCTGACTTCCTCAGCGTGTCGCCGACGCCTTACCACGCCGTGACCGAGGTCGTGCGCCGCCTCGCGGCCGCAGGCTTCGTCGAGCAGCCCGAGACCGGGCCGTGGAACGACGGGCCCGGCGGGCGCTATCTCGTGCGCGACGGCACGTTCGTGGCCTGGGTCCAGCAGGCCAATGACCTCCGGTCACAGCCGCGGCCGCTGCGGGTGTACCTCGCGCACACCGACTCGCCGACGCTCAAGGTCAAGCCCCGCCCGGACACCGGCCGCGGCGGCTGGCGCCAGGTCGGCGTCGAGGTCTACGGCGGCGCGCTGTGGAACTCCTGGCTCGACCGCGACCTCGGCCTCGCGGGCCGCCTGGCGCTCTTCGACGGCACGACCGTGCTGGTCGACGTCGCCCGCCCGCTGCTGCGCGTGCCGCAGCTGGCGATCCATCTCGACCGCAACGTCAACCAGGGCCTGAAGCTCGACGCCCAGCAGCACTTGCTGCCGATCTGGGGGCTCGGCGCGCCTGCCGCCGGAGACCTGCTCGAGTTCCTCGCCGCCGAGGCCGACGTCGCCGCCGCCGAGATCGCAGCCCACGACCTCGTCGTCTACGACCTCACGCCGCCCGCCCTGCTCGGTGAGGAGGAGGAGCTGCTCGCGGCGGGGCGGCTGGACAACCTCGCGTCGGTGCACGCCGGGGTCACGGCGCTCTGCGAGGTGGCGGCGGACGACGTCACCCCGGTCGTCGTCGGCTTCGACCACGAGGAGATCGGCAGCGCCAGCGCGACGGGCGCGGCCGGGCCCCTGCTCGAAGGCCTGCTCACCCGCCTGGCTGGCGGGTTCGACGCCCGCGGACCGGTCTTCGCGGCGTCGCGCTGCCTCTCGGTGGACGTCACGCACGCCGCGCACCCCAACTACCTGGAACTGCACGATCCCGAGCACCGGACGCTGCCCAACCAGGGGCCCGCGCTGAAGGTGAACGCCAACCAGCGCTACGCCACGGACGCGCCCGGCGCCGCCGCCTGGTACCGGGCGTGCCGCGACGCGGACGTGCCGACGCAGGTGTTCGTCTCGAAGAACACCGTGCCGTGCGGGTCGACGGTCGGGCCGATCACCGCCACGCGCCTGGGCATCCGCACGGTCGACGTCGGCATCCCCGTGCTCTCGATGCACTCGGCACGCGAACTGTGCGGTGTCGCCGACCCGGGCTACCTCGCGGCCGCCGCCACGGCGTTCCTCAGCGACCCGCGCTGAAGTTGCGAGGAGGCCACAGGTCCGGGCAGGTACCCAGGGCACCACTTCTGCCGATCTTGCCCGGTCTGCGCAGAGGTGATCGCTGGTAGTGGTGTCGGGGGGACGCATCCGCACGTGTGGCACCACTTCTGCCGATCTTGCCCAGCCGGGTGTCGGCGGTGTGGCGGTGGGCGAGAGTCATGTTTTCGTCGGCGGATCGACGGATCTGTGCTTCTCCGTGCTCCAGTTGATCGAGGGTTCGGTCCCGTGCGGTGGCCGCGCTGGGTCCTGTCGACCACTTGGGCGGGGACCTCGCGATGCGCGTTGACCCATTCATCGTAGTTCCGGTTGACAGATCCGGATGGCCCCGCACACTCTGCGGCGACGCCAGCCGAGATCGGGGGATCGACGATGACCACCACCACGCCGTCGCCGGACGTCACGCGCGCGGAGAGCTTCGGCACGAACATCCGCTACAGCGGGGCGGGCATCGGCTACCAGCTCGCCTCGGTCATCGCGGGCGGACCCGCCCCCCTGATCGCGGCCGCGATCCTGGCCGCCACCGGGTCGAGCACGGGGATCAGCATCTACATCCTGATCTGCTGCGCCCTCTCGGGCATCGCCCTCGCGCTCATGCCGCGTCGGGCGACGACGGAGTGACCGTCGCCATCGCGCGGGGCAGCGCGTCGCCGATGGCGTCGAGGGCGGCCCGGACGGCGTCTGGCGATGCCGAGCCCTCGTCGAAGCTCGCGGTGATTTCCATGTGGTCGCGCATCCGCAGCGCGAAGATCGTGACGCTGCCGGGGCCCACCGACTCGCCGAAGCCGTAGAAGCGCCTGCCCCCTTCTCTTGAGCCCACCGTGGTCGACCACGGCAGGTCCGCCACTCCGGGCAGCGTCGGAAGGGAGTTGAACGTCAGCATCAAGGGGCCCACGGGTGCGGGCGCGCTTCCCGGCCGGGCCAGGAGGCTGGTCGCGGACGCCATGACGATGGCGGGCAGGGCCCGCTGGGTCTGGGTCGCCTCGGTGAGCGCGGCCGCGACCGAGGCCGGGTCCCGTACGTCAGCGGCCAGGTAGAGGCTCTTGGCGAGGTTGCCGTAGCGCATGCCGTCGCCGTGCGGGAGCTGGGATCGGACGTCGATCAGCGCGTAGAAGCCGTCGCCCCGCACGGCGACCCCGTTCGCGGCGAGGGCCCGGTGCGCGGCGGAGGTGAGCACACACGTCAGCGGGACGCCACGGGCGTTCGCGTTGCGCCATTTGGTGACGTCGCGCAGCGCGGCCTGGTCGAGCACGGTGCCGACGAACGTGGGACGGGCGAGGCCGGCTGACGGCTGGGACAGCCCGCCGGGGCCGGGGGACGACGCAGCGTCGTGCGCGGAAACGGTCGCCGGGGCGACGGTTTCCGCGCACGGGCGGGGTCCAGCCGGGGTGCGCATGTGCTCGAGCCACTCCCGGCCGTGGGCGCGCAGGCCCTTGGCAAAGGCCCGCACCGGCTCGACCGTGCGCGCCCGGTCGCTGATCGCCGCCAGCCCGTCGGCGTCGGCGCCCGCGAGCGCCTGGAGGAGCCGTGACAGCGTGGCGGCGTCGCCGAGCACGTGCGCCCCGTTGAGCATCATCGAGCCGGGGCTGACGGTCACCACGAACGGCAGGTCCTCGATCCCGACCCCGCGGTGGGCGCGGACGTGGCCGTCCAGGTCGTCGGAGGCCGGGTCGGGGGCGCCCCGCAGGATGCGGTCGAGGTGGGCGCCCCGCTCGGCGGACGGCACCGGGACCCAGCGCGCGCTGTTCGCGTCGATGCGGCACGCGAGCGGGGCGGTGGGGTGGCGGTCCAGGAACTCGGCCAGGACAGCCCGGATGCGCTCGATCGGCGGAGCGTCCAGCGGGGTGGCGAGCATGACGGAGCGGTAGCCCAGCCACGGCCGGTCGATCAGTGCAATCCGATGTGGGGCTATCCGATGTGGGGCCATCCGGTCTGGGGCCACGCGGTGTGGGGCGTTGCGGTCTGGGCGGTCGTTCATGTCGGGGCCTCCCCCTGGTCGGCCGGGCCCACGGCCCGGTACACGTCGAGCGTCGCGGCGGCGATCCGCGACCAGTCCGGAACGTCGACCGCGACCCGGCCCGCCTCGGCCAGCCCCGCGGAGACCGCCGCGGCCACCGCGTCCGGTGCGTCCAGTGCGTCCTGTGCGTCCGGTGCGGGTGTCAGCGTCAGCAGCGTCGCGGCCGGGCCCAGGTACTCGGCGACGATCTCGCGATGCGCCGGTATGTCGCTGAGCACGACCCGCGCCCCCGCGCAGGCCGCCTCGATCGGCGCCATGCCGAACGCCTCGTGGTCTGACAGCGAGACCAGCACGGCCGCGGTGCGCAGCCAGCGGCGCACGGCGTCACCGTCGATCACGCCGAGGAACCGGACGCGGTCGGCGACGCCCAGCTCCGCGGCCAGCTTCTCCAGCTCCGCGCGCTGCGACCCGTCCCCGATGACGACGACCTGGGTGCCGTCGGGCAGCGATCCGGCGGCCCGCAACAGCGTCGCGACGCCCTTGTAGGGCTCGAGGCGGCCGAGCGAGACGACGGTCGGAGGCTCTCCGGGATAGGGCTGCGCGGCGCGGACCAGTGCGGTGTCGACCCCGTTGGGCAGGACATGGGTCCGGCCCGCGAGGGCAGGCACATCGGCCAGCACCGCGGCCTCCTCAGCCCGGGACACACAGATCACCGCCCGCGCGGCCCGGAGCAACAGGCGACCGACGAACCGGTAGGCGCGGTGCAGCGCCCTGGCCGCCGCGGTGTGGCCGTCGCCGTGGTAGTGCGGCGTGAACACGACCGGAGCGACCAGCCCCGACAGCGCCGCGAACCCGCACGCCGCGTGGTAGCTGTGCACGTGCACCACGTCGGCGTCCCGGAAAGCCCGCAGACCCGCGAAGAGCAGCCGCGGCGAGACCGACATCGCCGTGGTGCGCCACGCCGGGAACACCCGGACAGCCACGCCGTCGTGGTTCTCCTCCGTGGTGCGGCGCAGGCCGCGGCGCGCGGTGAGCACCCGGACCTCGACCCCGAGCGCCGCCAGCTCCCTCGCCAACGCGCCGGTGTGCGACTCGACGCCGCCCTGCTCGGGCGGAAACCCCGGGGTGACCAGGGTGACGCGGAGTGGCTCGCTCGGGGTCGATGGTTCGCTCGCAGGCTCGCTCAGGGTCGATGGTTCGCTCGCAAGCTCGCTCACGCGTCACCCGCTGCGGTGAGGACCTCGTTGGCGATGGCGGTGTACCCGTCTGTCGTCGGATGGGGGTCGCTGCGCGAGCAGTAGAAGGTGAGCGCGCAGACCTTCGCCACGGGGACGGGCACGGTGCCGTGGGTGCCGTCGTCGACCGTGTCGGTCAGCGGCCCGTAGCCGCCGGTCGCCGCGGTGACGTCGACGAACGTGGCGCCCGCTGCGGTGTAGCGGTCGCGCAGCGCGGGGTTGAACACGTTGCGGAAGAAGCCGACCGAGTCGGCCGCCACCACGCGCCCGTCGGCCGAGGCGACCCACGCGCCGAGGTAGACGTCAGGGTAGGTGAGCCCCACCACGCGCACGTCCGGGCCGACCGCCACGCGGACGTCCCCCAACAGGGTGGCGAGGTTCGCGCGGAGCTTGCCGACGGCCGCGTTGGCGCACGCGGTGGCGTCAGGGCGCACGCCGCCGTTGTCGGTGAGGAGGCAGGGCTTCACGTCGTTGCCGCCGACGACGACCGTGACCAGCGCCACCTGCGCGTGATACCGCTTCAGGAACGCGACGGCGGCGCTCGACTGGGAGGCGCTCGCGTAGCCGGGTGCGCCGGGCCCGAGCGCTGCGGCATCGCAGCCCGCCGTGTGCAGCAGCTCTGTGGACGTGATCCCCGAACAGCCGAAGTTGACCAGCCGCAGCCCCGCCCGGTCCGCCACCTGGTAGGCGAAGCCGTTCGTCGTCGTCGCCGCGGCCGAGGGCTGGTATCCCGCGGCGTAGGAGTCGCCGATCGAGACATAGAGGCGGTCAGACGGCGCGACGGTCAGCTCCGGGGGCGCCGCGCCCGCGGCGGCGCAGCCCGCCACTGCGAACGCCAGCAGCGCACCCAGGAACCCCCCAACCCTGCGACGTCGATCACTCGGCGTGCTCAGCGTCACGCCACCCCCTCATCCGATCATTGTTTCCGTTCGGTGTCCATTAAATGAAACCCACGTGTCCGCCCAGCTCAGTGCCGTTCAGCAAGGGCGGGGCCCATTTCGGCATCATCGACGGCCCTGTCAAACGCCTCGAAGGTATTGGCGCAGGGATCGGCTGGCAACCATCAGTTAGGTAGGTCACACACGGAATTTTCTGCCGATTTACCGCCATAGTGCGGCGAAGCCGAACTGTAGTACCCGAAGCAGAAATTAGCCCCAAGCGCACCTGGATTCAACCGGGCGACATCTCACGTTTACCCATGTCAGCGCCGTCACACTCCGCTATAATTCCGTCGAGCGCTCGGCCATTCGGGTGAAGATCTACTCGTCCGAGCAGCGATTTGGTGAACGGGCACACGGTCCGTAACGTTGTGCCTGACGTTGCCGACGATGCCTACGGACAACCATCCACGGACTCAGGGGAAATCCGGACACATGGTCAAACTGTCGATCGTAATGCCCGTCTTCAACGAAGGTAAAACCATTCTCTCAGCCATCGAACGGGTTCTCGCCGTGGATTACCCGTGCCCGGTGGAGCTGATCACCGTCGACGACGGCAGTGCGGACCGCACCCCAGAGGTGCTGGAAACGCTCACCGAGCGTGGCGTCCACGTCGTCCGTCACACGGTCAACCGCGGCAAGGGCGCGGCCGTCCGCACCGGCGTCGCCCACGCCACCGGCACCCATATGATCATCTTGGATGCGGACCTCGAGTACTCGCCCGCCGACATCCCGGCCATGCTCGCGCCGGTGCTCGACGGGCGCGCCGACCACGTCTTCGGCACCCGCGTCTTCGGGATCAACACGCGCTACCAGTCCTTCCGCTTCGCCATGGGCGGCCGCGCGCTGACGCTGGCGGCGAACATCCTTTTCGACTGCTGCCTGACCGACATGCACACCTGCCTCAAGCTGCTGCCGATCGCGGACTTCCGCGTCCTCACGCTGACCCAGAACGGGTTCGGGCTCGACACCGAGCTCACCGCCCGCCTGATCCGCGGCGGCGTGCGCCCGTTCGAGGTGGCGGTCAGCTACGACGGCCGCTCCTTCGCCGACGGCAAGAAGATCGGCTGGCGGGACGGCCTGCAGTGTCTGTCGATCCTGGGCAGGGTCCGCATGGAACGCACGCCGCAGGCGCTGGCGACGATCCCGCAGCGGGTCGCGGTCTCTGAGGACATCGCGCCGCAGCGGTGGCGGGTCACAGCGCACGGCGCACCGGCCCCCACAGTGGACACCGGCGACGAGCGGGCGGTGGGCTGATGGCGGGGCACACCGATGTCGCCGCTCCCCGGACCGAGGAGCCTGCGACGGCCGACCTGGTTCCCGTCGCGAGCGGTCCCGCCCGCGAACGGACCGCTCGCCCACGGATCTGGATCGTCGGGCCGGGCTTCCTGTTCCTCGGCGGACTGTCGGTCTACACGTGCAGGCTGGCGAACGCGCTCGCGGCCGACCATGACGTCGCCGTGCTGCTGCTGCGTCGGCTGATCCCGGCCCGGCTCTACCCGGGCGGCAAGCGCACCGGTCAGAACCTCACCAGCCTCGCCTACGCCGACAACGTCCGCGTGGTCGGCGAGATCGACTGGTACTGGGGCGGCCAGGTCCGCCGCGCCGCCGCGCTGCTGCGGCGCGAGAAGCCCGACGTGCTCGTGCTCCAGTGGTGGACCGCGGCGACGCTGCACACCTACCTCGCGCTCGCGGTGGCGGCCCGTCGCGCGGGCGTGCCCGTGGTCGTCGAGTTCCACGAGCTGCAGGACACGGGCGAGGCGTCGGTGCCGCTTGTCGAGCGCTACTGCCGTCGCGTGATGCCCGCGCTGCTGGCCAGGGTCGCAGGCGCGCTGGTGCACAACCGGCACGACCGGGACATGCTCCGCGAGACGTGGGGCCCCGCCATCGAGGCGATGGCGGTCGAGATCGCGCCGCACGGTCCCTACGACCACCTGCCCGCCGTCCCGCCGAAAGCGGTCGTCGAGGGCGTCACCCGGCTGCTCTTCTTCGGGTTGATCCGGCCCTACAAAGGGGCGGAGGACCTGGTGGCGGCCTTCAACTCGCTCACGCCCGCGCAGGCGGCGCGCTTCACCCTGACCGTCGTCGGTGAGACGTGGGAGGGCTGGACCCGCCCCGCTGAGCTGATCGCGGCCAGCCCGTACCGCGACCGCATCACGTTCGTGAACCGCTACGTCAGCGACGACGAGGCGGGCCGGTTCTTCGCCGACGCCGACGTGCTCGTGCTGCCGTATCGCCGGGGCTCGGCCAGCGGACCGCTGCAGATCGCGATGAGCGCGGGCCTGCACGTGCTGCTCTACGCCGTCGGCGGGCTCGTCGAGGCGACCAAGGACTACGCAGGGGCCACACTCGTGCCCGCAGGCGACGTCGACGCGCTGCAGGACGCGATGCTGGTCGTGGCGCCGAAGCGGGCCGAGCGGTTCGCGAACCCGCACTCGTGGAACGCGACCGTCGACGCCATCGACCGATTGGCGAACGCGCTCGCCCCTTCGGTCGCGTGACGGCGACGATCAACCCGCCCGCTCCAGCGATCGCGGACTCCCCGCGAGCCCCGACGGCGAGCGCCTGGCGGCGTCGGGTGCTGTCCTGGCCCGCACTGGTCGGGGCGGCGGCGGTCGGCATCCTCGGCATCGGCCTGTCCTACCGGCTCTCCGCACAAGGCGCGGCGCCCGGCCTGTACTACGTCGTGTTCTGGCTGGGCATGCTCGTCGCGGCGCTGCCGGTGATGGCGCGGATCATCGCGCCGTCCACCGCGGCGGCGCAGCGCATGTGGGCGATGGCCCTGTTCGGCGTGGTCACGTTCGCGCCGAAGTACCTGCGCAACCCGTTCGCGCCCGCCTACCACGATGAGTACGCGCACTGGCGCGAAGCGACCGACGTGCTGTCCACGGGCATGCTGCTGCGGCCCAACCTGCTCATCCCGATCATCCAGTCCTTTCCGGGCACGTCCGCGCTGACCGCGGCCATCCAGCAGCTCTCGGGGCTGTCGGTGTGGTCGTCGGGCGAGGCGCTCGAGCTCGCCACACACGTGCTGTGCCTGTTCGCGGTGGCGGTGCTGGCCCAGACCCATCTGCGCTCGGCTTCGGCGGGCGGGATCGCCGCGGTGGTCTACGGCGTCAACCCGTCGGCGGTCTACTTCGACACGCAGTACTCCTACGAGGGTGTCGCGATCGCGCTGTTCCTGTGGGTGCTCGCGCTGGCGAGCCTCGCGGCGCGGGCGGAGCAGCCGCCGCAGGCGGATCGCGCTCGTCGTAGCGGCCGTGCTCTGTGGGTCGGCCGCGGTCGTCACCCACCATCTGACGACGCTGTTCCTGCTGCTTCTGCTGCTGGGCCTGGCGACGTCGATGACGGCGTGGCGCTGGATCGCGCGCACGTCCGAGCATCGGGTGCTGGTCTGGTGGGCGGTGTTCGGCGGCATCGCGGTGGTCGCCGTCGTATGGCTGCTGAACTACGCCCGTCCGACCATCGAGTACCTGTCGCCCTACTTCGGCGGCTCGGTCCACCAGCTCACCGCGATCGCCGCGAAGAAGCCCGACGCGGGTCGGGCGCTGCTCGCACCGAGCGTCCAGCCGCTCTGGGAGCGGGGTCTGACGGCGCTGGCGCCCGTCGTCATCGGACTCGTGTGCCTGCGGGTCGTTCTGCTGGTGCGCCGCGAGCGTCCCGGGTGGAAGGCCGACACCTACGCGCTGACGGTGTTCGGGCTCGTCTACTTCCCGTCGGTGCTGTTCCTGGTCGCGCCCTCCGGGGCCGAGGGCGCCCGTCGCTCGTGGGCGTTCACCTACGTCGGGATCGCGCTCGCCGCCGCCGTCGTCATGCGGAGATGGCAGAGCGACCGCCCGCCGGGGGCCTCTTCGGCGAAACGGCTGCCCGCGGGGTGGCAGAAGCCCGCCGTGCTGGTGGTCATGGCCATCCTGCTGATCGGCAACGTCGGCGGCGGGCTGAACGACCCGTACCGTTTCCCCGGCCCGTTCCGGTGGGGCACGGACACGACGTCGGCGAGCGCTGAGGCGCGCACGGTCGGCGAGGCGCTCACGCGCGAGGCCGGACCCGTGCGGGTCGTGGCCGACCGGTACACGGCGTTGCAGCTCATCGCCTACGGCAACATCGACGTGGCGACGCCGTCGGCGGGCTTCCCCGCCGCGCTGCTCGTCCAGACGCCCGACGACCCGAGCCGGGAGCTGGCCGGGATGCTCTACGCCTCGCACTACGACTACGTGGTCGTCGACACCCGCATGGCGCAGCAGGCCGCCTTCAACGGGGACAACTTCGGCTCGACCGATCCGCTGCCGGGCAAGCCGACGCCGCCCGCGTACCTCAACCGGCTCGACACCGTGCCGTGGGCGTCGCGGATCCTCGCGACCGAACACCTGCGGGTGTACCGGCTCGACCTGCTGTTGCTCGGCCAGACCCTTCGGAGTGGATCATGACGATCTCCCTCGCGCCGCGCACGGTCACGCTGGGGCTCGTTGTCCTCGTCGGCGGGGCGCTGGCGCTGGCGCTGACGCCCGCGCCGACTGTGCTGCGCGCCCTCGTGGTGGTGCCGGTGCTGATCGGCGTCGCGGGTTCGGCGGCCACGCGGCTGGTGCTCGGGCCTCCGCCGGGCGACGACGACGCGGGCACCGACGCTCTGCTCCGCACCACGCTCCCGATCGTGCTGGGGACCGTGGTGCTCCTGGCGGCCGTGCTGGCCGTCGGGGCGGCGGGCGTGCCGGTCGCGGCGCCGGGGATCGCCTGCGTGACCGCCGCGGCGGCGCTTGTCCTTGTGATGGTCGCGCGGTGGCCGACGCTGCCGCCGCGACGGCTGGTTGACGTCGTCTCGGTGTGGGTGGGGCGGTGGCGGCAGAAGGCACCTCGGTCGACGGCCGAGCAGGCGCCCGGGCAAGGCCGTGCGCGAGAACCGTCGCCATGGCAACGGTTTCCGCGCACGAGCCACCGCTTCGCGCTGCCGGGTCCACGCATCGTGGCGGCCACCGCGTCGGTGGTTGGCGCGGTCGTCGTGCTCGGCGCCGCCGTGGCTGGCGCGATCGCGTTGCAACCCGCGCCGGTCGAGCGGTACACCCAGATCGCCCTCGACGGCGCTCCCGCCATTTCCGGGGCGCCGCTGACGGCCCGGCCGAACGGCGTCGTGACCGTCGACTTCTCGCTGTCGGGCTACGGCGGCCCGCTGGCGGTCACACAGCCGCAGGTCGACATCACGGTCGGCGGGGCGCCCGCGCGCAGTCCGCTCGTGATCACCAAACCGCCCGTCCCGGCGGCGGCCGACACCGGCGCCGTCGACGTCCAGACGAGCTCCGTCACGTTCCTCGCCCCACCGCAAGAAGGGCTCTACACCGTGCGCATCACCGCCGGTCCCACCCAGTCCGTGTTGGTCGCGACGTTGAAGGTTATCCAGTGAGTGAGCTTGCGAACGAACAATGGACACAGCGTTTCGCGAAGCGTCGACCGAGCGTCAGCGAGGGAGAACGGTGAGTGAGCTTGCGAGTGAGCCGACGATGCACGTCGATATGGCGAGCGAGGTGGCGGCACAGCGCGAGTTGGTGCAGGACGTGTCGGCCGAGCTCGAGCTGATGAGCGACGCGTCGACCCGTAGCGAGCTTGCGAGCGACGCGTCGACGCAGCCCGAGGCCCAGGCTCAGCCCCAGCAGGGGCGGGTGGTGGGCGCCGTGGCCGCCGTGCGGGCCCGGATCGGGTCCGACGCGATGCTGCGCAACAGCTTGTCGATCATGGCGACGAGCGCGGTGACGTCGCTGTTCGGCTACGCGTTCTGGCTGATCGTCGCCCACACGACGTCGGCGGCGGTCACCGGGGCAGGCGCTGGCGCGACGAGCGCGCTGCAGATCGCAGCGATCTTCGCGAGCGTCGGGGCGGCCGCCGCCATGATCGAGTGGCTGCCCCGTTGCACGTCGGAGATGGAGTGGCGGGGAAGGCTGACGGTCGGGCTCGGGGTCGCCGCGGTCACCGCGACCCTCGGCGGGACGGTGATGGTCGTTCTGCTCGGCCACGTCGCGGGCACCCTGCCCGCGCTCGCCACACCGGCGGGCGGGGTGCTGTTCGTGGCGGGCACCGTGTTCTTCGCGGTCGGCACCACGCTGGACTACGCCGCCGTGGCGGAGCGCAGTGGCTCACTGATGCTGGCGCGCAACACGCTGTTCGTGGTGGCCCGACTGCCACTGCTGTTCCTGCCCTGGCTGTTTCCGGGCACCGGCGACCAGATCCTGACGTCGTGGGCCGTGGCCGGGGCCGTGTCGCTGCTGGTCGGGTTCGTGGGCTTCCACGGGCGGCCGGTGCGGCTGACACTGCGCGGGCTGGGCCCCTACCTGCGGGAGATGCAGACGTCGCTGCTGGGCCAGCACCTGATCACGATCGCGGCGATGCTCGGCGGCTACGTGCTGCCGATCCTCGTGGTGGCGCGGGTGTCAGCGGAGGCCAACGCCTACTTCTACGCGACGTGGATGCTCGGCTCGGTCTTCTTCATGATCAGCCCGGCCGTCTCGACGTCGCTGTTCGCCGAGGTGGCGAGCGACCCTTCCGCCGTGGCCGCCGCGGCCCGGCGCAGCGCAAAGATCATCGGGACGCTGCTCGCCTTACCCATGGTGATCTACTTGCTGGCGGGTGGCCTGCTGCTTCGGCTGTTCGGACCGGAGTACCCCGCTGAGGGGCGGCTGCTGCTGATCGTGCTGACGCTCTCCGCCGTGCCCGACGCCGTCACCAACCTCGCGGTGGCGGTCTTACGCGCGACGGGCCGGATGCAGGTCGCGCTGTGGCTCAACCTCGCCATGCTGGCGGGCGCGCTGACGCTCGCGTGGGTGCTGCTGCCGGCGGTCGGGATCATCGCGGCGGGCTACGGGTGGATCCTCGCGCAGACGGCCGGAGCGCTGTGGGTGCTGGCCTCGTGGCGGCGGCTCACGTGAGGGTGCTGCAGGTCACCGACAACTACGCACCGGCGACGGGCGGCCTCGAACGCGCCGTCTCGGCGCTCGCGCAGGGCCTCGCCGCGGTCGGGCACGACGTCGACGTGGTGACGATGAGCCGACCGGGCTCGCCCGCGATCGAAGTCGAGGGAGCCGTGACGGTGCGCCGCATCGAGGGCTGGACGCGGCACCTGCGGCGGTTCTCCGCCGACTCCGACCACCTGTTCCACCCGACCGTGCCCGACGCGGCGCTCACCCGGCGGCTGCAGGAGCTCGTCGACCGGCTTCGCCCCGACGTCGTCCACGCGCACGGCTGGATCCTGCACTCGTGCCTGGGGCTGAGGCTCCCCCGCCGCGCAGCGCTCGTCACCACGCTGCATGACTACGGCCTGACCTGCGCGAAGAAGACCATGATCCAGGATGATCGGCTGGACACGCCCTGCTCAGGTCCGGCGCTGCGCAAGTGTGTGCGCTGCGCGAGCAGCTTCTACGGCCCGGTGAAGGCCGCCGCGCTGACGCTCGGGCTGGCGGCGACGCGGTTCGACCGTGTCGCGATGTTCCTGCCGATCAGTGAGGCGGTGGCGCAGGCGTGCCTGCCCGGCGTCGACCGGGACCGGATCGCGGTGGTCCCCTCGTTCGTCGACGACGACGTCGCCCGGCCCGCCCCGCGCCCCGACTTCCTCCCCGACGGGGACTTCGTGCTGTTCGTCGGGGCCCTTGGCGAGCACAAGGGGGTGGGCTTGTTGGCCAAGGCGCACCGCCGGATGGCGGCCGACGTCCCGCTCGTCATGATCGGTGCGCGCCGGGCGGACACGCCCGACCTGGGCGAACGGGTCATCGTCCGCAGCGGCGTGCCCCACCGTCAAATCATGGGTGCCTACGCCGCGGCGGCCGTCGTCGTCGTTCCGTCGCGGTGGGCCGAGCCGCAGGGCCTCGTCGCGATCGAGGCGATGGCGTCGGGAGTGCCGGTGGTGGCGTCGGCCGTCGGGGGGCTCGCCGAGCTCGTCGAGCCGGGGGTCTCCGGGTTGCTGGTGCCGCCAGGGGACGCCGCGGCGCTCGCCGGTGCGCTCGACGGCCTCCTCGCCGACCCCGCCGCCCGCGCGCGGATGGGGCAGGCCGGGCGGCTGCGCGCGGCGGGCTTCACCGCGAGCGCCGTCGTCCCGCAGGTGGAGGCGGCGTACGAGGGCGCCCGGTCGCTAATGCGCGCCTGACCGAGGAGTCCGCTGTCACTTCGCAGAGTCCGCTGTCACTTCGCAGGGTCTGTGGACTCTGCGAAGTGCATGCGCGGTCTGCGAAGTGGCCCGCGTTGGGCGCGGGCGGACGGCGGCCCGGGTTGCAGCAGGGTGACACTGCTGCGACTCAGCAGGTGTGCCCCTGGTGGGGCGGGCGTTCGGCGCCGAAAATTCGGTGTGGTTGCCCGCCGACGCCGGTTGACTGTGATCGTGGGAGGTCGTGACTCAGCAGGGTGCTGAGGACCGCGCAATGGGAGCTTCAGTGTTGCCTCGAGCACGCGGATCAGATTCCGCTTCACCCCTTGCGGTCCTTGCGGGCAACCACTGGTAGCCGGTTGCGATGGCGAGGAGGCAGGAGTGCTGGAAGTCGATCAACAGAACGAGGAGATCATCGAGCGGGTCGCAGCATTGGACATCGGCAAGGCCGAGCTGGTGTGCTGCGCCCGCGTTCCCTACGAGGGCCGGCCGGGGCGGCGCTGCCAGGACGTCGAGACCTACTCCACGATGACCCGATCGCTGCTTGCGATGTCGGATCACCTGCGTTGCCTGGGCGTGACACGGGTGGTGATGGAGGCCACCTCGGATTACTGGAAACCTGTCTACTACCTGCTGGAAGCCCAGGGTTTCCAAACCTGGCTGGTCAACGCCCGCGACGTCAAACACCTGCCCGGACGGCCCAAGACCGACAAGCTCGACGCGGTGTGGCTGGCCAAGGTCGCCGAGCGGCAGATGCTGCGCCCCAGCTTCGTCCCGCCACCCCAGATCCGGCGGTTGCGCGATGTGACCCGTTATCGGGTGGACCTGATCGAGGCCCGCACCGCGGAGAAACAGCGCGTGGAGAAGCTCCTCGAAGACGCCCAGATCAAGCTGTCGGTGGTGGCCAGCGACATCTTCGGGGTCTCCGGGCGGGAGATGATGGCCGCGCTGATCCAGGGACAAACCAACCCCAAGGCGCTCGCGCAACTGGCCCGGGCCAACTTGCGGCGCAAGATCCCGATGCTGGAAGAGGCGTTCACCGGGTTCTTCACCACCCATCACGGGTTCCTGCTGGCCAAGATGCTGGCCCGGATCGACGCGCTCAACGCCGACATCGCCGAGCTCGACACCGCGATCGAGGAGATGGTCGCCCCTTTCGCCCAGGGGGTGCAACGCCTCGATGAGATCCCCGGTATCGGGGCCACCGCGGCCGCCATCGCAATCGCCGAGATCGGGCTGGACATGACCCGCTTCCCCACCCCCGCGCACCTGGCGTCCTGGGCCGGGTTCGCCCCGGGAGTCAAGGAGTCCGCGGGCAAGCACAAGGGACGCGGCAGCACCGGACACGGCAACCGCTACCTGGCCCGGGTCATCGGCGAAGCCGCGGTCAGCGCCGGACGCACCGACACCTTCCTCGGCGAACGCTACCGACGCATCGCCCGACGGCGCGGGAAGAAGAAAGCCATCGTCGCCGTCGGCCGCTCCATACTGGTGATCATCTGGCACCTGCTGGCCGATCCCGACGCCCGCTACACCGACCTCGGCTCGGACTTCTACAACAAACGTATCGATCCCGAACGCCGCAAACGCGCCCACATCCACCAACTCGAAGCCCTCGGCTACACCGTCACCATCCAACCCGCCGCCTGACGCACCTTCCCCCGTCCCCGACTCGACAACACCACACCGCCGAGCCGGTGGTCCCGTTCGCCCGTCCCCGGCTTAATTTTCGGATCAGTCGGAGCAGTGTCACCCTGCTGCGATGCGGACCTGGCCGGGGCGTCGCGGGCCGGGGCCCTCATTCGCCGGGCGCTCCTACTAGCCGTCCGCGGCCCTGGCGACGAGCCCGGCCGCGTAGGACGCGAACCAGGCGCCGGAAGCCGGGTCGCCGCGGGCACACTCGCCGTCGGACTGGCCGGGTTCTTTGATCCAGAGGTCCGCGACGTCGTGCGGGGCGTCGGTGGCGGTCGTCGGGCGCGCCCCCAGGGCCCGGCCTGGCGGGTTGCACCAGTTGAGCGGTCCGTCGGGGGCCGCGCCCAGGCCGTTGCGCGAGGTGTCGACGACGTAGGTCGCGCCGTCGAGCAACGCCGACACCCGCTCGCCGTAGGCCTGCTCTTCTGCTGTGGTGAAGAAGTTGGACACGTTGAGGCTGAACCCGCGTGCCCCCACCCGCCGCAGCCGCGTCGCCAGCTCGGAGGGCGACAGCCAGCGCGAGTGGCCCCCGTCGACGTAGACCGCGGTGCTGTGGTCGGCCTGCAGCTGGGCCACGGCGTCGGCGAGCTGCGTGTAGCGGGCTTCCTGGGCTTCCACGGGGAGGCAGTCGATCCCGGTGAGCGCGTCCGGCTCGACGATCACCATGGCGGGGCGCCCCGCGATGCCCGCCCGCACGCCGCGGATCCACGCCGCGTAGTCCGCCGCGGTGCCGAACCCGCCGCTGGAGAAGCCGCCGCAGTCCCGGGCGGGGATCGCGTAGAGGACCAGAACGGGCATCGCGGCGGCCTCCGCGGCCCCGCCGACGTAGCGCGACACCGCCGCCGTGATGTCGGACACGGGGGTGGCTTCGGTGAACCAGCGGGCGCTCGGGACGGCGGCGATCTGAGCCGCGGCGGCGTCGCCCGCGTCAGCGGCCATGGCCACGCGGGCCGGGCTGTTCGGGTCGACGTACAGCGCGGGGATCGCGCTCACCGGCTTGGCGGCGGTGAAGGCGATGCCGCTCGCCGCCGTGAGCAGGGCCGACACCACGACGACGACCAGCACGTACACGGTGCGCGGCACGACGGGCCTCCTTCGAGGTGGTGGCAGTGGCGCGGGTGCCGCCACCACGTCGTCCGGCCCGCTCGTCAGGCTCCATTGTCCCCCGTCACGGGTTCGGCGTGGCATACGGCCTCCACGTTGTTGCCGTCGAGATCGCGGACGAACACGCCGTAGTAGCCGGGGTGGTACTGCGGCCACTCCTTCGGCGGGTGCAGAACCTCGACGCCCGCCTCGAGCGCGGCGGCGTGCACGGCGTCGACGGCGGCCCGGTCGGCGGCGCTGAACGCGACGTGCACCTCGCGCGTCGTCGGCTGGCCGCCTGCCGGGCCGAGCCAGAACTGCGGGACGCCGTCGGGGCCGCCGAGGCCGACGACGAGCTCTGCGCCGCGGGGGAAACGCATCACCTCCTTGATCCCCAGAGGCGCGAGCAGGCGCACGTAGAGCGCTGCCGCGGCGTCGACGTCGGTGACTTGGAGGGCGAGATGGTCGATCACATGGCAGAGCATGCCATTCCGTGTTGTCCTTGGATGGTGGATGACGACGGACTTTTCGGACCCGACTCCGTGACGTGGCGGGTGCACCTCGAACCGGTGCTGTGGGTCGGCGGGTTCCGGGCGCTGCTGCTGCAGTCGCTGCATCCACGGGTGATGCGCGGGACGTTCCAGAATTCCGCGCTCTTCGACCCCCGCAAGGCGTGGTCGCGCTTCCAGCGCACCGTAGGGTTCGTCGGTGTGCGCACGTTCGGGTCCATCGAGGACGTCGAGCTCGCCGGGGCGCGCGTGCGGCGCCTGCACGCGTCGCTGCGCGGCTACGACCCGGACACCGGCCACACCTTCCGGCTCGACCACCCGGCGCACCTGATGTGGGTGCACGCCACGGAGGCGGACTCCTACGCCCAGATCGCCAAGCGTGCGGGCGTCCTCGACGACGACGGGGTCGACGCCTACCTCGCCGAAAGCGTCCGCGCCGCGCGGGTGATCGGGTTGCCCGACGCGCCTTCGTCGGCCGCGGCGATGCAGCAGTACCTCGAGTCGGTGCAGCCCGAGCTGAAGATGACCGACGAGGCCAGGACCGCCGTCGGCCATCTGTTCTCGCCGCAGGCGACCGCGCCGAAGAAGGCGCGGATGGCGATCCCCGCCCTCGCCTCGCTCTCCCTGGCCACGCTGCCGCGTTGGGCCCGGCGGCTGTACGGCCTGCCCGGCCTGCCGACCACCGACCTGTCCACGACCCTCGCCCTCCGCGCGCTGCGCACCACCACAACCCTGCTGCCCGACATCCCGGCCCCGCCGAACGTCGAGCGCGCCCGCCACCTGGTCCGCGCGAGCTGACCCCGGTGCGGCAGGCGGGCGCGGAAGAGGCGGGGGCACGGGAAGGAGGCGGGGCGCGGAAGAGGCGCGGCACGGGAAGGAGGCGGGGCGCGGAAGAGGCGCGGGCCGCCCGCAGGGTGAGTCGACCGCCTGCCCACGACTACTCCGCCACTCCGCCACGGTGAGTCGCCTGCCAGCGCGCGACGAGTCCGCCGTTTCACCACGGTGAGCCGACCGCTGGCGCACAACGAGTCCGCCGTTTCACCACGGTGAGCCGACCGCTGGCGCACGACGAATCCGCCTCCGCCGGTTGATCATCGCCGCGTGTTTGCTCAGTCGCCCGAGGTGAACACCACCGGGGTTCAGCTCGAGCAAGACCCCGCTCGCGTGTACCTCGGCCGCCACGCGGCGCCGAGGCGCGGTTTGCCCAACGGCCCGCGCTGCGGCCAAGATCGGTGCATGAGGTTCCGCGCCACCGTCGAGCTCGGCGGGAAGACGGCCACGGGCATCGAGGTCCCGGACGAGGTCGTCGCCCATCTCGGGTCCCACAAACGCCCGTCCGTCCGCGTCACGATCGGTGACTACGCCTACCGCAGCACGGTCGCGCGCATGGGCGGACGTTTCCTGCTGCCCGTCAGCGCCGAGGTACGCAAGGGCGCGGGGGTCGCGGCGGGCGACGAGGTGGACGTCGAGGTCGTGCTCGACGACGCCCCCCGCGCCGTAACCGTGCCCGACGACCTCGCTGCGGCTCTCGACGCCGTCCCCGGCGCCAGGGCGCGGTTCGACGCCCTGAGCTACACCCATCGCAAGGAGCACGTCCGCGCGGTCGAGGAGGCCAAGGCCGCAGCGACCCGCGAACGGCGCATCGCCAAGGCCGTGGACACGCTCCGCGGCTGACCGTCTCAGATTTTCACCTCGGCCGGGCCTGCGACCTGGTGTGATCGGGGCCCCGATTCAGGAGTACGCGATGATCCGTGAGGCCGAGCTGTTTCTGATGGCCGAGACGATGCTGCTCGAAGTGCTCTGCCGGATCCGCCAGGAACACCGCAACATCGTGATTCCGCCGATGTTCGACATGCCCGGCGCCGACAAGCCAGCGCCGATCCGCGAGCTCGTGGCGCACTGTGCGCGCGACGACGCATGGGTGCCCGCCATGCTCGCAGGCTCGACGATGGCCGAGGTCGGACCGGACAAGTACGACGGCGACCTTCTGGGCACCGACGCCCAGGGCGGCCTGACCCGCATCGTCGACGCGGCGTGCGCGGCGGCCCGGGCCGCGACCGACCCGGACGCGACCGTGCACTGCAGCTTCGGCGACGTCACAACGAGCAACTACCTTTGGCAGCTCAACATCGCCCGCTGCTTCCTCGCCCATGATGTCGCGATGGCGGTCGGCTCGCGCGCCTGCCCGTTGCCAGAGGACCTGGCGAAGGGGATGTACGAGGGCACCGAGCCGACGGCGGGGCAGTGGCGCTCGATCGGGGTGTTCCGGGCGCCGCTGCCGCTGCCAGAGGGGCACGTGTCCTGGCGCGACCGGTTCCTGCTCATGGCCGGGCGCGACCCGCACCCTTTCCTCAACGATTGATGCGCGCCTCGAGGAGACGTCTCCGCCCGAGGGAACGTATACCCGCCACTGGGTCTTGCGGCAAGACTCCGGTAGTCGTTCAGAATCGCGCTCTACGCGGTGAGAGCGGAGCAAAGATGCCGCCCAGGGCTGAAGACCCGAGAGACTCACCTCGGCCCGTTCTCTTCGCACGAGGCCCACGGCCCACCTCCACCGTCTGGCGATGATCGGCAGAAGTGGTGCCACAGGTGCACCAACGCGCGGCTGGGACCACTCCCGACGACCAAGGCCGCCGTCCCGTGCCGAAATGGCCAACTCACCGTGACAAACCGGCCGACAGACCGTGGTCGGTTGGGCGACTCACCATGCCGAGCGCCCGACTCCCGCGGCGGAATGCGCGACTCACCATGCCGGGCGCCCGACTCCCGCGGCGGAGTGCGCGACTCACCATGCCGAGCGCCCGACTCCCGCGGCGGAGTGGGTGACTCACCATGTCGGGCGCCCGCCTCACGGCTATTGCAGGTTGGCGTGCCGGGCTTGCATCAGTGAATAGGCACCCGGGTCCGCAGCAGTGAGGTCGAGGGCCAGCGCGTCGAGCACGAGCAGCGCACTTTGCTCAAAGAGCGTGCCGCCGAACTGCCGTGTGCCCGACGTGGGCACGTCGATCCTGACCTGCGCCCAGCCCGCGAGGGTGCTGTCGGCACGGGTGGTCACAGCCAGGATCTGCGCGCCGAGTCCGTGTGCGAGCTGGGCGAAGTGAAGCGTCACCGGTGTCTCGCCGGAGCCCGAGAACGCCATGAGGCCGTCGTCCTCCGCGATCGAGGGGGCCGTCGCCTCCCCGACGACGTGCGCGTCGAAACCGATGTGCATGAGGCGCATCGCCACCATTTGCGCGACAAGTCCTGAGCGGCCTTGCCCGCAGAAGAACCAGCGGCGCCCACGATCCGCGAGCAGGTGCGCGGCTTGGGACACCTGGTCGCGTGAGACGGCCGACAGCACTCCGGAGACCTCATCACGCACCGTGAGATAGCCGCTCGCACTGTCCCGCACGTCGTCAGCCATCGGGTCTCCTCGTCAGACGCAGCTCACCGTGCCTGCCGGTTCGGTCATGCCCGGCACCCTCCCGCGGCCGACACGATAAAGGTGGGCCGCTGAGCTGGCGGAAGCGAAGGGACTTGAACCCCGGACTCTCGCGGTCTCTCGCTTTCATGTTGCCCGTCCAGGCAGGCACCCGGGCCACCCGCGCCCGGTGGGTGACTGCGGCGGCACCGTGGGCAGGCCAGCGTGTCGGCGACGGAGCGCCTCGGCTTGGCCGGGTCGGCGACCCGATCATCGCGGCACGTCGACGACACCCGGGCTGGCCGCAATGCCGGTTGCTTCAGGGAGGACGTCCGGGCAGCTGATGGTGGCCGGGACACCAATCAGCACCTGAGCTGTGATGGTCGCTCATTGAAGGGTGCCCCTGCCAAGTGCGCGGGGTGAGCGGGCCCCGCAAGGACCGCACGCTCGACCCGGTCGCCGCGGTGATCGCCGCACGTGGTGCCAAGAGTTCGGCGGTGCGCCGCCGACACCATTCTTGACGATCATGGCCCGGTTCCGGGCCGCTCGGTGGACGGTGATCGCCAAAGTTGGGACATAACGGCCATATCTGGCCTTCATGTCCCACAACCGGCGATCAACGCTCGGCGGCAGGCTCACGGGCGACGGCGACGGTCAGCAACGCAGCCACCACCAGCCTGCGGAGACAGGTTTGTCGTCGTGGTGGGGACTGTCCCACGGGTCGACGAGATGCAGGAAGGTCCCTGCCTGCGGCTCAACAATCGAATCGAGCCTGCCGAACGGCGGTGCACCCCGCGAACGAGACCAGCAATGAGACCGCACGCAGCCGAGGAAGTCATGGCGACAGAGACGCCCCGGCGCCGCAGGGCTCGTTCGACGGGCCGTGGGCTGGTGGCGAGGTACGATTCGGCCGTTGCTAGGTGCGTTGTCGGAGGACGGATGGCCGAGATCACGATCGTCTCCCCCAGATCGCGGTCGGCCACCCGCGAGGGCGGGATCCGCCCGTGCCGGGCCTGGATCAACCCCCACACGTGGCGGCGGGTCCGCGCCCGCGCGGCCGCGACCCGTTCCCGCTGCTGCGGGCCGATCTCCTCCAGCGTCCGCCATAGCGTCGGGTCCGAGGCCACCGGACCGAACAGCTCGCCCTGATCACGCAGCACCGCCAGATCCGACATCACCCGCCCGCCGTCGGCGATCAACACCGCGGTGTCGGCCAGCACCCGGCCACGGTCGTGTACCGGGGTGAACCTGCGACGGCGTAACGCCTTGGACAACGCCCCGGTCAGCCCGGTCTGGTCGGCCAGCAGCCGAAGCGCCGCGGACCCGGTGTGCGACACGACGCCGTGCCCACCGACTTCCACGGTCAGATCCCGCGACCACGCGGTAAGCTCATCCACCTGAAAGGTGCTCCTCGATCACGGCAGAACAGGGCATCAGATACCCTCATTCTCCCAGGTCAGGGGCACCTTTCTCCTTTCCGACACGCAACTCCAGCAAGATCGCTATGAATTGTCAGGGTTGGAATCGCTGGACTGTCCAGCTCTTCCACTGGTGGGGTGCTCGGGCCGGTGAGGGCAGGTGGGCCAGCGGTCCGTTGATGAGGAGGCACTTTCCTCGTTCACACGCGGCGGCCGTACCAGTGACTGTGCCGCTGAGCTGCGGAAGCGGAGGGATTTGAACCCCCGGACCCTCGCGGGTCTCTCGCTTTCAAGGCGAGTGCATTCGGCCGCTCTGCCACGCTTCCCTGGCGAGCAGAGTAGCCCGAGCGGCTCCGGTCGACCGGCAGGCGCCCGGTGTGATGGGATCACGCCGACGCTCGCCGGGGAGGCCATGATGCGATTCGACGAGAACGCCCAGCTGGACACGTCCAACATCGACGACCTGCGGGGATCCGGAGGCGGGGGCGGCGGCGGGCTCGGCGGGCGGGTCGCGGTCGGCGGGGGTGGGCTGGGGATCGTCGGCGTGATCATCTTTCTGTTGCTCCAATTCCTCGGCGGCGGGAGCGCCGGAGGAGGCGGGCTGGCCGTCCCCAGTGGGCTGGAGGGCCTGCAGAACGGGCAGACGGCCGACACGTCGACCGCGGCGTCGGCGTGCAAGACGGGCGCGCAGGCGAACACGGAGCTCGACTGCGAGGTCGTCGCCGTCGTCAACTCCGTGGACAACTACTGGAGCGACACGTTCGCCCGCTCGGGCCAGCGCTACACCCCGCCGCGCACCGAGTTCTTCTCCGGAAGCGTCAACACCGGCTGCGGCGGGGCCACCTCCGACACCGGGCCGTTCTACTGCCCCGCCGACAAGCGCGTCTACATCGACCTGTCCTTCTACCAGGAGCTCCAGACGCGCTTCGGCGCACAGGGGGGCAGCCTCGCCCGCGCGTACGTCATCGCGCACGAGTACGGCCACCACGTGCAGGATCTCCTCGGGACCACCGACCGGGTGCAGGGCGGTGACACCGGCCCGACGTCCAACTCCGTGCGTATCGAGCTGCAGGCCGACTGCTACGCGGGCGTCTGGGTCAACCACGCCGCGAGCGTGCCGACGTCGTCGGGCCAGCCGCTGATCCAGGACATCACCCCGGCCGACATCAACAGCGTGCTCGACACCGCGTCGCGCATCGGCGACGACTTCATCCAGACCAAACTCGGCAGTGGCCGCGTCAACCAGAGCCAGTTCACCCATGGGACGTCCGCGCAGCGCGAGAAGTGGTTCACCACCGGCCAACAGTCGGGCGATCCCACGCGGTGCGACACCTTCGCGCGCGGTGTCAACCTGGGCTGATCCCACCGAGGAGCGCGCGGCAGTCCGCGGAGCCGGTGACCTCGAGCGTCCACGCCGGGCGGACGAGCGTGTCGGGCGTGACGACCAGCCGGACGTGCTCGATCGGCAGGCCGCGCCGGGCGAGGGTCTCGCTGCCGTCGCGGCGGTAGCCCAGCCGTCGGGAGACCCCGTGTGACGATGGGTTGTCCGCGTACGCCGACGAGCGCGCGGTCAGGGCGCCGAGGTGGTCGAACGCGAACAGCACGACGGCGGCGCGCATCTCCGTGCCCAGCCCCTGGCCCTGGTGGCGCATCCCGATCCAGGAGCCGGTGTTGACCTCGCGGGTGATCGCGAACTCGTGCGCGCCGAGCCGCTGCGTCCCGATCACGCGCCCGTCGAGCCGGACGAGGAAGTGGACCGCCCAACGCTCAGGCGTGAGGGCCGCACGCTGCGACCAGTAGTGCTGGAGCATGCCGCGGCCCAGGAAGCGGGGATCGGCGTCGGTCCACGGGCGGCCGAAGGGCATCTCCTCCGGCGGGTGCACCCCGGCGTAGGCCTCGGCGACCAGCTCGTCGAGCCCGGCGTCGTCGTCGGGGCGCAGCTCAAGCCGCGGGGTGCGCAGGACGAGGTTCCGCAGTGGCCAGTGCTCCACGCCGCGCAGCGTGCCGTAGCCCGACGAGCGGTGCACGCGAGTTCTCATGCGAATAGCGTCCGGGCCATGCACGCGATCACGCTCGATGCGCCAGGTGGACCCGAGATGCTGCGTTGGAGTGAGGTGCCCGACCCCGTCGCGGGGCCGGGCGAGGTCGTCGTCGACGTCGCGGCGAGCGCGGTCAACCGGGCGGACCTCATGCAACGGCAGGGCCACTACCCGCCTCCGCCCGGCGCGTCGGAGATCATCGGGATGGAGTGTTCTGGGCGCATCGCGGCGCTCGGCGACGGCGTGACCGGCTGGGAGGTCGGGGACGCGGTGTGCGCGTTGATCTCGGGCGGCGGGTACGCGGAGCGGGCGGTCGTGCCCGCGGCTCAGCTGCTCCCGGTGCCCGACGGCGTCGACCTCGTCACGGCCGCGGGGATCCCCGAGGTGGCCTGCACGGTGTGGTCGAACGTGGTCATGGCCGGGCGGCTCACGGCGGGCGAGACCTTCCTCGTGCAGGGCGGCACGGGTGGCATCGGGACGCACGCGATCCAGGTGGCGAAGGCGCTCGGCGCGCGGGTGGCGGCCACCGCGGGCGCGCCCGACCGGTTGGAGCGGTGCCGTGAGCTGGGCGCCGACATCGTCATCGATTACCACGACGACATCCCCGCCGAGCTCGCGAAGGCCACCGACGGCCACGGCGCCGACGTGATCCTCGACAACATGGGCGCCAAAGGGCTCGCGGCCAACGTCGACGCACTGGCGATGGACGGGCGCCTGGTGATCATCGGCATGCAGGGCGGCACGAAAGCCGAGCTGAACATCGCGAAGCTGCTCGCCAAGCGGGCCAGCGTGACGGCGATGGGGCTGCGGGGGCGGCCGGTGGACGGGCCGAACGGGAAGGGCGCGATCGTCGCCGCGGTGCGCGAGAACGTCTGGCCGATGATCGCCGACGGACGGGTGCGGCCCATCGTGCACGCCGTGCTGCCGATGTCGGACGCCGCGGCCGCGCACGCCCTGTTCGACAAGGGCGGCGTGATCGGCAAGGTGCTGCTGACCGTCGGATAGACGCTGCGGCGCCGCGCTACGGTGGCCGGGAGCAAGCACCGAGGAGTTGAGCGCGATGAATCCCGAGCAAACCGAGAACGGCGAGCAGCAGGTGATGGTCGTCGGGCCCGACGGACGTCCGGTGGGCATGGCCAGGGTGCCGCAGTCCGACGGGGACGGCGACGGCGACGACCAGGGCGTCGGCAGCATGGTCGAGCAGCCCGCCAAGGTCATGCGCATCGGCACCATGATCAAGCAGCTGCTGGAGGAGGTGCGGGCCGCGCCATTGGACGAGGCCTCGCGCAGCAGGCTCAAGGAGATCCACCAGAACTCCATCAAGGAGCTGGAGGAAGGGCTCGCGCCCGAGCTGCGCGACGAGCTGAACCGCCTGTCGCTGCCCTTCACCGAGAACAGCATCCCGTCCGACGCGGAGTTGCGGATCGCGCAGGCCCAGCTCGTCGGCTGGTTGGAGGGCCTGTTCCACGGCATTCAGACGGCGCTGTTCGCCCAACAGATGGCCGCGCGCGCCCAGCTGGAACAGATGCGTCGCGGGTTGCCCTCCGGCGCAAGCGCTCAGCCCGGGGACGGCGGCTTGGGCCGAGGGACGGGGCAGTACCTGTAGGTCGGGCCGGTTGGCGCCACGGTGACACCGCTGCGACCGGCCCAGTCGCAGCAGGGTGGCACCGCTGCGACCCAGTCGCAGCAGGGTGGCCCTGCTCCGACCCAGTCGCAGCAGGGTGGCACCGCTGCGACCCAGTCGCAGCAGGGTGACACCGCTGCGACCCAGTCGCAGCAGGGTGGCCCTGCTCCGATCCGGCCCACCCTCGCCCACTCGGGCGTCCCGTGCCGTGGGTACCCTCGCTGGGTGGCCCAGGCGATAACTACCGGTGACGCCGCCGTGGCGCCGCCCCCCGTAGCCGCCGAGCCGGGGCCGCGGAGCTGGCGGCGGGCGTTCGACGATCTGCGCAACGGCTGGCGCCAGCGCCCATTGTGGGGATATCTGGGCTGGCAGGACATCAAACAGCGCTATCGCCGCTCGGTGCTCGGGCCGCTGTGGATCAGCATCACGATGGGCGTCATCGCCACGGCGATGGGGATCCTCTACGGGGCGCTGTTCCACGAGCCGATCCAGACGTTCCTGCCCTACGTCGCCACCGGCCTGCTGATCTGGAACTTCATCAGCGGCTGCATCCTCGAGGGCAGCGAGGTATTCATCGCCAACGAGGGGCTGATCCGGTTTCTGCCCGCGCCGCTCACGCTGCACGTGTACCGGCTCGTCTGGCGCCAGACGCTGTTCTTCCTGCACAACCTCATCATCTGGGCACTGCTGATGGTCATCTTCCAACAGCCTGTGCACTGGTCGTCGCTGCTCGCGATCCCGGCGTTCATCGTGCTGGCCCTGAACGGTGCGTGGATCGCGGTGCTGGCGGGCATCATCGCCACCCGTTTCCGCGACATTCCGCCGATCATCGCGAGCCTGACGCAACTGCTGTTCTTCATGACGCCGATCGTCTGGTCCTACGAGCGTCTGGCGAGCAACCCGCTGGCCCCCTACATCGAACTGAACCCCGTATTGCACTTCGTCGAGATCCTGCGCGAGCCGCTGCTCGGCCAGCCGATCGTGGGCAGGCACTGGGCCATCGTCGCCGCCATCACCGTGCTCGGCTGCTTCGCCGCGCTGGTGTGCCTGCGCAACTACCGCGCCCGCGTGGCGTACTGGGTATAAGACCATGGTCAGCATTGACATCGAAGGCGCCGCGGTCGACTTCCCGATCTTCGACGCGAAGACGCGCTCGCTCAAGAAGGCCGTGCTCGGCCGGGCGGGTGGCCGCATCGGCACCGACTCGAAGGTGCCGATCATCGAGGCTCTCCGCGACATCAACGTGTCGCTGCGCCAAGGCGACCGCGTGGCGCTCGTCGGGCACAACGGGGCGGGCAAGTCCACGCTGCTGCGCCTGATGGCGGGCATCTACGAGCCCACGAGGGGTCGCGCCAGGGTCACGGGCAAGGTCGCACCCGTGTTCGACCTGGCCGTCGGCATGGACCCGGAGATCTCCGGCCTGGACAACATCCTCATCCGGGGCCTCTTCCTCGGCATGACGCGCAAGCAGATGGACACCCGCGTCGAGGACATCGCCGCGTTCACCGAGCTGGGCGACTACCTGTCCATGCCGCTGCGCACCTACTCCACCGGGATGAGGGTGCGGCTCGCATTGGGGGTCGTCACCAGCATCGACCCGGAGATTCTGCTCCTCGACGAGGGCATCGGGGCGGTCGACGCCGAGTTCCTCGCCAAGGCCCGCCGACGGCTGAACGAGCTGGTGGAGCGCTCCGGGATCCTGGTGTTCGCGAGCCACTCCGACGAGTTCCTCGCCGACCTCTGCGACACCGCGATCTGGATGGACAAGGGCACGATCCGCGAGCACGGCCCGTTGCGCGAGGTGCTGCACCACTACAAGGGCCGCGACGTGCTGGCGGAGCTCGAGGCCCGGTGAGCGAGCTTGCGAGCGATGCAACAACACAGCGCGAGCTTGCGAGCGATGCAACAACACAGCGCGAGCTTGCGAGCGATGCAACAACACAGCGCGAGGTTCAGCCCGCGGCCCTGGCCCCTGGCTCGGTCGTCGCGGTTGTCGTCACGCGTCACCGCGTCGCGGCGCTCGTCGACTCCCTGGCCGCCCTCGCGAAGCAGTCCCATGAGATCGCGCACCTGATCGTCGTCGACAACGGGCCGGACCAGCCTGCCCGCGAGGTCGTCGCGTCCTGCGGAATCCCCGCGACGTGGCTGCCGTCGTGGCGCAACCTCGGCGGCGCGGGCGGCTTCGCGCTCGGCATGCTGCACGCGTTGGCGCTGGGCGCCACCTGGGTGTGGCTCGCCGACGACGACGGGCGCGCGGCCGACGACAACGTCCTCGCCACCCTCATCGAGCTCGCCAACCGGCGCGGCCTCGCGGCCGTGTCCCCCACAGTGGCCGACTCGGGCGATCCGGACCGGCTGGCGTTCCCCGTCCGGCGTGGGCTGAACTGGCACCGCTCACGTGTCGCGCTGGCCGCCGACACCGAGCACGGGGCAGACCACGAGCTGCTGCCCGGGATCGCCGCGCTGTTCAACGGGGCGCTGTTCCGCGCGTCCACCCTCGACGTGGTCGGTGTGCCGGATCTGCGGCTGTTCATCCGCGGCGACGAGGTGGAGATGCACCGGCGGATGGTGCGCTCCGGGCTGGCGTTCGGCACGGCCCTGCGCGCGGTGTACCTGCATCCCGCGGCCGACGACGACGACAAGCCGATGCTCGGCGGGCGGCTGCACGCCCGCGACCCCGACGACGCGGTGAAGCGCTACTACACCTTCCGCAACCGCGGCTACCTCACGTCGCAGCCGGGGATGCGGCGGGTGGGCGCGCTGGACTGGCCGCGTTTCGCCTGGTACTTCCTCGTCACCAAGCGCAGCCCGCGAGAGTTCGTCCGGTGGGTGCGGCTCGTGCGCCAAGGTCGCCTGGAGCGGTTCCACCGGGCTTGAGATGGTCCGGCGAGTGAAGGCTCCGCCGGGCCGCATTCGCCGGGCGCTTCCAGCTGCCTCAACGTTCGCGAAAGACGACTGTCCGCAGCATGATGAAGTTGATCACAGTGGCGAGGGCCTGGGCGATCACCCACGCGACGCTCACCCGCAGCGGCATCGGAGGCAGAACGGCGAGCATCAGCGCGTTGGTGCCGACGTTGATCGCGAACGTCGTGCCGTAGAGCAGCACGAAGCCCGCGAGCCTGCCGCGCCCGCCCGCGGCCTGGAAGGTGAAGCGGCGGTTGAGCAGGTACGCGGCGGTGGTGCCGCAGATGAAGCTGATCGCCTTCGCGCCGCTCGGGAAGAGCCCTAAAGCCAGCAGGCCGTGGTAGATCCCGAAGTCGACCAGCGCCGAGAGCGCCCCGATGGCCACGAACCGGGTCAGCTGGGCCGCGAGGCCGAGCCGGGCGGGCGGGGCGGTGGTCACGAGAGAAGGGTAGCGGCAGGCATCATCGTGATCGCGTCGAGTGCGATGTTCCCGGATCCAACCCCGATAAGGGACTGCCGATAAATATCGCGTCGTTCTCGGGTTAGTTGCCCGCTGTTGTGACAGTGCGGCAGATGTGGATGTTGACGCCCCACCCGGTGAGCCCCGCGTCCCATCTCACCGCGTCCTGAGCATCACCGCACAGCACCGGGTGATCCTGCCGGTGATCCCAGCGGCGGTGATCACGTCCAGAGCGACGTAAGGACGCATCGTGTTTGACACCCCTGCGAGGACGCCACGGGTCCGGGTAGGTACCCAGGGCGCCACTTTCGCCGATCTTGCCCGGTGTGCGCAGGGGTGATCGCTAGAAGTGGTGTCGGCGGTGCACCTCTGCACCTGTGGCACCACTTCCGCCGATCTTGCCCGGTGTGGTCAGGGAGTGATCGCTGGTTGTGGTGTCAGCGGTGCGGATCCGCGTGGGTGGCACCACTTCCGCCGATCTTGTCCAGCCGGGCCCGCAGCGGGGTGGTGCCACGGCGGTTTCTCGGCCCGTAGGCCCAGGCCGGGTTGGCGGCGTTGTTCCGGGCGTTGGGCCCGTCGCTCCAGGCATCAAACCTGCATGTTGATAACCGGCGCGTCCTAACCGCGACCTCGGCGTGATCACCGACGGCGACAAGACCGAAATGACGCGTTCAGTTGTCGGCAGTCGCTCATCACTCTTTGGAATCGATCCGGCGGTCAGGTCGGCGTGTCGCGTTAACGCCTCAGCGCAGAGGGCGACTGCGGGGGTAATGCCAGACCCAGGAGATGATCGCGTGCAGGACCGCCCGCCGTTCCCGCCCGATCCGCACGTAAACGAGGGGCCGACCGTGCCCCTGCCGCGCGTGTCTCCTGCCCGTCGCAATCGGCTGGGCTCGGTGACCTTCGCCATCGTGCTGTTGGGTGCGGTGCTGGCGGTGTTCCCGCCGACCGCCGTGTTCGGCCTCCTGCTCTGTTTCTTGGCGATCGTGCCGGCGATCATCGCCTTCTGGCGCTGCCGCAGGGGCAAGGCGACTGGCGGCAGGCGGGCGCTGGCCGCAGTAGTCATGGCGCCGGTGTTCTTCGTCGTCGCAGGCGTGGTCATCGGTGCGACCGCGCCTGCTCCCGTGAGGACGCCGCTCCCCGCTGCGGCAAGCACGGTCGCCGTCGTGGATGCCGCGAGCCCGGCGGTGTCGCAGGTCCAGTCGGCGCCCCAGAGCGCAGTGGTCTCGGCTGAACCTGCGGCGACTGCGCCCGTCTCAGCTACACCCGCGGTCGTGGCGCAGGCCGCCGCTCCCGTTGCGGCGCCCGCTCCGCAGGCCGCGCCCCAGCGTCCCGTGGCTGTCCCGGCAGCCAAACCGCAGGCCACACCCCGTTCCTCGGCTCCGGCTCCGGCTCCGAAGCCCGCACCAGCTCCGAAGCCCGCGCCTCAGCCGGTCCCTCAGCCCGCCCCCGGCTGCGACGAGGGGACGCACTACATCAACTCCAGCGGCAACTGCGTGCTGCGTCCCGTGGCAGCGCCTTCTGCGCCCGCAGGCGCAACCGCGAAATGCGGCGATGGCACCTACTCCTTCAGCCAGCACCGTCAGGGCACCTGCTCCAGGCACGGTGGTGTGGCGACGTGGCTGTGACGATGCCGGTACGGCTTGTCAGAAGAAGTAGCGCCCCAACCGGTGGCGGCGCCGGACGCGCACCGAGCCCACCGCCGTCCGGCCGTGCACGACGAAGTGGGGATGGCCGGGCTGCGGCGTCGATGGCACGGCGCAGCGCACCGAGCCCATGCCAGGGACGAGGTTGTCGACGTTGACGGTGGCGTCGTCGGGCACCAGCAGCTTCGCCGACCCCGCGCCCAGCTCCAGCTCGACCTCGACGACGGGGTGCGGGTTGTCGGCGTCGCAGAAGTCGAGCAACACCGAGCCCACCCCGCTCAGCACGCGGATGCGGGGGGGCACCCGCCACGGCCCCGTGCGCTTGATCGCCGACATGCCCGCCTTGAGCACCAGCGGCGGTCCCGCGGGCGTGACCGCGACCGGCGGGCCGTCGGAGGGCAGGTCGGCCAGCGGCGGGCGCAGCTCGGCCGCGTAGCGGGCCGCATAGACGACGCCTAGACGTTCTTCCAGCTCAGCGACCGTGATCCGGCCCTCGGAGAGCGCCTTCTGCAGCCGCTGGGCCGCATGCTCGCGGTCGGCGTCGGAGATCCGGAAGCCTGGCGGGTCCGGCGGCTGGACGTTCACCGTCCCGAGGATAGTGTCGGTGGGCCCGAGTAGCCTCGCCCACGATGTCGGACAAACAGCTGCTGCACGGGTGGGGCCGCACCTCCCCTTCGATGGCGCGGGTGGTCACGCCCCGCGCCGTCGAGGATGTCGTCTCCGCTATCACGAGCGCGGGCCCGCGGGGGATCATCGCCAGGGGCCTCGGGCGGTCCTACGGCGATCCCGCGCAGAACGCGGGCGGCACCGTCGTTCTCACCACAGGATTGGCGCGGATCCACGCGATCGACGCCGCGAGCGGGCTCGTCGATGTCGATGCGGGCGTCAGCCTCGACACGCTCATGCGCGCCGCGCTGCCCCACGGCCTGTGGCTGCCGGTGCTGCCGGGCACCCGCCAGGTCACCGTCGGCGGCGCGATCGCCGCGGACATCCACGGCAAGGCCCATCACGTCGTCGGCAGCTTCGGCAACCACGTCCGCGCGATGACGCTGGTGACGGCCGATGGCGCGGTGCGGGAGCTGACGCCCGACGGGCCGGAGTCCGAGCTGTTCTGGGCCACCGTGGCGGGGATGGGGCTCACCGGGGTGGTTGTCCGCGCCACGCTGGAGCTGCACCCCGTCGAGACCGCGTACTTCCGCGTCGACACCGAACAGGTCGACAACCTCGACGAGCTGATGGCCCGCCAGAGCGTCGACGACGACAAGTACGGCGAGAGCGTCTCCTGGTTCGACGCGGTCACCACCGGCGCCCACCTCGGCCGCGGCCTGCTCACCAGGGCCAACCACGCCCGGCTCGCCGAGCTGCCGGAGAAGCTCCGCGCCGAGCCGCTGAAGTTCGACGCGCCGCAGCTGCTCACCGTGCCGGACGTGTTCCCCTCTGGCCTGCTCAACCGCGTCACGGGGAAGCTGTTCAGCGAGGTCTGGTACCGCAAGTCGCCCACGCGGGCGGGCGCGATCCAGAACATCACCCAGTTCCTGCACCCGCTCGACATCGTCGGCGAGTGGAACCGCGGCTACGGCCCGCAGGGTTTCCTGCAGTACCAGTTCGTGGTGCCCCCTGAGCGGGGCGACGTGGTCCGCACCGTGTTGGAGCGGATGATCGAAGCCGGGCAGGTGTCGGCGCTCAACGTGCTGAAGCGGTTCGGCGCGGGCAACCAGGCTCCGCTGTCGTTCCCCATGGCGGGGTGGACGCTGTGTGTCGACATGCCGGTCCGGCCGGGGCTCGGCCCGCTGTGCGACGAGCTGGACGAGCTGGTGCTCGGCGCGGGCGGGCGGCACTACCTGGCCAAGGAGTCGCGCACCACACCACAGGCCATCCGCCGCGGCTATCCGCGGTTCGACGAGTGGCGCAAGGTGCGCGACGCCGTCGATCCCGACACCGTGTTCGCGTCGGACATGTCCCGTCGACTCGAGCTCACGTCTTGACTATCGGCCACCACCATCACGACCCTCGTCTGGCTCCCGGGCGGACGGATCCAGCCACTTGTCATGACCACTCGGAACGGAGCGAATCTTGATTGACGCCGTCGGCAACCCCCAGAGCATCCTGCTGCTCGGCGGCACGTCGGAGATCGGGCTGGCCACCGTCGAGACGTTCGCGTCCGACCGGCCGATGCGGATCGTGCTGGCGGGTCGCCCGTCGCAGCGCTTGGACGAGGCCAAGTCCCGGCTCGAGACGCGGGGCTGTGCGGTGGAGATCCTCCCGTTCGAGGCCACCGAGCCCGCCACGCACGCCGAAGTGATCGCCAAGGCCTTCGCGGGCGGCGACGTCGACGTGGCGCTCGTCGCGTTCGGGCTGCTCGGGGACAACGAGCGGGCCTGGACCGACGTCGCGACGGCCGTCACGCTGGCCCAGGTCAACTACACCGCGGCCGTCGCCGTAGGCGTGGCGCTCGGCGAGCGGATGACCCAGCAGGGGCACGGCTCGATCGTCGCGTTCTCCTCGGTGGCCGGTGAGCGGGCGCGGCGGTCCAACTTCGTCTACGGCTCCACGAAGGCGGGGATGGACGCGTTCTACTCGGGGCTCACGGAGGCGCTGCGCCCCGCGGGTGTCCACGTCACGGTGGTGCGGCCGGGCTTCGTGCACACGAAGATGACCAAGGGCCTCAAGCCCGCGCCGCTCTCGACCACCCCCACAGCCGTCGCGGCGGTCGTGGTCGACGCGGTGCGCACCCACAAGGAGCTCGTCTGGGCGCCCGCGCCGCTGCGGTTCGTGATGAGCGCGCTGCGCCACGTCCCACGGCCGCTGTTTCGCCGCCTGCCCGTCTGACACCTCAGCGAAGGGGCACAAACCACCATCTGCCCCTGGTCACCGCGCCATGAGGTCGCCTGCACACCGGAGGGGTCGCGGGCGAACGCGAACCGGTAGGTCGCGGTGAGCACCGCGGGCGGGTGGAAAGTTGCGGTAGTTGAGGTCCAGCAGCGCGCGCTCGAACGGCCCGGCGGCCGCGCGCTGCTTGGCGAGGATCGCGGCGAACCAGCCGCGGTCGGACAGCCGGTCGTCGACGTGCAGGAGCAGAAGCAGGCCAGCGTCCCCACCTCGCCGAACGACTGCACGACGGCGCCGGCCGGGGCGCGGTCGGCGAGCTGGTGGTACTCCGTCGGTGTGGCAAGGTTGCCCGAGATCGTGGTGAGCGTCCAAGGGCGGCCGACGAGGAAGACGCCGGTGGCGGCCACGGTCGCCGCCGAGATCACCACCAACGTCATCCGCAGCGACGGCCGGGGCGCCGCGATCGCGCCGAGCATCGTCAGCGCGCCGATCGCCGGGCCGTAGTACCACTGGTAGGGGGCGGTGTCGAGCAGCAGTAGGTGCCCGCGTGCAGCAGGCCGCCGACCCCCCAGCACCAGGTGCACGGGCGCCACGGCGCGCCGCCACCCGAGCAGCAGCGCGAGCACGCCGAGGGTGATGCTTCTCCATGCCGATGACGGAGACGAGCAGCGGGTTGACCACCACCAGCGCCACCCCGACGACCGCCGCCCACGGGCTCCACTCCAGCCGCGCGCACACCGCACCGAGCGCCGCCCCCGTCACCCGCCAGCGCCAGCGCCAGCGCGAGGACCAGCAGGATTCCCGCCGCGAGCACCGGTGCTCCGGTGGGGAGGATGAGGGCGGCGAGCAGCAGGACGTTCAACGGGGACGTGGCCGCGTTGCCGGGCAGCTGCGGCGCGATGCCCCAGACCCCGTGCTCGGCGAACGTGCGGGCGTAGGCGAGGGTGATGCAGGAGTCGTCGATCAGCACACCGCGGGCGAGGACGAACACGAGCCCGCTGAGCACCGCACCGACGGCGGCGGGAAGCCACACGGCACGGGACACGCGCGAAAACGCTACGGCAGGGAATCGCCCGCGAGCAGGCCGGGTTGAGCGCGCCATGGGCATTGCTGCGGAGTCCCCGAGGCTCGCGATCGTGGCCACCGGGTTCGGTGGCCCCGAGGTGCTGGCGACCGTAGCGGCCGGGGTCGGTGAGCCGGGGCCCCGCGAGGTGAACGTGCGGGTACGGGCCGCGGGGGTGAACCCCGTCGACCACAAGTTCTACAGCGGCGTGTACGGCAGCGATCCCGCGCTGCTGCCGATGCGGCTCGGTCGGGAGGCGGCAGGCGTCGTGACGGCGGTCGGCGAGGGCAGCGCCTGGCACGTCGGCGACGAGGTGATCGTGTACGGCGGCGGGGCCAACGGGCTGTACGCCACCGAGGTCACGGTCCCCGCCGCCGCGGTCGTGCCCAAGCCTGCCGAGCTGAGCTGGGAGATCGCCGCCGGGCTGCTGCTGGCCGGGGCGACGGCGATGCACACCCTTGCCGCAACGGGCGTCGCGACGGGTGACACCGTCCTCATCCACGGCGCGGCGGGCTCAGTCGGCCAGCTCGCCGTGCAGCTGGGGGTGCGGCGGGGCGCGCGGGTGATCGGCACGGCCGCGCCTGCCCGACACGGGCAGCTGCGCGAATGGGGTGCCGAGCCGGTGGAGTACGGGCCGGGTTTGGCCGACCGCGTCCGCGCGCTGGGGCCCGTCACGGCCGCGATCGACACCGTCGGCACGGACGAGGCCATCGACGTGTCGCTGGAGCTGGTCGCCGACCAGAGCCGCATCGCCACCATCGCCGGGCAGGGCCGGGCCGCGGGGACGGGCATCAAGAAGCTCGGCGGCGGCCCGGGCTCCGACCCAGGCACCGAGATCCGCGCCCACGCTTGGGAGGAGCTCGTGCCGCTGGCGGCGAAGGGCGAGCTGCACCTGGTGATCGCCCGTACCTTCCCGCTGGCCGAGGCGGCCGACGCGCACCGCTTCGTGCGTGAGGGCCACGCGGGGGGCAAGGTCATCCTGCTGCCCTGACCCCGCGCTCGCGCACACACCCGGGGGCCCACACCTGCCAGGGCTCGCACCCACGGCGGGGCGCACACCCACGGCGGGGCCCACACCCACCTGCCGGAGCTCGCACCCACGGCGGGGCCCACACCCACCTGCCGGGGCCCGCACCCACGGCGGGAGGTGTGTGCGGGCCCGCGCGGTGTGTGAGCTGCGCCGGGTGTGGGCTACCGTAGCTGTCCGTGCTGGAGCTGCGGGCGGACTGCGCCGGGTGCGTGGGGCTGTGCTGCGTGGCGCCGGCGTTCGCTCGGTCGGCCGACTTCGCCGTCGACAAGCCTGCGGGCACGCCCTGCGCCAACTTGGCGCCCGACTTCCGCTGCCGCATCCACGCTGACCTGCGCACCGAGGGCTTCCCAGGCTGCACGGTGTTCGACTGCCTCGGCGCGGGTCAGCGGGTGACGCGCGCGTTCGCCGGACGCGACTGGCGCACCCCGGACGTCGCCGAGCCGATGTTCGCTGCGTTCGCGCTGACGCGGCAGGTGCACGAGCTGCTCTGGTACCTCGACGAGGCCCGAGAGCGCGCGCCCGACCCTGAGCTGGATGACATGTGGTCGATGCTCCTCGTCGACGACTTCGCCGCCGCCGACCTGAACCCCGCGCGTGAGCGGGTAGGCGAGCTGTTGCGTGGGGCGAGCGAACGTGTGCGCGCGACAGACCGCGCCCGTCACCACTCGAGGGTGCGACCGCCGCGCGACCAGAGCCGGGCGGACCTCGTGGGGGTGCGGTGGCGCGGCGCCGACCTGTGCGGGGCGACGCTACGCGGTGCAGTCCTGCTCGGCGCCGACCTGCGCGGCGCGGACCTGCGGCTGGCCGATCTCCTCGGCGCCGATGTGCGCGGCGCGGACCTCCGCGGTGCCGACCTCTCGACCAGCCTGTTCGTCACACCGATGCAGGTAGCGGCCGCTCAGGGTGACGCGACAACGCGCCTGCCCGACCGCGTGCCGCGCCCATCCCACTGGGTCGCCTGAGCGGGCTAGACCACCCGCCACGACGCAATGTCGCCGTTGGGCCACCCGCAACCCGACCTCGCAGACCTTCTGGCGTCGTCGCAGACGGTCGGCCCTCTGCGAGGACGCCACATCTTCTGCGAGGTGGGCAGCCCACCTCCACCACGCCCGCTCGTCGGGCGCCCGACACCCACCCGTACCAACCGTCCGCCGGCTGGACAAGATCGGCAGAGATGGTGCCGACAGTGCAGATGTGCACCCTTGACAACCACAACCGGCGATCACCGAACTAAGCACCGCTGGGCCCGGACGCGACCCGACCTCGCACACCCACTGGGTTCTCCGCACGTGTTCAGTACCAATGCGGTTACTTAAGGTAGGACGTCCGGCAGCTGATGGTCGCCCGGACCAGACAGCACCCGAATTGTGATGATCGCTGACTGAAGGGGTGCGCCTGCGCAGTGCGCACAGGGCGCGGGCCCCGCAAGAACCGCACGCTGGACCCGGTCGCCACGGTGATCGTCGCATGTGGTGCCCAGAGTGCGGCGGTGCGCCGCCGACACCATTCTCGACGATCATGGCCCGACTGCGGCCCGGCTGCGGGGCGCCCGTCGGACGGTGATCGCCGAAATTGTGACATAACGGCCATATGTGGCGCTCATGTCACACAACCGGCGATCAACGCTCGGCAGCAGGCCCACGGGCGGCGGCGATCCAACCTGGATCCTTGCCGACCATGAGTTGCGGCCGCACCGCCTCAGAAAGACGATCACCGAGAGCCAGGACCGTCGCAGCTGTCTGCGCCTGCAGGTCGTCCATCACGGATTCGGCAGCCACCGCAAGAAAACACACAGCCCCACCGACAACCCCGCTACGACCGGCCCGAGATCAAGACCATCCGACGCGCCGCCCCTGCCCTCAAGTAACCGGCACCGTGTTCAGCACCGTGCGAGGACGCCTTCGGTGTGCGAAGTCGTCGCGACGACGGCCTCTCCGCGAGCAGATCGGTGTGTGTCCGAGCTCGCCGCGGCGAAACGTCTCCCGGGCGTACATGAATCGCCAACTCGCCGCGGCAAGGTGGGCGACTCACCCTGTCGGGGGCTCACTTCTCCACGACCCCGATGACGGCACCGGCACCGCCTCCAGCACAGCGACGGCCGCACCGGACCACCGCCGCTCGCGGCCCGTCCACCGCAGCGCGAAACCCGCGGTGGCCAGCCGGTCCTCCGCGATGTCGAGACCGTCGCCACCGCCACGCCCGCCACCGCGGCCACCGTCGCCACCGCCACCGCGGCCACCGTCGCCGCCACCGTCGCCGCCACCATCGCGGCCACCGTCGCCACCGCCACCGCGGCCACCGTCGCCGCCGCCACCGCGGCCACCGTCGCCACCGCCACCGCGGCCACCGTCGCCCCGCCACCGCGGCCACGTCGTCGCCATCGTCGCCATCGTCGTCCGTCGTCGCCACCGTCGCCACCGCCGTCGCCACCGCCGCCGCCACCGTCGCCACCGCGGCCATCGTCGCCACCGTCGCCACCGCAGCCGTCGTCGCCACCGTCGCCACCGCGGCCACCGCCGTCGCCACCGCGGCCGCGGCCACCACCACCACCACCGTCGCAGTCGTCGCCATCGCCACCACCGCTGGCGGCGATCATCAGCACCCGACCGCCGCGCACGAGCACCCGGCGCCACACGGCCAGCGCCGCGTCGTCCGCTGGTCCGGTCGTGAGCACGCCACGGAAAACGCCGACGGGGATCGCGTCCGGGTTGGTGTGTACCGGACATCCCGGCGCGGCGGCGCGGGCGATCTCGGCGAGCGCGGCGTCGGCGACGAAGCCCGACGCGGACCCGCGGGCGGCGAGCAGGGCCAGAAGGGCGCCTCGATCACAACCGAAATGCAGGTAGGGCCCAGGGCCCAGATGACGGCGGACCAGCCGGATCCGCCTGTGCAAGACGCGGCGGTCGGACCCCGACCCCTCGGGCTGGCGCGCGACGGGTCGGGCAACCATCCCCGCGCTCCCGTCCACTCTCCATCGTCGGCCGATCGGCCCGGCAGCCGGGAGGCGACCGGGCTGGGGGCCGTACGCCGGATCGGGTCTCGGGGCCACAGACGGTGATCCTGCCCCGGAAGTGTCGGAGGCCCGAACTAGGGTGACGCCCGTGCTCACCCCCGCCCGGACGGCTCCCGTGGCCGAGCCGGACGCCCCCGATGCGCCGCGCGCCCAGCCCGCGTCCGGCGCGACGCAGCGCTGGGTTCTGGTGCTCGGCCTGGTCGCGGCGCTGGCCGCGGTGGTGTTCCCGTTCGCGCCGGTCACACAGCCCGAGGTGAGCTACAAGTGGAGCGCGGCCGACGGGCCCGCGGCTATCCCGCTCATGCCCTACCAGCCGGTAGCGCTTACGGCCACGATCGCATGCGCGGATGCGCGCGCCGCAGGCCCCGGCACCAACCTGCTGTCCACGACGCCGCCGCGCCCGGATCCGTCCGCCGAGCCCCTTCCGGGCCTGCGCATCACCCGCGAGGAGAACGATCTGCTGGTCGCGAGCTCCGGGGTCGAGCTCGGACACGCGGCGATCCCGCCGGGTCCCTGCACATTCGCGCTCATCTTTGATCCGCGGTCCACCACCGTCCTCGTCGACGGCGCGGCCGTCCTCACCCACAGCGGTGACGTCCGGCCCGCGGTCGCAGGCGCGTTCTCCGACCTCGACACCGGGGTGGCGCTCGCGCTCACCGCCGACACCCGGTTCCAGACCGCGATCACCCCGTTGAAGGCGGCGATCGCGGCGATCGGTGTGCTCGCGCTGCTGGGGATGCTCGTCGCGGTGCACCGGGCCGACGTGCGGGTCGCCCGGCCGGTGCGGCTGTTGCCACGCCGATGGTGGCGGCCCCGCATGGTCGATCTCGCGGTCACGGCACTGCTGGGGGTCTGGTGGGTCGTCGGCGGGGTCACCGTCGACGACGGCTACATCGCCGGGATCGTGCGCAGCCGCGGCGAGAACGGGTTCGTCGGCAACGTCTACCGCTGGCTCAACGCCCCCGAGTCGCCGTTCAGCTGGTTCTACGACCTGCTCTACCCCTGGTCGGAGATCTCCGCGGCCACGGTGTGGATGCGCCTGCCCGCCACCCTGCTCGGACTGCTGAGCTGGGGTCTGCTGTCGCGGTTCTGCCTGCCGCGGCTCGGCCCGTTCGCGCGGCGCCGGGCCACCCCGTGGGTCGCCGCGCTCGCGTTCGGCACCTGGTGGGTGCCGCTGTGTCTGGGCCTGCGCCCTGAGCCGTGGGTCGCCGTCGGGCTACTGGGCTGCTGGCTCGCGGTCGAACGGGCCGTGGCCACCCGCAGGCTGCTGCCGCTCGTGCTCGGTCTGGTGCTCGCCGGGGCCACGACAGCGCTCACGCCCGGCGGTCTGATCGCGTTCACCCCGTTCCTCGCCGCGCTGCTGCCGGTGCTGCGGCTCCTGCGCGCCCGGTCCGACCTGCACCGGCTGCCCCTGCTGGCCGCGCTGGTCGCCGCGCCCGCGTCGGCCGTGCTGCTGATGGTGTACGACCAGAGCCTCGGCGCCATGCTGGAGTCCACGCGGGTGCGGTCGCTGATCGGCGGCGGGGCGCCGTGGTACGAGGAGGCCCAGCGCTACGGCGAGCTGCTCTCTGACGACTTCCAGGGCTCCATCGGACGCCGGGCCGCGGTGTTGGTCACCCTGCTCGCCGCCGCGGGCGCGCTCTGGGCCCTTCGCCATCCCTCGGGGCGCCGCCGGGTGCCTCAGGGGATCGCGCGGGGGCCGTCCGGGCGGCTGGTCGTGGCGTTGCTGCTGTCACTGGCGGTCATGACCTTCACCCCCACGAAGTGGACCCAGCACTTCGGCGATCTCGCGAGCCTGGGCGCCGCCGTGCTCACGTTGGGGGCCGCGGCCTGCGCGGGGCCTGCGCTCCGCCGCAGGCCGCGGGCGATGGTCGGCGCGCTGGCGGCGGTCACGGTCGTCGGCGCGCTCGTGTTCGCGGGCCTGAACAACTGGCCGTTCGTCGCCCAGTGGTTCACCCCGCCGTTCTCGACGATCCCGATCCAGGTGCGCGGCATGCCGGTGGCCACGCTGCTGCTCGTGGCAGGCGGGGCCGTCGTCGCGGCGCTGGCGGTGCGCGCGCTCTGGCGTCGGGCGGGCGGCGGCGGCGAGCCCGCCCTACCCGGACGGATACCCGGGCCGGTGCCGATCGTCGTCGTCCTGCTCGTCGTCGCGCTGTCGTTGCAGGTGCTGGGGCTGGCACGCGGGGCACTCACCCACCGCGACAGCTACACCCTCGCCTCCGACGCCCTCGCCACACTGCGCGGCGACCCCTGCGGGCTGCAGCGCTCGCTCCTCGTCGAGACCGATCCCGCGGCCGGGGTGCTCCCCGCCCGCGGGGCGCCCGCCGCCCCGCAGGAACCCCTGGTCGACGTCGGCGGGAGCACTGTGGCGGGAGTGACCGTCGCGGGCCAGGTCACCACCGCGTGGTTCACCCTCGACCCGAGGCAACGCAGCGGCGCGCTGCCGGTCGTCGTCACCACCGCGGGCACACTGCGCCCCGGTGACGTGCTGCAGCTGCAGTTCGGGGACGCGAGCGGGTCGGTCATCGCGGGCCGCGGGATCACCACTCCCGTGGCGGGTCCGGCCGACGTCCGCCAGATCGCGCCCGCCGGAGCCGAGTCCGTGCGGCTGCTGGTCGATGCGGGCACGGGCGAGACGACCGCCCCGGCGCTGGTCACGCTGCCGCGGGTGCCGCTCCTCACGCCCATGGAGCAGCTCCTGCCCCGCGGCACCCGAGCGATCCTCGACTGGCCGATCGCGTTCCTCTTCCCCTGCCTCGTACCCGAGCCGCTGCCGTTGGGCACGGCGGCTGTGGCGTCGTGGCGGGTCGCGCCGCCCGCGGCCGACCCCTCGGCTGGCATCACCTACGCGCCGGGCTTCGGCGGTCCGTTCGCGGGGCCGCGCCTGCTCGTCACCCAACGGCGGATGCCGACCTACCTGGTGGGCGACCCGACCCGCGACGCGGTCCAGCTCTACCGGTGGGTTCCGATCAGCCCGCTGGCGAGGCCCGCGCCCACCGTCGTGGAGCGCACCGTCGCAGGCTGGGCGTCGGATGGACACGCCCGCGTGCCGGGGCTGGACCCCGTCGGGTGACCCGGCCCGTCCGAGGATCGGTCGCGCCCAGCAGAATGGATGCCATGTTGCGCACCCCGGACGCGTCGACCAAGGCGGCCGATCTCGACCTGCCGCAGGCGGGGCGGATCCTCGCGCAGCGAGGGCTCTTCGTGGGTCCCAGCTTGCTGGTGCCCGAGGACCTCTACGCCAGGGTCGAGCGCGGGGCGGCCTGCCGCGAGCGCACCCGTGTGGCGTTGCGGCAGGCGAGCACGGTCAGCACCAACACCTACTTCGGCCGGTTCCACGCCACGTACTGGCAGCGGTGGACCACCGCGCCGGACGTCGAGGTCGATCTCGTGGTGTCCGGCTCCGGGGTCGTGCGGCTGATGGCGTCGGACACCAACAAGGTGTGGCGGATCGTCGCCGCCCGGCAGCTCCACGGCGCGTCCGGTGAGGCGGTCCGGCTGGTCGGGCCGATCGACCGGTTCGTCGACGGCGGCGGCATGTGGCTGGAGCTCACGACCGAGACCGGCGAGCTCACCGTGTCCGACGTGCGGTGGACCGTCGCCCCCGAGCGCCCGCTCCGCCACACCGACGTCGTGATCTGCACCTACAACCGGGTCACGGAGTGCCTCGCCACCCTCACCGCGCTCGCGAGCGACCCGGAGGCGCTCGACACGATCGGCGCGGTACAGGTCGTCGACCAGGGCAGCGACCCCTGCACGTCCAACCTGGAGTTCGCCGAGGTCGCGACGGCGCTGGGCGGCAGGCTGCGCTACGTCCGCCAAAGCAACCTCGGCGGTTCGGGCGGCTTCACCCGGGGCATGTTCGACGCCACCGAGGGCTCGCCGCGTGACGATCACGACGTCCTGCTGATGGACGATGACGTCCTGGTGGAGCCGGAGATCCTCATCCGGCTCACGTCGTTCGCGGCCGCCGCGACGAACCCGATGATCGTCGGCGGCCAGATGCTCAACCTCCTGCATCCCGCCCACCTGCACACCTCGGCCGAGCGGTCCGATCCGGAGCTGCTGTGGGTCGGCATCCCGATGCCCGATGCGCTCGAGGAGGCCTACCTCCTCGGCTTCGACGAGCGGCAGCTGCCGATCGGGCAGGAGCGGCGGGTCGACACCGAGTACAACGGCTGGTGGGCGTGCCTCGTGCCGGCGGCGATCGTCCGCGCGGTCGGCTACCCGTTGCCGCTGTTCTTCCAGTGGGACGACGTCGAGTTCGGGTTGCGGGCCCGCGCGCACGGCTTCCCGACGGTCGCGCTGCCCGGAGCCGGGATCTGGCACGCCGACTTCGGCTGGAAGGACTGGGACGAGTGGCACCGCTACTTCAACATGCGCAACGGTCTGATCACCGCGGCGCTGCATACCGGGTTCTCCACGAGACGGATCCTGGGGCACCTGGGCAAGTTGCTCTCGCAGTACCTCGTCGCGATGCACTACGGGCTGGCCGCCACACTGATCCAGGCCGTCGAGGACTTCCTCGAGGGGCCTGAGACTATGGCCGACGGCTCGGCGGCCGCCGCGGCGAAGATCCGCCGCATCCGGGCCGAGTACCCGGAGACGGTGGTGCACCCGATGCGCGAGCTGTCGGAGATGGTGCCCGACTTCCGCCACGCCGTCACCGCCCGGGCCGCCAACCCGCCCGGGCGGGAGCGCCTGACCTGGCTCAAGCGCGCGGTGTACCTGGCCGCAGGCCGGCCGGGGCGGGTCGGCTTCGTGCCCGCGGGTGACGCGCACTGGTGGCACGTGTCGACGTTCGAGCAGGCCGTCGTCACCGACATGGGCGAGACCGGCTTCCGGCTGCGCACCCGCGACCGCACCAGGGCGCTCGACCTGGCGCGACGCGGGGCGCGGGCGTTGGCGCGGCTGCGCGCCGACGGTCCCGCTGTGGCGGCGCGCTACCGGGCCGCGAATGGCCAGCTCACCAGTCGGGCCAACTGGGCGCGCCTCTTCGGGGTCGACGGGTGACCGACGCGTGAAGGCGATTCTCCTGCGGCACGGGGAGTGCCTGGGGAACGTCGACAAGTCCGCCTACACCCGCATCCCCGACCACGCTCTGGCGCTCACCGCCCGCGGCGAGGAGCAGGCGGTCGCGGCGCGCCCGCGGATCAAGGAACTGGTCGGCGACGGGCGCCTGGGTGTCTACGTCAGTCCCTACACTCGGACCCTGCGCACCCTGGAGCTGCTCGGGCTCGACCCCGCGTGGACGGTGCAGGAGCCGCGGCTGCGCGAGCAGGACTGGGGCAACCTGCAGAACGTCGAGGAGCAACGCCAGCAGGAGGAGGAGCGCAACTACTTCGGCCACTTCTTCTACCGGCTGGCCCGCGGGGAGTCCGGCGCCGACGTCGACGACCGGCTCGCGGCGTTCCTCGCCGAGCTGCGCACCGATGCGCCCGACGTCGACGCCCTGCTCGTCGTGACCCATGGGCTCGCGATGCGCCTGCTCGCGCGGCGGGCGCTGGGCTGGTCGGTGTCGCTGTTCGAGGCGCTGTCCAACCCGGAGACCTGCGAGGAGCGGGTGCTCACCCTCGACGCGGACGGGTGGCACATCGACCGCCCGTTCGCGCAGTGGAAGACCGCCGACGACGGCTCAACCCAATAGCAGGCCGCCTGGCCCCCGCAGGTCGTGCGCGGAAAAAGGTGGCCGTGGCAGCAGTCTCCGCGCACAGGGGGGTGGTGCGCGGAAGAGGTGGCTATGGCCGCAGTTTCCGCGCACAGGGGGCTAGTGCGGTGTCCAGGAACGTTGCCGGGTGATCGCGGGATCCAGGCGGCGTCTCGCAAGGCGCCGCCCGAAGCTCATACCGGGCGTCTTCGCGAGGGCGGCAACGCCGCGAGGCGTCGTCTGGGCCCGCGAGGACCCGGTGAACGTTTCTGGACACCGCACTAGCGCTCGAACACTTCCCGCCTCCACGCCTCCCGACTGGTCAGCTCCGGCAGCGCCTCCCGGTAGCGGCGGCGCAGCTCCGGCCAATCCCGCCGGATGTCGAGCAGCAGTCGCGACGACCGCCCGAGCATCGACCGGAACAGCGCGGGATCCCGGCGCCGGAACGTGACGCCCCGCCCGTCGGGCGTCGAGACGGTGGCCGAATCCAGCCGCGACAGCACGAACCACAGCGCCTGCCGCGACGGGACGTTGCGCTGCGGCACGTCGTGGTGAGCCGGATCGGGCCTGCGCAGGTTGTGCACCATGCTGCGGGCGAGGCCCTTGGCGATCGCCACCTTGCTGGTGGGGGGATCGGGGAAGACCTGAGCGGCCATCGCGTCGAGATCAGACAGCGGCACCTGGGTGGCCGAGTCCAGCGCGCGGCCGTCGTCGTACTCCGCGCGCTTGGCCCGGATCTCCCCCAGCACGACCGGCAGCTTCGGGAACAGCGCCTCCGGCCCGGCCCGGAAATCGCGCAGCGCCATCTCCTGCAGCGCGACCGCCGAGTACTCCAGCAGCAGCAGGTGGCGCAGCGTGCGTTTGAGCGTGTCGCGCAGCATCGCCGACGGGTTGTCCGGGCCGTGCAGCGCGGCCGCGACGTAGCGGTTGCGGTAGTGGAAGTAGGCCTGCCAGTCGCTGGTGTCGTCCTTCTCCAGGAACGACATGTGCCAGATCGCGATGCCGGGCACGGTGGCGGTGCGGTAGCCCCTCGACCGGGCGCGCAGACCGTACTCGGCGTCGTCCCACTTGATGAACAGCGGCAGCGGCAGCCCGAGGTCCTCGGCCACGGACCGCGGGATCAGACACATCCACCACGCGTTGTAGTCGACGTCGGTGCGCCGGTGCAGCCAGGGTGTTTGCCGCAGGCTGCGCTCGGCGAGGTCGTGGTGCGGCTCGGTGCCGGGGGCGTTGCGCCAGAGGAACGTCTCCCGGTTGACGACCTCGCCCATCGTAGAGAGCTGCGAGCGGGCCTGCAGCGAGAGCATCTGGCCGCCGACGAGCATGGGTGTGCGCGAGTGCCGGGAGAACGCGACGGCCCGGAGCACGGAATCGGGCTCCAGCAGGATGTCGTCGTCCATGAAGAGGATCTGCTCGCACTCGGTGCTGCCCAGCGCTTCGTACATCACCCGCGCGTAGCCGCCGGAGCCGCCGAGGTTGGGTTGGTCGATGATCCGCAGCCGGTCGCCGAGAACGGCCGCGGCCTGTTCGAAGCCCGGTGCGTCGCGCACCTTCTGCGAGCCCTGGTCGGGCAGGATCACCGCAACCACCGCGTCGAGGACGAGCGGGTCCTCGCCGATCGCGGTGAGGGTGGCGACACAGTCGGCGGGGCGGTTGAACGTGGGCATGCCGATCGCCACGGCGGCGCGTCCCCGCCCCGGCTCGGCGGTGTACCAGCCGCCCTCGACGAGGGTGAGATCGCCGTCGTCGGTGGTGAGGTCGAACCAGTACCAGCCGCCGTCCTCGAACGGGCGCAGGTCCAGCTCGACGTCGACGGTGTGCTCGCCCCCCTGCTCCAGCACGACGGCGCGCACGAAGATCGGCGAGCCGTCGGCCTTGGTGCGGTAGAGGTCGACGCGCCCCGAGCCGTGCAGCCGCAGCCGCAGCCGCACCGCCGTGAGCGCGCTCCAGCGCCGCCAGTAGCCCGCCGCGAACGCGTTGAAGTAGGCGGCGAACGAGACCTCGCTCTGCTCCGACACCATCGCTGACGTGCGGGAGAGCACGCGCAGCCTGCGTCCGGTCGACGCGATGCCGGTGAGCGGCAGCTCCGGGCGCGGCGGGGCGCCCGCTGGTGCGGGCACGGTGTTGAGCCGGATGCCGGTGTGCTCGTCGACGTAGAGGGAGCGGACGGTCATCGGGTCACCCGCGCGGGGCAGGATCACCCGCTGCAGCAGGTTCGCCACGGCGGAGCCGGGGCTGGGGTCGGTGACCGGGTCCTCGACGATCTGCGTCATCACACGGCCCCGTTGCGCGGGTTGTGCTGGGTCGTCGGTTGGCTCGCAAGCTCGCTCATGAGTCCTCCGCGCTCTCGGTGGCCGCGAGCGCCTTGCCGTCGGTGAAGTAAGGGGAGATGCGGTTGTCGAACATGGTGAGCGCGGAGCCGATCGCCATATGCATGTCGAGGTACTTGTAGGTGCCCAGCCTGCCGCCGAACAGCACGCCCGAGTTGGCGGTCTCCTTGCGGGCGAGCTCGCGGTAGCGCTTGAGCTTCGCGCGGTCCTCCGGGGTGCCGACCGGGTAGTAGGGCTCGTCGCCGGGCCCGGCGAACCGGGAGTACTCGCGGACGATCACCGTCTTGTCGGTGGGGTAGTCGCGCTCCGGGTGGAAGTGGCGGAACTCCAGGATGCGCGTGTACGGGACGTCGACGTCGTTGTAGTTGATCACCGGGGCGCCTTGGAAATCGCCGGTGGCGACGACCTCCTGCTCGAAGTCCAGCGTGCGCCAGGACAGCTCGCCCTCGGAGTGGTCGAAGTAGCGGTCGAGTGGGCCGGTGTAGACGGTGGGGGTGCCCGCGGGGATCTGGTCGCGCACCGCGAAGTAGTCGACCCCCAACCGCACCTCGATGTTGGGGTGCCCGGCCATCTTCTCAAGCCAAGCCGTGTAGCCGTCGACGGGAAGGCCCTCGAACCTGTCGTTGAAGTAGCGGTTGTCGAAGGTGTAGCGCACCGGCAGCCGCGCGATGATGGACGCGTCGAGCTCGGTGGGGTCGGTCTGCCACTGCTTGGCGGTGTAGCCCTTGACGAACGCCTCGTACAACGGCCGCCCGATGAGCGACACGGCCTTCTCTTCGAGGTTGGCCGCGTCTTTCGGGTCGATCTCGCTCGCCTGCTCGGCGATCAGCGCGCGGGCCTCGTCGGGGGTGTGCGAGCGGCCGAAGAACTGGTTGATCAGCGCGAGGTTCAGCGGGAACGCGTAGACCTGGTCCTCCACGCGGGCGAACACCCGGTGCTGGTAGCCGGTGAAGGCGGTGAAACGGTTGACGTACTCCCACACCCGCTGGTTGGACGTGTGAAAGAGATGAGCCCCGTAGCGGTGCACTTCGATCCCGGTCTCCGGCTCCGCCTCGGAGTAGGCGTTGCCCCCGAGGTGGGCGCGCCGCTCCAGCACCAGAACGCGCTTGCCCAGTTCGGATGCGGCCCGCTCGGCAACGGTGAGGCCGAAGAAGCCCGATCCGACGACCACGAGGTCGTACTCCGTGTAGCTCACAGTGGTCGAGGGTAGCGGCGGGGACCGACAGTCTAGGAACGGGCCGCGACGGGCAGCGCGGGGCAGCGCCCCCACCCACCTGGGTGAGTCGCCCGATCCACCACAGCGAGTCCGCCTTTCCACCCGGTCGCCACTGCGCAGGCGGTACGGTGGGTGTCGTGGCACGTGGCTGCCGGTGGGTTTTCGCCACCGTCTGCTGAGTCGGTGATCGTCGGGAGTGGTGCTCCCGGTGCACCAGTGTTGCGGGGGCACCACTTGCGGCGATCATGGTGCGGCCCGCGGCCCCCGGGTGCGCGTTGATCGGCAAGTCAGGTCGTCGGGCCCACGAGCAGGCGGCCGCCGCAGCTCGCGCGGGGTGTGGCGCGTTGGGCGGCGTCGGCGGCGAGGGCCGTGACCCCCCACGCCTTCAGCCGGGTCATGGTCGCGGCGTCGGGGACGACGTCGCGGCGCACCCAGTTGGCGCCATTGTTGGGCGTCGGACCGATCTCGATGTAGTCGCGCTGGAAGCGGGGGTCGGCGTCGAGCCCGATGAAAGGCCGGAACTGGCCGTGCGCGCGGATGAAGGTGGGCTTGACGACGTCGAGGACGTAGTCGCGGATCCCGGCCGGGTTCTTGGCCGCCCAGAACCGGGCGATCGTCTGCTCCGCCAGGCCGCCCCCGTCGAACAGCCGGGCACGCCCGGTCAGCGCGGCCCCCCCGATCTCGGGCGCGAAGAACGTGGCCGAGCGCAGGCCGAGGATGTCGACGTAGCCGTTGAACTCACGTCCGGTGTTCGTGACGATCAGACACATCGGGGCGGTCGGCGCGTCCCGGAACGTCTGCACATCGGTGACGAACCCGGCGAGTGAGAACGCGCCTGCCGCCGCCGCGACCAGGCCGACGAGCGCCCGGGCCCGCCACCGCAGACCGGCCACCACCTCGATGCCCGCCAACGCTACGGCGAACGGGCCCAACGTCCAGACGGGAGTGGCGAAGCGGTACTGCTCCATCCAGTCGGGAACCAGTACCCCGAACGCCACCAGCGCCAGGGTCAGCGGGACGAGCAGCAGCGCCACTGCCACGCCGACGCCGCCCACCCACGCCTCATCGTTCACGGAGCGGGACCGGGTGAGGGCCGCTCCGACCAGCACCGCGCCGACCAGCACCATCGGCCATCCGACGTACCCCATCAGCCCGCCGACCTTGGCGAACCCGGCCACCGTCGGCAGCCCCTGCGACTTCGCGATCGCCGTCGTCGGCAGCCACTGGCCGAACGTCGCGAGCCGCCACGCCAGGTACCCGCCGTACGGCACCACGAAGGCGACCGTCGACAGCGCGGCGGCCCCGATGCTGCGCCACCACCCACGGCCGACGACGAGCAGCGCGATCGGGTACGCCGCGGCGTAGATCAACCCTTCGGGCCGGGTCAGCGCGGCCAGCGCGGCGAGCAGGCCACAGGCCAGCGCAGGCGCGACCGTGGCGAGCCTCGCCCTGGCCCGTACCAGCACGGCCGCCTGCACCGCGACGGCCGCCGCGAGCAGCGAGTTCTCCAGCCCGGACACGCTCCAGATCACGAAGGACGGGATGAGGACGCATGCGCAACCCGCGACCGCGGTGACGATCGCCGGGTACCGCGAGACGGACGACGACGCCGCGAGGAACGCACCGAACACCACCGCGAGCAGCAGAAGCGCGAGCGTCTTGGGGTACGCCACGTAGTCCGGCACGCCGAACCAGGTGCCGTGGTCGAACAGGCCCATCCGGTGCCCCACGGTCAGCAGCGCGAGCCACGCCGGGTCGGAGAACCCCTCGACAGGCGGTTGGCCCGGCTGCAGCACCGGCCCCGCCCCGGTGGCCACGGAGCGCGCGTAGGAGAAGGTGATCCCGGCGTCGTCGACCTCCCACCGGCCGTACAGCGACGCGTGGACGTCGGCCAAGGCGGTGGGCAGCAGGATCGCGACGGCGCCGCGCAGCAACGTCCGCAGCCGTCGCGGCGCGGCGAGCGCGGCCGGTCGGGCGACCGGGGGCGCGGCGGGGTCGGCGGCGGTGTCCAGCACGGTCGAGCAGTCTCGCACGACCACCTGCGGTCGGGGTCGCGTGATCGGTGGGAAGCGCACGTCGGCGCGCGGTTGTAGCGGTGGCGACCACCGGTGCGGGGCTGGGGTCGGGTGATCGCCGCGAGGGGGAGATAAGCGGACGCCGCGCCCCCAGTAAGGACCTCTCGCGGCGCGGGACTCGCTGAGGTGGAACGCGGGGCCCTCTGCGACGACGCCCCACCGTTGGTGCAGTGGGCCCACGGGCCGAGAACCCCCTGACCCCACCCCGCTGCGGACTCGGCTGGACAAGATCGGCGGAAGTGGTGCCACACGTGCGCAGGTGCACCCCCGACACCACTACTCGCGATCACCATGTCGCCTCAGGACACACCGGTCATCGACATGCAGGTGCCGCATGATCGGCGCGAACCGCACCTCAACGACGTCGACACAGCTCCCACGTGCGGGTCGCCGCGATCACCAACCCCCCATCCCACACCGAGCGATCGGCGATCACCCATCATGCGATCGCCGGGCGCGCGAGTGGACAACGCCACTCGGCGCGGCCTGTCGGGGCGCGCGTCCGTCGGTCGCCGCGCGCCCCGGATACCATCGGTGCGCCGCCGCCGGTGACCGGTCGGCAGGCGCCGAAGGCGAAAAGGAGGCGTCATCCCCGCCCCGGACATCCCCGCCGCGGTCGGCGTGATCGTCCTGTACGCCGCCACGCTGCTGCTCCCTGGTTCGCTGCTGGGCGCGCTCGCCGGGCTGCGGAGCTGGACGCTGGTCGCGACGGCGCCGCTGTTGACCTACGCCGTGGCGGGTCTGGCAGGGCCGCTGTTCACCGCGATGGGTTTTCGCTGGTCGGCGGCCTCGTTCGCGATCGCGACGCTCCTGGCGGGCGTCGTGGCCGCGGTCTTGCGCCTGCTCCTGCGGCGGAGGTGGCCCACGCCCGCGCCACGCCAGACCGGGCCGGACTGGTCGACGATCGCGCACGCGGGGGTCGCCGTGGCCGTGCTCGTCGCGCTGGGCATCGGGATCGCCGCGGTGCTGGGCGGCATCCGCAGCCTCTCGGCCATCCCCCAGGACTGGGACGCGGTGTTTCACGCCAGCGGCGTCCGCTACATCGCCGAGACCGGGGACGGCTCCGTCTTCGGGATGGCGAAGACGAACTGGTTCGAGGGCAACGCGCACCTCTACTACCCCAACGCCTACCACCTGGTCGCGGCGACGGTGTACCAGATGTCGGGCGCCGCGATCCCGACCGTGCTCAACGCGCACACCGTGCTCATCCCCGGGATGGTGGCCCTGACGCTGGTCGCCATGGTGCACCGGTTCGGCGGGCGCGCGGTGCTGGCCGCGGCCACCGCGCTCGCGGCGGTCGCCATGACCGGGGTCTACGACCTGCTCTGGCGGGGCCCGCTGCTCCCCTTCGCCGCGGGCGTGGCGCTGACGCCGCTGGCCGCCGTGCTGGTCCGCGACCTGCTCGACGCGCAGGGCCCGCGCGCGGCACTGGGCCCGGCCGCCGCGTTCGTCGCCGGTTTGGCCGGATACATGTGCCTGCACCCCTCGATCCTGATCGGGGCGGTGGTGTTCGTCCTGCCGATGCTGGCCCAGCGCTGGTGGGGCCGTGGGCGGAACGCGGCGCGGGAGCTCGGCGTGCTCGTCGGGGCCGGGGCCCTCGCCGCCGCGGTGTGTTTCGTGGAGGTGGCGGGCGCCCTGTCCACCGGCGGCAACACCGAGAAGCTCAACCGGGTGCTCGAGACGAACGTGGCAGGTGCGGTCGGGCAGCTGGTGATGTTCGGGCACGGCATCGACACCGTCCAGCTCCGGCTCGCGGTGGTCATGGCGTTCGGACTGGCGGGGGCGGCGCGGTTGGGCGGGCTGCGCTGGGTGATCGGCACGGCCGTCCTGTTCGGCGGGCTGTTCGTGCTCACTGCGGCGTACAACGATGCGGTCGCCCGCGTCATCTCCAGCATCTGGTGGGACGACAGCTGGCGGCTGGTCGGGCTGGCCGCCCTCCCGATGGCGGTTGTGGTCGGCAACGGCGTGGCGGAGGTGCAGCGGCTCCTCGCGCGCGCGATCGGCTGGTCGGGCACAGGCAAGTCGGGCACAGGGAAGTCGGGCACAGGGAAGTCGGGCACTGCGGGCTGGCAGGTCGGCGCGGTCACCGCCGCGGTTGTCCTCCTGGCGTTCACGCTGGGCACCCGCACCCTCTACCTGAAGCGCGACCAGCTCCGGATGTCGCAGAACAGCGGCGACGGCCCGGCCGTTTCGCAGCTGGAGATCCAGGGGATGGAGGCGATCGCGAAGATCGTGCCGCCCGGCGCGCGGGTGCTCAACGACCGGGGCGACGGGTCGGCGTGGATGTACCCGCTCACCGGGGTCAAGCCGGTGGCGGGCCACTACGACGACCTGCGGCTGGGCCCCGACGCCACGTTGCTGGCCGCGAAGTTCAACCAGTACCTGCGCGACCCGGAGGTCCGCTCCGCTGTCGCCGCCCTCGGCATCCACTACGTGCAGCTCGACCAGGGCTTCCTGCGCAGCTGGGCCAGCCGCCAGCCGGGGCTGACCGACCTCGTGGGCCAGCCGTGGCTGCGGGTCGTGTACCGCAACCCCGACGTCGTGCTGTACGCGATCGAGCCCAGTCTTGCCGGGTCGTTCACCGGGCCGGTGGCCCAGTGAGAGCCCAGTGAGGGCCGACGTGGTGCGCCGCGGCGGGGCGGCGGCGCACGTGGCGGGCAGTCAGGTGGCGCTCGCCGCCTCGAACTACGTCGTGTTGGCGGTCGCGGCCCGCCACCTGCCACCCGCGGGTTTCGCCGCGGTCAGCGCCTACTACCTGCTGATCAACACGGTCGGACGGGGACTGTTCGCCGCCGTCGAGCTGGAGACCACCCGTGCGGTCGCCGCCGGTGCCGACGGGCGGCGGCCCGCGCTCGTCCACACCGGGATCATGCTCGTCGGCGCGCTGGCCCTGCTCGGACTGAGCGCGCCGCTGCTCGCGGGCGTGCTGCCGGGTGCGGCGGCGATCGCGCTGCTCGCGGTGGGCGCGGGCACGATGGCGGCGTCCTACCTCGTCCGCGGACCACTGGCGGGCCTGCAGCGCTACGGCCGCTACGCCGCCACGTTCTGGATCGAGGCCGCCGCCGGGCTGGGGGCGGCGATCGTGCTGGCCGCCGTCGACAACCACGCGGCGTCCGCCTGGATCGCGGCGCTCGCGCTCGCCCCGGTCGTCGCCCCCCTGCTCCTGGGCGGCGGGAGTCTGGCGCGCGGCGGCCGTGCACCGGTGGGGCCGGTGCTGTGGTCGGCCGCGCTGCTGCTGGCCGGGCAGGGCGTGTGGAACCTTGCGCCGGTGCTCGTCACGGCCCGGCTCACCGAGGCCCCGGCGGTCGCGGCCGGGTTCACCACGGCCGCGGTGATCGTGCGGGCCCCGGTGCTGCTGTTCCCGACCGTGCAGGCCCTGCTCCTGCCCCGCCTCGCCGCCCAAGGGAAGACGGCACAGGACGGGGGCGGCGTGCCGCGCGTCCCCCGCCTGCTCGGGATCGCCTTCGTCGCGGCCGGGCTGGTGTGGGTGGCGCTGGCCGCCGTGGCGGTGCCGTGGGTGGCGGAGCTCGTCTTCGCGACGACCGCGCCGCCGCCCACGTGGGTGCTGGTGGTGCTCGCGCTGTCCACCGTGCTGGGCGCCGCGGCCCAGTTCGTGCAGGCTCGCCTCGTCGCCGCCCGTCGGACGCACGCCGCGGCGCTCACCTGGTTGGCCGGGCTCGGTGTGCTGCTCGCCGTCGGCCTGCTCGCCGCCCCTCCCGCGGCGGCCGCGGGGATCGGCCAGCTCGTGGCCGCGGCGGTGGTGCTCGGCGGACTGACCGTGGCGACGAGGATGATCCGGTGACCGCAGAAGTCGGCGTCGTGATCCTGGCTTGGAAACAGCAGCCCTACCTGCGGGAGTGTGTTGCCGCCGCGCTGGCGTCGACGGGCGTCGACGTCCGGATCGTGATCGTCGACAACGGCTGTCGCCCCGAGGACCTGCCCGCGGAAGGCGCAGGCGTCGAGATCGTGGCGCCGGGCCGCAACACCGGCTTCGCGGGCGGCTGCAACCTGGGCGTCGCGGCGCTCGACACCGAGTACGTCGCGCTCGTCAACTCCGACGCCATCGTCGCGCCGGACGCGTTGGCCCTCCTTGTCGCCGAAGCCGCGCGGCCCGGCGTCGGCCCGGTGATGGCGAGCATCCGGCTCGCCGAACCGCCGGGGCTGCTCAACAGCGCGGGCAACCCCGTGCACCTCATCGGGCTGTGCTGGGCGGGCGGGCTGAACACGGCGGAGACGCGCACAGCGCCCTACGACGTCACCGGGGCCAGCGGGGCGTGTCTGCTGGTCGCGGGCACCGTGTGGAAGCAGCTCGGCGGGTTCGACGAGGAGTACTTCGCCTACCTGGAGGACAGCGAGCTGTCGCTGCGGGCGTGGCGGCTGGGGTTGGCCGTGCGCTGCGTCCCGACCGCCATCGCGCGCCACCACTACGAGTTCTCCCGCAACGCGCACAAGATGCACCTGCTGGAGCGCAACCGGCTGATGCTGCTGGCCACCGTCTGGCCGACGCGCGCGCTGCTCCTGCTGGCCCCCATGCTGTTGGCGTGCGAGGTGCTGCTGCTCGGGTACGCGGCGGCGGCCGGGTGGGGACGCGGGAAGGTCACCGGCTACGCGTGGCTCTGGCGCCACCGCTCCCACCTGCGGCAACGTCGCCGCCTGGTCCAGGGCGAGCGGCAGGTGGCCGACCGCACGTGGATGGCGCGCCTCACGCCTGCGCTGGACCGCTCCGCGTTCGGTCCGCTGACGCCCGTCGCGAACGTGGTGTTCCGGGCGTACTGGTCACTCGTCCGACGGCTGCTCTGAGGACTCCTGCGCCTTCTCGACGGCGGTGACGCGCAACCTGAGCGTGCCGACCTCCTCCGCGAGGCGCCGCGACTGCTCCTCCAGCAGGCCGACCTCGCGCGACAGCTGCAGCGACACCGCGAACAGCACCATCAACGAGCCGAAGAACAGCAGGTTGGACGGCGTCTGGATGCCCACGAGATCGGCCACCCACCGCAGCAGCCCGGGAAACACCGCGACGACCACGGTGCCGACCGCGATGACGACCCAGAGCGCGGCGTACTTCTCCCGCAGCCGTCGGCGCCGCAGGAGCTCGAACACGAGGATGAGCGCCCCGACCGCGACGACGATCGAGACGATCGTGAGACGCGAGCCCGGCATCAGCGGGGCGCTCGTCGGACCATGGCCAGCCCGACGGCGACGACGACGCGCAGCAGGTAGGCCGCCGACCGGAACGGGTTGGTGCTCGCGGTGCCGCTCTCGCGGGCGCGCATCGCCACCGGCACCTGCGTGATCCGCAGGCCCGCGCGGTGGGCGATCACCAACGCCTCGACCGTGTCGCCGAGGTACTCCTCCGGGTAGTGCTCGGCGAACAGCGCGATGGCGCGGCGGTGCACGAGCCGGAAGCCCGACGTCGGGTCGGTGACCGAGGTGCCGACGATGCTGGTGAGCCCGGCCGACAGAAGCCGCATGGCCCAGCGTCGGGGCCCGCTGACGGCGTACGCGCCGCGTCCGGCGAAGCGCGAGCCGATGACGATGTCGGCGTCGGCCACCGCGAGCAGGTGCGCGATCTCGGCGGCGTCGTGCTGGCCGTCGGCGTCGACCTGCACGACCGCAGCGAACCCCTGCTCGTGCGCGTACCGGTAACCGGCCCGCATCGCCCCGCCGACCCCGAGGTTGAACGGCAGGCGCATCACCATCGCGCCCGCGCTTTCGGCCCGTTGGGCGGTGGCGTCGGTGGACCCGTCGTCGATGACGAGCACGGTCGCGTTCGGCTGCGCGGCGCTGACCTCCCGCACCACGCGGGCCACACTGTCTTGCTCGTTCAGCGCGGGCAGGACGACAAGCAGATCGGCGGGAAGCAGCTCGGCGGGGACCACCAGCGGCGACCGCTGCGGTGCGGCGTGAACGTCCTCGGTGGTCATCGGCAGGCGACGGTGACGAACTCGTTGTAGGTGAACACGCGCCCGGCGCGGCGCGGAAGCGGGAAGGAGAACTGCCGCTGCACCCGCAGGCCCAGCTCACCGACGAGCGCGGCGAGCGCTTCCTGATCAGTGAACACCGTATGCGTCGGGTCGGATGCGAAGCCGCGCTCCTGCGGGCAGATCAGCACGACGCGCGCCGCGGGTTCGAGGAACGGCAGGTAGGGCGCCAGCACACCGGCGGCCGCCCCGGCGGCCAGGTGCTCGATGAGATGCGCGGCCAGCAGGCCGCCGAACTGCGGTTCGGGCTCCTGGGCCAGGAACTCCGCCACGGTGCGGGCGTCGAGCCCGGATTCGCGGCAGACCTGCACCGACGTGGCGTTGTGGTCGACGCCGACGCTGCCCGCTGGCAGGTGGGCGAGGTTGCGCCCGATGCCGCAGCCGACGTCGAGCGTGCGGCGCTCACCGAGCAGGCGGTGCAGGTTCCACCGGTAGGGCGCCTGCACATCCAGCACGCGCTTCCAGCGGGCGCCGGAGCGGGCCGCGAGACGACGGGTGTAGGCGGCAGAGGTGGTACCACCGTCGGATACGGCCACGTCGCGCACCTTACCGCGACCCCCGGGTGACCCCCCGACGGAGCCGACCGGCGCGCCACGGGGACGACCGGCGCACGGAGGCGGGTCGGCCGGGCTGACAGACTGCGCGGATGCACGTGAGCGCCACGTCGATCCCGGGGATGCTGAAGGTCGATCTCGATCTGCATCGCGACGGCCGGGGCTGGTTCAAGGAGGGCTACCAGCGCGCGAAGCTGGCGGCGCAGGGCTTTCCGCCGTTCCAGATCATGCAGAGCAACGTGTCGTTCAACGTGGATGTGGGCATCACCCGCGGCATCCACGCCGAGCCGTGGGACAAGTACATCTCGCTCGCCAACGGGCGGGCGTTCGCTGCGATCGTCGACCTGCGGGACGGTCCGACGTTCGGGCAGGTGGAGACCGTCGACCTGCATCCGGGCAACGCGATCTACGTCCCGCGGGGGTGCGGCAACAGCTACCAGACGACCACGCCCGACGTCGTCTACACCTATCTCGTCAACGCCCACTGGTCCCCGAGCGCGGAGTACACGCTGATCCAGGCGTTCGACCCGGCGCTGGGCATTGAGTGGCCGATCGGGGAGGCCGACGCGATCCGGTCGGAGAAGGACCGCAACCACCCGCCGTTGGCAGCGCTTCGCCGATGAGGGCGCGGGCCGGACGTGTCTTGCAGCAGGGTGGCACCGCTGCGACCCAGTCGCAGCAGGGTGACCCTGCTCCAATCCCCGCGCGCGCGCCCCGCCACCCCCGCCAACCGCAGCAGGGTGGCACCGCTGCGACCCAGCCGCAGCAGGGTGACCCTGCTCCAATCCCCGCGCGCGCGCCCCGCCACCCCCGCCAACCGCAGCAGGGTGGCACCGCTGCGACCCAGCCGCAGCAGGGTGACCCTGCTCCAATCCCCGCGCGCGCGCCCCGCCACCCCCGCCAACCGCAGCAGGGTGGCACCGCTGCGACCCAGCCGCAGCAGGGTGGCCCTGCTCCAATCCCCGACGGGCGCGCCAGGCCCTTGAGGACCCTCATCTTGGGGGCGAGCGGTCAGGTCGGGCGCGCACTCGCCGCCGCCCTCCCCGACGCGACGGCGCTGGACCGCGCCGCGTTCGACATCGCCGCACCCGGGCCGCTGGACGGCTGGGACGTCGTGATCAACGCGGCGGCCTGGACCGACGTCGACGGGGCGGAGACCCAGCGGGCCGCCGCCTGGCGCGCCAACGCCGCAGGCCCCGCCGCGCTCGCCGCCGCCGCCCGCGAGCACGGGTTCATCCTGGTCCACTTCTCCAGCGAGTACGTCTTCGACGGCGAGGCGCCGCGGCCCTACCGGGAGGACGACCCGGTGGCGCCGCTGTCGGTGTACGGGGCGGCGAAGGCGGCGGGCGACCTCGCCGTGCGGGGCACAGCAAGGCGCTACCTCCTGCGTCCGACGTGGGTGGTCGGCGAGGGCTGCAACTTCGTGCGGACGATGCTCGGGCTGGCCTGCCGGGGGGTCGCGCCAATGGTCGTCGACGACCAGATCGGGCGGCTCACCTTCGCCGCCGACCTCGCGGCGGCCGTGTCCTGCCTGCTGCGCTCGGCGGCCCCCTTCGGCGACTACCACGTCACCGGCGGCGGCGCGCCCGCGTCGTGGGCGGACGTCGCGCGTGAGGTCTACCGGCTGGCCGGGCGCCCCGACGTCGCGGTGACGGGCACAACCACGGCCGCGTACTTCGCCGACAAGCCCACCGCGGCGCGCAGGCCGCTCAACAGCGTTCTCGACACCGGCAAGGCCGCGGCGGCGGGAGTCGTGATGCCGGACTGGCGGACCGGTCTCGCGGACTACGTCCAAGCGTCAGTGCACTAGCGCCCCCCGCGCTCGGGAACCTTGCCGATGCCCGCCAGCCGCCACAGGGTCTCGGGCATCGGCGTGACCTCCGGCACCGTCACCCCGACGGGCAGGTCCAGCCGGGCCCAGTCGGCGACGTCGCGGATGCCCGGCGCCATCAGCTCGAGGCCCTCGAACAGCTCGGCGACCTCGGCGGGCGTGCGGTAGACCAGCTGCGAGGCGATCACCCACGCCGCGTTGTCGGCTCGGCCGCGGATCTCGTCGATCCGGGCGGGGTTCACCTGCAGCGCCGACAGCGCGAGCATGCTGCCGGGCGCGAGCTTTTCGCGGTGGAAGCCCATCACGGAGCGGGCAACGGGTTGGGGCGTCTGGTGCATCAGCGCGAAGTGGACGCCGATCGGCCGGCTCGGATCCAGCGTCGCGCCCACCGCCGGGTCGGTCAGGATGGCGACCGGGTCGTCGACGTCGTGCTGGACGGCCACCAGCCCGGGCTGGCGAGCCAGCAGCGCTCGCGCGTGCGCCGCCACTATCGGCTCCGGCTCGACGTAGACGACACGGGCCGACGAGTGCAGCCGACGGACGACCTCGTGGACGTTGGGTGTCGTCGGTAGGCCGGTGCCCAACGCGACGAACTGGTCGATCCCGGCCTGCGCCATCCGCCACATCGACAGCACCACGAACCGCCGGGTGGCCTGGACGTAGGCTCGGAAATCGGGGTTGATCTGCACGAGCTGGGCGTACAGCTCGCGGTCGATCTGGTAGTTGTCCTTGCCGCCCAGCGCGTAGTCGTTGACCCGTGCCGCGCTCGGGTGTCGCAGCTCGGGGGGCATCCCTGGGTCGGGTGACGCGTTCTCGTCCTGCTTACGACTCGTCACGAAAAGTAACCTAAACCTCCGCGGGCGTGCACGGGCAGAGCAATCTGCGAACTTATCCCTCACGCAGCAGAACGATGCGGCCGGGGCCGTCCACCCACTGGTCTGTCGGCCACTGATCCGGTCCGGCGGGCGCGGGACATCGTGATGTACGCGTCGTCGATCAAGGCGTGGTCGACCAGCAGGAACACCGCCGTGGCCGCGGCGGCCACCCCGAGGGGCAGGACGAGCGCGGAGCGGCGAGGCGGACGGCCCGCACTCACCGCGCGGTCATCAGGCGTAGACGGCGAAGGTCAGCGTGGCGACCCAGGCGACCGCGAGCACCTGTAGCACCCGGTCGCCGAGCGCGATCTCCTCCGGCTCGCCGCCGTTGCCCGAGTCGACGTCGACCGCGTAGCGCAGCACCGCGACCACGAACGGGACGATCGAGATCACCGACCACACCGAGCTGTGGTGGGCCTCGCGGATCTGGAACGCCCAGAGGCTGTAGGTCATGATCAGCACGGTGGCCGCGAGGGCCCAGACGAACCGCAGGTAGGACGCCGAGTAGCTCTCCAGCGACTTGCGGATCTTCGCGCCGGTGCGCTCGGCGAGCATCATCTCGGCATAGCGCTTGCCCGCGACCATGAACAGCGACCCGAACCCCGCGGACAGCAGGAACCACTGCGACAGCGGTATGCCGGTGGCCGCGCCGCCCGCGATCGCGCGCAGCAGGAAGCCGGACGCGACGATGCAGATGTCGAGCACCGGCTGGTGCTTGAGCCAGAGGCAGTACGCCAGCTGCACCGCCACGTAGACGCCAACCACGATCGTGAGCTGGAGGCTCGCGAGCAGGCTGACCGCGACCGCGACCGCGAGCAGCACGACGGCGATGGCCAACGCGAGCCGAATGGGCACGATGCCCGCGGCGATCGGACGGCGCCGCTTCGTGGGGTGGGCACGGTCGGCCGCGACGTCGTTGGCGTCGTTGACCAGGTAGATGCCCGACGCGGCGAGGGAGAACGCGACGAAGGCCACCACGAGGTGCGCGGCCATCCCGCCGCTGAACAGCACCCCGCCCGCGAACGGCGCGGCGAGCACGAGGATGTTCTTGACCCACTGCTTGGGCCGCATCGTCTTGAGCACACCGCGCGCGACACGCAGAGGTGTGCGGGGCGGGCGCTCGGAGTGGGTGGGCTCGTTAAGGGCGGCCGCCGAAGCGGGGTCCTCTTCTGGCGCGGGCTCGCCGACGGCGTCTGGCGCGAGCGCGTCGACGGTGGGTGTCGCCTCCGCCTCCTCTGACGTAGCGGCCGGCTGGGCCGCTGTCCGCTCGCGGGCCGTGGTGTCGGAGGCGGGGAGGTTGGTGCTGGTCATCAGCGTCTCTCGAGGGTCGGGCGACCGCGCAGGCCGCGAGGACGGCGTCGGGTCACGCGGCGCACGGCGAACGCGACCGTGGCGCCCAGTGCGGAGCCCGCGACGACGTCACTGGGGTAGTGCACGCCCAGCACGAGCCGCGACAGTGCCATCGGGGGCACCAACAGGGGCACGAGGGGGCGGCGCAGCAGTCGGCCGTAGAGGATGGCCGCGGCGGTGGTAGAGGTGGCGTGGGCCGAAGGGAAGGAGAGCTTGCTCGGGGTGCCGACCCTGACCTCGACGCTCGGGTGGTCCGGACGTGTGCGGCGCACCACCCGCTTGACCCCGATCGACGCGCCGTGGGCGAGCGCCACCCCGGCCGCGGCGGTGAGCCACTCGCGGCGGCGGGGCCGATCCAGCGCAGCGCCGAGAACGCCGAACGCCAGCCACCCCGCGGCGTGCTCCCCGAACAGCGACATCCCGCGCGCGACCCCGACCGCCCGCCCGCCGACCCGCCGCTGCACGGCAGCGAGCGCGCGGATCTCGGCGGGCGCAACGTCCGCACCGAGAACAGGAAGCGCGGCCGACGCCGGGGCGGCGGGCGATGCAGGCGACGCCGGTGCGGGACGCGCGGTGTCCTCGGTAGCGGACGGCAGCGCAGCCGACACCGGGGCGGCGGGCGGCAGCGCAGCCGACGCCGGGGTGGCGGGCGGCAGCGCAGCCGACGCCGGGGTGGGACACGCGGTGTCCTCGGCAGTGGGCGCGTCGGATCGACTCGGCCCGGCATCCGCGGGAAGCGACCCTTCCGTTGAGGTGGCGGGCGCTGCCGTCGATGGGGGGACGGCAGGCTCGGCCGTCGGGCCGGGGTGGTCGACGAGCTCGGCCACAGGCGGGGCCTCCAGTGCGGCGCAGGGCCGATCGGGTACGCGGACGGCCCCCGATGCTACGCGGAAGCCCAGTGGGCGCCGGATGCGGCGCACCCCACCCCGGTGAGTCGCCCACCCCACCCCGGTGAGTCCACCGCCCCACCCCGCCGAGTCCAGTGGTTCACCACGCCGAGTTGGCCGATTCCCCACACCCCGCGCAGCACCACCGGCCGTCGGGTGAGTCGCCCACCCCACCCCGCCGAGTCCAGTGGTTCACCACGCCGAGTTGGCCGATTCCCGCACCGGGCGCCGCCCCCGGCCACCGGGTGAGTCGCCCACCCCTAGGCGTCCAGCTCGCCGGGTGAGTCGCCCACCCCTGGGCGTCCAGCTCGCCGGGTGAGTCGCCCACCTCGCCCCGCTGAGCCCACCACCCCACCACGCCGAGTTGGCCGATTCCCCACCGCGCCGCTCCACCACGGTGATCCCAGAGTCGGTGATCTCGTCGAGAGCGCGGTAATCGGGGTTCGATCCGGAAACCTCGCACTCGACGCGATCATGCTCAGCACAGCGCCCCCGTCGGTCCCGCCGCGATCAGCTCAGAACCAGCGCTCCAGTACCAGCGCCAGGCCGTCGTCGGCGTTGCTGGCCGTCACCTCGTCGGCCACGTCCCGGAGTGCGGGATGGGCGTTGCCCATCGCCACGCCCCACCCCGCCCACCGCAACATCTCCAGGTCATTGGGCATGTCCCCGAACGCGACGACATCCGCAGCGGACACCCCGACAGCCGCCGCGACCTCCGCGAGGCCGGTGGCCTTCGTGACGCCCGGCGCGGAGATCTCGACCAGGCCGCCGGGGTGGGAGAACGTGAGGTCGCCAGCCGCTCCGACGACGGGGGCGAGCGCCGCGACCATGGCGTCGCTCGACAGCTCCGGGTCGCGGACAAGCATCTTCACCGCGGGCATCTCGACCAGCTCCGAGCGCGACTGCAAGGAATGGTCCGCGCCCACCCACGCGTGCCGGTAGCTGGGCTCGGCGAGGAAATGGTCACCCGTCAACCCAACCCGTTCGACGGCGAGGCCCGCGCCCGGCAACACGGCCGACACCGCCGCGGCCAGGTCGGCCAAAGTGGCAGCGTCGAGGGTGTGCGCGGAGAGGACACGCCCTGCTGCGGCGTCGTAGATCACGGCACCGTTCGCGCACACCGTGAGTCCGGCGATGCCGACCTGCGCCACCACCGGCGGAATCCACCGCGGCGGGCGGCCGGTGACCAGCACGAGCCCGACGCCGGCCGTGACCAGCCGGGCGAGGACGGCCGCGGTGCGCGCGCTCACTCGGTCGGCGGGGTCGAGCAGGGTCCCGTCGACGTCCGTGGCGACCAGGAGGGGAGCCCGCACGCGCGTCACCCTACGGGCGTTCCCACGGATCGGCGGTCCGGCGCAGGCCGCGGCCCCGGGATCGCAGCGGTGTCACCCTGTCTGCGGACTCAACCGCAGCGGACCCAACCGCAGCGGTGTCACCCTGCTGTGACTCAACCGCAGCGGACTCAACCGCAGCGGTGTCACCCTGCTGTGACTCAACCGCAGCGGTGTCACCCTGCTGCAACCAACCCCAACGCAGCAGTGTCACCCTGCTGCAACCCAACCCCACCGCTGCCGTCACCCGAGCGCAGCTCAGCGGGGCGGATCTACAGGATCGCCACCGCCACGACCAACCCCAGCGCCACGTGCACCGCGGCGACGAGCCACGCGTGGGCGCGGACGGTCTCGGCGGCGAGCATCGCCCCCATGTCGATCCCGGTGACCCACTCCAGCAGCCGCGCCCCGAGCACCTGCGCGATCACCCCGACGATCCCGAAGATCAGCGTGGTGAGCAGTCCGTCCAGCAGCGCCCCTGACGAGGAGTAGATCGAGACGACCACGATGAACGCGATCCCCACCATGCCCGCCGCCGTCACGAGCACGGCGTTGGGCGCTCCCGCCCGAACCTGCCGGTTCAGCGGGCCGGGTGTCGTCAGGTCGACGGCGAAGAAGCCGAGCAGCATCAGCAGCACGCCGAGCACCGCGTAAAGCAGGATCGCGCCGATGCCGGAGCCGATCACGGCGCCGTCCAGGGCCAGACTCACGAACTACCTCCAGGAATGCGGTGGGGAACGAAGGCCGCGCCGTCGTCGGTGACCAGCCCGACGGTCTCGCGGATGCCGAGGCCCGCTGAGGTGTCGCCGACGATCCACGCGCCCAGCGCGGGCCGGTAGCCGTCGAACTCGGGCAGCGGCGCGAAGAGCTGGTAGACGTAGCCCTCCTCGCCGTACACACCGCCGGTCTCGGTCTCCGAGCCCGGTGAGACGATCGAGATGTTGGCGCCCTCCCGCCCCAGCCGCGGCTTGCGGACGTACTCGGTGAGCATTCCGGGCTGGTCGAGGAAGGCGGGCAGCAGGTTGGGGTGGCCGGGGTACATCTCCCACATGACCGCGAGCAGCGCCTTGTTGGACAGGATCGCCTTCCAGAGCGGCTCCAGCCAGAGCGTCTGCGGCAGCGACGCCACAACGTGCTGGCCGAAGTCGTCGGTGAGCACCCACTCCCAGGGGTAGAGCTTGAACACCGCGGCCATGAAGTGCTCTTCGAGATCGACGAAGCGCTCCAGGGTGGCGTCCCAGCCGATGTCCTCGATCGACAGCCCGACGGTCGCGAGGCCCGCTTCGGCCGCGGTCTCCTGCAGGTAGCCGACGGTGACGTGGTCCTCGCCCGTCGAGTCGCCGCGCGACCAGGTGAAGTAGACGTCGTCGCCGGGCAGCCCCGCCCGGATCTCACCCCAGCGCTCGACGAGCTTCTCGTGCAGGGAGTTCCACTGGTCGTCGGCGGGGTGCACGTCCTGCAGCCAGTGCCACTGCAGGATCGAGGCCTCCAGCAGCGTGGTGGGCGTGTCGGCGTTGTACTCCAGCAGTTTGGCCGGGCCGCCGCCGTCGTAGCGCAGGTCGAACCGGCCGTAGACGTGCGGGTCGCTGCGCCGCCACGACGCGGCCACGGCCTCCCACGCGAACTCGGGGATGGCGAAGTCGCGGAACCGCTCGGCGGTGACGACGTGCTCGACGGCCTCGAGGCACATCGAATGGACGACCTCGACGTCGGCCTCCAGCGACAGCACCTCGTCCATCGAGAACGTGTAGTGCACCGACTCGTCCCAGTACGGGCGCGGCGAGCCGCCCTGCCCGCGTCCGGGATTGCCGTAGACCATGCCCTGGCCCTCGACCGTCTTCTGCCAGCCCGGCCGCGGCTCCCCCCGATGGCGTTCCATCAGTGCCCCACTACGACCCGCTGCTCGATCCGCTGCTGGACGAGCCGAGCCCGCCGCGCGAGACGCTCGACGAACCGCCTCTCGACGACGCCGAGCTGCCGCCGCCGGACACCGTGCGGCCCGACGGCGTGATGACGCGGGTGGAGTCTCGCGGCACGGTCGTGGTGCCGCCGGAGACGGGTTGCCCGAGCGAGCCGTTGCCGCCGTAGTTGTAGTGGTACTGCGCCCCGCCGGCGCCGATGAAGATCGGGTAGAAGCCGCCGCCGTAGTAGTGGTTGCTGTCGTAGGACGCGGGGGTGACGCAGTTGGCGTCGTCGACGACCACGCCGCTGTCGTCGACGCAGCGCGCGCTCACCTCGTTGTCAGGCGCAGCGAGCGCGTATCCGACGGCGATGACCGCGACGATGCCGACGGTCACCCCGGCGCCGATCAGGATCCGCTTGCGCTTCCTGCGCGACCGCTCGGCGTCCTCGGCCGCCTGCCGCTCGGTGTCGGCCTGTCGCCGTTCTGCCTGCTCACGGGCTTTCCGCTCGGCAAGAGTCGGCTCGCGGGGTGTGGTTGTCTCGTCCTGGAAACGCATGCTGCCCTGCGGTGGCGCGCCGTCGTCTTGCTGCTCGTCGGCCACGTGAGCTCCCCCGTCCCACCGCTCGCGGATCATTCTGCGGGCGAACCGTACCCTTACCGGCGATCTCCCCGCCGCATCGGCGCGCTCGCAGCACAACGGCGACCGATGGCCGCGCAAACCGACCCTCCCGTGCGTCTTCCGATGGAGATCGCGGCATGATGGCGGCCGTCATGGACCGCACCCTTCTTGCGCCACGGCCCGCTCCCCCCGCGCCGACTCGAGACAAGTCGATGCTGCCCTACCGGCGCATCGTCTACGGAGTGCTGGTCGGGGCGATGACGATGCTGGCGGTCGCCACGCTCGACGCGTTCGCGGGTGCCAGCGTGCCCGTGCTGGGCACGATCGCCGCGTTTCCGGGCCCGATCGCCGCGCCCCCCGTCGTCGAGGTGCCCGCGCCGCCGTCGCAGCCGGGCACGTGCCTGAACTGGTCGCGGCCCGATGCCGCCGACGCCGCCGTCGTCGACTGCACGCAGACCCATCTGTTCGAGCAGGCGGGCTCGGTGCGGCTGGTCGGCCAGCCCACGCTGCCCGACGACCAGCAGTGGCGCCAGCTGGTCAACGAGCGCTGCGATCCGCTCGTCACCAGCTACCTGAAGGGCAAGCTCGACCCCGACGGCCGCTACCGGATCGGCGCGCTGAAGCCGTCGGCGGCCAAGTGGAGCGAGGGCGACCGCGAGCTGCGGTGCGGCCTGCAGCGCAGCTCGCAGTCCGGCGCGCTGTACCCGATGAGCGGCAAGGTCGCCGACAGTGACCAGTCCGACATCCAGCAGCCCGGCGTCTGTCTCGCGATCGACGGGCGCGGCGTCGGCGATCCGACGGCATGCAGCGGCCCGCACGCCGTGGAGACGGTGGGGGTGGTCGACCTGGCCCAGAAGTTCAACGGGGCCTTCCCCGCCGTCGCCGATCAGGACAACTACCTGCAGCCCACCTGTGCGAAGATCGCAGGCGACTACGCGGGCGGCGACAAGGTCATCGCGGCCAAGAAGCTCACCGTCTACTGGGACAACGTCACGCAGGACTCCTGGAAGGCGGGGTCCCGGAAGGTCAACTGCAACCTGGCGGCGCTCCTGCCCGACCGCAGCGGGTTCGCGCCGGTCACCGGATCGGTGAAGGGCGCTGTGACGGTCGGCGACGAGCCTGCCCCACAGTCGACGGACACGGCGACCCCGGGAGCGCCCGTGCCCGCCACCACCTCGGCCGCGCCGGACGACCCGACGACTCAGCCGCCGACGCCGACGCAGACACCGACGCCGACCTCCCCGCCCGCCCCGACGACGACCGCAGGCCAGACAGAGCCGCCGACCTCCGCCCCCGTCGTCATCGGTCCGACGCTGCCGCCCGAGCTGCTGCCCTCGGCGGCCCTCGACCCCGTGCGCTAGTGCCCCGTCAAGGAAGGTTGGTGCGGAAATCGGTGGATCCAGGCGAGTTTCGTGCCGAACCTTTCTTGACGGGGCGCTAGGACCGACCTGATGCGCCTGACGCGGCGGGAGTTCGAGGAGCTCGTCGCGGACGCGCTGGACATGATCCCGCCAGCGCTGACGGCGGAGATGGACAACGTCGTTGTGCTGGTCGAGGCCCGCAACGCCGACGAGCCCGACCTGCTCGGGCTCTACGAAGGCATCGCGCTCACCGAGCGGACGAGCGACTACGGCGGCGTGCTTCCCGATCGGATCACGATCTACCAGGACGCCATCCTCGACATCTGCGGGGACCGGGACGAGGTGGTGCAGGAGGTCGCCGTGACCGTCGTGCACGAGATCGCGCACCACTTCGGCATCGACGAGGACACGCTGCACGAGCTCGGCTGGGGCTGACAGCGACGCTTGGGCCGCGGGGCGAAGGCAGCAGCGGCCCGCTGTTTGCAGCAGGGTGACACCGCTGCGACTGGGTTGGAGCAGTGTCACCCTGCTGCGATGCGGACGTGGCCCAGCCAAGCACCAACCCCCGCCGGGGGACTACCAGCCGCTCTCCGGTCCGCCGCCGGTCACGTCGCCCTCCACCGGCTGCGCCGAGTCCCAGTGTTCGAGCTCCCAGCCGTCACGCGTGGCGGACAGGACGACGATCCCGGCGTTGGGCACGTAGCGCGTCTCGGCCGCCTCGCCCAGGAGCGCGCCGACGCCAAGCCGGATCGCGGCACCGTGGCTGACGAGCAGGACCGCGCCGGACGCCCCGGCCCGGATCGCCTCAGCCCGGATCGCCTCGACCGCCGGGACGAACCGCGCGCAGAGATCCAGCGCCGACTCACCGCCGGGCAGGTGGACGTCGAGCTCGCCGCGGTTCCAGGCCCGGTAGGCCTCCTCGAAGCGCTCGCGCGACTCGGCGTCGTCGCGACCCTCCAGGTCGCCGATGAACACCTCCTGCACCCCGTCGAGCACAACGACGTCGAGCCTGTGGGAGGCGGCGACCGGTGCGGCGGTCTGCTGCGCGCGGAGGGCCTGCGAGGCGTAGACGGTCTCGATGGGCACGGTCGCGAGCCGCCGACCCAGCGCTTCGGCCTGGACGAGCCCGACCTCGTCGAGCGGCAAACCGGGCGGCCGGGAGTCGAGCGCCTTCGCGACGTTCGCCGCGGTGCGGCCGTGGCGGGCGAGGATGAGCCGAAGGTGCGCGCGAGAACTGCCTGTGAACGGGGGGGTCGTCATGCGGTCGTGCCTGCCCGCAGCTGCTCGAGCCAGCTCTGCGCGGCGGCGAACCCGTCGGCGTCCGACGGCCCGACCACAGGGGTGCCCGGTTCGCCGGATGCTCGGCCGTTCGCCGCTCGCGGGTAGGAACCCAGGAAGCGGACGCGGTCGCAGCGCCGATGCAGCGCGGCCAGCGCCTCGCCCATCGCAGGCTCGGCGATGTGGCCGAGGCAGTCCAGGTGGAACCAGTACTCGGCGTGCCGCTTCTTGATCGGGCGGGACTCGATGCGGGTCAGGTCGATGCCGCGCACGGCCAGCTCCGTGAGCAGCCCGAGAAGGCTGCCGGGACGGTTCTGGGTGGTGGCGGCGAGCGTGGTGCGGTCGTCGCCGGTGGGTGCGGGCAGCGCGCCGGGGTGCGTGAGCAGCGCGAACCGGGTGACGGCTCCGGGGTTGTCCGCGACGTCGGCCACGATCACCTCCAGGCCGTGCTGCTGCGCCGCCAACGGGGACGCCACGGCGGCGTCGAACTCGCCGCGCGCGACCTGGGCGGCGGCCTCGGAAGTCGACGTGGACAGCAGGAGCTGCGCCGCCGGGAGGTGCGCGGCCAGGAACCCGCGGGTCTGCGCGATGCCGTGCGAGTGCGAGGCGACCGTGGCGATGTCGGCGATGCGCGTGCCGGGGCGGGCCATCAGGTCGAACCGGACGGCCAGCACCGCCTCCCGGACGATCACGAGTGGCGGGTCGTCGACGAGCCCGTCCAGCACGGCGGGCACCGCGCCCTCGACGGTGTTCTCGATCGGCACGAACCCGGCGTCGACTGTGCCCGCCCGGACCTCGGCGAGCACCGCAGGGCTGCCTGCGCAGGCGACGAGCTCGGCGTCGGCCGCCTCGGGGAGGGTGCTCAGCGCCTGTTCGGCGAACGTCGCGCGAGGGCCGAGGAAGCCGATGCGCCGAGGCGGCCAGAGGCCGTGCGCGACAGTCGGCATACCCGCGACGACGGTCATGGCCACCTTTTCCGCGCACGGGGACCGCTCACGCCAGCAGGCCCAACGCGCTGAGCTGGGCGGTCGGCAGCGGGTCGAGATCGAAGCCGCAGCGCGACACCAGACCTCGCACGCCCTTGACGGCCCGCTCGGACAGCGCCGCGACCGCCGCGGCCAGCGAGGTGGCGTCGGTGGTGTCGAGCGCGGACAGCACGTCCTCGCCCGCGATGGCGCACGCGACCGCGAACAGGAGGTTGAGGATCCCGTGCCGCCCGTCGCGGCTGCGCACGACCTCGCGCAGCCCCAGCACGGTGAACGGCCGCCCGGCGTCGACGACGACCTGCACGAACTCCTCGACGTGCCTGCTCTCCGGCACGTCGGACGCCCGGGGGCCGCCGCAGCGCAGCTTGGGCGCGCAGCCGTGCTCGGCGACGCGGCGCACGGCCTCCAGCCACGCGGCGGTGCCCTTCTCGTCCTCGACGTGCGGACGCCGCGGCTCGACGACCGCGACCACGTCCTCCGGCACGAACTCCGACACCCGGTCCAGCCACACCGCATCGACGTCGGGCGGCGCGGCGGTCTCGACGGTGCGCGCGGTGAGCAGGTTGGCCCGGGAGAACACCATGGACAGCGCCTTCGGAACGGCGCCGAGCCCGGTGTCGACAACCAGCGAGAGGTCGATGGGACGGGTAGGCATCGCGCGCGCCACCTCCGTGACGAGCGCTGGCAACCGGGAGACGGGGCAGACGAGCTGCCCGACCAGCCCGCCGTAGCGGCCGTCGCGGACGGTGAGATGACGCGCCACAACGGCGTCGACGCCAGGGGCCGACCCGCGCGGCCGCAGCAAGCTCGTGTCGTCGACGAGCTGGGCGAACAGGGGTGGGATGGACCACGGGTCCGCGCCTTTCGCCGTCGTCACAGGCACGACGCTAACGGGTGGGTGTCGGCCGCTCACTGGACCCCCCAGCCTTCCATGGTTAACTTAGGCTAACCTAACTAGAGGTGCGCCCGTGGGCACGAACGGCCTGCTCCGTCCCCCCGCCCCGTCCACGGCCGAACGCGCCCGAAGGCCTCGTCCGCACGCGGCGGCACACCGTCGCTGCCGTGCGCCCGCCCGCCGATGACGCGCCCCCGCGGACGTCCGGCCCGATCCTGCGTGCCCGACCTGGGTGTCAGCCAGCCGGAGCCAGCGGGGAGAGGCCCGCGCGGACGCGGGCGGTGACGCGGCGCTCGGCGAAGAACGACGCGAGCGGGATCGTGCCGCACGCCAGGATGACCAGCGCGTCCAGCGGTCGCCACCGGCAACGCTCGGCGAGCACCAGGGTGCACACGATGTAGGCCATGTAGAAGAAGCCGTGCAGCATGCCGACGATGGAGACGAGCATCGGCTGGCCCCAGAAGTACTTCAGCGGCATCGCGACGAACACCAGGATCACCAGCCCGGTGCCGGTGACCCAGGCCATCACCCGGTAGGCGCGCAGGAAGTTCTCGATGTTCACTCAGCGGGTCCTGTTCTTCGTCTCACGGGCGGCATCGCGGGCCCGGTCCTGCTCGGCCAGTATCGCGAGCATGCGGTTGTAGGCCGCGAGCTCGGGATCGGTCTCGTCGGTGATCGGCGCGGCCGCCGCCCGGCGAGAGGTGAACGGGGACGGGCCGCCTGGCTCGGGCTCGGGGGCCTCGGGTTCTGAAGCGCTCTCCGGAGCGGGCGCGGGGATCGGCGGCGGCGGGGCGAGCTCCGGCTGCTCGCCGTTGCGCTGCCGGAGTTCCAGGCGCAGCATCCGGAACCACATCACCGCGAAGAAGACGGCGAACAGCGGCCACTGCAGCCCGTAGCCGACGTTGAGGGCGCTGCCCAACGCCGAGCCTGCCTTTCCCCACTGCCAGGCCGCCAGCAGGCCACACGTGACGACCGCGCCGATCGTGAGCAGGTGCCACATGATCCAGCGCGGGGAGAACACCAGCCGGAGCACGGAATCAGCGTACGCCGCGCGGTAGCGTCCGATCATGTCCTGGCCGATCGCGAGCTGGCTGGTCCCGCCGCGGCCCGCCACGACGGAGCTCGCCGACCCGGCGACGCGCAGGCTCGTCGGCACCGAGATTCTCGTCGTCCTGACCGCAACCCTGGGCCTGTCCGCGCTGCGCAGCTCGCTCGCCCTGCTCAACGCCCTGCTGCAGCCGGTGCCGCTGAGCAGCCAGCAGGTGGCACTGAACGCTCCCGTGTCGGAGGTAAGCATCGTCGACCTGGCGTTTCAGCTGGTCGGTGTGCTGCAGCTGATCGGGTGGGGCGCGCTCGGGGCGTACCTGCTGCTGCGCTCGGGGATCGCGCTGCGCACGGTCGGGCTCGACGCGCGCAGGCCCGGCCGAGACGCGCTCGGCGCCGCCGTGCTCGCCGCGGGGATCGGCATCCCCGGCCTCGGGCTGTACCTGGTGGCGCACGCCCTCGGGGTGAGCCTGACCGTGGCGCCGACCACCCTCACCGACACCTGGTGGCGCATCCCGGTGTTGGTGGCGGCGGCCGCGGCGAACGCGTGGGCCGAGGAGCTGATCATGATCGGCTGGCTGCTGACACGGCTGCGGCAGCTGGGCTGGTCGGAGAACCGCTCGCTGCTCGCCTCGGCCGTGCTCCGCGGCAGCTACCACCTCTACCAGGGGTTGGGCGGGTTCGTCGGCAACCTCGTGCTGGGCTGCGTGTTCGGCAGGGTGTGGCAGCGCCAAGGTCGGCTCTGGTGCCTCGTGGGCGCGCACACCCTCATCGACGTCGTGGCCTTCGTCGGCTACGGCCTGCTCAAGGGCAAGGTGGGCTGGCTGCCCTGATCGACGGCCACCGAGTCGTCGCTGACAAAGGGCGCCAGGGCGAGGCGGGGCCCAGCGCTCGGCCCCGGTCGCGGTGGTGATCACCGGAAGTGGTGTCAAAGGTGCACAGGTGCACAGGTGCACGGCTGACACCACTTGTGGCGATCATGGTCCGACCGGGCGCGCTTCGGCGGCGACGCGGGCAGCCTCAGCGCTAGTCGAGGATCTGGTGGCGCATGCGGGCCATCATGTTCTCCGAGCCCGCCTTGATCCCGGACGCGGTGAACAGCTCGTCGATGCGGCCCGGGATGTCCTCCGGGTCCCAGCGCTTTCCGCCGTTCGTCACCTCGGCGACGGACGTGAACGGCTGGAAGATCTCGATGCTGTCGCCCTGCACGCCGAACACCTTCCCGCTGATGTGCGCGGCCGCGTCCGAGCAGAGGAACGCGACGAGCGGCGCGATGTTTTCCGGCGCGAAGAAGTCGAACTCGCCCGCCTCGATGCGGGCCTCGCGGGCGGCCTTGAGCTCCTGCGACATGATGTCGATCGTCATGCGGGTGAGCGCGGCCGGGGCGATCGCGTTGCAGGTGATCCCGCTGCGCGCGCCTTCCATCGCGACGATCGTGGAGAACGCGGCGATGCCCGCCTTCGCGGCGCCGTAGTTGGTCTGGCCGAAGTTGCCCAGCAGGCCCGACGTGGACGAGGTGCAGACGACGTGGCCGGGGCGCTTCGTCTCGCGCCAGTAGCGCACCGCGGCGCGGGTGGGGACGAAGTGGCCGCGGAGGTGGACGCGGATCACGTCGTCCCAGTCCTCGTCGGACATCTTGGTGATCGTCCGGTCGCGGACGATGCCCGCGTTGTTGACCACGGCGTCCAAGGCGCCGAACTCTTCGATAGCCGTGGAGATGAGGTCGTCGGCGACGTCGGTGTGGCTCACGTCCCCGCCGACGGCGACGGCCCGGCCCCCGGCGGCGACGATCTCCTTCGCTACGGTCTCGCCCGTTTCGTGGTCGAACTCCGCGACCACCACAGCGGCGCCCTGGTGCGCACATTCCAGCGCCTCACCTCGACCGATGCCGCGACCCGCGCCGGTGACGATCACGACCTTGCCGTCCAGAAGTCCCATAGGCCGAGCGTAAGTGACCGTCTGGTAACCAAAGAGTGCGCATGGTCACACCGCGTTGTTGCAGCGGTGTGGCACCGCTGCGACTGAGTTGGAGCAGGGTCACCCTGCTGCAGTCCGGGGGCGCGCTAGCCGTCCCCCAGCGTCTCCCGCTCAGCGCAGCGTGACCTGCTTGCCCGCCAGTGCGTCGCGGGCTCGCCGCTCCGCATCGGTCAGCGGAGCGCGCTCCGCGAGGGCCTTGTCCAGCCGCGCGGCGAAGGCCCCGACGGGGGTGGCCCACTCCTTCGGATGCATGTCTCGGTCGAGGTCCCACACCGGCACGAGCAGGCCGTGCGCGCGGAACGACCCCGCGTAGCGGCTCTCGTCGCCGAGCGTGAGCTCGCCGCGGGCCTGCAGCCGGGCCATCGCCGCGAGCAGCTCGTCCTCCGGCTCCGGACGCACCCAGCGCACGTGCGCCTTGGTGCCCGTGTCGACCCAGTACGCCGCGCGCACGCCGGGCGCCGTCACGGCCTCGGTCGGCATCACCACCTTGTTGGCCCGCTCCAGCGTGGCGGCGACCTCCGGGGTCGGCTCGCCGTCGCCGGGGACGAGCCACCACGCGAAGTCGCTGTGGACGGCGACGTCGAGCTCGGCCTTCGCGTCGAGCACATCCTGCAACCGGACGATGTCGACGCCGCTCGGCCCGACGACCGGGAGCGACGTCCCAGCCTGCGCGGTCCGCGCCCAGGCCAGCGCGCGGGCGAGGTCGGCGGAGAGGTCGCCGGAGCGCGTCTGCACCTGCATCCCCAGCCAGATCTCGCCGTCGGGGCGCACCAGCGCGGCACAGGCGCCCGGCAGCACGGATGCGACGGTCACCGGCACGGAGAGCGGTGTGGCGAGCGGCAGCGGGGCGGTGGCCGACGGCAGCAGCTCACGCAGGGCGACCAGGTCGCACTCGGCTGCGAGCCCCGCGAACGGGCGCGTCACGATGACGTCGTCGCCTGCGCCGTGGCAGGCCTTCCATCGCTTGCCGGAGCCGCACGGGCAGGGACGGCGGGGGTTCTCGCCGACCGGGGCAGTCGTCTTCTTGGCCATGGTGACAATCACGCTACCGATCGCTCAGCCGACGGCGACGAGGACCTCACGGTGCGCGCCGCGGTGCGGGGTGAGCAGGCGGGTCAACCGGACCGCGAGCACGGCGGTGACCCCAGCCGTCGCGGCCGCGAGCAGATCCAGCGACGCGTGCAGGAGCACGCCGTCGGCGCGGGCCTGCACACCCGTCCGCACCGACCACAACGCGACGACCACGGCGAACACCAGATCCGCCACCCACAGCCCCCACCAGATGCGCAACAGCCTCGACGGCCGGGGCCGCTGCTCGGCGGGCCGGTCCAGCGCCGCGTGCTCGATCTCGGCCAGCACGGATCCCGGCACGGTCAGGTCGAGCAGCGGGACCACCCAGCCCGCGACGATCCCCCGCGCCGACCGCGCGGGCACCACACCTGCGTGCTCGCCCGCCGTCCGCGAGGCGCGCACGCTCCAGAGCACCAGCAGCACCCCCGCGACCGTCGCCAGTATCGGCGCCACCGTCCCCGCGGCCACCACCAGCGCGTCGGACGCGGCGACCGCGCCTGCCGCGAGCGCGTCGGAGCGGCTGGCCAGCAGCAGCGTGTACCGCCACACCTCCGCGGCGCACGCGAGGACCGCGACGGCGGCCGTGGCCCAGAGCGCGGGGGTGAGCGTGCCGAGGGTGGCGCGGGTGGCCGCCAGTGCGTCGCGCGGCGGCGGTGTGGCCTCGAGCGGGGGTTTCCACGGCAGCGCGGGGAAGCCCCATCGCGGGATGAACCGGTACTGCGGCGGCCCGGTGTAGCGGGCGGCCCGGGTGGCGGGCCGGGCTGCGACCAGACCCGGAGGCGGGATCGCGACCCACGTGAGCGGCGCGAGGTAGCGCCCGCAGTGCGGGCAGGCGGAGCTGCCCCCGACCGGCATGCGGCAGCGCGGACAGGTCGGTCCCGCGCGCCCAGACATGCCGCTTAGATGACGTCCGGCGTGGCACCCGCGCGCTCGGCGACCATCGGCAGCCCCGCCGCCGCCCACGACTGCATCCCGCCCGCCACGTTGACTGCCGACACGCCCTGCTGGGCGAGGAAGGCCACGACGCGCGCCGACCGGCTGCCCGACCGGCAGATCACGTAGAGCGGCGCGGCCTCCGGCACCTCGTCGAGCCTGCCGGTGAGCTGGCTCATCGGCACGTGCTGCGCTTGGGGTGCATGACCTGCGCTCCACTCGTCGTCCTCGCGGACATCGAGCAGCACCGCGCCAGTCGGGAGGTCAGCCACGTCGACCGCAGGGACGTTCATGGCCAGATCCTCGCACGCGACCCCGTCACGCTCCGGTGAGCCGGTGGGGTGCCCCTGCACGATCGGCCAACTCGCCGTGGCCGGACGCTGGACTCACCGTGCGCGAACGCCGGACTCACCGGGGCCGGACGCCGGACTCACCGTGCGCGAACGCTGGACTCACCGGGGCCGGACGCCGGACTCACCGTGCGCGGACGCCGGACTCACCGGGGCCGGACGCCGGACTCACCGTGCGCGGACGCCGGACTCACCGTGCGCGACCGCCGGACTCACCGGGGGGTTCAGGCGGCGGGTCCGCGGAGGCGTTCGGTGGCGGGCCGATCCCGTGTCAGCCCGAGCCGCTCGGGAGCGTGCAGGCGCAGGAGGAGCTGATCGACCCCCGGGGGCCGCCTGCTCGCCGTGAGCAGGCTCACGACCAGCATCGTCAGGAACGCCGCAGGCACGCTGACCACCGCGGGACGCATCAGCAGGACGCCGATCCACCCCGGCGCCGCGACGCCCGCGACGCCCGCGACGCCCGCGAGGCTCGCGACGATCGCCCCTCCCGACAGCACGCCGCCGATCGCCACCCCGGCCGCCGCGCCTGCCGCCGTCAACCCTCGCCACCAGATGCCCAGTACGAGCAACGGGCAGAACGTCGACGCGGCCATCGCGAAGACGAGCGCGACCGCTTCGCCGAACTCCATCCGCGTCACCAGCAGCGACACCACCAACGGCACCGCGCCACCGATCACGGTCGCGACGGCGAGGGCCCCGCTGCGCCGGGAGCCGAGGACGTCGGTGGCCAGCACCCCCGCGATGCTCACCACCAGACCGGATGACGTCGCCAGGAACGTCGCCCACGCGCCCGCGGCCACGACGGCCCCCAACGTGATGCCCAGCGGCCCGCTGCCGAGCACGGCCTGCGGCAACAGCAGGACCGCTGCATCGGTCTCACCGGAGATGAGCAGCTGCGGTGTGTAGAGCCGAGACACCGCGCCGACCGCGGTCACCACGAGGTAGAAGGCCCCGATCAGCGCCAGGACGAACACCGCGGTGCGCCGCGCCGTCCGGCCGTCGGGGTTGGCGTAGAAGCGCACGAGCACGTGCGGCAGGCCCATCGTGCCCAGGAAGGTGGCCAGCAGCAGCGAGTAGGTGCCCAGCAGGCCGTAAGGATCACCGCCCGCGTTCGGGAGCATCCACGTGGCGTCGTCAGCGGTCGCCTTGTCGACCACGGGCGTCGCGGTTCCGGCCGGGAACCCGAGCACGGCCCCGTCGGCCACGCGATGCAGGCCGGGGTTCCAGGTCAGTGTGGCGTTCCGCGCTGGGACGCCGTCGACGCTTCCGGTGGCTGTGAGCGTCACTGGACTCGTGACCTGCAGCGTGACGTCCGAGTGGATCCACACCGTGGTGTGCTGGGTCAACGTGGGCGGAGCAGGTCGGTTGAACGTGCGGTGGTCGCCGAAGAAGTAGACCAGCGCGATGATCGTCGGGATCGCCAGCGCGCTGAACTTGAGCCAGTACTGGAACGCCTGCACGAACGTCACGGAGCGCATGCCGCCGATGAGCACGGTGCCGACAACCACAACGGCCGCGGCCACCGCCCCCATCCAGTACGGCAGCCCGGTGGCGGTGGTGAGCGTCAGCCCAGCGCCCTGCAGCTGGGGCAGGAGGTAGAGCCAGCCGATGACGACGACGACCAGGGTGCAGATCCTGCGCAGCACCGGGGACTTCAGCCGGGCCTCCGCGAAGTCGGGCACCGTGTAGGCGCCGGAGCGGCGCAGTGGGGCGACGACGAAGAACACCAGCGCGAGATAGCCCGCCGCGAACCCGACCGGGTACCAGAGCGCGTCGACGCCGTCGCGCAGGATCAGTCCGGCGACCCCGAGGAACGACGCGGCCGACAGGTACTCCCCCGAGATCGCCGCCGCGTTGGCCGCGGGGTGCACGGTGCGCGAGGCGCGCATGAAGTCTGAGGTGCTTCGGCTGGCTCGCACCCCGTAGGCCCCGATCACCGCCGACGCGATCGCGGCCACGACCATGGCCGCGATGACGATGAGGCCCGCAGTCGTCACCACATCAGCCTGGCACTCTTCGCCCCGAGGGGCGCAGCAGGGGTCGGGTCACGGGCGTCAGTCCTGGACGTGGTCGGCGAAGTCCTGCTCCACACGCTCGGCGGCGCGCGTGAACCACCAGCCCAGACCGAACAGGAACGGGTAGACGAGGACGCCGAGCAGGAGCCACGGCAGCCGCAACCCGAAGATCGCGATCGTGCCGATGTCGGGGAACGCGTAGAACAGCGCGGGAAGCACGCCCAACGGGAGGCCGCCGATCAGCGCGAAGCCCAGCGCGACCCGCATCTGGGAGGCGATCAGCTCACCGCGCAGCACCTCGCCGACCGCCCCGTCCTCCTGGATGTCCACGACAGTACGCACGGGGCGGGCGGCCGCCTTTCGTTCGGCCAGCACGACCCGCACCCGTTTGCCGGGGGGGTACACAGGGGCTGGCGCTGCGGGAGCCGGTGCCGGGGTCGGCGTAGGCGGGGGCGGGGTGGAAGCCCGCCAGATGACCCCGTCGACGCCGTCATCGGGGTCGTCGTCGTCGTCGTAGTCGTCGTCGGCGGCCTTGTCGTCGAGCTGGGCACGCCGGGGCGCAGTTGTGACGGTCGGGGTTGCGGCGGCCAGGCCGGGCACAGTCGGGATGGCGACGGTCGGCGGCAGCGAAGGGGGGTCGGAGAGCAGCCGGGCGGCGGAACCGGCAGGCGGCGACGGGCGGGAGCCCCGCGGCCACGGGGGAACGGTGTCGGGGTGCGGGGCCGCACCCGCGCCGTCCGATCCGGCCAAGACGTTGGTCGGGTTGGCGCTGACGTTGGTCGGGTTGGCGCTGCCGGACGGAGAAGACGAGGCATTCGGCGCCGTTGCGGAGGGGGGCGTCTGTCCCGGGTGGCGGGCGGCAGGCGGCGTCACCTCCGACGGGCATGGCCGCTCCCACGGCGCACGCCTCTGCGGGGCGTCCGGCGAGAGCGGGGCGTGGGGCGGGCGCCACGCGTCGAGCTCCGAGGCGGGCGCCTCCCATGACCGTCGGGCGTCACGGGAGACGTCCGGATCGGACGAGGGCGCCGGTGCCCCCGGCGAGCGCCCGGCGCCGCGCGGTCGGTCGCCATCGGCCAGGGAAGCCTGACCCGGAGCGGGCGCAGAAGGCGCGGCCTCGGGAGGAGGGGCCTGCAGGTCTGCCCGGGCGTCGGGCGGGGGTGTGGTGTCCGTCGGAGCCACCACGGGCGTGGGGACTCCGTCTTCGGGAAGCCCCACCGTGGACGAGACAGCGGGCCGGAGCGCCGGTCGGGCCTGACGTGGTCGCCGGGTCACGCGGCCATCCGGCCGCGACGGGCCGCCGATGCCACCGATCGGCCCCGTGTCGGAAGTTCCGCCTGCCTCGTCGGGCGGCGTCTGCGATCGGTCTCTCGTGCGCTCGCGCGCCGCACCCGACCACGTCGTGGGCAGCGGCCGCGGGGAGCTCGGGGGTATTGCAGCGGTGTCACCCTGCTGCGGCTGGGTGCCCGGCCGCTCCGGGTACTGCAGGACTGTCGCGGCGTCGGACGACGGGGGGTCTCCCGACGGGTGCGCTCTCGGATCGACCCCACCGTCGATCCCGTCCGGCGCGGTCGCCACGTCCGCGTCGGTCCCGTCCGTCCGCGCGGTCGCCACGTCCGCGTCGGTCGCCACGTCCGCGTCGATCCCGTCCGGCGCGGTCGCCATGTCCGCGTCGATCACCACGTCCGCGTCGATCCCGTCCGGCGCGGTCGCCACGTCCGCGTCGATCACCACGTCCGCGTCGGCCGCGTCGGTCGCCACGTCCGCGTCGATCACGACGTCCGCGTCGGCCGCGTCGGTCACCACGTCCGCGTCGATCACCACGTCCGCGTCGGTCGCCACGTCCGCGTCGGCCACGTCGGTCGCCACGTCCGCGTCGGTCGGGCCCCCTGCCTCGTCCGACGTAGGCGGGGCGATCGACGCTTCCCCGACCGCGGCCGTCGCGGCCTCCGCCTGGTCGGACACAGGCGCAGCGACCGCCCCGTCCCCCACCGCGGTCCCCGACGCCGCCCCGACCGGCGCGGCCGAACCTTCCTCCGCCTCGGCAGGCGCGGCGACGGCCAGGTGCTCTGCCGCGTCCGAGGCCGCGCCCCCGGGCTGAACTGACGCGGTCGGAGCGACCGCCGCGTCCTCGACACCCGTCACGGGCCGGGCGGTCACCGCGTCCTGCACCGCAGCGGCGGTCCCGCCCCCCGCCTCACCCGACACCGGCCGGGCAGTCCCCGCGTCCTCCACCGCTGCAGCAGCCGCGCCCCCGGCGAGCGCCGCTTCCTCCGTCACCGCGGGGGTCTCACCCCGGGCCTGACCAACCACCGGCTGGCCGACCGCCGGTTCGTCGACCGCCGTGCCCTCGGCCTGCACCGAAGCGTTCGGAGGGATCGCCCCTTCCCCGACCGCAGCATCCACGGCGGGAGCCTGCGGGTCTCCGGCATCCCCCGCCGGGGGTGCGACCGCCAGGTCCGGTGTTTCGACGGCCGCGGCGCCCGTCTCCTCCGACCGGCGCGGCGCGATCGCCGGTTCCGGGAGCGCGCTCTCGGCCTCGTCATCCGCGGGGTCGGCGGTCGCGGGAGGCGCGAAGGGGAGGACCACGCCTGCGTGCCCGGCCTGCTCGCCGTCGGCAGGCTTCGGCGCGCCCAGCCGCCGCCACGTCCGATAGAAGGTGGAGGACACCGCGGCTGCAGCGTGCTCAGCAGGGTCGGCGCTGTCGACCCCTTGATCAGGTTCGGCAGGCGCAACGACCGTGAGCGGGGGCCGAGGCACCACCGGCGTTTCGGCAGCCGGGTCAGGCGCGGCGACATCGTCAGCCGGTGCGGCCGCAGCGGCCTGTGGGGAGGCAACAGACCTGCGTCGCGCACGAGGGTCCCCCTGCTCCGGGACGGCAAGCTGATCCCGGCCGGGCGGGGCAGCCCAGGACGCTGCGCGGGAGGGAGCGTCGGTGCGCCCGGAGGCACCGGGGACGTCGCGAGGGGGGGTCCACGCTGTCGGTACCTCGGCGCCGTCGTCGCCCCTGGTCTGCTGGTTGGACGGCGGTGGCCCTGCCGACCTGCGTCGGCCAGGCGCGGCGCCTTCGGACGCGTGCCGGGCTCGGTAGTCAGATGATGCTGGCGCCGGATCGGGGCCGCCGTGGCGGGCGTGCCTGCCGCCGGAGCCGTTGCGCTTGGCGGCCATCCGCCGCTGGATCTCCGCCTGGAGCCACGCGGCGCCCGATTCGGGCCCCGGCTCCGCGGTCTCCGCTGAACCCGAGCCGTTGTCCGGCTCGGGTGCCACCGACGGCGGGGTGCCATCGGTGTCGGTGCTCACGGCCCGCTCGCTCGCTCGTGCGCACCCGCGGGGGTCAACGCTGGCTCCACGCCTGCTTCGTCGCCCGCACGAGGCGGTCCTTCAGCTCACGGGTGTGGCGGCGGCTCACCGGCAGCTCCGCGCAGTCCGGTCCGGAGCCGATCCGCACGACGTATCCCGACCCGGACAGCCGCAGCTCGGTGACCAACGGCAGCGACACCAGGAAGGACCGGTGGATGCGCACGAACCCGGCCTCACGCCAGCGGTCCTCCAGCACCGAGAGCGGGATGCGCACCAGGTGGCTGGCCTCCTGGGTGTGCAGACGGGCGTAGTCGCCCTGCGCCTCGACGTAGCGCACGGCAGAGCGCGGCACGAGCTTGGTGGTGCCCGCCAGCTCGACGGGGATGACCTCGTCCTCGTTGGCGTCGTCACGCAGCGGCTCGGCTGCGGCGGCAGCGCGGTTGGCGATGATGCGGTCGAGCGACGCGGCGAGGCGTTCAGAGCGCAGCGGCTTGAGCAGGTAGTCGACGGCGCCGACTTCGTAGGCGTCGACGGCGCGGTCGTCGTGGGCCGTGACGAACACGACCGACGGCGGCAGCGCCATCGACGAGAAGACCCGGGCGAGCTCCAGGCCGTCCAGGCCCGGCATACGGATGTCGAGGAAGACGACCTCGATGTCACTGCGCTCGGCGACCCGCATCCCGGTCATCGGGTTCAGCGCGCGCGCGCCCGCCGACTGCCCCGCAGTGGCGGCCTCGCGCACGCCTTGGCGGCTGTTGAGGATCCGCAGGGCATCGGTGGCGTCCGACGCCTTCAGAACAACCCCTACCCGAGGGTCCTCCTGCAGCAGGTAGGCCAGTTCTTCGAGCGCGGGCTCCTCGTCGTCTACGGCGAGGACGACCAGGCCGCCGGAGCTGTCGTTGCTGTCCACGATCTCCTCATCCTGCATATCCGGTGCACGGTGTCGAGGCGACCGCGCGGCGATCACGTCCGACACCGGCGACCATCGTGACGCCGAAACCGTGTGAGTGCCAGGGGCACGCACCATTCGGGTTCATCCGATCACACCCTGCTACAGACCGTACCGCGCCCATGTCGCGCGGATGTCGGCCGCCTGCGCCAATCCGAGCAACATGTCCGCCGACGCCGCTGCGGGGGCGCCCAGACCGAGCCGGGCCAACAACGGCTTGCGGGCCTCGACGGGCACCAGTTCGGCGTCGGGAAAGCGCTCGGTGAGCACAGCGCGCGGAGTGCCGAGGCCGTCGACGAGGCCGAGCTCCAACGCCCGCGCCCCGGTCCACACCTCTCCGGTGAACAGCTCGTCGCCGCCGCGCAGGCGATCGCCCCTGCGCTCGGCGACCCACCCGCGGAACAGCCCGTGCAGCTCGTCCTGCAGCCCGCGCAGCCACCGCACGTCCTCCTGCTTCTCGGGCAGGAACGGGTCGAGGCGCGACTTGGAGGTGCCCGCGGTGTAGAGGCGCCGCTGCACGCCGAACCGTTCGATCAGCCCGTCGAGCCCGAAGCCCTGGCTGATCACCCCGATCGACCCGACGAGCGACGTGGCGTGCGCGTAGATCTCGTCGGCCGCGCAGGCGAGCCAATAGCCGCCGGAGGCCACGACGTCCTCGCAGAACGCCAGCACCGGCACCTTCGTCTCGTCGGCCAGCTGCCGTATGCGGTCAGCGACGAGCGCTGACTGCGTCGGCGAGCCGCCAGGCGAGTTCACGAGCAACGCGACCGCGGCCAGTCCCTCCGGCGCGAACGCCCGCTCCAGGGTCTTCTCGACGGCCGCGGCGTTGATCACCGACCGAGGCAGGGGAGCGGAGGCGGCCGTGATCACTCCATGGAGGCGGATGAGTGATACGACCGATTTGTCCCCGCGCTCGCCGAGCCTGCCGGGAAGCCGGGACACGAGGCGATCAGGCAGCCGCAGGGCATCCATAGTGGTCCACGCTACGCGGTCGGGGGTGGGGCAGTGTGCACCGCTCCACCTGTGTCGCGGCTGGGTCGCCCCACCCCACGCCGTCGCGACCACTCAGACGCGGATGCCCGCCCGGAACTTCGGCACCCGCAGCGTGATCTTCATGCCCTGCCCCGGCGCGGTGTCGACGACGAGGCCGAAGTCGTCGCCGAAGGTCGAGCGCATGCGGTCGTCGACATTGCCGAGCCCGACGTGCGCGCCGGACTGGTGGGCGTCGGCCAGGTCCTCGTGCAGCCGCGCCGGGTCCATGCCGATCCCGTCGTCCTCGACGATGATCACGCACTCGCTGCCCGCGTTCTCCGCGGTGATCGTGATCGTGCCACCGTTGGGCTTGCTGCCCAGCCCGTGCCGCACGGCGTTCTCCACGAGCGGCTGCAGCGCGAGGAACGGCAGCACGACCGACAGCACCTCGGGCGCGATCTGCAGCTTGATGTTGAGCCGGGCCCCGAAGCGCGCCTTCTCCAGCCGGACATAGCGCTCGATGTTGGTCAGCTCGTCCTGCAGGGTCGTGTACTCCCCCGCGGTGCGGAACGAGTAGCGGGTGAAGTCGGCGAACTCGATGAGCAGCTCCCGTGCGCGCACCGGGTCGGTGCGGATGAACGAGGCGATGGTCGTCAGCGCGTTGTAGACGAAGTGCGGGCTGATCTGCGCCCGCAGCGCCCGCACCTCGGCGCGGTCAAGCCGGGCACGGGCCTCTTCGAGCTCGGCCAGCTCCAGCTGGCTGGAGACGTAGCGCGCGACCTCCGCGGTGGCCCGCAGGATCACCGGCCCCGCGGTTGACGTGGTGACCGCGCCCAACGTGCCGATGATGATCCCGTCGCTCTCCAGGGGGACGACGACGATGCCGCGGACCGGACAGTCGCTGCGCTCGCAGACGATCGCGGTGTGCGACAGCATCTGCTGGCGCCCCGTGGTGATCACCTGGTCGGCCAGCGAGCGCACGTCGGGCTCGTGCTGGTCGGCGGCGCCGTCCCAGGCCAGGGTGTTGCCGCGGTTGTCGGTCATGGTGAGCGCGCAGGTGTCCAGCAGCTGGCGCAGGTAAGGCAGCGCGAACGAGGCCGACGAGGGCGACAGGCCCTCCCGCAGCGACGGCGCGGCGAGCGCCACCGTGTGCAGCGTGCCGAACGTGGCCCGCTCCAACGGCGACGCGTAGCTGTTGCGGCGGTTTCGGACGAAGAAGAAGACGGCCGTGACGATGCTGACGATCAGCAGCCCGATGAGCAGGACGATCGCCATGGGTGAGGCGAGCACCTCGTTCACATCGGGCTCCTACCGCACCAGTCGTGAAAGCCGCCGGTCGGCGAGGGGTTTGCCGCCGGTCTGGCAGCCAGGACAGTACTGGAACGACCGGTTCGCGAACGACACCTCACGGACAGTCGTCCCACAGACAGGGCAGGGCAGCCCGGTGCGGGCGTGCACGCGCAGACCCGACCGCTTCTCGCCCTTGAGCTGGGCGGCACCCTGGCCGACGGAGCGCTCGACGGCGTCGGTGAGCACCGAGCGCAGCGCGTCGTAGAGGAGGTCGACCTGCTCGGGCTTCAGGCGACCGGCGACCGCGTAGGGCGACAGCTTCGCGGTGTGCAGGATCTCGTCGCTGTAGGCGTTGCCGACCCCGGCGAGCCACACCTGGTCGACGATCAGCGTCTTGATCCGCTCGGTGTGGCCTGCGAGCAGCGCAGCGAACTCCTCGCGGCTGACGTCCAGCGCGTCCGGGCCCAGTCGGGCGACCCCCGGCACCTGCCGCGGCTCGGGTACGAGGTAGACGGCCAGGCGCTTCTGGGTGCCCGCCTCGGTGAGGTCGAACCCCGGGCCGCCGACGGTGTCCAGGTGCACCCGCAGCTCCAGCGGCCCCTTCCCGGGTTTGGGCGGGATGGTCGACGCCGTGTCGTGCCAGCGCATCCAGCCCGCGCGGGACAGGTGGGTGATCAGGTGCAGCGGGTCGTCCGGGCGGTCGAGGAACTCGACGGCCAGGAACTTGCCGTAGCGCGCCGCACCCGTCACCACCCGTCCGACCAGCGCCTGGACCGGCGGGTCGAACGTCTTGACCGCGCTCATCGACGCTACGTCCACTCGGGCGACGGGACGGTAGAGGGCGTGCTCGCGCAGGTGGTGCGCGAGCGCCTCGACCTCGGGCAGCTCGGGCATCGAACTAGTTCACCGGTTGAAGGGGGCTGTCGGCGTGGCCAGGGGTGCCCTGGGTGCGCAGCCGCCGCACGACGATGCGCATCTCCTCCCGCGCACGGGCGCCACCGCGGATGAGGCCCGTCCAACGCTCTGCCGGCTGCTCGTAGTTGCCCTCGGTCTCCGCGACGACCGTCCACGACCTGCGCAGCCACCAGCGAATGGGGAAGAACAGCACGATGAGCGTGGCGATGATCCACATGTAGAGCGGGACGTGCACCTGGCTCGGCGACCAGACGACGATGATCACCCAGAACAGGAAGAGCGAGGACAGGATCAGCACCGCGGCCCCGCGGCCGCCGTCGACGTCATGTTCGAAGTCGTCGCCGGTGGCGGGCAGCGACCACGCGACGCTCCTGCGCACCGACCACATGCGCCCGTCGACGCCCGCGACCGTCTTGGATCCCACGCGTTCCACTGTCCCACACCCGCGGCCCCGGCGGGTCGACGCGACCGCACGAGGTGCACCTGTGCAGGGCCCGGCCTCCGAGTGGTCAGGCCGGGAGCAGAAGGCGGGGCGCGGGTGAGGAGAAGAGGGCGAGGAGGGCAGCGGCGGGGCGGGCGAGCGCGTGGCGTGGGCGGGCCGGGCGGGCGGGGCGGGGTGGGGGCGGGGTGGGGCGGGGCGGGGTGGGGTGAGCGGGGCGGGGCGGGGTGAGCGGGGCGGGGCGGGGTGGGGCGGGGCGGGGCGGGGTGGGCGGGGCGGGGCGGGGCGGGCGGGCGGCCAGAACTGGACGGGCGGGATGGGCAGGGCGGCCAGAACGGGTGGGCGGGGCAGGCGAGCGGCGAGCGGCGGGCGAGCAGGCGAGCGAAGGGCGGGCGAGCGAGGAGGTGGGCGGGCGAGCGGACGAGGAGGTGGGGCGGGCGGGCGACGGGCGGGGTCGACGGGGCCGGGGCCGACGGGGCCGGGGCCGACGGGGCCGGGGCCGACGGGGCCGGGGCCGACGGGGCCGGGGCCGACGGGGCGGGACGGGCTCGTGATCGCCACAAGTGGTGCCATAGGTGCGCCCGAGCACCCCGGGGCACCACAACCGCCGATCACCACCCAGGGCGCGGCCACTCCCGCCGCCATGATCGCCGCAAGTGGTACTAGGAGTGCACCCGCACCCCTTCAACACCACACGCGCCGATCACGAAGCCCACCGCACCCGCGGGGCTCCGGCCCTCCAACCCAGACGCGGCCCTCCAACCCAGACGCGGCCCTCCAACCCAGGCGCGGCCCTCCAACCCAGGCGCGGGCAGGCTCAAACGGACCGCGGAACAGCAGGGGCCGGTCGCGGGTCGGGCAGCGCGGCCATGCTCACCACAAGTGGTGACAGGAGTGCACTGGCGCACCCCGGGCACCACAACCACTGATCACGCAGCGGCCGCCACCACCTCCAGTATCTCCGCGATCACCTCAGAGGGCCGGGTGTAGAGGTCATGCCAGGTGAAGCGCAGCAAGGTCCACCCGGCACGGACGATCGCGTTGCCTTTTCGTCGGTCGTTGCGGAACCGATCGACCTCGACGTGCCACGCCCACCCGTCGACCTCGACCGCTACCCGGACGTCGGGGAAAGCGAGGTCGACCGTCCACGGGCCAAGCCGGTGGCCTAGCACCCAGCCGCTGATCCCGGCGGCGTTGAGTAGGGTGACCAACCTGCGCTCAGCGTCCGAGTCGGCCCGGTCGGCCGCCGCGGCAAGCAGGCCTGCCGCCCTGCCGGACCCTCGTCGGCCCAGATTGCGGCAGTAGCAGCGGTAGAGGTCGGGGAACCGGACGTGCCGCTGCAGCACCCGGTCGAGGAATGTCGAGCCCACGACGACAGCGGTCTCCAGCGCCGCGAACGCGGGCGCGGCGACCCGCAGGTCGCGGACCCACCGGACATCCTCGGCCGCAAGATCACGACGCAGCAGCACGGTGCCCGGCGGAGCCCGCAGGTGCGTTCGGCGAGGAACGGTGATCGCGATCTGATGCGGTGGCGGGTCGAGCATGCCGTGCCAGTACGCCGCCGCAGGTCCAGTCACCACGGCCGGTCCGCTGCCGTCGGCGGCCAGCCAGGCCACCCGGACCCGGGCCTGATCGGTGAGCCGGTGACCGCTGACCAGGAAGACGCGCGGCCCGACCCCTCGCCACGCCCCGCTCCGCGCCCTCCGGCGCACGCTCGCTGCACTCATGCCACACGCGAGGGCCTGGGCCAAGGAGATCACCCCGGCCTGCCGCGCAACTACGTCCTGCACCGCCACGTCGTCCACCGTCATGAGTGCTAGCCGAGCAGACGGCGGGGCGCTCGCGTGGGCGTTCGGCCGAACTCGTCCCCTCAACGGCCGCACTGAACCCGGCGGTGATCGCGAAGAGTGGTGCCAACTGCGCAGATCTGCACGCCTCGCACCACTCCCGCCGATCACGGTCTGGGCGCACGGCCCCGGGAGGGGCTGTCCCCTCAGCGGATGCGCACACCAGGGCAGTGATCGCTGGAAGTGGTGCTGCGCGCGCAAGTCTTGTGCTTGTGACACCACTCCCGCCGATCACTCCTGGCAACCACCCTGACCCGACCACCACCGACCCGCCCACCACTGACCCGATCGCCCCACCACCGACCCGCCCACCACTGACCCGATCGCCCCACCACCGACCCGCCCACCACTGACCCGATCGCCACCACCACCCACCCGCCGACCACCACCGACCCGCCGCCCCACCACCGACCCGACCCCCACCGACCCGACCTCCACCGACCCGACCGCCCCACCTACAACCACCGCACCGGCAGGCTGGTCAGCCCGTTGATGAAGTTCGACGTCAGCCGCCGGGGCCCGCCGGCGAGGGTCGCTTCGCCAACGGCGAGGAACTCACCGAAGAACGCCCGCATCTGCAGGCGCGCAAAGGCCGCCCCGAGGCACAGGTGCGGGCCCTGCCCGAACGCGAGGTGCTCGTTGGGGCTCCGCGCGAGGTCGAAGCGGAACGGGTCGGGGAAGCGGCGCTCGTCGACGTTGGCCGACACGTGGTAGACGACGACCTTGTCCCCCGCGCTGATCGCCGTGCCTGCTAGCTCGAGGTCGCGGGTGGCCGTCCGGCGGAACGTCAACACCGGCGGGTGCAGCCGCAGCATCTCCTCGATCGCGGACGGCAGCAGCTCCGGGGCGGCCCGCAGCCGGGCGTACTGCTCGGGATGGCGCAGGAGCAGGAGCACCCCGCCGGGCAGGGCGCTGCGGACCGTGTCGTTCCCTGCGATCACCAGCAGGAAGAAGAACATCTTCAGCTCGGCGTCGGTGAGCCGCTGACCGTCGACCTCGGCCTGCACCAGCGCCGTCATCACGTCATCGGCAGGCGTCCGGCGCTTGCGCGCGGCCAGCTCCTGCGCGTAACCGAACATGTCGGCGAGCTGCGCGGGCGAGCGCGGGTTCACCGGTCGCCCGTCCGGCCCGGTGACGACGGCGCCGTGCTCGGGGTCCTGGTAGCCGATCACCCGGTTCGTCCACTCCAGCAGCAGGGCACGGTCGTCGGCGGGCACCCCGAGCAGGTCGCACAGGTTCGCCAGCGGCAGCTCGTCGGTGACCTCCCGCGTCAGGTCACAGCGCCCGGCGGCGCGGGCGGCGCCGAGCAGTCCGGCGGCGCGCTGACCGATGGTGTCGGCGAACCGCTCCAGCCGACGACGGGTGAACGCCGCGGTCACCAGCGTCCGCAGGCGCACCTGCTCCGGCGGGTCCATGTTCAGCACCATCCGGCGGATGAACGGGAGGTCGGCCGGGTCGGGGTCGCGGATCTGGGTGGCGCCGAGCGACGAGGAGAAGTCGGCGGGCGAGCGCAGGACGTGCCGCACGTCGGCATAGCGGGTGACCGCCCAGAAACCCGGGCCAGACGGCCAGACGCCGACCTCGTGCTCCTCCTGCCAGCTCACCGGATCCGTGTCGCGCAGCAGGCGGAGGGCGTCGTGCGGCACATCCCGGGCGAACACGCGCGGGTCGAAGACGTCGGGCACGCGAGCAGGCTAGGAGGGCCCTCTGACGACCGGTGGCTTGAATCCCGGCCATTCGAGTTGCGAGGTGTCTCCACCGAAGAGCATGCTTGACCCACGCAAGTTGTTGCTTGCTACATGCAAAGCTTTGGTAAAGTCAGGACGACATGCTCGACGACCACGCGCTCGCCCTCGCCGATCCCCCCGCCGACGTCACCGCCGACCGGATCGGCCACGACCTCGCCCGGCTGATGCGCATCGTCGCGCGGATGCGCCAGCACAGCGACATGGCGGTCGGGCACGTTCTGGTCCTGCTCATCGAGAAGGGTCCGCAGCGCGTCGGGGAGATCGCGCAGGCGTTGGGTACCGACCCGTCAACGGTCAGCCGCAAGGTCGCGGCACTCGTCGACGCCGGGCTCGTGGAGCGCCGCGTCGACCCCGACGACGGCCGCGCCCACCTGCTCGCCGCCACCACCGAGGGCGAACGCAAGTGCGTGGACGGTCGCCGTCAGCGCATCGACATGATCACCGCCGTCCTCTCCGGATGGCCGGAAGACTCCCGGCGCCAACTGGCCACGCTGCTGGCCCGGTTCGCCGACGGGATGCAAGAACACGGCGTGCGGACCACCCGCACGTCAGGAGGAGAGAACCGATGACCACCACCACCGTGCAGCGAGAAAGCTCGCCGCCGTCTGGTGAGCTGAGCCACCGCCAGATCCTGACGATCCTGGTCGGACTGTTGCTCGGCATGTTCCTGGCCGCACTCGACCAGACCGTCGTGTCCACGGCCATCCGCACGATCGCCGACGACCTCGGCGGGCTTTCCGAGCAGGCGTGGGCCACCACGGCGTTCCTGATCACGAGCACGATCACGACACCGCTGTACGGCAAGCTCTCCGACATCTACGGCCGCAAGCCGTTCTTCCTGCTCGCGATCTCGATCTTCCTTGTCGGGTCGGTCACCTGCACGTTCGCCGACTCGATGTACCAGCTGGCGGCGTTCCGCGCGCTGCAGGGCATCGGGGCGGGCGGGTTGTTCTCGCTGGCGCTGACGATCCTGGGCGACATCGTGCCGCCCCGTGAGCGCGCCCGTTACCAGGGCTTGTTCCTGGCTGTCTTCGGCACGTCCAGCGTGCTGGGCCCGGTCATCGGCGGCCTGCTGTCGGGCGCCAACGAGATCATGGGCATCGCAGGCTGGCGCTGGATCTTCCTGGTGAACGTGCCGATCGGCCTCGTCGCACTCGTCGTCGTGGCGAAGGTGCTCAACGTGCCGCACGTGCCCCGCCGAGGCGCGCGCATCGACTGGCCGGGGGCGATCATGCTCGCCGTCGGCCTCGTGCCACTGCTGATCGTCGCGGAGCAAGGCCGCATCTGGGGCTGGGCGTCCACCGCCTCGTTCGTCTGCTACGGCATCGGCGTCGTGGGGCTGATCCTGTTCGTGCTGATCGAGCGCTGGTACCGCGACGAGGCCCTGCTGCCGCTGCGACTGTTCCGAAACAGCGTGTTCTCGCTGGTCACAGTGATCGGCATCATCGTCGGCATGGGCATGTTCGGCGGCATCGCCGTGCTGCCGCAGTTCCTGCAGATCGTGCGCGGCGCATCGCCGATCGAGTCCGGCTTCCTCATGCTGCCGCTCGTCGCCGGAATCATGATCGCTTCGATCGCGTCTGGCCAGCTGACCTCGCGCACCGGCCGCTACAAGGTCTTCCCCGTCGTCGGAACCTTGCTGATGACCAGCGCGCTGGTCATCCTCTACTTCCGGCTCAACGTCGACATCCCCTTCTGGGAGCTCGACCTCTACATGGCGATGTTCGGCCTCGGCCTCGGCGGCTGTATGCAGACGCTGGTCCTGGCCGTGCAGAACGCTTCGCCCGCGCGGGACATGGGCGTGGTGACGGCATCGTCGACGTTCTTCCGCCAGCTCGGCGGCACGGTCGGCACCGCGGTGTTCTTCTCGATCCTGTTCTCCACCCTCCCTGACCAGATCAAGGGTGCGCTGACGACGGCTTCGCAGAGCGACCCGGCGTTCCAGGCCGCGGTGGCCGATCCGGCCGTGCACGCGAACCCGGTCAACCAGCCGTTCTTCGCGCTGGCCCAGAGCACCGGCGGCAGCAACTCGAACGTGCTGAGCAACTCGGCGTTCCTGCAGACGATCGACGCCCGCCTTGCCCACCCGATCCTGGTCGGCTTCTCCAACTCGATCACGCTGGTCTTCCTCGTCGCCGCGTGCGTCATCGCGGTCGCGTTCCTGCTGGTGCTCTTCGTCAAGGAGCTGCCGCTGCGCACGATGTCGGGCGCACGGGCGGCGGCGATGGAAGAAGCCGCCCGCACGGGCGATGTGCCAGCGGCGGTCGCCGCGGAAGCCATCGCCACCGAGACCGGGCCAGCGGTGCCCGACGGGCGTCACGCGATGGCCATCGCCGCGGGCAATGGCATTGGCAGCAGGGCAGGCACTGGTAACGGGACGGGCGTCGGCAACGGGGCGAGCGTCGGCAACGGGACCGGCGTCGGCAACGGGGCTGGTCACGGTCACGCTGGCAACGGCAACAGTCACGGCACGGGCCACGGTCTCGGAACGGGCAACGGCAGCAACGGCTACGGCGGCACCCACAACGAGCAGCTCGCGGCGGCGCCGCTGTCGGGCCCGGGTGTGATCGGCACCGTGCGGCGGGTCGACGGCCACGGCCTGCCCGAGGTCGTGGTCACCATCGCCGACGCGGCCGGACGCCAGGAGGCGCGCGAGGCGACCGACCACGGGGGCCGCTACGCGGTCGCGCTGCGGAAAGAGGGCACCTACCTCGTCGTCGTGTCGGCAGGCAACCACCAGCCGCACGCCGCGCTGGTGGGCGTCCGAGCCGACACCCCAACCGTCCACGACGTCACGATGTCCGGTACTTCAGGGGTGTACGGCCTGGTCAAGAGCGGGAGCGGGCCGGTGGCGGGCGCGGCCATCACGCTGATCGACGCGCGGGGCGACGTCGCCGCGTCAGGGATCGCCGACAATACCGGCCACTACCGCATCAAGGGCGTGCCCGACGGGGCTTACACGCTCACCGCGGCGAGCGCGGGCCACCAGCCGGTGGCCGCGAGCGTGCGGCTGGACATCGGCGCTACCGTCGAGCGCGACCTCGATCTGCCGCCGCGTTCGCGGCTGGTCGGCACGGTCAACGCCGCCGGGTCGGGGCGGCCTGTCGCCGACGCGATCGCAACGCTGGTGGACGCGGGCGGCGTTGTCGTCGCCTCGATGCTCACCGGGCCGGACGGCGAGTTCACCTTCGACGACCTCGCCGCAGGCACGTACACGCTGACGGCCCGCGGCTACAGCCCGGTGGCGCAAACCGTGCACGTGCAGGCCGGGGTGCAGGCCACGGCGGACGTGACCCTCGGCTCGGCCCATGCGCACAGGCCGGTCGAGGCCCACTGAGCGGGGTGACCGCCGGTCCTGCGAGGGGTGGGACCGGCGGTCACTGTCGGAGTCAGGTGCGGTGTCGGGGCCAGGAGGCCGTCGGACGGCGCTGACGGGCATCGTCGCGGCCGTGGGCGTCGTGGTCGTGCGCGGCACCGTCCTGGTCGTGCGCGTCGCGGCGTGCGCGGCACCGTCGTGGTCGTCGTGCGCGGCACCGTCGTGGTCGTGCGCGTCGCGGCGTGCGCGGCACCGTCGTCGTCGTGCGCGGCACCGACGTGGTCGTGCGCGGCACCGACGTGGTCGTGCGCGGAAACAGTGGCCAGGGCGACCTTTCCGCGCACGGGGTGCTCAGATGCCGAGGTCGAGCGCCGTGGTCAGCACGCCCTCGAGGGCCAGCAGCCATTCCTTGGTCGCGCGGCCGCCACCGAAACCGCCCAGCCCGTCGGCCGCCATCACCCGGTGACAGGGCACCACGACCGGCAGCGGGTTCGACCCCATGATCGCCCCGACGCCCCTCGCGGCGGTGTAGGCGCTGCCCAGCTTGGCGCGGGCGGCCAGCTCGCCGTAGGTCACGGTCTCGCCGTAGCCGACCCTCGCATAGAGCGTCTCCAACACCTTCCGCTGCGAGCCGTGGGTGAGCGACCAGTCCAAGGGCAGGTCGAACGCCCGCCGCTCCCCCGCCAGGTACTCGCGCAGCTGCGCCACCGCGGCGACCGGCTCCCGCGCGACGGCAGTGAGCCCGAGCCGCTCCGCCGCCCGAGCCGCCGCGTCGGGGTGATCGCCGAACGCCACGAGCGCGAGCCCGGCGTCGGTCACCCCGACCGTCAACGCTCCGATCGGACCCGGCGCGGGCATGGCCGTCCACGTGAGCTGCATGGGACCAGTCTGCCGCCGCCGAGGCCGGGCGACGCCGTTCGTACGGCACGGCGGAGAGGGCGGCCTGGGAGCGGCCGGGGGCGGCGGGCGGCCGGGGGCGGCCCGGGGCGGCAGTATTGCAGCAGGGTGACACTGCTCCGACTGAGTCGCAGCGGTGTCACCCTGCTGCGACTCCCGTCCACCGCGCGGGCATGGACGTCGAGCGCGGCCCGTGTCGCGGCGAGGAGCTCAGCGGCGCCCAGCCGAGCGCAGCCCCCGGTGATCACCAGGAGTGGTTGTACAGGTGCAGCGATGCACGGCTGACACGTGGCGATCACCGTGATGACGACTCGGCGAAGGGCGCTGGTGGGCCGGGTCGGGTGACGGGCCCGGGCTGGGTCGCTGATCACCAGAAGTGGTGCCACAGGTCCGCCTGCGCATCGCTGACACCACTCCCAGCGATCGTGGCTCAGCGCCCACCTCGACTGATCGTCATCCCAGCCCCGGGCTGGGCCACGCGGCGACTACAAGTCGGACGCCAGCGGCACCATGTTGATGGCGGGCGAGGTCATCCACGCGCGCAGGGCGTGGGTGGCGGCGACGTCGTCGGCGTTGTAGTCCAGCAGCCGCCTCCGCTGCCCGGTTTCGGGTTGGGCGCCGTCGAGGCCGACGGCGTCGCGATACCACCGCATCGAGTTCTCCCCACCCGCCTCGGTGTCGCGCCAGGCGAACCCGGCGGCGGGCGCGACCCGTTTGAGCCCCTTGCCGTGCGCACAGAGGAACCACTCGTCGACGAGGGCGTAGATGTCGACCCACGACGGATCGCCGACGAATTCCTCCACCTGCGCCATCGACGGCACCCCCGGCCGTCCGGCGAAGCGCTGCGCGGACCCGAGCATCCAGCGGTTCTCCGCGTGGGCGTTGTAGCAGTAGGCGGCGAAGGTGCGGCCGGTGGCGCGCGCCCGCGACCGGACGCCCATCAGCCACCCCCAGAACGCGGCGAACGAGCGGGCCTCGTCGGGTGTGGGCAGCGGCTCCCACGTGGCGAACGCGTGGTAGCCGGGCGCGCTGTCGTCGGCGAGCGCGCCGCCCGGGTAGCTCAGCAGCGCCCCCCACAGGTAGGCGCCGGACTCACCGAAGCTCTCCATGTCGACGTCGACCTCGACATCGGCCCGCAGCACGGGGACCTCGGGCACCCTCCGCACCACCGGCAGGCCGCGCAACCACGCCCTGGCCAGCGCAATCGTGTCGGCCACGAGCACGCCGGGCACCGGCAGCCCGGCCCGCGGATCGCGCGCCGCGAGCGCGGCGACGGTGCCGATCCCGGCCGCGCGCAGCGCTACCGCGACCTCACCCCGCACGACCAGGCTGACGTCCTGCGCTCGGCTGAGCTCCGCCTCACAAGTGGGCCACCATGGGCAGTTGCGGCACTCGGTGATCCGCGACGGCTGCGCCAGCGCGGGCGCCCCCGACGCCGCCGCGGCGGCGACCGCCACGCGATCGGCGATGCGCACGCCGTACTCGTCGAACGTGGACCGGCCGCCGGGCCAGTGCCCGGCCAGCAGGTCGTGCCAGACGACGACATCGGCGTCGTAGCCGATCACCCCACCCCAGCCTGCGTGCGCGACCTCGTGCGTGGGCGCCCAACCGGCGTGGCGGAGCAAGCCGTGCAGGTGAGCCAGGCGCAGGAGATCGCGCGGATGGGACCGGATGCGGCGACGCGGATCGGGAAGCGCCGCGCCGGGCCACGGCTGCGACAACGGCGAGGTGACCGCACCATCGCCCGCGTCGGTGACGCGGTGCCGCACCACGACCACCGGCACGTATCCGCCCTCGGCGAGGCGCACCAGCAGCTCGGCCCCGCTGCGGCGGACGTAGGGCGCGGCGGGCAGCAGCGCCCCCCAGATCAGCCCCGCTCCTTGCGCGACGGCGGCTGCGGTGGCGGCCAGCCGCTCCTCCGACCCCCCGGTGGCCGGGATGACGACGCAGCCGGTGGCGCCGAATATCGCCGCCGCGACCTCGGTGCGGTGGCGGGCCGCATCGTCGCGGCGCTGCTCGAAGGCCGGATCGGGCAGGGCCTGCGGTAGCCCCACCGCAGCCGGATCGTGATCGAGGTGGATGCGACGGCGACAGCGCGCCAGATCGCGCGCGTCGAGCGCTACACCGCCCGTACGGACGGGGGCGGGGCGTTCGATCGCGGTCACACCTCCGAGGGTAGTGACCCACCCCGACAGTTCTGTGTACGCCGCAGCGCATCGACGCCCCCTAAGCTCACCTCACCGCCCGACCGTGGCGGGGCGAGAAGGGAGGCCACATGGCCCGCAAGCCGATGACCAAGGCCCGCGCTAAACGTCTGATCGGCGTCGGGACGGCCGTCGCCCCCCTGCTCGCGCCCTACGCGCTGGCGGCAGCGGGCGCCGTCCGCGGCAGCTGGGACAGCTACCGGGCCGGACGGCTCGGCGTCTCCACCGACCGTCTCGCCGAGTTCACCGGGCCCGGCGGCGGCCTGCACGCCAGGGTGTCGCACCTGGCCGAGGCACTGACCGAGCTCGAGGCCCGCTCGCCCGCCGCGAAGGAGTTCGCCGAGCAGGCCCAGCCGCGGCTGGCCGAGCTGGCCACCGCCGTGCGCGCCGCCGAACAGATGCCCAGCTCGCGACGGCGCACCGCGTTCAAAGCGATCAGCGTCGAGCTCGACGGCATCGAGCAAGGGGTCCTCACTCATCTGGGTATCCCGACCTGAGCTACCGTTTGGCGCCATGGTGGGCAGTCGGCTACGCGGTGTGGCCCTGGCCGCACTGAGCGCGCTGCTCACCACGATCGGGCACGCCGCGGCGGGCGGAGGCCTACCGGACGTGTCGGTGCTGATCGTCGTCGGGCCGCTGCTCGCGAGCGCGTTCGTGGCGCTGGCCGAGCGCACCCGCGGCCCGCTGGCCACGGTCGTCGTGCTCGGCGCGGGCCAGCTCGTCCTGCACATGACGCTGGCGGCACTGCATCCGATGCCTGCCGCCGACGGCACGTCGATGCTCGGCGTGCACGTGCTCATCACGCTGGTCACCGCCGTCGCGCTCCGGTACGCCGACACCGCGGCGGCAGCCGTAGCGGCCGCGCTGCGCCGCGTGAGATCGCGCAGAACGCCCCCGCCCGCCGCCGACCGACCGCTCGCCACGCGGCCCGTTCCGGCCCCCGACCTGCCCGCGCGTCGCGCGCGGATGCTCACCGTCGCCGTCGTCCGGCGCGGCCCTCCGGTGTGGGCCTGACCGCTCCCACACCCGTTTCACCCCACACCGGAGAACACCCATGTCCCGAACCCTGCTGCGGGCAGGCACCCTGCTCGGCACCACAGCCGTACTCGCACTGGCGGTCGCCAGTCCCGCGTTCGCCCACGTCACCGCCAACCCCGCCACGCTGGAGAAGGGCGGCTACGGCGTCGTCACCTTCCGTGTGCCCGACGAAGACGACACGGCGGGCACCATCGCCTTGACCGTCAACCTGCCCGCCGACCACCCGTTCGCCGACGTCCGGACCACCCCCGTCGCGGGCTGGGCCGCCACCACCAACGAGATCACGCTCAACCCCCCGATCAAGGACGACGACGGCAACCAGGTCACGAAGACGATCGGCTCGGTCACCTGGAAGGCCAACCCGGGCAACAAGATCGCGCCGGGGCAGTACCTCGACTTCCCGCTGTCGCTCGGCGCGTTCCCCGACGACACCGACGTGATCCGCATGCCTGTCGTGCAGACCTACGACAACGGGCAGGTGGTCAACTGGTCCGAACCGCCCAACGCCGACGGGTCGGAGCCCGAGCACCCGGCTCCTTCGGTCACGCTGAGCGCGGCGACGTCCGACCAGGCGTCCCACGCGGGACCGACCGCGACGGCCGCCCCAGCCGACCCGCCGTCGGACGACACCACCGCGCGTTGGCTTGGCGGTGCCGGGCTGCTCGTCGGCGCGCTGGGCCTGGGCCTCGGCGGGGGCGCGATCCTGCGCAGCAGGCGAGCGGGGAAGTCGGGCTGATGCGCCGCGTGGTGGCGCTGGCGCTGGCGGTCGGGGTGGCTCTGCTGCTCGGCGCAGCGCCTGCCTGGGCGCACAGCAAGCTCGAGGCCAGCAGTCCGGCCGACGGGGCCAGCGTCGCCGCGCCGCCCTCGAGCGTGTCCCTGACGTTCGACGAGGACGTCCAGGCGGGCTTCACGGTGATAACGCTGATCGGGCCGGACGGCAAGGACTACCACTCCGGCAACGTCACCGAGACCGACGAGACGGTCACCGTCAACGCCCTGCCGCTCGGGCCCGCCGGGGTGTATCAGATCGGCTACCGCGTCGTGTCCGCCGACGGGCATCCAGTGTCGGGCAAGACGTCGTTCACGTTGGCGACAGCGGGTCCGGGCTCGCCGCAGGCGCAGGTCCCCGCGACCGGCACGGCGCCGCAGGGCGTCCCCGACGCGGCGCCCCAGGGCCAAGGGGGCGCACCGGTGTGGCCGTGGATCGTCGGGGCGGTGGTGCTCGTGGCGGGCGGCGTGGCGCTGGCGCTGCGTCTGGGCCGCGTGCCGTGACGGGCCGCGTCTCGTGAACGAGGCGCCCTGGCTCCCTCGCCCGGCTGGACGGCGTGGCCGGGCGTCCTCGCAGACCCCGTGTGCGCTTCGCAGGGTCCACGGACTCTGCGAAGTGCCAGCCCGGCCTGCGGAGACGGCATCCTCCCAGCCGAGCAGCCACCGAGCCAGCCAAGCGGGCGACCGGGCGCCCGCCACCGCCGACGGCGTCTTCGCAGACCGCGCCTGCTCCTCGCAGGGTCCACGGACTCTGCGAAGTGCTGGCCAGGCCTGCGAGGACGCCGGACGGCCCTGCCCCACCGGCGGCCCGGCCCACCGCACCGCCGCCGCCGCACCGCCGCCGCACCACCGCCACACCGCGGCCGCACCGCCGCCGCCGCACCACCGCCACACCACCGCCGCACCACCGCCACACCACCGCCACACCACCGCCACACCACCGCCGCACCCGCCACACCGCCGCACCGCCCCCACACCACCCCCGCACCACCGCCACACCACCGCCACACCACCGCCACACCACCGCCACACCACCGCCGCGCCGCCGCCACACCACCGACGGCCCGGCCCACCGCGCCGCCCCGCCGCCGCACCGCCGCCGCACCGCCGCCGCCAGCGCGGCCTCACGCCGCTCCGGGTAGGCGGGGCGGATGAGTAAGCCCCGCGCCGCGCCGAGCGTGCGCGACCGGTGGCTGCCGGTCGGCTGGGTCGGCCTCGTGGTGGCGAGCGCGTCGGTCGCCGCCGTGCTCGCGGGCGGCCTCGCCGTCACCGCGCTGCCCGTGCTGCTCGGCGCGACGATCACGCGCTCGGCCGCCGACGCTGCCGGAGTGGCCTGCGTCGGCCTGGCGCTGGTGGCGACCCTGCTCCCGCTCGGCTACCACGGCCGCCCGCCGCGCGAGCTGCCCGACGTGCTCCGCGGCGTCGACCGGGCCACGGTCGCCGTGGCGGGCGGGTGGATCGGGGTGATGGTGGTGGGGGTCGGGTTCCGCGCCGCGGAGGCCTACGGTCGCCCGCTCAACGGGCTCGGCGTCACCGAGCTGACGACGTTCGCGCTGGACTTCTCCGCGGGCCGCGGACTGCTGCTCACGGCTGGCTGCGCGGCGGCTACGGGAGTCTGCGCCGCCATGCGCGCCCGCGACCCCCAGCGGGTTCCGCCGCGGCTGGTGCTGGTCGTTGCGCTGCTGGGGACGCTGACGCCCGCGCTCACCGGCCACGCAGGCACGTCGTCGGACCACGAGCTCGCGGTGGTCACGGTGGCGCTGCACGTCGCGGCGGCGGCGCTGTGGGTCGGCGGGCTCGGGGCGGTGCTCGTGGTGGCCGCGCCCCGGCCCCGCCTGCTCGACGCGGTGCTCCCCCGCTTCTCGACGCTCGCGGGCGGATGCCTGGCGTGCGTCGTCGTCAGCGGGGTGGCGGGTGCGGTGCTGCGGGTGTCGTCGTGGGCGGCGCTGGTGACCACCGGCTACGGCTGGCTGGTGCTGGCGAAGTCCGTGTGTGCTGTCCTCCTTGGCGGGCTGGGCGGCCTGGCCAGGCGCCGTCTCGCGGCGGGCAGGCTGCCGGTGCTGCGCTGGGCGGGGGCCGAGATCGCGCTGATGGCGGTGACGATCGGCCTCGCCGCGGCCCTGACCCAGACTGCGTAGCAGACCGGCATTTTCTCTCCATGCGGAATGGTGCCGGTTGTGAGCCAGGGTCCCTCGCACTGAAATCGAGGCCAGACACCACGCCGAGGAGGTAGTCGAGTGAAGGCCGTCCGGGTACACGCGTACCACGAGGATCCCACTATCGACGACATACCGGAGCCAACGCTCCAAGGCCCGCTCGACGTCATCATCAAGATCGGTGGCGCGGGGGTGTGCCGCACCGACCTGCACATCATCAACGGCGACTGGGCCGATGCGATGAACCCGGCGCTGCCCTACGTGATCGGCCACGAGAACGCGGGCTGGGTCGAGGCCATCGGCGACGGCGTCACCAACGTCGCCGTCGGCGACACGGTGATCCTGCACCCGCAGCCCTCCTGCGGGCTGTGCCTTCCGTGTCGGCGCGGCCGCGACATGCAGTGCGAGAACGCCTTCTTCCCGGGCCTGTCGAACAACGACGGGGGCATGGCCGAGTACCTGCGCACCACCGCCCGCGCGTGCATCAAGCTCGACCCGAGCACCAACCCCGCTGACGTCGCCGCCCTGGCCGACGCGGGCATCACCGCCTACCACGCCGTGCGCAAGGCGGTGCCCGACCTCTTTCCCGGCACCACCGCCGTCGTGCAGGGCGCGGGTGGCCTCGGCCACATCGCGATCCAGGCCCTGGCGGCGATCACCGGCACGCGCATCATCGTCGTCGACCGCAACCCCGACGCGCTCGCGCTGGCCAAGCAGATCGGCGCCGACGAGACGGTCCTCTCCGACGGCAACCACGTCGACGCCGTCAAGGAGCTGACCGGCGGCAAGGGCGGCGACGTGGTGTTCGACTTCGTCGCCGAGCAGGGCGCCGAGATGGACGCCTGGCAGATGACCGCCCCGGCAGGCTCGCAGTACGTCCTCGGTTACGGCGGCGAGTTCAAGGCACCTACGCTCGATTTCGTCGGCGGCGAGAAGAACGTCATCGGCAACATCGTGGGCACCTATCCCGACCTCGTCGAGCTCATGGTGCTCGCGCAGGCGGGCAAGGTCACCCTGCACACCAAGCAGTACCCGCTGGATGGCGCGCTCGACGCGCTCCACGATCTCGACGCAGGCCGTGTCCGCGGCCGCGCCATCTTGGTTCCGTAGAAGAAGGAGACCGATGTACGAGAAGGATGGCGAGAAGTACTTCATCGTCGATTCCCACTCCCATTTCTGGGACGCCAGTCGCGAGAACTGGAAGCCGGGTCGCGAGGAGTTCGCAAAGGGTTGGATCGACTGCTTCTACGGCTACCACCAGCTCGGCCCGCCCGAGACGCACTGGGACTACGAGCACTACCTGAAGGTGTCGCCGGAGGACTTCGAGCGCGACATCTTCATCGAGGGCTACGTCGACCACGTGGTCTTCCAGTCGACCTACCTCTACGACTGGTACACCGAGGGCTTCAACACCGTCGACCGCAACGGCGGGGTGAAGGACCTGCTCGAGAAGTACGCCGACCGCATCATCGTCAACGGGCGGTTCGACCCGCGCGAAGGCGAGGCGGGCCTGCGGCAGCTCGAGGAAGACGCCAAGAAGTGGAACCTGAAGGGCGTCAAGGTCTACACCGCCGAGTGGCACGAGGGCTCGCGCGGCTGGCGGCTGGACACCCCTGAGGCCTACAAGTTCCTGGAGAAGTGCCAGGAGCTGGGCATCAAGAACATCCACGCCCACAAGGGCCCGACGATCTGGCCGCTGGACAAGGACGCGTTCGACCCGGGCGACATCGACACCGCCGCGACCGACCACCAGGACCTCAACTTCATCGTCGAGCACGCGGGCATCCCGCGCATCGAGAACTTCTGCTACATGGCGGTGCAGGAGCCCAACGTGTACGCGGGCCTCTCGGTGGTCATCGGCGCGCTGATGCACGCCCGGCCGAAGTCGTTCGCGAAGATGATGGGCGAGCTGCTGTTCTGGGTGGGCGAGGACAAGCTCACCTTCGGCGGCGACTACAACATCTGGGTGCCCAAGTGGCAGGTCGAGGGCTTCGTCGACTGGCAGATGCCCGACGACGAAGCCTTCACCGACTACGCCAAGCTCACCACGGCCACCAAGAAGAAGATCCTCGGCCTCAACGCCGCCCGCCTGTACGACATCCCGGTGCCCGCCGAGCTGCAGCTCGAGACCACCGCAGGCGAGACCGGTGCGCCTGGGCACGAGCTCGTCGACGACACGGCAGGTGCGCAGGCGTGACCTCCATGTCCACGGATGCGCAGACGGCCGCCGACGCATTCTTCTCCGCGGAGGCGCCATCGGCCTCCTCGGAGCTGTCGGACGCCGTGTGGCGTGCCCTGGGCACGGTGCTCGACCCTGAGCTGGACGAACCGATCACGGACCTCGACTTCGTCGAGTCGTGGGCCGTGTCCACGGAGGGGGTGGCGACCGTCAGGCTGCGGTTGCCCACCTTCTTCTGCGCGCCGAACTTCTCCTTTCTCATGGTCGCCGACGCCTATGACGCGGTGTCGGCGGTCGCAGGGGTGACGCGCGCGGACGTGACGCTGGCCGACCACCACGCCTCCCGTGAGATCAACGGGGGCGTGGCGGCCCAGGCGGGGTTCGTCGACTCGTTCGCGGGCTCCGACCAGGGCGAGGCGATCGCCGAGCTGGATGAGCTGCGTCTGCAGTTCTTCCAGAAGGCGGCGCTGGCCGGGCAGGACAAGGTCGCCCGGCCGCTGGTCAACACCGGGGTCGGGCCCGAAGAGCTCGCGGCGAAAAACCTCGGCGAACTGGCGCCGTCGGGAGACCTGGACCGGATGCGGCAGCGCCGCGCCGCACTGGGTCTGCCGCACGGGGACGACGCGCCGCTGCTCATCGACGCCGACGGCAACCGGATCACCACGGCGCAGGTGCCGCTGCACCTGCGCCGGGCCCGGCTACAACGCGTCGGGATCGAGAGCAACGGCGACTTCTGCAAGGGCCTGCTGGCCGTGCGGTATCCGGCAGGGGCTCACTAGTGAGCTGACTCGTCCGCGAGGCCGTCCGTTTCCACGGGCGGCCTCGCGGCCGTCAGCACGCGGAACCGGTTGACCAGCCGGTAGCTGCCGTCGGCGCGACGGTTGTCGGCCAGCCTGTCCAGCAGCGCCGCACGCACGGCGACGGGTCCCCCGCGGTTGAGGGCGTGCCGTCCGATGCCCGAGACCAGCACGGGCCCGACCAGCTCGTCCTCGTCGGGGTAGTCGAACGCGCACTCCACCTCGTCGACCGACGAGACCTCCAGTCCGGCCAGGCCGATGAGCTGGCGCAGCCGGTCGGGCTCGGTGATCGCGGGCGGGCCGGGCTTCGGACGCTTGGGCGGCAGCCACCCGGCGAGCGCTTCGCCGAACGCCCGCACATCGCACTCCGTCTCGCGACCCCAGACCGTCACGACCACGAGCGGGGCGACCGCGGCCGCCGCCCGCAGCAGCGCGACCGGGTGCGCGACGTGCGCCACCAGCTGCACGGCCACCACGGCGTCGAACGGGCCCGGGGGCGGCTCCTGCGCGTCGCCGACGGTGAAGCTCGCCTCCGGCACCCGCCCCGTCGCGGCGTCTACGACGGCGGGGTCGATGTCGACGCCGGTGACCGCCGCGCCCAGGTCGACGGCCATCCGGGCCAGCTCACCCGCCCCGCACCCGAGGTCGAGCAGCGTCCGCCCGGGTCCGGCGTCCGCGCGCTCCAACACCTTCGCGTACAGCGGAGCGGCCCACGCCGACGGCTCGCGGGTCGCCGCAGGTTCGCGGGTCACGGTGCGCACCGCCGCATCGGAGCGGTGTCACCCTGCTGCGGCTCAGTCGCAGCGGTGTCACCCTGCTGCCACCACCTGGCCCCGCCCACGCCGCTCACTTCCACACATCCGCGGCGACCTCGACGATGAGGCGCAGTTTGGCCCACTGTTCCTCCTCGGTGAGCGCGTTGCCCTCGACCGTCGAGGAGAAGCCGCATTGGGGCGAGAGGCACAGCTGGTCGAGCGGCAGGTACTTGGCGGCATCGTCAATGCGGCGCTTGAGGGCGTCGGCGTCCTCGAGGGCGCCGGACTTCGTGGTGACGAGCCCGAGCACCACCTGCTTGCCGGGCGGCACGAACCGCAGCGGCTCGAACCCGCCGGAGCGCTCGTCGTCGAACTCGCAGAAGAACCCGTCGACGGCCAGCTCGCCGAACAGCGCCTCGGCGACGTACTCGTAGCCGCCTTCCGCGGCCCACGACGACCGGTAGTTGCCCCGGCACATGTGCGTGGTCACGCGCAGGTCCGACGGGCGGTCGGCGAGCGCCGCGTTGATCTGGCGGATGTAGCGCAGGTGCTGGTGCTCGGCGTCTTCGCCCTTCGCGGCCATCGCGGCGCGCTGGGCCGGGTCGTTGAGGTAGGCAAGCGACGTGTCGTCCAGCTGGAGGTAGCGGCAGCCCAGGTCGTGCACGGCGCGCACCTCATCGGCGTAGGCGGTGGACAGGTCCGACCAGAACTGCTCGATGTCCGGGTACACCGACTTGTCCACCGCCGAGGTCCCGCTGCGGTAGTGGACCATGCTCGGCGACGGGATGGTGAGCTTCGGTGTAGCCGACGAGACGTGCTCGGCGAGGAAGCGGAAGTCGTCGGCGAAGATCGGCTCGCTGAGCTCGACCTTCCCGGTGACGGCCATCCCGGCCGACATGAACGCGCTGTCTCCGGTCTTGTTGTGCATCGCGACGCGGATCTGCTCGTCGGTCTTGGTGATGCCGCCCAGGCGGTAGATGAAGTCCATGTGCCAGGACGTGCGCCGGAACTCGCCGTCGGTGGCCGTCTGCAGGCCGATGCGCTCCTGGGCGGCGATGGCCTCGACGATCGCGGCGTCCTCCGCGGCGCGCAGCAACTTGTAGCCAAGCGTGCCCGCGGCGAACTGCTCGCGCGCATCAAGCAGAGCGCGCGGGCGCAGGAGACTCCCGACATGGTCGGCGCGGAACGGCGGCTCGGCACGCTGGCTCATGGGAGGCCACGCTAGCCCGCACGCCTGTGTTGCCGGAATGTGACACCGCCGCGACCCAGTCGCAGCAGTGCCACCCTGCTGCGACCCAGTGGCAGCGGGGTCACCCGGCTGGCGCGGCTGGGCCACGTCCGCATCGCAGCAGGGTGGCCCTGCTCCGACCCAGTCGCAGCAGGGCCACCCTGCTGCACCCGCGTCGCTGTCCCGCTGCTGCCCATCGCCCTGTCACGCCGCGCGGCTCACTCCACGAGTGTCGTCCCGGGCCGGGGCCCTCATTCGCCGGGCGCGCTCAGCCTCAGTTCACGACCGCGCGCGAGGCGGCCGCGCGCACCACCCGTTCCAGCTCCCAGCGCCGGGCGGTGAACTCCGCCCGGCTCACCGACACCCCCAGCGCCGCGCTGACCTCCCCGTCGGCGCCGAGGACGGGCGCCGCCACCCCCGCGACGCCGGGTACGTACTCCTCCACCTCCACCGCCGCACCCTCGGACCGGATCCGCATCAGCTCGCGGTCCAGCGCGCGGCGGTCGGCCACCGTGCGCGGCGCCAGACGGGGCAGCCCGGTGCGCTCCAACAGCTCGGAGAGGCGCGCGGGCCGCAGCCCGGCGAGCATCACCTTGCCCGCGGCCGTGGCGTGCGCCGGGGTGGGCTCGCCGACGTGCAGCGCGTCGGGGCGGGGATGGTCGGCGCAATCGTCCACGTAGGCGACGACCACGTCGACGTCACGGAACACCGCGAGGTAGGCCGCAGCGCCCGCCGACGTATGCACCTCCCGCAGGGCGGAGCGCAGCGCGGGCTGGGGGCGCACCTGGTCGGTGAGGCTGCGGTGCAGCTCGGCGACGCGGTAGCCCAGCCCGTAGCCGTGCACGTCGTGCAGTCTCACGAGGTAGCCCTCCTCGACGAGGGTGCCCAGCGCGCGGTAGACCGTAGGAAGGGGGGCGGCGAGCCGCCGCGCGATGGCCTTGGCGGTGACCCCGTCACCAGCGAGCGCCACCGCCTCGACCACCCGCAGCGCTCTGGTGATCGAGGACCCGGACTGCCGCGTCGTCCTCACAGGGTCCAGTCTGGGCTGGCGAGACCACACAGGCATCCTCCGATCGGACAGGAGTGACCGGCATGGACGACAGCGACATCCACCATCGCATCGACGAGCTGGTGGCCGAGGAGCACCGGTTGGAGCGCGCTCACGTCGGTCAGGGCCTCTCCGACGACGAGCAGGCGCGGCTGGCCGACCTCGGCGTGCAGCTGGACCGCTACTGGGATCTGCTCCGCCAGCGCGACGCCCGGCGCAGGGCAGGGCTCGACCCGGACACCGCGCAGGAACGCACCGCCGACGTGGTCGAGGGCTACCGCCAGTAGGGCTCGTGCTCGGAAAGGTCGCTCTGACCACTGTTTCCGCGCACGGCCCCTCCTCCACCCGTGCGGACACGGCGGGTTTCGGGCAGCATCGACAGAGTGCTCGTCACCCCCACCACCCGCGCGGCGCTCGGCGAGGAGATCGTCGGGCTCGTCGTCGCCCGGTCGGGGCGGGTGCGCCTGGCGCTCGACGGGCCCCCGCCCACCCGGCCCGGTGAGCTGGCGGCCGAGGTCGCCTCCGGACTGCGCGCCCAGGGCCGGGCCACGGTCGTGGTGGACGCCGCCGACTTCCTCCGGCCGGCCTCGGTGCGGCTGGAGCTCGGCCACACCGATCCCGACGCGTTGCTCGAGCGCTGGCTGGACGAGGCCGCCTTGCGCCGGGAGGTGCTCGCGCCCGCGGCCGCCTCCGCGTCCGGGAGGGTGCTGGCGCGCCTGTGGGACACGCGCACCGACCGCGCCTACCGCGACGGCTACACCACGCTGCCCGACGACGGGGTGCTGGTGCTGCACGGCGCACTGCTGCTCGGCCGCGGCCTGCCCGTCGACCTCGGCGTCTACCTGCGGATGAGCCAGGCCGCGCTGGCCAGGGCACTGCCGGAGGAGCTGCGATGGACGGTCCCGGCCCACGTGCGGCACGACGACGAGCACGACCCAGCGGCCGAGGCTGACCTGCTCGTGCTCGCTGATCATCCGGATCGGCCCGCGGTGCAACGCACACGGTGATCGCTGCGATGATAGGAAGGGGCCTGTTGATAGAAGGACCGGTGGGCGAGGAGGGAGTTGAACCCTCACGTCCTTACGGACACACGGACCTGAACCGTGCGCGTCTGCCATTCCGCCACTCGCCCTGGCGAGGAAGAAGGTAGCAGAGACACCCGATGGCACCGGCGACCACCCCAGCGGTCATCGTGTGTCTCACCGGGAAGCCTGGAGCGGTTGCCGCATGGGCGGCAACGGGCTGCGACATAGTCAGGCGAAGGATACCGACAGGCAACTCCACGGGCTGGGCTAGCACAGATACGATCGTCATTGTCAGCAACACGCCGATGCGAACGGAGGAAGGTCGGTTGGGCCGCGTCGACAGGTTCGAGCGCCGTCTCCAGGGGATGGTGGGCGACGCCTTCGCGCGGGTCTTCGGTGGCAGCGTTGTTCCTCAGGAAGTGGTGCAGGCGCTGCTTCGGGAAGCCGAAGTCCACATCGAACATCTCGCGGGCGGGCGTCTGCTAGCGCCCAACCGCTTCACCGTGATGCTCGGATCCACCGATCTCGAACGCATGGCAGGGGACCGGGCGGAGATTGTCAACATGCTCTCCGCCTCGGTTGCCGAACAACTCGCCGACCAGGGATGGGACACCTACGGCGAGGTCGTAGTCTTTCTGGAGCGCTCCGATGCGCTGCACACGGGACAGTTCCGCACCCGCTCGTCAATGGATCCCGACGCTTCCCGCCGGGACGCCATCCGAGCACGCGACGCAGGAGAAGCACCCATGAGCCAGCAACCGGGCCACCCCGAGGAGAACGGGCAGTACGGCTACGACCGTGGCGCCCCCGGATACGGGCAGCAGCAGACGTATGCCCCGCCCGCCTACGAACAGCGCCAAGGGGGGTACGAGCAGGGCGAGAACCCGCCGCAGGGCGGCTACCCCCAGCAGGGCGGTTACCCGCCCCCCCAAGGCGGCTACCCGCCGCAGGGCGGCTACGGCCAGCCGGGGCCCGAGCAGGGCCAGCCCGGCTACGGCCAGCCAGGACAGCCGGGCGGACAGCCCGGCTACCCCCCTCAGCAGGGCTACGAGCAGGGCCAGCCCGGGTACGGCCAGCAGGGCCATCAGCCCGGCTACCCCCCTCAGCAGGGCTACGAGCAGGGTGGCTACGGCCAACAGGCCTATGCCCAGCCCGGCTACGGCCAGCAGCCCGGCTACGCGGGTCCCGGCTACGACCAGGGCTACCAGCAGGGCGGCTACGGCCAGCAGCAGTACGACCAGGGTTACGACGCCGGTTACGACCAGCAGGGCTACGCGCAGCAGGGCTATGGCCAGCAGGGGTACGGCCACCCGGGCTACGGGCAGCCGGGCTACGGCCAGCAGGGGGTCACGGCCACGCTGTCGCTCGACGACGGCTCCGGTCGCACCTACGACCTCACCCAGGGCACGCACGTCATCGGCCGCGGGCAGGACTCCGCCTTCCGGCTGCCTGACACGGGCGTGTCGCGCAGGCACCTGGAGATCAGCTGGGACGGCCACACGGCCACGCTGTCGGATCTCGGCTCCACCAACGGCACCACGGTCAACGGCAACCCCGTGCAGACGTGGCAGCTGGGCGACGGCGACGTGATCCGGGTGGGACATTCCAGCCTGGTCTTCCGTACTCAGTAATCACACGCGGGCGAACGGGCGGCGCGAGTGCCGGAGTTGGTGCTTCAGCTGACCAGGGCGGGCTTTCTCGCCCTGCTCTGGCTCTTCGTGTTGGCCGCGCTGCGGGTGGTGCGCTCCGACCTGTACGCGGCGTCGGGGCTGCGGGCGACCGTGTCGGGGGGAAGACGTCCTCCGCGCACCGCGCGTGGCCGCATCCCCCGCCAACTGCTGGTCACCGCCGGGGCACTGGCGGGCACCCGGGTCACCCTGGACGCGCGGCCGATCCTCATCGGCCGTGCCGACGACTCCACTCTGGTGCTTGATGACGACTACGCCTCGACCCGCCACGCCCGCATCTCGATGCAGGGCGACGAGTGGTACGTCGAGGATCTCGGGTCGACGAACGGCACGTACCTCGACCGGGCTAAGGTCACCGGACCCACCAGGGTTCCCCTGGGGGTGCCAGTCCGCATCGGTAAGACGGTGATCGAGCTCCGATCATGAGGGGCCCCGGAACATGACGCTGGTCCTGCGTTACTCCGCCCGCAGCGACCGCGGGCTCGTCCGGCAGAACAACCAGGATGCCGTTTATGCCGGACCCCGGCTGCTGGCGCTGGCGGACGGCATGGGCGGCCACGCGGCAGGCGAGGTCGCCTCCTCGCTTGTCATCTCCGCGCTCGCCCCCCTCGACGAAGACGATCCCGGCGACGACCTGCTCGCCGAGCTGCGCGAGGCCACCGTCGAGGGCAACTCGGCGATCACCCGGCACGTGGCCGACGCCCCCGACCTGGAGGGCATGGGCACCACGCTCACCGCGATCCTCTTCGCGGGGTCGCGGCTGGGCCTCGTCCACATCGGCGACTCGCGGGCCTACCAGCTGCGCGACGGCGCGATGTCGCAGATCACCAAGGACGACACGTTCGTCCAGTCGCTGATCGACGAGGGCCGCATCACCGAGGAAGAGGCGCAGACGCATCCGCAGCGCTCGCTGCTGCTGCGCGCCATCACCGGGCAGGACATCGATCCCTCGCTGACGATGCGCGAGGCGCGTCCCGGCGACCGGTATCTGCTGTGCTCGGACGGTCTCTCCGGCGTGGTCAGCGACGAGACGCTGGCCGAGACGCTGGCCACCTACCGCGATCCCCGCGAGTGCGCCGACCGCCTGATCGAGCTTGCGCTGCGCGGCGGGGGCCCGGACAACATCACCTGCATCGTCGCGGACGTCGTCGACATCGACTTCGGCGACGACGCCCCCATCGTCGGCGGCTCCGTCGGAGACGGGCGCGACGAAGGCCCGCGGCCGGACTCCGCCGCGGCCAGGGCGTCGGCCACGACGATGACCCGCGCGCTGCCCCGCATCGAGCCGGTCCCGGCCCCCGCGCCCCCGCGCCGGTCCGCGCTCCGGGTCGGCGTAGCCGTGCTCGCGGTGCTGATCGTGCTCGGCGCGGCCGGGGCGCTGGCCAGGCTCTGGGTGATGCAGCAGTACTACGTCGGGGCCGACGGCAGCCAGGTCGCGATCTTCCAGGGCGTCCGCGGCGAGGTGCTCGGGCTGCCTCTGCACCAGCTCGCCGAGCGCACCGAGCTCACCCTCGACGAGCTCACCGAGACCGACCGCAGCGCCGTCGGCGACGGCATCATCGCCGCGGACGGCCTCGAAGGGGCCCGTCGCCTGGTCAGCAGGCTGCACGACCGCATGCTCAAGCCCTGCCCGGTCATCTCGACCACCACCACCACCGCTCCCGCGCCACCCGCCGCGGCCCCCAAAGCCCCCGCTGCCGCCCCGAACCCGGCCCCCAACCCCGCCCAGCCCGCGCCCAGCCCCACCCCGGACACGACCCCGCTGCCGCAGGTGTCGGCCATACCGGGCGTGACCTGTCGGCCGGTGAGCTGATGGCGGCGAGCACCAACGGATCTCGAGCCACCCCGCCTGAAGCCCCGGCTCTGCCGACGGGCCGGGGGATCGAGCTGGTGCTGCTGGCGTTCGCTGCGGTGCTCGTGACGCTCGCGCTCGTGCTCGTCGAGGCCAACCAGGAGCAGACGCTGACCCAGTCGCTGCTCTGGGTGGGGCTAGCCTATCTGGGCATATTCACGGTCGCGCACCTGGCCGTCCGCCGGTTCGCGCCGTACGCCGACCCGTTGATCCTTCCGTGTGTCGCGCTGCTCAACGGCCTGGGCCTCGTCATGATCCACCGGCTGGACCTGGCCAACGCCGAGCGCGCCACCGTGCTGGGCGGTGAACCCCCGACCGTCCAGGTCGGCCGCCAGATCGCCTGGACCGCCATCGGGCTGGTGCTGTTCATCGCTGTGCTCTGGGTGGTGCGCGACCACCGCACGCTCGCGCGGTACGGCTACACCGCCGGATTCGCGGGACTCGTGCTGCTCGCGCTGCCTGGCCTTCTGCCCTCGTCCATCTCCGAGGTCAACGGGGCGAAGATCTGGCTGCGCCTCGGGATCTTCTCGATCCAGCCCGGCGAGTTCGCCAAGATCCTGCTGATCGTGTTCTTCGCCGCGTTCCTGGTGCAGAAGCGGGAGCTGTTCACCTCAGCGGGACGCCGGTTCCTCGGCATGGAGTTCCCACGCGCCCGCGACCTCGCGCCGCTGCTGGTGGCGTGGGCGCTCTCGATCGGTGTGCTCGTGCTGGAGAGCGACCTCGGCACGTCCCTGCTGTTCTTCGGGATCGTGCTGGTGTTGCTGTACGCGGCCACTGAGCGGGTCTCGTGGCTGATCATCGGGCTGACCGCGTTCGTCGGCGGGGCCGTGGTGGCCTACCAGCTCTTCGGGCACGTCAGGGTGCGCGTCCAGATATGGCTCGACCCGTTCGGCGACTTCAACGGCGCGGGCTACCAGATCGGCCAGGCGCTGTTCGGGCTCGGCACAGGCGGGGTCGGCGGCACCGGGCTGGGCGCTGGGCGTCCCGATCTCGTGCCCTACGCCGAGAGCGACTTCATGCTGTCCTCGCTCGGCGAGGAGCTGGGCCTGATCGGGCTCGCCGCGATCCTGGTCGTCTACCTGGTGTTGATCACACGGGGGCTGCGCAGCGCACTGGCCGTGCGCGACACCTTCGGCAAGCTCCTGGCCACCGGCCTGTCGTTCGCGATCGCGCTGCAGCTGTTCACCGTGGTCGGCGGGGTGTCGAGGCTGATCCCGCTCACCGGGCTCACCCTGCCGTTCCTTTCCTACGGCGGCTCCTCCCTGGTGGCCAACTACGCGCTCGTGGCCATGTTGCTGCGGGTGTCGAACGCGGCACGCGCTCCCCTGCCCCGCCGCACCCCGGCCGTACCGCTGGCCGACGCGGGCACCGAGCTCGTGGAGCGGGCCGGGTGAGCTCCCGATGAACACACCGGTGCGCCGCATCGCCATCGCCGTCATGGTGATGGTGCTGCTGCTCATGGGCAACCTCACCTACGTGCAGGTCGTCAAGGCGGGCGACTACCGCAACGACCCGCGCAACCAGCGCGTCCTGCTAGCCGAGTACTCCCGTCAGCGCGGCCAGATCAGCGCGGAGGGCCAGGTGCTGGCCAGCAGCTCGGAGACGGGCGACCGGCTCCGCTACCAGCGCCACTACCCCAACGGGCCCGAGTACGCCCCGATCACCGGTTACTACTCGGTGATCTACGGCTCGAGCGGCATGGAGCGGGCGTCGGACTCGGTGCTCAACGGCAGCGACGACCGCCTCTTCGGACGGCGGCTGTCCGACCTCGTCACCGGGCGCGACCCCAGCGGCGCGAACCTCGTGCTGACGATCGACCCAGCCGTGCAGAAAGTCGCCTACGACCAGCTCACCCGCAAGCACTACACCGGCGCGGTGGTGGCCATCCAGCCCGCCACCGGAGCCATCCTCGCCATGGCTTCCACGCCCTCGTTCGACCCGTCCCCGCTGGCCGACCACAACACCGACAAGCAGAAGGCGGCCTGGGCCGACTACTCAACCGCGAAGCCGTCCGTGCTGCTCGACCGGGCCATCTCGGCGACCTATCCGCCGGGGTCGACGTTCAAGCTCGTCGACGTGGCCGCGGCGTTCACCAGCGGCCGGTTCAACGAAGACAGCCCCCTCACCGCGGCGCCGCAGATCGTGCTGCAGGGCACCCACACCACGCTGGAGAACTACAACGGCAACGCGTGCGGAACCTCCCCGACGGTCAGCCTGCGCGAGGCGCTGCAGCGGTCCTGCAACACCGCCTTCGCCGACCTCGACGCCCAGCTGGGCGTCCAGGCCCTCCGCGACCAGGCGGACGCCTTCAAGATCGGCCTGCCGGACCAGGCGATCCCGCTGCCCGTTGCCCCGTCGACGATCGGGCCGATCCCCGACGTCGCGGCGCTGCAGCAGTCGGCCATCGGCCAGCGCGACGTCGCGCTGACGCCCCTGCAGAACGCCATGATCGTCGCCACGATCGCCAACGGCGGGCAGGTGATGGCGCCCTACCTGATGAAGGAGATCCAGAGCCAGGACCTGCAGCCCGTCGAGACCACCCAGCCCGACCGGCTCGGCACCGCGATCTCCAGCGACATCGCCCAGCGGATCACCGCGTTGATGGTCAACAACGAGAACTCCTACGCGGGCAACGGGAAGATCACCGGTGTGCAGATCGCGGCCAAGACGGGCACCGCGGAGCACGGCGACGACCCCAAGAACATCGCGCCGCACGTCTGGTACGTGGCGTTCGCACCCGCCCAGCAGCCGCAGGTCGCCGTGGCCGTGCTCGTGGAGGACGGCGGCGACCCGAACAACCTGGCGGCCACCGGCGGGTACGTCGCGGCCCCGATCGGGCGTGCGGTCATCGCCGCCGCCCTCGGCAAGGCGTCGCGATGATGAACGTCCTCGCCGCAGGCCAGCACATCGCCGACCGCTACCAGCTCGACCGGCGGATCGCCGTCGGCGGGATGGGCGAGGTCTGGGAGGCATCCGACACCCGGCTGGGCCGCAGCGTCGCGGTGAAGGTGCTGCGCCCCGAGCTGACAGACGACCCCGAGTTCCTGCACCGCTTCCGCATCGAGGCGCGCACGGTCGCATCGCTCGACCACGCGGGCATCGCGGGCGTGCACGACTACGGCGAGGACGAGGGCGCGGGCGGGCGGCGCACGGCGTGGCTGGTGATGGAGCTGGTGCGCGGCGAGCCGCTGTCCACGCTCATCGCCCGCGGCCCCATCGACACCGACGAGACGCTGCGCATCGTCGAGGAGGCCGCGTGGGCGCTGCAGGCCGCCCACGAACGCGGCTTCGTGCACCGCGACGTCAAGCCGGGCAACATCCTCGTGCGCAACGACGGCATGGTGAAGCTCACCGACTTCGGCATCGCGAAGGCCGCGGACGCCGTGCCCGTCACGCGGTCGGGGATGGTCATGGGCACCGCCCACTACATCGCACCCGAGCAGGCCAGCGGCGCCGAGGCGGGCCCTGCGGGCGACGTCTACTCGTTGGGGATCGTCGGCTACGAGTGCCTCGCGGGGCATCGGCCCTTCCGCGCGGACAGCGCTGTGGCCGTCGCGATGATGCAGGTGCGCGACCAGCCGCCGCCCCTCCCGGAGAGCGTCCCGCCGCACGCCCGTGAGCTCATCGAGGCGGTGCTGGTCAAAGACCCCACCCAGCGCTACGCGACGGGCGGGGAGTTCGCCGCGGCCGTCGCGGCCGTGCGCAGAGGTGACGCCCTGCCCCCGCCGGGCTCACTGACCGGCCCGTTCACGCCCACACGGGCGCGGGCCGCCATCACCCCGGGGGGGACGCCGGTGGTGTCGCCCACTCCCGCGACCGCCCCGAAGGGCGAGCAAGTGCCGCAGTCGGCCCCTTCGTCTGCCCTGTCCTCGCCACTGTCCTCGCCACTGTCGTCGTCACTGTCCTCGGCACAGTTCGGGGTGCCGCTCCCGGCGCGGCGCACGTCGCGCACGACCGCCCCCGTGCCAGGGGGCCCACTGGAGCTGCGGGGAGGAACCGGACGCGGCCGCACCCTGATGCTCATCCTGTTCGTGCTGCTGACGGTGGCCGCGGTCGCCGTCGGGGTGTTCGTCATCCGCAACCTGGGTGCGGGGGCGAGACCCCAGGGGATGGCGCCGGGTACCGTGAACGCGCCAACGGTCGCCTCGCTGATCGTCCCAGGAGGCGTCCGGTGAATAACGATTTCGGCACGATGTCCGATTTTCTGCCCGACCCCCTCTCGGGCGCCGTCGGCGGATGGACCCCCGGCCTTCGTTCCCCTTCAGTGTCTTCCCCCGGCCAAGCCTCGGGCGCCGTCGGCGGATGGACCCCCGGCCTTCGTTCTCCTTCAGTGTCTTCCCCCGGCCAAGCCTCGGGCGCCGTCGGCGGACGGACCCCCGGCCTTCGTTCCCCTTCAGTGCTCCTCGACCTCAGGAATCGGCTGCGATGACCACCCCCCGACTACTGTCCGAGCGCTATGAGCTGGGCGAGGTGCTCGGCTACGGTGGCATGTCCGAGGTGCATCGTGGGCTCGATACCCGCCTGGGTCGCGACGTTGCGGTGAAGGTGCTGCGCGCCGACCTCGCCCGCGACCCCCAGTTCCAGATGCGCTTCCGCCGCGAAGCGCAGAACGCCGCCGCGCTCAACCACCCCTCGATCGTTGCCGTCTACGACACCGGCGAGGTGCAGAGCGATTTCGGCACGCTGCCCTACATCATCATGGAGTACGTCGACGGGCAGACGCTGCGCGAGATCGTCAAGACCACGGGGCCGATGAGCCAGCAGCAGGTGCTCGACGTCATGGCCGACGTGTGTGCCGCGCTGGACTTCTCCCACCGCCACCAGATCATCCACCGCGACGTGAAGCCCGCCAACATCATGATCAACCGCGCGGGGGCGGTGAAGGTCATGGACTTCGGCATCGCCCGTGCGCTGGGCGAGGGCCAGAACGTCACGCAGACCGCGGCAGTGATCGGCACGGCTCAGTACCTGTCGCCCGAGCAGGCGCGCGGCGAGGCCGTCGACGCGCGGTCGGACGTCTACGCGGCGGGCTGCGTGCTCTACGAGCTGCTCACCGGGGAACCTCCCTTCACCGGCGACTCCCCGGTCGCGGTCGCCTACCAGCACGTGCGGGAGGACCCGAAGGCGCCGTCGGAGGTCAACCCGGCCGTGCCGCCGCAACTGGACGCGGTGGTGCTCAAGGCGCTGTCGAAGAACCCCCTCAACCGCTACCAGTCGGCGGCGGAGATGCGCTCGGACATCGTGCGGGTCCGCAGCGGACAGGCCCCGTTCGCGCCGTCGGTGATGAGCGCCGACGAGCGCACCGCGATGCTGACGCCGGGCCCCCCGCCCACGTCGTCCACCCGCCGGATGAACGGCCGCGGCGTGCCGCTGCCTCCCGCGCCCCAGTACGACGAGTACTACGCCGACGAGGAGCGGCCGCGGCGCACGGGGCGCGTCATCGCCATCGTCCTCGGCGTGCTGGTAGTGCTCGGGCTCATCGGCTTCGTGGGCTACCAGCTGCTCTCGGGGCCCGCTGCGCCTACGCAGGTGGCCGTTCCGCCGATCGTCGGGCAGACCCAGCAGGACGCGGCCAACCAGATCATCGCGGCGGGGCTGCGCGTCGGGAACGTCACGCAGCAGGAGTCGCGCGTCGACCAGGTCGGGAAGGTGCTCTCCAGCGACCCGGCAGCGGGCACACAGGCGGCGCAGCGGTCGTCGGTGGACATGACCGTCGGTTCCGGTCCGGCATCGGTGAACGTGCCCGCGTTGACGGGCATGAGCGTCAACGACGCCAGCGCACTGCTCAAGAGCCAGGGCCTCATCCTGGGCAAGCAGTCGAACCAGCCGACCGGCGAAGCAAGCCAGGTCGGCAAGATCATCAGCTCGTCGCCTGGGCCGGGTCAGCAGGTGAAGGGGGGCAGCGCCGTCGACGTCACGGTCGGGGTGCAGCAGACCACCGTGGCCGTCCCAGACGTCACGGGCCAGACCGAGGACGCCGCCAAACAGACCCTGCAGGCCAAGGGCTTCCAGGTCACCTCGAAGGACGTCGACGGCTCCGCCGACAAGGGCACGGTGGTGTCCACAGACCCGGCCGCGAACACGCAGGTGCAGCCGGGCTCGACCATCACCATGCAGGTGTCGAAGGGCAACAAGGACAACCAGGTGCCCAACGTGGTGGGGCAGCCCGCGACCACCGCAGCGCAGATCCTCAGCGCTGCGGGCTACAACAACATCGATGCGCAGCCGGTCACCGGCAGCGGCCAGCCCCAGGGCTACGTCGCCGCCCAGAAGCCGAGCGCGGGCAGCAACACCGACACGGGCAAGAAGATCACCCTGTCCATCGAGACCGGCGGCAACGGGGGAAATTCCGGCTTGCCGACGACCACGGCGGACAACGGCAACAACAACAACTGAGCGGCGCGCCCGCGGCGCCGTAGGAAAGACGTATGCCATGCGCGTGCTCGTGATCGACAACTACGACAGCTTCGTCTACAACCTGGTGCAGTACCTCGCCCAGCTGGGCGCCGACGTCACCGTCCGGCGCAACGACGAGGTCGATCTCGACGAGCTGCACGGGGTGGACGGCGTGCTCGTCAGCCCGGGCCCGGGCACCCCGGAGCGCGCGGGCTCCAGCATCGCCGTGATCCGGGCGTGTGCCGCGCGCGCGCTGCCCCTGCTGGGGGTGTGCCTCGGCCACCAGGCGATCGGCGCGGCGTACGGCGCGGTCATCGAGCGTGCGCCCGAGCTGCTGCACGGCAAGACATCGCTGGTACACCACACTGGCGTCGGCGTGCTGGCCGGGCTGCCCGACCCGTTCACCGCCACGCGCTACCACTCCCTGTCGATCCGGCCCGCCACCCTGCCTGCGGAGCTGGAGGTCACCGGGCGCACCGAGAGCGGCGTGATCATGGCGCTGCGCCACCGGGAGCTCCCCATCCACGGGGTGCAGTTCCACCCGGAGTCGGTGCTCACCGACGGTGGCCACCGGATGCTGGCCAACTGGATGGCCGAAGCGGGCCACCCGGCCCCCACCGCGGTCGTCGAGTCGCTCACGGCGGAGATGGCCGAGCTGGCCGCCCGCGCCTGACCGCATCCGGCCATGATCGTCAGATCGGCGCAAGTGTGGTCGGATGTGGCCGCCTTCTGCGCCGAGCTGGTGATCATGCTGCAACAGCGAGGGCAGCGCGGATCTCGGCGAGCACGTACTCGGGCCTGCCGGTCAGGTCGTGCCAGGTGAAGCGGAGCAGGGTCCAGCCTGCGCGGGTGAGAGCGTTGCCCTTGTGCCGATCGGCCCGAAATCGGTCGACCTCCATGTGCCACGCCCAGCCGTCCACCTCCACGGCCAACTTCACGCCGGGGAAGGCCACGTCGATCGTCCACGGGCCGAACCGCACACCTTGGCGCCATCCCGGGACCCCGGCGGCCCGCAGAATCGCGATGAGCAGCCGTTCGGCGGCGGAGTCGGCGCGATCCGCCGCCGCGGTGAGCAGCTCCGCCGCTCGGGCGTTGCCCTGGGCGCCGAGGTTGCGGCAGTAGGCGCGGTGGAGGGCCGGGAACCGCACGTGCTTCTGCAACGCGCGGTCGAGGAACACCGAGCCACCTGGCAGCGCCACGGCAGTCTCGAGCGCGGTGAGGGCCTTTGCGGTGAGGTCGATGCCGCCTGCGCAGGTGACGTCCAACGGGTCGAGATCCCGTCGCCGGACGACCACCCCACGGCGGGGGCGCAGCCCACAAGACCGTGCCACCGTGAGCTGGACCTCGGCGGGGGCGGACGGCAGCATGCCGTGCCACCAGGCTGCGGCGGGTCCGGACAGCGCCCCGCGGCCAGCCGCCCACATCCCGACGGCGCGCACCCTGACCCGGTCGGTCAACGGATGTCCGCCCGCCAGTAGCACGCCCGGCGCCACGCGCCGCCAGCCGCCGTCGTGCACCCTGCGGCGGAGCGTCCGCGCCGAAAGCCCGTGCGCCATGGCCTGCGCGTCTGTGATCAGTCCGTCCTGCCGGGATAGCAGGACGAATACCTCGGTGTTCGCGCCCACGGCTGGCAGCATGACCTCCGGACCGCCGTGGGCGTGGGCGATTGCTCGGATTCGCCTGCATGATCGCTAGCTCGGCGCGCCGGGCTGCCAGATTCGGCCGCATCTGCGCCCAGCCGGTGACCATGGGCTTCGCCAACGCTACCGTTGAGCAAGCACGCCTGCTGCAACGTCACCGCGAGGTTCACACCCATGCCGAAGTCCAAGGTCCGCAAGAAGACGGTCTACACCCCACCGCCGGGCGAACGCCGCTCCACCACACCGGTGAAGGTCGCGGGCCCCACCCATCCCGTCTACATCGCGGTGATGCTGGGCCTCATGCTGCTGGGCCTGGTCTGGCTCGTTGTCAACTACCTCGCCGGGCCCAGCATCGCGTTCATGAACGCACTCGGCTCGTGGAACTTCCTCATCGGCTTCGCGCTGATCGTGATCGGCCTGCTGATGACGATGAGATGGCGGTAGAGCTGCGCTGATCGGACAAATCACGTCGCTGTAATTATCCCCAGTGTGGACAGACCCTGTGGACAACTGCCGTGAGGGTCGAGTGGGCGCCCGCAGCCGGGCTGGTGGTGCTTGCCTGGTTCGTCACCATGGCTGCCGCCGCATGGGCGGTCACGACGTGGCTGGCGGCGGGTGACCCGGCAGGCGGGCTGATCGCGACGGTCGCGACGCTGGGTGTGGGGTTGGGCGCGCTGTTCGGCACCCGCGCGCGACCGCGGCTGCGGGCCGACGCCGACGGCGTGACGGTCGGTGGGCTCCTGCGCCACCGCCACCACCCTTGGCCGCTCGTGCAGGGTGTGCGGGTGGTGCGGGTGCGCAGGCTGGGACGGGAGAGCTCGCTGCTGGAGCTCGACACCGTCACCGCGGACGGCGACGAGCGGCTCTACATCTTCGGCAGGCTCGACCTGGCCGCCGACCCTGAGGACGTCGCGCCTGCGCTGACCAGCGTTCGACCGTGACCGGCCGCGCTCCTCGACTGCAGCAGGGTGACACCGCTGCGACTGGGTTGGAGCAGTGTCACCCTGCTGCAAACCCGGCCCCGCTGAGGTAAGCGCCTACGAGAGGTGGACCGCCATCGCGGCCAGCAGCGCGGCGGTGATCCCACCCAGTGCGCCGCCCTGGATCAGAGTGCGCCGTCGGACCGGGGCGAACACGAGGGTGGCCGCGGCCAACGCCCCGACCACCAGCCCACCGACGTGCCCGGCGATCGAGATGCCCGGCACCACCTGGCTGATCACCAGGTTCAGCACGATCACGGCGACCACCTGGCCGTAGGTCCGCTTGAGTCGCAGCAGCACCAGCAGCAAGCCGCTCATCAGCCCGAACACGGCACCGGACGCGCCCGCGACGTACTGCTCCGGGTTGGCGAACAGCACAACCGCCGCCGAGCCCCCGAGCAGCGAGATCAGGTAGAGCGCCAGGAAGCGGGCCCGCCCCAGCACGATCTCCAGATCGCGCCCCAGCACCCACAGCGCGTACATGTTGAACGCGATGTGCAACGGCCCGATGTGCAGGAAACCCGCCGTGACGAGCCGCCACCACTCCCCGTCCGCCACGTCGACGGGCACCAGCGCCCAGGCGTGGAAGACCGCGGAGTCGGTGTTGTCCAGCAGGCTGCGCGCCTGCGCGACCGTCAACGCGAAGACGGCCACATTGATCGCCACGAGCGCGGGGACCACGACAGAGCGGGTGCCGGGCGCGCGGCGTGGCGCCGTGCGCGGCACCGAGGCGGCCACGCAGTCGACGCACTGATAACCCACCGACGCTTCGCGGAGGCAGTCCGGGCAGGCGGGTCGCCCGCACCGGGAGCACGACAGCCGCGTGGCCCGGTCGGGGTGGCGGACACAGGCCGCCACCTCGGCCGGGTGCTGCGGGGGTTGGCTCACCCCTGTCAGCTGATCTCGATCTTCTCGAGCACGACGTCGGACAGCGGCCGGTCCGTGCGGTCGGTCGACGCGGCGGCGATCTTGTCGACGATCGCGCGGGATTCGGCGTCCGCCACCTCACCGAAGATCGTGTGCTTGCGGTTGAGGTGCGGGGTGGGGCCCACAGTGATGAAGAACTGCGAGCCGTTGGTGCCGGGCCCGGCGTTGGCCATGGCGAGCAGGTAGGGGCGGTCGAACTGCAGTTCGGGGTGGAACTCGTCGCCGAACTGGTATCCGGGGCCGCCCCTTCCGGTGCCCGTCGGGTCCCCACCCTGGATCATGAAGCCGGAGATGACCCGGTGGAACACCGATCCGTCGTAGAAGGGGCCGGAGTCACCACCGCTCGCGTTCGGCTGGCGGTAGGTTTTCCTGCCGGTAGCGAGGCCGGTGAAGTTCTCGACCGTCTTCGGCGCGTGGTCGGGGAACAGGTTGACGACGATGTCGCCCTCGTTGGTCCGCAGCGTCGCGGTGTGCTTGCCTGGTTCGGTCACGCCACCCATCGTGCCAGCCCCGGCCACGGCGCGTCAGCGCGGCCGCAGCCCTCATCCCCGCAGCACGTCGCGAAGGAAGCGCGTCAGCGTGTTCTCGTAGACGCTCGGGTCGGCGTTCCAGGCCGCGGTGTGCTCGGCGTCGGGCACCTCGAGGTAGGTCATCGGCCAACCCATCGCGGGCGCGACGGCCGCGAGCTCCCTGCTCGGCTGCACGGGCACGGCGGTGTCGCCCGCCGAATGGATCACCAGCGTCGGCGGGCGCACCGCGGGTGGGCGGCGGCGCAGGTCGAAGCGGTCGAAGTCGATGCCGATCCGCCGGTAGGCCATGCCGGTCGTCAGCACGGTCAGCGCAGGCGGGATGCGCCGGATGCGGGCCTGTTGGCGCAGGGTGGCACGCCAGTCGAGCAGCGGCGCGTCCCACACCAGCGCCGCGACCTTCGACGCCAGCGCGGACCGGTCCAGCAGCGCCCCGATGATCGCGGCGCCCATCGACCATCCGACGAGCACCACCCGCCTGGCCCCGTTCGCGAGCGCGTGCCGCACCGCGGCCTCGACGTCGAGCCACTCCGTGTCGCCAAGGTGGTAGTGGCCGTCGGGGCTGGCGGGCGCCTCGGGATCGTTGCGGTAGCTGAGGAGGAGGACGGGCAGCCCGAGCGCGTGCAGCGCGGGCAGGACCCGCAGACCCTCGCGGCGGGTGCCGCCACGACCGTGGACGAGCACGGCCCACGTGTCGGCCGCGGCGTCGCCCTCGGTGATGTCCTCAGTGTCGCCCTCAGTGTCGTTCTCGGTGTCGTCCTCAGGTGCCACGAACCACGCCGGGCACGGCCCCAGCGGCGCGGCGATGTCGACGTCGACGAACGCCAGCCCGAGCGCGGAGGGATCCGGGTCGAAGGTCGCCGCATCCAGCACAGCGCGGATGCCTGCGGGCGGGCGCGGCCCGGAGAGCAGCGGTCGGACCACGCCCGCGCGGTCGGCCCGGATGACGGGGCCGATCACCGCGATGTTGTCGGGCCAACGCAGCCCCCAGGTGCCGGGCTGCAGCGCCAGGCTCTTCGCGGCGAGGGTGACGGTCGTGGCGTCGCTGCCGCGGACCAGCTCGGGGTAGAGGGGCCGGACCGATGTGTCGAGCAACACCCTCGTGTAGAACCACCCGAGACCCAGAGGGACGGCTACGGACCCGGCGCCGACCCCGACTCCCGCGCGCACCCATCTCCCCATTCCGGTGATGATGGGCCCAGGGCACTCGATCGCGTTCGGTGGTGGGTCATCCGATCTGGTGAACCAGGGCAGGCCGTCCGAGCGAGGGGAGCCCTTACTCCGCGAAGTCCGGCCTCGCCCCTCGCGCCAGGTCCGCGAAGTGGCCCTGGTTGGGCGGCGAGTGCTGGTCGACGCACGCCGCTCTGGCCGGTCGCGAGCGGCGGCGCCGAGATCGCCGCGAGCCGTACCGGAGTGAGCTGGGCAGGCTGCTGGTGTGCGGATGGCGCCGATCAGCCCCCTTTCGCCGATCATGCGCGGCGCTCTTACTTGGGCTCGATCTCTCCCATCGGGCCCCATCCCTTGAAGTCCGGCGAGTCGATGTAGACGATCTGCGGCTGCGCCGACACCAGGTACGGGGCACTGCCGAAGAAGTTCTTGGCATGCTCGGTGTTGACGTGCGCCCCGCCCGCCTCTGCGTCTTTGAAGGCCTCGATGCAGATGAACGTGTTGGGGTCGTCCAGGGTGCGCGAGAACTCGAAGTAGACGCTGCCCTCTTCCGCGTTCACCGCCTTCGCGTAGGCGTCGGCGAGCTCCAGCCACTCGTCGATCTTCTCGGGCCGCACCGGGAACTTCACATTGATCAGGATCATCCAGCCACTCCTTCTGCGAACCTGGTCGTGATCGTGGTCAAACGGCCGCGGCGGGTCAATGGCGGGCTCAACGTGAGACGCGGCCACGCCTGCTGAGGGCCCGCCACGCCGCGAGGACCAGCACGATCCCGCCCGCGACGAGCACGCCGCGCCATCGACGACGCACAGGTTCGGCCGCCGGGCCCTGGGCCTCGTCCAGCAACGTGACGGTCCCGGCGTCCCCGTCGACCCGCACGAGCGCGCCGTCGGTGATCCGGCGCGTGGCCACCCCCGTGCCGAGCACCGCGGGTATGCCGTACTCGCGCGCGACGATCGAGCTGTGCGACAGCGGGCCGCCCACGTCGGTGACGACCGCGGCGGCCATCGTGAACAGCGAGGTCCACGCGGGGGTGGTGATGCTCGCGACCAGCACGTCACCCGGGCGCATCCGACCGAAGTCTGAAGGCCCGCCCAACACCCGCGCCGGTGCCGTCACCTGGCCCGCGCTCGCCCCCGTTCCGCGCAGCACCGGACCCGTCTGGTCGCTGGAGCCTGCCGGGAACAGCGCCTCGAGCCAGGTGAAGCCCGCGCGCTGAGGAAGCATCTGGGGCGGGGTGACCCGCAGCTGCCCCCGCCACAGCGCCTTCCGTTCCTCGACCGCTCCCCGAGGCACCGCCGCGCCACGCACCTCGTCGGGACGCAGCCAGTAGATGTCCTCGGCCGCGGCGATCCGGCCCGACGCGACAAGGCGAGCGCCCAGCTCGGCCAGCATGCGGCGCATCTGCGGCCAGGCCAGCCCGATGTCGGCCAGCGCGTCCTCGCGCACCGGAGCAACACCCTGGGCCCAACGCAGCAGGCGGATGAACACCTTCCGCCGCACGGGATCGAGGCGGGCGAGGGCGGCAGCCGTCAGCTCCTCCCGACGAGCCACGGAGGCCGCCTGGCGCGCATACGGGCTGGTGCCGCCGCCGTCGAGGGCGAAACGCAGCGCCTCGAACAGCGGGGCCGGGTCCTCGGCAGGCGTCGGGTGGACGAAGTCCAGGTTGTAGGTGGCGTGGCCGAAGCGGTCGAGGTGGGCCTGGAACCGGGCGCGCCACTCGTCGGCTGGCTCCGGACTGGCACTTGACGGCATGGCTCCCGCAAGCACCGCGGCCGGGATCGGCGCGCACCGCGTCCGCGAGCTCCTGGTGGCCGCGCGTCCAGATCGCGAGGTCATACAGCGACTTCTCGGCCAGGATCGGCGCGCTGTCGAAGCCCAGCAGGAACGTCGACGCGGCCGGATCGCCCCGCCTGCGCACGAGCCGGTTGTAGAAGGTCGTGAAGAGCATCTCGCTGGTCGCGGCGATCGGGATGATCGTCTGCACGGCCGTGTAGTAGGTGGTGCCCGCGTCCAGCAGCCCGAGCACCCCGTCGAGGAGCTGTCCGTCGGTGGGGCCGTCGAGCGGGCGGTCGCGCCAGGCCTCGACCGCGGCCACGTAGCGCGGGTGGGAGTCCGAGCGCCAGCGCGCCGGGCCCACCGTGGGCAGCAGCTTGAGCGCCCTGGTGCTGGCGGTCGTCATCCGCCAGAGCGCCGCGCGGCTGTAGTGGTAGTAGGCGTAGCCGTTGATGGTGGGCAGCCCGAGCTCGCCGGCGCGCGCCAGCTCCACGCCGACCAGGCCCCGCATCAGCGCGCCGAGCGACCGCTCCACCGAGCCGTCGATCATGCCCGCGAACAGCGGCGACAGGGGGTCGGGCAGCTGCTCGACGATGCTGGCGCGGAAGTAGTAGCCCTTCGGGTCGGGCACAGGCCACGTGGTGGGCGCCTGCGCCTCCGGCTCGGGCAGCGCCGTGATGGGGCGGGCCTGGACCACGAAGAACTCGCCGCCCGCCCGCGCCCACTCGACGTCCTGCGGCGCGCCGTAGTGCTCCTCGATGCGCACACCCAGCTCGGCGAGCGCGGCGGCGGCCTTGTCGTCGAGCACGGGCTCGGTGCGGCGCTCCGGCGGCACGGCGATCTCGGCCGTTCGGTCGCCCGCGTAGACGGTCATGACGGCCTTGTCCGCGGTGGTGCGCGCGGTCACCCGCAAGGTCGACTTCTCGACGACGAGGTCGTCGGTGGTCACCGAGCCGCTCACGACCGATTCGCCCAGCCCCCACGCGGCGCTCATGACGAGCTCGTCGCGCCGCCCGTTCGTCGGGTTCGCGGTGAACATCACCCCGGCCGCGTCCGCCTCGACCATCTCCTGCACGACCACGGCCAGCGCCACGTCCGCCGGGTCGATCCCCTGTCGGGCGCGGTAGGTGATGGCACGGTCGGTCCAGAGCGACGCCCAGCACTCGCGCACGGCGACCAACAGCGCGGACGCACCGTGGACGTTGAGGTAGGTGTCCTGTTGACCGGCGAAGCTCGCGCCCTCCAGGTCCTCGGCCGTGGCCGAGGACCGCACCGCGACCGGACGACCGCCGAGCGCCGTCCACGCTTCGGTGATCTCGTGCGCGATCGCGTCGGGGATCGGCATGGACGTGATGAGCGCCCGGATCCGGGCGCCTCCGGCGGCGTCGGGCTCGGCGGCGAGCGCGAGGATCTCGTCGCCGATGGCGTCGACGAAAGCCCGGTACGCCGCGGTGGTGAGCACGACCCCCGGCGGCACCGGGAGCCCGGCGCGGGTCAGCTCACCGAGGTTGGCCCCCTTGCCGCCTGCGACGGCGACGTCCCCACGGCCCAGCTCGGCAAAGCGCACGACGTACGACATGACCTCATCCCCTGTGTTGCCTGGTCTGTTCCCAGCGCTGCACCAGCGCGGGCATCTCCTTCTGGAGGAAGTCGAAGAACTCCAGCGTCTCGGCGATCCGCACGCCTGCGGGGGTCTCGGCGCCCAGCGCGGCAATGCCCTCGCGCAGCGGAGCGCTCAACCGGCGCATGGTGTCGTCGCGGCTGGCCGTCGCGGTGTGCCAGACATCGTCACGTACGCGGTAGTGGTCTTTGCGGGAGCCCGGCTCGTGCTCGCGGTCGACGAGGTGGGTCTGGATGAGGTAGCGGACCGCGCCCGAGATGGCGCCCGCGCTCCCCTGCAGCTGCGCGGCGAGCTCAGCGGCGGTGAGCCTGCCCGAGTCGGTGGCCAGAAGAGCGACGAACACCCGCGCGGGCATACGCGGCATACCGGCGTCGGTCAGCGCGGCGCTGAACCGCTCGACGAACTGTGCCACCTGCGCCGCGTCCCGCATGCTCGCTCAACTTTCAGAATGTTCTAAACGTTGAAGTCAGAGTAGCACTGCGGTGGTGGGGGCGGCGCACATTGCAGCAGGGTGACACTGCTGCGACTCGGTCGGAGCGGTGTCACCCTGCTGCAGTCCCCCCCGAGCAGGCGGGCGCACGAGCACTACATCGGCAGCGCCTCGTAGACCTCGACCGTCCCGCCGTCGGCCAACAGCGGGCAGCCCCTGGCCAGCGCGGCCGCGGCGGCGAGGTCGGCGGCGCGCACGACGCTGTAACCGGTGAGGGCCGCCGCCCCGCCTTCGGTGGACGACCCGTCGGGGTGCACGGTGCTGGACGCGCCGAACGGGCTGCCGCCCTCGACCAGATCGGCACCGATCGTGCCGAACCAGGCCCCCCACGCCGCCATCGCCTTCTCCTGCGCCTCGGGCGTCGTCGCCATCCCGCTGCCGCCGCGGTAGGCGAACACGAAGTTCGTCATGGTTCCTCCGTAAGGTCGCGCCGGGCCGTGTGTCCGGCGCTACCTCATGGACGAATGGCGCCAGCCGGAAGGGACACCTACCGCCGCCACCGATCCGTCAGTCGCACGGCGGGGTCCACCAGCCCGAGGAGCAACAGCGGGTAGTACGTGGTAGATGGGAACACCACTGAGATCGCGAGGGCCAGCAGGAACACGACAGTCGTGCCGACCGACTGCCGCAGGTCGACCTTCTCGTCGCTGTCGCGCATGTTCGGGGCGCGCCCGATCGTGTACGCGATGAGCGCCAGCAGGGCCGAGCTCAGCGCCATCGTGCCGATGTAGAGCAGCTTGGCGAGGTTGTCGTCGGTGGTGCTCGCGACCAGCGTCGTGGGGAAGGGCAGGAACACGATCGTGAGCGCCCAGGCGAGCAGGAGCCACATCACCACCGTGCTCTGCCGCACGAGGGAGCTGACGATCCGGTGCTGGCCGACCCAAAGACGCGCGATCACCACGAAGCTGAGCAGGAACCCGAGGATGTCGTCGGCGTGCTCCGCCAGCAGGTCGGCGACCGGGCGGCCGTGGATCTGGGAACCGACGTCGGCCAACGGGAGCACGAGCAGCGTGATGGCGATGGCGACGACGGCGTCGACGAAGGTCAACAGGCGTTCGAGATCGCGCTCGCGTGCGGCCACGGGGCGCACCCTAATGTCGGGCCGGCAGGGTCATGTGCATGGCCGACCCGATGACACCGTCCGAACTCCGTGCCCGCGCCGAAACGGTGCTGGCCATCCCGCTGCAGGCCGCCCTGAACGCGCGGCCCGTCGACCCGCAAAACCCATCGGCCGGGCTGGAGTTCCCGGTGGCCGGGCTGGCCATCAACCCCGGCGGCACCCTGCACGCAGGCGCGCTCGGCGCCATCCTGGAGCTCGCCGGACTACTGGCGCTGCTGCCCGCGCTGAGTTCCACCGAGCACGCCGTCACCCATCACATCGCGACCCAGATCCTCAGCCCCGGGCGACGGGACGAGCTGGTCAGGGTGACCGCGGAGCTCGAGCGGCGGACCCGGAGGCTGGGCTTCGTCTCGGCGACGGCCAGGGTGGGCGAACGACTGCTGGCCCGCACGCAGATCACCAAGTCGGTGATCGAGATCAGGTGACCTCGAAGATTTTCCCGAGGATTTCTGGGCAAGCTGTCGATCGGGCGGCGGGCGTTTCGTAGCCAGGGTGAGAGACCGGCACCCGGGCTCCACCCGCCAGAATCCCCACAGAAGAACAAGGAGACGACCATGAGCCAGTACCTGCTGTCCGTGCACGGCACCCACGGCGACCCGATGCCCGCCCCTGACGTGATGCAGAAGATGTTCGCCGACGTCGAGAACGTCAACCAGGAGCTGCGGGACAAGGGCGCCTGGGTCTTCGCGTGCGGCCTGACCGATCCGTCCGACGCGACGGTGGTGCGGGTCGAGCACGGCCAGGTGCTGACCACCGACGGGCCGTTCGTGGAGACCAAGGAGCAGCTCGGCGGCTTCTGGGTGATCAAGGCCGAGAACCTCGACGAGGCGCTGGCGTGGGCCGAGAAGGCGACCGCGGCGTGCCTGGCCCCGGTCGAGGTCCGGCCGATCCAAGACGAGCCCGAAAGCTGATGACCGACCCGGACGGGGTGGCCCGCGTCTACCGGCAGGAGTACGGCCGGTGCGTGGCCACCCTGGTCCGTGTCCTCGGTGACATCGACCTCGCCGAGGAGGCGGTCCAGGACGCGTTCACCATCGCCCTGACCCGCTGGCCTGCCACCGGAGTGCCGCCCAACCCCGGCGCCTGGATCACCACGACCGCCCGCAACCGCGCGATCGACCGGCTCCGCAGGGAGGCCTCCCGGGATGACCGGCACGCCCAGGCTCTGTTGCTGCACCAGTCCGAGGAAGCGCAGGAGGTGGGACCAGTGCGCGACGACCAGCTGCGGCTGATCTTCACCTGCTGCCATCCGGCGCTGGCCCCCGCCGCCCAGGTCGCGCTCACCCTGCGGCTGCTCGGCGGGCTGGAGACACCGGAGATCGCCCGGGCCTTCCTCGTGCCGGAGCCGACGATGGCGCAGCGGATCGTGCGCGCCAAACGCAAGATCACGGGCGCCGGGATCCCCTACCGGATCCCGACCGACGCCGAGCTGCCCCGTCGGCTGCCGCCGGTCCTCGCGGTGCTCTACCTCGTCTTCAACGAGGGGTACGCGGCCAGTGTCGGGACCGACCTCGTCCGCGCCGACCTCTGCGCGGAGGCGATCCGGTTGACACGGGAGCTGGCCGGGCTGATGCCCGACGAGCCGGAGGTCGCCGGTCTGCTGGGCCTGCTGCTGCTCACCGAGTCGCGACGGCCCGCCCGCACCGCGCCGGACGGATCGATCGTGCTGCTGCCCGATCAGGACCGCTCGCGCTGGAACGCGGAGCTGGTCGCCGAAGGCCAGGCCATCGTCCGAGCCTGCCTGCGGCGCAACCGGCCGGGTCCCTATCAGATCCAGGCGGCGATCGCGGCCGTCCACTCCGACGCGCCGACCGCGGCCGACACCGACTGGTCTCAGATCCTCGCCCTCTACGACCAGCTCAATGCGATCGCGCCGACGCCCGTCGTGACGCTGAACCGGGCCGTCGCCGTCGGCGAGCTGCAGGGGCCTGCGGCCGCGCTGGCCGAGGTGGACCGGCTCGAGCTGCCCACCTACCACCTCTTCCACGCCACCCGGGCCGACCTGTTGACCCGGCTGGGCCGCGCGGACGCCGCCCGTGCGGCCTATGAGCGGGCGCTCGAGCTGGCCACGAACGAGGCCGAGCGGACCTTCCTGACGGACAAGCTCAGCGGCGTCGAAGCGGCAGGCTCCGGATGACGGCCGCCGGGTCGATCGCACGGATTGACGCTGTCCGTTCGATCGGCGCGTGAGATGCACACGAGCGGGGTTCGATCTTCGCTGGACCCCGCTCACGTCGCGCTCGGCCGACATCCCGAGATGTCGCGCGGGAATGCGCGACGGCTGAGGAGACTTGTCCCGGTGTGTGAGCCCGTCCTCCCGCGCCGCTGTCGGTCTGCGCTCTGAACGTGGGCCGATACTTGTTGCGCTGATGGTGTCGACGGGTCTCATCGCCATCGACGCCACGATCCTCGCGACGGCCGTTCCGTCCATCGTCCGCGACGTCGGCGGCTTCGCCCAGTTCCCTTGGCTGTTCTCGGTATATCTGCTGGCCCAGGCCGTATCGGTGTCGGTGTACGCCAAGCTGGCGGACACCTTCGGCCGCAAGCCGATCATGCTTTTCGGGATCGCGCTGTTCCTCGCGGGCAGCGTGCTGTGCGGGGTCGCGTGGAGCATGCCCGCCCTGATCGCCTTCCGCGCCGTACAGGGCCTCGGCGCGGGCGCCGTCCAGCCGATGGCCGTCACCATCGCGGGCGACATCTACACCGTGGCCGAGCGCGCCACGGCCCAGGGCTATATCGCGAGCGTCTGGGCCATCTCGTCGGTCATCGGGCCGACGCTGGGCGGCGTGTTCTCGCAGCTGGGCCTCTGGCGCTGGATCTTCTTCGTCAACGTGCCGCTGTGTCTGCTCGCGGGCGGCCTCATCGCGCGCAACTTCCGCGAGACCGTGGAGCGCCGCAAACACCGCATCGACTACCTCGGCTCCGTGCTGCTCACCATCGGCGCGACCCTGGTCATGCTCGGTGTTCTCGAGGGCGGCCAGGCGTGGGCGTGGAACTCGCCGACGGGCATCGCCGTGTTCGCCGCGGGGAGCGCGCTGCTCGTGGCGTTCGTGCTGGCTGAGCGCCGCGCCGCCGAGCCGGTCCTGCCGCTGTGGGTGCTCAGCAGGCGCCTGCTGGCGACGACGACGTTCCTCGCGCTCGGCATCGGCGTCATGCTCATCGGCCTGACCTCGTACGTGCCGACCTACCTGGAGAACTCGCTCGGCGTGCCGCCACTCGTCGCGGGCCTGGCGCTCGCCGCCCTCACGATCGGCTGGCCGCTCGCGGCCAGCGTCTCAGGCAGGCTGTTCTACCTGCGTCTCGGCTTCCGGCCGACCATTCTCATCGGGCTGGGCCTCATCGTCGTCGGCGTCGCCGCGCTGGCGCTGTTGGCCCACTCGCCGTCGGTCGCGACGGTGGCGGTCACCTGCTTCGTCACGGGCATGGGGATGGGGCTCGTCGCTACGCCATCCCTCATCGCCGCGCAGGCCAGCGTCGACTGGCACGAGCGCGGCGTCGCCACCGGCACGAACATGTTCGCGCGGTCCATGGGCAGCGCGCTGGGCGCCGCCGTCCTCGGCGCGGTTGCCAACGGGGTGATCGCGGCCTCGGGGCGCCCGCCGACCGACCCGGTCGCCGCCACGGCGGCGGGCGCCTCGGTGTTCTTCGGCGTGTTGATCGCCGCCGTGCTCACGATCGTGGCGGCCCTGCTGATGCCGAAGGTGGACGCCACCGTCGGGCAGCGCCCCGCCGACACCGAGGCCGCCACGGCCTGACCCGACTTCGCAGACCTTCTGGCGTCGTCGCAAGAGGTGGGCCGTCTGCGTGGACACCGCGAGATCTGCGAGGTCGAGGCCGGCGCCCAGCCGCGGCTGACAAGGGCCCGGGTCTTGCAGCAGGGTGACACTGCTGCGATTGGGTCGGAGCAGTGTCACCCTGCTGCGATGCGGACGTGCCCGGCCACGGCAGCGGCTTGGGCGCCGGGCGGCTCGTCGCCGTCGGCTGAGCCGGTGATCGCCTGCAGTGGTGCCAGCGGTGCACCACGGCGCCTGTGGCACCACTTCCGCCGATCTTGTCCGTTGGTGCGAAGGAGTGATCGCCGGTTGTGGTGCCAGCGGTGCACCACAGCCCCCGTGGCACCACTTCCGCCGATCTTGTCCAGCCGGGCCGCGTCCGACGTTTTCGCCGCCGCCGCGCCGGGTAGGGACCGCGATGCAGCCAGAACCGATGGGCGGGGCCCCAGACCGCGACGACCAGAACCGGGACGACCAGAACCGGGACGACCAGAACCGGGACGACGAGGACCGGGTGGTGTCGCGCCGGGTCCAGAACCCGACGGCGGCCGAGCCGGGCGACGAGGCGGTGTACCAGGCGGCCAATCCGGTATCGGACGACGATCGCGCCGACGTCACCGCTGCGCAGGGCGGCCCCGGCCACGCCAGGACGCAGGACGCCGCGGACGAGATCGCCGAGGCCGACGAGAGCGAGCCTGTGCGGTCCGAATAGCGCGGCGCACGCGTCGCGGTCCGGCCGAGGACGGCGCCGCCTACACGAGCAGTTGCGCGACGAGTTCGAGCGCCTTGGCGTCGTCTTCGCTCATGACCCGTCCGAACCGTCCACGGGCCGTGGCGACACCCTCGCCGACGCCGGACACCAAGGCCGCGCGAAACGCTGCGGCCTCGTCATCGGGCAGACGTTGCAGAAGCCCGCCCACCTCCCACAGTCCGGTCGCAGGCGAACGACGGTCGGCCTCGTACCGGCGGACGAGCCGATCGAGGTCGAGGACGACGCGGGTGAGCACCTCGCCTGCGAAACGGCCCCGCTCAAGGTCGGCGACGACGTCGACCGACCGGGAGAAGGCTTCGAAGTCGAGGGGATCGAACGCCCTGTCGCGGCCGACTATGGCGCTGAACACCCAGAACGGGGCCAGCCAGAGCGTGGACCACTCCTCGACAGTGAAGGTGTCGGTCTTCATCACAGGTCCCGCTCCTCGATCGGAGCCCGACAGCGCTCCGGCGGCTTCGCTCCACGTGAGGCTACGCGGCGACCGATCTGAGGATACGCGTCCATTCCGGAAGACCGCCGCTACCCTAAGTCATGATCCCGAGCCCACTCCCGCGCTCGGTCGATCATCGCGTAGGCGGCCTCGCCCTCGGCAACCGGCTGCGGCCGCTGATAGGGGTCCACGGTCGTCGGACGGCGGACATGACCGGGCCGCCTGCGCTCGGCCTGCTCGCGCCACTGGGAAAGGCGTTCCCAGTCCCTCGGCAACAGACGACGGCGCGCGATGAGCTCGTCGGCGTGGCCTGCGCAGGCGAACACCTGCCACGCCTCGGCGGAGCGGCCACGGTGGCGCAGCACGAGCCCGGTCCAGGCGACCGGGTCGCGACAGGAAGCGGGTTGTCCCCGCGGGCCGTCGGCCGGGTAGGCGTGGCAGCCCGCGATCCCGAGACCGGTGGGCACCGCCGCCGCTTTGTCGGACATACGTTCGATGTTAGGGTATTGAAGAGCTGCGGTGAACAGCTCAGGTTTCGCGGCGCCAGTGCGTCTTCGGTCGGCTCCCTGCCGTCGTCGAGAATTTCGGCGGTCTGATCTCACGAACGGGCCGGGCGGAGCGTCTACTGATCGTGACCCACAAGCAGCCGTTCGAGACCGTCGTCGCGGTCCACGGGGCCACCGTGCTTCGGGTCTGTCGCGCCGTCCTCGGCCAGCCCGACGCCGACGACGCCTGGTCCGAGACGTTCCTGTCGGCGCTGAAGGCCTACCCGGACCTGGCCCCCGACGCGAACATCGAGGCATGGCTGGTCACCATCGCCCACCGCAAGGCGATCGACGTGACCCGCGCCGCCGCCCGTCACGCGATACCGACCGATCACGTGCCCGAGACGGCGGCCCCGGCACAGCCCGACGGGCCAGACCCGGACCTGGCCGCAGCGATGCGGCGGCTACCGCCCAAACAGAAGCAGGCCGTCGCCTACCACTACCTGGCAGGCCTGCCCCACGGCGACGTCGCCGCCATTCTCGGCGGCAGCACCGACGCCGCCCGCCGCGCGGCCGCCGACGGCATCGCCACCCTCCGCCGCACGTACCCGGGCCTGACCACCGGAAAGGGGAACCCCGATGAGCATTAACGATGACCTACCCCGCCAGCTGGCAGCCGCTTACCTCGACACCGACGACCTGCGCCGACTGCGCGAGCGCCTCGCCACCACTGCGGCGGACGAGGGGATTCTCGACATCGCCTACCGCACGGTCGACAGCCCCGTCGGGCCGCTGCTCCTCGCTGCGACGGAGCGGGGGCTGGTCCGGGTGGCCTACGCCAGCGAGGACCACGAGACCGTGCTGCAGCACCTGTCGGACCGGATCAGCCCACGCGTCCTGCACGCCCCGGCCCGACTCGACACCACAGCCCACGAACTGGACGAGTACTTCGCGGGCGCCCGGCGCACCTTCGACGTAGCGCTCGACTGGCGGCTCTCGTCGGGCTTCCGCTCCGCCGTGCTGCACCGCCTTCCCGACATCGGCTACGGGCACACCGCGTCCTACGCCGCGGTCGCGCAGCTGGCAGGGAACCCGAAGGCCGTCCGGGCGGTCGGCAGCGCGTGTGCGACCAACCCGCTGCCGGTCGTTGTGCCGTGCCACCGCGTGGTGCGCTCGGACGGCAGCATGGGCGGCTACTTGGGCGGGACCGAAGCCAAGCGCACCCTGCTCGCTCTTGAGTCGGTCGCTTGATCACCCAACGACCGGAAAGAGGGGGAGCCCGGCATGCCCACCACCAGCGCACGTCCCGCCGTCGCCGACGCGATGTCGTGGGAGGACCGGGTCGCGGCGGTCGACTGGACCGCCGTCCGCGACGAGCTCGACGCCTACGGCTGCGCGTTGACCGGCCCGCTGCTCACCGCGGACGAAGCGGCCGCCATCGCCGCGCTCTACCCCGACGACTCCCGCTTCCGCTCCACCATCACCATGGGCCGCTACCGCTTCGGCGAAGGCGAGTACCGGTACTTCGCCGAACCCTTCCCCGACGCCGTCGTCGCCCTCAAACAGGCGCTGTACCCGCGGCTGCTGCCGATCGCGCGGGACTGGTGGACGAGGCTGCGCCGCGAGGCCCCCTGGCCCGACACCCTTGAGGAATGGCTGCACATGTGTCACGCCGCCGGGCAGACGAAGCCGACCCCGATCCTGCTCAAGTACGGCGTGGGCGACTGGAACGCGCTGCACCGCGACCTCTACGGCGAGCTGGTCTTCCCCCTGCAGGTCGTGATCAACCTCAACGATCCGGGTGTCGACCACACCGGCGGCGAGTTCGTGGTCTACGAGCAGCGCCCGCGCGCCCAGTCCCGCGCCACCGCCACCCTCATCCCCCACGGCCACGGTCTGGTGTTCACCACCCGAGACCGCCCGGTGAAATCGGCGCGCGGGTGGTCGGTCGCACCCGTCCGCCACGGCGTGTCGGTGATCCGCTCCGGACAGCGGTTCACCCTCGGTCTCGTCTTCCACGACGCGGCTTGAGGCCGGCACGCGCAGACCGTGCGCCGCCAGGACCGGGTCGGCCGCCCCGGCGCGCAGCAGGTCACCGGCGAGCCACCTGTCCCGCTTGTGCTGCTCCCGCCGGCAGTGCTACACACGGCGGGTCCCACGGTTCGACGAGGAAATGTGATGGCGAACTCCCGTCTCGAAGAACGCGTCATCCGCGCCGCCGAGGCCACACTGGCCGAGCAGAGCTACGTCAGCCCCGTCGACGTGCTGCTGCGCCTCGGCTGGCTCGCCCCGACCCACCTTGACCTGTGGCGCCAGGGTCGGATCGAGAGCCTGGAGAGGACGGTCCAGGCGAGCCTCGGCAAGCAGTCGACCGCGATGCGCACGCTGCGGACCTGGGCCACCCGACGCGGGCTGTCGTCCAGCGAAACCGCATACGTAGCCCGAACCCGGGACCGGCGCACGCTGCGGTTCAGCGTCAGCGGCAAGCCCGACATCGAACGGGCCTACCGCACGCACTGGGTCTCCCCCGACCTCTCGGCCCGCAAGACGGAGCGGCTGCGCGCGGCCGCGAACAAGCCGCCAGACCTGGTCGTCATCGATCCGCTCCACGAATGGACGTGCGCCGGGTGCTCCACGACCAGCGCCGAGCTGCTCCTCATGCAGGACGACGAGCCGCACTGCCTGCGCTGCGTCCAGCTCGACCATCTGGTGTTCCTCCCGGCAGGCGACGCGCAGCGCACCCGACGGGCGCATCGGGCCAGCACCCTGGCTGCGGTCGTGGTCCGCTTCAGCCGCACCCGCAAGCGCTATGAACGGCAAGGCCTGCTGCTGGAACCCCAAGCGGTGGACGAACAACCGCCCCCGTGATCGCCTTGGGCTCGCGGGGGAACCCCTCACCAGAGGTGCGGGGGTCCGGTGGGTCCTCGCAGAGTCTGCTGTCGCTTCGCAGGGTCCGTGGACCCTGCGACGTGCATGCGCGGCCTGCGAAGTAGGACGGGTGTGGTTTCGCAGCTGCCGCTCACCGCGGTCCGGGATGGCGGGCCGGTCGGTCAGCAGCTGTTGTAGGCCCGAACCGCCGTCAGGATGCGGTAGTTGGCCGGATCCATGTTGACGACCACGGACTGCGACCAGCTGTAGGGAGTATTAATTCGGCTCATCCGGGCACCATCCAAGGTCGGAGTGCTGACTCCGATCCTGCCGTCGCTGGTCAGGAATTCGAACTTCATGTGCCAGATGTCGGCATTGGTGGTGTGTCCGGTGTACGCGGTCGAGCGCCAGGTCGCGACGGCCTGGGTGTTGTTGCTCCCGCTGATCGGGCTCAGCGTGACCGATGAGGCGGTCCGAACGCAGTCGCCTGCCCCAGCCGGAGTGCGAAAGGTCGCCGAGTCGTAACTACCTTGGCCGAGTAGCGACGTGGTCTCGTTGAAGTAGCCCGGACTGGGGGTGGACGCGTTGGCCGGTCCTGCCAGTGAGAGCAGTGCGACAACCGGAGCGGCCGCGAGGGTACTGATGATGGCAAGTGCACGCTTTGACATAAAAGGAAATCTACGTTTTCGTCGCAGCCCAAGGTATCCGCGATCCGACAGGAAAGCCGTTGCGGCAAGAGACGCTTTCTCTTACGAAGAAGCAAGCCAGCGTGGTCACGGTGCGCATCCCGACGTCACCGTCGCTGTACGCGTCCTTCGCCAGTGAAGCCCACCTGGCGACCCGGCACTCGTGCGGTCCGTCGACGTGGTGCTCGAGCCTCGGCAGGCCGTCGCAGCGGTCCCGGCAGCGGCGCAGCTCGGCGTAGAACTCCTCCAGGAGGGCGCGCGTTCACCTTGCCGATCGGCTCCCAGAGTGTGTCGTCCGAGAGCGCGTCGACGTAGCGGTCGCCCCAGTCGCTGCCCGGCCCCAGCCGCACCGCCTCCCGACGGGCCGCCGCAGACAACCAGGCCGACGTCGACATCCCCGCCGTGGCCACGGCGGACTCGGCCAACGCGTACGCGGTCTGATCCAGCGACAAGGTCACCTTACGAGTTGCCACCCGAATATTGAACCAAGAGTACGGCTAGGTCGGCTCGGCCTGCCCGCGCCGTCGTGATCACCCTTGAGGCCGAGCCCGAGGACAGCGGGGCCGCAGGTAGCGGTGATGTCCAGCCGAGGCCCGATACGTTGAGGCCGTGAGCACGTCGCGGCAGCGTGACCCGGGACAGGTCGGGCTGTGGGGGGTGGTCGCCATCGGCGTGGGCGGGATGGTCGGGGGCGGTATCTTCGCGGTCCTCGGGTTGTCGGTGCAGCTCACCGGGGCTGGCGCCCCGGTCGCATTCCTCGTGGCAGGCCTGGTCGCGTTGCTGACCGCACGGTCGTATGCGCTGCTGTCGAAGTCCTACCCCAGCCGCGGCGGCACGGTCACCTTCCTCAACCGCGCTTTCGGCCCGGGTCGCTTCGCAGGCGGGCTCAACGTGCTGCTGTGGGTCAGCTACATCGTGATGCTCGCCCTCTACGCGCAAGCATTCGGCGCCTACGCCGCGAGCTTCCTCCCGCTGTCCGCGCAGAGCCTGTGGAAGCACCTGTTCCTCAGCGCCGCCCTCGTCGCCCTGGCCGCTCTGAACGTCGCGGGCGCCTCCACCATCGCCCGTGCCGAACGGATCGTCGTCGCGATCAAGATCGCGATCCTGCTGCTGTTCGTGGCGGTGGGCCTGACCGGGATCTCAGCCTCGCGTCTCGCGCCGACCCACTGGAGCCCACCGATCTCTCTGATCGCAGGCGGCATGATCATTTTTTTGGCGTACGAGGGTTTCGAGCTCATCGCCAACGCCGCCGAGGACGTCGCAGACCCGGGTGGCACCCTCACCAAGGCCTACTACATCTGCGTGCTGTTCGTGATCGTGCTCTACGTGCTGGTCGCGGTGGTGTCGGTAGGATCACTGCCCATCGCCGAGCTGGTGAACGCGCGTGACTACGCACTCGCGGCAGCGGCCCGACCGGCACTCGGACAAGCCGGGTTCGCGATCATCGGGGTGGCGGCCATGCTCTCCACCGCCTCAGCGATCAACGCCACGCTCTACGGCTCGGCTCGCCTGACCTACACCATCGCGAAGTCCCGAGAACTGCCTGCCGAACTGCAACGCCCCATCTGGAACCAACCCCTTGAAGGCCTGTTCATCACCGCCGGAGCCACCCTCATCCTGGCCAACCTGATGGACCTGACCAGCATCTCCACCATGGGCAGCGCAGGCTTCCTCATCATCTTCGCCGCGGTGAACCTCGCCGAAGCCCGGACCGCGCGCGAACGTGGATCAGCAGCATGGGTGTCCCTGCTCGCCGCAATCGCCTGCGCGGCAGCACTGCTGGCCCTCATCACCAACAGCACCCCAGCAGCGGCCCTCGTCCTCGTCGTGATGGTGGCCCTGTCCTTCGTCATCGAAATTGTCTTCAAGAGACTCGCTGCCAGACGGCTGGGCCGTTCTGACCAGCACACCTGATCGCGTGGACCTAGAGCAGATCAACAACGCCGCCTGGGCACCTGACCGAGCCCAGCGCGGCCCGGGGCTTCGAAGGGGTCCGCATCCGGGTCGGACCGATGACAGCACATGGCGGAACCGATCGGCCCACTCGTCGCTGATGAGCCGGGCCTGCATGGGTCAGCCGTGGGCCGGGCCTGAATGGGTCAGGCTCGGGTTCCGGCGATTCCGATCGTGACTCGTTCGGTCCAGGATGCGGTACGTGAGCAGTTTGATGCGGTCGCTGATCAGGAACCAGAGGATCGCGTAGGCCCAGACGAATGCCGCCCAGCCCCAGCCCAGCGGCGTCATGAACAGTCCGTAGACGGCGATCAGGGTGGCCAGGGCTTGGGTACCGAGGACGGCGATCCAGAGGATGCGGGCGGGCCGGATGGACCAGAACGGGCCGCGGGTACGGGTGAGGAAGATCGTCAGATGGCCCGCGACCGACAGCAGGAGGTACATCAAGGTCTGCAGTTGTGGGTGGTCCAGGTGGAAGACCCGGTCGCCGAGGTAGAACAGGCCGAATGCGGCGATCGGCCCGATGACGCCCAGGACGGTGGCGATGCCCAGGACCTGGCGCATGTTCCAGGTTTCGGGTTGGTCGTGGTAGCGGACGTTGTCGTAGGAGATGGACAGGATGGCCCCGTCGTTGAGCAGCGCCAACATCACGATCATGACCGCGGTCAGCGGGTAGAAGTTGAAGATCAGGATGGCCAGTGTCATGAACAGCAGCACGCGCAGCGTTTCGGCGATTCGGTACATCGCGTAGCTGTTCATGCGCTGGAAGATCCTGCGGCCTTCTTTGATGGCGTCGATGATGACCGAGAGGCCGGGGGTCATCAGGACGATGGCGGCGGCGGCGCGGGCGGCGTCCGTTGCGCCGGAGACCGCGATGCCGCAGTCGGCCTTCTTCAGTGCGGGGGCGTCGTTGACCCCGTCACCGGTCATCCCGACGATGTGGCCGCGCTTCTGCAGGACGTCGACGATATGGAACTTGTGTTCGGGGAACACCTGGGCGAAGCCGTCGGCGTCCTCGATGGACCGGGCCAGCGTCGGGGTCTCGTCGCGCTGGGCATCGCCGAGGCCTGCGGCGTCGAGGATGTCGTTGCCCATGTCGAGTTTCTTGGCTGTCTCTATCGCGATGGCCAGGGCGTCACCGGTCACCATCTTGATGGCGACCCCCATCTTCCGCGCCGTCGCGATGGTCGTCTTGGCGTCCTCGCGCGGCGGGTCGGACAGGGGGAGCACACCGAGGAACCGCCAGGGACCGTCCTCGCCGTCGGCACGGGCCACGCCCAGGGAGCGGAAGCCGCGGGCGGCGAACCGGTTGACGGCCTCGTCCACGGCCACCTGGACCGTCGCTGTGGGGACGCAAAGGGCCAGGATCACCTGGGGCGCACCCTTGGTGACCTTGAAGGAGCCGCCGTCGGCACCGGTGATGGCGGCTTCTGTGCGTTTGTGCACCGGGTCGAACGGCTGGAAATGGAGGACCTGGTAGCCGCGGAGGGTCTTTCCGTCGGGCAGGCCGTCCAGGACGGCCCTGTCGATGGGGTCGTCGTTGTCGGCGCGCGAGGCCAGCGCGGCGTACAGGATGACCTGCTCGGCCGGGATGTCATCGACGCTGAACGGCTCGCCCAGGGTCAGGGTGTTCTGGGTGAGGGTGCCGGTCTTGTCCGCGCAGAGCACATCCACACCGGCCAGTTCTTCGATGGCCACCAGGTGGCTGACGATCACTTGCTTCTTGGCGAGCAGGCGTGCTCCGACGGCCATGGTCACCGAGAGCACGGTGGGCATCGCCACCGGGATGGCGGCAACGGTGAGCACCAGGGCGAACTGCAGGGTCGTCAAGAGCGGGTCGCCGCGCAAGATCGAGGCGACGACGATCACCGCGACCAGGGCCACCGCGAGGACAATGAGGTAGTTGCCGATCTTCAGCACGGCCCGTTGGAAGTGGCTGACGGTGTGCGCGTCCTGCACCAGCCGCGCGGTCTTCCCGAAGTAGGTGCCTGCGCCGGTGGCGTAGACCAACGCCCCGATCTCACCCTGGCGCACGATCGAGCCGGAGAACACCGCCTCACCGGCGCTGCGGGTGGCCGGCAGCGACTCACCGGTCAACGCGGACTGGTCAACCTCGACCGGGTCACCGGCGAGCAGACGCGCATCGGCGGGCACGATGTCGCCCGTGCGGACCCGGATGACGTCACCGGGTACCAACTCCCGGGCGGGCGGGGTGACCCAGTTCCCGTCCCGTCTGACCCGGGCCGTGATCGCCAAGGTGGCCTTCAGCGCGTCGATGGCGTTCCCGGCCTGGCGTTCCTCGGTGAATCCGACCAGGCCGTTCGCGATCAACAGGACCAGGATGATGAAGAAGTCCGGCCAGTGCCCGACCACACCCGACAGGATGACCGCGATCTCGATCATCCATGGGATGGGACCCCAGAAGTAGCTGAGGAACTTCAGGATCGGGTTGGGCTTGTCCTCGATGATCTCGTTCGGCCCGTATCGGGTCAGCCGCTCGTCCGCCTCGGGTTGGCTCAGGCCCTTCGGTGAGGTGTCCAGCCTCTTCTCGACCTCGGGCAGCGGAAGTGTCTCGAAGTCGTCGCCAGCCTGCGGGCGCGGGGCGCTGCCCGGCGCCGTGGCCTGGGTGTGACGACTCATCGCGGTTCACCCCAGGTCCAGTTCCGGATTTCGGGTATGTCCTGGCCGTGGGTGTTGATGTAGAGGTTGTGCTCGACGAGCTTGTCGCGCATCAGCTGTCGGACGTGGTCGCCGGTGGCCCCCAGCTGCGGTAGCCGGTCGATCACGTCTTGCACCAGGTGGAAGCGGTCCAGGCGGTTCTGCACTCGCATGTCGAACGCCGTGGTGATCGTTCCCTCCTCGTTGTAGCCGCGGACGTGCAGGTTGCGGTTGGTCCGGGCGTAGGTGAGGCGGTGGATCAGCGACGGGTAGCCGTGGAAGCCGAAGATGATGTGCTTGTCGGTGGTGAACAGCGAGTCGTAGTCGGCCTCGCTGAGCCCGTGCGGGTGCTCGGTCGCGGGCTGCAACCGCATGAGGTCTACCACGTTGACCACCCGGATCTTCAGATCGGGCAGGTGGGTGCGCAGGATGGAGACCGCGGCCAGGACCTCCAGGGTGGGGGTGTCCCCGCAGCAGGCCATGACCACATCGGGCTCGGCGCCCTGGTCGTTGCTGGCCCACCCCCAGATGCCGATGCCCTCGGTGCAATGGATGAGCGCCTGGTCCATGCTCAGCCACTGCGGCAGGGCGTGTTTCCCGGCGACGACGACGTTGACGTAGTGGCGGCTGCGCAGGCAGTGGTCGAACACCGACAACAGGCAGTTCGCATCGGGCGGGAGGTACACGCGCACGATGTCGGCCTTCTTGTTGACGACGTGGTCGAGGAACCCGGGGTCCTGGTGGGTGAACCCGTTGTGGTCCTGCTGCCAGACGTGCGAGGCGAGCAGGTAGTTCAGCGAGGCGATGGGGCGTCGCCAGGGCAGTTCCGCGGTGACCTTCAGCCACTTGGCGTGCTGGTTGAACATCGAGTCCACAATGTGGATGAACGCCTCGTAACAGTTGAACAGCCCGTGCCGCCCGGTGAGCAGGTAGCCCTCCAACCACCCCTCGCTCTGGTGTTCGCTGAGCATCGAATCCAGCACCCGCCCGTCGCGGGCGAGGAACTCGTCGCCGGGCTCGGTTGTTGCGTCCCATTGCCGGTCGGTGGTCTCGAAGACCGCCCCCAGCAGGTTCGACAGCGTCTCGTCGGGCCCGAAGATCCGGAAGTTGCGACGCTCGGCGTTGAGCGCCGCGACGTCACGCAGGAACCCGCCGAGCACGAGGGTGTCCTGGGCCTGGACGCCACCGGGCGCGGGCACCGCCACGGCGTGCACGCGGAAGTCGGGCATGTGCAGCGCGTGCAGCAGCAGACCGCCGTTGGTGTGTGGGTTGGCGCCCATCCGCCGCTCACCGGCAGGCGCGAGCTCGGCCAGGTCCGGCAGGAGCCGACCGCGCTCGTCGAACAGCTCCGCAGGCTTGTAGCTGTTCATCCAGCTCTCCAGCTGGGCCAGATGACCGGGATGCTCGGCATCCACGATCAGCGGCACCTGGTGGGACCGGAAGGTGCCTTCGATCTTCAGGCCGTCGACGACCTTCGGGCCCGTCCACCCCTTCGGCGAGCGAAGCACGATCATCGGCCAACGCGGACGCACCGTGTCACCGTTCTCGCGCGCGTCGGTCTGAACCTGCCGGATCCGCTCGACAGCCCGATCCAGCGTGGTGGCCATGAGCTCGTGCATGTCCTGCGGATCGTGGCCCTCCACGAAGTAGGGGTCCCAGCCGCAGCCCCGGAAGTACTGCTCCAGTTCCTCGTGTTCGATGCGGGCCAGCACGGTCGGGTTGCTGATCTTGTAGCCGTTGAGGTGCAGGATCGGCAGCACTGCCCCGTCACCGACCGGGTCGAGGAACTTGGTGGACTGCCAGGCCGTCGCCAACGGACCCGTCTCGGCCTCCCCGTCCCCCACTACACAGGCGACGATCAAGCCGGGATTGTCGAACGCGGCCCCGAACGCGTGGCTGAGCGAGTACCCCAGCTCGCCGCCTTCGTGGATCGACCCCGGCGTCGTCGGAGCGACATGGCTGGAAATCCCGCCCGGGAACGAGAACTGGGTGAACAGCTTCTTCAACCCCGCCTCGTCCTGGCTGATGTCCGGGTACACCTCGCTGTAGCTGCCCTCCAGGTAGCTGTTGCCCACCAGCGCGGGGCCACCATGACCCGGACCGGCCACGTAGAACATGTCCAGGTCGAACTTCTTGATCACCCGGTTCAGGTGCACATAGATGAAGTTCTGCCCCGGGGTCGTGCCCCAATGCCCGACGACCAGAGGCTTCACGTCCGACAGTTCCAGGGGCCGCTTCAGCAGCGGATTGTCGTAGAGATAGATCTGACCGACCGACAGATAGTTCGCCGCCCGCCAATAGGCGTCCATCCGGTGCATGAGCTCCGGGTCCAGTGTCCGTGTCGTCACGGTGACGTCTCCTTCGTGTGGGTGAGCCCGAGCCCGAGGACCTGGCCGGTCATCTGGGCTATGACGCGTTCCTCGTCCGTGTGGATCACGCGCACATCGACGTGTGGCTGCGCGCCGCGGATCGCACCGTCACCACCGACGGTGGAGTTATGTTCTTCATCGAGTCGACGCCTCGGAAGCCCAGCCCTCGCACACTTGGGAGCGGATGACCGGCGGCGTCCGCCCCTCGACCTGCAGCCCGTCGAACAGGGTCTGGGTTCTGGGTGAGCCGGGCGCCGTAGGCGAACGTCCTGGTGTCGGCGGAGTGCATGAGCCGCAGCGGCTCATGGCGTGGCGCCGCCTCGTAACGGCCAAGAGCGCGGCGTGCTGGAGGAGATCGATCCGTCCGCTGCGACCACGATCCAACGGCCGGTGGTGGTCTTGGTCATGCGCTGACTCCCACTCCTCGACCTGGGCTGCAGACCATCCCGACCGTGGCTGCGGCGACACCAACCAAAAGGCCCAGACGTGACGTCTGACGCAAATTCTGCGAAAGATTCATCGGATCCCTTGGCGGCGTCGAAAGCAAGCCACCAAGGGTCCGGAGCAGCAGGAATCCCACTATCTACCACGGAGTCGGCGTCGTCAAAGGCTTCCCGGCGGGTAACGCGTGTCGTAGCTGTCTGCGCTGGCTGCCAGCGCTCACAACTCGATTCTATCGCCGATGCCATTTCGTCTACTGTGGATGGATCTCGCCCAGCTTCGCCGGGGACCGCCACGCCTTCTCCGACGGCGCCCCTCACCACCGGCCCCACCCCGCTCGGCGGGCCGCCCGCGGCCCCGCTGGTGGTCTCGGATGGGACGAGGGCGTGCAGGCCAGCGCACAGTTTGGTCCAGACCCGCAGGTAGCCGATCTTCGAGAACAGGGCGAGTGCGAGCACGAAGTACACCCCCGTCCGCGACGGCAGCATCCGCAGCCGCTGCTGCACGGTGCGGGTCTGGGCGAGCACGTCGTCGACCAGCTCGAAAGGTAGGTAGCGGGTCAGCTCGCCCAGATGACCGGGGGCGAACACCCCGGCTGCGACGGCGAGGGTTGCGCGACACGGCGACCACCGAGCCTGCTGCGTCCCGACGGGACGCAGCAGGTGTCGGGCAGGCCGCGGACGCGCAGGTGGGAGACTGCGAGAGCAACGGGACCTCTGGAGTTATCGATCAAACTGTGATGGGTCCGACCGACCTACCAGGGGTCCCGTCGCCTGACCGGGTTCGGTCACGTGACACGCCGTGATCAAATTTGCCCAGCCGCAGCCCGGTCGTGCCAGCCAGCCCACGAGATCCCTGCCGGTGACCTTTCCGGACCGGCCCCGGGGTAGCTGTCGATCAGGACGGTGAGGGGGTGGCGGGGCAAGGCGGAGCGCCCGCAGCGCAGCGAGGACGAATCTCAATGATCGTGTCAAGTCTTGTGTGCCCCTCCAGGTGCTCGAACGGTGCTGTTGGTCCTGGTGGTGAGGTGATCTCCCCGTCGGCCAGGCTTGCCCGAACCGGCCCGGTGGGTGGGGGCCGGGTGGAACGCCCTACCGGACGAACGACCTGGCCCCCACCCACCGGGCTGGTATGCCTGTGGTGGTCGACGGGGAGATCACCGGGGCTTCTCGTGGCGTTCGTCGTGGGGTGGCGTTGCACGTCGACCCGTGCAGTGAGACGACGCAGGATGCGCGAGCCTCGGCTTCGTCGGTCGTCGACTCACGGAGGTAGAGCTTCTTGCCGGTGAGCGGGTCGATCCCCGAGTAGACGATGACCTGGAGCGACTTGCCGCGGCGACGGATCGCCCCACGGGCACGCCGCTGGTCAGCACTTTTCGCCACGCAAGCAGAGTACCCGCTGCCACTATGGCGGTCATTGATCAAATAATGATCGCGGTCAAGTGCTGTTTCCGCTGGTAAGAGTAGTGGAGACGAGGGGAATCGAACCCCTAACCCCCGCCTTGCAAAGCTGATGCTTCGCATTGACTACAGCCTCAACCAGCAACAATCGTTCACGTCGGGGCGTCTATAGCAACACCAATAACGCTGGGCAACTCGGGTTCGTGTCACGACCCGTGTCACGCCCACGGTCGAACGTAGCAGGCCAGGCCCCGGCCAGGCCCGGGTCGAGGTTCCTCGCGGCTTCTTCGGCGATTCGGCGACCGGTGAGACCAGTGGCGATGAGGACAATGCGACAGATACTCGCCAGCGGCGACGTGGGCGCCAGCCCGGGCATCGCCCATGCCGGCCGCCCTGCGTCGCCCGACGTTGCTGTTGAGGGGTCAGGAGCGGGTGCTGATCTTGCGTGAATCCACGGGGTCCAAGGGATCCCCCACGACAATGTTGCCGACGGCCCCGCTCTGATCCAGTGGTGAGGTAACGGACTGCTGCCTCGCAACGGCGTGTCGCCGTGGTGATCTCCTCGCGGCGCGGGTTCATCCCTGCCGGGCCGGTGGTTCGGGGTGCAGGCCACGGGTAGTTGCTCGTCGTCCCTCGGATCGTCTGCGTCCTGACGGAGTGGCCGGCTCGGTTTGGCCGGGCGTGCGGCGCGCGGGAACCGGCCGCCAGGCCGCACGCCCCGCATGGCGCTGGCGCCCGGCCGGGGCGCAGCGCCGGCCAGCGGCGCCGTCAGGCGGCGCCTTGATCTCAGAAAAGAACAATTCGGCAGGCAGCGGATTAAGAGATCGCGCGTAGGTACGACGCCACCAGTTTTTCGCAGCTCAGGACGCGTTCGCCACTGCAACTATTGGCCGTGTTGCGCGTGAGCGAGCAGGTTTCGCGGCCCATCGTGATTGCCAGTCGATCGTCGGCAGCGGACGGACCGGCGTCCCCGGGGTCAGGGCCGAGCCTCGGGAGGGCCCGGTGCGATGATGCGCCGGTGAGCGCCGAGGCCTGGGAGGAGTGCGCGCGGCGCGATCTGGTGTTCGTGAGTTACAGCCGGGACGACGCGGAGTGGGTGCAGGCGTTCCGGGTGATGCTGGAGCCGGTCCTGGACGAGCTCGGTGTGCGGCTGTGGGTGGACACCGACATCCGCACCGGGGACGAGTGGAACCCGGAGATCGAGCGGCGATCGCGCGCAGCGGGGTGGCGCTGCTGCTGGTGAGCGCCCGGTTCCTGGCCTCGTCCTACATCCGGCACCACGAGTTGCCCGCGCTGGTGGCCCACGGTGTGCGGCTGGCCCCGATCCTGGTCGGCTCGTGCCTGTACGAGCATGCGCGGGAGCTGACCCGGGTGCAGTGGCTGCACGATCCGGGCCGCGACGGTGCGCTGAATCTCGCCGAGCAGGTGGGCGAGCGGGACCGACGAATAACCCAGGCGTGCAAGAAGCTGATCGCGTTGCTGCCGGAACCGGGCACGCCGTGACGCCACGGACACCAGGGCGGCCGGGCCTCGACGGGGCCGGGTGGAGCAGGTGCCGATCGCGGCGCAGCCGGGTCCGCTGTCCGGGGTGCCGGCGCCACCGCCGGGCTATGTGGCCCGCGAGGAGCTGGCCGCGCTGATCGACGCGGTGGCGGCGGTGGAGTCCGGGGCGGTCGGGGTGACCGGGCAGGTGCGGTCGCTGGGGTTGCACGGCCAGGGCGGGATCGGCAAGTCGGTGTTGGCCGCGGCGTTGGCCCGGGACGAGATGGTGCGCCGCCGGTTCCCGGACGGGGTGTTCTGGGTGACCGTCGGCGAGGCCGGCGCGGTGCTGGCCGCGCAGCTGGACCTGCTCACAGCGGCTCGACCCGACCGCGCCCGCCCCGCGCACACCGTGCCGAGGCGCAACAGGCGTCTGGCGGAGCGGTTGGCGGACCGGCGGGTGCTGCTGGTGGTCGACGACGTGTGGTCCGACGCCGCCGCGCGGGCGTTCCGGCTCACCGGACCGCAGGGCCGGGTCCTCTACACCACCCGCGACCCGCGGGTGCTCGACGCGGTCGGCGCGCGGGCCTTCCCGGTGGGGGTGCTTAGTCTTGCCGGCAGCGCGGGCGCTGGCGGCCGCGGTCCTGCACGCCGGCGACCCGGCCGCCGGCACGCCGGACGGGACGGGGTGTGCCGGAGGCGGCGGACGCGGCGATCGAGCAGGTCGGTCGGGTGGCGTTGGCGGTGGCGCTGCTGGCCGCGGCGGTGCGCGGCGGACGGACCTGGGCGCAGGTCGCCGCCGACCTGGTGCGGGACGCGGACGTGTTCGGCGACCACCCGTATGCGAACACGTTCAAGGCCATGCAGATCGCGGTCGGCGCGCTGCCGCCGAGCTGGCCGCAGGCCCTGTACGGGCTGGCGGTGTTCCCGCGGGACGCGCGCATCCCGGTCGCCGCGGTCGCCCGGTACTGGGCGCACACCCGCGGCGTACGCCGGCGCAGACCGAGGCGGATCTGGCCCGGCTCGCCGCCGCCAACCTGCTCACCCTCGGGTCCGGCGGTGTCGAGTTCCACGACCTGCAGCACGACTACCTGCTGTTGCACGCCCCGGCGTTGCCGGACCTGCACGCGCAGCTGCTCGACGCCTACCGCAGCCTGCTGACCGAACCCGACCAGTGGTGGCAGCTCCCCGCCGAGGAGCCCTACATCCGTGACCGGCTCGTCGCGCACCTGCGCGGGGCGGGTGCCCGACGCGAGCTGGCGGCCACGGTCACCGACCCCGCCTTCCTGGTGCAGCGCATCGCCGGCGGCGAGCGTGCTGGTCGCCGAGCGTGACCTCGCCGATGCGGCCGAGACCCTGCCGGCCGATCCGGTGATCGCTGGTGGCGGTCGTGGCTGCCCCAGCACACCCACGTCCTCGACCTGCCCGACAACTCCACCGGGCCTGGCAGCGGCGTGCCAGGCGTTGGCCCCGACCCTGCGGGCCTGGCTGGGTCGCTGACCCGTCACGGCCCGCCGGCGTCGACCCGGACCGGCTGCTGGCACTCGGCCCCGAGTCGTATCTCGAGGCGTGCTGGGGTCTGACTCCTCCACCGGCGGCGCAAATGCGCATCCTGGCCGGCCACACCAGCGGGGTGAACGCGGTGGCCTGGTCCCCGGACGGCACCCGGCTGGCCACCGCCAGCGACGACGCGACGGTGCGGATCTGGGACCCCGCCACCGGGCAGACCACCACCACCCTCACCGGCCACACCGGCGCCGTGAGCGCGGTGGCCTGGTCGCCCCGACGGCACCCGCCTGGCCACCGCCAGCGACGACGCGACGGTGCGGATCTGGGACCCCGCCACCGGGCAGACCACCACCACCCTCACCGGCCACACCGGCTGGGTGAACGCGGTGGCCTGGTCGCCCCGACGGCACCCGCCTGGCCACCGCCGGCAACGACAAGACGGTGCGGATCTGGGACCCCGCCACCGGGCAGACCACCACCACCCTCACCGGCCACACCGGCGGGGTGAACACGGTGGCCTGGTCGCCCGGACGGCACCCGCCTGGCCACCGCCGGCGACGATGCGACGGTGCGGATCTGGGACCCCGCCACCGGGCAGACCACCACCACCCTCACCGGCCACACCGGCGGCGTGCGCGCGGTGGCCTGGTCGCCCGGACGGCACCCGCCTGGCCACCGCCGGCGACGACGCGACGGTGCGGATCTGGGACCCCGCCACCGGGCAGACCACCACCACCCTCACCGGCCACACCGGCGCGGTGAGCGCGGTGGCCTGGTCGCCCGGACGGCACCCGCCTGGCCACCGCCGGCGACGACGAGACGGTGCGGATCTGGGACGCCGCCACCGGCCAGACCACCACCACCCTCACCGGCCACACCGGCCACACCGGGTGTACGCGGTGGCCTGGTCACCCGGACGGCACCCGGCTGGCCACCGGCGACGACGAGACGGTGCGGATCTGGGACCCCGCCACCGGGCAGACCACCACCCTCACCGGCCACACCGGCAGGGTGACCGCGGTGGCCTGGTCACCCGACGGCACCCATCTGGCCACCGCCGGCGGCGACGACGGACGGTGCGGATCTGGGACCCCGCCACCGGCCAGACCACCACCACCCTCACCGGCCACACCGGCACGGGTGAACGCGGTGGCCTGGTCACCCGGACGGCACCCAGCTGGCCACCGCCAGCGACGACGCGACCGTGCGGATCTGGGACCCCGCCACCGGCCAGACCACCACCACCCTCACCGGCCACACCGGCAGGGTGACCGCGGTGGCCTGGTCCCCGGACGGCACCCAGCCTGGCCACCGCCAGCGACGACGCGACGGTGCGGATCTGGGACCCCGCCACCGGCCAGACCACCACCACCCTCACCGGCCACACCGGCCGGGTGTTTACGCGGTGGCCTGGTCACCGGACGGCACCCACCTGGCCACCGCCGGCGGCGACAAAACAGTGCGGATCTGGGACCCCGCCACCGGCCAGACCACCACCACCCTCACCGGCCACACCCGCGGCGTGAACACGGTGGCCTGGTCACCCGACGGCACCCACCTGGCCACCACCGGCGGCCTGGTCGGGGAGCCGGTGCGGATCTGGAGTCTCGCCACTGGCCAGCGTCGACGGCTCCGGCGACTCCTCGGGCGCAGGGCGGACATCGTCCCCGCGCCGGTCGGCAGCATCCGGGCGCGCACGACGGTCTGGTCCCCCGACGGCGCCCACTTGGCCGCCGGTGGCCGCGACGGCGCCGTCTCGCTGTCGGATCCAATCACCGGAGGCCTCACCGCCACTGTCGCCGGACATTCACCGGTGTCTGCGATGGCGTTTTTCCCTGACGGCGACCACCTCGCGGTGCTGCGCTCGGACTTCGAGGTCAGCCTGCTCACACCCGACCAAAGCGATGCCGGAACCCGCGCACCCTGCCGCTTAAAACTCGCCTCTGGGCTAGGCCTGGCCATTGCGGGCGACCACGTCGCCGTTTACGGATCAGCCGGCATCACGATGCTGCGCTGGATCGCTCAAAGCGACCGCACAAAGTAGGACCCAGTTGTCCGACGCATCGCGAGCACTGGCAGCCACATCGCCACATCTTCGCGAGAGCGCTTCGGCGGTTGTGCCGGCGCCGGTGCTAGATCGGGTCCGGGTGTCGGTGCCGCTCATCGCCGGGCCTCGATCGGCTCGTCCACCGGGGGCCGTGCCCATCGGGCACAACGCCGATCCGTCCGGTGGCTCTTCAGCCGGGTGGATGGGTGTCGGGCGGGTGGGGGTTCGAACCCACGATCTGATGGATCTTCAATCCGCTGATCTACCGCGATCAGCGATGTTCTGCGGTGGTGCATCGTCGCAGCTCAGGGTGCTCGGGCATGATCAGACGCCGCGGCGGTGCTCAATGGCGACTCGACGTATGCGTGGGCATTAGCGTGGGCATTCACGAGGGCGTGATCGACCCCGGGTCGCCGGTCGTGATGGCGACCGTCAGCACGCCGCGGCGTTGCAGCTCCCACACCACGGCAGCCCACAGGATCCGAAGCTCGTCGGTCGTCATGGTGTTCAGGTCGGCGATCCTCGCGGCGTCGCTGCTCGTCGACGCATGAGCTGTCACGGCGGTGGCGGCAAGATGGGCATCCGCCGCGTCACGGATCAACGCGAGGGATTTAGGGCCGACGTTGCGGATGTTGATCAGCGAAGCTTCGGGCGTGGCGACGACCTCATCGAGGGTTCGATACCCCTCGCGTGTCAACATGTTGTACGTGCGGTGGTTGAGGATCGGCGCGGCCACCTCAAGCAGCGTCTGGCGTTCAGGTAACCGGTGAAGGCTCCACCCGCCACAGCCGGAACGAGGAGGTCGCGCAGCTGCTCGGCGACAGGGCCATTACCGACCACGAGCACTTGGCGGGCCGGCCGACGCACCAGGCGGCCGCGATCAGATGGGGCGTCTGTGACGCCGTCGTTGTCGTCCGGGTTGATCCACAGGTGTGCATCTGCGCTGTAGGCGTAGGTGTCGAACCAAGTAAGCACGGTCCGCAAGCCCGCCTCGACCCCGCCGACGACTCGACGCCCGAATATCTCGTCGAGGCCATCGGCTCTCACACGCACTGTGATCGGACGCACGTCACCGTCGTCGCCATGGCCTTGAGGCTGATCAGCGGACATCGTCGATTCTCGATCTCGGCTTAGGACAGAACAGACAGCCGCGACGGCAGTTAGCGTGCGGCATCAGAGTAATGGCCGCGTCCCCCATGACGCGGTGGGCCGACCATCCGACAGCGACGACGCACATTCCCGACCGTCAGTTGATCTCCTCAAACACTTTCTGAGGTGATCTCCTCGCGGCGCTGGTCGCCCCTGCCAGCCGTCTCGGCGCGGCGTGAGGAGGTCACCGCCGCCGCACCCGCCCCGATCTCTGAGCGGTGCCGGGTGCGGGCGGAGTCCGTGGGTCTTGAACTCACCGCTATCGACGAGTCCAGGGCATTAAGCCGTTCGTGCGGACCAGTAGCATCCTGCCCGTGATCCGGACTGCGCTCGGTGCACTCCTCATGGTGGCCGTTGCCGCAACCCTCACTGCGGCATGCTCGGCCGCGACCCCGATAGACAACTTCCACAACGGCGTGATCGCGAAGTCCGGTGGGCTGCCGGCTGATGGCGATTGGCCGAAGATCGAGAAGATTGGCCAGACCGCGTGTGACCAGCTCGCCTCGGGGAAGTTCACACCGACTGACGACGAGTTCATCATCAAGACGGAGAACCCTTCGATGTCCAACAAGGACTCAGAGTCGGTCGTGGCGTCCGCGATGACTTACCTGTGTCCAGATCAGCAGACGAACATCCCGGCCAGCTGGAACATGAGCTGACGGGCAGGTCCGGCGTACCCGCCGATCGGTAGTGAGACGTGGACAGGCGAAGGGCAGTAGTCAAGGCTTGCGGGGCTGTCTTGTCGTTAGACAGAGATCGGCGTCTAGCTCGCGTGACGGGCCGGGTAGCCGGTGCCGCTGGCCGCGAGCTGGCCGGAGGCAGGAGCGAGCGGGCCGCTCGGGAACCAGCGTGCCAGGCCTGCGCCGTTGAAGGCGGCGCCTTGACCCCGGAAGAGACCAATTCGGCAGCCAGCGGATTAAAAGACCCACCTATCTGCCGCTGGGCCCGCCAGGTGGCCCCTGAAGAGGCCCAACCGCCGTACCGAGTGGCGGATCTGCATGCGCTAGACCCATCTTCATTGACAGAGTCATTGACAGTGAATCCATTGTGGATGGTTTAGCGCATGCCGCGGGCCCACGTGGCACGGTGCCGGGCGACGTCGCAGATCGCGTCGGCCTGTCTCTGGTCGAGCATCGGCGACATGGATGTCAGGGTGTGGGTGAGCCGGCATGTCGTGGCGACGGATACGCCGTCAGCCCAGCCCCGGTGGGCAGGACCCGTGCGCCGACGACGCCGAGCACGGGCCGCACGGTCAGCCGGTCGCCGACGTCGGCACGCCCGGTCGCGGCAGTGCGGAGCCGAGCAGGGCGGCGGCACGCAGGGCTTCGCTTCGCGGCGCGGGCCTTCGGGACGTAGTCGCTGGAGCGGCCGTCGAAGATGAGTCGTCGCAGTCGAGTTCCAGCACGAACAGGCCGACATGATCCGCTTCATCGCCTGGCGGAACCGCCACGTCAACGACCCACGCCTCCGCAAGATCGTCGAAGCACCGAGGTCATCAAGAGGGCAAAGGGTTGCCTGACGCGGTACCAGCTCGGGCTGCCGTTGCCCACGGACGGATCAGCGCGCCCGATCAGGGGTCTGCACATGATCGGCCGGTCCGGTGATCAGCTACGCTTCGTAGCTGGGGTTGAGCAACGGCTCTGCCAGTGCCAAGTCGTCAGCGTCCCGTATGCGCAGCTCAAGGTCTCCGGTACCGAAGTGGCCGATGCTGCGCACGTCGCGGTTGAAACCCTCGACCAAGTCGACCGTTTCCGGATCGACCTTGACGTTACTCATGTGAAGTCGGGCTCCCCTGGCCGATTCGGTGGCTCAGTCGATTCAACCTGAGGCCGCCACTCACTTCCCGACGTCGTACTCAAATGCGATGTCCGACTTGTAATACTCGATGGGCGTCGCATGTCCTTTTATCAACGCCTCTCTCACGGACGGGATCTGAAGGTCGAGAATCCGCATCGTGGTGCCGATCTTCGTCACGGCCTCGATCCGGTGGAACTCGGTCGCCGTACTCCTCCGCGAAGCGAGCCAGGCCCTTCAGCTTCACCGTAGAGTCTTCGAGGTGGTGGCCGTGCGGGTCGACGATCGACGCGCGCACCACTCCACCTACCTCGTTGAAGAAGAGGAAGTCCGGGTGCATGGACCGCCAGTTGCCAACCGAGTCCCGGTAAGTGATCCCCAGCGAGTCAACTGCCGCGCGGGCCGGGTTCCGGTACCAGCCGACTGAGCCGCGCCGATTCAGCTCGGCGACCACGACGTCGCGTTCCCAGTCGTTAAGCGAAGCGATCGGGAACATACCGTCCTCGTCCGACATCAGGTGCTTGCCGACCAGCGGGGCCACACCGATCTGGCCGGAGCCGTCGATCGACGCGTAGTCCTCCATCCGGGAGCGCGGGCGGGTGAGCTCTCCGCGCTGCGGCTCCGTGGCGAGGGCCTGGATGAGCTGGTACTGCTGCTGGTGTTCGTCCGGTAAGGCCTTGATCTCCACCCGATGCCGGGCGAACCACGCGACCGCGAGTTCATCGGCCTCCTTGTCGACCTTCACCCGGACTTCCGTGACCGTGGCCAGTGCGGACGTCTGGACGTAGGCGTGGCGCAGGTCGTCGTCGGCATCGTCATCGGGCCCGGCGAGGTGGTTGACGTAGGACTGGGCGATGTCGGCGCCGAACGCCTTACGTGCGGCGTCGAAGGCGACGCGAATCGCCCGGTCGTCCGCCCGTTCGACAAAGTCGGAGTAGACCAGCTGCTTGACTCCCACGGTCCCCGCGATGGACTGGCCCCGCACGGCCCACACCTCGAAGACAGCCTCCTGGAGCTGCTTCGCGTACCGGGTGGCGTACGTGTCGAGGATCGTGTGCAGCTCCTCCTCGACCTCCTTCAGCGCGCCGGGCCGAACCCCGTCGCTCGACAACCGCTCGGCAAGCGCGACGAGCCGCTTCACCGGGCGTGCTCCGCGTTGCGGAACCGTGAGCGTCGGCAGGGCGTCCCAGCACTCCCACACCGACTCCGGGATCTGCGGGTTCGGACCAAGCTGACGCCCGTCCAGGAGCACCTTCTTGCCCGAGTCCGGCGGGCATCTCGTCCAGCTGGCCGGTCAAGAACTTCACGACGTTCCCAGCGGTGGTTCGGTCGAAGAACGGCAGGATGCAGTCGACGGCGTTCAGTCGCTCATCGCCGGGAACGCGACGGGCGAGCGGGTTGCGCACCATCCGGCCCAGCAGCTGGGTGATGTGGGTGTGGTCCTTCGCCGGCCGGAAGGACACCAGAACCTCGGCTCTGGGGCAGTCCCAGCCCGTCGAGATGCCATCCTTGGCGATCAGCACTCGTACCTTCGTCGACTCCTCGACCCGCTGCGGCTCGATCCAGTCGACCTCCCAGGAGCCGAACCGCTGCACAGAGTGGTCACCGAGCACGTGCCGGACAGCGTCGGCGCCGAGATCGGGGTACTCGGCGAAGATCTCGTCCAGGGCCCGCCCGAGATCGTCAGGGTCGGGCGTGTTGGGCGACTGGAGCACCAGCAACGGCCGCACGACGTCGGTGGACCCCTGGGCCTGGGCATAGCCCTGCCACCGCTCGGTCGACTCCCGAAGCTTGCGGGCGCCGCGCCGGACCAGCACGGAGTCGAAGTTGCCGGACTCTGCGGGGATCTCCAGCAGAACAGTGTCCTTGACCAGGCCGGACTCCTGCACCCGGGTCGGGTCGACGATCACCGACGGCAGAACTCGACGACTCTTGTCGGTCTCGGCCGCCTTCATCGCGTCCTGGAACTTCTCGATCGTCGCGGAGATTCCCCAGACGACCGGGATCGGCGGGTAGCCGGCGTGGCCGTTGACCAGGCGTCGGACGATCGTCGGCTTGTCGGACGTGGTCCGCGTGTTGAACCCGCGGTGCGCCTCGTCAAGGATCAGGTACACGGTCAGGTCGTCGTCGGTGATCGTGTTGGCGATCGTCTCCCAGATCGTCCACCCCTGCATGTCCGGCTGGGCGGCATCCATCCCGGGTAGCGTCTCGGCGTCCGGGTCAGGATCGTGGCCCCGGGTCAGCAGGGAGTTCTTGGTCAGCTTGCCGGTGTTGAGGAAGTACACCTTTCCCGGCTCCAGGCGAGGCTTCGAGAACGGCGGTGCGATGGTCACGAGGTCGGACGAGACCAGCTTCTCCGAAGCCTCCATCAGGCGGGAGCGGGTCTGGTCGTTGAGGTTGGGATCGTCGGAGAACCAGATCACGACCGCGCCCGGGTCTGCCTCGAACCCGAACGTGTCGCTGCCGTAGAACAACGCCTCGATCGCGGCGGCCGCCATCACCGTCTTGCCTGAGCCGGTGGTTGCTGACAGCGAGAACGACGACTCGCGGCCGTCGCGGGAGAAGATTGTCCGTGCCTGCTCCAGAAGGTTCAGTACGTCAGCGACTGCATCCTGCTGGTAGTCCTTGAGCGTGAACTTCATCGGGCGCCCCTTCCGGACTCCAGTTCGAAGTTGCGGAGGTAGGCCTCGTAGAGCCGGACCGGTTCGACGCGTTCAGGCAGCTCCCGGCACATCGACTCGAACAGCCAGTCATCGTCGGTAACTACGAACGCGATGGCGGCGTCGGGCTGGTCGGACAGCGCCTGCAGAAACTCGTCGGAGTGGTCGAAGTCCGCGATCACGCCGTAGGCGTCGGCGACGTCCCAGCCCTTCGCGATGTCATCGATCCGCCGCCCGCGGGAGCCGGCTCGCATCCACAGGAGCGGTGCGATCCGGCCGAACTCGCGGTTACTCGCCACGCGCAGCGGCGCCTCATAGGTGAGGGTGAAGAACTCGACGTTCGCAGGGACGGTGTCCTCGTAGGTGCGTAGCCGTCGGAGCGCTTCGCCGGTCACCACTGTGGTCAGGCGTGGCCGCGTGACGTACTCGTGGACGCCTCTCGCCTCCCACTCCACGTCGCCGCGGCGATGCCCTGCCTTAGTCAAGCCTTGGCTTCCTTCGCATCCAGCTCGTTGTTGGTAACGAGAATCGACCTGCCGCGTGCCGCCATCTTCTTCGTTCAGGCGCATCACGGCCTCAGTCGTGGTGCCAGAGCCGCCGAAGAAGTCGAGAACGAGGGCGGACGAGTCGGCGACGGCGCCGATCCAGCGCGAAGAACCTCGTTCGTCTTTGGGATAAGGGAAGCGCTTGTCGCCCAAGATCGCCTCCAAGCGCTTCGAGCCCGGCATCCTGGGCATCGTGAAGGTAGAGTAGGGAACTTGGTCACCTTGCGTTGAAAGGAACCGTTTCAAGCGCGGCGACGTAGTCTCGTCGGGTCCGAAGAGAATCTCGTCTCTCGGCAATTCATGATGCCATTGCCTCCCGACTGTATACCCAGCCATTTGGGTGCCTCTTCACAGCTTTTCCCGTCACGGGATGAAGGAGATCGTACTGAAGATTTGTACGGGGGTTAGGACTGCGCAGATCGCCACTCTGGAAAACTCTACCCTGATCATCGATCTGGTCATACCGAAATACCGCAGGCTCTATGCGCCCCTTTAGTCCGCGCAATGCTGATCTGTACAGCGCCGTTGCTTTGGTGCCGTTACCGCCCGACTGGTCCCACGCCGCCCTGGCCGCGGCCTCCGCAAGCTCGAGACCCGGGCTTGGCCTCGCGCCATCGCCTACCACTTGCCGCGAGCGCTTCCTCACTCTTCGCGTAGACGAGCATGTAGTCCACGCCACCGGCGGTGTAGCGGGCGTCGTTCTTGCCGCTCCCCTGCCAGATGATATCTGCGAGGAAGTTCTGGTCGCCGAAGACTTGGTCGAGCAGCATTCGAAGCCGGTGATGCTCCTCGTCACCGATTGCGACGATGATGACCCCGGTGTCCTTAAGAAGCACTTGCGCAAGCACCAGGCGCCGCTCGATGAAGGCGAGCCACTTCGAGTGTCGGTACAGGTCATCGCCGCTGACGTAGCGGTCGTTGTAGATCCAGTCGGCGCTGCCGGTGTTGTACGGCGGGTCGATGTAGATGCAGTCGACCTGGCCGCGGTGGGTGAACAGCAGCGTCTGGAGCGCGTGGTAGTTCTCGGCGTTGATGACGGTGTGGAACGGCTTGTCGCCGCCGCGCTCGACCTTGCCTGTCGAGACCAGGCCGGGGTAGATGGGCTCGCGAAACTCCGCGACCACCACCAGATCGGAGACGGCGGCCGGCTTCGTCTCCTCGCCGTCCAGCGACTCCAGTTCCGCAACCCGACCGACGCCGGCCTGTCGATCGACGCGACCCGCCAGAGGCGCTCGTCGGCAGCCGTTGGCATCGTTCCACGTGGGGGTAGGATGCGGACCTTGTCGCCACGGCGCACCCGCCGCCCGGGAAGCTCGACAGTTTCGGGCGTGTGCCGCTCGAAGTTCAGCCCGAACGAGCGCCGGTCCGCGAGCGCACCGACCTCGCGTTCAAAGTCGTCAGCGAGGGCCGGGTCCTTCAGGCGGAGCTGGCGGATCAGGTCGTTCAGCCGGGACAACGGTGCTCCATTCAGACAAGCTCGGGATCGACGGTCAGGGTGCCACGGGCGAAGGTGGCGAGGATGCGCTGGTGGGTCTGGCGCGGCAGGTGCCGGTTGCCGGGCTCGCCGAACGGCGTCCCCGGGCGGGCGGGCGCCTCGCCGAGAAGCCGGTCGAGCCCGGGTCGGGAGACCATCAGCAGCCCGTGCGTGGCTCGGGTGCAGGTGACGGCGAGCCGCCCGAACGCCGAGTTGAACTCGTCGAGCTGCGCGGCTCCGGTCAGCGGGTGGACCGCGACCGTGATGCGGTTCGTCTGGCCCTGCCACGAGTCGACGGTCGACGCCACGATCTCGGTCTCGGTCAGCGAATGCTTCGCCCGCAACCGCTCCACGACGTCGGTCGCGTCGTCCACGGCCTGATTCCGGGTCGCCAGGACCGCGACCAGCGGGTCGCCCGGGGCGTCGCCAGGACGCGACGTCAGTGTGGTCCCGGTCGGCGAACCGGTGTCGTCGTATTGCGCCTGCTCGAGCGTGAACCCGGATGCCAGCAGCTCGTCCAGCGAGCGACTCGACCACCTTCATCAGCGGCAGGTCGATGTCCGCGGCTTCGGCGTCCGGCAGGCCCTCGACTTCCAGCAGCGTCGGTACGCCGGTGCCGACCTGCTTCCAGATGGCGGCCGCCGGCCCGGACAGTCCGGCGGCGACGAGCGCCCGGTCACCCGGCGCAGCGACGCAGTGGAGTTCGCCCCACTCGGGGTAGAAGGCCCGCCAAAGGCCGAGGTGACCCGCCGCAGGCCGCCAGACCGCGGGGAGCTCGACCGCCCAGGTGCGCTCGTCGCCCTCGAACGCGGTCGGCCACGCGCGGTAGGGGTTGAACCCCGGGTCGCCCCGCCACGGGTTTGCGCCGATCTCCAGTGGCGGGAGCTGCCCGACATCGCCGACCCCGACCGTGATCGGAGCTGCCTTGGCGACCTTGTCGAACAGGTGGTGGGGAAGCTGCCACGCCTCGTCGACGAACAGGACGTCGAACGCGCGATCCACCGTCGTGCGCGGCGCCGAGGTGCTCGCTTCAGCCGCTTCAGTTCGCCGATCGCGCCCAGCTTGTGGCAGGTCGAGATGATCACCTCGGCCCCGGGCGGGATGCTCGTCGCCGTCGTCACCACGGTCGCGTGCACCTGGGCGTCGTCCGGGACGTCGCCAAACTTGTCCTTGGCGACGAACAGGCACACCCGGTCCTTCCCCAGGGTCTTCCCGAGCGAGGTCGCGAGCGGGTGGATCTGCTTGTTGGTGAACGCGACGATCGCCACGCGCGTGCAACTCGGGTGCTCGACGGCGTCACCCACCAGCCTCCTCAGCACGAACGACTTCCCGGCACCAGCCGCCGCCTTGAGCAGGATCCGGTCAACGGGCGCGGCCCCCGACAGGGCGTCCCGCAGGACGTCGATGCGCCTCATCGGCGACCGCCGCGTTGCCCGCCGCCGCTCGCGCATGGTGGACCCCGTCAGCGTCCTGGTCGTCGGGCTGCGGAGAACTCGATCGTCACGATGTCACTCCAGGTCGTCCATCGTCACGTCGTCAGGCGGTGCAGTCGACGGCTCGACTGTCGCGGTTCCGGTGGGCGCCCCGGTCGCTCCCACCTCGAACGCGTCGCCGTCCACGACCGGCGGCCACGTCTGCGGGTTGAGCTCCCCTCTCGCACGGCGCGCGGCGAGCTGGTCGGACCAGTCGGCCTCCGAGTCCTCGTGGGGGCGGCAGCAGTACCGGTGAGCGTCGGGGTCGTCGGCGTAGGAGTCGGGTTCGCAGGTCACCTTGGGTGCCGACACCTCGTCTGCCCTCGGTCGGTCGACGTTGAGCGCTGTGTTCTTCTTGTGGGACGAGAACCAGGCGAAGTCCGCGACAATGAGCCGGTCACCGACCGACACCGTCGGGACGGTCGCGGGTGCCCACAGCAGGCGACGGGGCGCGTCGGCGACACCTGCAGAGGACAGCGGACCGATCGACGAACCCAGAGAACTTGAAGCTGCCCTTCTGTGCGGTCACGGCGACCGTCGGGTGCTCGACACACGACTCGTCGTTGATGTGCATCAGCACGATCCGGGACCCGTCCCCGATTCGGCGCGACACGACGTCCAGCACGAGCGGACGCGTCTCGACGACGGTCGCGACGGCGACCTCGCGCACGCTCGCGTCGGTGGCCAGGTCATCGGCGACCTGCGGGTTGGCCAGCGCGAGCAGCTGGCTGTGGCAGCGGCCATCGCTCTCGATCACGGGCACGAGCGAGTTGCGCCAGTGGCGGTAGGTCCGCCCGAACCGCACCAGGTCCGACGCGTGCAGCGTCAGCCGGCGCCGCCACACCGCCTGGGCGTCGCCCTCGATCGCCCGGTGCACCTCGCGCAGCGCCGAGTCGTCGACGGTCTCCAGCACATCCAGCGCCCGTTCGAGAACCACGGCCTTGTAGCGGAGCTCCTCGGTGACGAGGGCGGCGTACGTCTCCGGATCGGCGGGCCCCTCCCCGGACCGGCGGCGACGCGACCCCGTGCCCGCCAAGGCCTGGTGGATGGCGTCTGATCGCCGGTTGCGTCAGTCGGGCACCGGGCGTGTGCTCCGAGGACTCGATCTCGTCCTCGAACGGCCGGGGGTCGACCGGGGCGGGTCCGCCCCACGCCACCAGGTAGTCAAGACGCAGGGAAGCGACGGACGGTCCGCCGGCGACCAGGTGACGGGCAAGCACAGCCCGGACGTCGACGATCGGTGACCGGAGGGTGAGCGCGCGGGCGCGGTCCTCCTCCAGCAGGAACGACACGGCTGTCCGATCCGTCTCGCTCAACCGGGCCGGGATCTGCGCCTGCTCGCCGTTGAACGTCAACGCCTGGCGGCCCTCCGACCGGTCGCGCTCCCACCGCAGCCGGCTGAGCTCGATACCGGCCAGGTTGTCGGCGATCGAGGCCAGGATGTCGGCCGTCTGCTTATCGGCGACGGTGAGGTGGATCGGGCCGGGTGCGTCCCTGTTGGCCTTGCGCTGCTCGGTCATCGCCTTCGTCAGCTCGGCTCCGAGCAGATGCATCACCTCGCGGCGGGTCGCCGGCGCCTGGGGGTCGTCGAAGACCGTGAACTGCCACGGACCGCGGCCCTGCGCCGTGACGCGCTGCAGGGCCATCCCGTGGAGGCCGAGTGCGGCGGCGTCGGACTTGGCAACCACAACGTTGACGGTGCCGGCCTGGCCCGCCTGGTCGGTACGCCGCTGCCCAGTCAGCCGACCGACCCCGTCGAGAGTCGCCCTCACGTTGGCGACCACGGACGCCGGCGCCGAGCCGACCTGGCCCGTCCCGTCGACCAGGCCGACGACCTGGCCGCGCACGTCGACCGGAACCCCCAGCTCGACAAGCAGGTCGGCCGGGTCGTTCGACGTCCGGAGCTCGTGGCGGCAGTAGGAGAACAGCGTGCACGTCGTGCAGGTCGACGGGTCGAAGGTCGCCTGCAGGTGGGCGACGAAGGCCGAGACGCTCGTCGCGTCGTCGTAGGGCGCCCGAGCGGCCTCACGCCGTCGCTCCGCGACGCGCATCCGCACCTCGGTCCGGTAGTCGTCGAGGCGCTCCACCAGTGCCTCGGGTTGCAGGAACGCGTTGCGCGGAGCGGCCAGAACTCCGTAGGAGTGCACCGACATGTCCGTCGGCAGGCGCGACCAGGTCGCAGCGGACTCTGCACCCAGCGCTACCTGGAGGAAGCCCTTCAGCAGCCTCGTGTCCTCGATGCGCGAGCGAACCCGCTCGTAGTCCTTGGCGTCGCCGACGATCAGCCATGACCCGTCGTCCTCGCCGGCCTTTGGCGCCACCACGGCGAAATCGGGCTTGACCTCGGTGGCCGCGCTCTCCTCGAAGCCGACGAACGGGACGGCGAGCCCGTGGATCAACGTCGCGGCCCCGTGCGCCAGTGCGCGGGCGTGGGCTGCGAGAAGCAGGGCCGCTGTCCTGTCGACGCTCACGTGCGCGTTGACCGTCACGACCTCTGTGGGACGGCTCAAGTTCAGTCGACCGACCGTCGTGGTCGCGACCTCGCTGGCGAACTTCTCGCTGCGCACCAGACGCTCGAACGTCATCGCGCGCATCCAACGGGCCTCGGGGATGCGGCCCGAGTCGTCCGCGAAACCGACGTCGGCCGCGAGCTTCCGCCGAGTCCGTCTGACCACGAGAGGATCGGTGCTGCGGAAGCGAGCGCAAGCGGCGTGAGCGGACGCGGCAACCGCACTCGAGGCACCGCCAAGCGACGGGCTGCTCATGCCGACCCACTGCGCAGGATGGCGCTCCACAGCATCTCGTCGGCAGTCATCCAGCCCCCAGCACGTGCGCGTCGTCACACGGAGACTAGTGACGGTCGTCCACCCGCTGTGATCGGGCCACTCGATCAAGTGACGGGCGAACAATCAGATGGGCACTGGGCAGATGCGGGAATCGAGCCGTTGGCGAGCTCGGGCCAGGCGCCGACTGCGGTGGCGGTGGCAGCTGCTGGGGGGTTTACCGCGGGGTCTGCGGGGCGGGGATGGCCGGTGCCGGGTCGGTGGTGCGGGCGCGGTGCGACTCGCGCTCGGCGACGACCGCACGGCCGGCCGCCTCGTCGGGCGGGGTGAGAGTGACACCGGAGGCGGTGAGCATGGGCAGATCGAGCGACCATTCCCGCGCTGACCGTCGGGTCCACACCTCACCGGCGGCCCGGACATGTCGGGACACTTCGTCGTCGGTCATGCCCGAGTTGCTACTCACTCGTGGTTTGCGCCACCTCCGCCGTGACCCAGACGGCCGGCGACGGTGCGCAGGTCCACGCCTGCGGTGAGCAGTTCCGTCGCGGAGTAGTGGCACAGGGGCGTGCAGGTGGCTGTCGATGCCGAGCTCGGCGCACATCTCGCCGTACCGGTGCGTGACGGTGCTTGGATCGGATGGAGAGCAACCGCCAGCTGCTCCACCGCGGTCTCAACCGCCCAGGCCGAGCGGAAGTTGATCGCTGCCATCCACAACCTGCTCAAGGTCTATCGCGCCCAAAGCCGCGACGCTGATCAAGCCGCAAAAGCCGTCGGCATAACCGGCCCCAACCCATACCGGGCCCGAGAGGGTTCGACCGCCTACGCCCTGACGCAACAGGCTCGTGCCTCTCAACCACGGCCGGCGTGCTCATCGGGTGGCCTCGACCGGCTCGCACACCCGACCGCGTCCGTCGACGCACAGCTCGGAGCCGTCCTGGTGGGAGAACTCTGGCCCCGTTTGCCGTTGCGGCCAGCCCGTGGACGTCCGTAGGGCGTTCGGCGCGGACGGGATGGTGGCAGCCCGGGCAGGTCAGGGCGTCCTCGTCGACCCACGTCCCGATCGGCGCCGCGTGCTGGGTGGTGGTGTGCATGGTGGCCTCCGCTGCTGGTGGGCCTGTCGGCCCGTCCCCTTGGGGTGGCGGGGCGCTGTTCCCCCGCCGCCTTGGGGCGTCCAGCCGCAGCCGGCGAGGCTCGCGGTCAAGGGCGGCGCTTGCGCCGTCGCGCTGTGACGCGGAGCGCAGCGAGCGCCCTTGACCGTGAGTCCGGCTGCGGTAAGCCAAGGGCCGGCAGGCCCCGCCCGCAGGGCGTCGATCAGCGGTTCTCGGCCCGCGCGGCCTTGAGCGCGAACTCGGCCTGAATGGGTGGTCGCGCCCGGATCGCTCGTCGACGTCCGACGTGAACGCCCGGGAATGTCGGTGGGCAGTTGCACACTGGACCACGCGCACCGCTGCGACACCGGGATCGCGGCAGCGCTGCGCCTGCAGGTCGGACCAGTCGCGGCGACCGGCCCGGGCAAGACGGCCGGAGGGAGAACTCATGACGTATCTGCCGGACGTCCAGCCGTGGACGGTCCAACCCCACCATTTCGACGGCGTCGACGTCATCCTGGCGAGCCCGGCCGGGCGTGAATCACCTCGGCTTCAACCATGCGGGCGCGCAGTGGCTGCACCTGCAGCAGTTCGGGCCGCCTGCGCCGAATCACGGCCGGGGAGGCGATCATGCTGCGGCCCGCCGACATCGACCTGATCATCAAGACCAGCTGGGGATGGGCGCTGTCGCACGCCGGGCACCCTCGGTGCTTCGAGCTGTCCGGCGAGATCAGCGCCGGCCGCGAAGGCGGTGCTGATGCACTTCGCGCAGGCCGCGGGATAAGGCGCGAGCGATCGGTTCATCCGGCTCGGTCCAGGACCGGGCCGTCGTCGTCGTCGATCGGCGGACTGGTCGCGCGCGTCGGGCATGTCGCGTGCCGTCGGCGGCGGTGTCGTCGAGGGCTGCTCTGGCGGGCGAGTTCGGCGCGGAGTTCGTCGTCCTCGGCTTCGAGTTCGGCGGCGTGCGCGGCGGCGGCCTGCTCGGCGGCGCGGCGGGCCGCGACGTCGGCGAGCAGCTGCTGCGGCGCGGTCGACCGCGGCGGCGGTGGCGTCGACGGGTGGGACGCGGCGCCGCTCCGCGGGGTCGGTCGTCTCGGTCGGGTCGGGGCGTGAGGTGTCGCGCAGGTCCGGCGCCAGCGCCTCCACGGTCGGCTCGTCTGCCCGGCGTCGTCGGCCGCGGTCGTCGTCGTCGGCGCGGCCCTGGTCGAGCGTCGCCGCGGTCGTGGTCGCGGCGGTCGACCGTCGGGCGAGGTCGTGTCTCGGTGATCGGCCGGTCGGCCTCGGCGACGGCCTGCTCGTGCTGGTGGGCGTCGAGCCACTCGTCGGCGGTGACGCGGTCGCTGGTGTCGGTGAGGTCGACGCCCTTCCAGCCGGCGGCCACGCGGGCGCGTTCGGCGCGGTCGCGGGTGACGGCGGTCTCGGTGAGGAACACCGTGCGGGCGTGGTCGGCGTACTCGAGCTGCTCGACCTGGTCGGCGAGCTGCTCGGCCCGCTCGCGGGCCTGCGCGGCGGCGGTGGCGAGTTCGTCGCGGACGAGGGGGTCGTTCTCGGCGTCGGCGCGGGCGGCCCAGACGGTGGCGTCCTCGCGGGCGCGGCGCAGCGCGTCGTGGGTGGCGTCGAGTTCGTCGGCGACGTAGCGGGGTGCGGTGTTCAGCTCCCGCTGCCACGCGGCCCACAGGGCGCGCAGCTTGCCTTCGGACATGTCTTCTTCCTCGGCGCCGACGTCGGGCAGGCCGAGCGCGCGGTGCGCGGCGTGGAAGGCGGCGTGCTTCTCGGCCAGGCCGCGGGCGGGAGCGGCGCCGAGCGCGTCGACCGGGTCGTCGTGCTCGACCAGCTCGCGGTAGGAGCCGGCCCAGCCGGCGCGCTGCTCCCACGCGGCCCGCGCCGGCTGCGTCGGTGGTGTCGGGGACCGGGCCGAGGGCCTCACGCGCCCATTGCGGCGGGTCGGCGGCCAGGCGGGCGCCGAGTTCGGCGCGGCGGGCGTCAGCGGCGTCGGCGAGCGTCTCGGAGGGCGGTGTGGGCCTGCTCGGGCAGGTGCTGCGGGCAGGAGATCGCGCGTAGCTGTCGATCTGCGGGGTCAGCCGGTCGCGGTAGGCCTCGCGGACGCGGTAGTGCAGCACCTGCGCCACCGACGTCGACCCGTCCAGGGTGCTCGCGGGTGACGGCGTCGGCGAGGGCCTGGGCGGGGTCGTGTCCGGCCAGCTCGACGGTGCGCAGCAGCTGGTCCAGGGAGGTGCGGGCGTCGTCGGCGGCGACCGCGACCCGATAGTGCTCGGGCAGGTGCCCGGCGGCGGTGAGCTCGTCGAGCCACCGCTGGGTGCGGCCGGCGGTCAGGTCGGCGATCACGGTGACCAGGGGGTCGACGTGCGCTGGCGGTCGACCGGGCCTCGTCGGCGGCGTGCTCGGCTTGGGTGAGCGCGGTCCGGTTCGGGTCCACGTCCGGGTGGGCGGATGATGTCGGTGACGACGTCGGCCGCGGTCGCGGCGCGCGGATTGGGCGGTCTCGCCGGTCTGGTGCTGGTCGTGGGAGTACTGGGTGACGACGAACAGCACGTTCGTCTCCCGGCCGCGGGTGGACTGCGACGTAGGCGGCGGGGCCGTCGGTGCCGGGCCCGAGCACGCCGTAGCCGGCGCCGGTGTTGCGGCCGTGCGCGGCGTGCACGGTCGCGGCGTAGGCGAGGGTGACCTGGTCGCGGACGTAGGAGGCGGGCAGCAGGATCGGCTCGGCCAGCTCCTCGCTGCCGGAGTCGTCGCGGCCGGTGACGCGGGCGACGGTCATCGCCCCGGTGGGGTGGGTCGTCGACCACGCGGTAGGTCTGCCGGTTGACCGGCGCCTCGGGGTTGGCCGACCAGCCCTCCAGGTGCCAGGCGTTGCGGCGGGCCTGCACCAGGTCGCCGACCCCGGCGACCGTGCCGCGCCACTCCGACCGGGTGGGGCCGGTGCCGAGCGGGACGCCCTGCTCGGCGACGCGGCCGAGCCGGACGAGTTCGGCGCGCAGCTGGTTGGACAGCCGGGCGGCGGCGGCGTTGGAGCCGACCACGATCAGCGCGTCGCGGCCGTTGAGCGTGTCGGTCAGCCACGCGCGGGCGGCGGCCTGTTCGGCCTGCTCGACGGTGCCGGCGTCGACCAGCCGGCCGTGCTTGGCGTACTCGCCGACCACGGTGGTGTCGCCGTCGCGCAGCCGCAGCGACGCGGGGCCTTCCCACGCCGTCGGTGAAGCGGCGGACCTCGGCGAGCTGGTACTCGATGCCGCGCTCGGCGATGTCGGCGAGCGCGCCGCCCGCGCCGACCGCGGCGAGTTGCTTCTGGTCCCCGACCAGCAGCAGCTTGACGCCCGCGGCTTCGCAGCGGCGGTGGATCGCCACCAGGTCGGGGGTGGGCGCGGCGCCGGCCTCGTCGACGACGAGCAGGTCGCCGGGGCGGAGCCGGAAGGCTTCGTCGTCGCCGCTGCCGCGCCCGGCGTCGAGGCGGGCCTGCCCGTCGAGCCAGCGGCGGATGTTGCGGGCGGTGACGCCTTCCTCGGCGAGGACGTCGGCCTGGCGTTGGCCGTAGGCGATGCCGAACACCCGCGGCCCATCGTCGGCGTGCGGGTCGGGCGGCGTCCGCCACCCTCGTCGCCATCGGTGCCGCGCGGGAGGGGCCGGCCGGTGAGCGGCCAGGTGTCGGCGAGGGTGCCGACCAGGAACGACTTGCCGGTGCCGGCGGGGGCGTTGAGGACCTCGACGGCCGCGCCGGAGGTGAGGATGCCGGTCAGCGCGGCCTCCTGGTCGGCGGACAGGGTGCGCCCGGCCCGGGCGAAGCGGGCCACGATCTCCGCCGCGTCCTCCACGCTCCACTGCGGGGCGCCCCGGCGGACCGCGGCGGCGCGGAGCTCTTCCTCGCCGCGCAGCTGGGTCGGGGTGGCGTAGCGGCGGCAGTGCGGCTTGACGAACACGCTCTCCCCGTCCGCCCGGTAGTACCGGGCGTCCAGGCCCTGCGGGCCGGTGCGCGGGTTCAGGTGGCGGGCCAGGGCCTCGGCCTTGTCGGTGAGCCCGTCGAGCAGGGCGCTCGACCCGCTGCGGGCGCGACGCCCAGGTGGGCGGGCAGCGCCGCCGAGACCGCCAGCATCAGGTTGGAGCGGGTCCAGGCCTGGCGGGAGTCCTCCATGCTCGCCAACGCGCGCAGCACGACATCCCGCTCCGACCAAGTCTGGCCCGCGGCGGGCGCCCGCCCCAGCGCGTCGCGGGTCAGCTCGGCGACCGAGGCGCCGAACAGTGGCGTCGTACTCCGCGGCCCAGCGGGCCAGCTGCCCGTCGCGGGTCTCGGTCCCGAACTGCTTCGCCGCCCGCGTCTGGGTCGACGCCCGCTCCGACAGGGCGGCGAGTTCCCGGTTGGTGGGCTGGCGCCCGGTCTCGGCCCGGAACTTCGAGACCAGCTTCTCCAGGGTGGGGGTGATCGCGGCGGTCCGCTTGGAGAACAGGTCCGACGCGGCCGGGTCGACCCCGGCGACCTGCCGCGACACCCCGTCCGGGGCGGTCTCCCAGCGCAGCCCGTACCGCTGCCAGGCCAGCGCCTCCAGATAGCGCTCGGCGTAGGCGCTGGCCCCGTCGCGCCACTGGATGAACAAGCAGTAGTCCAGCGCGCGGACCTTCCCATCGGCCGGGCAGACGACCTTGTTCGCGGTCGGGCCGTGCACGTGCAGCTGCGGGTCGTGCTCGCGCGAGTCGTGCTGCAAGAACTGGGTGGAGATCAGATCGGGGGCATCCACCCACTCCCCCGCCCCGCCGCCGTGATGGCCGCTTGCGGGCGTAGCCGGCGTGCGCGGCGAGGAAGTCCAGCATCGCCCGGTGCGCCTCCAGCAGGCACTCCTCCAGGCCCTCGGGCGAGCGCGCCGGTACTCCGCGGCGGCGGCCTCGTCACCGGCCGCGGCGGCGTCGCGGGCGCCGCGCTCGGCGCCGACCCACAGCAGCGTGTAGGACTTCGGCGCCGACAACACCAGGTCGTAGAACGACACCGACTGCCGCGCCGACGCCCCGGCCTGCCCGCGCAGCGCGCGCCCGCTCCTCCGGCCCGGCGTCCGGGTTGGCCTCCAGCAGGGCGGCGTAGATCTCCTCCGCGGACTTGTAGTTCCGCGGCGGGTTGCCGAACCGGGCCGCCTGATGCCACGTCTCCTGCGACGCGGTCGCCGGGTCGCGCGGGTCCAGCCCGTGCGTGAACAACGCCTTCATCATCAGCGGGTCGACCTCGCCGGTCAGCCCCAGCGCCGCGGCGCCGCGGCCGTGCCAGCGCCCGGGCGGCTCGCCGGCGGCGACCGCGTCGGTGTAGTACGCCTCGCGGCCCTTCGCGACCGCGTCGTTGTAGTAGTCGGTGTCATAGCCCTTGTGCATGGTCAACAACGGCTGTCCCCTCCCCTCGGATCGATCTTGGCCAGCGCCGATGTGGATCTTGAAGTGATCGTTTGGCCTCGTGGTTCCGGCCGCCGCCAGGGCGGCCGGAACCGACCGGGGGATCACTGATGCAGTGGTCCGGTCTGGTGGTTGCTCTGGTTGTGTGGCGGTTGGTCGTTGATGTGCGGTCGGTGTCTGTCGTGCGTTGCAGGTGATCGGAATGGCGTTGAGAGGGATAGGAGACGGATTGAGGTCTTCGTTCTGCTCATGGTCGAATTGGGCTGTAGTCGGTCGTTGGTGTGTGGCGGCCAGTGGTGCGGGTGGGCCGGAAGATCACGCGAGGGGGGGTAGCCGGTGGCTGCTGGCTGCCTGGGGACGGGTCCCGACGTCTGAGCGCGGCGCGCGAGGTGGGGCCCGGCGGCCGGATCGGTACGCCAGCGGCGACCACCGCCGCGCGTACCGAAGGTCGGGTCGCGCCGAGCAAGGCGGCGATCCCGCGAAGGCTCGCTCCGGCCGCGTAGAGCGTGGCGGCTCGCTCGCCGTCGCAGCCGGGGCTTACCGACCGCGCAGGGCGGATCGGGACACCGCGGGCGGTCAGCGCGGAGCGCACGGCGTAACGGCCGACGCCGCATGCTTGCGCGACGCGGGCCAGACTCGCGCCGCTGGTGTAGAGCTCGACGGCCCGGTCGACGTCGAGCGCGGCCGTCCGTTGCCGGATCGGGACACCGCGCGCGATCAGCGCGGCGCGGACGGTCGAGCGGTCGAGCCTCGAACTGTCCCGCGAGCGCGTGCAGGCTCGCCCCCGCCGCGTACAGCGCGGCGATGCGGTCGCCGTCCACGCGTTGCGGACTCGCCGAGCGGGAGGGGCGGATGGCGGCCCCGTGAGCGGCCAGGGCCGCGCGCACGACCGGCCGTGTCACGTGGAAGTGGGCGGCGATCGCGGCCAGGCTGGCTCCGGCCTCGTAGAGGGCCACCGCACCGTCCAGGGCTTCGGCGGCGACCGGACGGTGCCCGGCGACCATCGTGCGGTGGCAGGAGGCACAGCGGGGCCGGTAGCGGCCCGGGTCGACGCTGTAGCGCTGCCCGGTGACGGGGTCGCGCAGCTCGTCAGGGTCGGTGCCCGTGTAGGACCAGAAGCGGGCCGCGCCGCCGCACTCGGCGCACCGTTGCGCGGTCGCTGGCCCGCGCAGGGCGCGCAGCCGGCGGTGCATCGTCGAGTAGCTCGGGGCGCTCACCGGCGGCTCCGGTAGAGCGCCTGCTGGTAGGCATCGGCCTCGGCGAACTGGGCGGGGGTCGGCTCGGGGCCCGCCGCGCGGATCGCGTCGAGGCCGGCACCGGCCACCCACACCGCGGCGACGTCGCCCGCGTGGGCGACCATGGCGGGCGGCACGGGCGACGTGACCTCGACGGGGCGGTTGTTGACGGCGGCGTGCCGGTTCAGGTCGCACTTGACCAGCACCGCCCGCACGCGGCGGGCGACGCCCGGGCGATGGCGTTCGTGCCAGTCCGCCACCCGCAGCGACGTCCCGGTCTCGGGGTCGTAGGCGTCGGCGTGCGCGACGCGCAGCCACCACAGTTCCTCGATCACCTCGGGGTGCCACAGCCAGCACGAGGACAGCGCGGCGTCGGGCCACCACAGGTAGATCCGCCACACCCACTCGCAGAGGTCGTGGAGGTCGGCAGCGGCCTGAGCGGGGTCCTCGGCGAGCAGCCACGACCGCACACCCGGCCCCGCCGGGCCCGTCTGCTCCAGCTTCTCGGCGGCGCCGTCGCCCGGAGACTGGGTGACCGACTCCTGCACAGTGTCGGTGAGCGCGGCAACCGTGCTGTCGAGTTGGTCGAGCTTGCGCAGCGCCCGGTCGAGAGTGCGGGCGAGCGCACCGACCTTCGCCTCCAGCTCCTGCCCACCGGCCGGGTCACGGCCGGGTCCGGGCTGCGGGTTCTCGGTGGGCATGGGGTTCACTCCTGCCCGGCGTCGTCGGTCAGGGCGTCCTCGTCGACGGCGTCGCGGGCGTGCCACTGGTTGAGCTGGTCCCGGCGGTCTTGCTCGTCCTCGACCGCCGTCACCACCGGGTGGGTGGGCTGGTTCCGGGCATCGTGTGCGCGGATGTCGGCCAGGTCGGCCTCGTCGAGGCCCCACTGGTGGACGGAAGTGCCCACGCGTTCGGAGACCTCCTCGAGGTAGCCGCTGACCAACGCGCGGGCCTCGTCGAGGCTGCGGCCGTCGGCGGCGAGCTCGTAGGCGGCTTCCTCGGCGGAGAAGGCCGGTCCGGCGTCGATGAGTGGTCCTTCGCCACCGGTCAGGCCGGGCTCGTCGGCCGCGTCGTGCTCGACGCCTGCCGTGTCCGCCCACCCGCGGTCGTCGCTGTAAGGGGCGTCGGCGAGGGGGATGACGGTGCTGACGATCTCGCCGCTGTCGGTCCAGGTGGGTTCGCTGGTGGACAGTTGTTCGCGGCCCAGGAACTCGCGCAAGGTGCGGTGTTCGGTCTCGGACGCCGGCTCGATCGGGCGCCCGGTGGCCGGGTCGGCGCGCCAGGTGCGGGCGCTGGGCCCGACCAGGGCGTAGCCGCCGTCCTCGGCCTCGGCGCGGGTCACGTCGGCGAGTGCGGCGGCAGCGAAGGCGGCGGCGCGGGCGTCGCTGCGCTGGTTGGCGGTGATGCGGTCGATCAGGGCGTCCTTGTCGGCGAGGAACCGGGCGCGTTCGACGGGGTCGGCGGCGGCTCCGGCGTGGGACAGGGCACGCAGGCGGGCAGTCAGGTCGGCGATCTCGGCGACGGTCGGTGTGCGGTCGTGCATCAGAACCTCACAGGGATGGTGGCGGGCGGGGCCGGGGCTGGTCACCCGGCTCCGCCCGCCGAACTCAGGGCGTGTCGGACGGAGCCGGCGGGGCTGGCGGCCGGTCGTCAGGCGGCGGGAGACCACGGAGCCATCCCGGGGCCTGGCCGGGCTCGGGAGAGGCAGGAGGGGGCTCCGGTGCGGCGGAGGCGGTGCCCCACGGCCCGGCGGAGCCGAGGTGCGAGTCCCGCGCGGTGGGAACGCCGAAGGGGCGGTAGCCCGCGTCCGGGTCGGTCCCGGTCACCCGGCGGCGCAGCCACGCCCAGCGGGTCGCCAGCCACGCCCACAGTGGGCCGAACGTGCGGGCGAACCATGCGGTGACCGGGCGGCGGCCGTGCCGCCAGGCCAGCGCGAGCAGGTGCCCGACCAGCAGGCCGACCGTGAGGCCGAGGAACCCACCCGCGAGGGCTCCGGCCCAGGCGGGGGCCTGTCCGGCGTCAACGGCGGCCTGCGCACCCACCGGGGCGCCCTCGACGACCCCGACCAGCGCAGCGCCGACCGGCAGCGCCTCCCGCCGCAGCCACCTGCCGCAGCGCCGTCCGGCCCGCGCGGCCGTCGCGCGGGTTCGAACGCTCAGGGCGTTCGGGTGTGATGCGCGCGGACATCGGCCCGCTTGTGGGCCTTCTGCGCCCGTCCGATGACCGGGGGCATCGCGCTGGTGAACACCACGACCCGCCCCGGCGGCAGTGTCGCGATCTGCGCGGGCGCGAGGACCGGGACGCGGCGGGTCGTGCGGGAGGCGACCCGGCCGTGCAGGTCGGTGGTGGTGATCGGCTCGTCGCGC
>CAWGYF010000019.1:0-137973 GCA_963826705.1 uncultured Actinomycetota bacterium
ACCCCGAATTCGTCGCTCTCGTGGCGATCAGTGCCCCGCGCCGATCAGCGGGAATCCTCGATCTCTTCGCCGCGTCGGCGGAGCAGACGGAAGCCGGGGATGCCCTGGATGGCCTGGCGCACCTCGCGGAGCTGGTTCAGCAGCTCGTGGACGTCGGGACCGACTTCGTCCAGCGTGGCCAGAAGCGGCATGATGTCGGACTCGACGTGCTCGGTGAGCTTCGGGAGCTGGTCGACCAGTCGGATCGCGGCGACGAGCTCGTCCTCGGAGAACTCCTGCACGAAGCGTCGCGCCAGCGGAGCCGCCTGCTCCGCGATCGGCTGGTAGGTGCCGAGCAGCCCGCCCGCACCCTCGGCGAGCGCGTCCGCGCGTCCGACCAGCGCATCGGCCCGCTCGGCCACCCCGCCCGCGCGGTCGACGAGGGCGGCTGCCCCGCCCGCGACCCCGTCGGCGCGTTCGACGAGGGCGGCGGCGCCCTCCGCGACTCCGCCTGCTCGGTCGACGAGGGCGGCTGCCCCGCCTGCGACCCCGTCGGCGCGTTCGACGAGGGCGGCGGCGCCCTCCGCGACTCCGCCTGCTCGGTCGACGAGGGCGGCTGCCCCGCCTGCGACCCCGTCGGCGCGTTCGACGAGTGCGGCGGCGCCCTCCGCGACTCCGCCTGCTCGGTCGACGAGGGCGGCTGCCCCGCCTGCGACCCCGTCGGCGCGTTCGACGAGTGCGGCGGCGCCCTCCGCGACTCCGCCTGCTCGGTCGACGAGGGCGGCTGCCCCGCCTGCGACCCCGTCGGCGCGTTCGACGAGTGCGGCGGCGCCCTCCGCGACTCCGCCTGCTCGGTCGACGAGGGCGGCTGCCCCGCCCGCGACCCCGTCGGCGCGTTCGACGAGTGCGGCGGCCCGCTCGGCCACGCCGCCCGCCCGGTCGAGCACGGCGCCCGCGCCGATAGCCACAATGTCGGCCCGGGCCACGAGGCCCCCGGCGCCTTCTGCGACGAGGTCCGCGCGCTCGACCAGCGCTCCGGCTCCGCCCGCGACGAGCTCGGCCCGCGCGACCAGCGCGTCGGCCCGTTCCGCGACCACGCTTGCCCGCTCCACGATCACCGCGGCCGCACCGGCCACAGCCTCGACTTCGACGAGCAGCGGCTCGATAGAGTCGATCATGCCGTCGACCCGGCATGCCAGGCCGTCGACCACGTCGAGCAGCCTGCTGAGCCGTCCCGGCAGCTCGGTAATGAGCCCGACGGCCTCGTCGGTCCACCCCAGCACCGCCCGCGCCCCTGAGATCATGTCGGTCGGCCCCACCCACACGGGAAGCCCGGCGATGCGCAGCACCATGGCTGCGATCCTCCCACGCCCTTGCCCGCGTGCGGGCCGCCAGCGCGGTGGTCAGTCGGGCCAGATCGGGTGGCGCTTCTCCAGGAACGACGCCATGCCCTCGCGGGCTCCCGCGCTCTGCGACATCGACGCCATCACCTCGACGGCGACGGCGTACGCGTCGGCCTCGGGGCGGTCGAGCTGCGCGTAGAGCGTCTGCTTGCCAACGGCCTTTGCGAATCGGCTGCCGCGCGTGGCGCGGGCGAGCAGGTCGTCGACCCGGGCGTCCAGCTCGGTGTCGGGGACGGCGTAGTTGACCAACCCCCACTCGACGGCGGTGTGGGCGTCGATCGGGTCGCCGGTGAGGGCGAGCTCCATCAGCCGTTTGCGCCCGATGTTGCGGGCGACCGGCACAGCGGGTGTGTGGCAGAACCAACCACCCTTCCCGCCGGGCAGGGCGAAGCTCGCCGACTCCGCGGCCACCGCGAGGTCGCAGCTCGCCACCACCTGACACCCGGCGGCCGTCGCGATCGCTTGCACCTTGGCCACCACCACTTGAGGCACCTCCTGGATCGTGCGCATGACCTTCGTGCACAACCGCAGGAGGTCGCGGACGCCCGCGAGGTCGCGGGCGGCGACGTCGGCGAAGTCGTGCCCGGCGGAGAACGCCTTGCCCTCCGCGCCCAACACGATCCCGGTGGCCGCGCTGCGGCCCGCCGTCTCGAATGCGTCGAGCAGCTCCCGCAGATGCGGCTCGGACAGGGCGTTGCGGCGCTCGGGGCGGTTCATGGTGATGCGCACGGTGTCGCCGTCGTGCTTGACCAGTAGATGCTCGTAGTCGGCCATAACGAGCACGGTACGTCGCCACGCGACCGATGTCCCACTTCGCAGGCCTTGTGGTGTCCTCGACGGTCGGCCCGCATCGCAGCAGGGTGACCCTGCTCCGACCCAGTCGCAGCAGTGCCACCCTGCTGCAAACCCGGGCCGCTGGAGCCGGGCGAGCTAGCCGCTGCGCAGCATCAGCAGCAGGTAGGCGGCGAGGGTCTGGGCGTCGACGATCGTGCCCTCGCGAATCATCGTCTCCAGCTCCGCCGTGGTGAACCAGCGGGTGCGCATGTCCTGCTCGGTGTGCTCGCGCACAGCGTCGCCCGCGGTCAGGTCGGTGGCCAGGAAGACGTGCTCGCGCTGGCTCGACATGCCGGGCGCGATGTCGAGCCTGCCCAGCAGCTCCATCCGACCCGCGACCAGGCCGGTTTCCTCGCGCAGCTCGCGGGCGGCCAAGCGGGCGGGCTCCTGCTCGGCGCGGTCGGGCGCGGTGCCCATCGGGAACTCCCAGCGTCGCTGGCCGACCGCGTAGCGAAACTGCTCGACCAGGTGGAACCGGTCGCCGTCGCGCGGGATCACGACCGCAGCCGTGGGCTTGTCGATCACGCCGTAGATCCCGTCCGACCCGTCGTCGCGCCTGATGGCGTCCTCGCGGACCGTCATCCACGAGTTGGCGTAGACCTGCCTACTGGAGAGCGTGCGCACCCGTTCAGTATCCCGGGTGGGGGTATCAGACCCTGCGGCCCCACATCCAGCTGTGGGCGGTCGCGAGGCCCTTGACGAGCGCCCGACCGATGGTGGCGGGGAAGAAGGTCAGGGCTGGGCCAGATCGTGGAAACCGCGCATCCCCGCCACGGAGACAGGCGCAGAGGCAATGGTGACGGGGCAGTAGGGTCGCCTGCCGTGCGCCTCGTCATCGCCCGCTGCCAGGTCGACTATGTGGGTCGGCTGACCGCCCACCTGCCGATGGCGCCGCGGCTGCTGCTGGTCAAGGCCGACGGTTCGGTGAGCATCCACGCCGACGACCGTGCCTACAAGCCGTTGAACTGGATGAGCCCGCCGTGCTGGCTCCAGGAGGAGCCGGGCGTCTGGACGGTGCGCAACAAGGCCGACGAGTCCCTGGTGATCACCATCGACGAGGTGCTGCACGACTCGTCGCACGAGCTGGGCGCCGATCCGGGGCTGGTCAAGGACGGCGTCGAGGCGCACCTGCAGGAGCTGCTCGCCGCGCGCCCCACGTCGCTGGGCGAGGGCTACACCTTGGTCCGCCGCGAGTACATGACCGCGATCGGGCCGGTCGACCTGCTCTGCCGCGACGGTGCAGGCGCCTCCGTGGCCGTCGAGATCAAGCGGCGAGGCGAGATCGACGGCGTCGAGCAGCTCACCCGCTACCTGGAGCTGATGAACCGCGACCCGCTGCTCGCGCCCGTCGCAGGTGTGTTCGCCGCCCAGCAGATCAAGCCACAGGCCCGGACGCTCGCGCAGGACCGCGGGATCCGTTGTGTGACCGTCGATTACAACGCGCTCCGCGGCGCCGAGTCCGACGATCTGAGGCTGTTCTAGCCGTGCCCGGAACCGTCGCCAGAGCGACGTTTTCCGCGCACGACCTACGCTGGAGGTCGTGACCGCCACCGAGGTGCCTGCCGCCACCTTCACCTCCCTCGACCCCCGCACCGACGAGGTGGTCGGCACCCATCCGGTGTACGACGACGCGGCGGTGGAGGCGGCCGTCGCCCGGGGTGTCGAGGCCGCCCGCTGGTGGGCAGAGCTCGGCTTCGATGGGCGAGCAGAACGGCTGCTCGAATGGAAGAAAGCGCTGGTCAGGCGGCTTGACCTGCTGGCGACGACCATTGCCGACGAGACCGGGAAGCCGTTCGACGACGCCCGGCTGGAGCTGGCGTTGGCCATCGAGCACCTGAACTGGGCGGCGCGGCACGCGGAGAAGACGCTCGGCAGGCGGAAGGTGTGGCCGGGCCTGCTCATGGCCAACCAGGCTGCCACACTGACCTACGCGCCGCTCGGCGTCGTCGGCGTCATCGGTCCCTGGAACTACCCGGTGTTCACCCCGATGGGTTCGATCGCCTACGCGCTGGCCGCCGGAAACGCCGTGGTGTTCAAGCCGAGTGAGCTGACCCCCGGGATCGCCGTGGAGCTGGCCGACTCGCTCGCCGAGATCGTCGAGGGCCACCCGGTGCTGCAGGTGGTCACGGGGTTCGGGGAGACGGGTGCGGCGCTGTGCCGGGCGAAGGGGATCGCCAAGATCGCGTTCACCGGCTCGACGGCGACGGCCAAGCGCGTGATGGCCGCCTGCGCGGAGACGCTGACCCCGGTGTTGATCGAGAGTGGCGGCAAGGATCCGCTGCTCGTCGACGCCGACGCGAACCTGACCGCGGCGGCCGACGCGGCCGTGTGGGGCGCGATGTCCAACGCCGGGCAGACCTGCGTCGGGGTCGAGCGCGTCTACGTGCACAAGGCGGTGGCCGAGGCGTTCATCGCGAAGGTCGTAGCGAAGACCGAGGGGCTACGGCCAGGCTCGTTCGGGCCGATGGCGCTGCCCGCGCAAGTCGACGTGGTGCGCGCGCACCTCGACGACGCGCTCCGCCGCGGTGGCCGGGCGGTCGTCGGCGGCCCGGCGTCGGTGCGCCCGCCTTATGTCGATCCCGTTGTCCTCGTCGACGTCCCCGAGGACAGCAGCGCGGTCACCGAGGAGACCTTCGGCCCGCTGCTGATCATTAACCGGGTGCGGGACATGGACGAGGCCGTCGAGCTGGCCAACGGCACTGGCTACGGCCTCGGCGCGGCGGTGTTCGCGAAGCGGCGGGGTGTGGAGATCGCCGCCAGGCTGCGCTGCGGGATGGTCTCGGTCAACGCGGTGATCGCCTTCGCCGGGATACCGGCGCTGCCCTTCGGCGGGGTCGGCGACTCCGGGTTCGACCGCGTCCACGGCGAGGACGGGCTGCGCGCGTTCACCCGAACCCAGGCCGTGGCCCGCCAGCGGTTCCCCCTGCCGATAGCCGTCACCAGCTTCCGACGTACGAGCCGCGGGATGCGGACTATGCTGGCGATCGTCCGGCTGCGGCACGGGCGCTGAGGTGTGGGGCGCTGAGCGCTGACGTATCAGCTGAGGAGTGGGCGCTCAGGGCTGAGGCATCAGCTGAGGGTGTGATCGGTCACAGTAGGCCGACCGGCTGGTCTGACAGGATGGTTGCCGAATGAGGCGGAGGGATCAGCGTGACTCGTGAGTTCCGGACGATCGGTGTTGTCGGACTTGGCACGATGGGGACGGGCATCGTCGAGGTCTTCGCCCGCAATGGTCTGCAGGTGATCGCGGCGGAGGTCGACGACGAGGCCGTCGCGCGCGGCTGGTCGCACCTGACGACCTCCACGTCGCGGGCCGTTGGTCGCGGCAAGCTCACGCAGGAGGACGCCGACGCCCTGCTGGCCAGGATCACCACAACGACGTCGCTGGCCGATCTGGCCGACGTCGACCTGGTCGTCGAGAGTGTGGCGGAGCAAATGGCGCTCAAGGCGGGCGTGCTCGCGGAGTTGGCCAAGGTGTGCCGCCCGGACGCGATCCTCGCGTCCAACACCTCGTCGTTGTCGATCACCGAGCTGTCGGTGCGCACCGGGCGCCCCAGCAAGGTCGTGGGCATGCACTTCTTCAACCCGGCGCCGGTGCAGAAACTGGTCGAGCTGGTGCGCACGGTGGTCACCGAGCAGGGCGTGCTCGACGACCTGAAGGCCTTCACCGCCACCCTTGACAAGGTGCCCGTCGTGATCGGGGACCGTGCGGGCTTCATCGCCAACGCGCTGCTGTTCGGCTACCTCAACCACGCCGCCCGGATGTACGAGGCGCGCTTCGCGAGCCGCGAGGACCTCGACGCGGCTATGCGCTACGGTTGCGGCTACCCGATGGGCCCGCTGGCCCTGCTCGACCTCATCGGCTTGGACATCGCGTACAACATCCTCGAGACGATGTACGCGGAGTCGCGCAACCAGCTGCACGCGCCTTCACCGATCCTCAAGCAGATGATCACTGCGGGTCTGCTGGGCCGCAAGAGCGGACGCGGCTTCTACACCTACGCCGGGCCGCGCAGCTCCAAGGTCGTGCCCGACGCCGACACCCCGTCGGGCACCGTCCCTGGCGACGTCACCGTGCGCGACGTGCAGCGGGTCGGAGTGGTCGGCACCGGCACGATGGCCACGGGCGTCGCCGAAGTGTTCGCCAAGGCAGGCCTGGACGTCGTGGTGCGGGGGCGCAGCGAGTCCAAGGTCGCCGCCATGATCAGCGGCTTGCACAAGTCCCTGGACAAGGGTGTGGTGCGCGGCAAGCTCACCGAGGACGAGCGAGACGCCACCCTCGCGCACATCACCGGCACCACGCGGCTGGAGGACCTCGCCGACGTCGACCTCGTCGTCGAGGCAACCGTCGAGGAGCTCGACGTCAAGCGTGCGGTGTTCGCGGCGCTCGACGAGATCTGCAAGCCCGGCGCGATCCTGGCCACCACCACGTCCTCGTTGCCCGTGGTGGAGTGCGCTGCGGCCACCGCCCGGCCCTCCGACGTGGTTGGGATGCACTTCTTCAATCCTGCGCCGGTGATGAGGCTGGTGGAGGTGGTCTCCACGATCACCACCGCGGCCGACGTCGCGGCGACCGTGCTCGCACTCTGCGAGCGGATCGGCAAGGTGCCGGTGAGCTGCGGGGACCGCGCGGGCTTCATCGTCAACGCGCTGCTGTTCCCCTACCTCAACGACGCGGTGAAGATGCTGGAGGCCCACTACGCCACGGCCGACGACATCGACGCCGCGATGATGACGGGCTGCGCGCTGCCGATGGGTCCGTTCGAGCTGTTGGACGTGGTCGGGCTGGACGTGTCGCTGGCCATCGAGCGCTCGCTGTTCGCCGAGTTCCGCGAGACCGCGTTCGCGCCCTCCCCGCTGTTGGAACACCTGGTCACGGCAGGTTGGCTGGGGCGCAAGACCGGGCACGGGTTCCGGGACTACGCAGCGCACTAACGGCCGTGCGCGGAAACAGTCGCCAGGGCAACCTTTTCCGCGCACGAGGGTGGCAGGGGCGATGGCACGGGTCAACCGGCGGCGTGACGAGCACGTGCCGCTGGGCTCCGCCGCGGTGACGCGCGTCGAGGCGGGGCCGGACGGCCAGTGGCAGGTGCGGCAGATCCCCGGTTCGTCCGCGACCCGGGACTACCGCTGCCCGGGGTGCGACCAGGTCGTCGCCGCGGGGACACCCCACTTGGTGGCCTGGCCGACAGTTGAGTACGGCTCGGTCGACGACCGTCGGCACTGGCACACATCGTGCTGGGCCGCGCGCGGCAGGCGTCGCCCGGGCCGACGGCGGGCTTGACCCTCGGCTCGGCTCGGCGCCGCGGCCGGTGGTGATCGCCGGAAGTGGTGTCATGCGTGCGGTTCTGCACGGCTGGCACCACAACTGATGATCAAGGTCGCTGCGGGGTGGGGTGGGGCGGCGAAGTGACGATGCGCCGCCGTCAGCGGGCCGCGCCCGCCCCGGTGCGGGGTCGGGGATTCGGCTGCGGCGTGTCGTCCGCCCGATCGCCACGCGTCGCCGATCCGCCCGGTGTCGGCGGCCCGCCCTGCGCAGCGACCTCCGCGGGGGAGGGTTCTCGCGCGGAGGTCTCGTCGACCGCCGCTGACTCGTCGACGGCGGGGGAGGGTTCTCGCGCGGCGGTCTCGTCGACCGCCGCTGACTCGTCGACGGCCGGTGCCGGGGAGCGAACTCCCGTCGGGCCGGGTGCGGTCGGCACCGCGGCGGCCCCGGTCGGCGGGGTGTCCGCGTCGGCCCAGTCCACGGTCGTGCCGGTCTGCTGGATGTCCCCGCCTGCCGACGGGGCCACCGCCTCGGCGACGGTGCTCGGGCGCGGAACGCCACCGGCGACTGTGACCGCCTGCTCCAGCGCCTCGTTCTCACCCGGCAGGGGAGCGAGCGAGGCGACCAGGGCATCAAGGTCCGAGCGGGACCCGACGAGCTGGGCCACCATGCGCTGCCGCTGGGCGCGCAGCCGCACCACGGCGGCCTCGGCGTCGGCAACGATCTCCGCTGCCCGCACGTGCGCGGCGGCGATCGTGGCGCGCGCCTGGGCGTCCGACCGCTCGCGCAGCTCTTCGGTGCTCGCGCGGGTGGCCAGTTGTTCGGCCGTCAGCGCGGCAAGAGCTTCCTTGCGGCGCTGGTCCATCGCGATGCGGAAGTCCGCCTCGACCCGCGCCCTGCGGCTCTCGGACTCCGCCCACGCGGCGGCCCGGCGGCGCTCAGCTGTGGCCTCGGCCGCTGCGGCAGCCTTCGTGTGTTCCTGCCGATCGGCCTCGAGCCGCGCCCGCGCCGTGGCAATCTCGCGATCAGCCGACTCCTGCGTCGTCGCGAGGCGTGCCCGTTGGGCGTTGGACTCCGCCTCCAACTCGGCGCGGCGCACGGCGTCCTGCTGCTCCGCGGCCTCGGCGTCGGCCTTCATCTGGATCCTGATGGCGTCGGCTTCCGCCCGGGCGTCCTCGACGAGCTTGGCGGCTTTCTGCTCCGCATCGTGCTGCAGCCTGTTGACCTCGGTCTCGGCGCGCGCGAGCATCTCGGCGACCTCGTCCTCGGCCATCCGCAGCATCGAGCGCATCCGCTCGCTCATCCCCTGGACGCTCTGCTGGGGGCTGACAAGCGTGCGGACCTGGGCCCGCAGCCGCTCGGCACGTGCGCGCGAGTCGTCGAGCTCACGGCCGAGCTGGGCGGATTGATCGACCGCGGCGTCCCGATCAGTGGCCAGAATGCGCATTTCGGCATCCAGTCGGCGCAGGTGAGCTTCCACCTGCGACTGGTCATACCCCTTGCGCACGACCTCGAATCCGGCGTTGGGCAAGGGCGCAGCGGAGTCTCCGGCCATGGCGCTTACCGTACCGGGCTTACCGCGGACGGTCGTGTTACGAACGCCCAGTGTTCACCCGATCACACACCGCGGAAGCGGTTGATCGCATTGAGATGTCGTTCGCGCTTCTCCGCGTCCGTGACGCCGAGGCCTTCCTCCGGCGCCAGGGTGAGCACACCGATCTTGCCCTGGTGGCTGTTGGTGTGCACGTCCAACGCTGCCTGGCCCGTCTCCTCCAACGCATAGACCTTGGACAGGGTGGGATGGATGAGCCCCTTGTTGATCAGACGGTTGGCCTCCCACGACTCACGGTAGTTGGCGAAGTGCGACCCGACGATCCGCTTCAGGTTCATCCAAAGGTAGCGGTTGTCGTAGCTGTGCTCGAACCCGGACGTCGACGCGCACGTGACGATCGTGCCGCCCCTGCGCGCGACGTAGACGCTGGCGCCGAACGTCTCACGGCCGGGGTGCTCGAAGACGATGTCGGGATCGTCCCCGCCGGTCAGCTCCCGGATCCGCCCGCCGAAGCGCTTCCATTCCTTCGGGTCCTGGTGATGCTCGTCGCGCCAGAACCGGTAGCCTTCCGCCGATCGGTCGATGATCAGCTCGGCGCCCATGGCCCGGCAGATCGCCGCCTTCTGCGGCGACGACACGACGCAGACGGGCGTGGCGCCACCGTTCAGCGCGAACTGCGTGGCGTAGGAGCCGAGTCCGCCCGAGGCACCCCAGATCAGCACGGTGTCGCCCTGCTTCATGCCCGCGCCGTTGCGCGAGACGAGCTGGCGGTACGCCGTCGAGTTGACCAGGCCGGGCGCGGCGGCCTCCTCCCACGTCAGGTGAGTGGGCTTGGGCATGAGCTGGTTGGACTTGACCAGCGCCAGCTCGGCGAGCCCGCCGAAGTTGGTCTCGAAGCCCCAGATGCGCTGTTCGGGATCCATCATCGTGTCGTTGTGGCCGTCGGGGCTCTCCAGCTCGACCGAAAGGCAGTGCGCCACCACCCGGTCGCCCGGCTTCCACGCGTTGACGCCGGAGCCGGTGCGCAGCACAACGCCCGCGAGATCGGAGCCGACGACGTGGTAGGGCAGGTCGTGGCGGGCCGTGAGCGGCGAGATGCGGCCATAGCGGCGCAGGAAGCCGAACGTCGGGAGCGGCTCGAAGATCGACGTCCACACGGTGTTGTAGTTGATGGCGCTGGCCATCACCGCGACGAGCGCCTCGCCGGGGCCGAGCTCCGGGGTGGCGACGTCGTCGACGTGCAGGCTCTTGCGCGGGTCCTTCTCCGCTGACGGGATGCCCGCGAACATGTCGACCTCGTCGGCGTGCACGGTGACGCCGCGGTAGTGCTCGGGTACGGCGATCCCGCCCAACGCGTCGAACTGCTCGGCCTGGATGGCGTCGAGGATCTCCTGCACGGCGTGGCCTCCTGGCTCGGCGTTGCGTGGTATCCCAAAGGTTACTGCACAGTATGCTAAGCACAACTTGGCGCACGAACAGGATCCGTGACTGGGGTCACCCTTCTGTATCGGTCCGTGAATCGGTCAATGCGAAATCGCGGCGGGTTCCACGAGTTCGACGAGCACGCCTCCCGCGTCTTTGGGGTGTAGGAAGTTGATGCGCGATCCGGCCGTTCCGCGGCGCGGCTCGGGGTAGAGCAGGCGCTTGCCCTGAGCCCGCAGCGCGTCGGAGGTCGCCTCGATATCGGCCACGCGGTAGGCCATCTGCTGGATGCCCGGCCCGTTGCGATCGAGGAACTTGCCTATCGCCGAGTCCGGGCGCAACGGCGCCAGGAGCTGGATCGCGGTGCCGCCGTCGCCCGCCGACAGCATGGCCTCGCGCACCCCCTGCTCCTCGTTGGTCTCCGTGTGCGTGGCGACGAGCCCGAACGCCTCGCTGTACCAGGCGATCGCCTCGTCCAGATCGGCTACGGCGATGCCGACATGGTCAACGCCGAGGATCCTGTGCTCTCCCATGGCGGCGAATGTAACCCGTTACACCGACGCTGTGCGGCGGATCACCGGGATGGTCGACGACCGGCGGGTATCGTTGGCTCATCTCTGCCACCAAAGTCGTTGGAGGACACGTGCCTACGTCGGTGATCGTCGCTGGATCCCGCACACCCATGGGGCGCCTGTTGGGTTCGCTCAAGGGATTCTCGGGCGCGCAGCTCGGGGGCGTAGCTATCAAGGCCGCTCTCGAGCGCGCAGGGGTCGCCCCGGAGCAGGTTCAGTACGTGATCATGGGCCAGGTGTTGACGGCGGGCGCGGGGCAGATTCCGGCTCGGCAGGCGGCTCTGGCGGGGGGCATCTCGTTGGACGTGCCCGCGCTCACGATCAACAAGGTGTGCCTGTCCGGGATCGACGCCATCGCGCTGGCCGACCAGCTCATCCGCGCCGGGGAGTTCGAGATCGTCGTCGCCGGTGGCCAGGAGTCGATGACCCAGGCGCCCCACCTGCTGAGCAAGTCCCGCGAGGGCTTCAAGTATGGCGACGTGACCATGATCGACCACATGGCGTACGACGGGCTGTTCTGTGCGATCGACCAGGTCGCGATGGGCACCTCCACCGAGAAGTACAACGGGCGCTACCAGTTGACGAGGGCGGAGCAGGACGCCTTCTCAGCGCGCTCGCACCAGCGGGCCGCCGCTGCCACCGAGAAGGGGATCTTCGCCGAGGAGATCGCTCCGGTGGAGATTCCGCAGCGCAAGGGCGACCCGGTTGCCTTCAGCACCGACGAGGGGATCCGCGGCGAGACCACGGCCGAGAGTCTCGCCAAGCTGCGTCCCGCGTTCGGCTCGGACGGCACCATCACGGCGGGCTCCGCGTCGCAGATCTCCGACGGCGCGGCGGCCGTCGTCGTGATGAGCAAGGCCAAGGCGGAGGAGCTCGGGCTGACCTGGCTGGCCGAGATCGGCGCGCACGGCGTCGTCGCTGGGCCGGACCCGAGCCTGCACGAGCAGCCCGCCAACGCGATCGCGAAGGCCTGCGAGAAGGCCGGGATCAGCCCCGCCGACCTCGATCTGGTCGAGATCAACGAGGCATTCGCCGCCGTGGGCATCGTGTCGGCGCGCAAGCTGGGCCTGGACGAAGAGAAGGTCAACGTCAACGGTGGGGCGATCGCGCTCGGCCACCCGATCGGCATGTCGGGCGCGCGCATCACCCTGCACCTGGCGCTCGAACTGCAGCGCCGCGGTGGAGGTGTCGGCGCTGCCGCGCTGTGCGGCGGTGGCGGGCAGGGCGACGCGCTGATCATCCGGGTGCCAGCAACCCCCTGAGGTGAGTCGCCCACGCCACCCCGGTGAGACTGCAGGTTCGCCCCGGTGAGTCGCCCACCCCACCCCGGTGGGTCGGCTGCTCCACCCCGGTGGGTCGGCTGCTCCACCCCGGTGGGTCGGCTGCTCCACCGCGGTGGGTCGGCTGCTCCACCCCGGTGGGTCGGCTGCTCCACCCCGGTGGGTCGGCTGTCTTGTCTCGCTGAGTCCGCCGATCTGCCGCCGTGAGTCGACTGTCCCGCCCCGGTGAGTCGGGCGTCTCACCACATCAACCCCACGACACTGACTCCACGATCCGGGACTCCCCGATCCGGCACGATGTTCTGCACGTTGACGGTGTCCGTCGATGGGGTGTCGAGGCGACAGAAGGGCGGCCGCGAGCGTGACAGGCGCAGACGTTGCCGCGCTTGTCACGCGCGCACGCGATGGTGAGCAGCGAGCAGTGGGGCGGTTGCTCTCGCTCGTCGAAGCGGGTGGCGAGGCGGCGCGGGAGGTCGCCTCCGAGTTGGCAGCGCACCGAGGCGATGCGCATGTCATCGGACTGACCGGGCCACCGGGGGTCGGCAAGTCGACCACCACCTCCGCTCTCGTCGCCGCGCTGCGCTCGCGCGGGCAACGGGTGGGTGTGTTGGCGATCGACCCCTCGTCGCCCTTCTCCGGTGGGGCGCTGCTCGGGGATCGTGTTCGGATGGTCGAACACGCCGAGGACGCCGGGGTGTTCATCCGGTCGATGGCCACCCGAGGGCAGCTGGGCGGCCTCTCCAGGGCCACCCCGCAGGCAGTGCGTGTGCTCGACGCCGCAGGCTGCGATGTCGTGCTGATCGAGACGGTCGGGGTCGGGCAGTCAGAGGTGGACGTCGTGGCCCTTGCCGACACGACAGTGGTTCTGCTCGCGCCCGGGATGGGTGACGGCGTGCAAGCGGCGAAGGCGGGGATCCTCGAGGTGGCCGATGTGTTCGTGGTGAACAAGGCCGACCGCCACGGCGCCGCCCAGACCGCGCGCGAACTCCGGCACATGATCGGTTTCGGGGAGCGCGGAGCGTGGAGCGTACCGGTTCTGCGGACCGTGGCATCGCGTGCGGAAGGGATCGACAAGCTCGTGGCGGCGCTCGACTCCCACCGGAGCTGGTCGGACGCGTCGGGTGCGCGGGAGCAGCGGCGCGCAGCCCGCGCCGAGGCCGAGATCGAGGCGCTCACACTTGAGCGCCTCCGCGCCCGTATGGGTGCGGTGCGGGGCCGGACAGGCCTCTCCGACCTGGCCAAACGGGTTGTGGCGGGGGAGCTTTCTGCCTACGCGGCCGCCGACGAGCTTGAGCCTGCTCTCACCAGGTGGCCTGAGACCGACGGGGGTGCAGTCCCGCGGTGAGTCCGGCGTTTCGGCGCGGTGAGTTGGCTGATTGACCGCGGTGGGTCGGCCGTTTGACCCCCGTGCTCTACCCGGCGGGACGGGTAGAAAGGGACCGTTTGCTCACCTCGCAGAGGGTGTGGTGACGTCGCAGATGGCCGAACTCCTGCGAGGACGCCGTTCGGTCTGCGAGGTCGAGCGGGGCCGACTGGCGGGGCGCCCGCCGTCCGTCCCGCTAGTCGTCGGTCGCGCTGCTGTCGGTCGCGCCTGCTGTCCGGTCGCGCTGCCGTCGGTCGCGCGCCGTCCGTCGCGCTGCTGTCGGTCGCGCCCGCCGTCCGTCGCGCTGCCGTCGGTCGCGCCGCGATCCACGGCGCCGTCCGCCGCCCCGCCTCCACGCCGCCCCCGCGAGCACCACCGCCGCGTCACTTCGCAGACCTTCATGGCCGTGGCGGGGCGCCTGTGGAGGGATGAACTTGGCACGGTCGGGCGAGAGTCACCGATCGGTCGCGTGCGGTGCTAATCCCTGACTCTCGACGGCTGCGGACGATGCTGCATCGCCTGAGATGAACCTGGTGGGGGTTGCGCCTCAGGCGCAACCCCCACCAGGTTCATCTCAGCGGTTGTGCGCCTGGCGGGGCGGGCGTTCAGCGTCGAAATCGGACATCAGCACCACCAGCCTCACGGGGACCTATTCCGGGTCAGGCGCCGGGCGCCGCGTAGTCCAGTCTCTCGACGATCCGCTCGCGCTGGGCTCACGCCAGCGGTACCACCGGCCACACTGGCACCGTGTTTCGGGATCAGATGCTGTGGTGTCCTCGCAGATGGCCCAACTTCCGCGAGGACGCCCAGAGGTCTGCGAGGTCGAGCGGGGACACAACTGCCGCAGCCACTTCGCACAGGCTGTGGTGTCCTGGCCTGTGGCCGCACTCCTGTGAGGACGTTCTCAAGTCTGTGAAGGTCGGCCCTCCCTGACAGAGGTGCCTCGTTCAAAGATCAATCGAGCGTCCTGGCCGGGGTCCGCGCCGCGCATTCGGGCCGAGGCTGATCTTCAAGGATTGTCGGTGGGGAGGGATAGCTTCGGTGGTGTTGATGCAAGAGGGCGTCAACATCTGTGAGGAGGAGCGATGGATCTCACGACCTGCTCGGTGTGTGTGATCGCGGCGTCGGCGGGCGGTGTCGTCGGCGGCTATGTGGCGGGCGGCAGCAGGAGCCGAAACCGTGGGAGACGCGCGCGGCGCGGCAGCCGCACGATGCGGACCTGGCCGGGTGGTCGGCGCGACGATCCACGCCCGCCGGTCGTCGGGCAGGCCGGGCCGCGTCACCGAGAGAGTCGGCCGGGCGCGGGCATTGGCCGACCGTTCCCCGCTGAGCGGGATGGGCCTTCGCCTGGCCACGACGATCAGCAGACACCCGAGGGACGTGACACGGGCGCCGCGCCAGACGCGTGAGGCGATGACCAGTAGCGGCCGGCCCGCAGGAAGTGGGTATGACCACCACACACCCGACCCAGGATGTCAGTCGAAGTCCCCCGCCGCCCGGCGAACTTGACCGAGGAGGTCGGTCAGGTGCGCTTCCTGCTCGGGGTCCAGGCCGACGAGGCCGAAGCTGATCGACGTGACGGAATCGGTGGCCTTTTCGCGCAGCGCGCTGCCCGTATCGGTGATCTCCACCAGCGTGGCCCTCCGGTCCGTCGGGTGGGGCATGCGGCGCACGAGCCCGTCGGCCTGCAACCGGTCGACGATGTTGGTCACGCTGGTGGGGTGGAGTTGGAGGCGCTCGCCCATCATCCGCATCGGGAGGCGGCCGTTGCGGGCGAAGGTCAGGAGCACCAGCGCCTCGTACCGGGCGAAGGTCAGGCCATGTGGCCGCAGCGCGCCGTCCACAGCGGAGAGGAGTATCTGTTGGACGCGCATCACACTTGTCACGGCCGCCATCGTGCGCGCGGGCCCGATCCGCCGTTCCCAGAGCGTTGCCGCCCGCATGATCGGGTCGAACGGCAGAGGCTCGCGGGACGTCATGACCGGCGACGCTATAGCAGCGTGCGGATCCGAGAGTCGCGGGCCACGCGGCGTATACGGCAGGCTCGAGGACATGCTCTTCGCGTTCAGCATTGCCCCGGGCGGGCTGGGTGACGACAGCGTCGGCGATATCGTCGCCGAGGCCGTCCGAGTGGTCCGGGAGTCCGGTCTGCCCCACGAGACAACCTCGATGTTCACCACGATCGAGGCCGACACCTGGGACGAGGCCATGGTCGTCGTCAAGCGGGCGGTCGAGGCCGTCCAAGCCCGCGCTCCACGCGTGAGCCTGGTGCTCAAGGCCGACATCCGCCCGGCGCACAACCGCGGTCAGATGGCGGCGAAGGTCGAGCGCGTCGAGCAGGCGCTCGAAGAGTCGCCAAGAAAACGGGCGCCAGGCGACTGAGGTCCGTCGAGCCGGTGCCATGGCGTCGACGCCGATAGTTGGACGTCCTACTATTTGGGTCATGTCTGACGATGTCGTTCGGAGCGACGAGCACCGGGCCCGCCGGATGTGGCGGGCCCTCGAGCCCGTGCACGCCGTCACCTACTTCGCGCCGGAGCCGAAGGCCTGCTGCGACGCGCTGGGCACGAAGGGCTTCTGGATGAGCTACTTCGCCCAGCGCGCCGCGCCGCTGGGGGCGGCCCCGCCGGAGCTGGTGACCGCGCTCTTCTACAACTTCCACCCTTCGCTGGTGGCCCGCGCGGTGCCGGACGTCTGGGCGGTCGCCCCGCCTGCGCGGTTTCTCCAGGCCCGGATCGAGGGCGTCGACGCGGCGCTGCGCAGGATGCTCGGACCCGACGTCATCGCCTCGCCGGAGCTGCTCGAGGCGGCAGAGATCGCCCGCGAGGCCGCGCTCGCCGCTCCGACCGCAGGTCGCGCGCTCGCCGCGGCCAACGCCGCGTTGGACTGGCCCGACGCGCCCCACCTCGTGCTGTGGCACGCCCAGACCGTCTTGCGTGAGCAGCGGGGTGACGGCCACGTCGCCGCGCTGCTCGCCGCGGACCTCGACCCCGCGGAGGCGCTGGTGCTCTTCGCGGCCGACAGTGACCTCGACGGCGCCTGGTTGCGCCAGCGCCGCGGCTGGTCGGAGGAGGAGTGGGCGGGCGCCGTGGAACGTCTCGTCGCGCGCGGCCTGTTCGCGGCGGACGACGAGGGCGGCGGTGGCCTCACCGCGGCCGGGCGCGCAGCGCGTGACGACGTCGAATCGCGCACCGACGCACTGGCCGACGTCGCGTGGGCGGCGACCGGGTCGGCCCGTGCCGAACGGCTGGTGGAGCTCGTCGCGCCGTTCGTGGCCGCCGTGCTCGCAGGGGACGGGTTCCTGCCAGTCAACCCCATGGGCCTGCGGCCGCTCGTCCGGACCTGATCTGCAGGCGGGCCCGCGACGCGCCTGCGCGCGGCGTGCCAGGATGAACGGCGTGTCCCGACCCGATCCTCGTGGCCGCACCCGCGCGGCCGCACCCTCCTCCGCCACGCTGTCGATAGCAGGCGCGGTCGATCTCGCCGCCGTGAAGGCCCGCTCCGAGGCGGCCGCGCGCGCCGCAACCGCCCCTGCCGCAGGCAACGGAGCGGCAGGCGGCAGCGCGTACGTCGTCGACGTCACCGAACAGACCTTCCAGGCCGAGGTCATCGAACGGTCGGTGCAGGTCCCCGTGATCGTCGACCTCTGGGCCACCTGGTGTGAGCCGTGCAAGCAGCTCTCTCCTGTCCTGGAGCGGCTCGCTGAGGCGAGCGGGGGTGCGTGGGCGCTCGCCAAGGTCGACATTGACGCCAACCCCCGCATTCGGCAGGCGTTCGGCGTGCAGTCGGTGCCGACCGTCGTCGCCGTGGTGGGCGGCCAGCCCGTCGACGGCTTCAGCGGCGCCCTCCCTGAGCCCGAAGTCCGCAAGTGGATCACCGGCTTGCTCGACGCGCTGCGGGACCGCATGCCCGGCATCCGCGAGGCCGAGCAGCGCCAAGGCGGCGCCGAGCCCGTGGACGAGGAGGAACCGGACGACCCGCGGTTCGTCGCCGCCGAGGACGCCGTCGAGCAGGGCGACTGGGCCGCCGCCGAAGCCGCCTACACCGCCATTCTCGCGGCGGAGCCCGGCAACGAGCAGGCGGAGGCCGCGCTCGCCCAGGTCAGGTTCATGGCGAGGGCCGAGCAGGCCGACCCGTCAGCGATCGCCCGCGCCGACGCGGCACCCGAGGACATCGACGCCCAGCTCGCGGCGGCCGATGCCGAGCTGGCCGCGGACGCCGTGGAGGCCGCGTTCGCCCGGTTGGTGGCGACGGTGGGGCGCACCTCCGGCCCTGAGCGCGACCGCGCCCGCCAACACCTCGTCGGCTTGTTCGAGCTCTTCCCCGCCGACGACTCGCGGGTGACCGCAGCCCGACGATCGTTGGCGCGAGCGCTCTTCTGACGACAGGCACCGCTACAGACAGGCGGGGGCCCCACCGAGCACACCCGCCCGAAAGTGGTCGATGCGCTCGTAGCCGTGCTCGGCCGGGTCGGTCGCCCCTTTCGCGTCACGGGCGGCCCAGTCCTGGGCGAGCAGCATCTCGACGGCCTCATCGAGATCGCCGGGGGAGAGTGCGGACGCGCCGCGCGCGGTGAAGAGCCCGCCGGTGTAGGCGCCCGCCAGGCAGGTCGCCTTCGCACCCGCCGCGGTGCCCGTCGTGGGCCGTCCCAGCGCTTCGAGCGTGGCCAGGCCGTAGCGGCTCGCGATGAGAGCGGCGCCCGCGTAGTCGCCGAACCGGTTCTCCACCGCGGCCAGTGCGGACTTGTCGACAACGACCGCCGCGTCGGCGGCGCACCATGCCACCGGCCCCTGGTCGGCGACCGGGCAGTCGTTCGTGGCGGTGCGAAGCGGAGGTGCCTGCCATCCGGCGTCGTTCGCGGCCGCCGCGATGGCTGTGAAGGATGGCGGCGCGCTCGCTCCGACCCCGTCGAGCAACTGGGTGGGCGTCAGGTTGCCCCGGCGAGCCGCGTCGGCGGCCGACCGGAACGCCCGCTGGGTGAACGGGTGGTTGGCCGTCGTCATGCCCGCGCACGTGGTGGCGGAGCCGTCGTAGCCGTCCTGGAAGGCCGACACGCGGTCGAAGGCGTTGCCGTGCGCTGAGGAATCATGCGGGCTCACCCCGAGCGGATCACGGAACGCGACGAGCGCCGACATCGCCTGATCACGATCGTCGGGCCCGAGCGACAAGCCCGGCGGCGGTTGCTGCGCGAAGTGGGCGACGACCACGCCCGCGTCGCAGTCGGCCATCGCTTCCAGCAGGATCGTGGGGTAGCGCGTGGGCTGCCTTGCCTGCAGCCCGTCGACGCCGAGGCGGGTCTGGACCGCGTGCCCCACCTCGTGCGCCAAGACGACGAGCACCGCGGTCGGTCCGTCCTCGCGCTGCACTTTGGGGATCAGCCCGTCGGCGTCCCAAACCAGCGCGTCGGCCGACGGGCAGTAGAACGCCTGGCCGCTGACCTCGGCGGCCGACGACACGCACGGCACATTGCGGTCGCGGGCGTGCACCGGCACGAAGCGGCTGATATCGCGCCAGGGGTGGCCGAAGGCGGCCGGGAACTGCGTGCGCCAGAACGCCTGCAGCGCGGTGACCGCGGCTTGGGCGAGGTCGACCCGCGCGAAGGTCGGCGCTGGGGGCGCGGCGCTGGGACGGCCCACGACGGCCTGTGCGCAGCCTGCCAACACCATGCCCATGGCCAACCAGGCGGCCAGAAGGGCACGGGTGCGCACACAGCCATCGTGCCCTGCGCGGCCCGACCGGGGAGGCGTTTCGGTGCAACTCGATCGGGACGGCTAGCGTCGACACCCGTGCACCTGGATCTGTCGCCTCCCCGCCCCACTGCCGCGTGGGCGGCGGCAGGCGTCGTCGTGGTGGTGTCGGTGGTCGCGATGGTGTGGCTCGACCTCCTCTACCCGCCGCTGCCGGTAATGATTCCGACAACCGACATGTACGAGGTCCACGTCGACTTCGACACGTTCTGGCAGTCGGCGGTGTCCCTGGTCCACGGGGGCGACATCTACGTCACGCCCGCCAAGCTGACCAACCTCAACCCGCCGTTGCTCACGGTCTTGCTGGTCCCGTTCGCCTGGCTCGACGCGCTCACCGCGTACCGCATCTGGGTCGTGCTCTGCCTGGTCATGGTGTTCGGTTCGCTGCTCGCCGTCGCACGGGAGCTGCGGCTGCGCCCCTTGCCCACCGGCCTCGCGCTGGCTGCGGTGCTCGCGTCGTCCCCGCTGCACGGCACGCTCGTGCTGGGCCAGATCTACCCCGTGCTGCTGGTCGGGCTCGTCGCGGGCTGGCTCGCCGAGCGTCGCGGACGTCCGGTGCTCGCGGCCGTGCTGTTCGGGATCACCGTGGCCCTCAAGCCCTCGCTCGCCCCGGTGCTGCTCCTTTTCGTCGCGCAGCGGCGGTGGGTGTCGCTGCGGGCGGGGGTCGCCTCGGCGGTGGTCGCCTCGCTGGCAGGTGTGGCGATCTGCGGTCCGAGCAGCGGTCCGGCCTGGCTGCACATCGCCTTCAGCTCGCCGGTGCCCGACACGGTCGACAACGCCTCGCTGCCCGGTCTCGCTGTCCGCCTCGGCGTGCCACCCGTGTTCGGGCTGGTCGCGGGCCTGACCGTGCTCGGCGGAACGCTGCTCGTACTGGCCCGTCACCGGGACCGGGTCGATCCGGCGGGCACCGCGGTGTGGAGCGTACTGGCCGCGGGGCTGCTCCTGTCGCCGATCGCGTGGCACAACTACCTGATGCTGCTCTGGCCCGGGGTGCTCCTGCTGATCGCATTCGGGCGCGGGGCCACCGCCACCGCGATGCTCGCGGTGGCGGTGATCCCGGTGGCGTGGAACGCGGCGGTCATGCCCGCGGTCGCCACGGGCCGCTCGCTGTACTTCGTGATCCTGCTCGGCTACTGGGCCGTGCTGCTGCGCGGCGCCGTGTCGCCCGGCCCGTCGTCCGTGTCGTCGGAGTGCTCCCCCGGAGCGGTTGCCGCTGCCTCGTCGCCGGGCTGATCAGCCGCCGCGGATCGGGCGACCGTCTGCTCCTCGATCGCGTCGTCGTCGAACACCGCGATCCCGTTCGGCGGCGTCGGGGTGTCGTCGTCCGCGGGTGGGCGGTAGGACGTCGTGGGCTCGTCCGACAGCGGGGGCACGCTGGTGGTGACGTCCTCGTCGGCCCAAGGGGGCAGCGAGCTGCGGGCGATCGACACCGTCGACTCCTCGACGGGTGCCGCCTCGGTCACGGGTGCGTGCTCTGCCGCGAACTCCGGGATGTGGACGGTGGACTCGGAGATCGTCGGTTCCGAGATCGTCGATTCGGACACGGTGGACTCGCTGTCGGGCTCGACACCAGGCTCGGCGGCCGGTTCGACGACCGATTCCACAACCGGCTCGACGACCGGCTCGGCAACGGGCTCGACGACCGATTCGCCTGCGGGCTCGGCCTCCACCACCGCCACCGCCACCGCCACCTCTGGCGCCACTTCAGGCGCCACCTCAGGCAGCCGCGGGCACGGCAGCCGCGGGCACGGCAGCCGCGGGCACGGCGGCCGCGGGCACGGCGGCCGCGGGCACGGCGGCCGCGGGCACGGCAGCCGCGGGCACGGCAGCCGCGGGCACGGCAGCCGCGGGCACGGGCAGCGCCGCAGGCGGCGGTGCGGCCGCGGCTGAGCGCCGCCGCACCGCCCCCTCGAACGGCTCTGGCGCCAACCACAGCACGCCTGCGGGCGGAAGTTGGAGCACAGCGGACGCGGGCCGCCCGTGCCAGACGTACTGCTCGGCGTCGACCCCGCCCAGATTGCCCCAGCCCGACCCGCCGTAGCTGAGCGCGTCGGTGTTGAGCACCTCGCGCCACCGCCCCGTGAAGGGCAGCCCGACCCGGTAGTCGGGCTTCGGGTTGCCGGAGAAGTTCGCGATGCACGCCATCACCACGGGCTTGCCGCCTGCGTCGACCCCATGGCGAAGGAAGCTCAGCACGTTGCCGCCGGAGTCGTTGGCGTCGATCCAGGAGAAACCCTCCGGCGAGACGTCGCGCGTCCACAGCGCGGGCAGGTCGCGGTAGGTGCGGTTGAGGTCGCCGACGAGCGTCTTGATGCCGCCGTGCAGCGGGTCCTCGAGCAGGTCCCAGTCCAGCGACCGCTGCTCGGACCACTCGCGCTCCTGCCCGAACTCGCCGCCCTGGAACAGCAGCTGCTTGCCGGGGTGCGCCCACATGTACGCCAGCAGCGCACGCAGGTTGGCGGCCTTGTTCCAGGCGTCGCCGGGCATCCGCTGCCACAGCGAGCCCTTGCCGTGCACGACCTCGTCGTGGGAGAGCGGCAGCACGAAGTTCTCGCTGAACGCGTACATCAGCGAGAAGGTCATCTGGTTGTGGTGGTAGCCGCGGTAGATCGGGTCGCGCCCGATGTAGCTGAGCGTGTCGTGCATCCAGCCCATGTTCCACTTGAAGCCGAAGCCCAGCCCGCCGAGGTGCGTGGGCCGCGAGACGCCCGGCCAGGCCGTCGACTCCTCGGCGATGGTCACCACACCCGGGTGCACCCGGTAGACGGTGGCGTTCATCTCCTGCAGGAACGCCACCGCATCGAGGTTCTCCCGTCCGCCGTAGACGTTGGGCAGCCACTGGCCGTCGGGGCGGGAGTAGTCCAGGTAGAGCATCGAGGCGACGGCGTCGACGCGCAGGCCGTCGATGTGGAACTGGTCGAGCCAGTACAGCGCGTTGGCGACGAGGAAGTTGCGCACCTCCTTGCGCCCGAAGTCGAACACGAGCGTGCCCCAGTCGGGCTGCTCGCCCCTGCGGGGGTCGGCGTGCTCGTAGAGCGGCGTGCCGTCGAACCTGGCCAGCGCCCAGTCGTCGCGGGGGAAGTGCGCGGGCACCCAGTCGACGATCACGCCGTAGCCGTGCTGGTGCAGGTGGTCGACGAACCAGCGGAAGTCGTCGGGTGTGCCGAACCGCGAGGTAGGCGCGTAGTAGGAGGTGACCTGGTAGCCCCACGACCCGCCGAACGGATACTCGGCAACGGGCAGCAGCTCGATGTGGGTGAAACCGGTCTCGTCCAGGTAGTCCACGAGCTGTAGAGCAATGTCGCGGTAGCCGAGCCCGGCCCGCCACGAGCCCAGGTGCACCTCGTAGACGCTCATCGGCTCGGCAAAGACCTGGCGCTGCGCCCGCGCCGTCATCCACTCGCCGTCGGCCCACTCGTGCTCGGGAAAATCGACAATGGATCCCGTTGCGGGTGGGATCTCGGCGCGGAACGCCAGCGGGTCGGCTTTGTCCCGCCACCGGCCGTCGGCGCCGAGGATCCGGAACTTGTAGCGCATGCCCTTGCCGATCCCGGGTACGAACAGCTCCCAGACGCCCGTGCTGCCCAGCGCGCGCAACGGGTGGGCCCAGCCGCTCCAGCCGTCGAAGTCGCCGGTGACGCGCACGCCCTGCGCGGTGGGTGCCCATACGGCGAAGCTCGTGCCGGTGACCGCGCCCGCAGGCGTGTCGTAGGTGCGCACGTGGGCGCCGAGGACGTCCCAGAGACGCTCGTGGCGGCCCTCGCCGATGAGGTGCAGGTCGATCTCGCCGAGCGTCGGCAGCCAGCGGTAGGGGTCGTCGACGATGTCGACACGGTCGCCGTAGCGCACCGCGAGCCGGTAGTCGGCGGGCGGGCCGGGCACCACTCCGGAGAACAGCCCGGCGTCGTTCACCTTGACCAACGGGTAGCCCTCACCGCCGACACGCACCACATGCACCTCGTCGGCGTGCGGCCGCAGGACGCGCACGACGGTGCCGTGCGGATGGGGGTGCGCGCCGAGTATCGAGTGGGGGTCGTGATGCGCACCGCCGAGCAACCTGTCGATGGTGTGCCGGTCAGGTGCGGCCGCATCGATCGTCTGGGTCGGGTTCTCGTCGCGATCCACGCGGGAACCCTATTGCTCCAGGCGTCAGCCTGCCCGTTTCGGGGACAGTGAATCGGTGTCGGTACCCCCGTATGGCGCATCTACCTTCGGTGCGCTGACCTCTCGTGCGCGGAAAGCGTCGCCGGGGCCACGTTTTCCGCGCACTGGCGGGGTTCAGGCCAGGTGGACGTACTCGTAGTCCACGGGCTTGTCGTTGATCCCCTTGCTCGGCGGGGCGATCCAGCCCGCCATCTTTCCGGGCTGGTAGACCGGCCGCATCAGCGAGCGGACGTGGGTCTTGTCGGCCTCGGTCGGCAGCCAGGCGTGCTGGCGCGCGGTCCACACGTCGGAGCCGACGAGATCACCCGCGGGCGTGACGTGGTGCCCGGCGAACAGGCCGACATGCCGGTTGAACCCGACGTGCGGCAGCGCGAGCCGCCGCTCGATTCCCGCGTGCTCCAGCACCCGGTTCCACCGCTTCATGCCGGTCTGGCAGTCGGCGACGTACTCGGTGCGCAGGTCGTGGTTGAGCGCAACCAGCGCCGAGACCTCCTCGGTCGTGATCGCCTCGTCGCGGACCGTGTCGACATGCGCGGCGTCCTCGGTGAGTACGTGGTCGTCCTTGCGCCGCTCCTCCTGCCACCGGCCCTTCAGGCCTGCCGTGAAGTAGTTGGCCGCGTTCGTCGACTTCTCGGAGCCGAAGAGGTCCAGCGAGACCGAGTAGTGGAAGTTGACGTACTTCTGGATCACGTCAAGCGGCACGCCGCCGTGCGGGGCGATGTCCTCGGTGTCGTGCTCGCGCATCAGCTCGGCTGTGCGGGCCACGACGCGGTCGACACCCGTAGTGCCGACGAACATGTGGTGCGCCTCCTCCTTGAGCATGAACTCGCAGGTGCGCGACAGCGGGTCGAACGCGGACTCCTTCAGCGTGCCGAGCTGGTACTTCCCGTCCCGGTCGGTGAAGTAGGTGAACATGAAGAACGAGAGCCAGTCGGGCGTCTCCTCGTTGAACGCGCCGAGGATGCGCGGCGAGTCGACGTCGCCGGAGTTGCGCTGCAGCAGCGCCTCCGCCTCCTCGCGCCCCGCGCGGCCGAAGTAGGCGTGCAGCAGGTAGACCATCGCCCAGAGGTGGCGGCCTTCCTCGACGTTGACCTGGAACAGGTTGCGCAGGTCATACAGCGAGGGCGCGGTCTCGCCGAGGCGGCGCTGCTGCTCGACGGACGCGGGCTCGGTGTCGCCCTGGATCACGATGAGCCGCTGCAGGTCGGCGCGGTACTCGCCGGGCACCTGCTGCCAGACCGGCTCGCCCTTCTGCTCGCCGAACGCGATGCGCCGGTCATTGTTGCGCTCGGCGAGGAAAACGCCCCAGCGGTACTCCTCCATCGCGACGTGGTCGAAGTGCGCCCACCCCTCGCGGCCGACGGCGACCGCGGTGCGCAGGTAGACGTCCTCGGTGGGGACGGCGGGGCCCATCGTCCTCCACCAGTTCAGGAAGTTGGGCTGCCAGCTCTCCAGTGCCCGCTGCAACCTGCGGTCGCCCGCGATGTCGACGTTGTTCGGGATCTTCTCGGAGTAGTCGATCGGCATCTTCCCTCAAACCCGCTTCCGGTCGAATTCGGCCTTGCGGCCCGTGCCATAGCGGCGCAGCGCCCCGTCCTCTCCGGACGCGTTGGGCCGCACGAAGATCCAGTTCTGCCAGGCGGTGAGACGGCCGAAGATGCGTGTCTCCATCGTCTCGGGGCCGACGAAGCGGTGGTTGGCTTCCATGCCGGTGAGCGCGTCGGGGGAGAGCGACGCCCGCTCCTCCAGCATGATCCGCACCTCGTCCTCCCAGTCGATGTCGTCGGGGGCGTCGGTGACCAGGCCCAGCGCGAGCGCGTCGGCGGCGTCGATGCGGCGGTCGGTCTCCTGGCGCAGCTTCGCGAGGGAGTCGTCGTCGCCGTAGAAGCGCGAGCCCAGCCGCGAGATGCCGTTGCCCATCGGGAACGTGCCGAAGTTGGACGCTGAAAGCACGAGCTGGGCGGGCTCGCCCTCTTCGTCGTGGTCTTCCATGAAGCCGTCGAGCATGTACTGGCGGTCGCACGCCAGCGCCAACTCCAGCAGCGCGCCTGCGAAGCAGCTGCCCGGCTCGATCAGCGCGACCAGCGACCGGGAGGTGACGTCGAGGCGCTTCAGGACGCGCTTGAAGTAGTGGCGGATCTCGTTGACCAGCCAGTCGGAGCCCGAGTACTCGGCGATCACGCGCTCGAACGCCAGCGCGTCCTCGACAGCGCCCTTGGTGCGGATCACCCAGGTGCCCAGCTCCAGCTCGTTGGCGCGGAGGCGGAGGATGAGGTCGTCGAGCTCGCGGGTCATGGCCAGCGGCCAGAACTCGGCGCCGAGCTCGTGGACACGCTCGACCGTGTCGGGCACGTCGCCCTCCGGCCCGAACACCGTGAGGTTGACCAGGCCTGCCGCGCGGTCGAAGGTGGCCTCGACGTGGCGGTACCTGATGCCGTCTTCGGTCTCTTCGCGCTCCAGCGGGGGCAGCGTGATGCCTGCGGCGCCGACCGGCCTGCTCGACCGCGCGGCAGCGGTGGTGGCCCGCTCGCACACCTTGTCGTCCCACTGCCGCTTCGGGATCACCTCGTCGACCAGCCGCCACTCGACGGCCTGGCGCCCGCGGATCCCCTCGGCGCGCGTCGCGAACACATCGGCGCGGTCTTTGCGCACCCGTCTCTTGTCGATCACACGGGTGAGGCCGCCGGTGCCGGGCAGCACGCCGAGCAGGGGCACCTCGGGCAGCGACACGGCCGAGGAGTTGTCGTCGACCAGCAGGATCTCCTCGCACGCCAGCGCCAGCTCGTAGCCGCCGCCTGCCGCGGTGCCGTTGACGGCGGCGATCCACGTCTGGCCGGAGTGGGCCGTGGCGTCCTCGATGCCGTTGCGGGTCTCGTTGGTGAACTTGCAGAAGTTGACCTTCCACGGGTGCGACGACTGCGCGAGCATTCTGATGTTGGCGCCCGCGCAGAAGTTGCGGTCCTTCGCGCTGGTCACGACGACCGCGCGCACCCCGGGATGCTCGAAGCGCAGCCGCTGGGTGGCGTCATAGAGCTCGATGTCGACGCCCAGGTCGTAGCTGTTCATCTTCAGCTCGTAGCCGGGCACGATGCCGCCGTCCTCGGCGATGTCGAGGCGCAGGTAGGCGATCTCGCCGTCGATATCGAGCTTCCAGTGCCGGTAGGTGGCCGGGTTCGCGTCGAACGACACCTGCGTCATGGAGCGAAATTCTACAGAACGACGTCCCTACGTCAACGTGTAGTAGAAGATCCTACCGGGCCCGTGCCGGTCACCGCGCAGCACACGCCGTGAGGTGAACACGGCGGGGGTTTCGTCGCGGCGAGACACCCACGGTGTTCATCTGAGGCGTCGCCGTCACTGCGGCGCAGAGGATTCAGAGGGTTCGGCAATTGATGGTTGGCCCACATGATCGGCGAGAGTGGTGCCGGGGGGGTGCCGGTGCACCGGGTGGCACCACTGCTGGCGATCACGGGTCAACCGATGGGGTGACGAGCCTTCCCTCGGCCACGCCGCCGCGGCTGGGCCACGTCTGCATCGAAGCAGGGTGACCCTGCTCCAATCCAGTCGCAGCAGGTCCACCCTGCTGCACGCCCGGGCCGCTGCCGACCTTCGCTCCGTGGGCGACGCCGGGCCGCCGGGCCGATGGCGCCCACCTGCTGGCGTCCTCACCGACCACCCGGTCCACGTCGCACCCCGCAACGCCACATCGCACGCCGCACGCGGGGTGCGGGGTCACCCGGCCGGGTGCGCAGTCGACCCGGGCGGGTGCGACGTCACCCCGCGGCGTACGCAGTCGGCCGCAGTCGGTCGGGCCGGGCGCGACAGCACGTCGTGGGAGCTGACCTCGGCCCGCCTGCCAGGGCTGATCGGCGCCATCCGCACACCGCCACCCTGCCCAGCTCGCCAAAGCGCGGCGCGCGGCGATCTCGGCGCGGCCCGCGACCTCCACCGAAACCGAGGCCGTCAGCTCCGACCCGCCCGCGGCGCAGGAGATCAGCCGCAGGCGACGGCGGTGGCGAGGGCCTGGCAGAGCTGTTCCATGCGCTCCGGGCCGAGCGTGCCGATCCGCTGGACGAATCGGACCTTCGGGAGCAGCGTGAGGTTGTCCAGCGAGGCGATGCATTCGCGGTCAAGCCCGTCGCCCAGCCCGAGCCGGACGGCCGTGGGGATGTCGCGCAGGGTCGAGGTCACCGGCGCGACGAGCACGGCGTTCAGCGCGCGGCCTGCGAAGTCGCGGTGCATGACCACGGCGGGGCGCAGCTTGTCCATCTCAGCGAGCCAGATCTCCCCGCGCCGCGGTGCGCTACCACTCAAGGTCGGCCGTGCGCAGGCCCTCGACGCTCAACTCGGCCCACGAGCGCTCCTCCGCGCCGCTGGGCTGCGCGGCGTAGCCCGCCGCGAGCTGTGCGTCGATCCGCTCCTCGCGGCGCCGGGCCACGAACTCGGCGACTGCGGCGCGCAGCACCTCGGCGCGCGACCGGAACTCGTGTCGCGCCACCATGAGGTCGATCTCGACCAGGCGTTGCCGATCGAGTTGGAAGGCGACCTGAGTGACGTCTTGCATGAGGCCATCATACAGAAATTCACTCAGCGGAGGCCGTGCGGTGGGCGACGACGTCGGAACTGTCGGTGCCGGATGCCATCGTGCGACCATGACCCCGATCGGAAAGGAGCGATCGCGATGGCGCAGCCCGCCTCGGCGGCCGACGTGCTGCCTGATCACGACGGCCCCTGGACCGAGCAGGACTTCCTCGCGCTGCCAGACGACCGGCGGATTGAACTTGTCGACGGCGGGCTGCTCGTGAGCCCGTCCGCCCGGCGGTGGCACCAGCGTCTGTCCTTCCGCCTCGCCGTCGCTCTCGACGCGGCGGCCACCCGCGAGTACGAGGTCATGGAGGCGATCAACGTCCGCGTCGGACCGGACCGCATCCTCATCCCCGACATCGCGGTGGTGACCGATCCGGGTGCCGAAGACGCCGTAGCGGAGGCGGCCGCGGTCGCGTTGGTCGTGGAGATCGTCAGCCCGGGGAGCACCGCCGCCGACCGGGCGATCAAATCGCAGCTCTACGCGGCGGCGGGCATCCCGGGGTATTTGCGCGTGGAGTACGGCGGCGCGGGCGTGTCCGCGGTGGCCTACGCGCTGCGCGGGGGCCGCTACGCCGAGGCCGCGCGTGCAACGGCGGGCCAGCGCCTCAGCCTGGCCGCGCCGTTCCCGGTCGAGATCGACCTCACCGCGCTCTCCCGCCGCACCCGGCCGAACGCCTGAGCGCGACGCTGTGCACGTCGTGCGCCAACACCCGCAGCCGGTAGCGCTGGATCTTGACCGGGTCGGGCGGAACTGTCGGTCCCCTCCGTCACCATGTCACCATGACCCCGAAGGGAGGTGGCCGTGGCCCAGCCCGCATCCGCAGGTGACCTGCTCCTCGACCACGACGGACCGTGGACCGAGCAGGACTTCCTCGCCCTGCCAGAGGACCGCCGCATCGAGCTCGTCGACGGCGGGCTGCTCGTGAGCCCGCACGCAGGCCGCCCACACCAGCGTCTGTCCTCCCATCTCTGGATGGCGCTCGGCGCCGCGGCCCCCATGGATCTCGAAGTGGCGGAGTCGATCAACGTCCGGGTCGGACCCGGCCGCATCCTCATCCCGGACCTTGCCGTCGTCACCGACCCCGGCGCAGGCGGCGTGGTCGCCGACGCGGCACAGGTGGCGATGGTCGTGGAGATCGTGAGCCGCGGCAGCGTGGCCGCCGACCGAGCGGTGAAGCCGCCGCTCTACGCGGCCGCCGGGATCCCGCATTATCTGCGGGTCGAGCTCGCGGAGAGCGGCGCGTCCGGCGTCGCCTACCGGCTGGAGCGCGGCCGCTACGCGGAGGTCGCCCGCGGTGAGCGGCTGCGGCTCGGCGAGCCCTTCCCGGTGGAGCTCGACTTGCCTGCCCTGGCCCGCCGCACCCGCCCACAGGCCTGACGGTCTGCCGTCGGCCTGGCTCGTCCTGGGCGCGAAGGCGGCCCGCGCCGTCGGGCGACTGCGGCCGCCGATGCGCGATCAGCCCTTGGCCTGCGCCACCTCGGCGGGGTTCGCCAGGTTGAGGTCGGCCCGCTCCGCGGCCAGGGCCCGCAGCCGATACCGCTGGATCTTCCCCGTCGCCGTCTTCGGCAGCTTCTCCATTGTGATCACCCGGCGGGGCCGCTTGAACGCCGCGAGCCTCGCCCGGCAGAAGGCGATCACGTCCGCCTCGTCGATCACCGCGCCGGGCATCGGGACGACGTAGGCCACCGGCTTGTCCAGCCCGTCCTCGTCGGGCAGCCCGACGACGACGGCCTCGGCCACCGCCGGGTGCTCCAGGACGCGCGTTTCCACCTCGGTGGGGCTCACCCAGATCCCGCCGACCTTCAGCACGTCGGCCGAGCGGCCGAGGCAGGTCCAGCTGCCGTCGGCGCCGCGCACGTAGGTGTCACCGGTGCGCATCCACTCGCCGTGGAACACCGCGCGGTTGACGTCGGTCCGACACCAGTACCCGGTGCACAGCGACTCGCCTGCCACCCACAGCATCCCCGGCTCGTCCGGCCCGTCGATCACGGATCCGTCCGCCCGCCGCAGCTCCACGCGGTAGCCGGGCACCGGGAACCCCGAGCTGCCCGGCACGACCTTGCCTGCGACGTTGGAGATGAAAATGTGCAGTACTTCGGTCGAGCCGATGCCGTCGAGGATCTCAAACCCGTACTGCTCTTTGACGCCGTGGAACATCCGCGCAGGGAGCGCCTCGCCCGCCGAGACACCGTTGCGGACGGTCGCGAACGTCGTGCGGGGCAGGTCCGCGGCCATCAGCGGGCCCCAGAAGCTCGGACCGCCGAAAAACAGGGTCACACCGTGCTCGACGGTCCGCTCGGCGAGCAGCGTCGGGTTGGGCCGCGAGGGCTCCAGCACCGCGCTCGCGCCCACTGACAGCGGGAAGAGCAGTGAGTTCCCCAATCCGTACGCGAAGAACAGCTTGGCCCCCGAGAGGCAGACGTCGTCGGGCGCGATGCCCAGCACCTGCCGCGCGTAGGTCTCGCAGACGAACCGGATGTCGGTGTGCCGGTGCATCGCGCCCTTGGGGGTGCCGGTGGTGCCGGAGGTGTAGAGCCACAGAGCGGGCGACTCGTCCCACGTCGGGTAGGGCTCGGTGAGCGGTTCGGCGTCGCGGAGCGCGCTCCAGCCGAGGCCGGTGACCCCCGCGACGACGGGCGCGGCGTCGCTGGTGAGCACGAGGTGGCGCAGGTCCGGCGCCCCGGCCGCCGCCGCCGTCGTCACCGCGTCGGCGAACTGGCGGCTGCCCAGGAGCACCCGGGCGCGGGAGTCGACCACCAACTGGGCCAGCTCGCCGCCGGTGAGCATCGTGGAGCACGGGACGGCGACCGCGCCGAGATACATAGCGGCCAGGATGGCGGTGGCCAGCTCGATGTCGTCGGCCATGCACATCATCACCCGCTCCTCAGGGCGTACCCCGATCGCGGAGAGTCCGCCCGCCACCCGGCGGATCTCGTCGGTCAGCTGCGCATAGGTGTGGGTTCCCCCCGGGTGGCGCAGCGCCACGCGATCGGCGTCACCCGCGGCGACCCGGTCTTCGGTGAGGTACGCAGCGGCGTTGAAGGGATCCGTCATCGGTGCGCTCCGGTGCTCGGCGGGGGACAGGTGACACTACGCCGTCATTGCGCTGCGTCAACGAGTCGTAGATCTTCCCAAGGCATGTGCAGGCTGCTAGGAACGGCGATACCAGGCTGTGGCCCGTTCAAGGGAGAACATTCCGCATGCAGACCCGTGGAGCGATCGTTCGACAGGTGCCGGGCAAGTACGAGGTCGTGGACTTGGAGGTCGACGACCCGGGCGCAGGCGAGATCCAGGTGAAGTTGGTGGCCTCGGGCATGTGCCACTCCGACGACCACATCGCCACCGGTGACATCCCGGTGGGCGTCTACCCATTCGCGGGCGGCCACGAGGGCGCCGGGATCGTGAGCAAGGCGGGGTCGAACAACAAGGGGCTCAAGGAGGGCGACCACGTCGTCTTCTCCTTCCTCCCTTCGTGTGGGCACTGTCGCTGGTGCGCGTCGGGCATGCAGAACCTCTGCGACCTCGGCGCCGGGCTGCTCGCGGGCTCGCGGTGGGAGGACCCCAACTCGTTCCGCCTGAAGCTGGCAGGCACCGACACGCCGGTGGGCCAGATGTGTGGCATCTCGACGTTCGTGGAGACCACCACGGTGTCGCAGGACTCGTGTGTGAAGGTGCCAGAGGACATCCCGCTCGACGTGGCGTGCCTGGTCGGCTGTGGCGTCGGCACCGGATGGGGCTCGGCCGTCAACTCCGGTGGCGTGCAGCCTGGCCACACCACGATCGTCATGGGCATCGGCGGCATCGGCATCAACGCCGTGCAAGGTGCTTCGCACGCGGGCGCGTCCAACATCATCGCGGTGGACCCGGTGGCGTTCAAGCGGGAGAAGGCCCAGGAGCTCGGCGCGACGCACGCGGTCGATTCGATGGAGGAGGCCACAGAGCTCGCCAAGCAGTTCACCAACGGCCAGGGTGCCGACCAGGCGATCGTCACCGTCGGCGTGATCAAGCCCGAGCACGTCGGACAGGCCATGGCCTCGATCCGCAAGGCGGGCACGGTCGTCGTCACGGCGCTGGGCAACATCGCCGACACCACACCGCTGCCGGTCTCGCTCGCCGACGTCACGCTGTTGCAGAAGCGGATCCAGGGCGCGCTGTTCGGGGCGTCCAACCCGAACTGGGACATCCTGCGGCAGCTCGACCTCTACCGTTCCGGCGTGCTGAAGCTGAGCGAGCTGGTCACCAAGACCTACACGCTCGACGAGGTGGGCCAGGGCTACCAGGACATGCATGACGGCAAGAACATCCGCGGCGTCATCAACTACGCCAGTTGACGACCCCGGTCGTCGGCCTGCGTCGCGAGCGCGAGGTCCTCACCGTCGCGCTCGCGACCGGTCGACACGTTGTGCTGGAGGGTCCGCCCGGCACCGGCAAGTCCACGCTGCTGCGGTCCATCGCGGCCGACACCGGCCAGGAGGTCGTGTTCGTCGAAGGCAACGCCGAGCTGACGCCCGCGCGGCTGGTCGGCCACTTCGACCCGTCCCAGGTGATCGCCGAGGGCTACCGCCCCGAGCACTTCGTCGACGGCCCGCTGATCACGGCCATGCGCGGTGTCGATGGCGGCTCCGCCTACGCTCCGCCGCGCGGTGGCCTGCTCTACCTGGAGGAGCTCAACCGTGTTCCCGAGGAGACGCTCAACGTCCTGATCACCGTGCTCACCGAGGGCGAGATCGCCGTCCCACGGCTCGGCACGGTCACCGCGGGCAAGGACTTCCGGCTGATCGCCGCGATGAACCCGTTTGACGCCGTCGGCACCGCGCGGGTCAGCCAGGCGATCGCCGACCGCATGTGTCGGGTCGTGCTCGGCTACCAGGACGTCGAGGGCGAGCGGGCGATCACCGAGTCGGTCAGCGGCCTCTCCGGACGGTGGGTCGACCTTTCGGTGGTCTTGACCAGGGCCACCCGTGAGCACCGCGACGTGCGGATGGGCTCGTCCGTGCGCGGAGCGATCGACCTCTCGCTCGTGCTGACGGGGTTGGCGCAGCTGCGGGGAGAGCGCGACCCCGGGCGGGAGACGGGGCGCGACGCCGCCTACGCCGCGCTGTCGGGCCGGATCCGGGTCGCGGACGGGGTGAACCGCACCCCCGAGTCGGTGATCGACGAGCTGCTCGAGCGGCTGTGGCCCACCGACGAACACGACGATGCCTCCGAAGCGGACGACCCGGACGCCGAGGGAAAAGGCGACGGCCCGTCGGGCAGCACCCCGCCGGGCTTCCAACCCCGCTCGCGGCCCGGGCGTGAACGCGCGCCCCGCACGCAGAGCCGCCAGCAGCTCGCCCAGCAGCACCCCGCCTTCGCCGAGGTCTCGCCGGAGGTCGGGGAGCTGTCCGCCGAAGCGTTCGACGCGGCCGTCGCGGAGGACCCGGAGGCGGCAGCCGCGATGCTGGCCGACATGGCCGTCGCCACCGACGCCGCGCTGCGGGCTGCCGCGCGACGGCTGGCAGGCCGGGTGTTCCTGCAGCTCGGACGCGTCGGCCCGGCCAAGGCGCGGGGCACCCGACGGCTGGGTCCTTCCAGCGGGCTCGAAGGTGATCTCGACCTCGACCGGACCCTTGACGGGTGGACGCCCACAGCGTCGCGACGCCCCGGCGCCGAGGACATCGTCACGCGGGTGTGGACTTCGCACCGGCGCGCGGTGTGCCTCGTCGTGGACATCTCCGGGTCGATGCAGGGCCTCGCGGTGGCCCTCGCGGCCGTGGCCGCGGCGGGCGTGATCGTCGCGAACGAGGGTGGCCGGGAGAAGCTGCAGCCTTCGGTGCTGACGTTCAGCGCAGGCGTGCAGGTGCTACAGGCGCAAGGGGTGCGGCGGGCGCCTGAGGAGCTGCTGTCGGAGCTCGTGGCGCTGCGCGGGCACGGGACCACCGACCTCGCCGCGGGCCTGCGCGAGGCGTCGACCCAGCTCGCGTCCGTCGTCACCGACGAGCGCGTGGTCGTGCTGCTGTCGGACTGCCTGCACACCGCGGGCGACGGCCCCGCCGAAGCGCTCGCGGGCATCGACCGCCTGCACGTCCTCGTCCCGCTCGGCGGGGTGGAGGCCGAGGCGGCCGCGGGCGCGCTGGCGTCCAGGGGTGGCGGTCGGGCGCAGACGGTCATGCGCCTGGCTGACGTGGCTCCGGCCCTCACCCGCATCCTGTCCTGACCCCGGGCCCGCGCACCGCCCGGCCGGACTGCGGCCCCGGCCGGACTGCCGCCCCGGCGACTGCGCACCCCGCCCGGCGACTGCGCACCCCGCCCGGCGACTGCGCACCCCGCCCGGCGACTGCGCACCCGCCCGGCGACTGCGCACCCGCCCGGCGACTGCGCACCCCGCCCGGCGACTGCGCACCCCGCCCGGCGACTGCGCACCCCCATGGTGATCGCCGCATGTGGTGCCCAGAGCGCGGCGGTGCGCCGCCTACACCATTCTCGACGATCATGGCCTGGCTGCGGGCCTCCCGGTGGACGGTGATCGCCGGTTGTGGGACATAACGGCCATATGTGGCCCTCATGTCCCATAACCGGCGATCAACGCTCGGCGGCTGGCCCACCGGCGGCGACAAGACCTGGATCCTTGCCGAACCGGGCGAAAGCCCCCACCGGGGCGCTTGCTCATCAGAGACGTCGTATCAGGCGGCGTCCGCGTCACCTCCTCACCCGGGTGGCTCCGCGCGTCGGAGCGACCGACGGGCGCGAGCGAGGGGTGAACCCATGACCACCGGTGCTGACCACGTCCTTCCCCCGCCGACCGATAGTGCTGCGGTGCGGCGCAGGGCCGCGCTCGCCGCAGTGGGCTCCGGCCTGGCTGGGGCGGTCGCGAACGTGCTGTTCGTGGCGTTCGCTGTGCTCGACTTCGCCCGCCCCGGCGACGTCCAGGCGACGTTGGGACTGCTCGCCTGTGTGCTCGCGGGCATCAGCTCGGCGCTGTTCGCCCCGGTGGCGCTGCATCTGGGCGGCACCCGCGTCGCGACGCTCGGTGTGGGGACGACGGCCTGCCTGGCGGTCTCCTTCGTGCTCACGGGCGCGGGGCTGCTGACGCCGCTCGCCGGTGCGGAGACCGTGGCGGGTGGGGGGCTCGCTCTGGCCGCGTGGCTGGTGCTGGTGTGCCAACGACACACCGTGCCTCCGCGGGCCGCGTGCTTCGGCCGCCGTGCGGGTGTCGCCGCGCTGGTGGGCACGCTCGTCCTTGTCGTCGCGCACACGCTGCTTCCTCCGTCGGAGACCGCGATGCTCGTGTTGGTGCTGGGCGGAGTGCCCGCGGCGCTGGGGTGGCTGGCCGTGCCCGCCTGGTCGCTGCGCATGGGCCTGTGGCTGCGCCTCGCGGAGGAGGGTGGGCCCGAGCGGCCGTAGGCTTCCCGGGTGGGCACCATCGTCTCTTTCCATGCGCACCCCGACGACGAGGCGATCGCTTCCGCGGGCACCCTCGCGAAGGCCGCGGCAGCGGGCCACCGGGTCGTGCTGGTCTTCGCCACCCGCGGTGAGCTGGGCGAGCCCGTGCCGGGTGTGCTGGAGCCGGGCGAGCAACTGCCGGTACGCCGCTCAGCGGAGTGCTACGTCTCGGCGGCAGCCATCGGGGCCAAGCGCGTGGAGTTCCTCCCCTATACCGACTCCGGGATGATGGGCGAGCCCAGCAACGACGCGCCGTACTGCTTCTGGCAGGCCGACGTCGAGCACGCCGCGCGCACCCTCGCCGTGATCCTCGACGAGGAGGAGCCCGACGTCCTCACGATCTACGACGACAACGGCGTCTACGGCCATCCCGACCACATCCAGGTGCACCGGGTGGGCAGACGGGCGGGCGAGCTCTCCGCGGTGCCCGTGGTCGCGCAAACCACGGTGAACCGCGACTGGATGCGCCGCGGCGCCCGCGAGACGGGCCGGGAGGCAGGCTTCCCGACGAACATGGGCAAGGCGGAGTCGGAGATCACCCACCGGGTGGAGGCCGTCGACTTCGTCGACCAGAAGCGGGCGTCCATGCGGGCGCACGCGAGCCAGATGGCTCCCGACCACGTCCTGCTCGCCCTGCCCGACCCGATGTTCGCCCTCGGCATGGGCACCGAGTTCTACCTCGTCGATCCGCTGCCCAGCCCCGCCGCGACCCCTGAGGTGTTCGAGGAGCTGTTCACACCGCTGCGGTAGCGGCCTGAAGAGTCCGGCGAACGGGGGCTCGCGGACCCCTCGTTCGTCGAACTCTCAACCCGGAACGCGCCTTCGACGCTGAGTAGAGCTACGATCCCGGAGTGACCCGCCGAGCACCGATCGGGAGAGCACAGTGACTGCTGTAGCGCCCCAGCCGATCACTTCGCGCCCTTACCCGGCGCGAGTGGCGCCCAAGGGCTCCGTGTTCCTCAAGATGCTGAGGACGACGGACCCGAAGGACATCGCGATCCTCTATATGGTCGCGTCGTTCGCGTTCTTCCTCGCAGGCGGGTTGATGGCGCTGCTGATGCGCGCCGAGCTGGCGGTGCCGGGGCAGCAGTTCCTCTCGAACGAGCAGTACAACCAGCTGTTCACGATGCACGGCACGATCATGCTGCTGCTGTATGCGACGCCGATCCTGTTCGGCTTCGCCAACTACATCGTGCCGCTGCAGATCGGCGCGCCCGACGTCGCGTTCCCGCGGCTGAACGCCTTCTCGTTCTGGCTGTTCCTCTTCGGCGGGCTGACGGTCATGTCGGGCTTCCTCACGCCGGGTGGCGCCGCCGACTTCGGCTGGTTCGCCTACACCCCGCTGTCGGACGCCATCCACTCGCCTGGCTACGGCGCGGACCTCTGGATCGTCGGACTCGCGCTCGCTGGTCTCGGCACGATCCTCGGTGCCGTCAACTTCATCACCACGGTCGTCTGCATGCGTGCGCCCGGCATGACGATGTTCCGGATGCCGATCTTCACCTGGAACATCTTCGTCACCGGCATCCTCGTGCTGATCGCGTTCCCGATCCTCACGGCCGCGCTGTTGGGGCTGCTGGTCGACCGGCACCTCGGCGCGCACGTGTTCGACCCCGCCAACGGCGGCGCGATCCTCTGGCAGCACCTGTTCTGGTTCTTCGGCCATCCCGAGGTCTACATCGTCGCGCTGCCGTTCTTCGGCATCGTGTCCGAGGTCTTCCCGGTGTTCGCCCGCAAGCCCGTGTTCGGCTACAAGGGCCTGGTCTACGCGACGATCTCGATCGGGGCGCTGTCGGTGGCCGTGTGGGCCCACCACATGTACGCCACCGGCGCCGTGCTGCTGGCCTTCTTCTCGCTCATGACTTTCCTCATCGCGGTGCCGACGGGCGTCAAGTTCGTCAACTGGATCGGCACCCTGTGGAAGGGCCAGATCACGTTCGAGACGCCGATGCTGTTCGCGCTCGGCTTCCTCGTCACGTTCCTGTTCGGCGGCCTCACCGGCATCCTGCTGGCGTCCCCGCCCATCGACTTCCACGTCTCGGACACCTACTTCGTGGTGGCGCACTTCCACTACGTGCTGTTCGGCACGATCGTCTTCGCCACCTACTCCGGGATCTACTTCTGGTTCCCGAAGATGACCGGCCGGATGATGGACGAGACGCTCGGCAAGGTCCACTTCTGGTTGACGTTCATCGGGTTCCACACCACGTTCCTGGTGCAGCACTGGCTGGGCAACGAGGGCATGCCGCGCCGCTACGCGGACTACCTGCCCACCGACGGGTTCACCACGCTGAACGTCATCTCCTCGATCGGCGCCTTCGTCCTCGGCGCCTCGACGCTGCCGTTCATCTGGAACGTGTTCCGCAGCTACCGCTACGGGAAGGTGGTGACCGTGGACGACCCGTGGGGCTTCGGCAACTCGTTGGAATGGGCCACCTCCTGCCCGCCGCCGCGGCACAACTTCACCGAGCTGCCGCGGATCCGGTCAGAGCGCCCCGCGTTCGAGCTGCACTACCCGCATCTGGTGGAGAAGTTCCGCCATGAGGCGCACTCCGGGGGGAAGGCGTCGCCCTACGAGGTGGCCGCCTCGGCAACGGAGCAAGAGTCGAGCCCGAACGGCGACGACAAGGCCCGTTAGCGCGGTGGTCGGCACCACCGTCCTCATCACGGTCAGCGGCCCCGACCGCCCCGGCGTCAGCTCGGTGCTCTTCGCGGCGCTGACCCGCCACGGGGTCGACCTCCTCGACGTCGAGCAGGTCGTCATCCGGGGGCAGCTCACGCTCGGCGCTCTCGTCGTGGCCCACCATGACCCCGAGGGCCTGCAGGGGGCCGTCGAGCAGGCGATGGCGAGCATCTCCATGCAGGTGCAGACCTCGCTGGGCGCCGAAGACGACCCGGCGACGCGCAGGCATTCGACGCACGTCGTCGTCGTGATCGGGCGCCCGATCACCGCGCGGGCCTTCGGGTCGATCGCGCGGGCGCTCGCCGACGTCGGCGCGAACATCGACGCGATCCGGCGCGTCGCGGACTACCCCGTGACCGGCTTGGAGCTGCTGGTCTCCCCGGTGCCCGGCCAGAGCACGGACGACTATCCGCCCGGCACCATGCGCAAGCGGCTGGTCGACGTGGCGCGCACGGCCGGGGTCGATGTCGCCGTTGAGCGGGCGGGGCTCGCCCGCCGGAGCAAACGGCTGATCGTCTTCGACGTCGACTCCACGCTCGTGCAGGGCGAAGTGATCGAGATGCTGGCCGCCCGGGCGGGTGCGGAGGTGCAGGTCCGGGCCGTCACCGAGGCCGCGATGCGGGGCGAGCTGGACTTCGCCGAGTCGCTGTGCCAGCGGGTCGCGACGCTGCGGGGCCTGCCCGCGTCGGTGCTCGACGAGGTGGCGGAGAAGCTGGAGCTCACCCCGGGGGCGCGCACGACGATCCGTACCCTCAAGCGACTGGGCTTCCGCTGCGGAGTCGTGTCCGGCGGGTTCACCCGGGTGATCGAGGGCCTCGCCGAGGAGCTGGGGCTCGACTTCGTCGCGGCCAACGAGCTCGAGATCGTCGACGGCCTGCTCACCGGGCGGGTCGTCGGCGAGATCGTCGACCGGCCGGGCAAGGCGGTGGCGTTGGCGCGGTTCGCGCGGGACGCGGACGTGCCGCTGGAGCAGTGCGTCGCGGTCGGCGACGGGGCCAACGACATCGACATGCTCACCACCGCGGGCCTGGGGATCGCGTTCAACGCCAAGCCTGCGCTGCGCGAGGTCGCCGACACCGCACTGTCGCTGCCCTACCTCGACGTTGTGCTCTTCGTGCTGGGCATCACGCGCGACGAGGTCGAGCGGGCCGATGCCGCCGACGGTGTGGGCCGACGTGTCCCCATCTGAACCTGACCGTGCGCGGAAATGGTTGCCCTGGCCACCCTTTCCGCGCACGACCCCGTGGTGACGCTGCTCGCGCCGCTCGCCGAACGCTACGGGGCAGCGCGCGGGGGACCGGTGGTCATCCCGCCGGAACCCGACGGCGTCGTGCGCGCGATGCCGATCATCCTGCGGCTGGAACGCCCACCTGCCCCGCGGTCGTCAGTGCTGGAAGCCGCGGCCATGGCCGCGCTGGCGGTCTGCCTCGACCCGCGTGCCGACGACGAGTGGCAGGAGGCGTTGACGACCTGGGTCGCCAGCCGCATCCGCAAGATCGCCCGCCGGGCCCGCGGTGCGCACTGGGCCGCCGTGCAGGAGCTGCCAGGCGTCACCGTCACGGTCGGCGGCGCACAGGTCAGAGCGCTTCTGCCGGGCCCGGTCGAGGACGTGCCCAAGATCGTGTCGCGCTTGCAGATCGGCGGTACGGAGCTGCCGCCCGACGAGCCCGGCCCGCCGTCCCCGGGCGTGCCGGTGATCCACGTCAACGCCGCGCTGGAGATGACCGTCGGCAAGGCCGCTGCCCAGGTCGGGCACGCGTCGATGCTGTACGCGGCGGCCCGCGAGCTGGTGCGGGTGCCCACGTTCGCCGTCCGGGACGCGGGTCCAGACGAGTGGCAGGCCCTCTGCCGCGCGGTCGAGGCGGGGGAAGCGGTGGCGGTGCGCGACGCGGGCTTCACCGAGGTGGCGCCGGGCACGATCACCTGCATCACGACCGACCCGCCTGCGCTCTGTTGACCGTGATCGCGTCGAGTGCGCGGTTCCCGGTGATCGAACCCCGAATACAGCGCACTCGACGCGATCACCGACGTCTCCAGCGAGCTTGACCACCGCGACTGTCCGATCGTGGCGTCCGGCGAGCCGGGTGGCATGCTCGACGTGTGGCCATCCGGTTCGTCGACGCGGCCGAGCGGCGTGCGCGGCTGGCCGTGCGGCACCGGCACGTCCCCTCCGAGCGCACCGACGACGTAGTCGCGCTGACCGACGGTCTCGTCGCGCTGCACTCCACCGACCCCGTGTCGGTCTACCTCTCGGCCGCTGCGCGCATGGTCACGCCGTCGCGCGCGCCCCTCGACGCGGCGCTCTATGACGACCGCAGCCTCGTGCGCCACCACGCCATGCGCCGCACACTGTGGGTGTTCGGGCACGAGACCGCCCGCATCGCCCACCACGCCGCGACGGTCGGCCTGGTCAAGATGCAGCGGCGCAACACCCTCGCGATGCTCGACGGAGCTGGCATCGCCGAGCCCGAGAAGTGGCTGGACGCGGCGTCGGACGAGATCGTGGCACTGTTGGCCGAGACGGGGCCGCTGTCGGCCCGGCAGATCGGGGAACGGCTGCCCGCGGTGGCGGTGGCGGTGCCGGTCGGGACCGGGAAGTTCGCGACCACCCAGGCCGCCCACTCCCGACTGCTGCTCCTGCTGGGCTTCACCGGACGGGTCGTGCGCGGGCGCCCTACCGGCACGTGGATCAACGGGCAGTACCGCTGGGCCGCCACGTCGAGCTGGTTTCCCGACGGGTTCGCGGCGCTGGACTCCCGCGTCGCCGCAGCCGGGCTCGCCCGGCGGTGGCTGGCCGCGTTCGGCCCCGCCACGGGGGCCGACCTCGCCTGGTGGGCGGGCTGGACGGTGGCCGTCACCACGCGGGCGCTAGCCGACATCGGCGCCGTCGAAGTCGCGCTGGACGAAGGGCCGGGCTTCGTGCTGCCCGACGACGTCGACCCCCCTCCGCCCGCGCCGCCCTCATCCGTGCTGCTGCCCGGCCTCGACCCGTCGACCATGGGGTGGAAGCAGCGCGGCTTCCATCTGGCCGACGCCGACGCCACGCTGCTGTTCGACCGCAACGGCAACGGCGGCCCGACGGCGTGGGTCGACGGCCGCATCGTCGGCGGCTGGCACCGGCGCGCCGACGGCGAGATCGCGTTCCTGCTCACGGCCGACGTCGGCGCCGAGGCGCGCGCCGCACTGGACATCGAAGCACAGCAGCTGGCGAAGCTGCTGGGCGAGGTCCGCTTCAGTACCCGGTTCCCGTCACCCCTGCAGGCGAAGCTCGGATAGCTCGCCGTACCCTGCTCGCCGTGGACGACGCCCGTCTGAGATTCCTGTTCGGCACCGTGCCCCCGGCAGCGAGCTACGCTGACGAGGAAGGACGCTCGGCGGTGCTCGCCGCGGACCGAGGAGGGGCCGAGTACTCCTTGCGGCTCGTCGTGGCGAACCAGATCCTCGACGACGATCCGCCCGAAGTGTGGCGCGCCGCCGCCCGGCTTCTCAAGGCGGGACTCCCGCGCCACGACGCGATGGACCAGCTGGTCACCGCGCTGCGCCCGCTGATCACCGCGGCGTTGGCAGGCCGGACGGCGTTCTCCGGCGAGGACTACACCCTCGAGGACTACACCGTCGAGGACTACATCCAGGCGCTCGACCGGCTGCCTCTGCCCGCATACGCCGACGTAGAAGCGGACTACGTGGCGGTCGCCCGGGAAGCGCAGGTCATCCCGGTCGACGAGCTGGAGCGGCGGGTGGCCGACCGGATCGGGCTGCCGGTCGACGACCCGCTCATCGCGTCGCTGCTGGGCGCCGTCGACCGGGAGCTGGACGAGCGCGCCGACAGCCCGCTGATCATGTTGGCGCCCGACCTTATCGTCCACATGCCCGCGCTCGTCGACGGCTGTGTCCTCACCCACCGGCTGAGCGCCGCCGAGCAGGCCGAGGGCCACCTCGACCTCCAGGCCGATCTCGCCGCGTTCGGCAGGCTCCCGCAGCCCCGTGTGGGTGACGTCGCGCTGGTCAGCGACGGCGACTACTGGTTCGGGCCGCCGGGCTGGCTCGCCGACCTGCCCGCAGGCAGCCTGCTCGCCGTGCGGGCGGCGGAGGACGGGGAGGTGACGCTCGAGGCCCTGTCCACAGAGCCCGAGGCGCCTGCAGGCCTGGTCGAGGCACTGCGCGGCCGCTACGACGCCGAGGTCGAGGAGCCCGGGCTGCCCGTTCGCGGCGAGGAAATCGTCGCCGGGCTGCTGTATGGCGACGCCCTCGCCTTCGCCGAGCCGCGGCCGCCCTTCTCTGAGCTGGCCGAGGCCGCCGGTCTGGAGCGGCGCGGTGGCGAGTTCGCGCACGACCCTTCGGTCTGGCGGCGCGCGCTGGACGTCCAACGGCTCGGCCGGATGATGAACCGGCTCGGCCCGGACGCCCAGCTGGCCATGGAAGCGTTCGCGCTGCTCACCGAAGACGCCCACGACCCCGCGGCGCTGCGGGAGGCGCTGGACCTCATTGGGGATCCGGATGTCCTCATGGCGGCCGTCGACGAGCTGCTGGGCGACGAAGAGGAGCCGCAACGGGTGCGGGCCCTGGTCGAGCTGGCGGATCGACTGCTCACCGTGGCGGGAGGGTCGGTCCGCGGGGCCGTCGCGGCTGCATTCGCCGCGATCGCGGCCGAGCGGGACCGCCGCCCGCTGGACGCGGAGTCGCATCTGCGGGCCGCCGCCCGGCTCGCGCCCGACTGGGAGTTCGCCGCGGACCGGCTCGCCTGGTACGAGTCCGACCATGGCGACGCGGCGGCGGCGCTGGCGCTGTGGGACGCGATCGGTGTTACGCCGGATGGTCCCGAGGTGGCCGAGCTGCGGCCCTTCGCCAGCGCCGCGCCGCGCGAGATGGGCCGCAACGCGCCGTGCTGGTGCGGCTCGGGGCGGAAGTTCAAGCAATGCCATCGAGGGCGGTCCGAGCGGGCCCCGTTGCCGGAGCGCGCCGGTTGGCTGGCGCGCAAAGCGGTGAACTACGTCGCCCGCCGCGGCGGCCTGACCTCCGCTGTCACCCCTTACCTCTTCGCCCGCCATCCCGATCCCGACGAGGTGGCCGCGGTCGATCCGTTGGTCATCGACGTCGCGCTCGTCGAGGGTGGGATCTTCCAGCGGTTCGTCGCTGACCGGGGCCCGCTGCTGCCCGAGGACGAGCTGCTGCTCGCGGAGGCGTGGCTGCTCGTCGAGCGCACCGTGTATGAGGTGACGGCCGTGGAGGCGGGCCGCGGCGTGTCGGTGCGCGACCTGCGCACGGGTGATCAACTCGACGTCCGCGATCGCTCCTTCTCCCGGCACGCCGCCGCCGGACAGCTCGTGTGCGCGCGTGCCGTGCCCGACGGGAGCACCCTGCAGTTCGTCGGTGTGCCGTTCCCCGTCGACCCGGGCACCGAGAGGCGGGTCATGGCACTGCTCGACGACGGTGACGGCTTCAGTTTGCTCGAATGGATCGCTGACCGGGCGGCCGGGCTGCGGATGGTGAGCGCCGAGGGTGACGAGCTGGTGCTGTGCACCGCCGTCGTCACGGTGCCGGACGAGGCCGCCGACGTGCTCGACCAGCTGCTCGAACGCACCGACACGGGCTGGGTCTGGTCCGCGGGCCGCGGCGAGGGTGGCACGGACTACGACTTCGTGCGCATGCTCGCCTCCGTCGAGCTCGACGGCAATCGGCTGGTCGCGCGCACCATCACCGAGCGGCGGATGGACGACCTGCTTGCGTTGTTGGGCGATGCCCTGTCGGACATCGAGGTGGTGTCGGAGACGAGGGAGCGGCCGGATCTCGACGCGCTGCCGCTGGACCCGCAGGCCCCGGTCCCGATGGATCCGGCCGCGATGGACCCGGCTGTGATGGACCCGGCTGTGATGGACGAAGTGCTGGAACAGATGGAACGGCGCTGGTGCGACGAGCCGGTGCCCGCGCTCGATGGCCTGCGCCCCCGGGATGCGGTTGACGACCCGACCCGGCGCGACGACGTGGCCCGCCTGATCGCGAGCTTCCCGGAGATCGATCCGGAATCGGGAGCCTTCGGGCTGCGCCCGGATCGGCTGCGGGAGCTGCTCGGGCTGCGCTGAGCCTCGCGGCGGCACCCGCGGGGTGATCGCTGACTGAAGGGTGCACATCGGCGAAGTGCGCGCAGTGAGCGGCCCCCCGCAAGGACCGCACGCTCGACCAGGTCGCCACGGTGATCGCCGCACGTGGTGTCAAGAGTGCAGCGGTGCGCCGCCGACACCACCCCCGACGATCATGGCCCGCCTGCGGGCCTCCCGGGCGACGGTGATCGCCGGTTACGGGACATGAAGGCCATATATGGCGCTCATGTCCCACAACCGGCGATCAAGTGCTCGGCAGCAGGCCAACCAGGCGATCGCGGACGGCGGCGACCGTCAGCAACGCAGCACCACCGACAACCCCGCTACGACACCCGGAGATCAAGAACATCTGACGCGCCGTTCCTGCCCTCTGGTAACCGGCGTTGGGTTCGGCCATCTGTGAGGACGCCACACCGTCTGTGAGGTCGGGCCCGGGCGGGGTGTGGGCGGGCCGGCCTCAGGCGCCGCGCAGCCGTCGGAGGGCGGCGTGGACCTTCTCCCGGTCGTCGGTCGGCCAGAACGGGGGGAGGCTCGCCCGCAGGAAGGCTCCGTAGCGGGCGGTGGACAGGCGGGGGTCGAGGATCGCGACGACGCCGCGGTCGTCCATCCCGCGCAGCAGCCTGCCCGCTCCCTGCGCCAACAGGAGCGCGGCGTGGGTGGCCGAGACCGACAGGAAGCCGTTGCCGCCGCGGGAGTCCGTCGCCCGCTGCCGCGCAGCGACGAGCGGGTCGTCCGGGCGCGGGAACGGGATTCGGTCGATGATGACGCAGGACAACGAGGGGCCCGGCACGTCCACGCCCTGCCACAGCGACAGGGTGCCGAACAGTGAGGTCTCCTCGCGCTCGGCGAACTGCTTGACCAGCAGCATCGTGGCGTCGTCGCCCTGGCAGAGCAGAGGCGTGGACAGGCGGTCGCGCAGCGCCTCCGTGGCCTGTTTGGCGGCGCGCATCGACGAGAAGAGACCCAGGGTGCGCCCGCCTGCCGCCTCGACCAGCCCGGCGATCTCGTCGAGGTAGGCCGGAGGCAGCCCGTCACGGCCGGGTGGGGGCAGCGTGCGCGCGACGTAGAGGATGCCGCTTCTGGCGTGCGCGAACGGCGAGCCGACGTCCATGCCCGACCACTTCGGCGCATCGGGATCGGGTGCCGGGTCGTCGCCTGGCTGCGCTTTTTCCGCAGGTGGGAGGCCCCATTGGCGGGCGAGCGCGTCGAAGTTGCCGCCGAGGGCGAGTGTGGCCGAGGTCAGCACGACCGTGGAGCGCCCGAAGAGCCGCTCCCGCAGCAGCCCCCCGACCCACAGTGGCGCGGCGTGCAGGACCTTGTGCCGGTCGGGCCCCATCTCGCCCAGCCAGACCACGTCGTAGCGCTTGGCCGGATCCGGCTCCTCGAAGGCCTTGAGCAGCCGGGAAGCGGTGTCGATGACCTCGTCGAGCGCAGCTTGGGCGATCTTGCGGCCCGCGGCGGCGTCCGGATCCTCGCGGCGCTCGGAACCCAGCGCCGTGCGGCAGGCCGACGCCGCGTTCAGCGTGGCCGAGAGCGCTCCGGACGCGGACTGGGGCAGGGCATCCCAGCGCGCGGGCGGCAGGTCGTCGAGCACCATGCCGAGGCCGTCGCCTGCCTCGGCGAGCCGATCGGCGACGGACTGGTCGATCAGCCTGCCCAGCCTCCGGGCGGCGGCGCCGATCGCCCCCGCGGTGAGCTCGCCTGTGGCGACACCGGTGACCCGATCGACCAGCTCGTGCGCCTCGTCGACCACCACGACGTCGTGCTCGGGCAACACCGCGCGGCCCTCCAGCGCGTCGATGGCGAGGAGCGCGTGGTTGGTGACGACGATGTCCGCCCGCCCTGCCGCGGCACGCGCCCGTTCCGCGAAACAATCTTCGCCGACGGGGCACTTGGTGGCGCCCAGGCACTCGCGCGCCGTGACCGACACCTGTCGCCACGTGGCGTCTGGAACGCCGGGGACGAGCTCGTCGCGATCGCCGGTGTGGGTCGAGTCGGCCCATTCGTGGATCCGCTTGACGGCCCGGCCCATCGCGGAGATCTGGAACGGGTCGAACAGCTCGTCGGCGGGATCGTCCTCGCCGCCGTGCAGCTTGTTGAGGCAGAGGTAATTGCGGCGGCCCTTGAGGATGGCGAACGTCGGCGCCCGGCCGAGCAGCGGCTTCAGCGCCTTGGCGAGGCGGGGGAGATCGCGGTCGACGAGCTGGCGCTGCAGGGCGATGGTGGCCGTGGAGACGACGACGCAGGTGTCCTTCTCGACCGCGTGGTGGATCGCGGGCACGAGGTAGGCCAGCGACTTGCCCGTGCCGGTGCCCGCCTGAACGGCCACGTGCTCGCCGCTGGCGATCGCCGTGCGCACGGCTTGGGCCATGGTGTCCTGGCCCTGCCGGCGGGTGCCGCCCACCGCGGTGACGGCAGCCTCAAGGAGCTCGGCGACGCCGGGGAGTTGGACGATGGGCACGGCCCGAGGCTACCGGTCGGCGTCGACGCTGCCCGACTTCGCAGACCGCGTGGCGTCCTCGCAGGTGGTGTGCACCAATGCCGGTTACTTGAGGGCAGGAGCGGCGCGTCTGATGGCCTTGATCTCGCGGGGTTGTCTTGATGGCTGCGGCTCTGACGGTGGCTGCCGACTTCGTGATCGACGACCTACAGGCGGAGACCGCTGCGGCGGTTCTGGATCTCGGTGATCGTCTTACTGAGGGGTGCGACCGGCAACTCATGATCGGCAAGGATCCAGGTCCGGTCGCCGCCGCCGGTGGGCCTGCTGCCGAGCGTTGATCGCCGGTTGTGTGACATGAGGGCCACATATGGCCGTTATGTCACGATTTTGGCGATCACCGTCCGCCGGGGGCCCGGCAGCCGGGCCGTTGCCGGGCCATGATCGTCAAGAGTGGTGTTGGCGGCGCAGCGGCGCACTCTTGGCACCACAGGTGGCGATCACTGTGGCGACCGGGTCGAGCGTGGGTCCTTGCGGGCCCGCTCTCCCTGCGCACTTCGCCAGCGCGCACCCTTCAGTCAGCGATCATCGCAGCTCGGGTGCTGCGTGGTGCGGGCAACCATCAGCTGCCAGACGTCCTACCTCAAGGAACCGGCATTGTGGCGTGCACGCTGCGAGGTGGTGACGCGGGGTGGCCGAGGTGTGCCTGGGCGGGTGACGACCGCCTCCAGTCAGGGCGTCATCATTCCTTCGTGACGTCCACCAAGGTCGCGACCGACTACCCGGTCGTCGTCTCGCGCACTGCTCGCTACAGCAATCTCGACCCGACCCGCCGTCTCGGCCGCGACGCGCTGCTGCGCTGGTTCGAGGACGCCCGCGTGGCCGTCGAGCGCGACGCGTTCGGCGCCGACCTCACCACCCGCGAGCACTGGCGGGTGAAGCGGCTGCTCGCCTCGGTCCACGTCGACGTGTTGGCGCCGCTGAAGGTCACCGGACAGCCCTACGACGTCGGGCTCGGTGTCACCCGCATCGGCAAGTCGTCGTTCAGCTACGCCTACGGCGTGTACGACGGCGACGAGCTCGTCGCGATGGGCACGTCGACCAGCGTGCACGTCGACGACGACGGCTCGGCGCCGCTGCCCGACGCCGTGCGCGCGGAGCTGGAGCGGCTGCGCGTCGACGCGCCGGAGCCGGTCCGCCTGCCCAACGATCCCGCGCGGCTGGTGCGCGAGACCTACCCGTTCCGCATTGACGTCCGCACGCGCTTCGGCGATCTGGACACCAACCGGCACGTCAACAACGTCGCGCTGGCGGGCTGGTATCTCGACGCGCTCGCCGAACTGCACCTCGACGTGCTCGGCTACCCGACCGGCGGCCCGCTCGACAGCCTCGCCCCCAGCTCGCTGCGCATCGACTACCTCGCCGAGGTGCTCTACCCGGCGATCAACCAGCTGCGGGTGGGGGTCGTCGAGCTCGACGCCCACTCGGTCCGCTACGCCTGCGGCCTCTTCGACGGCCCGCGCTGCATCGGGCTCGCCGAGGCGACGGGCGGGCTGAGCCATGACGAGGACCCCGACCTGGGGCCGCGCCTCGCCGCCTTCACCCTGCGCGCCTGACCCCCCCTGCGCGCCTGACCCCCCCTGCGCGCCTGACCCCCCTGCGCGCCTGACCCCCCTGCGCGCCGACCCTCCGGCGCGCCTGAGGTCGTGCGCGCTTGTCCTCGTGCGCGGAAAAGGTTGCCCTGGCCGACCATTCCGCGCACGGGGGGTCGGGTACGGGGTCAGCGCACCGAGACGCCCGCCGCGCGCAGGGCCTCGAGCGCGGCGGCCGTCGACTCCGGGGCCACACCGGCGCAGAACTTCAGCAGGACGGTCGTCGAGAACCCGGCCTTGGCCGCGTCCAGGGCCGTGGCGCGCACGCAGTGGTCCGTGGCGATCCCGACGACGTCCACATCGGTGACCGAGCGCGCCGCGAGCCAGTCGCGCAGGCCCGTCCCGCCCGGCTCGGCGCCCTCGAAGCCGGAGTACGCCGCCGCGTGCGCGCCCTTGTCGAAGACCGCCTCGATGCCCGCCACGTCCAGGTCAGGATGGAACGACGCGCCCGGGGTGCGCACCCGGCAGTGTGGCGGCCAGGTGTCGACGTAGTCCGGCGCGGCAGAGAAGTGCGCTCCCGGGTCGACATGGTGGTCGCGGGTGGCGACGACGTGCGCGTAGTCACCCGCCCGGATCCAAGTGGAGATCGCGGCGGCCACCGCGGCCCCGCCCACGACGGCCAGCGACCCGCCCTCGCAGAAGTCGTTCTGGACGTCGACGACGATCAGCGCTCTTTTCACGCCACCTCCGCGGAGGAAAGTGCGTCGGGGAGGCTCATGCCGCCGCCTTCACCGCAGCTCGTTCTCTCACAGGAACACCGTAGGGATCGCGGGCTCCCCCCGCGACAGCTTGAGCCCCTCCCACGGCACCGACACCAGCGCGCCGCGGAGCCGCTCGCGCGACTCGTCGAGCGTCTCCAGGTCGGGGACCAGTGAACCGCCCCGCATCAGCGGCACCGGCAGCACCCGGTCGTGCGGCCCGACCGCAGGTTGCTCCGCCAGCCGGTGCACGACCTCCTCGATCGCCGTGCCCGTCGGCTTGCAGCGACGCACCGCCGACTTCCGGCCGCCGCGCGACTCCTTCGCCGCGCTGCGCTTGGCCACCGGCCGCCCGTCGACCTCGACGAGCTTGTAGACCATGCCCGCCGTCGCCGCGCCGGATCCGGTGACGACGGAGGTGCCGACGCCGTAGGAGTCGACGGGCTCGGCCCGCAGCGAGGCGATGGCGAACTCGTCGAGATCGCCGGACACGACGATCCGGGTGCCGGTCGCGCCCAGCTCGTCGAGCTGGTCGCGGGCCTGGCGGGCCAACTCGCCGAGGTCGCCCGAGTCGATGCGCACCGCGCCGAGCCCCGGCCCCGCCGCCCGCACGGCCAGCTCGATGCCGCGCCGGATGTCGTAGGTGTCCACCAGCAGCGTCGTCTCCGGGCCAAGGGTCTTCACCTGGCTCTCGAACGCCTGCAGCTCGTCGTCGTGCAGCAGCACCCATGCGTGGGCGGCCGTGCCCGCGGTCGGAATGCCGTGGCGGCGCTCGGACTCCAGGTTCGACGTGGCCGAGAAGCCCGCCAGGTACGCCGCGCGGGCCGCCGCGACCGCCGCCGCCTCGTGCGTGCGCCGCGAGCCCATCTCGATGAGCGGCCGCCCGGCCGCCGCCGTGACCATGCGCGCCGCCGCGGAGGCGACGGCGCTGTCGTGGTTGAGGATCGAGAGCGCGAGCGTCTCCAGCATGACGGCGTCGGCGAACGTCCCGGTGACGGTCAGGATCGGCGATCCGGGGAAGTACAGCTCGCCTTCTGCGTAGCCGTCGACGTCGCCGTTGAAGCGGTAGTCCGCCAGCCAATCGAGGGTGCCGCGGTCGACGACGCCCTCCAGCGCTTCGATCTCCTGGTCGCCGAACCGGAACCGGCTGATGGACTCCAGCAGCCGCCCGGTGCCCGCGACCACCCCGTAGCGACGGCCGTCGGGCAGGCGCCGCGCGAAGATCTCGAAGACGCAGTGCCTGCTCGCCGTGCCGTCGGCGAGCGCGGCCGCGACCATCGTCAACTCGTACCGATCGGTCAGCAGCGCTGTGGACACGCCCGCCGTGGTGGGACTGCCGCTCATAGAACGTCAGCCTATGGGCACTGCAGCGTGGGCCGGGACGGTGTCACCATGGACACATGGCCGCGCCGCTGCCCGCACCCACCCGGCAGGTGGATCCCGTCGTCAGTTCGGACGTCGCCCCGGACCTACCATGGCAGGCGATCGTGTGGAACGACCCGGTCAACCTCATGTCCTACGTCACCTACGTGCTGCAGAAGCTCTTCAACTATCCCGAGCCGAAGGCGACGGCGCTCATGCTCGACGTGCATCAGAAGGGAAAGGCCGCGGTGTCGGCAGGCGACAAGGACAAGATCGAGGCCGACGTGGCGAAGCTGCACGCCGCGGGCCTGTGGGCGACGATGCAGCGGAGCTCGTGACACCGAGCAGCGAGGCGAGAAATGTGAACGGTTGGAAGAAGGCAGGCCGCGGGACGAAGGCCAGGCTCGTCGGCACGTTCGACGCGCAGGAGGTCGCGGTGCTGCGCGGCCTGCTCGACGAGGTCCGCCAGATGCTGTCCGCCCGCATGGCCGACCACCCGGCCGACGAGCTCGCGGTCCTCACCGGGCTGCGTACCGGCCCGTCCACCCGCCCCGGCGACCGCGTGCTCGCCCGGCTGCTGCCCGACTTCACCACCGAGGACGCCGACCTCGCCGCGGGCCTGCGCTCGCTGCACGAGCCAGAGCTGATCGAGGCCAAGGACGAGGCGGCAAAGGGTGTGCTCGACGCGCTGCCCACGGGCGGGGGCCGGGTCGAGCTCACCGCCGCCCAGGGCGACATGTGGCTCACCGCGCTCAACGACCTCCGGCTGGCACTGGGCACTGCGCTCGACGTCAGCGAGGACATGCCCGACGAGGTCGACCCGGCCGATCCCCGCGCCGCCCACCTGGGCGTCTATCACTGGCTCACGTTCGTCCAGGACGGGCTGGTGAACGCCCGCATGCGGCTCTAGCGCCGGGAGCGTTCCACGGCCTCGGCGGGGTGTGAGCCTTCGCCGTCGGTGTGCCAACCGGCCTGTGGAGACCGTAGGCTGGGTCCCGTGCTGGTCATCCGCCGCGACCTCGTCGACGAGATCGTCGCTCATGCCCGTCGGGACCATCCCGACGAGGCGTGCGGGGTGATCGCCGGGCGGGACGGCGCCGACCGCCCGGAGCGGTTCATCCCCATGCTCAACGCGGCCCGTTCACCCACATTCTACGAGTTCGACTCGGGCGATCTCCTGCGCCTCTACCGCGACATGGACGCCCGCGACGAAGTGCCGGTGGTGATCTACCACTCGCACACCGCCACCGAGGCCTACCCTTCGCGCACGGACGTGTCCTACGCCTCAGAACCGTTCGCGCACTACGTGCTGGTGTCCACCCGGGAGCATGACGCCCACGAGTTCCGGTCGTATCGGATCGTGGACGGCGCGGTCACCGAGGAAGACGTCGACATCGTCGAGAGTTACATGTTCGCGCACACCGGCGCGGACGACGTTCCCGACAACTCCTGACGCCCTTCCGCCCGACCCATCGACACCTGGAGTCCACAAGCATGGCCGTGACCGTCTCGATCCCCACCATCCTGCGCACCCACACCGGCGGCGAGAAGTCCGTCGAGGCCAAGGGGAGCACCGTCGCCGAGGTGATCGACGACCTCGAGGCGCGCCATCCTGGCGTCGCCGCCCGTCTGGTCAAGGACGGCAAGCTGCACCGGTTCGTCAACATTTACGTCGACGACGAGGACATCCGCTTCTCAGGCGGCTTGGAGGCGCCGGTGGGGGAGAACTCGACGTTCACGATTCTTCCCGCGGTAGCCGGAGGCGCTCCCGACGCGAGCGCGGCTGAGGTCGCGCACCGATCCAGAGGAACCCGGGTAGCCGGAGGCGCTCCCGACGCGAGCGCGGCTGAGGTCGCGCACCGATCCAGAGGAACCCGGGTAGCCGGAGGCGCTCCCGACGCGAGCGCGGCTGAGGTCGCGCACCGATCCAGAGGAACCCGGGTAGCCGGAGGCGCCCTCGACGCGAGCGCGGCTGAGGTCGCGCACCGATCCAGAGGAACCCGGGTAGCCGGAGGCGCCCTCGAGCGCGAGCGCGGCTGCGGTCGCGCACCGATCACCAGAAAACCGGGTTGCGGGCGGCTGATGGCCCGCTACGACTCTCTGCTGGCGGCCGTCGGCGACACCCCGATCGTCGGCCTGCCGTCGTTCTCACCTGCGCCGAACGTACGTCTGTGGGCGAAGCTGGAGGACCGCAACCCCACCGGGTCGATCAAGGATCGGCCCGCGTTGGCGATGGTCGAGAAGGCCGAGGCCGACGGCCTGCTGCGGCCCGGCTGCACGGTGCTTGAGCCCACGTCGGGCAACACCGGCATCTCGCTGGCCATGGCCTGCAAGCTCAAGGGCTACCGGTTGATCTGCGTGATGCCGGAGAACACCTCGCGGGAACGGCGGCAGCTGCTCACGATGTACGGCGCGGAGATCATCTCCTCGCCCGCGGCGGGTGGGTCCAACCAGGCCGTGGCGATGGCGAAGCAACTGGCTGCGGAGAACCCGGACTGGGTGATGCTCTACCAGTACGGCAACCCCGCCAACGCCGATGCGCACTACCGCACGACCGGCCCCGAGATCCTGCGTGACTGCCCTGAGATCACCCACTTCGTCGCCGGGCTGGGCACCACGGGCACGCTGGTCGGCACCGGTCGCTTCCTGCGCGAGCACAAGCCCGATGTGCAGATCGTCGCCGCCGAGCCGCGCTATGGCGAGCTGGTCTACGGCCTGCGCAACCTCGACGAGGGCTTCGTCCCCGAGCTCTACGACCCCGACGTGCTCACCGCGCGCTACTCGGTCGGCAGCCACGACGCCCTGCGCCGCACCCGTCAGCTCGTCGAGCAGGAGGGGATCTTCGCAGGCATCTCCACCGGCGGGATCCTGCATGCCGCGCTGGCCGTGGCCGAGAAGGCCGCGGGGTCGGGGGAGCGCGCCGACATCGTGCTCGTCGTCTGCGACGGCGGGTGGAAGTACCTGAGCACCGGGGCCTACAGCGGAACGCTCGACGAGGCCGCAGAAGCGCTGGACGGCCAACTCTGGGCCTGAGGGCGGTCCGGCCACCGGGCCATGATCGCCGGGAGTGGTGACCGGCGTGCACTCCTGGGCGTGTGGCACCACTTCTGAGGATCAGCGCCGGGCCTGGAGCCGCACGCCGTGCCGTGATCGCCCAGAGTGGTGGCAGGCGTGCACCTCTGCTCGTGTGGCACCACTTCTGGCGATCATCGCGTGACCGGGACTCGCGCGGTGAACCTCGCCGAGCTGGACGGGCCTGCGCGGCGTGAGCGGCACAGTAGGCCAGCGAGCCTGCGTCTGCCCTGGTTCACGCCCGGCGACGTCGTCCGCGCGTAGTCTCGGTCGCATGGTCGCCCCTGCACCCGCCTCGCGCCGGTCGGTCGCGCGGGTCCTGCCGAAGCACCCCGTCCCGGCCGCCATCGTCATGCTGGTGTTCACCGCCCTGCTGTACGCGATCGAGCTCGTCGACCAGGCGACGGGGGAGACGCTCGACTACGACGGCATCTACTCCCGCTCGGTCTCCGGGCTCACCGGCGTTCTCTGGGCGCCGCTGCTGCACGGAGGATGGCCGCATCTGCTGGCCAACACGATCCCGTTCCTCGTGTTCGGGTTTCTCGCGATGGCGGGCGGCATGGTGCAGTGGGTGATGGTGACGGCCACGATCTGGCTGGTCTCCGGGCTCGGTGTGTGGCTGGTCGGCCCGTCGGACACCTCCACCATCGGGGCGTCCGGCGTGATCTTCGGATGGCTGGTGTTCCTGCTGGCCCGCGGGTTCTTCGCGCACAGCTTCCGCCAGATCGTGCTCGCCGTCGCCCTGTTCCTGATCTGGGGCAGCGTGCTGCTCGGTGTGATTCCGGGCTCGCCGCAGGTGTCGTGGCAGGGCCACCTCTTCGGCGCGCTCGCCGGCCTCCTGTGCGCTTCCCTCGTCGCCCGCGCCGACCGGAGAACATCCGCTTCGCTCTAGTGTCGCGGAAACGAGGTCGTCTTACCCGCCTCCGCCGCCCAGGCGGCGCCTCGCTGCGTTGTCGTCGGCGCCGATACAACCCCGGTATCGGCGCTCTCCTCCGCCTTGCGAGGCATCCACCTGGACGACGGATCCGGGCAAGGAACCTCGTTTCCACGACACTAGACTGCGCCCGTGCCGGACCTCGACGCGCCCATCGGGATCTTCGACTCCGGCGTCGGCGGGCTGACCGTCGCACGGGCGGTGATCGACCAGCTGCCCGCGGAGCGCGTCGTCTACGTCGGCGACACCGCAAATGGGCCGTACGGGTCGCTGCCCATCGCCGAGATCCGCCGCCACGCCCTCGCCTTGGGCGACGCGCTGATGGAGCGCGGGATCAAGGCGCTCGTCGTGGCCTGCAACACGGCGTCGGCGGCCTGCCTTGTCGACATTCGCGAGCGCTATCCGGTGCCGGTCGTCGAGGTCGTCCTGCCCGCGGTCAGGCGGGCAGTGGCCGCCACCCGGTCCGGTCGCATCGGGGTGATCGGCACGCAGGCCACCATCCGGTCGGGCGCCTACCAGGACTCGTTCGCCGCCGCCCGGGACGTCCAGATCACCGCGGCCGCCTGCCCGAGGTTCGTCGACTTCGTCGAGCGGGGGATGACCAGCGGTCGACAGATCCTGGGCCTCGCGCAGGCCTACCTTTCGCCGCTGCAGGAAGCCCGGGTCGACACCCTCGTGCTGGGCTGCACCCACTACCCCCTGCTCGCGGGCGTCGTGCAGATCGTGCTTGGCCCCGACGTCACGCTCGTGTCCAGCGCCGACGAGACGGCGAAGGACCTCGTGCGGGTGCTCATGGCCCGCGACCTCGCCCGCGATCCGGAAGGCCCACCGCCCGCCCCCCACGAGTTCCTCGCCACCGGCGATCCCGAGCCGTTCCGCAGGCTCGGCCGTCGCTTCCTCGGGCCGGAGATCGGCGTGGTGGCGGGGTTGGGCGTCGCCACGAGTTGAGAGGGTCCCGAGGGTGCGGGTCGGCGGCGGGGCTGGGGGCCGGGAGCTGCAGCAGGGTGGGAGCTGCAGCAGGGTGACACTGCTGCGACTCAATCGGAGGAGTGTCACCCTGCTGCAAACCCCCCAGCCGCGCCCTGCTGCAAACCCCCCAGCCGCGCCCTGCTGCAAACCCCCCAGCCGTGCCCTGCTGCAAACCCCCCAGCCGTGCCCTGCTGCAAACCCCCCAGCCGTGCCCTGCTGCAAACCCCCCAGCCGCGCCCTGCTGCAAACCCCCCAGCCGCGCCCTGCTGCAAACACCCAGCCGCGCCCTGCTGCAAACCCCCGAGCCACACCCCGGCCCCCCGCCCGAACGCCCCCGGGTCGCGCGGTAGCTTCGGCTGGTGATCGGCTGGCTGGTCGTCGTCGTGCTCGTCGTCACGGCTGCGCTCGCCGTCTACGGCATCGGCACGACCATCGCGAACCGACCACCTGGCCGGGTGATGCGCATCGCGGTCGGCGCCACCGTCGCCCTGCTGACCGTCCAGGCCGTGATCGCGGCCGTCCGGGTGTTCTCCGGGGTCGCACTGCCGGAGACCTCCACGTTCCTGATCTACCTCGTCGTGTCCGTGCTGGTGCTGCCGATCGCGCTGCAGTTCGCCACAGCGTCGGACGAGAACGAGGGCCCGACGCGCTGGGGCGGCCTGGTCGTCGCCGTCGCGGCGGTCGCCACGGCGGTGGCCGTCCTGCGGCTGCAAGGCCTGTGGGTGGCAGGCGGTGCCTGAGCCCCGGACGATCCGTTCCGGCCCCGGCCGGGTGCTCATCGCCGTCTACGCGATCTTCGCGCTGTCCGCCACCGCACGTGCCGTCGTGCAGATCGCGACGAAGTTCACGCAGGCCCCGCTGGCCTACCTGCTCTCGGCGCTGGCGGGCGTCGTCTACATCGTGGCGACGATCGCGCTGGCAAGGGACATGCGTCGGCTCGCGTGGAGCGCGGTGGGATTCGAGCTTCTGGGGGTGCTGACGGTCGGCACGCTCACGCTCCTGGTGAGAAGCGACTTCCCCGACGACACCGTCTGGTCGGTGTACGGGCGCGGCTACGGCTTCGTCCCGCTGGTGCTCCCGCTCGTCGGTCTGTGGTGGCTGCGGAACACACGCCCGCGTTAACGTTTCCCATGCGGCTGATCGTGTTGGGATGCTCGGGCAGCGGTCCTGGCCCGCGCTCGCCCGCGTCGGGCTACCTCGTCCAGGCGGGCGACATACGGCTGACGCTGGATCTGGGGAACGGGACCTTCGGGGCGCTGCAGCGTCACCTGGATCCCTGGTCGCTCGACGCAGCCCTCTTCTCCCACCTGCATCCCGACCACTGCAGCGACTTCGCCTCGCTCGCCGTGCACCGCCGCTACCACCCGCGCCCGCCGTTCGACCCCACCGCGCGGCCGCTTCCCGTGCTCGCGCCCCTCGAGGCGCCGAACCGGTTCGCCTCCGCCTACGCGACCAGTGAGGCCGAGCGCACCGATACCGACATGACCGACGTGTTCACCTTCCATGCGCTGGCCGACGGAGAGCGCGTCGAGGTCGCCGGGCTGACGGTGGGTGCGGGGGCGGTGGACCATCCCTGCGAGGCGTACGCCCTGCGCGTCGAACACGAGGGCCGCAGCCTCGTCTACTCCGGTGACACCGGCCCGTGCGCTGGGCTGATCGAGACCGCCCGCGGGGCCGATGTCCTCCTGTGCGAGGCCACGTGGCCCCACGTCACCGACCGGTGGGACGAGCCGCCGCCCGGCGTGCACCTCTCGGGCCGCCAGGCGGGGGAGCACGCGGCAGCGGCCGGTGTCGGACGGCTGCTGATCACCCACGTGCCCGCATGGTTCGACGCCCAGGTGCTGCTCACGGAGGCGAAGGAGGCCTTCGGCGGCCCGGTGGAGCTGGTGGAGCCGGACGCCGGGTACGACATCTGAGCACGCCCCATAGTCTGTCGTGGTGACCCGCGCAGACGGCAGAACCGACGAAGAGCTCCGGCCCGTGACGATCGCCCGCGGCTTCCAGAAGCATCCGGCCGGATCAGTGCTCGTCGGATTCGGGGACACGAAGGTGCTGTGCGCGGCGAGCGTCACGGAAGGGGTGCCCCGCTGGCGGAAGGGCTCGGGTCTGGGCTGGGTCACCGCCGAGTACGCGATGCTCCCCTCGGCGACGAACACGCGCAGCGACCGGGAGTCGGTCAAGGGCCGGGTCGGCGGGCGGACCCACGAGATCAGCAGGCTCGTCGGGCGCTCGTTGCGGGCGTGCATCGACCTGCGCGCGCTCGGCGAGAACACGATCGCGATCGACTGCGACGTCCTGCAGGCCGACGGCGGCACCCGCACCGCCGCGATCACCGGGGCGTACGTCGCGCTGGCCGACGCCATCACGTGGCTGGGCGCGCACGGGCGGCTGTCGGACCCGAAGCCGCTGTCGTGCCAGGTGGCCGCCGTGAGCGTCGGTGTCGTGGACGGTCGGGTACGGCTGGACCTGCCCTACGAGGAGGACTCGCGGGCCGAGGTCGACACCAACGTCGTCGCCACCGACACCGGCACGCTCATCGAGGTGCAGGGCACGGCCGAGGGCGCCACGTTCAGCCGCAAGACGCTCGACGCGATGCTGGACATCGCGCTCGTCGGCATCCGACAGCTCACCGACCTGCAGGCGTCGACGCTGGCCGAGCCGTACCCCGGCGAGCTGCCGTGAAGCTGCTGCTGGCCACCCGCAACCCGGGCAAGCTCGTCGAGCTGCGGCGGATGCTCGTCGGGGTCGAGGGGTTGGACGTGGTCGGCCTGGCCGACGTGGCGGAGCACCCGGAGGCGCCGGAGACCGCCGCGACGTTCGGCGAGAACGCGCTGGCCAAAGCGCGGGACGCGGCGCGTGCGACGGGGCTGCCGTCGGTGGCCGACGACTCGGGCCTCGCTGTCGACGCGTTGAACGGGATGCCCGGTGTGCTGTCGGCTCGCTGGAGCGGCCGCCACGGCGACGACCGCGCCAACCTCGAGCTGCTGCTCGCGCAGCTCGCCGACGTGCCCGACGAGCGGCGGGGCGCCGCGTTCGTGTGCGCGGCGGCGCTGGTCGGTCCGGACGGGGCGGAGACGGTGGTCCACGGGACGTGGGCAGGGGCGATCGTGCGCGCGCCCCGCGGGATCAACGGGTTCGGCTACGACCCGATCTTCGTGCCGAACGGGGAGACGCGCACGTCCGCGGAGCTGTCCGACCGCGAGAAGGACGCGTCATCGCACCGGGCCCGCGCACTCCGGGCGCTGCTCCCCGCCCTCCGCGCGCTCGCCTGATCGTGGCGAGGCGTACAGGAGGGCTGTGGTGGGCGCCCTGGTGTGCGGTTCGCGACGATCACCCCCTGGGTCGCGACGATCACCCGGGCGGGACCGGTACCGTTGGTGGATGTGAGGTGGGGGCGGCTGGTGGCCGCGGTGGTGGCCGTGCTGGGCGCGGTCGCCGTCGGCGTGGTCGCAATGCACTGGGGCGGTGTGGCCGGTGTGCGCGCCCAGGTGGCCGCCGCGGGTGCGTGGGCGCCACTGCTGTTCGTGTTGCTTCAGGCCGTCGTGACGATCACCCCGCTCCCGCGCACGGTGTTCACCGTGGCCGCAGGTGTGCTGTTCGGGGCCGTGTGGGGGCTGGTGTTGGCGATCACCGGCACCACCCTGGCCGCGCTGGCGGCTTACGGCCTCGTCCGCTGGGTCGGCGGTCCGCTGGTGGAACGGCACGCCCACCGGGCGGGATTCGCCTGGGTGCGGGCGCGGTTGGACCGCAGAGGGATGCTCGCGATGATCTCGCTGCGGCTGATCCCGATGGTGCCCTTCTCCGCATTGAACTACGCGGCAGGCGTGGCCAGGGTTCGGCTCCTGCCCTACGTAATGGGCACGGTGCTCGGCGTGCTGCCCGGCACCGTGATGATCGTCGTGTTGGGCGACGCCGTCACCGGCGGGCAGGTGCACCCCGCGCTGTTCGCCGTCTCGGCGGCAGGCGCGGTCGTGGGGATGGCGGGGGCCACCATCGCCGCGCGCCGTGTCCCGGCCGCAATGCAGGCTGCGGCGGAGCCGGTCGCGGCCGAACCGGCACCGTCACCCGCCGCCGAGCCGGGCTGACGTACGTCGGTCCGGCGCGCGGCCGCCATGGTGTGTGGCGGGCACGAGCGCCCCGTTTCACCAGGGCCGGTTTTGCAGCAGGGTGGCACTGCTGCGACTGAGTCGGAGCAGTGTCACCCTGCTGCGATGCGGGCGCCCTACCGGCCTGCCGCGCGCTGCGATGCGGCCGCCGTGTGCCGTGCGGCCTACAGGCCTGCCGCGCGCAGCGCCTCCTGGACGGCCTTGCTCGTGCTGGGCACGGTGGCGGTCGGGCCGACCTGGCCCGCGACGGCGTCCAGAGTCTTGAGGCCGTCGCCGGTGATGAGCAGCACGGTCTCTGCCTCAGGGTCGAGCTGTCCCGACTGCACGAGCTTCCTTGTGGTGGCCACGGTGACCCCGCCCGCGGTCTCGGCGAAGACGCCCTCGGTGCGGGCGAGGAGGCGGATGCCGTCGACGACCTCTTCGTCGGAGACGTGCGACACTGCGCCGCCGGTGCGCCGTACGGTGTCGAGCACGTAGGGGCCGTCGGCGGGGTTGCCGATGGCCAGCGAGCGGGCGATCGTGTCGGGCCGCACCGGGCGGATCACGTCGTGGCCTTCGGCGAACGCCTGCGCGACGGGCGAGCAGCCGGTGGCCTGCGCGCCGAACACGCGGTACGGGGTGGGCTCGACCAATCCGAGCTCGCCGAACTCTGTGAAGCCCTTGTCGACCTTCGTCAGCTGCGATCCCGACGCCACAGGCACAACGATCTGCTCCGGCAGCCGCCAGCCCAGCTGCTCGGCCACCTCGAAGCCGAGCGTCTTGGAGCCCTCGGCGTAGTAGGGGCGCACGTTGACGTTCACGAACGCCCAGTCCTCGTGCTCAGCGGCGAGTTCGGTGGCGAGGCGGTTGACGTCGTCGTAGTTGCCGTCGACGGCGAGCAGTGTGCCGCCGTAGACGGCGGTCGTCAGCACCTTGGCCTGCTCGAGCGACTTGGGGATGAGCACCACCGAGTCCCAGCCCGCGCGGGCGGCGGCGGCGGCGACGGCGTTGGCGAGGTTGCCGGTCGACGGGCAGCACAGCACACGGAAGCCCAGCTCGCGGGCGGCGGCGAGGGCCACAGCCACGACGCGGTCCTTGAACGAGTGGGTCGGGTTGCCGGTGTCGTCCTTGACCCACAGGTTGCGGATCCCGAGTGCGGCGCCCAGGCGGTCGGCCTTGATCAGCCGGGTGAGGCCGGGCTCGGTGTTGGGGTGCTGGGTGACCGTCGAGGGCACGGGCAGCAGGTGCCGGTAGCGCCAGATCGACTTCGGGCCCGCCTCGATCGACGCACGCGTGATGTCGCCGAACTCGTACGCGACCTCGAGCGGCCCGAAACACTCCGGACATGCGAACTCCGCGGCCAGCGGCACCTCGTGGCCGCATTCGCGACACGAGAGGGCGCGGGCGGGGCCGAGATCGAAGGATGTGGACGTGGCAAGATCAGCCGTCAGCGTCATGGGAGATTCTCCTCATCTTCCCCGCGTCGCGCGGGTCGGAATTGGCACCGTGATCGACGCGGCCGTTGATCAGCACAGCGTCTGATCAGCGCAGCGTCGCCGGTTGCCGGGGTGTCGTCGGGCCGTTCCCTCAACCCCTCTGGATGAGCCATATGCAGTTGTGCCGATCACGTTACGGCAGCGGACCCCGCCAACCCAAACCGGATCCACGATCTGGGAGCCGCGTCACGGACTGTCGGTGCTGTGGTTCACCATGGGGTCATGAGCCCGGCCGCGCTCCAACTCGTCCTCGGTGAGGAGGAGCTGCTCGTCGAGCGGGCGGTCGAGGCGATCGTCACGCAGGCCCGCGCCGAGGATCCGACGGCCGAGCTGCGCAGGCTCAGCCCTGCCGAGACCACCCCCGGCGATCTCGCCGAGAGCCTGTCACCGTCGCTGTTCGCCGAGGGGAGGGTTGTTGTGCTCCTGGCCGCGCAGGAGGCGGGTAAGGACCTCTCCGCGGCGATCCTGCGGCAGGCGGCCGATCTGCCCGCGGGCATGGTGCTGGTTGTGCAGCACACGGGCGGGGCGCGGAACAAGGCGCTGGCCGATGCGCTGCGCAAGGCGGGCGCCGCCGTCATCAGCTGCGACCGGGTCACCCGGCACGAGGAGCGGGCGGAGTTCGTCCGCGGCGAGGCCCGGCGCGCAGGCGGCCGGATCGCGCAGGCCGCGGTCGGCGTGCTGATCGAGGCCGTGGGGTCTGACCTGCGTGAGCTGGCCGCGGCCACCAGCCAGCTCGTCGCCGACACGGGCGGCTCGGTCGACGAGTCGGCCGTCCGCCGCTACTACCGGGGGCGGGCCGAGTCATCGGGGTTCGCGGTCGCCGACAAGGTCGTGCTGGGTGATCGTGCGGGCGCCTTGGAAGCGCTGCGGTGGGCGCAGCTGCTCGGCGTGCCCCCCGTGCTGATCGCCGATGCCCTCGCCGACGCGGTGCGCACTCTGGCGCGGGTCGGCTCCGCGGGCCGCGGCGACCCCAATCGGCTCGCGGGTCCGCTCGGCATGCCGCCGTGGAAGGTCCGTAAGGCCCAGCAACAGGTGCGGCACTGGCGCCCGGAGAGCCTCGCCGAGGCCTTCGCCGCCGCTGCTGAGGTCAACGCCGACGTCAAGGGTGCCGCGGCCGATCCGGACTACGCGCTGGAGCGGGCGGTGATGCGCATCTGCGACGCCCGCGGTCGCTGAGAGCGCCCGGCGAATAAGGGCCCCGGCCCGCGACGCCCAGGCACCCGCATCGCGGCGTTGCCCCCGCATCCGAGTGCCCCGGCACGAGGACGCGGGGGCGCCTTGCGCTGCAGGCACCTGGGCGCCGCGGGCTCGCGGAACCCTCATTCGCCGGACCCTCTAGAGCGCCCGGCACATGAGGCACGTGGCGTGGCGTGACAGGGTCCTCGCAGGGTCCGCTGTCGCTTCGCAGGGTCTGTGGACCCTGCGAGGTGCGTGCGCGGTCTGCGAAGTGGCTCGGGTGGGGCGTTTTCGGGCGGTGGGTGGTCGCGGCCGCCGCCGAGATCGCCGCGCGCCGCGCTGGGGTGAGCTGGGCAAGGTGGCGGTGTGCGGATGGCGCCGATCAGCTCGGGCAGGCGGGGGCGAGGTCAGCTCCTCCGGGGGTGAGGTCGCGCCCGGCCCGGCCGACTGCGCACGCCGCGGGGTGACGTGGTCCCCTGGCCGACTGCGCACGCCGCGGGGTGACGTGGTCCCGCCCCGGCCACCCTGCTGCGATGCGGACGTGGGCCAGCCACGGCGGCGTGGCCGAGGGCCGAGGCGAGGCTGGTCACCCCATCGGTTGAGCCCGTGACGCCAGCAGCGGTGCCACTGGTACAGCAGCGCCGCTGCGGCACCACTCTCGCCGATCATGCGAGCCAACCGTCAATTGCCGGACCCTCTAGAAGCCGCGGATCTGCAGGTTGAGCACCAGATCCGTGACTTTCGGCTGTGCGTGCGTGCAGCGCCTGACGATCAGGTGGTGGCGTCGACCCGCTTCGCCATGGCCGACTTGCGGTTGGCCGCCTGGTTCTTGTGGATGACGCCCTTGCTGGCCGCCTTGTCGAGGGCACGGGCCGCAGCTCGCTGCAGCACAACAGCCTGGTCGCTGTCGCCTGCTTCCACGGCCTCGCGGAACTTGCGCACGGCCGTGCGCACCGAAGAACGCACCGACTTGTTGCGCATGCGGCGCTTCTCGTTGGTCTTGACCCGCTTGATCTGGGACTTGATATTGGCCACGCGTCTGCCTCGAGTCTCTTTCCTGCCACCGGTGTCGGGTTTGCTCCGGCGGCGGGATGGTGCGAGCACGCCGGGCGCTCGGTCATCTATGTTACCGCGTCCTGCAGGTCCTCCCACCTGCCCCCCGGGAAGGGGCCCGTAACGCGGCTGTTGCACGTCCCGCTGGTCGGCGCGCCGTGCGCCGCGCGAGGATGACCTTGCCCGTCGACCCTGACGTTGAGGTGCAGTCGACGGATCGGCCGTAAGGAGGACGCGTGGTTCGAGCGGTTCAGCGCGACGACGCCACGGTGCCTGCCAAGAACGGCGCCGAGGGCGGATCGGCCCTGTTCGACGGCTACATGGAGCCCGACCGTCCGCACGCCGACGCGTTCGACGAGATGTTCCACGCCGACGGGCGCGTCCGATCCGCCTACCGCGCGCTGCACGAGGCGATCGCGCCGACCGCCGCCACGGACCTCACCGCGCGCTCAGAGGCGCTCGACCGCGCCTACCTCGACCAGGGCATCACGTTCTCGCTCTCGGGGCAGGAGCGCCCGTTCCCGCTCGACATCGTGCCCCGGGTGATCTCCGCAGCGGACTGGGGCAAGCTCCAGCGCGGCATCGTGCAACGGGTACGCGCGCTGGAGGCGTTCCTTGCCGACATCTACGGCGACGCCGAGATCATCCGCGACGGCGTGCTGCCCCGGCGCCTGATCACCAGCTGCGAGCACTTCCACCGCGCCGCTGCCGGGCTGACCCCGCCCAACGGGGTGCGCATCCACGTCGCGGGCATCGACATCGTGCGCGACGAGGAGGGCACCTTCCGCGTGCTGGAGGACAACCTCCGCAGCCCATCAGGTGTGTCGTATGTCATGGAGAACCGCCGGACGATGGCCAGGGTGTTCCCCGACCTGTTCCACCGTCAGCGAGTGCGGGCGGTCGGCGACTACTCCGTGCACCTCCTGCGGGCCCTGCGCGCGGCCGCCGCGCCGAACGTGGCCGACCCGACGGTGGTGGTGTTGACCCCCGGCGTCTACAACTCCGCCTATTTCGAGCACTCGCTGCTGGCACGGCAGATGGGCGTCGAGCTCGTCGAGGGACGGGACCTGTTCTGCCGCGACAACGCCGTCTACATGCGCACCACGGTGGGTGAGCAGCAGGTGGACGTGATCTACCGCCGCATCGACGACGAGTTCCTCGATCCCCTCCAGTTCAACCCCAACTCCGTGCTCGGCATCGCGGGTGTGCTCAACGCGGCCCGCGCGGGCCACGTGGTGATCGCCAATGCGGTGGGCAACGGCGTCGGCGACGACAAGCTCGTCTACACCTACGTCCCGCAGATGATCGCCTACTACCTCGACGAGAAGCCGTTGCTGCCCAACGTGTCCACCTTCCGCTGCTGGTTGGACGAGGAGAAGGCACACGTGCTCGCGCACCTCGACGAACTGGTGCTCAAGCCGGTCGAGGGCTCGGGCGGATACGGCATCCTGTTCGGCCCCAACGCCAGCGCCCGCCAGCTCGCGTCGGCGCGGCGGGCGATCCGGGAGACACCTCGCGGTTGGATCGCCCAGCCTGTCGTGCAGCTCTCGACGGTGCCGACCAAGGTCGACGACCGCCTGGTGCCCCGCCACGTCGACCTGCGGCCGTTCGCGGTCAACGACGGCGAGGACGTCTTCGTGCTCCCCGGCGGCCTCACGCGGGTGGCGCTGCCGAAGGGCAGCCTGGTGGTGAACTCCAGCCAAGGCGGGGGCAGCAAGGACACCTGGGTGCTGGCCGCCACTCGCGGCCCCGACGTCGATCGCGAGCTGGGGCGCCGCGGCCTGACGGCGGTCATCCCGCCGAGTTCGCCCGCCGCGGAGCACGGGCCCGAGCTGACCGTCGGCCAACAACAACAACAGCAACAGCAACAGGCCGATGAGGGTCGTGCGCGGAAAACGTCGCCCCTGCAGCCCTTTCCGCGCACGGGCGGCGAAGCCGGATGCTAGCGCGCAACGCCGAGTCGCTGTACTGGATCGGGCGCTACGTGGAGCGCGCCGACGACACCGCGCGCATCCTCGACGTCTCGGTGCACCAGCTGCTCGAAGACGCGACGGTCGACTCCGACGCCGCAACGCGCATCCTGCTCGGCGTACTGGGCGTCGATGCGCCTTCGGACGAGGTGCTGGACGCCTGGTCGCTCACCGAGCTCGTCGGTTACGCCGCCGACCAGTCCGCCTCCATCGTCTCCTCGATCTCCAGCGCGCGGGAGAACGCCCGCGGGGCACGCGAGGTCGTCTCCGCCGAGATGTGGGAATGCCTCAACGTCACATGGAACGCCCTCCCCGAGCGGCAGCGCTACGCGCGCTGGGTAGGGCCGCACGCGTTCTTCAGCTACATCGAGGACCGGGCCGCGATGCTCAATGGGCTCGCCGCCTCCACGATGAGCCGCGACGACACGTGGCGGTTCTACCTGCTCGGCCGCTCCGTCGAGCGCGTCGACATGATCGTGCGGCTGTTGCTGTCGCGGGTGGGGGACCGGATGAACTCACCCGCGTGGCTCACCGTTCTGCGCAGCGCAGGCGCCGCCGACACCTACCTGCGCACCTACCGCGGCGCGCTGGACGCCGAGCGCGTTGTGCAGTTCCTGCTCATGGACAAGCTCTTCCCACGCTCGGTGTTCCACGCGCTGCGCCAGGCCGAGCTGTGCCTCACCGACCTGGACAACCGGCCGGTGGTGCGCATCGGGGCCAAGGCCGAGGCACTGCGGCTGCTCGGCAGGGCCCGTTCCGAGCTGGAGTTCCTGCGCCCAGAAGAGCTGCTCGACGACCTGTCCGCCCAACTGATGAGCCTGCAGGGCTGCATCCGCGACGTGGGAGAGGCCGTCTCGAGGCAGTATTTTCACGCGACCCCGTGGGTGGCCTGGACCGCACCGGAGGTCAGTTGAGATGAACGGCAGTTGCGTAACTTCAGCGACCCCGTGGGTGGCCTGGACCGCACCGGAGGTCAGTTGAGATGAACGGCAGTTGCGTAACTTCAGCGACCCCGTGGGTGGCCTGGACCGCACCCGAGGTGTCCTGATCATGGGCTGGCGCATCCGCGTCGTGCACACCACCGGCTACACCTACGAGAAGCCCGTGCGCGAGTCCTACAACGAGGCGCGGCTCACCCCGCGCTCCGACAACCGCCAGAACGTGATCGTCAGCAGGGTCGAGACCACCCCGGCCACCCGCGCCTACCGCTACGCCGACTACTGGGGCACCACGGTCACGGCGTTCGATCTGCACGCTCCACACACCGAGCTGGCGGTGACCGCGACCTCGGTGGTCGAGACGGCCGATGCGCTCGCCCCCGCCCGTTCCGTCACCTGGCAGGAGCTGGCCGGAGAGGAGGTGCGCGACCGCTACACCGAGATGCTGGAGTTCACCGACTACGTCGGACACAACCGCGATCTCGGCCGCGCCGCGCGGGCGTTGCGACGTGGCAAGGACCCCGCCGACGCCGTGCTCTCCGCGGCCCGCTGGGTACGCGAACACTTGGCCTACCAGCAGGGGACGACCGGCGTGCACACCGGCGCGGTGGAGGCGTGGGAGGCGCGCACCGGCGTGTGCCAGGACTTCGCGCACCTCACGCTGCTGTTGGTGCGGGAGATGGGAATCCCAGTGCGCTATGTGTCGGGCTACCTGCTGCCGCAGGCCGCCACGGACATCCGTCAGACCGTGCGCGGGGAGAGCCACGCCTGGATCGAGGCGTGGACGGGCGGCTGGTGGGGTTTCGACCCGACCAACGACATCGAGATCGGCCACCGGCACGTGTGGGTCGCCGTCGGCCGCGACTACGCCGACGTGCCCCCGCTCAAGGGCATCTACTCCGGAGGGGAGGCGGCCGCGCTCGACGTGACCGTCGAAATGACCCGCCTCGCTTGACGAGCCGCCGCGTGGACCTCGCAGAGCTTCATGGCCATGCGGGGCGCCCGTGGTGGGTGAACGTGGCACAGTCGGGCGAGCGTCACCGATCTGTCGCGTGCGGTGCGGATCGGTGATGACTCTCAAGGGCTGCGGCCGGTGATGTCTGCGCCTGAGGTGAACCTGGTGGGGGTTTCGCTCGAGCGCAACCCCCACCAGGTTCATCTCGGCGGTTGTGCCCTGGCGGGCCGGGCGTTCAGCGCGCGACATCGGACATCAGCACCACCAACCTCGCGGGCACCTAGGCAACCCCGCCCCTGCCCAGCTCCGGAGGCCGTGATCGCCAAGAGTGGCGGTAGACGTGCGTTCTTGCACGGTTTGCGCCACAACCGGCGATCATGAACCCCGGCGGCGGGGTGGGACCCCGACATCCCCAACTCCGGCGCGGCCGGTCAGGTCACGCGGGGCTGATGCGGGGGATGGCGGCGGTGATCTCGTCCGACACCGAAACGAGTGATCGCCGCGGCGGGCTGTGGCGGCGGTGCATTCCGGTGGGGGGAGGCGTGCCGATGACCCGGTTGCCGCCTTCCCGTTTGGCCCGGTACATCGCGTCGTCGGCCGCGGCCAACGCGGCGGCGGGCTCGGCGTGCAGCGGCGCGCGCACCACGCCGACCGACATCGTCACCCCAGCCCCGACGTCGACGGGCAGCTTGGCCACCGCCCGCGTGGCCCTGGTCAGCGCGGCCTGCGCGATCGGCAACGTGGTGGTGGGCATGACCACGACGAACTCGTCGCCGCCGTAGCGCACAACGAGGTCCTGCGAGCGCAGTGCGGTGCGCAGACACGAGGCGACGGCCCGCAGCACCCGGTCGCCAGCAGCGTGCGACCGCGCGTCGTTGACCGCCTTGAACCGGTCGAGGTCGATCAGGGCGACCGCGCACGGCTGGCTGCGGTCCGACGTCGTGACCTCGTGCAGCCGCAGGTCCAGTGCCCGGCGGTTGGGCAGCCCGGTGAGCGGGTCCTGGAGTGCCTGTGCGGCGACGGCGCCGTGCACGCGGACGAGGCGGTGGTGATCGGAGTGGCTGCGCAGCGCGGTGAGCCGGGATTCGCGCAGCGCCCACAGCTCCTCTTCCAGCGCCGCGGAGTAGCGCGACAGGGCGTCCGGGCGGTCGGCGGCTGCGTCGATGTGGGAAAGCTCGCGGTGCAGCTCGATCGCGAGGCCCAGCTCAGTGGGGTCGGAGCTCAGCTCCTCACGCAGCGAGCGGAGTGCGGCGATCGCTTCCGGCCGTCGGTGAGCGGCCATCAGGCACCGGGCCGTGGCGATGACGAGGATGATGCGGTCCTCGGTGAAGTGGGCGGTTTCGGCCACGCTCTCCAGGACCGGCAGGTGGTCAGCGCCGGGGCGGGCGAGCGCGTAGGCCGACCGGATGATCGAGCAGTCCGCACCTGCCCCCCGTCCGCCGGAAGGACCGCGTCCAAGCGCTGCGCTCCACAGGGCGCCCGCGGTACGGGCGGTCTGCGCGGCGCCGACGAACCGGGTCGCGGCGGCGGCGAGGCGGCCGCCACGTTCGAGCCGCAGCGCCCATGACAGCTGCAGCCGGATCCGGTTCAGCTGGTGCACAAGCCGTTCCATGTCGGTGCCGTGCGCTTCGGCGACCGCGATCGCGTGCTGTGAGACGTCGTCGGCCAACTCGTGCACGCCGAGCTTGAGCAGGACGAGCACCAGGAGGTTGAGCGCGCGGGAGAGCTTGCGCGCGTCCTCGGCGACGGGTGGGACGGCAGCGTCGGTGAGGATCGCGAAGGCCGTGGCGGCGTCAGCGAGCGCGTTTTCCCCCTGCCTGCAGGTGATTGTGCGGTGCGCCCGCATGGCCGCCACCTCACCGACCAAGCGGGTGTCGCCCTCCAGTTCGGCGATCTCGGCGAGCTCCGCGATCAATGCGCCTGCCTCGTCGACGTCCGCCCGTTCCTCGCCCAGGATGCGCAGCATCGCGCCGAGCCGGATCAGCTCGCTGACCAGCGGGGATGGCCCCCGGCCGCGCACGGCCGCGAGCATCTGGTCGAGCCCGCGGCGGGCGGCGTCCCGCCGCTGCATCGCTCCTCCGCGCTGTTGCCAGAGGAACTTCTCGGTGGCCCGTTCGGCCAGTTCGCTGTCACTGCGCACCGCAACGTCGGTGGCGCAACGGCACTCGGGCTCGCCCGCGAGCAGAGCGCAGCCCTGATCGGAAGCAGACAGCGGTCGCCCCCTTGGATCGCCGGTTGGCATGGCTCGTCCGGGGCTGGGGTCCCCGGCGCGCCCGCTATCGTGGCACGAGGACTGCGCCGAGAACAGGTATGAGCGCTGAGCGTCACGATCGGCCGCAAACCAACCCGGAGCGGGTGTCCACCATCCGTGGGCTTCACCACGTGCGGTAAGGCAGGAACTTGCGGCCCGGCCACCGCGTCGTCGTGAGGCGTCAGGTCGTCGAGATGCCTGCCGCGCGGTCCACCCGGCGGTGGAACCGCTCGCCCAGCCGACCGCCGAGCGCCGCGGTGAGCGCCGTGACGATCACGGTGAGCGCGAGCAGGATGGCACCGCTGACGGTCAGGGCGGTGACGTCGACCGGGACCGCGGGCAGGCGGATGGTCGCCGCGAGGTTGGTGCTCGCCCCGACGACGGCCGCGGCTACGCCCGCGAGCACGGCCACGATCAGCCCGAGCAGCCAGGCGAGCAGGCCGTTGCGGACTCCGTCGAACCGGGCCAGCCGCCCGGCGACGTAGCCGCCGAAGAAGTAGGCGATGGCGAGCACCGCCACCGCGGTGCCCATGCCGGTGAGACCGACCGTCGCGGCGTCGGCGAGGAACGGCACGCTGCCGAAGTTGCGGCCCATGGCCGCCACCACCAGCGCCACCACGCCGGTGAGCAGCACCGTCATGCCGATCGCGACCAGCCAGCCGAAGAACGCGGCGCCCAGCTTGGAACCTCCGAACCGCTCCCGCACCGGCACCGGCACCGGGGCGACCTGCACCGTCGGCACCTCACTGCTGCGCTCTTCGATGACGCGCCGTCCGTCCGCGCGGCTCCGATCCTCGGCGCCGCCTTTCTCCACAGTGGTCATAAGCGCGTTGTTCCCGGTTTCCGACGCGCGGAAACGGACCAGGCCGCGGCCCGTGGGACGATGGAGGCACCACGTACGAAGAGGGAACCCCATCTGTGAGCTCGTTTGCCGACAAGACGTTCACCGCTCCGTCGCTGATCCGGAACTTCTGCATCATCGCCCACATCGACCACGGCAAGTCCACGCTTGCCGACCGCATGCTGCAGCTCACCGGTGTCGTCGACCCGCGGATGATGCGCGCGCAGTACCTCGACCGCATGGACATCGAGCGCGAGCGCGGCATCACGATCAAGGCCCAGAACGTCCGGCTGCCGTGGAGGGTGGGCGACACCGAGCACGTCCTGCACATGATCGACACCCCGGGCCACGTCGACTTCACCTACGAGGTGAGCCGTGCGCTGGAAGCCTGTGAAGGCGCGATCCTGCTGGTCGACGCCGCGCAGGGGATCGAGGCGCAGACGCTGGCCAACCTCTACCTGGCGATGGAGAAGGACCTCACGATCATCCCCGTCCTCAACAAGATCGACCTGCCTGCTGCCGACCCGGACCGCTACGCCGCCGAGATCGCCCACATCGTGGGCTGCGACCCCTCCGAGGTGCTGCGGGTGAGCGCGAAGACCGGTCAGGGCGTCACCGAAGTGCTCGACGAGGTCGTGCGCCAGGTGCCCGCGCCCGTCGGTGACGCCGACGCCCCGGCCCGCGCCATGATCTTCGACTCGGTTTACGACACCTACCGCGGCGTCATCACCTATATCCGCGTCGTCGATGGCGCGATCACGCCGCGAGAGCGGATCAAGATGATGTCCACGGGCACCACCCACGAGCTGCTCGAGGTCGGCATCTGCTCACCGGAGCCCAAGCCGTCGATCGGTCTGGGTGTCGGCGAAGTCGGCTACCTCATCACGGGTGTGAAAGACGTGCGCCTCTCGAAAGTCGGCGACACCGTCACCAGCCTGCGCCACGGCGCCACCGAGCCGCTCACCGGCTACCGCGAACCGCGCCCGATGGTCTACTCGGGGCTCTACCCCGTCGACGGCTCCGAGTACCCGGAGCTGCGCGAGGCGCTGGACAAGCTGCAGCTCAACGACGCCGCGCTGACCTATGAGCCGGAGACGTCCGCGGCGCTGGGCTTCGGCTTCCGTTGCGGGTTCCTCGGCCTGCTGCACCTGGAGATCACCCGCGATCGACTTGAGCGCGAGGCCGGCCTGGACCTGATCTCCACGGCGCCGAACGTCGTCTACCGGGTGATCAAGGACGACGGCACGGAGATGACCGTCACCAACCCGTCGGACTGGCCAACGGGCAAGGTCGCGCAGATCTTCGAGCCGGTCGTCAAAGTCTCCGTGCTGGCGCCGTCGGAGTTCATCGGCGCGATCATGGAGCTGTGCCAGAGCAGACGTGGCCAGCTCGGCGGGATGGACTACCTGTCCGAGACCCGCGTCGAACTGCGCTACACGATGCCGCTCGCCGAGATCATCTTCGACTTCTTCGACGCGCTGAAGTCCCGCACCCGCGGCTACGCGTCACTGGACTACGAGGAGGCAGGTGAGCAGGAGGCCGAGCTGGTGAAGGTCGACATCATGCTGCAGGGCGAGGCCGTCGACGCGTTCTCCGCCATCCGGCACAAGGACGACGCCTACGGTTACGGCACGTCAATGACGTCGAAGCTGCGCAAGCTGATCCCACGCCAGCAGTTCGAGGTGCCCATCCAGGCGGCTATCGGGTCGCGGATCATCGCGCGCGAGAACATCAGCGCCATCCGCAAGGACGTGCTCGCCAAGTGCTATGGCGGCGACATCACCCGCAAGCGCAAGCTGCTGGAGAAGCAGAAGGAGGGCAAGAAGCGGATGAAGACCATCGGGCGGGTCGAGGTGCCGCAGGAGGCCTTCGTCGCTGCGCTGTCCACCGACTCGGGCGCGGAGAAGACGAAGAAGTAGAGCGCTCCGCCGTTGTACGCTGGGATGTACAGGAGGTGGGTCGCATGCGTGTCGGCGTCGCAGAGGCACGGAAGCGGTTCGCGGAGCTGCTCGATCGGGCGATGCGTGGTGAGACCGTGGAAGTCGCACGGCGGGACGAGGTCGTTGCCATCATCGGCCCGCCTCCCCCCAGCGGCACGGTCGATCCTCTGCCGGTCGCGCTGGATCGTTGGCGTCGATCATGGGATGTCGGCGACTGGCCGGACGACGATGCGTTCCATGAGGTCCGTGACCGTTCCGAGGGCCGCCCGCCGCCGTGGTGACGGAGTAACCGTGACGACCCGATACCTGCTCGACACGAATGTCGTCTCCGAGCTCTCGCGGCCCGTTCCCGACACGTCGGTGGTGGCGCGGCTCGCCGCAGTGGAGAGCCAGGCGGCCATTGCTTCCACGGTGTGGCATGAGCTCCTTCTCGGCGTCGAGCGACTCGCACCCGGGCGGCGGCAAGACGGTCTGCGGGCATTTGTCACCGACATCGGCGGACGCTTTCCCGTTCTCTCCTACGATCGTCCAGCGGCGACGTGGCACGCTCGGCAACGTGCCCGGCTTGCGGCGGCTGGCCGACCCCCGGCGTTCGCCGACGCACAGGTCGCCGCCATTGCCGTCACCCACGATCGCCGGCTCGTCACCCGCAACGTCGCCGACTTCGCCGACTTCGCCGACCTGACCATCGAGAACTGGTTCAGCTGAACGCGGAACCAACGCGTCGCGCGTCTCGTCTATGCCTGCGGACGGAGAGGAGGGACCATGAGCGTCATGACAGCGGTCATCCCACACGGTCGCCCCTTCACGGTCGTTGACCTGGAGGGGATGCCCGATGACGGCAACCGGTACGAGCTCATCGACGGGATGCTCGTCGTGACCCCGGCGCCCCGGCCTGTGCACCAGTTGGCGCTCGGTGAGCTTTTTGTTGTGCTCCACGCCGCCTGTCCGCCCGACCTGCGGGTGCTCGTCGCGCCGGTCGACGTGCAGCTCGACGCCGCAACGTCGCTGCAGCCCGATGTGCTCGTCGCCCGGCCCGACGCGCTCGGAGAGCGGGCGGTGACCACGGCGCCGTTGCTCTGCGTCGAGGTGATATCACCGTCGACCCGGCTCTACGACCTGAACACCAAGCGTTCGGCGTACGAGCGGATGGGTGTGCCGTCCTACTGGTTGCTCGAACCCACCGAGCCAGGCACCCTCACTGTGTTCGAGCGGCAGGACGGCGGCTACGCGCAGGTCGCGCACGTCGTCGGCGATGAGTCGCACACCGCGCAGCGGCCGTTCCCCGTGACGATCACGCCCGCCCGGCTCCTGGACGGCACCCGTCCGTGAGGCTCTCGCCCTGATCGGGCATATCCGCGGGCGGAGGAGGTGTTCATACCGGCATGCGTGCTGTGCGATACGACGGGTACGGCGGGACCGCGGTCCTGCGTGTTGACGAGGTGGCGGTACCGGAGCCTGCGCCAGGCGAGGTTCTGGTCAAGGTGGCGGCGGCCGGGATCAACCCGGGAGAGGCCGCCATCCGCGAAGGACTGTTGGCCCAGCGGTGGCCCTCGACGTTCCCCTCCGGCCAGGGCAGCGACCTCGCGGGCACGGTGGTGGAGCTTGGCGAAGGCGTCGACCAGGTCTCGCTGGGCGACGAGGTGATCGGTTGGACCGACGAGCGCGCCAGCCAGGCCGATTTCGTGATCGTGACGGTCGGGCACCTGACGCCACGACCCGCCGAGCTGCCGTGGGAGGTTGCCGGTGCGCTGCACGTCGTCGGGGCGACGGCCTGGGCGGCCGTGCGGGCGGTCGACCTGCACCCCGGCGACACGGTCGTGGTCTCCGCGGCGGCCGGCGGGGTCGGCACCCTGGCCGTGCAGCTGGCCCACCGCGCGGGCGCGAAGGTCATCGGCCTCGCTTCCGAGCCCAACCACGAGTGGCTGCGCGCGCACGGGGTCGTGCCGGTGGCACACGGCGACGGCGTGCTCGAGCGGATCAAGGAGGCCGCGCCCGAAGGGATCGACGCCTTCATCGACCTCTTCGGCTCGGGTTACGTCGAGCTCGCGCTGGAGCTCGGGGTGGCGCCCGACCGCATCGACACGGTCGCCGATTTCGCTGCGATCGAGAAGTATGGCGTCAAGGCCGACGGCAACGCGGTAGGAGCGCGGCCCGAGGTGTTTGCCGAGTTGGCGACGTTGCTGGCCAAGGGCGAGCTGGAGCTGCCCATCGCGGCAACGTACCCGCTCGACCAGGTGCGCGCGGCCTACACCGAGCTGGAGCGCCGCCACACCCGCGGCAAGATCGTGCTGCTGCCGTAACCCGATGCGGCGCGCTGATGCGGCAGGCAGGATCGGGGCATGAGCGGTCGGGTGATGGGTGTCGCGGTCGCGCAGGTGCGCACGGACGCGTTCGCCCGCGCGAAGCAGGGCGGCCGTACGGGCATCGACAAGCGTCCGGTCGACGGTCCAGTGCGGCTCGCGCGGTCGGGTGTCGACGGCGACGTGATCTGTGACCTCGACAACCACGGCGGTCCCGACCAGGCCGTCTACGCCTACTCGAGCGACGACCTGGCGTTCTGGAGCGCGGAGCTGGGCAGGCCGGTGGTGACGGTCGGGCAGAACCTCACGCTCTCGGGCGTCGACTGCTCGGGCGCCGTGATCGGTGAGCGGTGGCAGGTGGGCAGCGCTGTGCTGGTCGTGCGCGGTCCGCGCATCCCGTGTCGGGTGTTCGCGGGCTTTCTCGACGTGCCGGACATGGTGCGGCGTTTCACCGTGGCCCGGCGGCCCGGCTGCTACCTGGCCGTCGAGCGGGAAGGCGACGTCGCAGCAGGCGACGCGGTGCGCGTGCTGGAGCGCCCGGCCCACGGCGTGACCGTGATCGACCTGATGGCCGCCATGACCGGTGAGCGCGAGCGACTACCGCGCCTTCGCAGTGCGTGGGAGCACATGGGCGCGCGCGGCCAGGACTGGCTCGTTGGCGTCGGCGGCTAGTGCGGTGTCCAGGAACGTTGCCGGGGTGATCGCGGGATCCAGGCGGCGTCTCGCAAGGCGCCGCCCGAAGCTCATACCGGGCGTCTTCGCGAGGGCGGCAACGCCGCGAGGCGTCGTCTGGGCCCGCGAGGACCCGGTGAACGTTTCTGGACACCGCACTAGCGGAGCAGGTGATCGACCCGAGGCGCACACAGGCCGCCGAAGGGGACCGTGAGGTGCGGTCGCCGCGATCACCGGCGGCCGGGCCTCAGCGGTCCAGCGCCGCGAGCAGCTCGGCGAGACGCTCGCGTTCCGCGGAGTGGGTGTTGCCCAGGAGGCCCGCGGTGGCGCGCTCAACGCGTCGGCACACCCGCTCGACGATCTCGCGCCCGTTGGCGCCCAGATGAACGAGCACGCGTCGCCGGTCGACGGCGTCGGTGTGGCGGTAGGCCATACGCGCCTCGACGAGACGGTCGACGACGCGAGTGGCGGTGGGGGCGGGGAGCGAGGTGTGGGCGGCGATTTCGCCCATGCTGCGGCCGCTGCCTCTGGCGAGCATCAACAGCACGCGCCAGCCTTCCCGGCTGACGCCTTCCGCCTCGGCCGCGGGCACCAATGCGGCCGCGACCGCGCGATCCAGCCGGTCGAGCAGCTCGACCATGCCTGTTACTCGCGGCGCCGGGACGTAAACCGCCCCCGCCGGTCTTCGACTCAGTGGTTCGTACACGGTCACACACTGTACGTGTCGAGAACGAAAAGACCAGCTCTTAGGACGATGAGTTCGGACGAACGGTCTAATCCTGCCGCGGGGCGGTGTCAGCGCGTGAAGACGATCTTCCCGGCCGTGTCACCCTCCAACATGGCCCGGAAACCGTCGGCGGCCTTCTCCATGGGCAGCTCCAGTCCGATCGTCGGAGCAATCTCCGCGTTCGCGACGAAGCTGAGGAGATCGGCGAGCTCGTCGCGGGTGCCCATCGTGGAACCGATGACGCGGAGCTGGAGAAAGAACAGTCGCTGCAGGTCAGCGCTGGGTGCTGGGCCGCTCGTCGACCCCGAGACGACGATGACGCCGCCCGGCTTGAGCGCGCGCATCGAGTGCGCCCAGGTGGCCTCGCCGACCGTTTCGAAGACCCCGTCGACCCGCTCGGGTAGCCGGGCGCCGGTAGGAAACGTGGCGTGCGCGCCGAGCCGCTCGGCGAGGTCTTGCTTCCCCTGGGTGCGCCCCGTCACCCACACGCGCATCCCGGCGGCCTTGCCCAACTGGATCAACGCGGTTGAGACGCCGCCGGAGGCGCCCTGGATCAACATGGTCTGGCCGGGGCGCAGACCGGACTTGGAGAAGAGCATCCGGTAGGCGGTGAGCCACGCCGTGCCCATCACCGCAGCCTGAGTCTTGGTGATCCCGTCTGGCAGCGGGATCGCGTTGCGGGCAGGCACCACGACGGTCTCGGCGAACGTGCCCTGGTGCTTCTCGGTCAGCATCGTGCGCCGCGGGTCGAGCGTCTCGTCGTCGAACCACGTCGGGTCGCCGATGATCGAGTGCAGGACGACGGCGGTGCCGTCGGGCAGTGTCCCGGCCCCGTCACAGCCGAGGATCATCGGGAACTGGTCCGGCTTGATCCCGACCCCGCGCAAGGTCCAAAGGTCGTGCATGTTCAGCGAAGCCGCCGCGACCGTGACCGGCACCCAACCCTCGGGCACCTCCGGTGCTGGTCGCTCACCGACGGTGAGCGAGTCGAGCGGGGCTTCGGGGTTCGGGGCAGCGGCGTAGACGGCGAACATGCCTGGGAATCTAGCCGCAGTCACCCCCGTCTACCCTGTGAACCGTGGTGCGGGCGATCGCGGACTGGTGGGACGCGGTCGAACTGTGGCTGACGCAACTGGAGTTTCCGTTCCAGGTGGCGCTCGCCATCGTCGTCGGATTGCCGCTGTGCTGGCTCGCCGCCGCGGGTATCGATCGTCTGGTCGACCGCGCCGCCGAGCTGATCACCAGCAAGCGCCGCTGATCACCCGCCGCGGGAGAGGGTGGCGGCCAGCGCGCTCAGCTCCTCGCTGCAGCCCGCGTCGACCCGGACGTCGGCCAGCTCGTCACCTCTGGTCTGGCCGCGGTTGATGATCACGACGGGCGTGCCGCGCTTGTGGGCGTGGCGAACGAAGCGCAGGCCCGACATCACGGTGAGCGACGATCCGGCAACCAGAAGTGCGCCTCCGGCGTCAGCGACGGTGTCGACGGTGGCGTAGGCCCGTGCCACCCGTTCGCGCGGCACGTTCTCCCCGAAGAAGACGACGTCGGGCTTGAGCACACCGCCGCACCCGGCGCACCAGACCAGACGGAAGCCGTCGGTGGCCGCGAGCTCGGCGTCGCCGTCGGGAGCGGCCTCGACCGCGGCGCCCGCAGCCTCGACGAAGCCGGGGTTGGCGGCGGCGAGGCGTTGCTGCAGCTCGACGCGCGCGCTGCGCCGCCCGCACGCGGTGCACACGACGTCGGCGATCCGACCGTGCAGGTCGATCACCGCCTGGCTGCCCGCTTCGGCGTGCAGGCCGTCGACGTTCTGGGTGATCAGCCCGCGCAGGACGCCGGTGCGCTCGAGGTCGGCCAGCGCGTGGTGCCCGTGGTTGGGTGCGGCGTGAGCCATCCGGGCCCAGCCGACGTGGCTGCGCCCCCAGTAGCGCCGTTGTGCCTGCGTGCCGGAGAGAAACTCCTGGTAGGTCATCGGGGTGCGGCGGGGCGAGCCGGGACCGCGGTAGTCGGGGATCCCCGAGTCCGTGGACAGCCCGGCGCCGGTGAGCGCGGCCAGCGGACGTCCGGCGAGAACGTCGACGGCCGCGGTACGGGCGTCGGCCAGCAGTTCCACGGTCTCCACGGTAGCTGTCGCGTTCGTGCAATGCCCGCTGTCGACGTGCGGTGAACCACCTGGCGGTTCGGATCAGCCTGGCGGTTTGCAGCAGGGTGGCCAAGTGGTGGTTCGGCCTGACACGCCAGCAGTGTCAAGCGGAGTTGGACGCCCGGGCCGGACACCACTGCCGGTCGTGTCCGGCCTGCCCAGTGGTGATCGGCGGGTGTGGTGGTCAGGGTGCACATCTGTACGTGCGGCACCACTTCTGCCGATCTTGCCGAGGCTGGTGCGGGGGTGATCGCCTGTTGTGGTGTCAGGGCTGCACGTCTGCACGTGTGGCACCACTTCTGCCGATCTTGTCCAGTCAGGGATCGTTGGTGGGAGGTGGTGGGTGTCGGGCGCTCAACGGGTGGGACCAGCCCGGCGGTTTGCAGCAGGGTGGCACTGCTGCGACTGGGTCGGAGCAGTGCCACCCTGCTGCGATGCGAGGTCGCCTGCCTGGGTACGACGTTGTCAGGGGGGTAGGCCGCCGGGTGCCGCTCAGCCGCTCACTGCGGCCCAGCGGGGCGGGCGCTTCTCCGCGAACGCGCGGATGCCCTCCTGCCCCTCCTCGGCCGCGAAGTAGCGCGCCGAGAGGGCGAGCATCTCGTCGAACTGGGCGTCCATCTCCGCGGGCCGCTGGGCGCGGAGCATCGCCTTCGTCGCCGCCAGCGCGCCCGGTGCGCCGAGGCGCAGCATCTCGACGTAGCGCGCCACCTCGGCGGCCAGCCCGTCGAGGGGCACCACGGAGTTGACCAGCCCGACGGCGACGGCGCGAGCGGCGTTGAACGTCTCGCCCGTGAGGAACAGCTCGTGCGCCGCGCGGGACAGCAGCCGGGGCAGCACGGTCACCGAGATCACCGCCGGGATCACCCCGATGCGCACCTCGCTGAACGCGAAGTTCGCCGCGTCGGCCGCGACGGCGATGTCACAGGCCGCCACCAGCCCGACCCCGCCCGCCCGCGCTGGGCCCCCGACCCGCGCGACCACCGGTTTCGGCGCCGTCCAGATCCGCGACAGGATCGCCGGGACCTCGTTGACGCCCTGGTCGGACGCCCCGGCACCGCGCGACTCCTTGAGGTCCATGCCGGAGCAGAACACCCGGCCGGTGTGGCCGAGCACCAGCACGCGCACCGCGTCGTCGGCGAGCGCCGCGTCCAGGTGCGCCAGCAGCTCCCGGCGCAGCTGCGCGGACAGCGCGTTGCGGTTGGCCTGCGAGTCCAACGTGATCGTCGCGACCCCCTCGGCGACGTCGAGGTGCACCAGCTCGCCCGGTATCGATGGCGCGCTCGCAGGCTCACGCGGTGTCGATGCCGCGCTCGCAGGCTCACGCGGTGTCGACGGCGCGCTCGCGGGTTCACTCATGACCGGCACGGTAGCCGTCCCACCGCAGGTGAGTCCGGCGTCCCGCCCCGGTGTGTCCGGCGTCCCGCCCCGGTGAGTCTGGCGTCCCGCCCCGGTGAGTCTGGCGTCCCGCCCCGGTGAGTCTGGCGTCCCGCCCCGGTGAGTCTGGCGTCCGGCCCCGGTGAGTCTGGCGTCCGGCCCCGGTGAGTCTGGCGTCCGGCCCCGGTGAGTCCGGCGTCCCGCCCCGGTGAGTTGGCCGATACACCACGCCGTCCGCGGCCACGCCCGTCAGGCCTGGACCGGATCGTCGGCGTACGCCCTGGCCTGCAAGGAGAACAGCTCGCGGTAGGTGCCGTCCGCGGCCATCAGCTCGGCGTGCCTGCCGCGCTCGATGATGCGCCCGTGCTCCATCACCACGATCTGGTCGGCGTGGCGGACGTTCGCCAGGCGATGCGTCACGAGCACCGTGATCCGCTCGGTGCCGCCTAGCCCACGCAGGGCCGCGAACACCGCGTGTTCGGCGCGGGCGTCCATGGCGGCGGTCGGCTCGTCGGCGATGACGAGCGGAGCGTCGCGGTAGAGCCCCCTGGCCACCGAGAGCCGCTGCCACTGTCCGCCGGACAGGTCGCGGCCCCGCTGGAACTGACGCGAAAGCATGGTCGCGGGCCCGTCGGGGAGGGCGGCGAGCACCACGTCGGCGCCGGATCGGGCCGCCGCGTCGGCGAGGACGCTGTCGTCGGGGTCGGGCCGTTCGAGGCGGCCGATGCGCACGTTGTTGGCCGCGGTCATCGGCCAGTGCAGCGGGTCCTGCATCACGACCGCGACCCGGCCGTGCAGCTCAGCGGCGTCGACGTCGGCCGTGTCGACGCCATCCCATGCCACCGTGCCCGCGTCGGGCAGGTAGAGCCCGGTGAGCAGCTTGGCGAGCGTGGACTTGCCCGACCCGTTCTCGCCGACCAGCGCGATCACCTCGCCGCGCCGCAGTGTCAGCGCCACATCGGTCAGGGCCAGCTCCTCCTGGCCGGGATAGCGGAACGAGACGCCTTCCAGCGTGATCTCCGCAGGATCGCCGGGCAGCCCGCGGCCCGGCGGCCTGCTCCGGGAACGTGCGTCGGCGATCAGCGTGCGGTGCAGCTCCAGGGTGAAGCCGGACTCGTAGAGCTGGCTGACCTGGTACATCGAGCTCACGATCGAGCTCGCCGCCGCCCGCATCGCCAGCACGGCCGTGCCCGCGATCGCGAGCGGCACCGCCCCCGCGTACAGCAGCAGCCCGAGCACCCCGTAGCCGATTGCCGTGCCGACTCCCGACAGCGCACGGCCTGCCGTGGTGGCGCGGTTCTGGCGGTGGGCGACCCGGATCGCCTCGGCCAGCAGGCCGTCGGCGATCCGTCGGTGCTCGGACATCAGCACATCCTGCGTGGTGAACGCCCGCACCTCGGCGGCGTTGTCGCGCCGCGCGATCAGCTCGGCCGCCACCGCGAGCCGCCGCGCCTGCGAGCTCGTGCGCACCCACGAGTCGAACGCCAACTGCGCGCCCTTGACCTGGGCCCACGCCTGCGGGGCCGCGGCGAGCAGCACCGTCGGCGCGAGCACGGGATGCAGGATCCCGGCGGTGGCCACGGCGGAGACGGTCGACACCGCGAGCGCCGTGAGGTCGCTCGTCTCGCGGACGGCGGCGCGGACCCGTCCCGGGCCGGTCGTGGTCACCCGGTCGACGAGCTGGGTGAAGTCGGGCTCGTCGAACGCGACGAGGTCGACGCGCACCAGCGCGACGTACAGCTCGTCCTCGGCCACCCGCTGGACCCGCGGCCCGAGCGCGGCCTGCGCGGCGCCTTCCGCGGCGTCGAGCAGCCCGCGCGCGGCGTAGGCGCCGACGACGACGGCCAGCGCGGGCAGCGCCGCCTCGACGCGCTCGGGGGTCGGGCCCTGCGCCAGCAGCCGCGCGAACACGTTGGCCGTCGCGAGCAGGCCGAACGCCTGGACGCAGCCCGTGACCAGCTGCAGCACCCCCGACAGCAGCGTCAGCCCGGGGGCGGCCCGCCACGCCCACCCCGCGACCACCGCCATCGTGTGCGGCACGGCGGCGGCCACCTCGCGCAGCTTGGCCTGCGCCACCTTCTCGTAACCGAGGGCCCAGTACGGGGTCTCCATGTCGTCGACGCCGATCAACGCCTCGTCGTCGGCCACGTGCACCTCCCGTGCGCGGAAAACGCTGCGGGAACAACGTTATCCGCGCACGAGCGGATTAATCGCGCCTGGCGACCTCGGCGCGCACCAGGGGGATCACCTCACGGCCGAACTCGACGGCGTCGGGGATCAGGTCGTAGCCGCGGGCGGAGAGAATACGCACGCCGAGGTCGTAGTAGTCCATGAGGGCGGCCGCGACCGTCTCGGGCGTGCCGACCAGCGCCGTCGAGTTGCCTGCGCCGCCGGTGGCCGCCGCGGTGACCGTCCACAGCGCCCGATCGTGCCGCTCACCCTGCTCCGCGACGGCCAACAACCGCTGTGAGCCCGCGTTCTCGGGGTCCTTCAACGGGTGGCGGCGGGTGAGCGACCCACCTCCCTTGGTGCGGTCCTGGATCGCCGCGACCGTGGCGTAGGCCTTCTCCCACGCCTCCTCCTCGGTGCGCCCGAGGATCGGCCGGAAGGCCACCTGGAACTTCGGCGCCGGGCGTCCGGCGTCCTTCGCGAGCTGCGTGATCGTGGAGATCTGCTCGGCGGTACCTGCCAGCGGCTCGCCCCACAGCGCGTAGATGTCGGCCTCCTCGGCACCCACCTTGTAGGCGGCGGGCGACGAGCCGCCGAACGAGATCTGCGGACGCGGCTTCTGAGCAGGCTCGACGTCGAGCACGAAGTCCTCGAACGAGTAGTGCTCGCCGTGGAAGTCGAACGGCGACCGTTCCGTCCAGGCCCGCTTGAAGATCTGGATCGCCTCGCGGGTGCGGTCGTAGCGGCGGTCCTTGGGCAGGGTGTCGCCCTCGCGCTGCTGCTCGTGGTCGTTGCCGCCGGTGATGACGTGGATCGTGAGCCTGCCGCCGGAGATCTGGTCGAGGGTGGCGACGGTCTTCGCGGTGAACGTCGGATAGGCGACGTTCGGCCGGTGCGCCAACAGCAGCTGGAGCTGCTCGGTGCGGCAGGCGATGAGCGCGGCGGCCTGCGCGGGATCGGCGCTGCCGGAGCCGTACGCGGTGAGCACGCGGTCCCAGCCGGACTCTTCGTGGGCGCGGGCGAGGGCAACGGTGTACTCGGGATCGAAGGCGGGGCCGGAACGCGCACGCGTCTCCGTGCCGTCGTTGGTCGCGCCTATACCGAGAAACTCGACGGGCATAACGGCGTCAACCACACTGACCCCATGATCATTCCCGGCGACCCGCGCAGCCGGGTGCTGCTGCACGTCCCGCACGCGGGCACGCAGGTGCCCGACTGGACCCGCCCGCACCTGCTGCTCGACGACGCCGCGCTGGCCGCCGAGATCGCCGCGCTGACCGACCACCGCACCGACGAGCTCGCCCTCGCGGCCGCCGCGCTGGCCACCGTGCGGCCCTGGGTGATCGTGAACCCGGTGTCGCGTCTCGTCGTGGACGTCGAGCGGTTCCCCGACGAACGCGAGGAGATGGCGGCGGTCGGGATGGGCGCGGTCTACACCCGGGGCACCCGCGGACAGCCGATCCGCGCGGTGGACGGCGCGGAAGACACGGCCCACGCCGACGCGCTGCTCGCCGCGTACTTCCGGCCATGGGGCAGTGCCGTCGCCCGGCTGGTCGACGAGGGTCTCGCCGTGCTGCTCGACGTCCACTCCTACCCGGCGCAGCCGCTGCCCTACGAGCTGCACATCGGCGCCCCCCGCCCGCAGATATGCCTGGGCACCGACCGGGCGCACACGCCGTCGGGGCTGGTCGAGGCGGCGCGGGAGGCGTTTGGCTGCTTCGAGGTGGGGCTGGACAGCCCCTTTTCGGGGGCCTACGTCCCGGACGGCCGGGCGGTGTCCGCGCTCATGATCGAGATCCGCCGCGACGTGCACGCGGCCCGCGAGGAAGCGCTCGTCGCCGCGTTCGCGCGCCTCGTCGACGCCGTCGAAGAAGGGGCGTGACCTTCACCCCGATCCGGTGGCCTGCGCGGTGCGGCGCGCTTACCCTCGATGGCGTGGGAGTTCGGCTCGTGCGGCGGTGGCACGTGGATCTGTGCCGCACCGCGGCAGCGCGAGCGGGGCGCGGCCGCTGACCTGTCCGTTCGCGAAAGGAGCCCGCGCTGTGCCCACGTCGAGTATCGCGATCGTCGGCGCGGGACCGCGAGGCACCGGTGTGCTGGAGCGCCTCGCCGCGAGCGCGCCCGAGCTGCATCCCGACGGCATCGACGTCCATCTCGTCGACCCCTATCCGCCGGGAGCAGGGCGGATCTGGCGGCACGCCCAGTCGCCGTTGCTGGCGATGAACTCCATGGCCGCCGACGTCACGATGTACACCGACGACTCGGTCAGCTGCGATGGCCCGATCGCGCCGGGCCCTTCGTTCTGGGAGTGGGCGCAGACGGGCCCCGATGTCGGTCCTGACCTGGCCGACGAGCTGGCCCGGGTCACCGCAGGCACCTTCCCCAGCCGTCGCCTCCAAAGCGCCTACCTGGGCTGGGTGCTCGGCGACGTCATCGCCCGGCTGCCCGCGGGTATGCGGGTTCAGCTGCATCGAACGCGGGCGACCGGGCTGTCCGAGGACGGCGACACCCAGATCGTGCACCTGGAGCACGGCCGCCCCCTCCGCGTGGACGCCGTGGTGCTCGCCTCGGGCCACCTCGACGCCACCCCGACCCCCGACGAGGTGGAGCTCGCTGCCAGGGCCGCGGACGCCGGGCTGCGCTACCTGCCCCCGGAGCAGACGACCGACACCGACCTCTCGGTGATCGCGCCGGGGGAGTCGGTGCTGGTCCGCGGCCTCGGACTGGCGTTCATCGACCTCGTTGTGCTGCTCTACGAGGGCCGCGGCGGCCGGTTCGCGCCGGAAGGCGACGGGCTGCGCTACGTCCCGTCGGGGCGGGAGCCCTATCTGCTGGCGGGCTCGCCGCGCGGGGCCCCTTACCACTCCAAGACCCATTACCAGCTGCGCGCGGGGCGGCCGCCGCTGCCGAAGTTCTTCGGGCCCGCGCAGGTCGACCCGCTGATCGCGGCGGGCGGCCCGGTCGACATGGCGACGCAGGTCTGGCCGCTGATGGCCAAGGAGATCGCCTGGGGCTGGTACCACGAGCTGTTCGTGGGCCATCCCGACCGGGTCGCGGTGCCGTGGCCGGAGTTCGCCGAACGGTTCGCCGCGCGGGAGTGGGGGCCCGCGCTGGACGCGCTGATCGACGAGGCGGTGCCCGACCCGCTCGACCGGCTGGACATCGACGCGCTCGACCGTCCGCTCGACGGCGTGTCGGCCGACAGCCTGGAGGCGCTGCAACCGCTGGTGCGAGCCAGGATCGCCGAGGACCTGCGCCAGCACGTCGACGAGCGGCACACGCCCCATCTGGGCGCCTTCGTCGCGATGCTGTCGGTGTACGGCGAGCTGAGCCGCCTGCTCGGCGTGCTCTCGCCGCAGTCGCTGGCCGTCGACGTGGGCCGGTGGCAGGGATTCTTCAACAGCGTCGCCAGCGGGCCGCCCGGCTTCAGGGTGCGCCAGCTGCTGGCGCTGGCGTGCGCGGGCTACGTGCGGTTTCTCGGGCCCGGGATGCGCGTGGACATCGCCGACGGGGTCTTCCGGGCCACGTCGTCGGCGATTCCCGAAGCGGTCACCACCCGCGTGCTCGTCGACGCGCGGCTGCCCGACGCGAGCGCGTCCCGTTCGACCGATCCGCTGGTCGCAGCCCTCATGCGCGAGGGCGCGGCGAGCGAGGAGGTGCTGCGCGACGAGCACGGGACCGTTCTGCGCAACACCGGTCAGATCCGCGTGCGGCCCGCCGACGGCGCGCTCGTCGACGCCTCGGGCCGGGTCCATCCGCGGCGGTTCGCGGTCGGGCCGCACACCATGGTGAAGGTCGCGGGCGCGTTCACCCGCCCCGGCATGAACGCCCAGAGCCTGCGCTACAACGACGCCGTCGCCCGAGCTGTGCTGCGCAGCCTGAGCGCCGTCGCCCAGCGCGCCGCGGCCTGACATAGCCGTGCGCGGAAACCGTCGCTCCGGCAACCTTTCCGCGCACGATCAGGTCAGCGCTTGCGGCGGCGCAGGAGGGCGCGGGTCAGCGCGAGGGCGTGCGCCACCTCCGCCGTGATCAGCTCGGCATGCAGGTCAGGGTGGCCCGCGTCGTGGCCGAGGCGGCGGTGACGGCGGACGAGGTCGTCGAGCGTGTCGAGCAGGGCCTCAGCTATGTCGGGTTCGGGCGGAGCAGGCGTGCACATCGGGGCCTCACGCGGCCATCCCCAGTCCACGGGCGCGCAGCACCCGCCGCTCGATCGGCCGGAAGACCAGCAGCTCGATGCCGATGCCGACGATCAGGATCAGGAAGATCGCGGCGATGACGCCGGGCATGTTCGACAGGTCGCTGCCGTCCTTGAGGTAGGCGCCCAGCCCGTACCCGAGGAGCGGCCCGGCCGCGATGATCTCCGCGGCCATCAGGGACCGCCACGAGAACGCCCAACCCTGTTTGCAGCCCGCGAGGTAGCCGGGCAGGGCGGCGGGCAGCAGGATGTGGCGGGCGCTGGTGAGCCCGCGCGCACCGAGCACCTGACCCACCCTCGGCAGGATGGGGGGTATCTGGTCGATGCCCGCGACCAGCCCGTTCGCGATGGACGGGATCGAGCCCGCCAGCACCACGAAGTAGATGGTGGCGTCGGTGAGCCCGAACCACAGGATGGCGGCGGGCACCCACGCGACGGACGGCAGGCTCTGCAGCCCCGACAGGATCGGGCCGATCGCCGACCGCACCATCGCCACCTTGGCGACCAGCAACCCGAGCGGCGTCGCGATGATCAGCGCGATCGCGAACCCGAGGAACGCCCTGCTGATCGACGTCCACAGGATCGACCACACCTGTCCGGTGTCGACGATCGTCGTGAACTCCAGCCACACCGAGATCGGCGACGGCACCTTGTACTCGCTGGTGATCGCGGACGCCCAGATGAGCTGCCACACGGCCACGAACAGCACGAGCGCGACGAGCGGCGGCAGCCCCACCGCGAGCGCCCGACGCCACCACGGCTTGACGACGACCGTCGGGGTGTCCAGCGCGTCGAGGCCCTTGAGCGCTTCGGCGATGTCCAGCTCGAGGTCGTCGCTGACGCCCACGCGGACGTCGGCGTCACGCGGCATGGCTGGTGATCACCCGCCGGAGCCGGGCGGTGATCTCGTCGTGGAGGGTCTCGCGCTGCGCCGCGTTCTGCTCGGGAACGTCCCATTCGCGCACCACGGTGCCCGGCCGCGACGACAGCAGCACGACCCGCTGCGCCAGCCGCACGGCCTCCCGCACGTCGTGGGTGACGAACAGGATCGTTGTGCCTGTCGCTTCCCAGATGCGCAACAGTTCGCTTTGGAGCATGTCGCGGGTGATCGCGTCGAGGGCGGCGAACGGCTCGTCCATCAACAGCATGCCCGGCTCGTCGGCGCTGGTCGCCGAGGCCAGCGCCCTGGCCAGTGACACGCGCTGGCGCATACCGCCCGACAGCTCGTGCGGCCGCTTGCCGCCTTGGCCTTCGAGCCGGACCAGCGACAGCAGCGACTCGGCGCGCTCCCGCCTCTCGCGGCGACCGACGCCCGACAGCTGCAACGGCAGCTCGACGTTGCGGCCCGCCGTGAGCCACGGCAGCAGCGCGGCCTCCTGGAACATGAACGACGGTCGGGCGGTGCGCAGGTCGATCTGGCCCGACGTCGGCTGCTCCAGCCCGGCCACGATGTTGAGCAGCGTCGACTTGCCGCACCCCGAGGCGCCCAGCATGCAGACGAACTCGCCGGACCGGACGGTGAGATCGATGTCGCGCAGCGCTGACACGGCGCTTGGACCGGCGCCGAAGGTCTTGGCGACGCTGTGCAGCACGACGGCGGGCGGCGCGAGTTGCGCGGACCGATGCTCGACCGTTGTGGTCATTGCCCTACCCCTGTGCCTTGTCGAGGCCCGCGGCGTCCACCGGGGGCTTGCCGGACGCCGCGAGCACGCCGTTCAGCGCCGTCACGTCGATCAAGCCCTTGAGGTTGGTCTCCTTGTCGGTCACCCCCGCGGTGACGCTGTCCTTCGACAGCTGCGGGAAGGTCGCGGCGAGCGGGTCGAGGGTGAACGACAGTTCAGTGAAGGAGCGGTCCAGCACACCCTGGCTCAGCGACGAATTGGTGAGCTTCTTGATCGAGTCGTTGGTCACGGTCTTCGCGTCGGCGGCGTTGGCCGTGGCGAAGTCGACGGCCTTCTGCTCGCCGCGGAGCAGCGCGGCGACCGTGTCGGGGTGCTCCTGCAGGTACTGGGTGCGCACGATCACCACCGTCGTGGGGAACTGCCCGTTCGGCCACAGCGACTTCTCGTCGACGAGGACCTTCGCACCCGCGTCGACCAGGCGGGAGCTCCATGGCTCAGGCAGCCATCCGCCCGCGAGCTGCTTGGTCTTGTACAGGTCGAGCGTGCGGCCGTTGTCGAGGTTCTGCACGGTGACCTTGTCGGGCCCGGTGCCCTGCTCGAGGTTGTTCTGCTTGAGCCACTTCTTCAGCGAGACGTCCTGCGTGTTGCCCTTCTGCGGCGTCGCAATGATCTTGCCCTTGAGCTGGTCTGGCGACGTGATGTCCGGCGAGACGACGAGCTGGGCGCCGCCCGACGTCGAGCCTGCGATCACCCGCACGGCCTCGCCTTTGGACTTGGCGAACGCGTTGATGGCCGGGCTGGAGCCGATGAAGCCCACGTCCAGCGAGCCGCCGAGCAGCGCCGAGACCTCGTCGCCGCCCGCGTTGAACGTCTGGGTGGTCAGCTTCGTCGAGCCGAGCTCAGCCGAGAAGAGGCCGTTGGCCAGGCCGATGATGGCGGGCGCGTGGGTGATGTTGGGGAAGTAGCCCAGCCGCAGCTCGGCGGCGGGGGTCGCGGCGGCGGTGGGAGCTGCGGGGGTTTCGGCGGCGCGCGAGCACGCCGTGCCCAGCACGAGCACGGCGACGGCGGCGGAGATCAGGCGTAGAGACGTACGCATGGTGTTCGGAGGATCCTCTTCGAGGGCGCGCGGAGCGCGAGTCGCTGACGGGGACGGTGTCGGGGTCAGCGACAGAGCTCGTCGAACGCGTGCCCGCGGCGTGAGGGCCAAAACCACTCAAGATCGCACGCCAGCGGTGCGCGCGAGATTCGCGCGTCCATCAGCGTCGGGGTCACACGGTCCATCGTCCGGGGCGAATGAGGTTGTGACAACTGGGCGTCCGAGGCGCGGGATCGGCCGCAAATGTCCGGACGTCCGGGGACGATGCGGCTCAGCGCACCGCCGCAGCGCGCGGGTGAGTGAGCTCTCCCGCCAATGGTCCGAACAGCCCATCTCCGGTCACCGCGCACCTACAGCATCACTGCGCACCCCGCCGGCACGTGCGCAGTCTGTCCTGGGTGCGGGGTGTGCGGGCGGGGCTCGGGTGGCGGGGTGGGCTGCGCGTCTCGCGAGGGCATTGCGCGTCTCGTGAGGGCATTGCGCATCCCGTGAGGGCATTGCGCGTCTCGTGAGGGCATTGCGCGTCTCGCGACGGCACTGCGCACCCCGCCGGGCACGTGCGAGGTGGGCCTGCGGGGTGCGAAGTGCGCGGGGCCGGGGGTCGGGTGGGCTTGCGTGTCCGGCAATCGTGGGACAGGTCGGTCCGGGCCGTGACTTCGCAGATCTGGGCCTGCTGCCGAGCGTTGATCGCCGGTTGTGGGACATGAGGGCCATATATGGCCTTCATGTCCCATAACCGGCGATCACGGTCCACCGGGAGGCCCGCAGCCGGGCCATGATCGTCAAGGGTGGTGTCTGCGGCGCACCTCCGCACTCTTGGCACCACGTGCGGCGATCACCGTGGCGACCGGGAGGCCCGCAGCCGGGCCGCCTGCCCCGCCCGGCACTCGCCCCGCCTGCCCCGCCCGGCATGCTCGCTCCGCGCACTGCCGTCCGCCCGGCACTCGCTCCGCCTGCCCCGCCCGGCACTCGCCCCGCCTCGTGTCCCCGCCCCGCGCACTCGTCCCGCCTGGTGCTCGCCCGCCGCGCTGCCCTGCGGCCCGCTCGCCCCGCCTGGCACTCGCCCCGCCTGCCCCGCCTGGCACTCGCCCCGCTCTGGCGCTCGCCCCGCCTGGCGCTCGCACCCCGCCGCAGGCCCTCGCACCCCGCCGCGTCACCTCGCACGCCACTCGGCACCTCCCGCAGTGGGGCTGCAGCGTTGGAAGGCGGGCGGGTCAGGGGGCGAGGGTGAGCGGGTTGCCGATCAGGCCCGCGGCGAGGGTGGCGCCGGTGGGCGGGTCGATCAGCAGGAACGCGCCGGTGGCCCGGATCGCCGCGTAGTCGTCTACCGGCAGGGGGTCGGCCGTGCGGAGGCCGACCTGGGCGATGTCGTTGATCGCGAGCTGCGCGGGCGCGTCGACCCAGGTGATGGTGTCGGTGTCGAGCCGGTCGCCCAACGCCCCGACGATCACCTGGGTGGTGCGGGTGCCGTGCTTGAGCAGCAGCCGCGAGCCGGGACGCAGCGGCCGGTCCGACAGCCAGCACAGCGTGGCGTCCAGCTCCGACGTCACGGTGGGCGGGGCGTCGGCGGCGGCCAGCACGTCGCCGCGGGAGAGGTCGATGTCCTGGGCCAGCCGGATCGTCACACTGCGGCCCGCGCCTGCCGCCTGCAGCGGCCCGTCGGCGGTGTCGACGGACGTGACGGTGGTGCGGGTGCCGCCGGGCAGCGCGACGACCGGGTCGCCGGGCGCGACGGTGCCCGCCGCGATCTGGCCCGCGTAGCCGCGGTAGTCGGTGGCGCCGTCGCGGATGACGTACTGCACGGGCATGCGGAACGGCGCGTTGATCTCCGGCCCGGTGACCGGCACCGACTCCAGGTGGCCGAGCAGCGTCGGCCCGGTGTACCAGGGGGTGCGCGATGACCGCTCGACGACGTTGTCGCCCACCAGCGCGGACACGGGGATCGTCACGACCGCGTCGTCGGCAAAGCCCAATGAGCGGGCCAGGCCCGCGAAGTCCTTGCCGATCGCGGTGAGGAGGCCTTCGTCATACTCGACCAGGTCGATCTTGTTGATGGCCAGCACGAGGCGCGGGACCTTCAGCAGCGCGAGCACCGCGGCGTGGCGGCGGGTCTGCTCGACCACGCCGTAGCGGGCGTCGACCAGCAGCACCGCGAGCTCTGCGGTGGACGCCCCCGTAACCGTGTTGCGTGTGTACTGGACGTGGCCGGGGGTGTCGGCGAGCACGAACTCGCGCTTGGGTGTGGAGAAGTAGCGGTAGGCGACGTCGATCGTGATGCCCTGTTCGCGCTCGGCGCGCAGGCCGTCGACAAGCAGGGACAGGTCGGGCGTCGTCAGGCCCTTGTCGACCGAGGCGCGCTGCACCGCCTCGATCTGGTCGGCCAATACGGACTTGGTGTCGTACAGCAGTCGCCCGACGAGTGTGGACTTGCCGTCGTCGACGGAGCCTGCCGTCGCGAACCGCAGAAGGTCCTTGACCACGCCGCCTGGTTCGGTCATGGCTTAGAAGTAGCCCTCTCGCTTGCGGTCCTCCATGGCGGCCTCCGACAGCCGGTCGTCGGCGCGGGTGGCCCCTCGCTCGGTGAGCCGTGACGCGGTGACCTCGGCGATGATCTCGTCGAGCGTGGTGGCCTGCGACTCGACGGCGCCGGTGCACGAGCCGTCGCCGACCGTCCGGTACCGGACCACCATCTGCTCGAGTCGCTCCGCGCCGCGCGGGCCACCCCACGGTCCCTCGGCCAGCCACATGCCGTCGCGGCGGAACACCTCGCGTTCGTGCGCGTAGTAGATCGAGGGCAGCCCGAGGTTCTCGCGCTGGATGTAGCGCCACACATCCAGCTCGGTCCAGTTGGAGATCGGGAACACCCGCACGTGCTCGCCTGGGGCGTGGCGGCCGTTGTAGAGGTTCCACAGCTCGGGGCGCTGGCTGCGCGGGTCCCAGCGGCCGAACGCGTCGCGGAGCGAGAGGATCCGCTCCTTGGCCCGCGCGCGCTCCTCGTCGCGGCGCCCACCGCCGAACACGGCGTCGAAGCGGTGCTCGGCGATCGAGTCGAGCAGCGGCTGGGTCTGCAGCGGGTTGCGGGTGCCGTCGGGGCGTTCGACCAGCCTGCCGTCGTCGATCCAGTGCTGCACGTGCGCGACGTGGAGACGCAGGCCCAGCCGGGCCACGAGCTCGTCGCGGAAGGCGATGACCTCGGGGTAGTTGTGGCCGGTGTCGACATGCAGCAGCGGGAACGGCACCGGAGCGGGCGCGAACGCCTTGACGGCCAGGTGCACGAGCAGCGTCGAGTCCTTCCCGCCGGAGAAGAGGATCACCGGTCGGTCGAACTCGCCCGCGACCTCACGGAAGATGTGGATGGCCTCGGACTCGAGAGCGTCGAGCGCGTCGAGCGTTGGGGCGGTCACTGGACGTGCAACCCGCACTCGATCTTCCCAGTGCCCGCCCAACGGCCGGAGCGCGGGTCGGCGCCCGGTGCGGGCTTCGCGGTGCACGGCGCGCAGCCGATCGACGGGTAGCCCGCGGCGACCAGGGGGTTGACCAGAATGTCGTGCTCGGCGATGTAGGCCTCCATGTCGGCGTCGCTCCACGCGGCGATCGGGTTGATCTTCACCAGCCCGAACTTCTCGTCGTAGGCGACCAAGGGGGTGCCAGCGCGGGTCGGAGCCTCGACGCGGCGCACGCCCGTCGCCCAGGCGTCGTAACCGGCGAGGGTGTCTTCCAGTGGTTCGACCTTGCGCATCGCGCAGCAGAGGGTGGGGTCGCGGGCGAAGAGGTCCTTGCCGAACTCGATGTCCTGCTGCCCTACCGACCGCCGGGCGCGGGCGTTGACGATCTTCACATCGTAGGTGTGCTCGACGGCGTCGCGGGTGCCGATCGTCTCGGCGAAGTGGTAGCCGGTCTCCAGGAAGAGCACCTCGACACCGGGGACCGCTTTGGCGGCCAGGTCGACGAGCACGGCGTCCTGCATGTTCGACGCCACGATCATCCGGAGGCCGAACGTCGTGGCGGCCCACGCGAGCACGTCCGCAGCGGACGCGTCCGGACCCAGCTGGGCGGCGCCGCGCTCCGCGACGGCTCGCAGGTCAACCTCGGTCGCGACACTCACGACGACACCCCGATCCCGATCATCTTCAGCGTGAAGGTGCGCAGACACGCCGCGCAGTACCAGGTGCCGTGGCCCACCTCGGACGGGCGCAGGTCCTCGTCGCCGCAATATGGGCAGTAGAAGGGCACGGCGCGCTCGGTCATTCCCCGCCTCCGGCGGTCGTGCGCGGAAAAGGTTGCCGGAACAGTGTTATCCGCGCACGGGTGGGGTTCACTTGAGCGCGTCCTCGCCTGCCCGCGCGACCCACTGCGCGAACCGCTCGTCGTCTGCGCGCTGCTCCACGTAGCGGCGCACCACGCGCTCGACGTACTCGCCCAGCTCAACGCTGGTGACCTTGAGCCCACGCAGCTTCCGCCCGAACCCCGCGTCGAGCCCCAGCCCGCCGCCGAGGTGCACCTGGAAGCCCTCGACCTGGTTCCCCGCACGGTCGGTGACGATCATTCCCTTGAGCCCGATGTCGGCGACCTGGGCGCGGGCGCACGAGTTGGGGCAGCCGTTGAGGTGGATGGAGACGGGGACGCCGGGGTGGACGTCGGCCAGGCGCTTCTCCAGGTCGTCGACCAGGCGGATCGCCCGTTCCTTCGTCTCGACGATCGCGAGCTTGCAGAACTCGATCCCGGTGCACGCCATCGTGGCGCGCCGCCACGGTGACGGCTCGGCCTGCAGACCGAGGTCGGCGAGGTCACGGGTCAGTTCTTCGACCGCGGCGTCCGGCACGTCCAACACCACGATCTTCTGCTGCGGGGTGAGCCGCACCCGTCCCGACCCGGCGCGCTCGGCGGCGTCGGCCAACGCCACGAGCGTCGTTCCCGAGACGCGTCCGGACACCGGGGCCACGCCGACGTAGTTGCGGCCGTCGCGCTGCTTGTGCACACCGATGTGGTCGATGGGGGCCGCGGGGATCGGCGGGGCGGGCCCGTCCACGAGCGGCCGCCCGAGGTACTCCTGCTCCAGGACCCGACGGAACTCCGCGGCGCCCCAGTCGGCTACGAGGAACTTGATGCGGGCGCGGTGGCGCAGGCGCCGGTAGCCGTAGTCGCGGAACACGGCGATGATCCCGGCCCAGACGTCGGGAATGTCGTCGAGCGGCACCCAGGCGCCGAGCCGTTGGGCGATCTTCGGGTTGGTCGAGAGGCCGCCGCCGACCCACACGTCGAAACCGGGTCCGTGCTCCGGGTGCACGACCCCGATGAACGAGACGTCGTTGACCTCGTGCGCGACGTCCTGCTGCCACGAGATCGCGGTCTTGAACTTGCGCGGCAGGTTGGAGAACTCGGGGCTGCCGACGTAGCGGGCGACGATCGCGTCGATGGCCGGGCGCGGGTCGATCTCCTCGTCGACCGAGATCCCGGCGACGGGCGAGCCGAGGACGACCCGAGGGGTGTCGCCGCAGGCCTCGGTCGTCAGCATCCCCTGGCCTTCGAGGCGCTGCCAGATCGCGGGCATGTCGACGATGTCGATCCAGTGGTACTGGATGTTCTGCCGGTCGGTGACGTCGGCTGTGTCGCGGGCGTAGGTCTGGCTGACCTCACCGAGGGTCCGCAGCTGCTCGGTGGTCAGCGCCCCGCCGTCGAGCCGCACGCGGAGCATGAAGTAGCGGTCGTCGAGCTCCTCGGGCTCCAGCACGGCGGTGCGGCCGCCGTCGATGCCGGGCCGACGCTGGGTGTAGAGCCCCCACCAGCGCATCCGCCCGCGCAGATCGGCCGGGTCGATCGAGTCGAAGCCCCGCTTCGCGTAGACGTTCTCGATCCGCGCGCGGACGTTCAGCCCGTCGTCGTCCTTCTTGGTCCGCTCGTTGGGGTTGAGCGGCTCGCGGTAGCCCAGTTTCCACTGGCCTTCGCCACGCTTGCGTTTCACAGGGGTGGTCAACAGACGCGCCTCTCGCGGGATTTGGGGGACGTGCGGCCGGGGGGCGGCTCAACGACAGAGCGCGCTGCTCACCCGGAGCAGGTCGACGTGACGGCGCGCCACAAGCAGCAGGGCGGGCTTCGGCGCGGTCACAGACCAAGGGTGCCACCTGTCCGGTCCGTGGGCCAACAGCGTCCGCATGCTGGGAGCAGGCTCACAGGTCGGTGTCCTCCGTTTGCCTGGCTGGACTCAGCTTGATCGTTCACCCTCATGATCGCCGAAACCTGCGGATTCCATGCGCAGGCGCACGAAATCCGCAGCATTCGGCGATCACGGTTGCTCAGATCGGGTGGACGTCAATGCCCGGCACGAGACGGCGGATGTCGTTGGGGTCGCTCGTCAGCACAGGGCGACCGGTCCGCAGGGCGCACAGCGCGACGTGTCCGTCGACGACATCGCTCGTCGAGCTCGCGGCGAGCAGGAGACCCACTCGGCGGGCGTCCCCGTCGTCGAGTGAAACGATCGCGACGTTGCTTTGTCGAAGCAGGACGGCAGTCCGTGCCTGACGCGCCGGGCTGCGCCACGCCTGGGCTACACAGCCCGCGGGCACGGTGATCGGCGCCGCGGTCCGGCGGGCTTCGGCGAGCAGCACCGCGATGGCGCGATCACCGCGTTCGACGGCGATCAGCGCGCCGGTGTCGAGGACGACACCGCTCATGCGGCGTCCGAGCCGAGAATGCGGGCGGCCTCGATCCGCTCGTCCTCGGTCGGTGGGCCGCCGGTAGCGGCCAACATGTCGCCCAGGAGGGCGTCGAACTCGATCTCGGCGGCGAACTGTGCCCGGACGGCGTGCTCGACGTACGCGGAAACGCTGCGGGCCCGGCCTGCGGCGACGGTCGTCCGCAGCTGCTCGACGAGGTCCGGGCTCAGCGAGACGGCGACCTTCACCTTCGGCCTTGTCATACCGTTCATCCTACTAGTCAATTCTTGTATCGGTGGCCGTACCTCGCGGCCCAGGTTCCCGCCGGTGACCACGACGATCCGGTTACCGTGGACGGGTGTCCGCGCCGCCCTTCGGCATCTACGTCCACGTGCCGTTCTGTGCGGCGCGCTGCGGCTACTGCGACTTCAACACCTACACGGCGTCCGAGCTGGCCGGGTCGGGGGCGTCGCCGGAGGGGTGGCTGGAGGCGGTCCGGCGCGAGCTCGCGCTGGCGGCGGAGACGGTCGGCCCGCGCGTCGTCGAGACCGTGTTCTTCGGGGGAGGCACGCCGTCGCTGCTCGGTGCCGAGCGCTTGGGTGAGGTGCTCGCCGCGATCCGGTCGACGTTCGGGCTCGCGCCTGACGCCGAGGTCACCACGGAGTCCAACCCCGAGTCGACGTCGCCCGACTTCTTCGGAGGCCTGGTCGATGCCGGGTTCACGCGCGTGTCGCTGGGGATGCAGTCGGCGGCGCCGCACGTCCTGCGGGTGCTGGACCGGCGGCACACGCCCGGTCGGGCCGTCGCCGCCGCCCGCGAGGCGCGCGAGGCGGGGCTGGCACACGTCAACCTCGACCTGATCTACGCCACGCCCGGGGAGACCGACGCGGACCTTTCCGCCTCGCTCGACGCCGTCCTCGCCGCCGGGGTGGACCACGTCTCGGCGTACGCGCTGATCGTCGAGGACGGCACGGCGCTGGCCCGCCGGGTGGCCCGCGGCGAGCTGCCCGCCCCCGACGACGACGTCGCCGCCGCCCGCTACGAACTGATCGACGACCGGCTCGCCGCGGCAGGCCTGCGCTGGTACGAGGTGTCGAACTGGGCCGCGTCGGAGGCTGCGCCGTGTCGGCACAACTTGGGGTACTGGCTCGACGGGGACTGGTGGGGGCTGGGCCCCGGCGCGCATTCGCACCTGGCCGGGTCGCGCTGGTGGAACGTGAAGCACCCCGCGCGCTACGCCGCGGCGCTGGCGGCGGGGGAGTCGCCGGAGGCCGGGCGCGAGGAGCTCACCGACGCCGAGCGGCACACCGAGCGCGTGATGCTGCGCCTGCGCCTGGCGTCGGGCCTGCCGCTGGAACTCCTGGACGCCGACGGCCGCCGGGCCGCCGACCGCGCGATCGCCGACGGCCTACTGGAGCCGTGCGCGGCGCCCGACCCGTGCGCGGCGCTCGACCCGTGCGCGGCGCTCGACCCGTGCGCGGAAAGGGTGGCTCCGGCGACGGTTTCCGCGCACGACCGGTCCGCACCCGACCGGGTCGTGCTCACCAGGCGAGGCCGACTGCTCGCCGACGCCGTGGTGCGCGACCTGCTCGTCCCGGTACCCACGTGATCGGCTCCGCCAGCCGGGCCATGATCGCCGGAACAGGCGGATTTCGTGCGTCAGCGCACGGTATCCGCCTGATGCGGCGATCATGGCCCGGGGACGGCACCGGCTGCCCGCCCGTCGACCCCATCGGCCGACCTGACCTCGCCCGCGGCGTCCCCGAACCGGCGCCCCCGCCGTGAGTCCCCGCCGTCGGCTGCTGCTCGCAGTGGTGGCCGCCCTCGTCGTCGTCGCGGCCGCGCTGGTGGGGGTGCGCCTCTACGCCGCCCGCGGGCCCGACGTCGACGCAGGCGCGCGTCCGGCCCAGGGCGTCCTCGGCCCGGTGCTGCTGGTGCCCGGTTACGGCGGCTCTCAGCAGTCGTTGGAGCCGCTCGCCGACCGCATCAGGGCGACCGGGCGCACGTCCACCGTGATCGCCCTGCCCGCTGGGGGGACCGGCGACCTGTCCGCGCAGGTCGAGGCCCTCAACCGGGCCGTCGACGCGGCGCTCGTCGCGGGCGCTCCCTCGGTCGACGTCGTGGGCTACTCGGCGGGTGGAGTCGTGGTGGGCCTGTGGGTCGCGCGCGACGACGGGGCCGCCAAGGCGCGCCGGGTCGTCACGCTGGGCTCGCCGCTGAAGGGCACCACGGTCGCGGGCAGCGCTGTGGCGTTCGTGCCCGACGCCTGCCCGGTGGCCTGCCACCAGCTGGCGCCCGGCAGCGCCGAGGTCCAGGAGCTGGCGACCGCCCACGTCGGCACCCGCCTGCCGTGGTTGTCGATCTGGACCACCGCCGACCAGACCGTCACCCCGCCCGACTCGGCCAGTCTCGACGGCGCGGTCGACGTCGCACTGCAGACGGTCTGCGGCGGCGGCCCGGTGTCGCACGGCCAGCTCCCCGCCGATCCCGCCGTCGTCGCGCTGGTGCTGCGCGGCCTGTCGACCGCCCCACTCATCGCGGCCGGCTGCCCCAGAGGGGTCAGCGAGTGAGGGACCCGGCGCCCAGGCGGCCACGTCGCGGCGTAGCCCCCCACTCCCCGCACGAGGGCGCTGGGGCACCTCGCGCTGCAGCCGCCTGGACGCCAAACTCACCGGACCCTCTCAGCTCGTGACGTCCTTCGTCGCGAAGTTGGCCCACGCGGCGCCGAACGCGACGAGCACGTAGCCCGCCTGCACTTCCGCGCCCTGGCGGACCGATCGCCACAGGATCGGGTCGCGGTAGAGGTCGACCCAGGCCAGCCAATGTCGGGTCGGCAGGTAGAACCGGATCGCCGAGGCCGCATCCAGCGGCAGCAACACCGTGGATGCGACGACGAACGCGAGCACCCCGAGCGCGGCGGCCAGCGGCGAGTCCGTGAGCGTCGAGAAGAACAGCCCGACCGCGCCGAGGGCGAGCATGCACAGCGCGAGGTAGGCGATGGTCAGCGCCGTCCGTTCCGCGAGCTGCAACGGGGTGAGCACCACCCCCGAGAGCGACGCGATCCCGCCCGTCCCGCCGAGGCTGGCGTCGGGCCCGAAACCGAACGCCGCGACACCCACGACGTAGCCGGTGATCGTCACGAACACCACGGACAGCAGCACGAACGCCGCCACCGACACCAGCTTCGCGGTGAGCAGACGCAGCCGCCCGACCGGTCGCACGAGCAGGTAGCGCAGCATGCCGGTGGTGGCCTCACCCGCGATCGTGTCGCCCGCGACGATCGCGACGGTGATCGGCAGGAAGATCGGGAGCACCAGTGCCAGCGCCGCCGCGGGGAAGAGCTGCCCGTCGCTCGTGACCGCGGAGAGGAACTGCGCGGCAGGCCCCGGCGGTGGCACGATCTTGGTGACGGCGAGCAGTATCGCGATCGCGGTGGGCAGCGCGCACAGGAGCGCCCAGCACAGCCACACCCGTCGGCGCCGCAGCATGAGCGACAGTTCGACAGCGATCATCTAGTCGACCCGGTCCGCGCTGGGCCCGGTGAGCTCCAGCACCACCTGCTCAAGGCTGCGCCGCAGCGCCGTCAGCTCCCGCACGCTGACCCCCGCCGACACGAGCTGGGCGTTCAGCGCGCCGGGGTCGTCGGATGCCACCATCAGCAGCTCGCCGTCCCGGTGCACGACCCGTCCGTTGAGCACGCCGACCGCGGCGGCCGGATCGGAGGTGCGCACCTGCACGAGCCCGGTCGGGGCGCGCAGCGCGTCGAGGTCCTCGGTGAGCACCAGCCGTCCGGCGCTCATCACCCCCACCCGTGTGCAGAGCGCCTCGACCTCGCTGAGCAGATGGCTGGACAGCACCACGGTGGTGCCGTTCGCGGCGAAGTGCCGAAGGAGCGCGCGCATCTCGCCGATGCCGCGGGGATCCAGGCCGTTCGTCGGCTCGTCGAGCAGCAGCAACTCGGGACGGCGCAGCAGCGCGGACGCGATGCCCAGCCGCTGGCGCATCCCGAGCGAGTAGGCGCGCACCGGTCGCCGGTCGATGCCCCCGAGGCCGACCCGTACGAGCGCCTCCTCGACCCGGTCGCGCCGGTCGCGCCGCCCGCCGCTCCCGGCGGCGTCCAGCAGCATCAGGTTCGCTCGGCCCGACAGGTGCGGCCAGGCCGCGGGGCCCTCCACCAGCGCTCCGACGCGCGGCAGCACGTGCGCGGCGTCGCGCGGTATGGGCCTGCCGAGCAGCTCGACCCGTCCGCTCGTGGGGTGCACGAGCCCGAGCAGCATCCGCACCAACGTCGTCTTGCCCGACCCGTTCGGCCCGAGCAGCCCGAACCGCGCGCCCGACGGGACAGAGAGCGACACGTCCTTGACGGCGGTGACCCCGCGGAAGCGTTTGGTCAGCCCCTCGGTCTCGATCACGGTCACGGTCATCGGTGCGCTCCCCGCGCGGGCAGCTCGGCGATGGCCTTGTCCAGCAGCAGCGGATCGGTCGCGCCGAGCAGCAGCGAGCCCGTCCGACCGCGGGTGCGCACGGCGACCGACAGCAGCGGCGTGGTGACGCGGGCCGCACGCCCGGACACGACGGTGATGGGATACCCGCCCGCCGCGGCCGCGGAGTTGACGGCCTGCTCGGCGATGTCGCGGCTCGTGGGCACCAGCACGAACGCCGCGAGGCCCGTCCCGTAGACGCCGACGCCGGGCAGCGGCGTGCCCGGCAGCGTGAGACGGGGCCTGCCGACCAGGCTGGCGGGCGGCGGCGGCGCGTTCAGCACCTTCAGCGCCCCGGCCACGTCGAGGACTTCCGCCGTGACGTTGCCCGCGCCGGGCGGCGCGAGCGGACGCAGCAACGACGGATCCGGTGGCCCGTCGGTCACCTCGAGCAGTTCAGTGGTGAGCAGGGCGGGCCCGGTGCGGCCCGCGACCTCGACGCGCAGCGGGAGCGCCGTCGTCGGGTCGGCCCAGATGTCGACGCTGCCGACCGTCGTCTGCGGGTCGGCGGGGGTCACCCGCAGCCCGGCGGCGTCGCGGCCCGCGATGCGCCGCGAGGGCAGGGGGGTGACCGGGTCGGTCCCGGCGAGCGCGAGCAGCCTGCGGGCGAGGTCGGGGGGCAGCAGGTCGGCGGCGCGAGGCAGGCGGGCGGCCGCGATGCCCAGCACACGCGTGAGCTGGTTGGCCTCGAAGTCCCACAGGAACTCGCTGGATCCGGCGCGGTAGACGCCGTGCTCGCCGGTCGGCGTGAGCTCGTCGGCCCGCCACGCGTCGGCCGAGGCGACGAACGCCCGCATGCGGGTGGTGCCGGTGAGCAGCCCGACGACCGACTCCAGCCGCGGGATCTCCGGCAGCCCGAGCCGCCCGTTGCTCTCGGCGTAGCCGATGTAGGGCGGCACCGTCTTGCGGATGCGGTCACGGAGCGCAGCCGGATCCGCGCTCACGGGTGTGGCGGGCAGGCTGACGGCTCCGACGCCGACGAGCGCGGCCGCACCAGCCCCGACGAGCAGCCAGCGCCTGCTGAAGCGCCGGGTGGCCACGGTGGTCCACTGTGCCGGCGGGGTTGTGAGGGTGGCGTGGGCGCTCGGCTGTGCGCGGAAAAGCTGCCGGTCGCGGAGAAGATGGCTGGGCCCTTCATCTCCGCGCACGAGGGGCGTCAGCCGCAACGGAGGAACGCCTGGCCGCGCGGCGACAGCCGGTAGCCGACCTCCAGGCTCTCGGTGAGCCCCAGCTCCTTGAGCTTGCGCACGTCCCGCTTGAACGGCAGGGTCTCGCGGCCCAACGAGGCCGCCAGGTCCGGGGCGCGCACCCCCGGGTTCTCGGCGATCAGCTTCAGCACCGTCGACGTCCACGACCCCCGTCGGTCCATCGCCGCCAGACGTGCGGCGATCGCGTCCCGATCTTCCGCGGACAGCTCCGCCTGGGCCCGCAGCGCCACCCGCGGGTCCGGTCCCGCTGGTCGGACCGTGACCCGGTAGAGCCGACCCTCGCCGGTCTGCGCGGCGCGCAGTGCCGCGACGGTCGGGTATCCCGCCGCGCGGGCGTCGGCCGCGGTGAGCCGGGACAGCGCCACCGGCTCGACGGCCGTGAACTCCAGCACACCGACGACCGTCCGCTGTGTGCCACCCACCCGTACCCGCGGCCGGTCCCACCGGCGGAAGAGCGCCGTCACCGAGCCGTCGACGATGGCGTCGAGCACGGGCCTGCGGATGAGCACGCGACCATCCTGCCGCCCGTGCGCGGAAAGAGTGGCTCAGGGCAGACGTTTCCGCGCACGGGCGGCTCCGTCATGCGTCCTAGAATGGCCAGATGAACGCCGACGAGCGCCGCTTCGCGGTCCTGCGCGCGATCGTCGCCGACTACGTGGCCACCCATGAGCCGGTCGGCTCGAAGATGATCGTCGACCGTCACAACCTCGGCGTCTCGAGCGCCACGGTGCGCAACGACATGGCGGTGCTGGAGGAGGACGGGCTCATCGCCCAGCCGCACACCAGCGCGGGACGGGTGCCCACCGACAAGGGCTACCGGGTGTTCGTCGACCGGTTGACGCAGGTCAAGCCGCTCTCGGCGGCCGAGAAGCGCGCGGTCCAGGCGTTCCTCGACGGCGCGATCGACCTCGACGATGTGATGCGCCGCAGCGTGCGCCTGCTCGCGCAGCTCACCCGGCAGGTGGCGATCGTCCAGTACCCGACGCTCACCCGCTCCACCGTGCGGCACTGCGAGGTCGTCGCGCTCACGCCTGCGCGGCTCATGCTCGTCCTGATCACCGACTCGGGGCGCGTCGACCAGCGCGTCGTCGACCTCGGCGAGGTCCTCACCGACGACGACGTCGCCGCGCTGCGCGCTCTGGTCAACGGCGCGCTGTCCGGGCGGCCGCTCGCCGCCGCGTCCGCCGCCGTGGCCGAGCTGCCAGAGACCGCCCCGGCCGCGCTGCGCGGCGTGATCACCACGGTGGCGGCGGTGCTCATCGAGACCCTGGTCGAGCACCCCGAGGAGCGGCTGGTGCTCGGCGGCACCGCCAACCTCACGCGCAACGCCACCGACTTCCCCGGCTCCCTCAGACAGATCTTGGAGGCGCTGGAGGAGCAGGTGGTCGTGCTCAAGCTGCTCGCCTCCGCGCAGGACCCAGGTACGGTGACGGTACGCATCGGCGGAGAGAACGAAGCCGAGGAGATGCGCGACACCAGCGTGGTGTCAATCGGCTACGGCATGCGCACGGTGCTCGGCGGAATGGGCGTGGTCGGTCCCACCCGGATGGACTATCCGGGGTCCATGGCGGCGGTGCATGCCGTCGCTCGGTACGTAGGTGAGATCCTGGCGGGACGCTAGGAGGTTGAGCGAGAGATCATGAGGAACGCTGGGGTGGCACGGGACTACTACGGGATCCTTGGCGTCGCAGCGGACGCCGGACCCGACGAGATCAAGCGGGCGTATCGGCGACTCGCGCGTGAGCTGCACCCTGACGTCAATCCCGAGCCAGGTGCGCAAGAGCGCTTTGCCGAGGTCAGCGTGGCGTACGAGGTGCTGTCGGACCCGGAGAAGCGCCGCGTCGTCGACCTCGGCGGAGATCCGCTGGGCAACGGCGGGCAAAGCGGTGGGGGTGACCCGTTCAGCGCCTTCGGCTTCGGCGACATCATGGACGCCTTCTTCGGCGGCAGCGGTGGCATGGGCGGACGGGGCCGCGGCCCCCGAAGCCGGGTGCAGCCCGGCGCCGACGCGCTCATCCGCATGTCGCTGACGTTGGAGGAGTGTGCCACCGGCATCACGCGCGAGCTGCCCGTCGAGACGGCGGTGCTGTGCTCGGACTGCTCGGGCTCCGGCTGCGCCCCGGGCACCGCGACCGCCCGCTGTGACATCTGCAACGGGCGCGGCGAGGTGCAGAGCGTGCAGCGCTCGTTCCTGGGGCAGGTCGTCACGTCCCGGGTGTGCCCCACCTGCCGCGGCTTCGGCGAGATCATCCCCGACCCGTGCAGGCGCTGCCAGGGCGACGGGCGGGTCCGCTCCCGCCGCGACGTCCCGGTCAACATCCCGCCCGGCGTGGCCGACGGCATGCGCGTGCGCCTGGCTGGGCGTGGCGAGGTCGGGTCGGGCGGCGGGCCGGCAGGCGACCTGTATGTCGAGGTCGAGGAGGAGCCGCACGAGCTCTTCACCCGCGACGGCGCCGACCTGCACTGCACTGTCCAGCTCCCGATGACCGCGGCAGCCCTCGGCGCCGTCCTGCCGCTGCCCACGCTGAGCGGCACCGAGGAGCTGCACGTCGAACCGGGCACCCAGGCGGGCACCGTGCGCACACTGCGCGGTAAGGGCATGCCGCGCTTGCGGTCCAACGGGCGGGTCGACGGGCAGGGTGACCTGATGGTCCACGTCGACGTTGTGGTGCCCACCAAGCTCGACCGGGAGCAGACCGATCTGCTGCGCAGGCTCGCGGCGCTGCGCGGCGAGGAGCAGCCCGACCTGGGCGGCGCCCGCAACGGCCACGGCTTGTTCTCCCGGCTGAGGGACAGCTTCGGCGGCCGCTGAGCGACGCTGAGCGGAGCTTGCGGAGCGAATGTTGAGCCCGAAACCCACGTGAGCACGCCGCCGCTGTTCCTCGTGGATGCGCTGCCAGCAGGCGCAGAGGCTGTGCTCGACGGGCCGGAGGGGCGGCACGCGGCCACGGTCAAGCGGCTGCGGCCCGGCGAGGTCGTCCTGCTCGGCGACGGGCGGGGTGGGCTCGCGCTCGCCGTCGTCGACGCCACCGGGCGGGACAGGGTCGAGCTGACGATCACCAGCCGGTCGACGGTGCCCGCGCCGTCACCCCGGGTCGTCCTCGCGCAGGCGCTCGTGAAGGGCGACCGGGGGGAGCTGGCGGTCGAGCTCGCCACCGAGGCGGGGGTCGACGAGATCGTCCCGTGGACGGCCGCGCGGTGCGTCGTGCGCTGGGCCGACGGCCAGCGGGGGGACAAGAGCCTCGCCCGGTGGCGCAGCACGGTGCGCGAGGCGGCCAAGCAGGCGCGACGGGCGTGGCTCCCGCCGGTGCTCGAGCCCGCCTCGACCGCCGCGGTGGCCGAGCGGGCGGCGAGGGCAGCCTGCGCGCTCGTGCTGCACGAGAGCGCGAGGTCCCCGCTCGCCGCCATCCCGCTGCCCGCCGAGGGTGACGTTCTGCTGGTCGTCGGGCCCGAGGGCGGCGTCACCGACGACGAGCTCGCGGTGCTGACCGCCGCAGGCGCGCGGGCCGTCCGGCTGGGGCCGGAGGTGCTGCGCGCTTCCACCGCCGCGGCAGTGGCCCTCGGCGCCCTCGGCGTCCTCACCGACCGCTGGGTGTGATCGCCGCGAGCCGCACCTCCCGGAGGTGCGCCGGGCCGTGGTGTGCGGGTGATGGAGATCTTCGGGTGCGGTGGTGATCCCCGCGCCCCCACTGTCGCCCGGTGATCGCGGCGAGCCGCACCTGAGGGTGGTGCGCGACGCCGTGGTGTGCGGGTGATCGCGATCTTCATCTCACGGCACCTCCCCGCGTCGCGCCGCGCCCCCACTGCGCCGCGGTGATCGCGGCGAGCCGCACCTGGGGGTGGTGCACGGGTCTCGTGTGGGGTGACCGCGATCTTCAACGGATGTCGGACGGCCCGCCTCCGGTGATCGCGGCGAGCGCTACGTTTTCGGGGTGCGCAGCCCTGTTATGTACGGGTCGCGGCGATCTTCCGCGATGATCGGGGTGTGCCTACGTCGATTCCCTATGCCGCCGGGGCGCATCGGTTCGGTGAGCTGACGATGCCCGCAGGCCCGGTGCGGGGCGTGGTGGTGGTTGTCCACGGCGGGTTCTGGCGCCAAGCCTACGATCTGTCGCTGGGCCGCCCCCTCGCCGCCGATCTCGCCGCGGCCGGACTTGCCGCGTGGAACGTCGAGTATCGGCGGGTCGGCGGGGGTGGAGGATGGCCCGCGACGTTCGACGACGTCGCCGCCGCCGTCGACGCGCTCGCCGGGCCGGTGCAGGAGGCTGCGGGCGGCAGGCTGCCGCTGGACCGGGTCGTCGCGCTCGGCCATTCGGCGGGTGGCCAGCTCGTCGCGTGGCTCGCGGCCCGGCCGGGCTTGCCGCCCGGCGCTTCCGGGGCATCGCCGGTGGTGCACCTGCGCGGCGCGGTCAGCCAGGCCGGGATTCTGGATCTTGTCGATGCGGCGGAGCGCGGCGTCGGCCGTGGCGCGGTCGTCGATCTCCTGGGCGGCAGGCCCGCCGACGTGCCGGACCGCTACGCGCTCGCCTCCCCGATTGTCCGGATCCCGATCGGGGTGCCGGTGATCGCGGTGCACGGCACCGCCGACGCCAGCGTGCCGCTCCGCCAGACCGAGCGCTTCGCCGCGACGTCCGGCGATCGCGCCGTGGTGCTGCCTGGCGTCGACCACTTCGCCGTGATCGACCCGACCACCTCGGCATGGGCCGCCTGCCGCGCCGCGGTCGAGGAGATCCTGGCGCGGTGAGGTGATGTTGCGCCCTGGCCGTCGTGGCGATCGGCCAACTCGCGTGACGGATCGGCCAGCTCGCCGGGGTGGTTCGGCTGGCTCGAGGTGGTGGTTTGCTCGACTCACCCTGCGTTGGGGTGGCGGATCGGCCAGCTCGCCGGGGTGGTTCGGCCGGCTCGAGGTGGTGGACTGCTCGACTCACCCTGCGTTGGGGTGGCGGTTCGGCCCTCTTGGCGTGGTGAACCGGCCAACTCGGTGTGGTGGCGTGCTCGACTCACGGTGGCGTTTGGCCGCGCGCTCCCGGTCTGCCGTCCCACCTGACGATCTCTTCGCTTACCCTCGCGCCATGTTGCTCACGGCCGATGCCTCCGCGCTGCTGCTGATCGACCTGCAGGAGCGGCTCGTTCCCGCGATCGAGGGCGGCAAGGAGATGGTCGTCAACGCGGCGCGGCTCGGTCAGGCGGCCGCTTTGCTGGACGTGCCGGTCTGCGCCAGCGAACAGGTCCCCGACAAGCTCGGCCCGACCGTCTCCGAGCTCGCGCCCTACCCGCAGCTGGTGTTGCCGAAGACTGCCTTCGACGCGTCGGGCTACCCGACGCTGCTGCCGCCCGGCGCCGAGGAGGTCGTCGTCGTCGGCTGTGAAGCGCACGTCTGTGTGCTGCAGACCGTGCTGGGGCTCATCGCCACGCGCCGCAGGGTGCTGGTCGTCGCGGACGCGATCGGCTCCCGCACCACCGCTAACCGGGACGCCGCGATCGACCGGATGGTCCGCCACGGGGCCGAGATCGTCACCACCGAGATGGTGTTGTTCGAGTGGCTGCGCGACGCGACCCACCCGCGGTTCCGCGAGGTCCAGGCCCTGATCAGGTAGCGCCCAGATCAGGTAGCGCCCAGATCAGGTAGCGCCCAGATCAGGTAGCGCCCAGATCAGATAGCGCCCAGATCAGATAGCGCCCAGATCAGATAGCGCGCTGCGCGACGAACGCCGCGACCTGCGCGATGTACTCGCCATACTGCGCGGGCACGCGCGGCACGGCCATCGCCACCTGGGCCTGGTCGACGTCGAGGCAGTGGTGGACGAGCGTGTTGCGCATCGCAGCCGACGGGCGCAGCTGGGCCGCCAGCGCGGGCGTGATCATGCCCGCCTGCGCGGCGAGGTCGAACGACTCCTCGTAGGTCGTCGGGGCGCGGCCCAGGACGCTCTTCGCCACCTCGGTGTTGCAGGCGAGAGCCAGGTCGACGAGCAGGGTCAGGATCCGCTCGACCGCCAGCGCGATGGCAGGCTCGTCGAACATCCGGGGCGGGTCGATCGGGCCCAGGTCCGCCAACCAGGTCAGCAGCTCGCGGATGCGCCGAAGTCGCGCACGGATCGCCCGCCCGTCCGGTGTGCGCAACGCGAGCCGCTCGCCCGATGCGGCAGCGCGGTGTCGGGCCAGCTCTGCCGCGGACGTGGTCATCGCGTTATGGTGTCACGTAACGCAGCGTAATCAACTGGAACGGGCGCAGCGTGAGCTGATCGCCGTCGAGCGCAACGGGTGCGGGCAGCGGCGCCTCCAGCAGATCGGTCTCGATCACCGACACGTGCTCGAAGGTCGGGGTGATCCGGGCGCTCGCCCGGGTGCCGAACGCCTCGTAGATCCGCACCACCACGTCGCCGCTGCCGTCCTCGGCCTGCTTCACCGCTTCGACGACGACGGCCGGGTTGTCGACGACGAGCAGCGGCGCGACGTCGTTCTCCCCGCGCACCCGGCGCAGCGGCAGGTTGAGCCGGTAGCCCTCGGCCACCGCGTCGCCCACCGTCGCCCCGGGCGCCACCGCGACCCGGAACCGGTGCTCGCCCTGGTCGGCCTCCGGGTCGGGGAAGAGCGGCGCGCGCAGCAGCGACAGCCGGACGGTCGTGGTGTGCCCGTCGCGCGTGACGTCGTGGCCGTAGGTCGCGTCGTTGGCGACCGCGACGCCGTAGCCGGGCTCACCGACGTGCACCCACCGGTGGGCGCAGGTCTCGAAGCGGGCGGCGTCCCACGAGGTGTTGGTGTGCGTCGGGCGGTACACGTGCCCGAACTGGATCTCCGAAGCGGCGCGGTCGGCGTGCACGTCGAGCGGGAAGGCGAGCTTGAGCAGCTTCTGCCGCTCGTGCCATTCCACGTGGGTGTCGATCTCGACGGTCCGGCCGCGCAGGGAGACCTGCTGGGAGATCGTGGACGCCCCGACCCTCCGGACGATCCGCACCCCGCCGTCGGTCGCCGTCACCTGGCCGTCGAGCAGGTCGCGGCCATGGCGGCGGTAGTGCGCGTCGATGTCCCACGCGTCCCAGTAGGTCGGGGTGTCGCGGTGGATCTGCAGGAGGTTCGCGGCGCGGCCGGGTGGGACGAGCTCGCGGTCGGCCACGCGGTCGTGAACCGAGGTGATCAGGCCACGCCCGTCGACGACCACGCGCAGCTCCTCGGTCGCGAGAACGGTGTCCCCCGTCGCGGGCTCGGTCGCGTCCTCGTCCCCGTCGTGGCCCGCCGCGGTCGAGGCACCGAGCCCCGGCACGCCGTCCACGCCGTACGGGCCCGCGTTGGCGGCGATGTCGCGGTCACCCGGGCCGGTCAACGTCGCCAGCGCGCCGGAGATCACCTCCTCCAGCTCCTCGGCGACCCGCGCGTACTCCCGCTCGGCCTGGCGGTGCACCCAGGCGATCGACGTGCCGGGCAGGATGTCGTGGAACTGCTGCAGCAACACCGTCTCCCAGCAGCGCCGCAACGTCTCGGCCGGGTAGGGCGCGCCGGTGCGCACAGCCGCCGTCGTCGCCCAGAGCTCGGCCTCCCGCAGGAGGTGCTCGCTGCGTCGGTTGCCGCGCTTCGTGCGGGCCTGCGTGGTGTAGGTGCCGCGGTGGTACTCCAGGTAGAGCTCACCTGACCAGACCGGCGGCGCGGGGTACTCGGCCTCGGCAGCGGCGAAGAACTCCGACGGACGCGACAGGCGCACCGTCGGCGAGCCCTCCAGGTCGCGGGTGCGGTGCGCGGCGGCCAGCATCTCCCTGGTCGGCCCGCCGCCGCCGTCGCCCCAGCCGAAGGGGACGAGCGAGGTGTTGGCCCTGCCCTTCTCCGCGAACTGTCGCTGCGCGCGGGCGAGCTCCGCCCCCGACAGCTCGGCGTTGTAGGTGTCGACGGGCGGGAAGTGCGTCAGGATCCGCGTGCCGTCGATGCCCTCCCACGCGAACGTGTGGTGGGGGAACCGGTTGGTCTCGTTCCAGCTGATCTTCTGCGTGAGGAACCAGCGCCGCCCCGCCGCCACGGCGATCTGGGGGAGCGCCGCGGAGTAACCGAACGAGTCGGGCAGCCAGACGCCGTCGGACTCGACGCCCAGCTCGCCCGAGAAGAACCCGGCCCCGAGCACGAACTGGCGGGCCATCGCCTCGCCGCCGGGCATGTTCGTGTCCGACTCCACCCACATCCCGCCGACCGGTGCGAACCGGCCCTCCGCCGCGCGCTTGCGGATCCGGGCGAACAGCTCGGGCTGGTGGTCGCGCACCCAGGCGTACTGCTGCGCCGAGGACGCCGCGAAGACGAACGCGTCGTCGCGGTCCATGAGCTGCAGGGCGTTGGCGAACGTGCGGGTGACCTTGCGGACGGTCTCGCGCACCGGCCACAGCCACGCCGAATCGATGTGGGCGTGCCCGACGGCGTGCACGCGGTGGGCGCTGGCGTACGCGGGCTTGGCCAGCACGCCGGCCAGCGCTGCCCGGCCCGCGGCCGCGGTGGCGGCGACGTCGTCCGGATCGACGGCGTCGACGGCCCGTTCCAGCGCCCGCACGATCTCCGCCCGCCGTGGAAGATCGCCGGGCAGGGCCTCCACGAGCCCGGACAGCGTCCAGATGTCCTGCGTCAGCGCCCAGGTCTCGACGTCGAGGACGGCGAGGTCGACCCGGCCCAGCCGGTAGAGCAGGCCCTCGCCCGCCGTGCTCGCGTCGCCGAGCGGCGTGGGGGCCCAGGTCCATCCGCCGCCGATGTCGGGGTTGGCCGCGGCCTCGATGTAGAGGTCGACCGGGACGGCGTCGGCCGGGACGGCGTCGGCCGGGACGGCGGCGGCCGGGACGGCGGCGGCCGGGACGGCGTCGGCCGGGACGGCGGCGGCCGGGACTGCAGCAGGGTGGCCCTGCTCCAACCCAGTCGGAGCAGGGCCACCCTGCTGCAGTGCGCGCGCGCCCCCAGTCGGAGCAGGGCCACCCTGCTGCAGTGCGCGGGCGCCGCCAGTCGGAGCAGGGCCACCCTGCTGCAGTGCGCGGGCGCCGCCGCCCGGCGCGCCCCCGCCCGGCGCGCCCCCGCCCAGCGCACCCCTGCCCAGCGCGCCCCCGTCGAGGGGGACGGCCCGGCGTCGCGGTTCCAGGCCGCCCAGCACAACTCCGTCTGACGAGTAGACGGTGCCCTCGGCCTGGAAGCCCGGGCTCGCGCCGGTGAACCCGAGGTCGACCACCAGCTCGGCGTTGGTCCACCCGGCGGGCACAGCGCCGGTGACGTGGAACCACACCGTGCCCCACGGCCGTCCCCACGCCTCTCCGAGCGCGAAGGGCCGGTACTCCTGCGCTTTCGCCTCGGCGAACGGGACGGGCTCGCCCGGCGCCGTCCACGCGGTGACGTCGGCCGGGATGCTCGCCCGATGGACCGCGGGGGTCAGCCGCTCGCGGACGAAGCGCGCGACGCGGGGAAGGACGAGGCCGGAGTCGTCATGCACGGGCCCATCCTGCCCGTTGGACGGTGATCGCCGTCTCGGAGTGGTATCGGTCGGATGTGGCCGCCTTCTGCGCCGAGTTGGTGATCAAGGCTAGAGGTGGCCCGCCAGCCGCCTACTCCGCGCTGTGCGTCGCAGTCTCGGGGATGGGCGGACCCACGATCCGAAGGCCATAGCCCGGCGCGGCGGCAAGCCAGCGCGCGACGTCGTCGCCGGTCACCCCGCCGTCGGGCAGCCGACGTTCGAGCGCGGGTGAGCCCACCTCGTCGTAGAGGTCCATCAGCTCCCCGGGCAGCGTCAGCGCGAGATAGCGGACGGCGCTGGTGGTGCGGAACGCGTGGGGCACGTCGCGCGGCAGGTAGATGAACCCGCCCGGCGCGAGCTCGACGCGCTGGTCGGCCGCCTGGTAGATCAGGGTGCCTTCCAGCAGGTACCAGGCCTCGGCCTCGCGGGTGTGCACGTGCAGCGGGGTCGCGATGCCCCGCGGCTGCGTCACGACCGACACGGCGAGCTGCCCGCCGGTCTCCGCGCCGCTGACGAGCGTCTCGAACAGCCCGCCCATCGACCAGCTCGCCGCCCCAGTTCCCGCAGCGCGGGCGACGACGGAGTCGGTTGTGGACCTCGACATCAGATGCTCCTTTCAGGCCAGGAGCAGTCGGCTCCAGGCGTCGATGAGGTAGGCGGCGAAGCGCTCCGGGCTCCAGCCGCGGTCGCCGACCAGCAGCACCCAGTACTCGGTGCCGTTCATGCTCCAGACGATGTCGGCGACGTCGTCGTCGGTGAGGTCGGCGCGCAGTTCGCCGGTGCCGCGCAGGTTGGCGGCGAATTGGCGCATGTTCGTGGCGCGGCGGTCGGCGATCTCCTTCCACAGCGCGGCGGACTCGGCGTCCGAGCCCGCGGCGTCGCGGAGCGCGAGGAAGACGGGCGCGAGCCTGCTCTGGATCTCGACCAGCCCCGCGACATATGCGGTGATCTTGGCCCGGGCCGAAGTGGCGGCCTGCACCCGGGCCACGTATTCGCGCTGCATCGGGGGCACCGCGGCGTCGGAGCCGGAGATCGCCGACTCCAACACTTCCCGCAGGAGGGCGGGCTTGCGGCCGACGGTCGTGTAGACGGTGTCGACCGCGACCCTGGCCTCCCGGGCGATCTCGGAAACGGTGGTGGCGGCGTACCCGTTGCTGGCGAACAGCTCCCGGGCGGCTGCGAGCACCGCGCGGCGGGTCTGCGCCGCTTGCTCGGCGCGGCGCGGCGAGTGATAGCTGCGCGTGTCGCGCTTGGCCGGGTCACCCACCGGGCCATCCTCGCAGTCTGGTCAGCGCAGTGCGGTCAGCCCCGGTCTGGTCAGCCCAGCCTGGCCAGCACGCCGGTCTGGGCGAGCATGGCGAAGCGGTCGGGCACACCCCAGTGCTCGACGATCCGGCCGTCGACGACGCGGGCCACGTCGATCACGGTGAAGTCGACGGGATTCCCGCTCGGCGGGCCGAAGAACGGGCCGGTCGCGGAGCCGACGCCGCGCGCCCGCACCCAGATCGTGTCGCCGGACTCGACGGCGTCCTCGATGGTGAACCGGAGGTCGGGCGCCGCGGCGTGCACGTCCCTGATGGCGGCCTTGACGTGCTCGATGGCCGCGGCACCGCCTCCGGCCAGGCCGAACTGGTGCTCGATCAGATCAGGTGCGCACAGCTCGTCGACGATCGTGTCGTCGCCGGTGGAGAACCCCTCGTCGAACATGCGGCGCAGGACGCGCAGGGCGGTGGTCTCTGCCTTCCTCGTACCGGTGATGGTCATCGTTGCTCCCTATATTCAACAGAATGTCTTCGGATTAATATAAGACTGTAGGTCGAAGAGCTCGCCCCGTCAACCGGTCGCCGACGAGATCTTCCGTTGCCGTAAAGGAGCAGATGATCAGCCCGTGATCGCGCTAGCATCGGGAGGACCCCATCGACGGAAGAGGAAGCAGGCGGCGTACCCCTTGACCTATCCGGATTCCGTCCAATCCCGCATGGCCGTTCCGGACGCCGCTCTGCTCGCGCTGCTGGGCTCGCGCGATGAGAGCCTGCGCGCGGCGGAGGAGCTCCTCGACGCCGATGTGCACGTCCGCGGCAACGAGCTCACCCTCACCGGCCACCCCGCCGACGTGGCGTTCGCCGAGCGCGTGTTCACGGAGCTGATCACTCTGGCCGAGCGCGGCCAGCAGGTGTCGGCCGACGCCGTGCGCCGCACCGTCGAGATGCTCGGCTCGGGGGACGGGCGGCTGGGCGAGTCGCCCGCCGAGGTGCTCTCGCTCGACATCCTGTCCCGCCGTGGGCGCACCATCCGGCCCAAGACGTTGAACCAGAAGCGCTACGTCGACGCCATCGACTCGCACACCATCGTGTTCGGCATCGGCCCGGCAGGCACCGGCAAGACCTACCTCGCGATGGCCAAGGCCGTGCAGGCGCTGCAGACCAAGATGGTCAACCGGATCATCCTCACCCGGCCGGCCGTCGAGGCGGGGGAGCGGCTGGGCTACCTGCCGGGCACGCTGTTCGAGAAGATCGACCCCTACCTGCGCCCGCTCTACGACGCGCTGCACGACATGATCGATCCCGAGTCGATCCCCAAGCTCATGGCGGCCGGGACGATCGAGGTCGCCCCGTTGGCCTACATGCGCGGCCGCACCCTGAACGACGCGTTCATCATCCTCGACGAGGCGCAGAACACCACGCCCGAGCAGATGAAGATGTTCCTCACGCGGCTGGGCTTCGGGTCGAGGATCGTGGTGACGGGCGACGTCACGCAGGTCGACCTGCCCGGCGGCGTCCGCTCGGGTCTGCACGTGGTGCGCGACATCCTCGCCGACGTCGACGACGTGCACTTCGCCCTGCTGTCCAGCTCCGACGTGGTGCGCCACCGGCTCGTCGCCGACATCGTCGACGCCTACGCGCGCTGGGACGCGGGCAACGAGCGTCCCAACCTGCGCTCCGCCGCGCCCCGCAACGGCCCGCCTGTCGACCGCCGCGCCCGCCGCCGCTAGTGCGGTGTCCAGAAACGTTCACCGGGTCCTCGCGGGCCCAGACGACACCTCGCGGCGTTGCCGCCCTCGCGAAGACGCCCGGTATGAGCTTCGGGCGGCGCCTTGCGAGGCGCCGCCTGGATCCCGCGATCACCCGGCAACGTTCCTGGACACCGCACTAGCGACCCCACATTTGTGGCTACAATCGGGTAGCAGGATATGGCCACGATGGGGGACGCGGTGGAGATCGGCATTCGGGAGCTGCGCGATGGGTTGAGCAGGCACCTCGCGGAGGTGCGTGACGGCCGCACCCTGACGGTCACCGACCACGGCCGCGCCATCGCCCGCATCGTGCCGGTCGGTGCCCCGACGCGCCTTCAGCGGCTGCGCGACGAGGGTCGGGTCACGCAGGCCCGCAGGCGCAAGGCCGCGGCGCCGGACCCGATCGAGGGATCCGGCATCGTGTCCGACCTGGTCGCCGATCAGCGCGGGTGATCGGGTACCTCGACACGTCTGCGTTGGTCCCCCTACTCGTCGCCGAGCCCGGGAGCGCCGCCTGCCGACGATTCTGGGACGACGCTGACGACGTGGTGGCCAGCAGGTTGACCTATGTCGAGGCGGCCGCGGCGCTTGCGGCGGCGACACGTGCTGGTCGCCTCACCGGCGGCCAGCACGGCGGGGCGCTCGAGCTGCTCGAGCGGCTGTGGGCCGAGCTTGACGTCGTCGAGGTCGACGAGAGCGTGGTCCGCCACGCCGCGAGGCTCGTTGACCGCTTCGCCCTGCGGGGGCACGACGCGGTGCACTGCGCGTCCGCCGCCCAGCTCGACGACGACGATCTCGTCGCCGCGACGGGCGATGCTCGCCTGCTGCGTGCATGGGCCGAGCTGGGGATCTCGACGTTTGATCCGCACCTGCCCGTGTGAGGTTGCTCGGTGGGGTGGGCGACTTCGCAGACCCGGCGTGCACATCGCAGACTCCCTGGACCCTGCGAAGTGTCTGCGCGCTCTGCGAAGAGAGGTCGAGGCCGGTCGGACCCCGTGGCTGCCGCACGCCTGTTCAGATGAACAGGTAGCGGTTCAGGAAGGCGTTGCGGAACTTGCCGCCGGGGTCGGCCGCGCGGGCGGCCGCGACGAAGTCGGGCAAGTGCGGCCAGAGCTGCGCGATGCGCTCGGCGGGTGTGGTGAACACCTTCCCCCAGTGCGGCCGCGCGTCGAACTCCGCCAGCACCGCCTCCACCGCCCCGACGACGGGCAGCACCGCCGCCACGTCGGAGATCCACGTGAAATGCAGTCCGGCGCTGTCGCGGCCGGTGGCCGCCGAGAGCCACTGGTCGTCGGCGGCGATCGTGCGGACCTCGGCGACGTGCAGCACAGGGGCGATGCGGTCGCGGATCGCGTCGAGCGCACGCAGCGCCTCGACGACGGTCTCGCGGGGCACGAGGTACTCCGACTGCAGCTCGTCCCCGCTGCTCGGCGTGAAGTCCAGCCGGAAATGCGGGAGCCGGGTGAACCACGGGCCCGTTGAGCCCAGCTGCGGCGTGCAGGACGTGGGGTCGATGCCGCGCACCATGTGCCGGGGCCCGTCGGCGGGGGTCGTGCCCAGCCATCCGGCGGGCAGCGGCGGCTCGTCGGCCCGCTGCTTCACCCAGACCTGCTCGAAGCCCGCTCCCGCGAAGTAGGTGAACAGGCTGACGCTGTAGGCCGACCCGAGGGCCTCCGGCACGTCGTCGAACGACGGGAGTCCTTCCACCACGGTCTGGCGCACGTCGAACGTCGGGACCAGGTCCAGCGTCAGCCCGGTCACCACCCCGAGCGCGCCTGCCGCGACGACCGCACCGGCGAACCCGGCGTCGTCGCGGCGCCACGTGCGCAGCTCCCCGTCCGCACCGACCAGATCCAGCGCCGACACCGGCGCAGCCAGGACACGGTTGTGGTTTCCCGAGCCGTGGGTGCCCGTCGAGCAGGCCCCGGCCACCATGATGTGGGGGAGGGATCCGGTGTTGGGCAGGGCGAACCCCGCGGCGTGCACCGGTCCGACGAGCTCGCCGTAGCGGGTGCCCGCCGAAATCGTGACGGCGCCGTCGAGGACGTGCAGCACCTGTGGCAACGCCGTGAGCGACAGGAGATCGCCGGTGGTGTCGGCGACCTGCGAGAACGAGTGGCCGCTGCCGAGCACGCTGACGTGCTCGGCCGCGGCCACGATCTCCTGCACCTGCTCGACCGAGGTGGGGTGGTGGAACCGGGCCTGCGAGAAGGTGACATTGCCCGCCCAGTTCCGGATCATGGCGCCATTCTCGCGGCGGCCGCGAGACTTCGCTGCAGCGGGCGACAGCGGCCCGCGGGTTTGCAGCAGGGTGGCACTGCTGCAACTGGATTGGAGCAGTGTCACCCTGCTGCGATCCGGACGCGGCCCAGCCACCCGCGGCGGCCTCACCGCATTCGCCCTCGTGATCGATGCAGGACGCCCGGCGTCTATCCTGGCTGCGTGTCGATCGAGGTGAGCAACGAGTCCGGCGTCACGCTGGACGCCGGGCTGATCGTCTCGGTCGCGCGGTACGCGCTCGCGGCGATGCGGGTCAACCCGGCGGCGGAGCTGTCGATCCTCGCCGTCACCACCGACGTGATGGCCGAGCTGCACGAGCGCTGGATGGACGAGCCGGGCCCCACCGACGTGATGTCCTTCCCGATGGACGAGCTGATGGACGAGTCGCGGCGGCCCGACGCGCCTGACATGGGTCCTGCGCTGCTCGGCGACATCGTGCTGTGCCCGGAGTTCGCCACAGCCCAGGCCCGCGCCGCGGGCCACCGCCTCGACGACGAGCTGCAGCTGCTCACGGTGCACGGCGTGCTGCACCTGCTGGGGTACGACCACGCCGAGCCCGACGAGGAGCGCGACATGTTCGCGTTGCAGGGCACCCTGCTGGCGGACTGGCGCCGCTCGCGCACGGAGGCTGCCGCGCGCGCGGCGCAGCGGCGCAGCGACTCGGCCGTGCTGGGCACCGTCGGCCTCGAGGACACCTGAGTGTCGACCGGACAGAACCGGAAGCACGGCGCTTCTGAATGATCGCTCCGCTGTTCGTCGTCGCGATCCTGCTGGTCCCGGTCGCGGGGGTGTTCGCAGCCGCGGACGCGGCGCTCAACTCGGTGTCCCGGGCCAGGGTCGACGCGCTGGCGCGTGAGGGACGCCCCGGCGCGCGCGCCTTGGCGAAGGTCGTCGCCGACCGGCCGCGGCACGTCAACCTGCTCCTGCTGCTCCGGCTGGCCGCGGAGACCACGGCGACGGTGCTGGCCACCGTCGCGTTCGTGCAGGTCTTCGGCAGCGTCTGGGAGGGCGCGCTCGTGGCCGCCGCGGTGATGGTGGTGGTGTCCTACGTCATCATCGGCGTCGGCCCCCGCACGCTCGGCCGACAGCACCCCTACCGCATCGGCATGCTGCTCGCTGTCCTCGTGCGGACCCTCGCCACCGTGCTCGGGCCGCTCACGCGCCTGCTCATCGTGATCGGCAACGCGCTCACGCCCGGCCATGGCTTCCGGCAGGGCCCGTTCTCCTCCGAGGTGGAGCTGCGCGAGCTGGTGGACATGGCCAGCACGTCCGGCGTCGTCGACGAGGGCGAACGTCAGATGATCCACTCGGTGTTCGAGCTGGGCGACACGATCGCGCGCGACGTGATGGTGCCACGCCCGGACGTGGTGTGGACCGAGCACGACACGCCCGTCGACAAGGTGGTGCGGCTGGCGTTGAAGAGCGGCTACTCGCGCATGCCGGTGCTCGGGGAGGGCATCGACGACATCATCGGCGTCGCCTACCTCAAGGATCTTGTGCGCGCGCAGGCCGAGCGGCCGGATGCGACGTTGGCGGCCGTGGTGCGCCCCGCGGTGTTCGTGCCCGACAGCAAGCGCGTCGACGAGCTGCTCAAGGAGATGCAGGCGGCGCGCAACCACATGGCCATCGTGGTCGACGAGTACGGCGGCACCGCGGGCGTGGTGACGATCGAGGATATCCTCGAAGAGATCGTCGGGGAGATCACCGACGAGTACGACACCGACGAGGTGCCCGCCATCCAGGAGATCGACGGCCACACGCGGCGCCTGTCGGCCCGGCTGCCCGTCGAGGACCTGGAGGAGCTCTACCCGGCCCTCGGTGAGCCGGACGGGCCGAGCGCGCTGGCCGAGGCGCTGGCCGAGGCCGACGTCGACACCGTCGGCGGCCTGCTCGCGCAACGACTCGGCAAGGTGCCGCTGCCCGGGTCCGAGGCCGAGGTCGCGGGGCTGCGGCTGCGCGCAGAAGGCGGCAAGGATGCGCGGGGGCGGCTGCGCATCACGTCGGTGCTGGTGGAGGAGATCGAGCCGGAGGAGCGCAATGTCGCCGGAGCTTGACCCGGAGGACGGGAAGATCGTCACGCTCGCGCGGTCGTCGCGCGCCCGCACCGGCGCGGACGAGGGCGCCGCGGTGCGCGACACCGACGGCCGGACGTACGCCGCCACCACCGTCGCGCTGCCGTCGCTGCAGCTCACGGCGTTGCAGGCCGCAGTGGCCGCGGCCGTGTCCAGCGGCGCGCCCGGCCTGGAGGCCGCGGCCGTCGTCACCACGGCCGACGCGGTGGACACCGCGTCGCTCAGCGCGGTGCGCGACCTCACCCCGACCGCACCCGTGCTGCGCGCCGACCCGACCGGGTCGGTACTGGAGAGGATCACCCCGTGACTGTGCCGAAGACCCCGAAGTACGACGTCGTCGTCATCGGCGGCGGTATCGTCGGCCTCGCCACCGCCTACGCGCTGGTCCGCTCCGGCCGCTCCGTGGCCGTGGTCGAGCGCGAACCGCGGCTTGCCGAACACCAGACCGGCCGCAACTCCAACGTCATCCACTCCGGCCTCTACTACGCCCCCGGCGGGCTCAAGGCGCGCCTGGCCGTCGAGGGCTGCGCCGAGACCGTGGCGTTCTGCCGCGAGCACGACCTCCCCCACTCGGTGTGCGGCAAGCTCGTGGTCGCCACCGAGCCCGAGGAGCTGCCGCGGCTCGCCGAGCTGGCGCGGCGCGGCGCGGCCAACGGCGTCGAGGCCCACGAGCTGGACGCGGCGGGGATGCGCGAGCACGAGCCGCACGTCCGTGGGATCGCTGCGCTGTGGGTGCCCTCGACCGGGATCTGCGACTACCGGCTCGTCGCGGAGAAGCTCGGCGAGCTCGTCGTCAAGGACGGCGGGGAGATCCATCTGCGTCGCACGGTGACGGCGCTCGCGGCGCGCAGCGCCGACGTCGTGGTGCGCACCGACGGGCCGGAGCTGCTCGGCACCCAGGTCGTCGCCTGCGCGGGCCTGCACTCCGACGAGCTGGCCAGGGCCGCAGGCGCCGACCCCGGCGTCGCGATCGTGCCGTTCCGCGGCGAGTACGCGGGCTTCTCCGACCGGGCCGCCGAGCTCGTCCGCGGACTGATCTATCCGGTGCCCGACCCGGCGTTCCCGTTCCTCGGCGTGCACGCCACCCGCGGCATCGACGGGCACGTGCACGCGGGCCCCAACGCCGTGCTGGCCCTGGCTCGCGAGGGCTACCGGTGGGGCACGGTGAACCCGCGCGAGCTGCTGTCCACGATCACCTACCCCGGCCTGCTGCGGGTCGCCAAGCAGCATTGGCGCTACGGGATCGGGGAGATGCACCGGTCGCTCTCGAAAGCCGCGATGGTCAAGCAGATCCAGCGGATGCTGCCCGACGTGCGGGCGGCGGACCTCTCGCCTGCGGGCGCGGGGGTGCGGGCGCAGGCCGTCCGGCGCGACGGCTCGCTCGTGGACGACTTCCTGTTCGTCGAGCAGGGCACCGGCGCGGGCGCCATCCTGCACGTGCTCAACGCCCCCTCGCCCGCGGCCACGGCGGCTCTGCCGATCGGGCGGGAGATCGTGGCCCGAATCGCGCCTCCGCCGCCCGCGCGCGGAAAAGGTCGTCAGGACAGCGATATCCGCGCACGACCCGGATCGGGGGCAGCGTGACCTTCCTTGACGCCCCCGAGGGGTACCGGTCCGGGTTCGCGTGCTTCGTCGGACGGCCGAACGCGGGCAAGTCCACCCTGACCAACGCCCTGATCGGATCCAAGATCGCGATCACGTCGTCGCGCCCGCAGACCACACGGCACGCCATCCGCGGCATCCTGCACCGGCCGGACGCCCAGCTCGTCGTGATCGACACCCCGGGCCTGCACAAGCCCCGCACGCTGTTGGGGAGCAGGCTCAACGACGTCGTGCGCGAGACGTGGTCGGAGGTCGACGTGATCGGCTTCTGCGTGCCTGCCGACGTGCCGGTCGGGCGGGGCGACGAGTTCATCGTCAACGAGCTGAAGTCGGTGGCCGGGCGCACACCCGTGTTGGGTGTGGTCACGAAGACCGACCTCGCGCGGCCGGAGCAGATCGCCGAGCGGCTGACGCAGCTGTCGGCGCTGATGGAGTTCGACGAGGTCGTGCCCTGCTCGGCGGTGGACGGCTTCCAGGTGGCCACGCTCGCCGACCTGCTCGTCGCCCGCCTGCCCGAAGGCCCGCCGCTCTACCCCGACGGCGAGCTGACCGACGAGCCGGAGGAGACACTCGTCGCCGAGCTGATCCGGGAGGCGGCGCTGGAGGGCGTCCGCGACGAGCTGCCCCACTCGATCGCCGTGACGATCGACGAGATGGTCCCCCATGAGGGGCGCGCAGGCCTGCTTGACGTGCGCGCCGTCATCCACGTCGAGCGGTCCAGCCAGAAGGGGATCGTCATCGGCAAGGGCGGCGCGCGGCTGCGTCAGGTCGGCACGGACTCACGGCGCCAGATCGAGGCGCTGCTCGGCACGCGGGTGTACCTCGACCTGCACGTGAAGATCACGAAGGACTGGCAGCGCGATCCCCGCCAGCTGCGCAAGCTCGGGTTCTAGTAACCGCTGGGCACCGAGCTCGCCAGTGCGCTGAAGAAGATCACGATGAAGACGACGTAGGCGATGAACAGCAGCGTGAAGATCCCGCCGATGATGATGCCCGCGAGCGCCAGCCCGTCGCCGTCCTCGCCGGTCTTCTTGATCTGGCTTCGGGCCACGAACCCGAACACCAGGCCGAGCGGCGCGATCAGGATGCCGAAGACCAACGCGAGGATGGCCATCGTGTTCGTGCCGCGCGACACGGGCTGGGGGTAGCCTGCGGGGTAGCCCTGCGGCTGCTGCGGGTAGCCCGGCTGCTGGTAGGCGCCGTACTGGCCCTGGTCGTAGGGCGAGCCGGGGTAGGGCTGCCCGTAGGCCTGCTGCCCGTAGGCGTTGGCGTTCGGGTCGTAGGCGCCCTGGCCGTAGGGGGCGTTGGCGTCGTAGGCCTGCTGGCCGTAAGGCTGCTGACCATAGGCCTGCTGGCCGTAGGTCGAGGCGGCCGGGTTCGGGCTCTGCCCACCCGGGGGCGGGGTGTTCTTGCCGAGCGAGATGGTTTCGTCGCGCCCGTCGTCGGGCTTGTGCGGACTCGACATGATGCTGGTATCCCCCTGAATCGGCGTGGAGGCCTGATCGTAGGCCTTTTCGGGTCGTAGGCTTCCAACATGGCCCTGTACCGCGACACCGGCGTTGTGTTGCGCGTGCAGAAGCTCGGCGAGGCCGATCGGATCATCACGATCCTCACCCGCCGTCACGGGAAGGTCCGCGCGGTGGCGAAGGGGGTGCGCCGTACCCGGTCACGCTGGGGGGCGCGGCTGGAGCCCTTCAACCACGTCGACGTGCAGTGTTATACGGGGCGTTCGCTCGACGTCGTCACGCAGGCCGAGACCGTCGACGCGTTCGGGGTGGGGCTGGTCGGCGACTACGCCCGGTACACGGCGGGGTGCGCGGTGTTGGAGACCGCCGACCGGCTCGTCGCGGAGGAGGGCGAGCCCGCGCTGCGGGTGTACCTGTTGCTGGTGGGGGCGATCAGGGCGCTGTCGGGCCGCGAGCGGGACCCTTCGCTGGTGCTCGACGCCTTCTTCCTGCGCGCGATGACCCACGCGGGCTGGGCCCCCGCGATCAACGACTGCGCCCGCTGTGCCGCTCCCGGTCCGCACCCGGCGTTCAACGTCGCGGCGGGAGGAGCGGTGTGCGCCAGCTGCCGCCCCCCTGGCTCGGTCACCCCGTCGACGGAGACGTTTGTGCTGCTCGACGCCCTGCTGCACGGGGAGTGGGACATCGCAGACGCCGCGGCGCCCGCCACCCGCCGCGACACCTCGGGCCTGGTCGCCGCGCACCTGCAGTGGCACATGGAGCGTCAGCTGCGCTCCCTGCCGCTGGTGGAGCGGCGCACGGCGACTCCGCGCGGCCCCGGCCCGGCGTCGCCCGTGCCCGTCGGCCCGAGCCCGACAAGATCGGCGGGAGTGGTGCCGCAGGTACAGAGGTGCACCCCTGACACCACACCCCGCGATCACCTCGGCACTGGACGGGCATGACGCTTCGCGATCGCCGCTCAGCGAGGCCGTAGGGTGCGGGCGTGCCCCGGTTCGACCCGCCCCCTCCGCATCCCCTTGACGTGCGGCCGCCGGTCATCCCGCGCGAGCTGGTGCCCCGCCACGTCGCACTGGTGATGGACGGGAACGGGCGCTGGGCGAACGCGCGAGGGCTATCGCGGATCGAGGGGCATCGCCGCGGCGAGGCGTCGCTGATGGACGTGGCGTGGGGGTGTCTCGAGATCGGGGTCCGCTGGCTGTCGGCCTACGCGTTCTCCACCGAGAACTGGAAGCGCAGCCCCGAAGAGGTGCGCTTCCTCATGGGCTTCAACCGCGACGTGATCCGCCGCAGGGTCGACGAGCTGCATGCCCGCGGGGTGCGGGTGCGCTGGGCGGGGCGGCGGCCCCGGCTGTGGCGCTCGGTGATCAGGGAGCTGGAGATCGCGGAGGAGAAGACCCGCAACAACGACCTGCTCACGCTCACCATGTGCGTCAACTACGGCGGGCGGGCGGAGATCGCCGATGCGGTGCGCGAGATCGCCCGGCTGGTCGCCGCGGGGAAGCTCAAGCCCGACAAGATCGACGAGCGTACGATCGCGCGGCACCTCGACGAACCCGAGATGCCCGACGTCGACCTGTTCGTGCGCAGCTCGGGGGAACAGCGCACGTCCAACTTCCTGCTCTGGCAGTCGGCGTACGCGGAGATGGTCTTCCTGGACACCCTGTTCCCCGACTTCGACCGGCGCCACATCTGGGAGGCGATCGAGATCTACGCGCGACGGGACCGCCGCTTCGGCGGGGCTGTGGACCGGCCGGACGCTTCGTGACCGCTGACGAAACCTGTGAAGCGACCGCCCTATGAAAGCGACGGCACTATGAAGACGGCACTGTGAAAGAGACGTTGGAGACGGCAAAGGCCGCGTTGGAGCGCTACGTGGAGGTCGCCGTCGACGACGACGGGGCGATGACGTTCCGCCACGGCGACGTCCCCTGCGCGCTGCTGGGGCTCGAGCTCGCCGAGGGGCTGCCCGTGCTGAGCCTCACCTGCGTCGTCGCCTGGGACCTGTCCCGCGACGACGACGTGCCCGCGCGCGTCGGTATGCGAGCGGGCGAGGGCCTGTTCGGCACCCTCGGTGTGGTGGAGGGCGAGCGCGGCTGGGACGTCACGCTGCGCTACGCCTTTCCCGCCGTCGGGCTCACTGAGGCCGCGCTCGGCACGTTGCTGATGCTTGTGGTCAGCAACGCCTCGGCGGTGCGGACGGAGCTGGTGTAGCTCAGCTCAGGCCGACAGGTGCACGACCGGGAGCTTGGACAGATCCGTCGGGCTGAGCTTGCCCGCCGCGCCGAGCACGTCGTTCTGCGCCTTCTGAATCCGTGCGTCCAGGAGCCCGGAGAGGGCGTAGGCGACTCGGCCGAGGAGCCGCACGGTGGTGTCGTCGACAAGCGGCCGGGGGGTGGACACCACCGCGACCCCGGTCGGCTTGCCTTCGTTGGACTGTGCCACGCCGATGGTGAACGACTCGCGCGGGTTGAGATGGCGGGACGCGTAGTGGTCGCGCAGCTTCTTGATCATGTTGTGGAAGTCGGTGACGTCGCCGTCGAGCTCCAGCTCCTTGAGGTCGGCCTCGGTGAGCACCGCCTGGCGGCCGGAGAAGCAACGGACGTAGCCGACGAGCGCGCCGGTCCACAGCGCCTCGACGAACGCGGCGTCGGGCTGCGGCGGCGCGAGCGCGGTGACCAGGTGCTCACAGCAGCGCAGGACGTACTGGAGATCCTCGAACACGGCGGCCTGCGCGGCGAGCTCCCCCGCCTCGGGGCCGTCGAACTTGCGTACGGTGCTGGGGGCCCCATCGGTCGATACAGCGGTCATCCCAGCGACGCTAGTGGGCGGTGCCTGCTCCTGTCGTGTCGATCTGAGACGTCTCTCCGCACTCGCGGCACAGCCCGAAGATCTCGACGGTGTGCGAGAGGTCGGAGAACCCGTGTCGCTCGGCGATGCTTCTGGCCCATGTCTCCACGGCAGGGCCCTCGATCTCGACGGCCGCGCCGCACCGTCGGCACACCAGGTGGTGGTGGTGCTCCGCGGTGGCGCAACGGCGGTAGACGGCCTCGCCGGACGCGGTGCGCAGCACATCCACCTCGCCGCTGTCGGCCAGCGTCTGCAGGGTGCGGTACACGGTGGTGAGCCCGATCGGGTCGCCGCAGCGGCGCAGCTCCTCATGGATCTCCTGGGCTGAGCGGAAGTCGTCGAGCCGGTCGAGCAGTGCGGAGACCGCGACGCGCTGGCGGGTGGAGCGCAGGGCGCGCGTCACCGCGACTCCTCCGCGTGCGCGACCGCGTCGACGACGATGTGGGCGAGGTGGTCGTCGACGAGCGAGTACAGCACCTCGCGGCCCTGGCGCTCGCCGTGCACGACGCCTGCCGTCTTGAGGATGCGCAGGTGCTGGCTGATCAGCGGCTGCGGGACGCCCAGCGCGTCGACGAGGTCGTGCACGCACCGGCTGGACTCCAGGAGCTGCAGGACGATGCCGATGCGCACCGGCGCGGCGAGGGCGCGCAAGAGGTCGCCTGCCGCGGCCAGGGTGCGCGGCGTGCGGTCGGCCTCCTGGACGTGCACGGCAGCGGCAGTGGACATGACTGTCATCTTACGGTCGTGTCATCCTCCCGGGATGCTGCTCGTGTGCCGGTTCCGGCCCGACGACCCTGCCGCGTTCCGGGAACGGGCCCGCCGCGCGCTGAACCTGCTCACCGCCGCGCCGGGATGCCTCGGCGGGGAGCTGGGCCGATCGGTCGATGAGCCCGACCGCTGGGTGCTCACTGTCCGGTTCGCCACGGTCGACGCCTACCGTCGAGCGCTGTCGCCGTTCGAGATCCGCGAGCACGTGGTGCCGCTGCTGTCCGAGGCGGAGCCGGAACCGTCGACGTTCGAGACGCTGGTCACCGCCGTCGACGGGCGGTCGCGGGTCCACCCGAGCCTGCTCACGGACGGGTGAGGGGCCGCGATCGGCGTCCACTAGGGTCCGCCTCCATGGCCACGGCTCTGATCACGGGCGGCAACACCGGTCTCGGCGCCGCCTTCGCGCGGCGGCTCGCCGCCGACGGTCACGATCTCGTGCTCGTCGCCCGCGACAAGGACCGGCTCGAGGAGACGGCCGCGCAGCTGCGGGCGGCGCACGGCGTCCAGGTCGAGATCGTGGCAGCTGATCTGTCCGTGTCCGCGGAACGCGCGCAGGTGGAGCAACGGCTTGCCGACGCGTCCGCACCGGTGGACATGCTGGTCAACAACGCGGGCACGATCGTGCGGGACCTGTTCGACGAGGCGTCGATGGACGCGCTGCAGGAGGAGCACGACGTCAATGTCACGTCCGTGCTGCGCCTCACCAGGGCCGTGCTCCCGGGGATGATCGCGCGGGGCAGGGGCGCTGTGATCAATGTCGCCAGCTTTGCGGGCTACCTCAGCCCGGCAGGCTGGGCCTACGCCGCGGGCAAGGCGTGGGTGCTGAGCTTCACCGACACCGTCGCCGCGTCGCTCGAAGGCACCGGGGTGCGGGCCCTCGCGCTCGCCGTCGGCTCGGTGCGCACCGGCTACCACGAGCGCAACAGCCTGCCGACGGGCAAGTCGGCGCTGTGGCTTGAGCCCGACGCAGTGGTCGACCGCTGCCTCGCCGACCTCGCCCGTGGTCGTCAGGTGAGCGTGCCGGGCTTGGTCTACCGCACGGTGGTCGACGTGCTCGAGCTGCCCCGGCGCGGGCTGCGCGGGCTGTCTCGGCTGGCCCGGCGCAACCGGGAGCGCGGCGTCTCCCGCGGTGCGGGGAAAGCCACGATCCCGCTGGGCTGAGCCGCGACGGGAGGCCGCCCCGACTGCGGACAGCCTGCGGGAGGTGCCAGCTGTCTCGCGTGGGCTGGCTCGGCGGACGTGCCGGGCCGTCCCCCTGTGGGGCTGGCTGGGCGGACGTGCCGGGCCGTCCCCCTGTGGGGCTGGCTGGGCGGACGTGCCGGGCCGTCCCCCTGTGGGGCTGGCTGGGCGGACGTGCCGGGCCGTCCCCCTGTGGGGCTGGCTGGGCGGACGTGCCGGGCCGTCCCCCTGTGGGGCTGGCTGGGCGGACGTGCCGGGCCGTCCCCCTGTGGGGCTGGCTGGGCGGACGTGCCGGGCCGTCCCCCTGTGGGGCTGGCTGGGCGGACGTGCCGGGCCGTCCCCCTGTGGGGCTGGCTGGGCGGAGGTGCCGGGCCGTCCCCTTCGGGCTGGCCTGCCGCGGTGCGGGCCACTTCGCAGGGCCGGTGTGCGCTTCGCAGGGTCCGGGGACTCTGCGAGGTGCTGGCTGGCCCTGCGAAGAGGCGTGGGGTTTCGAGTTCGCCCCGGCATGGTCGGACGGCGGGCCGTCTCACGCGCACGGCCGCGCGCAGGGCCGGCGGAGGTGCCCGGCCGTTCCCTGTGGGGCCGGCCAGCCGCGATGCGGCCGGCTTCGCAGGGCTGGTGTGCGCTTCGCAGGGTCCGTGGACTCTGCGAGGTGCCGGCTGGCCCTGCGAAGAGGCGTGGGATTTCGAGTTCGCCCCGGCATGGTCGGACGGCGGGCCGTCTCACGCGCACGGCCGCGCGCAGGGCCGGCGGAGGTGCCCGGCCGTTCCCTGTGGGGCCGGCCAGCCGCGATGCGGCCGGCTTCGCAGGGCTGGTGTGCGCTTCGCAGGGTCCGTGGACTCTGCGAAGTGCCGGCTGACCCTGCGAAGAGGCGTGGGATTTCGAGTTCGCCCCGGCATGGTCGGACGGCGGGCCGTCTCACGCGCACGGCCGCGCGCAGGGCCGGCGGAGGTGCCCGGCCGTTCCCTGTGGGGCCGGCCAGCCGCGATGCGGCCGGCTTCGCAGGGCTGGTGTGCGCTTCGCAGGGTCCGGGGACTCTGCGAAGTGCCGGCTGACCCTGCGAAGAGGGGTGAGATATCGCGTTCGCCCCCGCGATGACCGGGCGTGCGCACATCGTGCTCGCCATGGATCCGTTTCGTGCCGGTGTGAACCTGCGACCCAGCCTTCTTGCCGCCGGGGTCGACGACCGCGAGCTGCGGCGGAGACGGCGGGCGGGCGAGATCACCGCGGTTCGTCCTGGCGCCTACGTCGTCGACGGCCAGACGCAGGATCGGGTGTTGCGCCACCGGTTCGCCGTCGAGGCGGCCGCGGCTCGCCTCGGCGCGGGCTCGGTGATCAGCCACGTCTCGGCGGCCGTGCTCCACGGGCTGCCGCTGTGGGCGACCCGCCTCGAGCGCGTCCACGTCACGCGCGACCGGCGGTCGGGCGCGAGCATGAGCAGCCTCCTGCACCTGCACGCCGCCGTGCTCGAACCCGACGAGGTGGTCGCGGTCGACGGTTTGCTGGTCACGTCACTCCCGCGCACGTTGGTCGACCTGGCGCGGACCGTGCCGTTCGAGGAGGCGCTCGTGCCTGCCGACGCCGCGCTGCACGGCCACCGCGTCACCCGCGCCGATCTCGACGAGGCACTCGACCGCGCGATCCGACGGCCGGGCAACAGCCAGGCCAGGCAGGTGCTGGCCTTCGCCCGCCCGGGCGCGATGAACGCCGGGGAGACCCGCAGCAGGCTCGCCATCTACCGCGCAGGCCTCCCGCCGCCTGTGCTGCAACACGAGATCCGCACCGCGGCAGGCCTGTTCCTCGGCGAGGCGGACTTCTGGTGGGAGGAGTTCGACACGGTGGGCGAGTTCGACGGCCGGGTGAAGTACGGAAGGCTGCTGCGCCCCGGCCAGGACCCAGGTGATGTCGTCTTCGCAGAGAAGGTGCGCGAGGACGCGATCCGGGCCGACGACCACGGCATGGTGCGCTGGATCTGGCGGGAGATCTCGCCGTTCGACGAGGTGGAGCGCCGGATCCGGGCTGCCTTCGCCCGACGGCGCCTCCGTTGACCCCCACGGCGGTGGCGTCGACCCGGTGGTGGCGTCGACCCGGTGGTGGCGTCGACCCGGCCGTCCGCGATCGACGAGCCGCGGGCCGCCGTCCGCGATCGACGAGCCGCGGGCCGCCGTCCGCGATCTCGGTTGCCCGGCCCGGCCGGTACGCTCGACACTTCGCCTGTCCCTTCGTCGTGGAGTGTCGTCCGTGGCCAGCAAAGCCTCTTCCGCCAAGATCGAGACCATCGTCGCGCTGGCCAAGCGCCGGGGATTCGTCTTCGCGTCTGGCGAGATCTACGGCGGCACGCGGTCGGCGTGGGACTACGGCCCCCTGGGCGTCGAGCTCAAGGAGAACATCAAGCGGCAGTGGTGGAAGACGATGGTCACCGGCCGGGAGGACGTCGTCGGCCTCGACTCGTCGGTGATCCTCCCGCGTCAGGTGTGGGTGGCCTCAGGCCACCTCAATGCCTTTCACGACCCGCTCGTGGAGTGCATGAACTGCCACAAGCGTTTCCGCGCCGACCAGTTGGCCGAGGAGTTCACCGAGCGCACCGGCAAGCCCGCGAGCGAAGACGACCTGTCGGCCATCCCGTGCCCCAACTGCGGCACCCGCGGCCAGTACACGGCTCCGCGCGACTTCAACATGATGCTCAAGACCTACCTCGGCCCGGTCGAGTCCGAGGAGGGCCTGCACTACCTACGGCCGGAGACGGCGCAGGGCATCTTCATCAACTTCCTCAACGTCCAGACGACCTCGCGGCGCAAGCCCCCGTTCGGCATCGGCCAGATCGGCAAGAGCTTCCGCAACGAGATCACGCCGGGCAACTTCATCTTCCGCACGCGCGAGTTCGAGCAGATGGAGATGGAGTACTTCGTCGAGCCGGGCACCGACGAGGAGCTGCACCAGTACTGGATCGACGAACGCACCCGGTGGTATGTCGACCTCGGCATCGCCCCGGAGAACCTCCGCCAGTACGAGCACCCCAAGGAGAAGCTCTCCCACTATTCGAAGCGCACGGTCGACATCGAGTACCGCTTCCAGTTCACCGGCCAGGAATGGGGTGAGCTGGAGGGCATCGCGAACCGCACCGACTTCGACCTCACCACCCATTCCAACCATTCCGGCGTCGACCTCTCGTTCTACGACCAGGCCACCGAGTCGCGGTACCGGCCGTACGTGATCGAGCCTGCCGCGGGTGTGGGGCGGTCGATGATGGCGTTCCTCCTGGAGGCCTACACCGTCGACCAGGCGCCCAACGCCAAGGGCGGCATCGACGAGCGGGTGTCGCTGAAGCTCGACCGTCGGCTCGCGCCCGTGAAGGCCGCGGTGCTGCCGCTCTCGCGCAACGCCGACCTGTCCCCGAAGGCCCGCGACCTCGCCGCCACCCTGCGCAAGCACTGGAACGTCGAGTTCGACGACGCGGGCGCGATCGGCCGTCGCTACCGCCGCCAGGACGAGATCGGCACCCCGTTCTGCCTCACCGTCGACTTCGACACGCTGAACGACCAGGCTGTGACGGTGCGCGAACGGGACTCGATGGCGCAGGAGCGCGTTGCGCTGGACCAGGTCGAGTCCTACCTGGCGGCCCGTCTGATCGGCTGCTGAGCCACGGCCAGGCGCCCGCGCTTCTCGTCGCCCATCCGGCACAGCGGCAATGCAGCAGGGTGGCCCTGCTCCGATTGAGTCGCAGCAGTGTCACCCTGCTGCGACCCCGGCGCGGTGGCGGGGGGCTGGCGTCGAGAAACCCGGGTCGTGCGCGGAAAGGTCGCTACAGCCGCAGTAACCGCGCACGCCGTCAATCGCGCGCGGCCTCGTCCGGCTCGGTCACCCACGCCGAGAAGACCGGCAGCCCGGCCCAGCGGCTCGATCCGCCGGACGCGACGGTAGCGACGACGGCGTAAGGCCGCTCGAACCGCAACTGCGCGTTTCGCTGCAGGCCCGGCCGCGGCACGCGCATGCTCAGCCGCACCGCCACCGCGGTGACCGCCGCGGCCTCGAAGCCCGTGCGGTGGTAGCGCGCCGTGGCCGCCTGGACGGCCTCCCACTCGGTGCCGCCGAAGAGGCGCCCCAACACCCCGGCCGCGTCGCCGAACCCGAGCGACGGCGGGCGCAGATCGTGTTCGGAGGTCGCCGACCACGCGGGCAGCACGGCCTCCGCGCGCTCCATCCCGCCCTCGCCTTCCGACTCCGTGATCGTCCAGGCCGGTCCGTCGCCGAGCGCGAGGTCGAACAGGGACAGCCGCTCGACCCGGTCCTGGGCGGCGGCGTGCGCGACGGCGAGCACGCGGTCCGAGGGCACGTCGGGCGCGGCGATCACCGACGTCACGTCGAGCCCGTCCGCGTGGGCGCGGTGCACCGCGACGGCGCCCGCTTCGGGGTGCCTGGCGATGGCGCACTCGTGGCCTCGGTCGGGTGTGCGCAGCACCGACCTGACGCGGTCGCGCCACGCTGACCGGAACACCTCAGAGCTTGTTGTCTCGAAGGCGCGCGACCAGCTGATCCGGGTCGCCAGGGCGCTGGCCAGCACGCACATCCAGGCTGCTCCGGTCTCGATCGGGAAGCGCTCGATCAGTCCGAAGGTGTGCTCCCTGGCCCAGGCGTCGGCAGCGGCCTGGCTGGGGACGGCCCCCCGCGCGACCGCCGCAGGCAGCGCAGCCAGCCACTGTGCCGCCGCGTCCGACGGCCCTCCGCCCGTCCACGCCGCGGCCGCCGCGGCCACCGCGGGATGCGGGTCGTCGAGCAGCTCCCGCGCGAACCGGGCGGCATCGGCGGTGGGCATGCCGAGCACCGCGTCCAGCCGGTCGGCCTCCTGGCCGCGCGCGGCGTCGGCCACGAGCGCGAGCACCAGCCACGCACCCAGCGGCGACGCGATGTGGTGCGCGTCGCCGATGGCGGCGTGCAGCCGCCGGGCGTAGCCGCAGACGGCCTCCGTCAGCAGCTCGCGGGTGGCAGCGGTCATGACCCCAGTGTGCGCCCGCGGCAACGGCGCAACTGTGTCGGAGCCAATCGTTAGTCTGGCGATGTGGCAGACAGCGACCTGCGGGGGCTCGGCACGGCACTGCGCGCGTTGGCGGGAGAGGGCGTCGGGGTCGTCCGCGTGTTGGAGCGGCACGGGTTCGGCACCGTCGAGAGCGGGCAGCTTCTCGCGGGCACGGCCGCGGGCGCCGTCGCCGGGGTGCTCTACCGCGGCGCGCTCGACACCATCGCGGTCCCGCTCGCGGCCGCCGCGGTCAGCGCACCGCAGACCAGCAGCGCGCACGTCACCGAGCCCGACGCGCTGGCCGCGGGCCTGGCCTGCGCGGGCGGTGCCACCCTCCTCGGCCACCCGTTGCCCGCCGCCTGCGCCCAGGCGTTGGGCGCGGCATTGGAGCGGGGAACGCCCGCCGCGCTCGTCTCCACACCCGACGGTTCCGCGGTGCTCGTGCTCACCGGGCCAGAGCTGGCCGACGTGACGGGGGGCCTCGGCTCCCCGGCCCTCGACGCGTCCGCGGCCGACACCGCACGCGCACTGCTGCGCCGTGGCGCCACCGTCACCGAGCGCACCGAGGAGTTCCTGCTCGACCTGTGGGTGCCCGTGCCGTCGGTGGTGATCGTCGGGGCGGGGTCCATCGGGGCGGCGCTCGCCGAGCAGGCCGCCGTGCTGGGCTGGACGTCGAGGACGGTCACGGAGCTCGACGAGACCGTGGCCGCGGTCGGCGCGTTCACCGAGGCCGACGTCCTGGTGCTGCTCGACCACGCCCCGTCCTTCGACGCCGCGCTGATCGCCGGTCTCCGTGCGGGCCGGGGCTTCATCGGGGCTCTCGGCTCGCGGCGCACCCAGTCCGCCCGGCGGGAGCGGCTGTTCGCGGCGGGCCTCACCGAGGCGGAGCTCGCCCGGCTGCACGGCCCGGTCGGGCTCGACCTCGGAGCGCGCACACCGGCTGAGACGGCCGTGTCGATCGTCGCGCAGGTGATCGCGGTCCGCGGCGGCCGGGCAGGCGTCGCGCTCGCCGAAGCCCCGGGCCGGATCGGCGGCTGAGCAGGCGTGCGAGCCCACCTCCGACGCCGCGTCCCCGACGCGGCGACCAGGCCGCGCGAGGGCGGCGTGGGATGACCCGGTCCACCGCGCCGCCCCGGCCAGGCACGAGCAGGGGGCGCTGGGTCGCGCGAGTCGTACTCGGCGCCATCGTCGTCGGGCTGGTTGTCGTCGGCGCCACGGCGTTCCGCGTGTGGGAGGTCGCCCGGCAGGACGACCGGCACCCCGCCGACACCGTGGTGGTGCTCGGCGCCGCGCAGTACGACGGCGAGCCCAGCTCGATCTTCGCGGCGCGGCTGCGGCATGCCGCGGCGCTCTTCGACGACAAGCTCGCCCCGCGCATCGTCACCACCGGCGGCGGCCGTCTCGGCGACGTCTACACCGAGGCGGAGGCAGGCCGCCGGTACCTGATCAAGCTCGGGGTGCCCGCGTCCGCCGTCGTCGCGGTGCCCGTGGGCACCGACACGCTCGGCAGTCTCCAGGCCGTCGCCGCCCGCGCCCAGCAGGACGGGTGGGGCAGCGCCCTGGTCGTCTCCGATCCGTGGCATTCACTGCGGGCCCGGCAGATGGCGCGCGACAGCGGCCTCGCGGCGTGGACCTCGCCGACCCGGTCGGGCCCCGTGGTCCATACGCGGGAGACCCAGGCGCGCTACATCGTGCGCGAGACCGGCGCGATGCTCTACTACCGGCTCACCCACGCGTCGGTGGACACCGAGACCTCGGGCCTGGGGTGAGCGAGCGCATCGGCTCCTCCGGCGTCGACGGCTACGGGGCGCACGACCGAGAGCGGCGCGTCGCCGAGCCCGCGAAGTACCCGGGCCGCCGCGACCTGCGCAGCCCGTTCTCCCGCGACCGCGCCCGCGTCCTGCACTCGGCGGCGCTGCGCCGCCTCGCGGGCAAGACCCAGGTCGTCGGGCCGGGGGAGGGAGCGGAGGTGAGCGGTGTGCCGCGCACCCGACTCACGCACTCCCTCGAGGTCGCCCAGATCGGGCGGGGAATCGCCGAGGACCTCGGCTGCGACCCCGACATCGTCGACACCGCGGGTCTCGCCCACGACATCGGGCACCCGCCGTTCGGGCACAACGGGGAGCGCGCGCTCAACGAGCTCGGTGGGGCCTGCGGCGGGTTCGAGGGCAACGCCCAGACGCTGCGGATCCTCACCCGGCTGGAGCTGAAGATCGCGGGATGCGGGCTGAACCTCACACGCGCCTCGTTGGACGCCGCCTGCAAGTACCCCTGGGTCGCCGCGGAGGGAGTGGCCAAGTACGGCGCCTACGCCGACGACGCCGCGGTCCTCGCCTGGGTCCGCGACGGCGCCCCCGAGCGGCGGCCGTGCCTGGAGGCGCAGATCATGGACTGGGCCGACGACGTGGCCTACTCCGTGCACGACGTCGAGGACGGCATCGTCTCGGGTCGCATCGACCTCATGGCCCTCACCGACGCCGCCGAGCGCGACGTGCTCGTCGACCTCGCCGCCCGCCATTTCGGCGGCGATCCGGGGGCGCTGCGCGAGGCCGGGCGTGACCTGGTGGCGCTCGAGGTGGTCGCCGCTCTCCGGCGCACCGACGTGACGTCGGTGGCCGGGCAGCTCGCGCTCAAACGGCTCACGAGCGAGCTCGTCGGCCGTTTCGTGCTCGCCGCGACCGACGCCACCCGGGCCGTCTACGGTGAAGCACCGCTGTCGCGCTACGGCGCCGACCTCGTTGTGCCCGCGACCGTCGGCGCCGAGGTCGCGCTGCTGAAGGCGGTGGCACTGCGGTACGTCATGCGCGATCCCGAGCGGCTGAAGATGCAGGCCAGCCAGCGTGAGGTGCTCGCCGAACTGGCTCATGCGCTGCTCGCCAAGGCGCCCGATGCGCTGGACCCTGCGTTCGCCGACGCCTGGGTGCGGGCGGCGGACGACGCGGCCCGGCTCAGGGTGGTGATCGACCAGGTCGCGCTCCTGACCGACCAGCAAGCCATCGCCCGGCACCGCTCCGTCCGGGGAGGGTCAACGTAGCCGCCGACCGCTGAGCCGGTGATCGCCCGCAGTGGTGCCAGAGGCGCACCAGCGCACTTGTGGCACCACTTTCACAGATCATGCGGAGCCAACAGCCGCTCGTCAGATGTGACTTGAGTCTCGATCCGTCACGGCGAACGCGTCCGTCGCGTCCCTCGGGCAGCACAACTCGAGGAGGACACATGGCACGGATTCCCGCGGTTCCCGAGGCCGAGGCAGGCTTCTTCGGCAGGCTCGGCTACCGCTACGCCCGCCGCCGCTTCGGCGCGGTGCCCGAACCGTTCGCGGTGGCCCGCCACCATCCCCGGCTGTTCTGGGCAAGCGCGGTGGCCGAGAGCGCCTACGAGAAGGCGGCGACGGTGCTGCCCGCGCGGCTGCGCCAGCTCGCCGTCTACCGGACGGCGACGGTCGTGGGCTGCTCCTGGTGCGTCGACTTCGGCGCGATGCTGCAGCGCCTCGACGGCCTGGACGTCGACCGCCTGCAACACATCGACGAGTACGCCACGAGCCCGCTGTACACCGGCGAGGAGCGGCTCGCGCTTGCCTACGCCGACGCGATGACCGCCCAGCCGATGACCGTCACCGACGACCAGGTCGCGGCCCTGGAGGCGGCGTTCGGGCGAGCCGGGGTCATCGAGCTCACCCACGCCATCGCGTTGGAGAACATGCGCGGACGCAGCAACAAGGCGCTGGGCATCACCGATCAGGGGTTCGACGCGGTGTGCCAACTTCCGGGAGCGGCGCGGCCGCGAGCTTCGCAGCACTGAGCGTCGCCGCGTCGAACTTCTCTGTACTTCTCTGGGTCGAACTTCTCTGGGTTGAGCACGCCGTTGACGGCCAGGATCCGATCATCGCGGATGGTGAGCGTCGTGACCGAAGCGGGCAGCTCGCCCGCGGCGGGCACGAAGAATCCGAGTTCGCCGTTGACCAGCACCGGGTGCGCGTCCAGCGTCGCGGGGCCGTAGCGAGCCACCAGGCCCAGCAGGAGGCGGGCGACCTTGTCCGCGCCGACGACGACCTGCCGCGCCGCCCGCACCCTTCCGCCGCTGTCGTTGACCAGCACCGCGTCGGGGTGCAGGAGGGCGACGAGCGCGTCGAGGTCGGCGCGCGCCATCGCGTCGGCGAACCGGGCGAGCACCGCCTCCTGCGCGGCGGAGCGCGCCGCCGGGGGCGGGGGGTCCTCGGCGACGATCCGCCGCGCCCGGGAGGCGTGCTGGCGGGCCGCGGCGTCGGTGCAGCCCAGCACGTCGGCGATCGTGGCGAACGGCAGGTCGAGGGCGTCGTGCAGGACGAACGCCACACGCTGCGGCGGGGTCAGGCGCTCCAGCACGACCATGGCGGCCATGCGCACCGACTCATCGCGCACGACGGTCGCCAGCGGCCCGTCCTCGTCGGGGGTGGTGATCAGCGGCTCGGGCAGCCACGGGCCGACGTAGCGCTCGCGGCGCACCGCGGCCGAGCGCAGCCGGTCAAGGCAGACGCGCCCGACGACGGTAGCGAGCCACGCCCGCTCGTCGCGCAGGTCGGCTCGGGCCGCCGCGTCGAGGGCGTTCCAGCGCAGCCAGGCCTCCTGCACCGCGTCCTCGGCGTCGGCGAGCGATCCCGTGATCCGGTACGCGACGCGCAGCAGGTGCGCGCGATGTTCCTCGAACGCCTCCATGGGCCCGACGTTACGGGAGGGGCTGCCCCGGGCACGTGGCGAGCACCCTGGCGATGGCGTCCCGCTCGGCCGGGGTCACCCACAGCCGGTAGCGCGTCTTGACCGCCACCTGCCGGGCGACGTAGGCGCAGCGGTACCCCTTCGCGGGCGGCAGCCAGGTGGCGGCGTCGCCGTCGCCCTTGGACTGGTTGGCCACACCCTCGACGGCGAGCAGGTTGAGCGGGTCGGTGGCCACCATCTCCCTGGTGGCCGCGTCCAGCGCCTGCGCGCCCGTCTGCCAGGCGTCGGACAGGGCGACGACGTGGTCGATCTGCACCTTGTCGCTCGTGCCCGCGCCGCGGGTGAACGCGACCGTGTGGCCGGTGTAGGGGTCGTGCAGCACGCCGGTGAGCACCACGCACGGCCGCGGCGCCGGTCGGTACGCGACGTTGGTGAGGTCCCGGCCGAGCACCTGGTTGCGCTGGTCGCAGCCGTCGCGGTCGGTGTCGGCCCACGCCGGTCCGAACTGGTCGCGGGTGTAGCCGGTCTTCGGCGCCCGACCCTTGATCGGCAGCGCAGGCAGCGCCGCCAGCGCCGTCGCTGCGGGGCTCGGCGGACCGGGGGTGTCGGGGACGACCGCGGTCGGGACGCCCGACGGCGCGCTGGGCGCCAGGCCTGTCGTCACATCGGCGGGCGTCACGCCACACCCGGCGACCCCCGCCGCGGCGACCATCGCCATCGTCGCGACTACCCACCGCACTCGCACCGCCACATGATGCCGCGCAGGACGGGCTCACGCCGGACGTGACGCGGGGGGTCGGGCGCCCGTCTCCTGTGTCGTGGAAACGGGGGCATTTCCGCGGCACTAGACTTCGACCCGTGGCGGGACGCATCCGAGACAGCGACATCGTCGCGGTCCGCGATCGCGTGCGCATCGACGAGGTGATCGGCGATTACGTCGCGCTGCGCTCGGCCGGAGCGGGCGCGCAGAAGGGCCTGTGCCCGTTCCACGACGAGAAGACCCCCTCGTTCACGGTGCGGGCGAGCCACGGCACGTTCCACTGCTTCGGCTGCGCCGAGCACGGCGACGCGATCGCGTTCCTGCAGAAGATCGAGGTCATCGGCTTCGTCGAGGCCGTCGAGCGGCTGGCCGACCGGGTGGGCATCCAGCTCACCTACGAGGGCGGCGGCATGGGGCAGCAGCGCGACCGCGGCACCAAGACACGCCTGTTGGAGGCGAACAAGCGGGCCGCGGAGTTCTACGCCGCGCAGCTGCACACCCCGGAGGCCGCGCCCGCGATGGCCTTCCTCACCTCCCGCGGGTTCGACGCCGCGTCCGCGCAGCGCTTCGGCTGCGGCTACGCCCCCGCGGGATGGGACGCGATCACCAAGCACCTGCTCGCCGCAGGCTTCTCCTTCGACGAGCTGGAGAAGGCCGGGCTCTCGCGGCAGGGCAACCGGGGGCCGATGGACCGCTTCCACCGTCGCCTGCTCTGGCCCATCCGCGACCGTGGGGGCGAGGTCGTCGGCTTCGGGGCCCGCCGCCTCTACGACGACGACCGGGTCGAGGCCAAGTACCTCAACACGTCCGAGACCCCCGTCTACCGCAAGACCCACGTGCTGTTCGGGCTCGACCTGGCCAAGGCCGAGATCGTGCGGCGGCGGCAGGTCGTGGTCGTCGAGGGCTACACCGACGTCATGGCGATGCACCTCGCGGGCGTGCCCACGGCTGTCGCGTCGTGCGGCACCGCGTTCGGCGCCGAGCACATCGGGGTGATCCGGCGGTTGGTCGGAGATGACTCGTTCGACCAGTGCGAGGTCATCTACACGTTCGACGGCGACGCCGCGGGCCAGGCGGCCGCGCTGAAGGCTTTCGACAGCGAGGACGCGTTCGTCACGCAGACCTACGTCACCATCGCGCCCGGCGGGCAGGATCCCTGCGAACTGCGGCAGAGTCAGGGCGATACCGCCGTCCGCGATCTCGTGGCCCGGCGGGTGCCGATCTACGAGTTCGCCATCCGGGCCGAGCTCGACGACGAGCGGCTGAACCTCGACACCCCAGAGGGCCGGGTCGCCGCGCTCCAGCGCACGGTGCCGCTGGTCGCCCGGATCAAGCGCGAGGACTTCCGCGACGAGTACGCGCGACGTCTCGCGGGCTGGGTGGGCTGGGACGACATCGCGATGGTCGTCCGGCGGGTGCGGGAGACGGCGGGCGCGCCCGCCGAGCCGCGGGGGCGGCGGGCGGTCGTCGCGCCGCCGAAGGACGATCCACGCCTGCACCTGCAAAGGGAGGCGCTCAAGGCCGCGCTGCAGGTGCCCGCGATCGCCGGTCCGAGCTACGACGAGCTGCCCGAGCAGGCGTTCACCCACCCCGCGCTCGCGGCCATGCACCGCGCCGTGCAAGCGGCGGGCGGGGTCAGCGCTGGTCTCTCGGGCCAGCCGTGGGTGGAGGCCGTTGCGGCAGGCTGCACCGCCGAGGTGCGGCCACTGGTGTCCGAGCTGGCCGTCGAGCCGATGGAGCTGCCGCGGCGCACCCATTCGCGGTCGGAGAGCGACGAGGCGCGCTACGTCGCCAGCGTCATCGCGGGTGTGCGGCTCGCGTTGGTCGAGGCGCAGGTCGCGCAGCTCAAGGCGCGGCTGCAGCGGACGAACCCGGTCGAGGAGCCCGACGCCTACCACCAGCTCTTCGGCGATCTGGTGCCGTTGGAGCAGTACAAGATCGCGCTGCGGGAGTTGGCGGCTCGGTGACCCCTCCCG